>NZ_CBDAPY010000003.1:0-5559 GCF_965198575.1 Lichenicola sp. | reverse complement strand
TCAATCACCGTATGGTCCCCAGGGTCTCGACCCCAGGGCCAGAACCACATGCATAGAAATCATCCACAGCCATGAGCTCCGATACGCACACGCACGCACCAACCCCCCACTCGCCCAGCGATGCCTTGGACGACCTGGTGGCCATGGCGGGGAATGATCCACCCGATCCCATCCCGAACTCGGCCGTGAAAACCCCCAGCGCCTATGATACTGCGGCTTAAGCCGCGGGAAAGTCGGTCGCCGCCAGGTCCTCCAAAGCACCACAGCACACACGGCAGCTACATACAGCCGCCGCACACCACACCATCACCCACGCGGGGTGGAGCAGCCCGGTAGCTCGTCAGGCTCATAACCTGAAGGTCACAGGTTCAAATCCTGTCCCCGCAACCAAATGCCTGAAGTAACGCGACAATGATCAGCCTTCCGCCTATCAGGGCGGGGGCACAGCCGCAGGCTGGATGGCCTGGAAGTTCCTGACACGTGCCATCAGCCCGAAATCCGGCAGGGATCGAATCTCGCCGGCTTCCAGTTGCGCGTAGTAATGGGTCAGGGAAAAGGCGAGACGTTGTTCCGCCTTGTCGGACATCACCGTCAGGTCCGTGTCGTGCATGGTCAGCTTCGCGAACACGAGCATGCCGCCGCGAAAGGCGATGACGCTGTCGGTTCGCGCTCCCCGCGCGGGCGGGTGACCAAGGACGATCTCCACACCGACGGGCGAGACGTGCACCGCCGTGACGCGACCACCGAAGCGCGGCGGAGGAAACATCGACAGAACCGGCACGATCAGGTCGTCGCCCTCGATGTGGAACACGCTGGTGTCGGTCGGTTGGGCCAGGGTGGACAAGGGCAGGCTGAGGCTGTCGATCAGCTGCTTGGGGATGATGCCGCCAGCCTGCATCGAGACCAGATGGATGCGCAGGTCGCCGTTGCTGATAGGGGCGAGAGTCGCCGTCGCGGTGAACGGGATCGGCAGGCCAATCTTGACCATGGTCCCGCTCATCGAAAGCCGGTCCTAGCCGGAGCGGACCGAAACGTCTTTGAGGGGGGTATGGGCGAGCGACAGCACATGATGGTTCATCAAATGGGTCATGTCGTCAGCGCTCAGGCGTATCGCGGCGCTGTCGACGTCGATCCGATAGGAGGTCACGTCGTCCATCACGATCAGGCGTTCTGGCCGCTCGGAGCATACCTGGCCGCGCACAAAGCCGACGGCGGCCGCAACGTCATCATAAGATCAGAGCACGACATCGTGCATCTCGACATGCGTCGTGCCGGAATGTCCTGTCGCGTCCGGAGCGACCACGGCCGAAGCGGACAGCCGAGCCGGGGCGACTGCCGGTAATAGCAAGGGCAGCAACGACGCCAGTTGTTTAGTCCCGGCATTTGGTGGAGCGGGTCGAGCGTGAATCGTTTTGGTTCGGCTGTCCATGTTTTGCAGATGGCTTCGTAGGGGGTGAGACCCTTGAGGGTCTTCAATCTGCGGCCGAAGTTGTAGGCGTTGACGAAGTCGTCGAGGTGCCTGCGGAGCTGGTCGTGGGTGTCGTAGTGGAAGCGCTTGACGGTGGCTTCCTTGATCGTCCGGTTCATGCGTTCGACCTGACCGTTGGTCCAGGGATGGCGCGGCTTGGTCAGGCGGTGATCGATGTGGTTTTGGGCGCAGCGTATTCGAACGCGTGGGCGAGGAACTGCTCGCCGTGATCCATGGCGCGACGGATGTCGGCGGCCGCCGAGCAGGTGTTCCCGGGTGAGGTGAAGTGGGTGCCGTTGTCGGTAAGCACGGTATGGATGGTGTAGGGCACGGCTTCGATGAGGGCGCGCAGGAAGTCTCCGGCGACCCGGCGTGTGACTTTTTCATGCAGCTCAACGAAGGCGAACTTGGTCACTCGATCGATGGCGACCAGCAGATAGAGCCTGCCCTGGGCAGTCTGGACTTCAGCGATGTCGATGTGGAAGTAGCCGAGCGGGTAGGTCTTGAACTTGCGCTTGCCCGGAGCAGCGCTCTCGAGCTCGGGCAGACGGGAGATGCCATGCCGTTGAAGGCAGCGGTGCAGGGACGACCGTGTCAGGTGCGGGATAGTGGCCTGAAGGGCATACAAGCTGTCATCCAGCGGCAGGAGGGTATGCCGACGGAAGGCGACCACGACGGCCTCGTCCTCGGTGGAGAGCACGGTGGACTGGGCCTGCTTTGGCCCGGTCAGCCGGTCCTGGACGGAGTTGCGGCTGCGCCACTTGGCGACCGTTTTGGGGTTGATGCCGTAGCGTCTGGCGAGGGCCCTCAGGCTTTCTTGACTATGCTGTATCGCTCGACGGACTGCCGCTGTCGTTGTGGCGCCCGCATGGAGAACCTGGCCCATAGCGCATCCTTCCACTCACGCGAGAAGACTGCACCATCAAACCCTGGGATCAAACACCTAGCTAGCGGCACCGACTTGTCGCCGGATGACGGCCACTCCTCGACAGGTCACTTCGGCGACGCGGGCACTGCCGCGTCGCCTGGCGTGTCGCCCGCCGCGTCGTGATCCGGAGCGCCGTCCGCCGGCAGCAGCCGCAGCGCCTGGAACAGCCGGAACGCGAACCGGCCGCTGAAGCTGAACAGCGCCATCACGATGGCGCCGCCGAGCCCGGCCACCTGGCGGATGCCGACCGCCTGCACCAGGGTGAAGTGCTGGCTCACCCACAGGAACGCGCAGGCCATGCACAGGTAGTACACCGCCCAGGACCGGGTGATCAGCTGGAAGAAGCGGCGGTGGTGCGGCATGCGGAGGTCGGGCTGCTGCTGCGCCACCAGCTCCTCAATGATGGACCGGCCGCGCGAGCCGATCGCGAACGCGATGCCGACGATCGTCTCGGTAACCGCGCCCTCGTATTTCAGCATGAAGGGCTGCCGCGAGAACACGTCGATGGTGCCGAACACCAGCACCAGGGCCGTGGACAGGACGTAGATGCGCGGGAAGCCGATCCGCAGCGTGTGCCGACGCAGGGCGTCGATCGGCACGAACACCAGGGTGCCGATGATGGCGGCGCGCAACCCCAGCGTCTTCATCAGCGCGTAGAACACGATGACGCCGCCGAAGTCGAACGCGGCGGTGCCGAGCAGCCTTTTCAGCCGGTCCATGGCGCGCAGCACTCAGTGCGGGGTCGAGGCCGTCCCGCCGGGCAAGGTCTGGGACGGCGACGGCGCCTGGCCGGGCAGGTTCGGCCGGCTCTTCTCCTGGTTCAGCAGCTTGCCGCTGATCTGCCCGACCGTGTTGTTCATCTGCCCCTGATTGGCGGGGTTGGTGCCGGCGGTGACGCCGCCCGGGTTGCGCGGCGCGGTGGTCGGCTGGCCGGCCGAGGTCGGGCCGGTCTCGACGCCCTGTCCGGTCACGTCGCCGTTGCGGGCGGCGGTGCCGGGGGCGGTCTGGGCGAGGGCGGGTAGCGGCGAAGCCAGGGTCAGCAGCAGGGCCAGTCGCGGCAGGCGGCTCATGGGCGGGCTCCCGTGGCGGCGGCGTGGGCGTCGATCAGGGCGATGTTGCGCAGGTTGGCCTTGAAGGTGGCGTCGAACAGGTCGCCCAGCACCGGCACCGAGCCCGCCACCGCCTCGATCGCGACGTTGCCCAGCATCTTCGCCAACTGCGCCGGTGGCAGGCCGATCTGGTAGGCCTCGTAGACGATGTAGAGCGACACCGCCGTCATCGCAGCGTCGCCGGCGGCGGGTGCCAGGCCGATCACGCTGTTGAGGCCGAATCGGAACCTGGTCCCGGGCAACCTGATCGCGGCATCCAGCAGCCAAGCGAGACGCCGGATGCGCGCCAGGCGTCGCGCCCGATCGGCCGAGTCGATCGGCTTTCCCTGGATTGTCTTGTCGAAGCGGCTGGCGTCGAAGGCGATCATGGGGGTGCTCCGCGCGGGATGTGGGCCGTGTGCCGTGCCGGATCAATCCAGCCCGATCCGGCGGCAAGGTCAGCGGCAGACATGGCGATACCCGTCGGTACCGATATAGGTGGCGGTGGCCGGATCGTAGCAGGCGAAGCTGCTGCAGATGCCGGCCTCGGCATATTGCTGCGGCAGCAGCGACTGGCCAACCGCGTTGGCTTCGCGTGCCTGCACGCCGCAGAGCGGGGTGTCGGCCGGGGCGGACGGATCGTTCACGAGTGCCGGCGCACCTTCGGGCTGTGGCGCCAGGACGATGCCGGCAGGCCGGAGCGGCGTTGGTTGAACGGCTGCGACCGGCGCTGCGGCAGGCGGCGGGGATGGCGTATCGGCACATCCGGCCAACACCAGCATCGCCCCCAGCGAAAGCAGGTCACCGATCCGATACCCGCTCCACCGCATCTGCATCCTCGCGTCCACCTGGTCCTGAACGTTCCGGCATCGTCGGACGTTGCCTGCCCGCCAGCTCAGGAGCCATATCGCAGTGACCGAACCGTCCCACTCCAGCCCCCTGATCCTGCGCAACGCCGACGGCAGCGGCCGGGGCACGAAGGTGCACGTGTCGGCGACCGTCGCGAAGCTGTTCGGCGAGCGCCTCCGGGCCGAGGGCGCCGAGCACCAGCAGCTCTGGATCGACCGGCTGACCAGTCTGGACGGCGACGGCTTCAGCTACGCGGGCAACGTGTTCGTGGCCATTCGCATCACCGAGGGCGGCATCGGCGAGGAGATCCCGTTCGTGGTTGATACCCCGGTCGAGCTGCAGGGCATGTTCATCCCGGCCGATCAGGCCACGCCCGGAACCGACGATCCCGGCCTGCCGGTGCTGCACTTCACCCACAGCCCGGTCGGCTTCGTGGTCTACGACGGCAAGACCTACCAATAGGACCGGAGCGGGCGCACGGTTGCTCCGGTAGAGGTTGCCGCCCCGGAGGCGGACGCAGCCTGGCTAGACGTCCAGCGCACCCTGGCTCGCGGCGTGCTCCACCCGGACCAGGCGCTCGCCGTCGGCAAAGGCGAGGCTGAGCCGGGTGCCGGGACGCAGGGTCGCGCCGGCGGTCACCGGATGCCCGGCCTGGTCGCGCACCAGCACGTAGCCGCGCGCCAGCACCGCCCCCGGCGACGCCGAGTCGAGTCGCGCCGTCAGCCCGGACAGGATCGCGGCCCGCTCGCGCAGCATCGCGGCCGCGTCGCGCAGCGTCTGCCGCAGCCCGCCCTGCAGCCCGGCGCCGGTCACGCCTAAGCGTCCGCGCCGGATCTCGATCGCCTGACGCGGATCCGGCATCGGCCGCTCGGCCGCCGCCAGCGCCGCGCGCCGTGCCGCCAGCAGCGCCGGCAGGGCGCGGCGCAGGGCGCCGTCGGCCACGGCGACCTCGCCACGGCGACGCACCATCAGCCGGTGCGGGTCGACCATCCGCCGTTCCGCGGCGACCAGCGCCGCGCGCCGTACCGCCAGCAGCGCCGGCAGGGCGCGACTCAGCTCGCCGGAGTGCAGCACCACCCGTCCGCGCCGGACGGCGATCAGCCGGTGCGGGTCGGGCATGTGCCGCTCCGCCGCCACCAGCGCGGTGCGTCGCAGCGCCAGCAGCGTCGGCAGCGCCCGCTGCAGCCGGCTTCCCAGCTCGCGCAGGGCGTCGCGCCGCGCCGCCA
>NZ_CBDAPY010000002.1:0-9259 GCF_965198575.1 Lichenicola sp. | reverse complement strand
ACCCTGCTGCGCAACGTGGCCTCCTTCCATCGCGGCGTGGAGCCGTCGGTGGAGAGCCACGTCAACACCGAGCCGACCTTCGACATCTACGCCGCCGTCCAGGACCGCGACCTCGGCTCCGCCGCCGCGGAGATCAACCAGGCGGTGGCGCAGGAGACCAGGCACATCCAGGCCGGCGACAAGGTGCTGGTGCGCGGCCAGATCGAGAGCATGAACAGCGCCTTCACCCATATCGAGATCGGCCTGGCCGTGGCGGTGATCGCGGTCTACCTGCTGATGGTGCTGAACTACCAGGACTGGGGCGACCCGTTCGTGGTGCTGAGCGCTCTGCCGCTGGTGTTCTCCGGCATTGTGTTCTCCTTGTTCATCACCCACACCACCTTCTCGATCGCCTCGCTGATGGGGGCGATCATGAGCGTCGGCGTGGCGTCGGCGAACTCGATCCTGCTGGTGACCTTCGCCCGGGAGCACCGCGAGCAGACCGGCTGCTCGGCGATCGAGGGCGCGATCGCCGCCGGCGACGCCCGGTTGCGCCCGGTGCTGATGACCGCCGGCGCCATGGTGGTCGGCCTGATCCCGATGGCGCTCAACCTGGGGCAGGGCGGCGAGCAGAACGCGGCGCTGGCGCGGGCGGTGATCGGCGGCATCACCGTCGGCACGTGTTCCACGCTGCTGTTCGTGCCGTTCCTCTATACGTTGCTGCGCAGTGGACCGGTCCGGTCTCCGGAGGACTACGTATGAATCCCCCTGACGACATACGACGGCCGACACGCGACGAGCACGACGCGGAGCGCGATGATCGCGACGACCACGGCGCCCGTGACGCCGAAGGGCGGGGCGGCGATGCCGGTCGCGACGCCGCGCCGTCGCGGCGCGACCAGCCGGACCACGACGGCAGGGACGAGCCGCGGCGGGAAGCCAAGCAGGACGAGCCGCCGCCCGCCGCCCCGCCGCGCCGCTACGGCCTCTATGTCGCGGTCCCGCTGGCGCTGCTGATCGCCTGGGGGGTGTACAGCCACTGGCAGCAGTCGAGCTCGGCCTCCAACACCCTGTCGCAATCGCAGCACGAGGTGCCGGACGTCGAGGTGGCCAAGGCGAAGAAGACCTCGGATGTCGCCGCGACGTCCTTGCCTGGCCAGACCGTGGCCTACGCGTCGGCCGACCTCTACGCGCGCGCCACCGGCTATATCGGCCAGCGCTATGTCGACATCGGCAGCCGGGTGAGGAAGGGCGACCTGCTGCTCAAGATCGCCGCCCCCGACCTGGACCAGCAGCTGGAGCAGGCCCGCGCCCAGCTCGGCCAGATGCAGGCCCAGCTTGCCGAGGCGCAGGCCAGCCTGAAGCAGGCGCAGGCCACCTCGCAGAACGCCAAGATCAACAGCGCCCGCTCGCAGATCCTGGCGTCGGAGGGCTGGGGCACGGTCCAGGACCGCGACAACCAGGTCACCAACTTCAACGTCAGCACGCAGAGCGTCGGCAGCGCCCAGGCCGGGATCGGCGTGGCGGTGGCCAACGTGCGCGCGCAGCAGGCGACGGTGGACCGGCTGGTGGCGCTGACCGGGTTCGAGAACGTGGTGGCGCCGTTCGACGGCATCATCACCCAGCGCAACGTCGACATCGGCACCCTGGTGCAGAGCGACACCAACAGCGGCACCACCTTGCTGCACATCGACCAGGACGACGTGCTGCGCTGCCAGGTCTACGTGCCGCAAAGCCAGTTCGTCGGCATCCATGTGGGCCTGCCGGCCCACGTCACCGTGCCCGAGCTGCCGGGCAAGGTGTTCAAGGCGGTGGTGTCGCGGTTCTCCTCCTCGCTGGCGCAGAACTCCCGCTCCGAGCTGGTCGAGGTCGACATCGACAACCGCGACCACACGCTGAGTGCCGGCCTGTTCGTCACCGTCGCGTTCGACGTGCAGCGCCCGGAGCCGCTGGTGGTGATCCCCGATGCAGCCCTGATCTTCGATGCCTCCGGCCTGCACGTCGCGGTGCTGGACGGGACCAAGGTGTCGATGCGCCCGATCGTGATCAACCGCGACACCGGCACCGAGGCCGAATTGGGCCATGGCCTGCAAGGCGGCGAGCAGGTGATCGTCAACCCGCCGACCGACTTGGTGCAGGGCCAGACCGTGCACCTGAAGCAGCAGGGCGGCGACGACAAGAAGCAGTCCGGGGCCAAGGCCACCGCCGGTTGATCGCCGTCCTCCGCCCTGGGTGAACGCTCAGTTCTTGTGGGTGCGGCTCATGGCGCGGATGCGGCGCACCCGGCCGGGATGGCCGGCAGCACTCGGCGCCGAGCAGGTCTCGTAGCTGGCTGGCTGGACGATGTCCTTGGCCTCGGCGTAGCCGCCCAGGTCGGACGCGCTCCGCAACACCGACACCTCGTCGAACATGCTGACGCGCTGCTGGCAGAAGGCGGTGCCGGCCTTCAGCCCGCGCTCGGACTGCACGTTGGCGAGCTGGGTGATGTAGTCGTCGTGCGCGGTCTGCGCGCCGCGGCCGTAGGTGCTGCGGAAGTAGCCGTTCAGGGCGACTTCCTGAGCGTTCAGGTCGGGCCGGAACCGTTCCACGAACGCGTTGTAGCGCTCCTGGGCGTTGCAGGAGAGCGCCGTCACCATCAGCTCGCTCTTCAGCCCCTGCACGTCGAACGCCTGACGCGCCGACGAGATGCCGCACTGTCCGGCGGCGATCGCCTGTCCCCCGAGAAGTGCTGCGACCGCCACTCCCGCTGCGATACGCCTCATGAGGAAAGACATGGTGTTCTCCAGAACAAAGACCGCGTTGGCGAGCGGGGAGTCGCCCCGAGTCGTCGACATCCGCTCATCCGGTGGCTGAAGTTGCCGCCGTAACATGCGGTTTCGCAAGCAGATTTCTGAATCCGCTTTCGCGACGATCACCCCTGTGGCCAAACTGCATCGTCGAGCATCTTCATCGGCACGTGCTCTAGCGCCGCAGCCGGAGCCAGGCAAGCAGCCGTCCCGTCGTCCCGATCGCCGCCGGACAGGCGTGGGCCGGTGCCTCGCGTCGCAGCCGGTCTTCCGCCGTGGCGGCTTTTGCCCTAAGGCATCCTCCCGCACAGGAGGCTTGGCGTCCTGGCCTGGACTGCCTAATTCTCGGAGCTGTTTGAGTGCACGTGCGAGTTGCTGCATCCCTCCTGTCGACCGGCCTGCTGATCGCCGGCTGCGCGCAAAAGCCCCCGCCGGCGCCGCAGGCCGCGGTCGCACCGGACCCGTTCGGCTACCAGAAACGCTCCGCTGTCTGCACCGTGAGCCCGGTGGCGGCCGGTCCCGCCGGGCGCACCGTGACCATGGCGGTGCGGTCCGATGACGGGCTCTGCGCCGTCGCCGTGTCGCAGCCGGACGGGACCGCCTACGCGTCGTTCCTGCTGCAGGACCTGCCGGAGCACGGCAAGGCGTTCATCCACAACTACAACAACCAGACCCTGATCGACTACACGGCGACCACCGCCTATGCCGGTCCGGACGGCTTCAGCGTCAGCCTGGTGCCGAGCGGCGGCGGTCCGCGGACCCTGCTGCACGTGGCGGCGAAGGTGGATGCGACCGGCGTGCCGCGTCCAGCCGTGGTGACGCCCTACGTCGCACCTGTTGCCAAGGGCAGTACGCACAAGGCTACGAAGTCGCACCGCAAGGTCAAGAAGACGACTTGAAGCTCCTAGGGCCTGTTTGACGGCGAAGGCCAGGGGCTTTGCCCCTGGACCCCATGAAAGGCGGAGCCCTTCAAACCCGATTCTTAAAGTTAAGGGGTCTGGGGCCTGAGGCCCCAGCGGGTCCAGGGCAGAGCCCTGGCCTTCCTACTCGCTTGTCAGCCCCAGCAGGGCGTCGCGTCCCATCCTGGTGCAGAACGGGCCGAACCCTTCCTCCGGCAGGCCCTGCAGCGCCCACGCCCCGAACAGCGGCGCGAACGTGTCGCCGAGGCGGGCTTCCGGCACCCGGTCGAGCAGCCGGAACGACAGGGTGTGGCCGTCGAAGTCGCCACCGACATAGATCGCGTAGTGGCCCGGGATGCGGCCGACCAGGCCGATGTCGCCGGCATAGGAGCGCGCGCAGCCGTTGGGGCAGCCGGTGATGCGCAGGCTGATCCGACGGTCCTGCAGGTCGTGCCGGCGCAGCAGCCCGTCCAGGGTGGCGACGATCGGCTCGCGCACCCGCTCGGCCTCGGTCAGCGCCAGGCCGCAGGTGGGCAGCGCCGGGCAGGCCAGGGCGAAGCGCGAGAAGGTGGACAAGGCGCTGGCTGGCACCACGCCGTGCCCGGCCAGCACCTGGTCGATCGCCTGCCGGTGCTCCGGCCGGATGTTGGACAGCAGCACGTCCTGCTGCGCCGTCATCACCGGGTCGGCCCGGTACCGCTGCACCACCTCGCGCAGCGCGGTGCGCAGCGCCACCGTGTCGGTGTCCTTGATCCGCCCCGACGGCACCGGGACACCCAGCCACCACAGGCCGTCGCCCTGCTCGTGCCAGCCGAGCAGCTCGGGGATATGCAGCCGGTCGGTCGGACGCGGGTCGTCCAGCCGCTCGCCGTAATAGGATTCGAGCGTGCGCCTCACCCAGTCGAGGCCGTGGTCCTCGACCACGTATTTGAGCCGGGCGCGCCTGCGGTCGGTGCGGTCGCCGTGGTCGCGCTGCAGCCGGATCACCGCCTCGACGATGGAAAGCAGCCGGTCGGGACCGACGAAGCAGATCGGCGAGGCCAGGCGCGGAAACGTGTCGGCGCGGTTGTGGGTCATGCCGAGCCCGCCGCCCAGCGCGATGGTGTAGCCGAGCAGCCGGTCGGCCTGGTCGAACACCGCGATCGCGGCGAGGTCGTTGGACAGCACGTCGGCGCTGTTGTCCTCGGGAACGGCCAGGCCGATCTTGAACTTCCGCGGCAGGTAGGTGGGGCCGTACAGCGTCTCGGTCTCGTCGTATCCGGCGACCGGCTCCTCGTCGAGGAAGATCTGGTGATAGCCGCGGCTGCGCGGCAGCAGCGCCGCCGACAGCATGTCGGCGTCCGCGCGGAGCCTCCCGTGGCGCGCGTCGCGTCGCGGCGCCGCGGTGGTCATCAGGTTGCGCACCACGTCGCCGCAGGCGGACAGGGTGGTCAGCAGGGTATGGTTGATGGCGGCGATCGACGGCTTCAGGTCGCCCTTGAGGATGCCGTGGAACTGGATGCCCTGGCGGGTGGTGATCCGCAGCGTGCCGTTGGCGTGGCTGTCCGCCAGCCGGTCCAGGCCGAGATACTGCTCGGCCGTCAGTACGCCGCCGGGCATGCGGACGCGCACCATGAACTGGTAGTCCTTGTCCAGCTTCTGCTGCTTGAGCGCGGTCGCGGTGTCGCGGTCGAACTGCTCGTAGCTGCCGTGGAACTTGAGCAGGTTGTAGGCATCCTCGCTGACCTGGATGCCGCCCTCCGCCAGCTCCTCGGCCAGCCGTCCGCGCAGGCCGTGGCTGCCCTGCTTGAGGGTTTCGACCCCGGTCGGCTTCTTCGGGACGGGAACGGTCTGGTCGGGCACGGGCGCTGATCCTGGAAACGGCGGGGCGAAGCCGGAGCTGCGTCCACCCTGACTATCGAACGAGGCCTACGGGGATTCCGGCTGCTTCACCGAGCGCGGACAGGGCCTCGGCGCGTCCCGGCCCAGCTGGATGGTCATGAGGACGATCCCCGACGGCCGTCATCCCATCCAGGCCGAACCCGGTGGTGACGGGAGGAAGATGGAAGACGATTCGATAGTGGAGTCAATCAGACCACGCTGCAACGCAGTGGTTCGCCTAAAGTGCGAAACCCCTGCGCCGACCCGCTCTATATGGAGAAGCTGATCGGCTCTGCCAGGGGGCGGCGCAGTCCCGCGCCCTCGGCGCGACGCACCAGGTCGTCCAGGGTCAGCTCGTGCAGCTGCACGCGCAGGCTATCGTCGAACCGGCGCCAGGTCGGCTCGACCACGCGCGCGAACAGCTCGCCGATCGGACCGTCCTCGCCGACGGCATCCTCCGACACCGCGACCTCGACCACCTCGCTCAAACGGATGTCGCGTCGCGGCCGGCCGAGGCGGTAGCCGCCACGCGGGCCGCGCACGCTTTCCAGCAGCGAGGAGCGCGACAGGCCCTGCAGCAGCGGCTCGATCCCCCGACGCGCCAGCCCGGCCCGTTCCGCGATGTCCGCGGCACTCACCGTGCCGGCGCGGCCGGCGTGGAACGCCACGTCCAGCATGATGAGCACCGCGGTCATCGCCCTGTCGCGTCGAAGCAGCATCCCGGTCCTCCATTCGGTCGTGAAGCCATCCGCAGGCGCGGCACGATCGATGCTTAGCAGGACGGGCGCCGCTTATCCACGATCGAGATCGGTGCTATGACAACGGCATGGCACGACATATCGAGGCCGCCGACGCCGCAGCGCCTGCGTTCGCCGTTCCGCGCGGACGGATCTACGCCAGCATTGTCGAGACGGTGGGGGGCACGCCGCTGGTCGCTCTGCCGCGCCTGACGCGCGAGGATGAGCTGTTGGCCCGTGTGGCCTGCAAGCTGGAGTTCTTCAACCCGCTCGGCTCGGTCAAGGATCGGATCGGCGCCGCGATGCTGCTGACGGCGGAGCGGGAGGGCATCATCACCCCCGGCCGCACCGTGCTGGTGGAGCCGACCTCGGGCAACACCGGGATCGCGCTCGCCTTCGTGGCGGCCTCGCGCGGCTACCGCCTGATCGTCACCATGCCGGAAGGCGCCTCGATCGAGCGGCGCAAGATGCTGCGGCTGATGGACGTGCAGCTCGAGCTCACGCCCTCGCGGCTCGGCATGGCGGGCGCCATCGCGCGGGCCAGGGAGATCCTGGCCGAGACCCCGGACTCGTGGATGCCGCGCCAGTTCGACAACCCGGCCAACCCGGACATCCATGCCGCCACCACGGCGGAGGAGATCTGGGCCGATACCGGCGGCGACGTGGACATCGTGGTGGCCGGCATCGGCACCGGTGGCACCGCCACCGGGATCGCACGCTCCCTCAAGCCGCGCAAGCCGGGGCTGCTGGTGTATGGCGTGGAGCCGACCGAAAGTGCCGTGCTGAACGGCGACGAACCCGGTCCGCACGGCATCCAGGGCATCGGCCCCGGCTTCTGCCCCGGCGTGCTGGAGCCGGGCATCCTGGACGGCGTGCTCACCGTGTCGGAGCGGGAGTCGATCGCCGCCGCCCGCCGCTGCGCGCGCCTGGAAGGCATGCCGATCGGCATCTCCTCCGGCGGCGCCCTGCACGTCGCCCTGGTCCTGGCGCGCAAGCCCGAGCACGCGGGCAAGCAGATCGTGGTGATCGTGCCCTCGTTCGCCGAGCGCTACCTGTCCACCTCCCTGTTCGCCGGGCTGGGCTAGAACCCGGTCGGGTGGGCGCCGCGCGGCGCCCGCGCCCGTTTCCACGCACTGCGCACGCGGGTCCATCGCGTCCGGCAGACCTGGCCGTCGGCCGTGAGGAGGGTGCGGGAGGGTCCGACGGAACCGCGCTCGTCCGGCTGCCCGAACACGACGACCAGGCGGCTGTCGTTCCGGTCATGCTCCAGAAGGCCCGGCCGCCGTTGGAGCAAACCGCCTAGCGAGGGAAATCCGACGGGAAGAACCGTCGGATTTCTCCGCCAGCCATCGATCTGGTGGACCGATTTACCCGACGCCTGGAAACCAGGCGTCGGGATCGGACCACTAGCGCAGGATGATCTCGACGCGGCGGTTCTGCGGCTCGCGGGTGTTGGGGCCCGGTGGCGACGAGCGGGTGGGTCTCGCCGTAGCCGTGGATGTCGATCGCCGTGCCCGGCACGCCGTCGCGGATCAGCTCGGCCTTGACGCTGGTGGCGCGGCGGATGGAGAGGCCCTGGTTGTAGCGGGCGCCGCGTGCGCCGCCATGGATGGACGAGGTGTCGGCGTAGCCGTTCACCTCGATGCGGGTGGTCTGCACGTGGGTGGAGGTCTGGGCGGCCTCCGCGACGATCGCGCGCGCCCGCGTGGTCAGCTCCGAGCCGTCCCAGTCGAAGAACACGAGGTAGGTGCGCGCTTCCGCAGGCGCCGGTGCGGCGGGTGCGGCCGACGGCGCGGCGGGCGGGCGGCGGCGGGGCCGGGTTGAACTCGTAGCGCACGCCCAGCAGCAGCGAATGGTTGAAGTTGGTGGTGATGTCCTGGTTGCCGCGCGAGGTGCCGTAGGGCTTGGGCCCGAACGCGCCTTCGGCCCCGATTCCGTCGCCGGTGAAGCGCTGCGGCCCGAGGATGGAGGTGAAGCGGTACTCGAGCGTGCTCGACAGCCCGACCACCCACGGCACCGGCACCGACAGGCCGAAGATGCCCTGGTAGGCGAAGTTGCCGTCGGTGCCGCCCAGGCGCTCGGCATAGGGATAGTTGGTGCCGCTGTAGTGCTCGGCCGCATGTGTCCAGATGTAGCCGGCGCCGGCGCCGAAATACGGGTAGAGCCAGCTCTTGCCGATATCCATGTCGAACAGCACGTTGCCCATCGCGCCGTAGTCTTCCTGGTAGCCGCCGGCGAGGGTCGGGAAGGGCGTGCCCCGGAAGTGCTGCAGCGGGTCACGGCGGTAGTTGCCCTCGACCTCCAGCCGCAGCCCGTTGCCGAAGCCCCAGCCGACGCTGCCGAGCCCCGACCTCGCCGGCGCCGTAGCGCAGCTCGCCGCTCGGCTGCTGTGGCGACAGCCGCACCGTCTGATCCTGGGCGAGGTTGCCGCCCCCGGCAACGCTGACATACAGCCCCTGCACCGGCTGCGCGTGGGCGCCGGCCATTGCCGCCACCGTGCAGGCGACACCTGCCAGCAAGCCGAACCGTCTCGTCATCGTCACGTGCCCCTTCGCGCGGTGCCGGCCGGACGCGGATGACCGGCGATGCCGCCGGACAGCCGAGCCGCGAACGCGTCCCGTCCATCGCACGTAGCCGGTTTTTCCGCCGGGAAGAAGCGCCGGCGACATGTTCCTGCGCCGACCGTCCGGGCGGTCCGGGAAACAGCCGGCAGCGGTTTCGACGGCCGGACCTTTAGTGTCTTTTTTGCAACATCCCGCGTCAACCAGTCCGGATCGGGCCATGCCTATATTGCATGGGTGTCGTGTTGTGAACTTTAAGTGTGGTCACGAACCGTTACGTCCCGGCGAGGGGGCGGGCGGTCCTGATCTTGCCAGGACGGCAGCCGGCAGCAGCGCCTGCCGGATGACATTGCGGTGTAGCAATGAAGACCGTTTCAGCCGACGGTCCTTCAGTGGATGCCTCGTCCCGTCCTGGTTTCGTTTGCCTATCGGGCCGG
>NZ_CBDAPY010000001.1:0-9341 GCF_965198575.1 Lichenicola sp. | reverse complement strand
CGCTGGGCGACTGGCGTTCTGGACCCGCGTCCGGACCGGTCCGGGTCGGTCTGGTGTCGGGCGACCTGCGCAACCACCCGGTCGGCTACTTCCTGGAAGGCCTGCTGAGCCGGGCCGATCCCGAGCGGGTCGCCTTTCTCGCCTTTCCGACCCAGACCGGCGAGGACGAGCTGACGGCCCGGATCAAGCCCCGCTTCGCGGCGTGGCGACCGTTGGCCGGGCTGGACGACGAGGTGGCGGCACGGTCGATCCAGGCCAACGGCGTGCAGATCCTGCTGGACCTGTCCGGGCACACGGCCGGGAACCGGCTCCCGGTGTTCGCCTGGCGGCCGGCCCCGGTGCAGGCGGCCTGGCTCGGCTATTTCGCCACCACCGGCATGGCCGAGATCGACTACGTCGTCGCCGACCCGCAGGTGTCGCCGCCCGGCTCGTCCGGCGAGTGGGTCGAACAAACCTGGCCGCTGCCGGAGATCTACTACTGCTTCACCCCGCCCGCGGTGGCGATCGAGGTGTCGCCGCTGCCGGCCCTGACCGGCGGCCCGGTGACGTTCGGCTGCTTCAACGCCCTGGCCAAGATCAACGATCCCGTCATCGCCACCTGGGCCCGGCTGCTTCACGCCGTGCCCGACAGCCGCCTCATGCTCAAGGCGGCGCCGCTCGGGGACGACGCGGTGTGCTCGGCCCTGCGCGCCCGCTTCGCCAGACACGGCATCACCGGCGATCGCCTGCTGCTGGAGCGCGCGTCGTCGCGGGCGGAGTACCTGCGCACTTATCACCGTGTCGACGCAGCGCTCGACCCGTTTCCGTTTCCCGGCGGTACCACCAGCTTCGAGGCGCTGTGGATGGGCGTGCCGGTGCTGACGCGCACGGGCGACCGCTTCCTGTCGCGAGTCGGCGAGACCATCATGCGCAACGCTGACCTGGCCGACTGGCTGGCGGAGGACGAGGACGATTATGTGGCCCGCGCGGTCCGGCTGACCTCGGACCTCGATCGGCTGGCGCACCTGCGTTGCGGCCTGCGCGCCCGGGTGCTCGCCTCGCCGTTGTTCGACGCCGACTGCTTCGCCCGACACTTCGAGGCCGCGATGTCGGGCATGTGGGCCCGGTGGCTGTCGTCTCGGACCCCGGGAGTGCCAGGCTAGACGTTCATGAACGTCAGCTTTCGGAGGACGGTGAACCTAACCCTGCTGGCCGACATGAGGCGCCAAAGCCATCACCGACGGTCCCTTGTCGGCACCTTGATGCCGGAGCCAAGCCGCAGATCCGGGATCCATGCCGACCGCGCGACCATGCCGAGCATCGTTTCCAGGGACCCGGAGCTTCCGGGTGACCGCCGCTCGCACCGCTCGGCATGGTCGCGCAGCCGCTACCTCTACGCTTGGTGGTGACCGTGCCGATGATGGAGGTCGGGATAGTGAGGATGCCGGTGCAGCATCGGTTCGTGCCGATGCCAATGAGAGTGCGGCTCGTGGGGATCGACGTCCGGCTCATGGTCGTGCCGGTGGTGCTCGTCGTGGCGATGCCGGTGCTCGTGCCCTGTGGCCTCGTGGGCGTGCTCGTGTTCGTGCCGCTCGGCCAGATGCAGCCACAACCCGACCCCCATCAGGCCGGCGGCTGCCAGCAGCGGCGCCGAGATCGGATCACCTAGCATGATGACGGCGAGCATGGCGCCGACGAACGGTGCCAACGAGAAGTAGGCTCCGGTTCGCGCAGCGCCGAGGTGACGCAGGCCCAGCACGAACAACGCGAGGCTCACCCCGTAGCCGAGGAAGCCGACCGCGCCGGCTGCCAGGACGACGCTGGCCGGCGGCAGCACCGCTCCATTGGCAAGACCCAGCAGCAGGTTGAACGAACCGGCGACGAGCCCCTTGAGCATGGCGATCTGCACCGGATCGGCCGACGACAGCTTTCGCGTCAGGTTGTTGTCGATGCCCCAGCAGAGGCAGGCACCGACGATCAGCACTCCGCCCAGGTCAAGCGTTGCCCAACCATGCCAGGATAGAACGGCCGCGCCCGCCAGGATGGCGAAGGCGCCGAGTGCGAGACGTCGGTCCACGTTCTCGTGGAACCACAACCATGCAATGCCCAGGGTCGCCAGCCCTTCGAGGTTGAGCAGCAGCGATGCACTCGCCGCGTCGGTGCGGGTCAAACCCAGCATCAGCAGCAATGGACCGCTGATCCCGCCCGCCAGGATCACCAGCCCAAGCCAGGGGACGTCCCAGCTACGAAGCGGAGCCTCCAAAGCCGGCAGGCGCAGCGCGGCGCGGCATAGATGAAAGGCCGTGAGACCCAGGCCGGCACCGAGATAAAGCAGTCCGGCCAGCACCTGGGGATCGACAACCCCAAGCAGCAGCTTGGCAAAGGGCGTGCTCGCACCGAAGAGCGCTGCAGAAAGCAGGGCGAGCGGAATGCCAGGACGGACCATCTCGCAATTCTACCGTGCCGGCAGAGGAAAATCGCCCTGCGAGGAACGGCAGGCTCCGGGGCCGTTTCCATGGCCGGGCTGCTGCAACCGGGAAAGCATCCGCATCAGGCTCGCGACGCGCCTGCCACACGCTCGGGGAGCCGCCCTGAAGTCCGGGCCCGTCATGATCGTAGCCACGATGATGTCTGGCCAACTCGTGCCGGGTCGGACACACCGGCTGCCGCTATTCGCGTGGCTGCGCCCGGTCATGTCGCCCGGATCGAAACGAGCGCAGCGGCGACGCAGAAGCCGACGACCGCAAGCGGCGGGATCCGCCACCGCTCCAGCAACAGGAAGCCGACGAGCGCGATCGCCACGTCGCGCCCTCCCCGTATCGCGTTCGTCCAGACCGGGTCATAAAGTGCTGCTCCCAGCACGCCGACAACGGCGGCATTGACGCCCGCAAGACCCGCCCTCGCCGCCGGATGCCGCCCTGCCCAAGTCCAGAGCGGCAGCCCGGCCAAGGCCACCAGGATACCGGGCAGGAAAACGAAGGCCAGCGCCACGGCAGACCAGAGCGCAGCCAAACCGGCCGGAGCAACGACGGCGCCGAGATAGGCCGAGAAGGTGAAGAGGGGTCCCGGCATGGCCTGTGTCGCACCGTAGCCGGCCAGGAACACGTCGTCCGTCAGCCAGCCACTCGGCACGAGCGCGTCGCGCAGCAGCGGCAGCACCACGTGGCCGCCGCCGAACACCAGCGCGCCCGACTGGTAGAAGATGCCGGCAAGGGCCAGCAGCGAATGCGGCGCTGCCCGGCCGGCGATCGGCAAGGCAACCAGGAGCGCCAGGAACAGGACCAGGGCGATCCCGCCGGTCCGAAAGCCGACCGGCACGGACGGCAGCGCAGGCAGCGTTGGGAGATCCCGGCAGAGGAGCACGCCTCCGATCGCGCCGATGACGAGCGCCAGGACCTGGACGCCGGAGCCCCCCGCCACCAGCATCAAGGCCGCACCGGCAAGGGCCAGCGCGGCGCGTCGCCGATCCGGGCACAGCTTCTGCGCCATGCTCCAGACCGCCTGGGTCACGACGGCGACCGCGACCAGCTGCAACCCGTGCAGGACCCCGTCGAGGATCGGACCCTGCATCCTCGGGGCCAGCAGCGCGAAGGCGAACAGCGCCAACGCGGACGGCAGCGTGAACCCGATCCAGGCGGCGAGTGCGCCGGTCCATCCGGCCCGGCGCAGTCCCACGAGCAGGCCGACCTGGCTGCTGGCCGGTCCGGGCAGCATCTGGCAAAGGGCGACTAGGCCCGCGTACTCGTCGGCCGACAGCCACTGGCGGTCGCGCACGTAGGCGCGCTCGAAATAGCCCAGGTGCGCGATCGGACCGCCGAACGAGGTCAGGCCCAACCCGAGTGCCGCCCGGAACACCTCGCCTGCCCCGTGTCGTCCCGATGCCCGCGCGGTCGCGACGGCCATGCTCAGGCGTAGTCGAACAGCGCCATGAAGCCGTAGTCCATGTGCAGCTGCTGGTGGCAGTGGAACAGCGTCGGGCCGGGGTTGTCGGCGGTGAAGTCCACCTCCGCCTCCTGGTAGCCGCCCAGCATGACGACATCCTTCATCACGCCGGCCGTCGGCTTGCCGCCGACGCGGGTCAGCTCGAAGCTGTGCCGGTGCAGGTGGATCGGATGGATGTCGTCGCTGGCGTTGCGCATGCGCAGCCGGTAGCGGCGCCCCTGGATCAGCCGCAGCATCGGCTGCACCATCTCCATGGTGTCCGGGTAGGCCGCGCCGTTGATGGTCCAGCGGTTGAAGCCGCCATCCGTCGCGTTGTCCTTGGCGAACACCATGTCGAACACCTGGTCGGGCGGCGGTGCCGCCGTTGCGGTGCCGAACCGGGTGTAGTCCCACCTGAAGGCGGGCGGCTTGACCCAACGCGGCTTGCCGCGCCCGCCCGCATATTCGATCACGATGCCCATGCCGTGGCCCCGGTCGTCGTCGGACAGATCGCCCAGGACCCACACGCCAGGATGGTCCATCTCGACGACGGCGGAGATGCGCTCGGCCGTGCCGATCCAGAGCACCGGCACCTCTGCCTGCGTCGGCACCGGATTGCCGTCCAGCGCCACGACGCGGAAGGTGTGGCCCGGCAGGCCCAGGCTGCGGATTTCCCCGGCGCTGCCGTTCAGCACGTGGAACAGCACCCGCTGGCCGCGTCGGACCCGGATCGGGTCGCCATGGCCCAGCATCCGGCCGTTGATCGAGAAGTAGTCGTAGCCGACCTCGTAGCCGTGCGGCAGCCCCTTGGCGAGCGACGCGTTCATCGCCGCCTCGCCCGTGTCCTTCAGGCCCTTGACCTCTCCGCCTGCCAGGAAGTCCTGCGCCATGTCGCCGCCGCGGCTGAACGTCGCGCCGAACTCCTTCAGCACCAGGAAGACCTCCTGGTCGTAGTGCCCCGGGTTGTCCTTCGGCTCGATATAGACCGGCCCGACTAGGCCGGAGTACTGGCCGCGATCGAGATCGGCACCCGCGCGGACATGCGTATGGTAGAAGCGCAGGCCGCTTGGCTGCGGCACGAACGTTTCGCGGAGCGTGCCGCGGGGCGCGATGACGCGGGAGCCTTCCTCCCCGGCACCATCGACGGCTGACGGGATCTTCTGGCCGTGCCAGTGCAGCAGCTCGGATTGGTCGGTGTCGTTCCGGATGTCGACGGTGACCCGCTGGCCCTCCTTGAAGCGCAGCAGCGGCCCGGGAAATTGCCCGTTGTAGGTCGTGGTCGAGATGATGTGGTCGGGAGCGAGCTCAACCAGCGCTGTGCCGATGCGGATGGTGTGATCCGCCGGAGCCTGCAGGGTGGGTGAAGACAAGGCTACGGAGGCGGATGCCGGTTGCGCTGCGGCAGGCCGAACAAAGGATGAGAGACCAGCCGTAGCGGCAAGTCCGCCGAGTTTCAGGATGCCGCGCCGGTGGAGCGGAATGCCCATGGATCCCCCGTTGGCCGCCCGAACCTCGCTTCGGGATCCGGGCCGGACATCGGGTTCGATTAAGACAATTCGTGACCGATCGGAAGGGCGGTCATCAACAAGGCACGCTGAACTGCCTCCTCGATCCCGGCGATGCACGGAAGGGCTACCGGCGGGGGCCTGGCGTGCAGCCTGGACGGACCCGTCCGGTGACCCTCGACAGGACGATCGGCACAAACCTCGGCTGGCGGAAGTGCCGCGTTGTCAGGACAATGCTCGGCATGGTCCAACGGCCGGCACGGCGGGAGCAGACGTCCCGCACCGGCGGGCTGTCAGGCCAAGCCCGGTTCACAGGCAAGCGAGCCGCGCGCCCGATCCGGAACGGATCACGACGATCCGGGTATCGCTCCCGTCATCTCAAGGGACATCCACGTCATGCCGGACATCACGCTCTGGGGCTTCGACAACTCCACCTTCGTGCGCACGGTGAAGATGCTGTTCGCCGAGAAGGGCGAGACCGGGTTCAAGCAGGTGCCGCTCAACGTGCTGAAGGGCGAGCCGCGGAGCGAGGAGCACCTGCAACGCCATCCGTTCGGCAAGGTCCCGGTGCTGGACTACGACGGCACGCGTGTGCTGGAGACGGCGGCGATCGCGCGGTTCCTCAACGACAAGCTGCCCGGCCCGTCGCTGATTCCGGCAACGGCCGAGGACCGTGCCCGGATGGACATGGTGATCGGCGTCATCGACTCGTACGGCTACGGCGCGCTGCTCGGCGGGGTCGTGGCCTACCACCTGTTCCCCGACTTCGTCGGCGGCAAGAACGAGGCGACACGGCAAAAGGGGCTGGAGACCGGCCGCACCGTGATCGAGTTCATCGTGAAGACCCGCGGCAGCTCGCCGTTCGTCGCCGGAGCGCTGAGCCTGGCCGACCTCTACCTCGCGCCGGTCATCACCTATGTCGCGATGACGCCGGACAAGGACGCGCTGCTCGGCACCGCGGGCTTCGCCGAGTGGTGGGACCGGGCGCAGGCGCTGCCGAGCTTCAAGGCGACGCAGCCGCGCGGCCGCTAGAGCAGTTGTTTTGACGAGCATCCTCACCCGATCAGGTGAGTCCACCTGATCGGAGTCTGCTCTAGGACTACAGTCCCGTCGGTAGGCTAGCGCCGTAGGCGGTGGCACGGAGTGTGTCGAACGCCGCCGCGGCCTGGTCCCAACTGCCGTCGAGCGTCGTGAGCCTCCGGATGGGAAGCAGGGCCAGCCTGTCTCCAGGCGTGCCGTGGCGACCTTCGGACAGCACGCACCACCCGGCCATGCCGAGGGAGTCCAAGCCTGCGGTGGCGGTGGCAAGGGTCTCGTCGCTGGGCTCGGTCTGGCGGCCCAGGACGGAATGGTGCCCGTCCTGGGCGATCATGAGGTAGCGCCGGTCGACGGGAAGGTGGATGTGGGTCATCTGCTGCGCCTCGTGTTTCCCAGTGAACGCAGCAGGACCGCGAATCGACACGTCTTCCCCGCTTGAACTCGTCCGCCGGATCATGGTGTCGATTTCGACCGCACCCGGTCGCGGGTGTGCCGTCGGGTGCGCCGTCGGCCAGGACCGGATGGCTCTCGTTGTCGGTTTCGTGTCCAGCCGGCCGACGTCGCACCCCGCTCCGGCCGCAACGCTCCCATCATCCGACGCTTAGACAGGCTGCACGCTCGGTCCGGCGTTCGATGGGAGGACCAGGTGACGACGATGCCGCAGGCCAAGGTGCTCCTGGTCGAGGACGAAGGCCTGATCCGGATGATGGTGGCCGAGTTCCTCCAGGATGAGGGCTTCGACGTCGCGGAGGCCTGGGACGGCGACGAGGCGGTGCGGCTGCTCGAGGGTCCGGACGAGTTCCACATCCTGTTCACCGACGTCCAGATGCCGGGCAGCCGGGATGGCGTGGACGTCGCCGTCCATGCGCGGCGGCTTTATCCCTCGATCCCCATCCTGATCGTGTCGGGCTACGCCACCGCCCTCGTGAGCCGGATCAGCGTGCTGGATCCAGCCGCCCTGTTCATGTCCAAGCCCTACAGGCTGTGGGAGGTCGGCAGCGCCCTGCACGGGATGCGTGCCACGCCCTGACGCGCTTCGAAGGACCAAGCACCCTCCAGGATCAGGCTGCGAGCCTGTCCCGGTCCATCGTCAGGGTCGCGATCATGCCCTCGGCAGGCCAGGCGTAGACGATCGACCCGCCAAGCTGCCTCGACATGCTCCTGGCGATCAGGGAGCTCCCGAACCCCCGCTCGACGGGCGGCCGGACCACCGGACCGCCCCGCTCGGTCCAGACAAGCACGACGGCGCCGTCATGGGGGACGCATCTGACGTCCAGGATGCCCGAGGGTTGGCCGAGGGCGCCATACTTGATCGAGTTGGTGGCCAGCTCATGGACGACGAGAGCCAGGGTGGTGACCGCCGTCTCCCCCACCTGCAGCTCCGGCACGGCCAGGCGGACGCGGCTGCCATCGGTCGATCGGTCGTCATAGGGTGCCAGCAGGACCGTCAGCAGCGCGTCGAGGTGCGCACCCTTGCCCATGCCGTCCTCGGACGACGGGAGAACCAGGTCATGCGCCTGGCCGAGCGCGTCCAGACGCAGGGTCAGGTCCTGCGCCATCTCGCTCGCCGTTTCCGCCGAGCGGGCGGCGATGGTGGTCAGGGCGGACGCGATGGCGAACAGGTTCTTCACCCGGTGGCTCATCTCGCCGACCAGCGTCTCGCGCGCCTCCTCCGCCTGCTTGCGCGCCGTGACGTCCATGAAGACGGCGAACATCACCCGATCGACCGTGCCTGCGTCCCCTCCCTGGCCCCGGGCGGAGATCCAGCGGCGCACGCCCTGGTCCAGGATGCAGAAGTCGATCTCGTAGGGACCGTCCTGCCCCCGCACCGTCCTGAACGCGCGGCCGACCCGGTCGACATCGACGGGATGGATCCGCTCGGACAGGCTGCGGAACGTGACCTGGCTGCCTTCCGGCACGCCCCAGAGGCGGTGAGCCCGCTCGTCCAGGGCGATCTCGTCGGTGTCGATGTTCCAGGACCAGAGGGACACGCCAGCCGCGTCGGCGGCGGAGCGCAACTGTTCCTTCGTCCAGGCAAGAGCGCTCGATCCGTCTGCAACCATCACATGAGCACCCTGAAACCGCCGACATGGCTGGCAGACCCGCTCTGTAGCCTTATGAGGATTTCGTGGCCACGCACTAATCAGGTGGCTTCGGCCTTCCGCCGCCTTTGGGCTCGGTCAGCCCGGGTTACCTGCCTGCCCCATCGTGGCGCTCCTGACGCATCCACGCCAGCTCCACGGATGTTCCTCCCGACAGGCGGAACTTCGGACCGATCTCTAGGATGCGCCGAGGTAGCGCGCGAACCAGGCCAGGGTGCGGCGGCGCGCATCGGCCTGGTCCTTGGGATCGCGCAGGCCGTGGCCCTGGCCGGCATAGACCACGAACTCGGTCGGCACGCCGAGCGTGTGCAGGGCGTGGTAGAACTCCTGCGTCTGCGGCATCGGGCACTCGACGTCGGCGTCGCCCACGAACTCGAAGGTCGGCGTCCGCACCTGCCGGATGAAGGAGATCGGCGAGGACTTCGCGTAGATCGCCGGGTCGTCGTAAACCGAGGCGCCGAAGAACGGGATCATCCACTGGTCGATGCCGTTCTCGCCGTAATAGGACTGCCAGTCGGAGATGCCGGCACCGGCCACCGCCGCCCGGAAGCGGTTGGTCTGGGTCACCGTCCACATCGTCATGTAGCCGCCATAGGAGTAGCCGGTCAGGCCGAGCCGGTGGTCGTCCACCGGGACCGTGCGCTCCACCGCGTCGATCCCGGACAGGATGTCGCGCAGGTCGCCATGGCCGAAATCGCGCACGTTGGCGGCGGTGAACGCTTCCCCCTGCCCGAACGAGCCGCGCGGGTTGGGCAGGAACACGCGGTAGCCGGCGGCGAGCAGGAACAGCTCCTCG
>NZ_OZ240671.1:3170000-4086668 GCF_965198575.1 Lichenicola sp. | reverse complement strand
CGCATCGAACAGGCCGGCGGCACGGCGCTCGCCATCCAGGCCGACGCCGCCGACGATCACGCCGTGGCAGCTGCCATCAAGCAGACCGTCGCGCATTTCGGCAGTCTCGACGTGCTGGTGAACAATGCGGGCCTCGCGATCCCGAAGCCGTTCGAGGAGACGCCGATCGACGAGATCGACCGCGTCATCGCCGTCAACATCCGCGGCGTCATGGTCGCGACGCAGGAAGCGCTGAAGCATATGCCGGACGGCGGCCGCATCATCATGATCGGCTCCTGCGTCGGCGAGCGCGTCATGGCGCCCGGCCTGGTCGCCTACGCCGCCACCAAGGGGGCCGTGAAGATCTTCACCCAGGGCCTGGCGCGCGAGGTCGCCGCGCGCCGCATCACCGTCAACGACGTCCAGCCTGGCCCGATCGACACCGACCTCAACCCCGCGTCCGGCGACTGGGCGACGCCGCAGATCGCCCTGACTGCGCTCAACCGCTACGGCCATGTCGACGAGGTGGCGGCCCTGGTGGCGTTCGTCGCAGGGCCGGAGGCCGCCTACATCACCGGTGCGAGCCTCACCGTCGATGGCGGCACCAACGCCTGATCCGTGGACCGGAGGAGACACCATCATGTCGTCGCCTGCCAGCAAGACCGCCCTCGTGACCGGCGCCTCGCGGGGCATCGGTCGCGCCATCGCCCTCGAGCTCGCGCAGTCCGGCGCGCATGTCCTGGTGCATTACCGGACGGGCGTCGCCGAAGCCGAGGCGGTCGCCGGCACAATCCGCGATTCCGGCGGGCATGCGGACGTGGTGGGCGCGGACCTCGCCACGCCGGATGGCCCGCACGCGCTTGCCGCGCGGGTCCGCGAGATCGTTGGCGACCGGCTCGACATCCTGGTTGCCAACGCCGGCATCTCGAAGGCTGCCACGATCGAGGATACCACGGTCGCCGACTTCGACCGGCTCTTTGCGGTCAACGTGCGGGCGCCGTTCTTCCTGGTCCAGCAATTGCTGCCGCTGCTCGGCGAGCGATCGAGCGTCATCCTGCTTTCATCTGCCGTGGCCCGCACCGCGATCGGCACGCTTGCCGCCTATGCCGCGACGAAGGGCGCGATCGACACGCTGGTCCGGCATTTCGCGCAAGGCCTGGGCGCCCGCGGCATCCGCGTCAACGCCGTGGCCCCGGGCGTCGTCGATACCGACATGTCGAGCTTCACCAAGTCCGAGACCGGACGCCAAGTGACGCTCGCCATGCAGGCGTTGAAGCGGATCGCGCAGCCGGACGACATCGCCGGCTCGGTCGCCTTCCTGGCATCCGACGAGGCGCGGTGGATTACCGGCCACACCCTGTCGGTGGATGGCGGCTCGAAACTCTGATCAGCGCTGGATCAGCTCGATCTTGTAGCCGTCCGGGTCCTCGACGAAGGCGATGAAGGTGGTGCCGAACTTCACCGGACCGGGCTCGCGCGTCACCTTGCCGCCACCTGCCCGCACCTGCTCGGTGGTCGCCGTCACATCCGGCACGCCGATCGCCAGGTGGCCGAAGCCGGTTCCGACTTCGTAGCCGGCATCTTCGCCCCAGTTGTAGGTCAGTTCGATCTCAGCCTGGCCGTTCTGGTTGTCGTCGTAGCCGACGAACGCGAGCGTGTACTTGCCGTCCGGAACGTCCTTGCGGCGCAATTCGCGCATGCCCAGCAGGCGGTAGAAGGCGAGGCTCGCATCCAGGTTCTTCACCCGGAGCATGGTGTGGAGGTAGCTGCTCATGGGAGGACTCCAATCTCTGTTCAGTGCTCGTCCGCAACGCCGCAGGTGGCAGGATCGATCCCCAACAGGAACAGGCCATGCCGGTCGGCGGTCTGGCGCAGCTCCGCAGGGTCGGTCAGCAGCGTCCCTCCGGCCTCGAACGCGATCCCGCGCAGTCCCGCCGCCGCCGCATGGACCACCGTGCGTGGGCCGATCGTCGGCATGTCGGCGCGGCGTTCCTGGCCCGGCTTGACCAGCTTCACCAGCACGCCGCCCGAGCCGGGCTGGCGCAGCGTCGCGGCGCGCTCGAGCATCCGGTCGGTGCCCTCGAGCGCCTCGACAGCCAGCACCAGGCCGCCCTGCACCACGCAGCCCTGGCCGATATCGAGCCGGCCCAGCGCCTGCACCACCGCGACTCCGCGGGCGATGTCGGCACGCGCCTCGGCGTCCGGCCCCGGGCCCCCGAGCAGGCCGAGGCTGCCGACGCCGTCGCCGAGGAACTCGTGGGCGCCGCGGACCGCAAATCCCTCCTCGCCCAGCACCCGCACCAGGGCAGCCAGCAACCCGTCATCGCCGGCGAACAACGCGCGTCCGATCCGGGCCATGATCCTGGCACCCTCGGCGTCCGGTCGCAGGTCGCGCAGGGATGGCCGCTTGACCGGTCCGATCAGCACGAGCTCGCTGCAGCCATGCGCGCGCAGGGCTGCCAGGATCCGCCCCGCCGCGGCGAGCCGGACGACTTCGTGTGGCCATGGCGCGACCACCGCCGGGTCGGCGAAGTCCTGGAAGGCGACGATGAACACGTCCCGCCCGGCTGCGGCCGCCCGCGCTGCCACCTGACCCGGCAGCGGGCCGCCGCCGGCCAGGATGCCGAGGCCGCCGGTCAAGCGCCCTCGGTTTCCTCGGATCCGCCACGGGTGGCGATCCGCACCAGGCCGCGCCGGCTCGGGGCGGCGATGAAGGCGAGGATCTCGGCCACCCGCGGGTCGTCGCCGAACTCCGCGCGAACCTGGGCCAGGCGCTGCTCGAACACCGGGGCCCCGGCGAGCTGGCGCGGATAGAGCGTGCGGAAGCCGTGGCGCAGGCGCTGCATGTCGGCGGGCAGGACGCCGCTGCGGCGGAGCCAGACCCAGTGCAGCCCGACCAGCCGCGCCCGATTGCCGAGCACGCTGCCATAGGGGATCACGTCGGCCTCGACGCCGCAGACGCCGCCGACCATCGCCGCCCGGCCGATGCGCACGAACTGGTGCAGGGCGGCCGCGCCCATCACCCGCGCATCGTCGCCGATCTCGACATGGCCGCCCATCACCACGTTGTTGACGATGATCACCCGGTCGCCGAGCAGGCAGTCATGGGCGACGTGGGCGTTCGCCATGATGAGGCAGTCGCTCCCGATCCGGGTCAGCCCACCGCCGCTGGCGGTGCCGCGATGGATGGTGACGTTCTCGCGGATGACGGTGCGCGCGCCCACCACGCATCGGGTCGGCTCGCCGCGATATTTCAGGTCCTGTGGTGCGAGGCCGACGGTGCAGAACGGATACATCTGCACGCCGGCGCCGATCTCGGTGTGGCCGTCGATCACCACGTGCGAGACCATCTGCACCCCGTCGCCGAGCACCACGTCGGGGCCGATGCTGCACCAGGGACCGATCCGGACCCCCTCGCCGATCCGTGCCGTCGGCGCCACCAGGGCGCTCGGATGGATCATCGCGTTGGATGCAGCCATGGCGGGAGGGTCGGACACTCGATCGTGCATGCGCCCGGCCTGCTTCAGCCCGGCGAGGTCAGCCGCCATGAGGTTCAGTTCTCCGAAAGATCAGACACCCGGCGGATGCGGCCCGAGACACGCGCTCGAACGCTAGACGCCGCCTCGGTCCCGGCCAACACACGACATGTTACCCGGCTTTTCCAGTCCGGCATGTCGTGGCGTCGTCAGCCCATGATGATCGCGCTGAAGGTGGCTTCCGCGACCGAGACACCATCGACGCGAGCGATGCCGCGGAACTTGTAGACGTTCCCGCGCTGCCGCTCCTTGACGACGTGGACGCGGAGCTGGTCGCCCGGCACCACCGGACGGCGGAACTTGGCGTTCTCGATGGTCATGAAATAGACCAGCTTGCCCTCGAAGCGATCGCCCAGCGTCAGCACCACGAGCGCTGCCGCAGTCTGCGCCATCGCCTCGATGATCAGCACGCCCGGCATCACCGGCTTGCTCGGGAAATGGCCCGGGAAGAACGGCTCGTTGATCGTGACGTTCTTGATCCCGACCGCCGACTGGCCCTTCACGACCTCGACCATCCTGTCGATCATCAGGAAGGGATAGCGGTGCGGGATCGCCGACATGATCTGCATCACGTCGAAGGTGCTGGCCAGCTCGTCCTCCGGCGCTGCCGAGACCAGCTCGTCGGTCGCAGCATCCGCGTCGTGCGCCATCGAGCCCTCGTTCTGTGTCGTTCCGTCCATCAGGCCGTCCTTCAGGGTCGAGCCCCGCTCCATTCAACCCGCGCCGGCATCATCCGCATCGCCACCAGCACGCGCACGGACGACCGGCCGCTGGGCCAGCCGCCGCAAGGCCGCGACGTTGCGGAAGAACTCCCGAAACGGCATCGCCGGACTGCCGATCACGTCGGCGCCGGCTTCCACGTCCGACATCACGCCGCACTGTGCGCCTACCCTGGCCTTCCGCCCGATGCGGATATGCCCGATCAGCCCAGCCTGCGCCGCGATCGTTACGAAATCCTCGAGCTCGGTCGATCCGGAAATCCCCGCTTGCGCCACGACAATGCAGCACCGGCCGAGGCGGACGTTGTGCCCGATCTGCACCAGATTGTCGAGCCGCGAGCCGGCACCGATCACCGTGTCCTGCGCCGAGCCGCGATCGATCGTGGCGTTCGCGCCGATCTCGACATCGTCCTCGACCAGTACCCGGCCGAGCTGCGGCACCGTGACGAAACCGGAGGCGCCGAGCGCGAAGCCGAAACCCTCCTGCCCCAGCCGGGCGCCGGGGAAGATCGTCACCCGGTTGCCCAGGATGGCGTGGCTCAGGCTGACATGGCTGCCGATCCGGCACTCGTTGCCGACCACCACCCCGGGGCCGACCGAGACGTGCGTCGCCAGCACCGTTCCGGCGCCGATCACCGCACCCTGACCGACCAGTGCGAATGCGCCGATTTCCGCCGTCGGGTCGATCCTGGCGCCTGCTTCGACGACGGCACTGGGATGGATCCCCGGCCGGACATCGGCGCGTGGATGGAACAGCGAGGCGACGACCGCCCAGCCGAGATAGGGCTCGGCGGTCACCAACGCAGCACTCGAAGACGGCACCTGGTCGGCGAAAGCCGGCGAGACGATCACCGCACCCGCCCGGGTTGCCGCCAGCTGCTTCAGGTAGCGGCGGTTATCCAGGAAGCTGACCTGGTCCGGGCGCGCTGCCTGCAACGGCGCCACACCGACGAACCGGCCAGCCGTGCCGCCGCCCGGTCGCACGGTTGCGCCGATGCGGCTGGCCAGCAGCTCCAGATCATGCAGTCCGGCGCGCCCGAAGAAGCGCGGATCGCCCGGTCCCTGGTCGAATGCCGGTCCCTGGTCGAATACGGGCCCCTGGTCAGGCGGGAGGCCCTGGTCAGCGGGCGCGCCCTGAGGAGCGGACGGCCCCTGATTGAAGGGACCGGCCGGGTCGGCGGGCGACATTACTTCTTGGTAGCCGCTGCCGGAGCGGCTGCGGGTGCCGGACCCGCGGGAGCGACGGCCGGGGCCGGCGGCTCAGGCCCCGGATTGGCGGTGGTCGGATAGGTGCCGGTTTTCGCCAGCTCCTCCGGATCGACGCCGTCGGCCGGGATGAACACCGAGGGCAGCGTCGAATTCAGCTGGTTCACCACCTGCGGCGTGATGTCGAACTCCGGCATGTTGAGCGCAATCTGCTCGCGATGCAGGACGAAGTTCATCCCGTGCGCTGCGGCGACCTGCTTGATCACCTGCACCAGCTCGCGCTCGATCTGGCCGATCGCCACCTGGGCGGCGTCCTGGATGATGCGGTTGCGGTTGCGGAAATCCTTCTGCGCCGCCTGCACGCGAGCCTGCAGCGCATGCACGCGCGCCTGGATCTGCTCGTTGGTCTGGCCCTTGGCGGTCGCCTGGATCTGCTGCTGGGTGTCACGCCAGCCGGCCTGCTCCTTCTGCGCCTCCTGGTTCAGCTTGTCGCGCCGGGCGCCGAGCACCTTCTCGACCTGCTGCGCCGCCGAGGACTGGCGCATTACGTCGGGCACGCTGATCAGGCCGAACACCGCGGCCGGCGGCGGCGGGCTGCGGGGCAGCTCGGCGAGCGGCGGGATCGGCGGCAGCGGCAGCACCGCCTGCACCTGCGGACCCGGTGCCTGGCCGCCGGGACCGCCCTGGGCATCCTCGGGCTGCAGCGTCTCGGGCGGCGGCGCCGAGGCCTGGCGGACAGGCGCGCTTGCGGCGTGACGGTGGGAAGCGGGCGTCGCATCGGCGGCCGGCTGGCTGCTCTTGGGAACGAACCAGCCACCGCTCTGCTGGGCATGTGCAGCGGTCAGGGCGATGGGCGCCTGCGCGAGAAGCGCGCCTGCGAGAAGCAGGGCGCCGGTAGAACGAGACATCATCACCTCAGAATTGCGAGCCGAAGCCGAAACGGAAGACCTGTTGCTTGTCGCTGTCCTGCTTCACGACAGGGATGCCGAGATCGACGTTGATCAGGCCGAACGGGCTCTTCCACGACACGCCGACGCCGGTGCCGACGCGGGGGCGCAGATTGTTGCCGACGATCGCCGAGCCGTTCGACTGGATGATCCCGGACAGCACGCGCGCCCCGGACAGGCCGCCGACATCGACGAAATAGCGGCCGGACAGGCCGAGGTCCGGCGAGACCGGCAGCGGGAAGTTGAGCTGCGTGGATTGCGTGTAGATGAACCGGCCGCCGAGCGCGTCGGTCGCCGGATACTTGTTGGTCGGGCTGGAATACGGTCCGACGCCGCCATCATAGAAGCCGCGCAGGTTGTCGCCGCCGAGATAGAAGTTGTCGACGATGTCCTGCCGGCCGTTGTCGTAATCGACCAGGTAGCCGGTGCCGGCCTTGAGCGAGATCGTCCAGTCGTGGTTCCCGGTGAAGTAGTCCAGCGGGATGTAGTACGAGCCGTCGATCTTGCCGCGGACGTATTTCTCGTTGCCGCCGAGGCCGGCCACGTCGACGCCGGTGGTGACGAGGAAGCCCTGGTGCGGCGCCGCCCGGCTGTCGCGCCGATCATAGGCGATCGTGGTGCCGACCTGCGACAGCACCGAGGTGCCGCCTTCGGCCTGCACATAGATGCTGGCCGCGCTGTAAACGTCGGTCACCTTGCGTCGGGTGATCGTGTAGTTCCAGGACTGCGACAGGTAGCGATTGAACGCGTAGCCGATCCGGAAGGTGCCGCCGAGCCGCTCCTCGTAGTAGTTCTGGACGCTCGAGCTGTTGCCCTCGGTCTGGATGTTGAACAGATCGAAGCCGGCGACCATGTTGCGGCCGAGGAAGTACGGGTCGGTCACCGACAGGTCGATCTGGTTCTCGTACTGCGCGATCGTGCCGGTCAGGCTGGCATCGATGCCCGATCCAACCAGGTTCGACTGCCGGATGCCGGCATTGCCGAGCACGCCTGCATCGGTCGAATAGCCGCCGCCGAGGGTGATCTGGCCGGTCGGCTTCTCGGTGATGTTGGCGTTGACGTTGACCTTGTCCGGCGCCGATCCCGGTGCGGTGTCGATCGTGACGGTGTTGAAGAAGCCCAGATCCTGCAGGCTGGTCTTGGCCCGGCGTTGCTGCGCGGGTGTGAACGGGTCGCCCTCGGCGAAGTCGAACTGCCGGCGGATCACCCGGTCCTGGGTGATGGTGTTGCCGTTGATGTCGATGCGATCGACGAACACCCGCGGCCCCTCGCTGACATCGAACAGCAGGTCGACGGTGTGGTTGTCGGTGTTGCGGGCGATTTCCGGACGCACCGAGGCGAACGGACTGCCGCTCGCCTGCAGACGGTCCTGCAGCGCCTCGGCGGTCTTCTGGATGTCGTCGCCGTTGTACCACTGGTGCTCGTAGAGCTGGATCTGCGGCCGCAGGCTCTCCGAGCTGACATGGCGCAGCGTCGATTTCACCTCGATATGGCCGAGCCGGTAGCGTGGTCCCTCATTGATGGTGAAGGTCACGTAGAACGACTTGCGATCCGGCGAGAGCTCGGCGGTGGCGTCGGTCACGGTGAAGTCGACATAGCCGTTGCGCAGGTAGAAGCGCCGCAGCAGCTCGCTGTCGTACTTCACGCGGTCCGGGTTGTACTCGTCGGACGACGAGAAGAACCGGTACCAGGCGGTCTCCTTGGAGGTGATCACCTGGGACAGGCGGGCCTCGCTGAACGCCTTGTTGCCGACGAAGCTGATCTTCTGGATCAGCGTCAGCTCGCCCTCGGTGATCTGGTAGATCACGTCGACGCGGTTGTGCGACAGGCGGATGATCTGCGGCGTCACCGTCACGCCGTAGCGGCCCTTCTGGGCGTAGGAGTCCAGGATCTTCTGGCGGTCGCGGCTGGCCATCTCGGGCGTATAGACGGCACGCGCGCGCAGGCTGATCTCCTTGCGGAGGTCCTCGTCCTTGCCGGCGTGGTTGCCCTCGAACGAGATGCGATTGACGATCGGGTTCTCGACGACGGTGACCAGCAGCGCATTGCCGTCACGATGCAGCGTGACGTCGCGGAACAGCCCGGTCGCGTAGAGCGTCTTCAGGCTGCGATCGAGCTGCTCCTGGTTGAACGGGTCGCCGGCCTGCACCACCAGGTAGGACAGGATGGTGCCGGTCTCGATACGCTCGTTGCCACGGATCCGGATCGACTGGATGGTGCCACCGGACGCCACCGGCGTTTCGGAAGCCCGCTCCGGATGGCGGTGGCGGAGATGACCCGCGGTTCCCGTACTCGCATCCTGGGCGTGCGCGGACACGTCGAGGGCGAAGGGAACGAGGCAGGCCGAAGCGAGCAGTGCAGAACGTTTACCGGACAAGACGACCCATCCCCCACACGATATTCTCTCCCGATGGAGGCGGACGCCGTCCGGCCGGTTTCCTGCCGGCTGCGGCACCCACTAGGCATCACCCGTCGGCAGCACCCCTTGCCGCGCTGCTACCCGAATATCGGTCGGTAGCGCAAGCGTGACCCGCGCTCCATGCAACACATCAGGGGTGTCGTCGCCGGTCCTGCCGCGGCGGGCCCTCATCCGATCACGTGACGCAGCCAGTCGAACAGGCCGAACTGGGTCAGGTCGTTGAACGTCGCGAACAGGAAGATCCCGGCGATCAGCATGAAGCCGGCACGGAAGCCGTACTCCTGCACGCCGCGCGAGACCGGCCGGCCGCGCAGCGCCTCAATCGCGTAGAACACCAGCCGGCCGCCATCCAGCACCGGCACCGGCAGCAGGTTCACCATGCCGAGGTTGATCGACAGGATCGCCATGAACGTCAGCAGGCTGGTCACCCCGGCGGCGGCGAACTGGCCCGACATCTGCGCGATCCTGAGGGTGCCGCCGAGATGCGACGGGCTCACATGGCCGGTGATCAGCTGCCAGAAGCCGGCCACCCAGCCGACGATCACCACCCCGGTGGTGCGCACCGCGGCGACCACGGCGCCACCCGGGGAGACATGCTGCGGCGGCGGCAGATCGGCCTGCACCCCGAGCTGGCCCTCTGCGCGGCCGCCGTCGGTGACGCTGCCGAGCGTCGCCGGCAGCGTGATGTCGTGGCCGGCGCGGCGCACCGTCAGCTGCACCTGGCGGCCGGGACTCGCCGCCACCAGCCGCTGCAGGTTGGCGAAGTTGGGGATCGACACGCCGTCGACCTGCTCGATCAGGTCGCCCGGCTTCAGCCCGGCCTTGTCGGCGGAACTGCCCGCCACCACGCCGCCGACGCTCGGCCGCAGGCCGGCCAGGTCCGACGCATCCGGCGGCCGGCCATTGAAGGCGAACACCACCGCGAACAGCACGATCGCCAGCAGGAAATTGAACACCGGCCCGGCGACGATGACGATCGCCCGGCTCAGCACCGGCTTGTCGTGGAAGGTGCGGCCGGGGAGCCAGTTCGCGCGGATCTCCGGGCTCGCCTCTTCCGGACCCTCGAAGCCGTGCGGCTTCACGTAGCCGCCGATCGGCAGGATGCAGATCCGCCACTCGGTGCCGACGCGGTCACGCCAGCGCAGCAGCGGCTTGCCGAACCCGATCGAGAACACCTCGACATGCACGCCGCGCCAGCGCGCCGCGAGGTAATGGCCGAGCTCGTGGATGAACACCAGCACGCCCAGCACCAGGGCGGCCGACAGGACGGTGCGAAGAAAGTCGCCAAGCATGCTCAAGACCTGTCTCCTGCCCGGCGGCCGACACCGGCCGGGCTCGTCATGCGGCGCGCCCGGCCATGCGCCTGGCCGCGTGCGCCGCTTCCTGGGACGAGGCCTGCAGGATCGCCTGCCGCCTCGCCTCCTGGTCCCAGTGTAACACGGCTTCGATGGTGTCGGCGGCCGGTGCACCCAGCCGGTCGAGCACGAATTCGACCAGCCTGGCGATGTCGCGGAAGCCGATCCGGCGGGCGAGGAAGGCCTCGACGGCGATCTCGTTGGCAGCCGACAGGATCGCCGGCGCCGCACCACCTGCCGCCAGCGCCGCGCGGGCCAGGCGGAGTGCCGGGAAGCGCACCGGGTCGGGCGCCTCGAAGGTCAGCTGGGCGAGTGCAGCCAGGTCGAGGCGCGGCGAGTTGGTGGCCATCCGGGCCGGCCAGGCGAGCGCGTGGGCGATCGGGATGCGCATGTCCGGCGCGCCGAGCTGGGCCAGCAGGCTACCGTCGCTGTACTGCACCAGGCCATGCACCACCGATTGCGGGTGCACCAGCACGTCGATGCGCTCGCCGGGCAGCCCGAAGATGCGCGCCGCCTCGATCACCTCGAGACCCTTGTTGAACAGGGTAGCCGAGTCGATGGTGATCTTGGCCCCCATCGACCACACCGGATGACGCAGCGCGGACTCGGGTCCGGCCCGCTCCATCTCCTCGATCGTGGCGGTGCGGAACGGGCCGCCGGACGCGGTCAGGATGATCTTCTCGACCTGGTCCGCCTGCTTGTCGGCCATCGCCTGGAAGATCGCGTTATGCTCGGAATCGACCGGCAGCAGCGTCGCGCCGGCCGCGGTCACCGCCTGCAGCATGACGTCGCCGGCGCAGACCAGCGCCTCCTTGTTGGCCAGCGCCACCGCCCCGCCGCCCTTGATCGCGGCCAGGGTCGGCGCCAGCCCGATGGCGCCGGTGATCGCCGCCATGGTCCAGTCGACCGGTTCGCCGGCGGCGTCGCATACCGCCTCCCGGCCCGCGGACCAGCGGATCCCGGTGCCGGCGAGCAGCGTGGCGAGCTCGGCGGCACGGCTCTCGTCGGCGATCACCGCGTGCCCGGCCTGCAGCGCCACCGCCTGCTCGGCGAGCTTCACGGCATTGCTGCCGCCGACCAGCACCGCCACCCGGTAACGCTCGGGCGCCTGCAGCAGCAGGTCGACGGTGTTGGCGCCGATGCTGCCGGTGCTGCCCAGGATGGTGACGCTCTTCATGTCGGATCGCTTCCTGAACGCAAGGCGGGGTGATCGGCGGCGTGGCCGGAGCGGGTCGGCAGCAGCGAAGGCATCGATGCCGCGTCGACGTGCGGACCCGCATGGACCAGGCCGAGCGGGGTCGGGCCGGTCGATGCGCCGGCATACCAGAATCCGGCGCCGAAAGGAGCCGCCAGCGACAGCAGCGCCGCCACCGGGACGGCCGCCAGCACGCCGTCGAGCCGGTCCAGAAGGCCGCCATGGCCGGGGATCAGGCGGCCGGAATCCTTCACCCCGCAGCGCCGCTTGAACGCACTTTCCGCAAGGTCGCCGGACTGGCTAACGAGGCCCAGCAGCAGCCCGAACCCGATCCCGCGTAACGCTACCTGTGCGGCGTCGACCCCGGTCGCGTCCGGCAGCAGCAGTGCCACGACACCTCCCACGAGCATCGCGCCGACGAGGCCACCGACCGAGCCGGACCAGGTCTTGCCGGGCGAGATCCGCGGCGCGAGCTTGGCGCCACCGATCGCCCGGCCGGCGACGTAGGCGAAGGTGTCACTGGCCCACACCACGAGGATCACGAACAGCACGCCGTCCCAGCCGCTGCCGGTCATGAAGCGCAGCCACAGCAGGCCGATGCCGCCGAGCCCGATCGCGATGATGCCGACATCGAGCCAGAGCCCGAGCACCGCCGGCACCAGCAGCATCAGCAGCGCCTCGTCCCAGCGGTTGGTGACGATGGCGGCGATGCAGGCGATCGCCGGCCAGGCCAGCAGCACCACGCCGCGAAGCTGCCGCAGGGTCTGGCGCAGCAGCCCGGCCCACTCGAAGCCGAGCCCGACCACGCCGGCGACGACCAGCGCCACGAAGGCCAGGCCGCCCAGCCAGATGCACAGCAGCCCCACCGGCGCGAGCACCGCAGCCGACAGGATCCGCAGCCGGAGGTCGCGCCAGTTCCGCCGGCTGCCTCCCGGCGGCGAGCCAGGCGCGGCGGCCGCCCGGGGTGTGACGATCTCAGCCAGGACGTGCTCCGAAGCGCCGCTCGCGGCGATTGAACGCCGCCAGTGCCTGGGCGAAATGGCTGGCATCGAAATCCGGCCACAGCACGTCGAGGAACACCAGCTCGGCATAGGCCGACTGCCAGAGCAGGAAGTTGGACAGACGGCACTCGCCGCTGGTGCGGATCACCAGGTCCGGGTCGGGGATGTCGGCGGTCGAGAGGAAGCCGGCAAAGCTCGCTTCGTCGAGGCCTGCCGGATCGAGGGTGCCGGCGCGCACCGCCTCCGCCACCCGGAGTGCCGCCTGCAGGATCTCGGCGCGGCCGCCATACGAGAGGGCCACCACCATGGTCAGCCGGGTGTTGCCGGCGGTCAGGCGTTCGGCGGCGGCGAGCTCGGCGCGCACCTCCGGCCCGAACCGCTCATGCTCGCCGATCACCCGCACCCGGACGCCCTCGCGATGCAGCTCGGCAATCTCGCTGCGCAGGTAGTGCCGCAGCAGCCCGGTCAGGTCGGTCACCTCGTCGGCCGGACGCCGCCAGTTCTCGCTCGAGAACGCATACAGCGTGAGCCAGCGCACCTTGTTCTCGATCGCCGCCTGGATGCAGCGGCGCACCGCCTGGGCCCCCGCGCGATGACCGGCAACCCGCGGCAACCGACGCGCCGCGGCCCAGCGTCCGTTGCCGTCCATGATCACCGCGACATGATCGCAGGCCTTGCGGCCGGCACCCTCCCTGGCGCCCTCCCCGGCATCCAGCGGCTGGATCTCGGGAGCCGGCCGCGGGTTCGGAGCCAGCAGGGCTGTGTCCGGATCGGCCAACGGCCTCAGACCTGCTTGATCTCGCGGTCCTTCTCCGCGAGGTTCTCGTCGATCCGGCGCACGTAGCTGTCGGTCAGTTTCTGCACCGCGTCGGACCAGTCCTTGACGCCGTCCTCGGCGATCTCGCCCTTCTTCTCGAAGCCCTTGATCTGGTCCATGCCGTCGCGCCGCACGCCGCGCACCGCGATCTTGGCGTTCTCGGCATAGCGACCAGCGGCCTTCGCCAACTCGACACGCCGCTCGGCGGTCAGCAACGGGATCGGCACCCGCACGATCTGTCCGTCCGACGACGGATTGAGCCCGAGCCCGGCATCGCGCACCGCCCGCTCGACGGCACCCACCAGCGTGCGATCCCACACCTGCACGGTGATCATCCGCGCCTCGGGCACCGCGATGGTGGCGACCTGGGTGATCGGCACCTCGCCGCCATAGGCCTCGACACGCACCGGCTCCAGCAGCGCCGGGCTGGCACGGCCACTGCGCAGGCCGGCAAAGTCGCGCCTGAGGGTCTCCAGGGCGCCATCCATGCGGCGCGTGAGGTCCTCTTTCAGCTCGTTCAGGTCAGCCACTCGAAATCTCCCTCGGGCGGCCGCCTGTCATGGCCGGTCGCCTGCACTACAAGAGCCCTGCTTTACGCGGGGTCGATGATACGCGTGAACAGCCCCTCGCCGCGGATCACCTTGCCGAAGGCGCCGGGCGCGTGGATGTTGAAGACAATGATCGGCAGGCTGTTCTCGCGTGCCAGGCTGATCGCCGACGCATCCATCACGTTCAGGTCGCGCGACAGCACCTCGAGGTAGGTCAGCTCATCGAAGCGGGTCGCGTTCGGGTCCTTGCGCGGGTCGGCGGAATAGACGCCGTCGACCTGGGTGCCCTTGAACAGCGCGGTGCAGTCCATCTCCGCCGCCCGGAGTGCGGCCGCGGTATCGGTGGTGAAGAACGGGTTGCCGGTGCCGGCGGCGAAGATCACCACCCGGCCCTTCTCCATGTGCCGCACGGCGCGCCTGCGGATATACGGCTCGGCGATGCTCGACATCTGGATTGCCGACATCACCCGCGTATCGACGCCGCAATTCTCCAGCGCGTTCTGCATCATCAGCGCGTTGATCACCGTCGCCAGCATGCCGGCGTAGTCGCCCTGCGCCCGTTCCATGCCGCGCGCCGCCGCCGCGATGCCACGGAAGATGTTGCCGCCACCGATCACCAGCCCGACTTCGACGCCCATCCGGTGCACGTCGGCGACGTCGGCGGCGATCGCCGAGACGGTCACCGGGTCCAGGCCGAAATCTCCTGCACCCATCAGCGCCTCGCCGGACACCTTGAGCAGCACCCGGCGGTACTCGGGCGAGATGCCGGCAAGGCTGGTCTCGCGGTCTAGGCCGGCGCTCGTGTCGGTGGAATGTCCGGTCATCGATCCTCGTGTGCTGGGGCGTGGCGGTCGCGGATGCCGGCGGCGGGATCGTCATAATCTGGATGCAGAGGATCAGTCCAGGTCGTCGAGCCCGATCGCCCTGAGGCGCGCGCGTTCCTCGTCCCAGCCGGCGCGTTCCTTGACGTTCAGGAACAGGTGGCAGGGCCGTTCCAGCAGCGAGGCCAGGCCGTAGCGCGCCTTCTCGCCGATCTCCTTGATGCGGGAGCCCTTCTCGCCGATCAGGATCGCCTTGTGGCCGGTCCGCGACACATAGATCGTGGCCTCGATCCGCACCGAGCCGTCCGGCTTCTCCTGGAAGCTCTCGGTCTCGACGGTGCAGGCATAGGGGATCTCCTCCTGCGTCTGCAGGAAGATCTGCTCGCGCACCAGTTCGGCCGCCAGCAGCCGGTCCGGCAAGTCGGTGAGGTCGTCCTCGGGATACAGGAACGGGCCCTCGGGCAGCGCCAAAGCCAGCGCATCCAGCAGGTCGTCGAGGCCGTCGCCCTTGCGCGCACTCACCATGTACACGTGCTCGAACTCGACCAGGCCGGACAGCTCCTGGGTCAGCGGCAGCAGCAGGCCGCGCTCGATCAGGTCGGTCTTGTTCAGCACCAGCCAGGTGCGGCGGCGGGTGGTGTTGAGCCGCTCGGCGATGGCGCGCACCTGGTCGGTGATGCCCTTCTGGGCGTCGACCAGGAGCAGGGTGATGTCGGCATCCTCCGAACCGGTCCAGGCCGCCTTGACCATGGCGCGGTCGAGCTTGCGCTTCGGCTTGAAGATGCCGGGCGTGTCGACCAGCAGGATCTGGGCGTGCGCGTCGGCCACGCGGCGCATCAGGATGCCGAGCACCCGGAACCGCGTCGTTTGGGCCTTCGGGCTGACGATCGACAGCTTGGCTCCGGTGAGCCGGTTCAGCAGCGTCGACTTGCCGGCATTCGGCGCGCCGACGATGGCGGTAAAGCCGCAATGTTGGCTCATGCGCCGTCCTCGCAATGTTGGCTCATGCCAAGCGTCCCAGCAATTCGGCAGCGGCGATGCTCTCGGCGGCGCGCTTGTTTCCGGCCTCGCCCACTCCAGACAGGCCGCTCGCCTGCACCCTGACCACGAAGCGTGGCGCATGCGACGGGCCAGTGGCGGACTCCACGCTATAGACCGGAAGCGGCTGGCCACGCCCGAGCAGCCACTCCTGCAGCGCGGTCTTGGCATCCTTGGGCGGCAGCGCCTGGCCGGTCATCGCGGACTCCCAGGCCTGGTGCACGAGGCGTCGCGCCGGCTCCAGCCCGCCGTCGAGATAGGCCGCACCCAGCACCGCCTCCACCGAGTCGGCAAGTACGTTGGCCGCGTTGCGGATGCCGGCGCGTTCCTCGTGCGGCGCCACGTCGAGCGCCTCGCGCAGGCCGAGATCGATCGCGATCCGTGCCAGCACCGGACGCGACACCAGCTGCGCCAGCCGGGGCCCGAGCTTGCCCTCCTGCTCGTTGGGGAAGCGCGCGATCAGCCATTCCGCGATCAGTAGCCCGAGCACCCTGTCGCCGATGAACTCGAGCCGCTCGTTGGAGCCGACGCCCTTGCGACCGGCGGCAAGACGACTGCCCCTCCTGCCCGGGGCGTGGGGGCTGGACCTGGCCGTCGAGCCCGGCATCTCGTGCGCCGCCGAGCGATGGGTGAGCGCCTCGCGCAGCAGCTCGGGCTTCCGGAACTGCCAGCCGATCAGCGCCTCGACCCGCGCCATGCCCGCCGCCAGCGCATCGTGGCCGGTGCTCGGAAGCGCCGGATCGGGAGCCGGGATCTCCGCCATGTGGCTCAACGCACCCACCGGAACAGCCGGTTCCAGCGGATCTCCACGGGCCACTCCCAGAACTGCCAGAGCGGATGGCTGGCATCGAACGAGAAGAAGATCATCTGCGCGTGGCCGACCAGGTTCTCGATCGGCACGTAGCCGAGATCGTCCATGAAGCGGCTGTCGGCGCTGTCGTCGCGGTCGTCGCCCATGGCGAAGAAGTAGCCGGGCGGCACGACATACTCGGGGGTGTTGTTCTGCATGCCGTCGTTGGTCAGGCGCAGGATCTGGTGCACCACCGGACCGCGGCCGCCGCTGCCCGGCAGCGTCTCGTCATAGAGCCGGCCCTGCAGCTGGTCGCGATGCTCGTCGATCGCCACGTAGTCGCCGATTTCGGTGCGCGGCACCTCGGTGCCGTTCAGGTACAGCAACCCGTCGCGCACCTGGATGTGGTCGCCGGGCAGGCCGACGATGCGCTTGATGTAGTCGATCGAGGTGTCGCGGGTGAAGCGGAACACCGCCACGTCGCCCCGGTGCGGGGCCGAGTACAGGATGCGCCCGGAGAACAGGTTCGGCGAGAACGGCAGCGAGAACTTCGAGTAGCCGTAGGTGAACTTCGAGACGAACAGGTAATCGCCGACCTGCAGCGTCGGGATCATCGAGCCGGACGGGATGTTGAACGGCTCGAACAGCAGGGTGCGCACCACGACCGCGATCAGCAGCGCGTAGACGATCGTTCGGACGGTCTCGCCGAAGCCCGATGCGGCCTTGGTGCCGCTACCGGCCTGGCCGTTATTCACCTGTGTCATACCGTTCCTGGGTGGGGTCATGGCGGCGGCTGCGTCCGGATCTGGCCGGTCCGACCCTGCATGAGGCGAGGCGTGGAGCGGCGGGGTCGACCCCGGGACGGCCGATCCGGAGGTGGCAGGATGAAGCCGACGCGGCCATGCCCTGTCAAGCAGAGGGTGGTGGCACCTGCCCGGCGTCGTGGTCGACATACTCCACGACCAGGCCGTCGGCATGGCGGTAGCGCATCTTCCGGCCGACCGGCGTCGGTTGCACCGGGTCCAGCTGGATCGCGCCGGCGGCTTCGAGCATGGCCCGATAGGGTTCGAGCCGATCGACCTGGATCGTCAGGCGGGTCGCCTCGAACGGAGCCCGACGATCGGCGGCTCCGGCGATGATCAGCACCGACAGGTGCGTCGAGGAGACCGCCGCCAGCTTGAGCCCGACATCCGGATCGGTGAAGCGGAGCGAGATCCGACCGCCCAGGAGCGTGCGGTAGAAGGCGATCGCCGGCTCGATCGCCCCGGCGTCGACGAAAACGCGGGTGAACGTCTCGATGATCATGCAAGGCCCTCGGGGTGAGCGATCGGCCCTCAGCCCAGGGAGTGGCCCTCGGGGAGCGCCTGGATCAGCACCTGGGCAAAGGCGTAGGGCGGCTCGTCGGTCATCGTCAGCAGTAGGCTCGGATGGTGGCCGGCCGGCATCAGCCGCCACAGCCGGGTCAGCGCGCCGCCGGTCAGGTGCAGCGTCGGCTGGCCGCCGGGCAGGTTCACCACCCCCATGTCGCTATGGAACACGCCCTCCGCGAAGCCGGTGCCGAGCGCCTTGGCGCAGGCCTCCTTGGCGGCCCAGCGCTTGGCGTAGGTGGCGGCCCGCAAACCCTCGGTGCGGCGCTCGGCCTTGGCCCGCTCGACCGCGGTGAAGCAGCGCACGACGAAGCGCTCGCCGTGCATGGCAAGCACCCGCTCGATGCGGCGGATGTCGCACAGGTCCGAGCCGAGACCGATCATCATCGGGCGCGCATCCTCACGCCTTGGCCCGCTCGACCTGGGTGATGCCGCCGGCCGACCGTAGCCCGGCGATCACCGAGGACAGGTGCCGCAGGTCCCTCACCTCGACATCGACCAGGATCTCCATGAAGTCGAGCTGCCGGTTGACGATCTTGAGGTTCACCACGCTGCCGTCATGCCGGGACGCGGTGTTGGTCAGCGTCGCCAGCACCGACGGCTCGTTGGCGGCGATCACGCTGATCCGCCCGACGTGGCTCTCGTTGTTCGAGCCCCGCGCGATCGCGTCGTAGTCCCAGTCGATGTCGATGAACCGCTCGGGCGTGGCGGCGAAGCTCTCCAGCGTCTGGCAGCCGGCGGTGTGAACGGTGATGCCCTTGCCGGTCGCCACGATGCCGACGATGCGGTCGCCCGGCAGCGGATGGCAGCAGCCGGCGAAATGCGTTGCCACGCCGGAACCGAGCCCGACCAGCGACATGCCGGAATTGCCCGGCGCCTCCTGGCGTGGACCCGTGCGCGCCGGCAGGCTCGGGATCATGCGCGGGCCGCGGACGGCCTGGCGCAGCTCGGGATAGGCCGCCTGCACCACTTCGCGGGGGCTCAGGTTGCCGTTGCCGACGGTGACGTAGAGGTCCGTGAGAGTCGGGCATTTCAGACCCTTGAGTGCGGCCTCCAGCACCTTCTCGGAGCCGTCGACGCCTTCCTGGCGGAACGCCTTGGCAAGAGCCGCGCGGCCGGCATCGACATGGGTCTCGCGCTGCTGGGCGGCGACATAGCGACGGATCCGCGCCCGCGCCTTGCCGGTGACGACGAAGCGTTCCCACGACGGCGACGGGGTGCCGCCGCGCGCGGTCATGATCTCGACCTGGTCGCCGTTCTGCAGCTCGTGGCGCAGCGGCATCAGCCGGCCGTTTACCTTGGCGCCGACGCAGCTGTCGCCGATCTGGCTGTGCACGGCATAGGCGAAATCGACCGGGGTGGCGCCGCGCGGCAGCGGGATCAGCTGGCCCTTGGGGCTGAAGCAGAACACCTGGTCCTGGTAGAGCTCGAGCTTGGTGTTCTCGAGGAATTCGTCCGGCGCCTGGCTGTTCTCCAGGATCTCGAGCAGGTCCTGCACCCAGCGCAGCCGCTTGATCTGCGGCACGCCCTCGACATGGCGCGGACCGCCGGTGCTCTCCTCGCCCAGCCCCTTGTACGACCAGTGCGCGGCGACGCCGTTCTCGGCGATGTCGTGCATCTCGGGGGTGCGGATCTGCACCTCGATCTTCTGGTTGCGGGGCTGGCGCAGGGTCACGCCGGTGTGCAGGCTCTGGTAGCCGTTCGCCTTGGGGGTCGAGATGTAGTCCTTGAACCGGCCGGTGATCACCGGATAGGCGGCATGCACCGCACCGAGTGCCACGTAGCAGCTCTCGCGGGTCGGTACCAGAACCCGGAACGCCATGATGTCGGAGAGCTGCTCGAAGGCGATGCTGCGGCGCTGCATCTTCTCCCAGATCGAGAACGCGGATTTCTCGCGGCCCGTCACCTCGGCCACCGGCACGCCGGCCTCGAGGCACAGCCGGGTCAGCTCCCGCCTGACTTCCTCGATGACGTCGGCGCCCTGCCCGCGCAGGTAGTTCAGCCGGGCCTGGATGGTGGCGTTGTGTTCCGGCTCGAGCTCCTGGAAGGACAGGTTCTGGAGTTCGGTCTTGACCTTGTCCATGCCGATGCGGCCGGCCAGCGGCGCATAGATGTCCATGGTCTCGCTGGCGATGCGCTGCCGGCGATCGATCGCCTTCACGTAATGCAGCGTCCGCATGTTGTGCAGCCGGTCGGCCAGCTTGACGATCAGCACGCGGATGTCACGGCTCATCGCCAGCACCAGCTTGCGGAAGTTTTCTGCCTGCTTGGTGCGGTCGGACTGGAGTTCGAGGCGGGTGAGCTTGGTGACGCCGTCGACCAGGGCGGCGATGGTCGGGCCGAACTGCGCGCTCAGTTGCGGCAGCTTGAGACCGGTATCCTCGACGGTGTCGTGCAGCAGGCCGGTGCAGATGCTGGCGACATCGAGCCGGAAGCCGGCCAGGATGCCGGCGACGGCGAGCGGGTGGGTGATGTAGGGTTCGCCGTTATCGCGCTTCTGGTCGGCATGAGACGAGCGCGCGATCTCGAAGGCGCGCTCGATCAGGGCGGTGTCGGCATTCGGATCGTAGGATTTGACCCGCCGGATCAGGCCCGCGCAGCTGATCACCCGCTCGGGCGCCGGGGCACTGGTTGCCTCGGATTGTCCGACCGACGGGTGGCCTGCAACAGGCTGGCCGGTGACCGGATGCCCGACAACCGGGCCATCCGGCTCACGGGGTGCCGTGGTCGGGCGGCCGGGAGCGCCGATCCTGTGGTCAGCTCCTGGCCACATCCCCGGTGGCTCCTATCGGCGCGAGCGACCGCCGAGTTCGGCCTCGATGGCGGCCTCGAGCTCCTCCGGGGTCAGCTCGGTGCCCATGGCTCCCGCCTCTTCCTCGACCGAGACGTCCTGCAGGCCGAAGATGTTCTGGTCGGTCGGGATGAGGTCGAGCACCTCCTCGTCCGCGGGCTCGGGCTCCGGCGCACGGGCCAGCGACTTCACCAGGTCCTGGTGCAGGCGGCTGAGCTCGACGGTCTCCTCGGCGATCTCGCGGAGGGCCACGACGGGGTTCTTGTCGTTGTCCCGGTCCACGGTGAGTTCCTCGCCACGGCTCAGGTTGCGCGCGCGCTGGGCGGCGAGCAACACGAGCTCGAAGCGGTTGGGAACACGTTGGACACAGTCTTCGACGGTGACGCGCGCCATGCGGCCAGTCTCCGGATCAATGAAAGGGGAACCGCAGGATATAGAGCCGGCGGCCTGAAATCGCAAGCGATGTTGCATCGCCGCACGGCGCGTCCCCGGCACGACGGCCGGGGGACGCGCCTGTCCGGCACCCGTCTCAGTGGCCGGCGAGTTCGGCGAAGCGGGTGGTGTCGCCGGTGTGTGCTCTGGCCACCAGCACGCGCAGCTGTGACCGAGCATTGGCGACCGCGTCGTCGTGGCAGCGCTGATACGCGGCCGAACCTTGCAGACCCCCCTGGTCGTCGACGCCGCAGACATGCCGGGCCGCGAGCTCGATCCGCCTGGCCACCAGGACGCGGTCCTGCGCCTGCGACAGGTCGAGGTCATGCACGCTGACCGTTTCGGTCACGCTGTCAGCGTCGGCTGGCGATGCCCGCACCGTGCCGAGCGGCAGGGCGACAAGGGCCGCGGCTGCCAGGGCTTTGGCGATGACGGTCGAGATGGTGCGCCTGGCGGTGGATGTCGTGGAGATGGTGAGCATCGGTCGATCCCTTCCCGGTATGTTCTGGACGGCAGCCGATTAGATCCGGCGGGAGACCTCCGACACTCAATCCCGGCTAATCGTTGCTAAACCGGATAAATCGCGCGATTCCAGGATCTTGCAGGTCACCGCATCAAGCCTCGCTTACCGTCGGCAGAAAAAGCGTGCCGGCCGTCGCAATCAGTGGCACTTGCCTCGCGCCCGGCGTAGAGTCCCATGTGGCGGGACCCAAGGGACATGCCCCCGTGCAAACCACCCCGGACACATTCGTTTTCGGCCCGTTCCGGCTGCATCCGGAACGGCGCTTGCTGCTGGCGGACGGGGCTGCGATCGCGCTGACCCCGCGGGCCTTCGACATCCTCGAGTTTCTCGTCAGGCACAACGACTAGGCGGTGACCCGCGACGAACTCGTGGCCCATGTATGGCGCGGGGTGACGGTCGGCGAAAACAACCTGTCCGTGCAGATCTCCGCCTTGCGACGAACCCTTGCGCCGCATTCGGCCACGCCATTGATCGCCTGCCTGCCCGGACGCGGCTACCGCTTGCTGGTGGACGTCGAGATCGTTGCCTGGCCCGCCACATGTCCGCCGCGGGAACCGCCTGATGGAGCGGCCCCGACGCTGCAACCGGTCGGCGGCGAGACAACCCGCTGCGTCACGTCGCCCGCCGGCCCGACCTCGCCGGGCCTCGACCTGCAACCACCACGGCATGACGGGCGCTGGCGGCATTTCATGCTGCTCTCGGTCTTCATGGTCGCCATACCGGGGATTTTCCTGGTCGGGATGGAGAGGGACATGCCTCGCCTGCATCTGGCTAGATCGCATCCGGCAGCGGATGCGCGGCTCAGCATCGGCGTCGATGATTTCACCGCAATCGGCAACGATCCTCTCGCGTCGCGGATGGCCTCCCGCTATTACAACGCCATCCTGCCGCGGCTGCTGATCTTTCACGACCTGAAGCTGTATCCGATGTCGGGACAGCAACCATCCGGCGCGTCACCGCATTTCCGTCTGTCCGGATCAGCCGACATCATCGGCGCCGACATCGTCGTGACACTTCATCTGCTCGAGGAACCGGACCGACAGACGGTCGCCATCGAGGAGCGCCGCACGCCGATTGCGGCACCCAACGACGATCATTTCGCGTCCGCCATGCATCTGGTCGCCGCCATCCGCCCGGCTATCTTCGCACGCGAACATGCGCGCCAGGCGGGACATCCGCAGGACGCGCTGGCCCTGCTGATCGACGCCCATGTCGCGGCCGGCGATACGCATGATCCGGTCGGGCTCCAGGCGGCCATCGACCTCGCCGAGCAGGCGGTGGCGGAGGATCCGACCATGGATGGCGCCAAGGCCTATCTTGCGCTGCTGCTCGCCGAACTCCTGCAACTGCAGGATGCCCATGCCGGCGACGGCGGTGGGCGCCGGGCGATGCAGCTGATCGACGACGTGCTGCAGCGCCATAACCGGAACCAGCTTTTCGTCGGCTACCGCGCCCTCATCTATGCGGCGATGAACGACGCCGACAAAGCCGGCAGCACGGTCGATCGTGCCCTCGATCTGGATCCGAGTTTCTATTACCTGCAGCAGCTCAAGGGCGAGATCCTGATGCAGCAGAACCGGCTGGCCGAGGCGGAGCGTCTGATCCGGGCGAGCAGCGACTATCCGCAGGACGACCGGCTGGCGATCCTGGCCTATGCGAAAGGCGATTACGGGACCGCGCTGCAGCTGTTCCGGAAGGTCCTCAGTGACGCCGGGTCATGCTGGGACACGCCGTTCACCCGGCTGCTGCAGGCGTCGGCAACCGTGCGAGCCGGCCGCACCGACGAAGCGGGCGGCATCCTCAAGCTCGCGATGGCAGGATTGCCGCCGAACTTCCGGGCGATTTCCGCCCTGCGGCAGAGCTACTACGCGCTGCCCGATACCGCGTGGCGCCAGTTCCAGGGTGATCTCAAGGTCGCCGGGATGCCGCCCTGACATCTGCGAAACACGCTTCAACGCTCGAGGAGATCCCGACATGAGAGATGCCGTAACGAACCCGCCGAATTTCCAGGTGCCGGAGAAAGGTCCGCTCCCCGACGATGGCGGCCAGTCATCCGACCATCCCCGGCAAACGCTGCCTGCGCCGGATACCGGCCCCGAGGTGCTCCGGAAGGGGCATGAGAACCCGCCATGATCAGCCGGCCTGGCCGCTGCCGCCTTCATCGCCGGACACGACGCTGATCGCATCGTTCGAACGGTCGGCCAGCGGCAGCCGATCGATCAGCGCGTCGACGCCGAGCCCGAGCACCGGGTGGATCCAGTCCGGTGCGACCTCGCGCAACGGCAGCAGAACGAATGCGCGAAGATGGGCGCGCGGGTGCGGCAGGATCGGGTCCGGCCGGTGGCGGATCGTCGCCCCCCGCGCACCCATTGCGATGATGTCGAGATCAAGCGTGCGCGCCGCATTGGCAACGGTACGCTCGCGTCCGAAGTCCTGCTCGATCCGGGCGAGCATCGCCAGCAGCATGACCGGGTCCGCTGCAGTGAGGTCCTGGGCCTCGAGCCTGGCAACCCCGTTGACGTAGTCAGGCTGGTTCGAGCGCGGCACCGGCGCCGAGCGATACCAGCGCGACATCGTGACCAGCTGCAGGCCGGGTAAGCGCTCGAGCGCATCTACCGCCGCGTTACAAACCTGATAGGCTGTTCGGCCGTCATGCGTGGCAAGGTTGGCGCCGACCGCCACCAGGATCATCGCCATGACCACCGGGCTGGTGCCACGGCCGAAGAGCTGTGCTCCAGGAGGACTGCAGCCCGAGGACAGCACAGCATGAATTTCACCCAGGACGAACGGGTCTGTCTTTTCATAGATGGAGCCAACCTTTATTCCGCATCGCGCAATCTCGGCTTCGATGTCGATTATCGCAACCTGCTCGGTTTCTTCAGGGCGCGTTGCAACGTGATCAGGGCCTACTACTACTCGGCGGTGCTGGATACCGAGGAGTACTCGCCGCTGAAGCCCCTCACCGATTGGCTCGCCTATAACGGCTACACCCTGGTCACCAAGGCGGCGCGCGAATTCACCGACCAGAACGGACGCCGGCGGGTCAAGGGAAACATGGATATCGAGCTCGCCGTCGACATGCTCGATCTGGCACCCCGCATGGACCACGCAGTGCTGTTCAGCGGCGATGCCGACTTCCGGCGACTGGTCGAGGCGGTGCAACGACAGGGGGTGAAAGTCTCGGTGGTCTCCTCGATCCGCACCACTCCGCCGATGGTGGGCGACGAGTTGCGGCGTCAGGCGGACCAGTTCCTGGAGCTGGTGGACATCGCGCCCGAGTTCACCCGCCGCCAGACCGAGCCGCGGCCACGACCCGTGCGTGCATCGCCGACGGAGCATATCGAGAGCGGGCCGATCGCCTGATCGTCGCGTCAGGCATGGCGGGTCCGGCCGGCGCCGAGGACGGCATGCAGGGCGGTGATTGCGCGCGTCGTCTCGTTCTCGGTGCCGATACTGACGCGGATCCACTCGTCCAGGGGCGGAAACGCGCGGCCGACCAGGATGCCGTGCTGCGCCAGTTGCTGACGCAAGCCCGCGGCCGGCACCGGACTGCGAAAGAAGACGAAATTGGCCCGGGAGTCGCTGTGCTGCAGCCCGAGCCTGTCGAGTGCCGCCGTCAGACGTGCCCGTCCTGCCAGCGTCCGGGTGCGCACCGATGCGACCCACGCCTCGTCGGACAGCGCGGCCGATGCGGCGGCAAGCGCCAGGCGACCGAGCACGTGGGAGTCGCCGAAGCCCTCGCCGTGCAGCGCATCGGCCAGGCCGCGCGGCGCCAGGGTGTAGCCGATCGGCAGCCCCGCCATGCCGTGGATCTTGTCGAGCGTGCGGAACACCGCGACGTTGGCGCCGGCACGGGTGAAGCGCACCGCACTCAACGCCATGTCGTCGTAATCCAGATAGGCCTCGTCGACGATCACCAGCGTGCGCCTGGAGATATCGGCGATGAACGCGTCGAACGCGGCCGGTGGGTTCATCGTGCCGCTCGGATTGTGCGGGTTGACGAGATACACCACGCGGGTGTCGCCGACGACCGCGCGCGACAATGCCGGCAGGTCGTTCGCCAGCGCCGCATCGAGGGGGACGCCCACGCCCACCGCACCGAGCGGCCGTGCTGCGTCGACCAGCTCGGTGAAACCCGGCAGCGAATAGACGAAGCGGCCACCGGCCGGTGCGCGCGCTGCCAGATGCAGCCCGAGTGCTTCGAGGATCTCGCCCAGCACGACCTGTTCCGGCGCCACGTTCTCCAGTGCCGCGATTTGCGCCACCAGGTCGCTCGCGGCGGCCGGATCGCCATATCGGTCGACCCGTCCGACCTCGTCGAGCAGCGCCCGCCGCACCGCCGGCGACGGGCCGAACGGGTTCTCGTTGAGGGACAGCCGGGCGGGTTCCAGGCCCGGCTGCACGGGAGCGGCGGCCGCCGGCGTGCTGCCGGTTGCGGCCGCCAGTGTCAGCAGGCCGCCGACATGCAGCAGGTCACGTCGGCCCAGATCGGTCATGCTCGCTGTCTCCGGCTTGATCATTCAGAACTCGTACGATGCCCGGACGTAATAGAACCCGCCATCGATGCCGATCTGGCTGGTGCTGCTATCGTATTTCTCCGAGCCGTCATATCCGTTCTGCGCGGGGATCCGGGTCGGATAGCTGTCGAACAGGTTGTTGGCACCCACCGCAACCCGCAGCGGCTTGATCACCCGGTAGCCGACCTCGAGGTTCGTCAGCCAGCGCGGACGGTTATAGAAGCGGAAGAAGTCCGTGGTGGAATACGCGTTGGGGCCCGAGAAATAGGTCAGCTCGTCGATCGTCTGACCGTAGCGCTGCTCGTGCAGCAGCACATCGAAGGGACCCTGGTGCCAGCGTCCGCCGACGATGATGCGGTTTTTCGGCGTGCTGGTGGTGAGATAGGCGATGTTCTGCGCGGTGAGGTCGGCCAGGCCGTTCGACAGGCTGTTCTCGTGGGTGATGCGCGAGAAGTTCGCGTTGAACGACGCGTCCCAGTCGATCGTGCCGTAGCCCCGGAACACCGTCGTATAGGCGGCGGTCAGGTCGACCCCGCGGGTGCGCGTGCTGGCGGCATTGGTGAAGAACGAGGTCGAGATATCGGCTTCCGTGAGGCTCGGCGACACCTGGATCCCCTGCAGCTGCAACGCCTCGACCGCCGAGCTCCCCGCCACGCCCGGCCCGCTGACGATGCGGTCGCGAATGTCGATCTGGTAGGCGTCGATGCCGATCTGCAGGTGTTTTACCGGTGTCAGCAGCACGCCGGCGGTGATGTTGCTCGATCGTTCCGGCTTCAGCGGCGATGCACCCAGCAGGCGCGCACCTTCGGAGTCCGCGGCGAGCGTGCCGCTGGCGCTCTCCGGGCCCACCGCCAACGCGCTGTAGAACTCGTCGGCGAGGCTCGGCGCACGCTCGCCGTTGCTGATGGTGCCGCGCAACGCGACCTGCGGCGAGATGTCGTAGCGCGTCGAGATCTTGCCGTCATAGGTGTTGCCGAAATCGGTGTAGTGCTCGTACCGGCCGGCGACATCGACCTGCCATGCTTTGGTGATCCGGGTGGAGAGGTCGAGATAGGCTCCGTACACGACGCGGGAATGCGGGCCGGCGTCGGATGGCAGGAAACCGGTCTGCGCGTCGGATCCGCCAAGCAGGTACGAGGCCGGACTGCCGACGCCGACGCCATACGTCTCGAACCGGTGCGAAAGCCCTGCCGCGACATTGACCGGAAACGACCAGAACGGCAGCTGGAACGCGCGGCTGACATCGAGATCGTCGGTCAGCTGCGCGCTCGACAGGTTGCCCAGATGCACGGATAGCGGCGTCGACCCGGTCGCTTCGTACAGCGCCGCGTTGGCGGTGTTGCGCAGGTTGTCGTCGATATCGTCGCCGCCATAGGTCGAGCTGACATCCCAGTGCCAGCCGAAAAGGTTGTTGCCACGGGCCCCGAGGGTCCAGGAAAAGTCGTTCTCGAACGTCGTCTGGTGCGGGGTGAAGCCGCCCGGATACAGCAGCGGCAGGTTGCTCGGCAACCGATACACCTGGTTCACGTCGGTGAAGCGGTAGGTGTAGGTGTCGAAGCTGTAGAGCTCGATGCCGTCCGGCAACGTGTATCCGGCATTGGCGCCGAACGAATATCGGGTGCTTTCCGGATCGCCCAGGATCTTGGTGACGACGGTTCCGGTGCGTTCGTCGTCGCTGTCGCGGACCGTGTGATCCTGGTGGCGGTATTCCACGCTGAGATCCAGGAACCCGTTCTGCCCGAGTGCCGCACTCTTCTCGCCGCCGGCCTGAGCCACGAAGCCGTCGCCCTGCGCGGTCAGGCCGGTCTCGCCACCCACGGTGCCGCCATGGTCGGTGGATTTCAGGATGATGTTGATGACGCCGGCAATCGCATCGGCGCCATATTGGGCGGCGGCACCGTCACGCAGCACCTCGACATGGTCGATCAGGTCGGGCGGGATCAGATCGACATCGACCGGCGTGCTGGAGTCGGCGAACCCGTCGATATAGAGGAACGAGGACGGATGGCGGCGCTTGCCGTTGACCAGCACCAGCGTCTGGTCGGGATTGAGGCCACGCAGGCTGAGGAAATCGGTGGGTGCGCCATCGAAGATGCCGACCGCCGGCCGCGTCACCGACGGCAGCAATTGCGACAACGCATCGATGAGGTTGGTCTGGCCGGTGCGGGCGATCGCGCCGGATGTCACCACGTCGATCGGTGACAGGCTGTCGCTCGCCTTCTTTCGCAGATCGCGCGTGCCCGTGACGATGACGGTCTCCGGGCTCGACGTGGCACCGGGCGCGGTGGCTGCATCCTGGGCCCAGGCCGGCCAGCATGCGAGCGGCAGCAGCGACGTCGAGCCGATCGCCAGGAACCGGAACACTCCGGCTGTTCGACTGCGCATGCGTATCGGGCCTTCCGCTCTTTGGTCCGGGGTCACAACGACCGCCGGTTTCGTCCCGGATAACGCACTAGAGCATGTCGTTCCGATAAACAACCGTTCCTGCGGCATTTAGTTTATATAACCGGGACGCGGTGTGTAATCGCGTCCCGAGCTCGCCGGACCCTCGGTTTGTCGTGCCGGACCGGCTGCGCTAGATCGCTTGCCGATGTCCAAGGCCGCGCCACGTTCCCCTGTTCGACCATCCGACCGCCCTGGCGGCCCCGAGGCGTCCGAGCCGCCGCATGACTGCCCGCTCTGCCCGCGCCTGGTCGAGTACCGCCTGGCAAACCGGGCGGCACAGCCTGGGTGGTGGAACGCGCCGGTGCCGAGCTGGGGTGATCGCTCGGCCGCGCTGCTGGTCGTCGGGCTGGCGCCGGGGGTGCGCGGCGCCAACCGCACCGGCCGCCCGTTCACCGGTGATTTCGCCGGCGTGCTGCTCTACGAGACGCTGATCCGGTTCGGCTTTGCCACCGGCAGCTACGGCGCGGACCCGGATGACGGGCTCAAGCTGCAGGACGCACGCATCGTCAACGCCGTGCGCTGCGTGCCGCCGGCCAACCTGCCGCTCCCCGCCGAGATCCGCACCTGCAACGGCTTCCTGCAGGCGGAGATCGTGGCAATGCCGCGGCTCAGGGCGATGCTGGCGCTGGGCGTGGTGGCGCATAACGCGGTGCTGCGGGCGCGGGGCCTGTCGCCCAGCCGGCAGCCGTTCCGGCACGGCCAGGTGCTGACGCTGCCGGATGGGCTGCTGCTCGCCGACAGCTATCATGTGTCCCGCTACAACACGAACACAGGCCGGCTGACCACGCCGATGTTCGAGGCCGTGGTGCAGGATCTGCGGACCCGCCTCGTCTGATGAGCATCACGCTCGGCATCGATTTCGGCACGACCAACAGCGTCGTGGTGCTGGCCGATGCGACCGGCGCCACCCGAACCCTGCGCCTCGGATCCGATGGGGTGGACGATGGCGACACCTGCCGCACCCTGCTCTGCCTTTGGCACGAGCACGCCGCCGGCCATACGACCCTGCGCGACGCCATCGGCCAGTCCGCGATCGAGGCCTATCTCGATGATCCGGCCGACAGCCGCCTCATCATGTCGATGAAGAGCTACCTGGCGCAGTCGTCGTTCCGCGAGACCCGCCTGCTCGGCCGCACGATGACGCTGGAAGCGCTGGTGGCGCGGTTCCTGGCAGCCCTGATGCGCGCCGTCGGTCATGAGCCGGCCACGATCTCGGCCACGGTCGGACGCCCGGTCCGCTTCGCCGGCGACGATCCCGACGACCGTCTGGGCGAGGCCAGGCTCCGCGCGTCGTTCGCCGAGGCCGGGTTCGGGCATGTCGAGGTGGCGCTCGAGCCGGAGGGCGCCGGCTGGCGCTTCATGCAGCGGCTCGATGCACCGGCCACCGTTCTGGTCGGCGATTTCGGCGGCGGCACCAGCGACTTCTCGGTGATGCGCTTCGACCCGGGCAGTGACCGGCCGGTGGTGGCGCTCGGCCATGCCGGGGTGGGGATTGCCGGCGACCAGTTCGACAGCCGGATCATCGACCGCGTGGTGTCGCCGCTGCTCGGCCGCGACAGCACCTATCGGGTGATGGGAGGCACGCCGCTGCCGGTGCCGATCGGCTGGTACACCAGCCTGTCGCGCTGGCACCTGCTGTCGTTGATGCGCCGGCCGCAGACCCTGCGCGAGATCGCCGATGTCGCCCGCACCGGATCCGCGCCGCAGCAATTGCACCAGCTGACCCGGCTGATCGAGGAGCAGCAGGGCCACGCGCTGTATCGTGCGGTGGCGGCGGCGAAGGCCGATCTCTCCGGCGCCGACCGGACGGTCTTGCGCTTCGAACACGATGATTTCCGGATCGAGCAGGAGATCGCCCGCCGCGACTTCGAGGCCTGGATCGCACCTGACCTTGCCCGTCTCGACGATGCGGTCGGTCGCGCGCTCGAGGCGGCAGGGCTCGGCCCCAGCGGGATCGACCGGGTGTTCCTGACCGGCGGCACCTCGTTCGTGCCGGCCGTCCGCCGGCTGTTCCGCCAGCGGTTCGGTGAGGATTGCATCGCCGATGGCGGCGAGTTCGTTTCGGTGGCCGAGGGTCTCGCCTTGATCGGCGCCTCCCGTCGCTGACCGGCGCAACCTCGGCCCACCGCCCCCGTTGCCGATCGCCGACTGCAGAACGAGGAACCAGACCATGCTCGAGGGCGCCATTTTCGATATCGACGGAACGCTGATCGACAGCGTCGACGCGCATGCCGAAGCGTGGGCGCAGGCTTTCGCCGAGAATGGGCGGCATCTGGATGTTGCCGACGCCCGCAGCCAGATCGGCAAGGGCGGCGACAACCTGCTGCCGGTGTTCCTCGACGAGGCCACGCTGAAGGCGCAGGGCGCTGCCTTCGAGGAAGCGCATGGCCGCATTTTCCTGGAGCGCTACCGTCCGCACATGCAGCCGTTCCCCCAGGTGCGCGAGCTGTTCCAGGCACTGGCCGACCGCGGCGTCCGGTTGGCACTCGCATCGTCGTCGGAGCGGCCCGACCTCGAGCACTACGCGCAGCTCATGGGGATCAAGGACCTGTTGCACAGCACGACATCGAACGAGGATGCCGAACGCAGCAAGCCCGACCCGGACATCTTCCAGGTTGCGTTCAAGCGGCTGCAGCCGATGGACGTGCGGCGCACGCTCGCCTTCGGTGATTCGCCCTATGACGCGCAGGCGGCTTCCGGCGTCGGCCTGCGCACCGTCGGCCTCGCCTGCGGCGGTTTTCCGGAAGCGGATCTGAAGGGTGCAGGCATGATCAGGATCTACCGCGATCCGGCGGACATGCTGCAACGGCTGGACGAGATCATGACGCTGGTGTGACCCGGCCCCTCAGCCGCGCTGGCGCATCAACCTTGCCTTGTCGCGCTGCCAGTCGCGTGCGGCAATCGCGTGGCGCTTGTCGACGTTCTTGCGCCCTTCGCCGACACCGAGCGTGACCTTGGCGACGCCGCGCTCGTTGAAGTGGATGTCGAGCGGCACCAGCGTGTAGCCGCTCTTCTTGATCTCGCCGAGCAGCTTGTCGATCTGCTTGTGGTGCAGCAGCAGCTTGCGCGGAGCCCGCGGTTCGAAGCGCGACAGCACCCCGCCCTGGTATTCCGGGATGTAGCAGTTGAACATCCACACCTCGCCCTCACGCTCGGCGGCATACGCCTCGGTCAGCGTGGCGCGTCCGAGGCGCAGGCTCTTCACCTCCGGACCCTTCAGCACGATGCCGGCCTCGACGGTCTCCTTGATGGTGTAGTCGAACCGGCCCTTGCGGTTCTGCGAGGCGATCCCGTGCGAGATCATCCCGCTCTTTTTCTTGTCAGCAGCCATGATGTGCGATCAGCCGAGCAGGCCGACCTCCTCCATCGCTGCACGCACCCGCTCGCGGGTCTGGTCCAGCAAAGGTGCAAGTGGCAGGCGGCAGAATTCCGAGGACCGTCCCAGCAGGCTCGCGGCATATTTCACCGGCGCCGGATTGCTCTCCAGGAACAGCGCATCGTGCAACGGCAGCAATTTCTCCTGCAGCGCCATCGCCGCACGGATGTCGCCGCGATCCCACGCCGCCTGCATCTCGGCGCAGAGCCGGGGGGCGACATTGGCGGTCACGCTGATGCAACCGGAGCCGCCGGCGGCATTGAAGGCGAGTGCGGTGCCGTCCTCGCCGGAGAGCTGGCAAAACTCCGGCCCGGCGGCGCGGCGGATCTGCAGCGGTCGGAGCAGGTTGGCGGTGGCGTCCTTCACCCCGATGATATTGGGATGCCGGGACAGCCGGGTCATGGTGTCGACGGACATGTCGATCACGCTGCGACTGGGAATATTGTAGATGATGATCGGCAGATCGACCGCGTCGGCGATCGCGCTGAAATGCCGGAACAGCCCGTCCTGGGTCGGCTTGTTGTAGTACGGCGTGACCACCAGGGCGGCCGCGGCACCCGCCTCGCGCGCATGTCGGGTGGTCTCGATCGCCTCCGCCGTGCTGCTCGATCCGGTGCCGGCGATCACGGGCACGCGCCCGTCGGCTACCCGCACGGCGAGCTCGATCAGCCGGCGGTGCTCGTGGTCGGTCAATGTCGGGCTCTCGCCGGTCGTCCCGCAGGGCACGACGCCGCTGCTGCCGCTCTCGATCTGCCAGGCGACGTGGCGCTCGAAGGCCGCCTCGTCCAGCGCGCCGTCCGGCCGCATCGGCGTGGTCAGGGCGACGATCGACCCCTTGAACATCGGCTTCTCCAGAATGTGGACCCGGGGCGAGTCCATCGGACGCGGCGCGAGGCGGGCGCCGGCATCCGCCGGCAGCACGGGCGACGCGAGCCGGCGGATCGCATCCTAGACGGGTCCGCCGTCTGCTGGAACCACCCGGCTCTTGCCCGCCATGCCGGTTCGCCGGATGCTGAGCAGGCCGCCATGACACGCCCCAACCACGCCCCGACCCGGCCATGACGCCGCGTGCCGACCGCTTGCGGCTCAAGGTCGTGCTGCTGTCCGGGCTGGCCCTGCTGGCACCGGCGGCGCTGACCGCATGCGCCCGGCCCACAATCCCCGTGATCGCCGCCATGGCCGGGTCGGCCGCAGGTGAAACCGTGCCGGAACCGGCCGCCGTCGTGGCCGCATCATCGGATCCGCTTTCCGCGCGCCTCGTGTTCTATCTCAGGCTGCTGACCCCCGGCGGCGGATCGGCCACCGAGATCGCGGGCTTCCTGCACGACAACCCGGACTGGCCGAACCGCACCCTGTTGCTCCGGCGGCTCGACCAGGCGCTCGGCAGCGAGACCGACGCCGCCGTGCTCGGGCGCCTGTGCGCCGGCGCCAGCCTGGATTCGGCGCAATCGCTGTTGCGCTGTGCCGGTGCGTCGCTCCCCGTCGGGCCGGAGCAATCGGGCTCGACCGGGCTGCTTGCCCTGACGGTGCCACCGGCGATCGCGCAGGCTGCCCGCTCCGCCTGGGTGCAGGGCCTCGACCAGCCGGACCAGGCGGCAGAGTTCCTGCATGTCTGGGGCCATCTCCTGACGCCGGCCGACGACTGGGCGCGCTTCGACCGGCTGGAATGGGGCGGGAATGTCGCCGCCGCCGGCCGCCTGGTGCCGCTGCTCGCGCCCGCACAGCAGCCGCTCGCCATCGCCCGGCTTGCTCTGCGCCGCAACGATGTCGGCGCGGACGGCATCGCGGCGGCGCTCCAGGCCGATGCAGCGCGCGACCCCGCGCTCGTACTCGATCTCGCCCGCTGGTACCGCCGCGCCGACCGCTCCGACGAAGCGTTGTCGCTCTGGCGCACCCGCGGTTTCGACGCAGAGCAGCAGGCTCCTGCGAGCCGGCTCGCGGCCTTCTGGGCCGAGCGTGACGCCCTGGCACGGGACCTGCTGCGCGATCATCGCGACGCCGACGGCTTCCTGGTCGCCGACGACGCCTACCAGACGACGCCCGCGACGCTGGCCGACGCCGCATTCCTGACCGGCTGGATCGCCCTGCGGCGGCTGCATGACCCGGCCGCCGCCGAGGCCCGCTTCACCCGCCTGCTCGGCTCCGACGCCGCGATCACCCGCAGCCGCGGCGCCTATTGGACCGGGCGTGCACGTCTGGCTCGCGGCGATCCGGCAGGCGGCCGCGCCGCGCTGGACCTGGCGGCGAGCTTCCCGACCACCTTCTACGGACAGCTGGCCCTGGCGCGGCTGCAGGGTCCGCCGCCGGGAATGCCGACGCTGCTCGACCCTTCGCTCGATCGCCCGATGCTGGCAGACCGGCTGGCGCACCTGCACGATCCGCGTTGGAGCAGTGCCCAGGCGATCGACTTTGCCGGCCTCGAGCTCGCGCGCGCCGCCGAGACGCTGGTCGCGTGGAACGATCCGCGGCATGCGCGTGCCTTCCTGCTGAAGCTGGACCAGCTATCCGGCAGCGACACCGACCACGCGCTGGCGGCCTCCCTCGCCGACCGGCTGGGTCTGCCGGACGTCGCGGTGGCGATCGCGCGGTCGGCCGGACGTCATGGCCTGGTGCTGTCTGAAACCGGCTGGCCGCGCCCCTTCACGCCACCGGCGAGCCCGGTCCTGCCGCCGGGGCTGGCGCTCGCGATCATGCGCCAGGAGAGCAGTTTCGATGCCCAGATCACCAGCCCTGTCGGCGCACGCGGCCTGATGCAGCTGACGTCTGGCACCGCCCGGGATACCGCCCGCGGGCTCGGGCGGCCCGATCTGGCGCCGGCTGCGGGATCGCCAAACACGCTGTTCGATCCCGAGGTGAACCTGGTCCTGGGCACCGCCTATCTGGCCGGGCTGCTCGACCGTTTTCATGGCGTGCTGCCTTACGCGGTGGCGGCCTACAATGCCGGTCCACATCGTGTCGATCGCTGGCTGGCGGATAACGGCGATCCGGCCTCCGAAGCCGCGCCTGCCGGTAACGACAACGATGCCCAGGACCGCATGATCGACTGGATCGAGCTGATCCCGTTCGCCGAGACCCGCAACTACGTGCAGCGCGTGATGGAGAACATGGGCGTCTATCAGAGCGGGCCGGGCGGCCGCGCATGAGCGTGGTGCATCACCAGGGGCCGTTCTGGGCACGGGCGATCGCCAGCGTCGGCTTCTGCGGCTTCGTGCCGTTCGCACCGGGGACGATCGGCTCCCTGGTGGCGTTGCCTTTCGGCTGGCTGCTGCTGCAATCCACGCCCCTGCTGGTCGCGGCGATCGTTGTCGTGAGCCTGGTCGGTTGGCTCGCGGTCGCGCGTGCCTCGGGCGGTGCCGATCACGGCTGGATCGTGATCGACGAGGTCGCCGGCCTCTGGATCACCCTGCTCGGGCTGGTGACGCTGCCCGGTATGGCGCGTCCGCACGGGGCTGCGCTTGCGGGCTGGATGGTTGCGGCGTTCGCACTGTTCCGGCTGCTCGACATCACCAAGCCGGGGCCGATCGGTCGGATCGACCGCCGCCATGACGCCGCCGGCGTGATGGGCGACGACATGCTCGCGGGCCTTGTCGGTGCGGTCCTGTTGGCTCTGGGTCGGTGGTTGTCGGTTGCCTTGTCCTGAACGGGCGTCGATGAGCGCTCCGGTCAGTGGGGAGGCTCAGGCGGCGGCGGCGTCGTGATGCTTCCGGTGCAGCTTGTTGAAGTCGTGGATTTCCTCCACCGAGATCCAGCCCTTGTGGCCCACGTCGATCGCGTCGAAGCGCTTGGCGACACGGCTCCAGTTTGCCTGCTGTGCCTGCAGTCTCGTCAGATGCCCGTCATGGCTCGTGTTCGCCTCGGCAAAATGCGTCTCCACGGTGCCGCCATGCTTGACCAGCAGCAGGTCGAGAGCCTCGGCCGAGGCAACCGTCGGGACCGGCTTCGGCACCGACGCGGCCTGCGTCATTCCGCCCTGGGTCAGGGCGCCGAGGGTTGCCAGGCCGCCGGACAGCAGGATCGCGGTCAGATTGACAGAACGGCGCATCACGGGCTCGCTTTCATGGGTCGGGCATCCAGTGCCAGGACCCATAGATCACCATGAAGTGATTACGATCACGTTAACGTGGACCGCTTTCAGGCGGCGGTAGCAGGGAGGAGGCGCGGCGATGATCGGCGATGCGACGCTGGCACAGGCGAAAGCGACGCTCACCGCGCTCGCGTCGGCCGGGATGACCGTGGCGACCGCGGAGAGCTGCACCGGCGGCCTGGTGGCGGCGGCACTGACCCACCACGCCGGCAGCTCGAGCACGGTGCTCGGCGGCGTGGTGGCCTATTCCAATGCGATGAAGCACACGATGCTCGGCGTGGACGCGGCCCTGATCGACCGGGTCGGCGCAGTGAGCAGCGAGGTCGCGGCGGCAATGGCAGCCGGGATGCTCGAGCGCAGCGGCGCCGATCTCGCAGTTTCCGTCACCGGGATTGCCGGACCTGGTGGCGGCAGTCCGGGCAAGCCGGTCGGCCTGGTGTGGTTCGGGATTGCTGGTCGGCTCGAGGGAGTGCGGACACTATCGGAGATCCTGCCGGGCTCGCGAGCCGAAATCCGGGAAGCCGCGGTCCGGATCGCCCTCACATTGCTGCAGGAGGCCGGCAGCCGACACGCAGCATGAAAAAGCCCCGGAGCTGACTGCTCCGGGGCTTCGGGTCGCTTGATGATCCTGTTCGCGGGGAGCCCGAGCCCCCCGCGTCGGCGGTTCAGCCGCCGGGCGCGTTCGTCGGCGCCATCGTGCCGGTCGAGCCGGATGCCGGCGGGGTCATGGTCGAGGTGCCACCCGGAGCGGACATCGGCGCCATGCTGGAGCCCGTGCCCGGCGCGGTCGTGGAGCTGTCGGATCCGGTGCTCGGCGCCGAACCGCCGCGGGCGGCCGCGAGGCTGCGGTCGTTCAGCGACTCGGTGGTCGCGTCCTTCGCCTTGCCGTAGCCGGCCTTGCCATGCATCCCCGTGTGCTTGCCCATATGCTTGCCCATGTGGTGGTGGTGCATCGGCTTCGCGTCATCGGTCGCGGCCAGCGCCGGCAGTGCCAGGAGGAGAGTGGCTGCACAGACCGAGGCACTCAGAATCGACTTCATCGCATGTTCCTTCTCTGTCACAGGGACAGCTGGTTGATATGAGGGTTGCAGCCGCGATGAGCCGCAGCTCCGACACGGTCTGGAAACGACCCCACCCGGTGGCAGTTGCGCAACAGTTGCCGAAACTCAGGCAAACCGGCTGATTTCTAACGCGCGACCCCGGCGCTTGCGGGTGCGGCACCTTCCGGACCCGCAACGGGATGGGTCTGTGGCACCCCGTATATATTGCGGGCGCGCTTCAGGAAGGCCCGGACCATCAGCTTCACGGCCTCGTTGAACACCGTCCCGATCGCCGCCTGCAGCAGCCTGGAGCGGAACTCGAACTCGACGAAGAAGTCGACCAGGCAGCCCCGCGGATCGGGCGTGAACGTCCACACGTTGTTCAGGTAGCGGAACGGCCCGCGCTCGTAACGGACCTTGACGGTGCGAGGCCGGTCGAGCGCCACCCGGCTGGTGAAGGTCTCACGGAACGGCCCGAAGCCGATGGTCAGGTCCGACACCAGCTCGGTGTCGGTCTTGGTGCGCACGCGAGACGCAGCACACCAGGGCAGGAATTCCGGATACCGCCCGACATCCGCGACCAGGTCGAACAGCTGCTCGGCGGTGTAGGGCAGAAGTCGCCGCTCGGCATGGGTCGGCATCAGCCGGCAGCCGCGGCAATTCGCGCGGTCCGCGTCGCGCGCAAAGCCGCGAAATCCTCGTCGGCGTGGTAGGAGGAGCGTGTCAACGGCGTCGCACTCACTTGCAGGAACCCCTTCGAGCGGGCCATGCCGGCATAGTCCGCGAACTCGTCAGGCGTGACGAAACGATCGATCGCAGCGTGCTTCACGCTGGGCTGCAGATACTGGCCGAGAGTCAGGAAATCGACATCCGCGATGCGTAGATCATCCATGACCTGCAGGATCTCCATCCGTTGCTCGCCCAGCCCCACCATCAGTCCGGACTTCGTAAAGATCTGTGAGTCGAGCTGCTTCACGCTGTCGAGCAGGCGCATCGATTGGTAGTAACGCGCGCCGGGCCGGATCGTCGGATACAGCCGCGGCACGGTCTCGAGATTGTGGTTGAAGACGTCTGGACGCGCCGCCACCACGATCTCCAGGGCACCTGGCTTACGCAGGAAATCCGGCGTCAGGATCTCGATCGTGGTCGTCGGTGAGGACTTTCTCAACGCTGCGATGACCTGCGCGAAATGCCGGGCCCCGCCATCCCCGAGATCATCGCGATCCACCGAGGTGATCACCACGTGGCGCAGGCCGAGCTTGGCGACGGCATCGGCGACGCGGTTCGGTTCGTCCGCATCGAGCGCCTCGGGCTGACCCGTCCGCACGTTGCAGAAGGCGCAGGCGCGGGTGCAGATCTCGCCCATGATCATCATGGTGGCGTGGCGCTGGGACCAGCATTCGCCGATGTTCGGGCACGCCGCTTCCTCGCACACCGTCACCAGCCGGTTCTCGCGCATCAGCGCCCGGGTCTCGTGGTAGATCGGGTGGTTCGGCGCCTTGACGCGGATCCAGTCCGGCTTGCGCAGGATCGGGTTGTCCGGCCGATGCGCCTTTTCCGGATGACGCAACACCGGAATCGTAGGCGCGACAGGCTCCCCAAGGCGGTGGTCGATCAGCAGGCGCGTTGACATCAGGTCCGTATGTCCGGGTGAGCCGTCATCGAGAAGTGGCGCTGGCGTCCCGGGCCGTCAAGCAACGCCGGGCAGCCCAGCGGCGGTGATCGGCCCAGGGGTCGGAACACCAGGCGTTCAGAAATGGATCGCCCGCCCCCAGGCATCCAGGACGGCCTCGTGCATCGTCTCGCTCACCGTCGGATGCGGGAACACGCTGTTCATCAGCTCCTGCTCGGTGGTCTCGAGTGTGCGGGCGATCACGTAGCCCTGGATCAGCTCGGTCACCTCGGCGCCGACCATGTGGGCGCCGAGCAGCTCCCCGGTCTTCGCATCGAACACGGTCTTCACCATGCCCTCCGGCTCACCCATGGCGATCGCCTTGCCGTTGCCGATGAACGGGAAACGTCCGACACGGACCTCCCTGCCCTCGGCCTTGGCCTTGGCCTCGGTCCAGCCGACGCTGGCGATCTGCGGCCGGCAATAGGTGCCGCCGGGGATGTTGGTCCAGTCGATCGGATGAACATCAAGGCCCGCGATGTGCTCGACGCACAGCACGCCCTCGTGGCTTGCCTTGTGTGCCAGCCACGGCGCGCCGGCGATGTCGCCGATTGCATACACCCCAGGTTCGGCGGTCTGGCAGTAATGGTCGATCTTCACGTGCGTGCGGTCGACCTCCACCTTGGTACCCTCGAGCCCGATACCCTCGACGTTGCCGACGATGCCCACCGCCGAAATGATCCGGTCGAACTCCAGGGTCTCCGACTTGCCCCCGGCCTCGATCGCGATGCGCACGCTGTCGGTGAGCTTCTCCGGCGTGCCGATCTTCGCACCGGTGAGGATCCGCATGCCCTGCTTCTCGAACTGCTTGCGGGCGAACGCGGCGATCTCCTCGTCCTCGACCGGCAGGATCCGATCGACGACCTCGGCGACCGTCACCTCCGCTCCCATGTTGCGGTAGAAGCTCGCGAACTCGATGCCGATCGCGCCGGAGCCGATCACCAGCAGGCGCTTCGGCATCGCGGTCGGCACCATCGCCTCGCGATAGGACCAGATCAGCTTGCCGTCCGGCTCCAGCCCCGGCAGCACACGGGCGCGCGCACCGGTTGCCAGGATCACGTGCTTGCCGGTCAGGCTGACGACCGGCTTGCCGTCCTTGGTCACCTCGACGCGCCGCTTGTCGCCCGCCATGCCGGCCAGCGCCCCACGTCCGTCGAACACCGGCACCTTGTTCTTGCGAAGCAGGTGTCCGACGCCCGAGGCCAGCTGCTTGGCAACGCTGCGGCTGCGCTTCACCACACGGTCGAGATCGAAGGTGATGTTGTCGGCGGAAAATCCGAACTCGCCGAGATTATGCAGCAGGTGGTTGATTTCGGATGAACGCAGCAGCGCCTTCGTGGGAATGCAGCCCCAGTTCAGGCAGATGCCGCCGAGATGGGTGCTCTCGACGACGCATGCCTTGAGCTTGAGCTGTGCCGCGCGGATCGCTGCGACATAGCCGCCAGGGCCGCCGCCGATGACGATGACGTCGAATTCGGTGTCAGCCATCTCAGACGACCAGGCTCAGCGGGCTCTCGACGACCGACTTGAACACCGATGCCCATTGCGCCGCGAGCGCTCCGTCCACCGCCCGGTGATCGACCGACAAGGTTGCCGTCATGATCGTGGCGATGCCGATGCTGTCGACGCCATCCTTGGTTCGGACCACGGCGCGCTTCTCGCTTGCACTGACTGCAAGGATCCCGGCCTGCGGCGGATTGATGATCGCCGAGAACGCCCGCACCCCGAACATGCCCATGTTGGAGATCGAGAACCCGCCGCCCTGGAACTCCTCCGGCTTCAGCTTGCCGTCGCGTGCCCGGGCGATCAGGCCGCGTGCCTCGTGGCTGATCTGCGCCAGCGACTTCTTGTCAGCGCTGCGGACGATCGGCGTGATCAGCCCATCGGGGATCGAGACCGCGACCGAGATGTCGACATCCTCGTATTCGAGGATCGCCTCGTCGGTGTAGCTGGCATTGACCTTCGGAACCCGCGCCAGCGTGACCGCACATGCCTTGATCAGCATGTCGTTGACCGACAGCTTGAAGCTGCCCGGACCCTCGGCCGGAGACGCATGATTGAGCTGGGCGCGAAGGCTGAGCAGCGCATCCATCTCGACGTCGATCGAGACGTAGAAGTGCGGCACGAACTGCTTGGATTCCGTGAGCCGCCTGGCGATCACGCGGCGGATGCTTGAATTCGCGATGCGGCGGTGCGCTCCGGTGATCGCGGCCGGTGACGGACGAGCCGGCGCTGTCTGGGACGCCACGGCCGGTATCGGAGCGGCCGCCGGCTTCGGGGCCTTGGCCGCCGCCTCGACATCGGCACGGACCACCCGCCCATTCGGACCGGATCCCTTCATCGTGCTGACGTCGAGTCCGGCCTCAGCTGCCAGGCGGCGCGCCAAAGGCGAGGCGAACACCCGGCTGCCGCTATCGCTGCGACCCGCCGCCGCGACCTGAGCCTGACCCGCAGGAGCGGACGGCTGCTCGGCCGCACCCGTCGGCGTCGCAACCGGCGCCGGAGTGTCGAGCTTGCCCGTCCCCGCACCGGCATCCGGCACTGCCTCACCATCCGCCACGATGATGCCGATCGGGTCGTTGACCTTCACGCCCTCAGTGCCGTCGACGACCAGGATGCGTCCAAGGATGCCCTCATCGACCGCCTCGACCTCCATCGTCGCCTTGTCGGTCTCGATCTCGGCGATGATGTCGCCGGACGCGATCGCATCGCCTTCCTTCTTGAGCCAGCGGGCCAGCGTGCCTTCGGTCATGGTCGGCGACAGCGCCGGCATGAGGATATTCACGGACATGCGACGTCAGTCCTTCAGACCAGCTTCTTCACGGCATCCACCACCCAATCGGGCTGTGGCAGGGCGAGCTTCTCGAGGTTTGCGGCGTAGGGCAGCGGCACGTCCAGCCCATGCACGCGCACCGGTGGGGCATCGAGCCAGTCGAATGCATGCTCGATGACCTGCATCGCCACCTCCGCACCGATGCCCGCGAACGGCCAACCTTCCTCGACCGTCACCAGCCGCGAGGTCTTCTTCACGCTCTCGACCACGGTCGCGGTGTCCAGCGGACGCAACGTGCGCAGGTTGATGACCTCCGCTTCGATGCCTTGCCCGGCCAGGATCTCGGCCGCCTTCAGCGCCACGCCCACCATGATCGAGAACGCCACGATGGTGACGTGCGTGCCCACGCGCTCGATCTTTGCCTTGCCGATCGGCAGGACGAAGTCGGGATCGGTCGGGCACTCGAAGCTCTGGCCGTAGAGGATCTCGTTCTCGAGGAAGATCACCGGGTTCGGGTCCTGGATCGCCGCCCGGAGCAGGCCCTTGGCATCTGCCGAGGAGTATGGCGCGACCACCTTCAGCCCTGGCACGTGCGCGTACCAGCTCGCATAGCACTGCGAATGCTGCGCGCCGACGCGCGACGCAGCGCCGTTCGGCCCGCGGAACACGATCGGGCAGCCCATCTGGCCACCGGACATGTAGAGCGTCTTGGCGGCCGAGTTGATGATCTGGTCGATCGCCTGCATGGCGAAGTTGAAGGTCATGAACTCGACGATCGGCTTCAGCCCGGTCAGCGCCGCGCCCACAGCCATGCCGGTGAAGCCGTGCTCGGTGATCGGCGTGTCGATGACCCGCCTGGCGCCGAACTCGTCGAGCAGGCCCTGGCTCACCTTGTAGGCGCCCTGGTATTCCGCGACTTCCTCGCCGATCAGGAACACGTCGTCGTCGGCGCGCATCTCGACGGCCATGGCGTCACGCAGCGCCTCGCGGACAGTGACCGACTTCGTTTCGCCCCACTCGCGCTCAGGCTCGGTCCGCGCCAGTTCCGGAGCCTTTTCCGTGGAGGCCCGGTCCGCGATCTCCTTCTCGCCGCCCTCGGCCGCAACCTTGGGCTGCGCCGCATCCTCCTTCGCCGCCGGTTTGCTCAGCGCCGACGCATCCTCGCCATCCGACAGCAGCACCGCGATCGGCGCATTCACCGCAACGTTCTCGGTGCCTTCCTCGACGAGGATGCTGCCGAGCGTCCCCTCATCGACCGCCTCGACCTCCATGGTCGCCTTGTCGGTCTCGATCTCGGCGATCACGTCGCCGGCGGCCACGCTATCGCCGACCTTCTTGAGCCAGCGCGCCAGCTTGCCTTCGGTCATGGTCGGCGAGAGCGCCGGCATCAGCACCTGGGTCGACATCGGCTCTCAGGCCTCCACCAGCACGTCTGTCCACAATTCGGACGGGTCGGGTTCCGGGCTCGACTGCGCGAAATCCGCTGCCTCGGCCACGATCTTCTTGATCTCGTCGTCGGTCGCCTTGAGCACCGTCTCGTCGACGCCGAGCTCGAGCAGCGCACGCCGCACCTGTTCGATCGCATCGCGCTCGCGGCGCATCTGGTCGACCTCCTCGCGGGTGCGGTACTTCGCCGGATCCGACATCGAGTGTCCGCGATAGCGGTAGGTCTTCATCTCGAGCAGGAACGGCCCGTTGCCGGCGCGGCAATGCGCCACCGCCTCGCGCGCCGCCTCCCGCACCGCGACCACATCCATGCCGTCGACCTGCTGGCCGGGAATGCCCCAGGGCTCGCCGTTGCGCCACAGAGCCTTCGATGCGGAGGAGCGCTCGACGCTGGTGCCCATGCCGTACTGGTTGTTCTCGATCACGAAGATGCAGGGCAGCTTGTTCAGCGCCGCCAGGTTGAAGCTCTCGAACACCTGGCCCTGGTTCGAGGCGCCCTCGCCCATGTAGGCGACCGCCACCTCGTCGCTGCCGCGATACTTGTTGGAGAACGCCAGCCCGGCGCCGATCGACACCTGCGCGCCGACGATGCCGTGGCCGCCGTAGAAATGCTCCTTCTTGGAGAACATGTGCATCGACCCGCCCTTGCCGCGCGAGTAGCCTGTCGCTCGGCCGGTGAGCTCGGCCATCACGCCCTTCGGGTCCATGCCGGTCGCCAGCATGTGGCCGTGGTCGCGATAGGAGGTGACGATCTTGTCGCCGCCCTTGAGCGCCATCTGCACGCCGACGACGATGGCTTCCTGGCCGATATAGAGGTGGCAGAAGCCGCCGATCAGCCCCATCCCGTAAAGCTGGCCGGTCCGTTCCTCGAAGCGGCGGATCAGCAGCATGTCGTGGTAGGCGCGGGTCAGCTCCTCCCGGCTCATCGACGGGCTGTTGCTGCCGCGGGGCGCCGCGTCGATCATCTTCCTGGCTCCGCTCATCGTGTATCCTTCGCCTGTCCTGCCGGCTGGTCCGATGCCTCGTCGTACGTGCCGGACGCGCCGCCGGACTTGTGCAGCACCCGAATTGCCTCGATCCGCATACCCCGGTCCATCCCCTTGCACATGTCGTAGATGGTCAGCGCCGCCACGCTTGCAGCCACCAGCGCCTCCATCTCGACGCCGGTCTGGCCGGTCGTTCGAACCGTCGCCTCGATCTCGACACCTGCCCCTTCGACATTCGGCGCCATCTCGACCGAGACGGAGCTGATCGGCAGCGGGTGACAGAGAGGAATCAGGTCGGACGTCCGCTTCGACGCCATGATGCCGGCAATCCGGGCCGCCGCAAAGACGTCGCCCTTCTTCGTGTCACCCCGGAGGATCTGTTGCAACGTCTCGGGCTGCATCATGACCCTGGCGGCCGCCCTGGCCTCGCGCCGCGTGACCGGCTTGTCCGAAACGTCGACCATCACGGCCCGACCCTCCGCGTCGAGATGCGTCAGCCGCGCCGGCGGACCTCCCGACATCAGATCGGTCCGAGCAACGCTGTGCAGGCGGCCGCGGTGTCGGCTTGTCTGAGCAGGCTCTCGCCGACGAGGAAGCAGGACGCCCCCGCGCCGGCAAGGCGAAGCACATCCTCGCGGGTGCGGATACCGCTCTCGGCCACCACGATGCGGTCCGGGGGCACGCGCGGCGCGAGCAGCATCGTGGTTTCAAGATCGGTCTTCAACGTCTTGAGATTGCGGTTGTTGATGCCGATCAGCGATGTATTCAGCCCGAGTGCGCGATCGAGTTCGGCGCCGTCATGGACCTCGACCAGCACGTCGAGATCAAGCGACCGGGCCAGCGACAACAAATCCTCGGCCATGCTGTCGGACAGCGCCGCCATGATCAGCAGGATGCAGTCGGCGCCGATCAGCCGGCTCTCATAGACCTGCCACGGATCAAGAATGAAATCCTTGCGGAGCACCGGGATTTCGACCGACGCACGCGCGATCTGCAGGTCGGCGACATGGCCCTGGAACGATGGCCCCTCCGTCAGTACCGACAGGCAGCTCGCACCGGCAGCCTCGTAGAGCCTCGCGATGGCCGCCGGGTCATACTCGCTGCGGATCAACCCGCCGGACGGCGACGCCTTCTTGATCTCGGCGATCAGTCCGACGCGGTGCTCGGCGGTCATGCGCTTCAAGGCCTGCCCAAAACCGCGCGGCGGCTCTGCCAGGTCGCGCAGACGCAGCTTCAGCTCCTTGAGAGGTAGCCCGACGCAACGGCGCGAGACCTCCTCACGGGTCAGCGTGCAGATCCGGTCCAGTACGTCAGGCACGTCATCGTTCATGCGGAAGTGCCTTAGGTCGAGCGCGCTGCGGTGGAGCAGGCTTGTCCACCAGCTTGTCCGCTTCACGGTTAAGACCGGATGAACGGCCGGCGTTCCCTGCCGCATCCGGCGCGCGCATCGAATCCAGTACCGCCAGCGCGCTGCCATCGTCCAGGACCCGTGCAGCGTGCCGCAGTCCCTGCAACAGCGTCTCGATCGGCGCCTCGATCTCGGCAACCCCGTCTCCCGGATCGACGTCCGTGCCGGAGTTGGCCAGGATGCTGCCGCGCGCGCTGACCTGCAGCGCCGCCGCGGCATTGAGCAGGACGGTGTCGCGATAGGCGCCGGGCTCGCCCGCAAGCAGCCGTTCCAGGGCCCGGGCATTATGCACCGCGTCCCCCCCGGCGATCGCCGCGACCGGATGGCGCGGCAGCCCGAGCTCTTCGGGCGTCACGCTGAACCGGCAGAGACGACCCTGGTCGAGTGCGACGATCCGGTTCGGACCGGCCAGACCGAGTTCGTCCAATCCCCGGTGGTCGGTACCGTCCGCGTCCTCGCCATGCACGACCCAGACGCAATCGGCGCCGAGCTGCTGCAGCGTGCGCGCGATCGGTTCCTGCCACTCGGGATCGAACACGCCGATCATCTGGCGCCGTACCGAGGCCGGATTACATAACGGCCCCAGCAGGTTGAAGATCGTGCGCAACCCAAGTTCGGAGCGGACCGTGGCCGCGTGGCGCATCGCCGGATGATGCAGGTTCGCTGCCAGGAAGGTCAGGCCGTTCATCTGCAGCGAGGCCTCGAGCAGGTCCGGATCCTGGATGATCGGGATGCCCAGCGCCTCCAGAGTATCGAACGCGCCTGCGCGCGAGGACACCGCGCGGTTGCCGTGCTTGGCGACCGGCACGCCGAGGGCCGCCAGCACGAAAGCCACCGCTGTCGAGATGTTGAGGGTGGAATGACCGTCGCCGCCGGTGCCGCACACGTCGATCGCATCGGCGACACCAGGCACGACACGCATGCGCGCCCGCATCGCCCGAACGGCGCCGAGCAGTTCCGGCACCGTCTCGCCCCGGACGCGCAGGGCCATGACCAGGGCCGCGATCTGAGCATCGGTGCCGCCCCCCGACATCACGAGCTCGAACGCCGCCTGCGACTCTGCCTCGGTCAGCCGGCTGCCGGCCGCAAGACGGGCCAGCACCGGCTTCAGCGAGCGGCATGGCGACGACGCTCGCAGGTCCTCATCGATCGGGCTTTGCGTCATTCTGCTAGCGCGACGTGATCCGGATGTCGGCCATCAGGCAGCCAGCTCGTGGCTCGGCGAGTTCCGGCCTCGGGCAAGTGCCATGAAGTTGGCCAGGATGGCGTGGCCGTGCTGCGAGGCGATGCTCTCCGGATGGAACTGCACGCCGAAGATGGCGAAGTCGCGGTGCCGCAGCCCCATGATGACGCCGTCGGCGGTGCGGGCAGTTTCCACCAGGCTGGCCGGCATGCTGCCCGGCTCGACCGTGAGGCTGTGGTAGCGCGTTGCCATGAATGGCGACGGCAGGCCCTCGAACAGGTCGGCGCCGTCATGCTCGATCGGGCTGACCTTGCCGTGCATCATCGTCGGCGCCCGCACCACGTCGGCTCCGAACACCTGGCCGATCGCCTGGTGGCCGAGGCACACGCCCAGCACCGGGATGACCCCTGCCGCCGCCTCGATCAAGGCACAGCAGATGCCGGCCTCGTTGGGCGAGCATGGACCCGGGGACAGCACGATCGCCTCCGGGCGCAGTGCCATCGCCTCCTGCACCGACAGCGCATCGTTGCGACGCACGTCGCAGGTCTCGCCGAGCGCACCGAGATGGTGCACCAGGTTGAAGGTGAAGCTGTCGTAGTTGTCGATCAACAGGATCATGGACGTATTGTGGTGTGCCACCCGGAGCCGGTCAAACCACGCAACGACGATATGTCATGTGCATCCTGCAGGTCCGCAGCGTCGGCCTAGGCGCCGCTGCCGGTTGCCCGGCCGCTCGCCTGGTTCAGTGCCGCCTCCGCCGCACGGAAGAGGGCCCGTGCCTTCTGCCGGGTCTCCTCGTATTCCGACTCCGGAACGCTGTCGGCAACCACGCCGCACCCCGCCTGCACATGCATGGTGCCATCCCGCAGAAGGGCCATGCGCAGGCCGATGCAGGTATCCATGGTGCCGTCGGCGCCGAAATAGCCGATGCAGCCGGCGTAGGTGCCTCGCCGGGTCGGCTCCATCTCGTCGATGATCTGCATGGCGCGGATCTTCGGCGCCCCGGTCAGGGTACCGGCCGGGAATCCCGCCACCAGGGCATCGACCGCATCCAGTTCCGGACGCAGCTTGCCCTCGACCGTCGAGGAGATGTGCATGACGTGGCTGAAGCGCTCGATCACGAAACTTTCAACCACCTTCACGCTGCCGAGCTCCGACACCCGGCCGACATCGTTGCGTCCGAGATCGACCAGCATCAGGTGCTCGGCGCGCTCCTTCGGATCGGCCAGCAGGTCGGCCTCGAGTCGCTCGTCCTCGGCGCGATCGGCGCCGCGCGGCCTGGTGCCGGCGAGCGGCCTGATCGTCACGGTGCCCTGGCGGAGCCTGACGAGCACCTCAGGGCTGCTGCCGACGAGCTGGAAGCGCGGGCCCCGGGGCTCGTCCTCCAGATCCAGGAAGAACAGGAACGGCGCCGGGTTGACCCGCCTGAGCGCCCGGTAGAGCGCGAACGGCTCGAGCCCGAACGGTGTGGAGAAGCGCTGGCTCGGCACCACCTGGAACGCGTCGCCGGCCGCGATGTAGTCCTGGATGCGTCGGACGACGTCCAGGAACCCCTCGCGGGTGAAGTTGCTGCGCGGCTCGGCCGGCTGCACCAGCGGAGTGCCCGCATCCGTGCCCGGGGCGTTCGGCGGCAGGGCCAGCGACAAGGCGTCGCGGGCCTGCTGGAGCAGCGCCTGCCCGTGCTCCCACAACGCCTGGCTGTCCTGGCCGGGAGCCGGACGCAGCGGCACCGCGAGGGTCAGCTCGTCGCGCACGTTGTCGAACACCGCAAACAGCGACGGCCGCAACAGCATCCCCTCGGGCAGGCCCAGATCGTCGACGGGCGGGTCCGGCAGGCGCTCCATCTGGCGCACCATGTCGTAGCCGAGATAGCCGAACAGCCCGCCGATCATCGGTGGCAGCCCGGGCGGCAGCTCGATCCGACTGGCCGCGATCTGCCGGCGCAGGCTGTCGATCGGGTGCTCGCCCACATCGTCGACGCCGCTGACCTCGCCGTCGCGGCACCGCCAGACGAGGTCCGGCAGCAGGCCGATCACCGAGAAGCGGCCACGTGCCACGCCACCCTCGATGCTCTCCAGCAGGAAGCTGTTGGCTTCCGCATCGGGGAGATGCCGGCGCAGTTTGAGAAAGGCCGCGACCGGGGTGATCAGGTCGGCCGGCTCGACGCTCCAGGCAATCACCGCCTGCCCGCCGGCGAGCCGGTCGCGATCGGCCTGGGCGTGCTGCTCCGCGATCGGGCTCATGACCCGCTATTGCTTCCCGGGCCGCCCGCGGTCGGCGTGCCCACGACACGCTCGACCGCCTTCACGTCGATGTCCTCGTGGCCGCGTTCGCGCAGGGTGTTCACGTAGCTGTTCTCGATGTCGGCGGCGACCGAGGCGTCGAGAGCCGCGCGGGTACGGCTGTAGCCGAGCGCGTCGGCGGCGGCATCGGGATGGCGGATCGCCAGGACGGTCGCAACGACGAAGCCGTCCGGCGTCTGCAGCATCGTCGAGGTGCCGGGCTTCAGCGAGAACGCGATCTGCGCCAGGTTCTGCGGCACCGGACCATCGGCCTGCCCCCGGCGCACCGCGACGTTGCGGACGAGCCCGGGCCGGTTCGCCGCCACGACCGCCAGCCCGCCATGCGCCTGCGCGTCGGCATACAAAGCGGCCGCGGCCTGCTCGTCGGCATGGCGAACCGCGTCCTGCTGCCAACCGGCCCGCACCCGATCGCCGGCCTGTTCGAACGAGAGCGGCTTCGCGGGCATGACATCCTCGACCGCGAGCGCGTACCAGCTGTTCTCCGGGCCCTGCACCAGGGTCGGTGCGTCACCCTTAGCGGTCTGGAACGCCTGCGCCACGATCGCCTTGCGGACCGCGTCGTCGCCCGGCAGCGGCGCCGGATCGCCGGACTGGGTCAGGCCCTGCGCGTCCAGCGTACCTTCTGCGGCGACCGCGCCGAGGTCCGACGGGATCGCATCCAGCCCGCCACCGGCGATCGCGTCCTGCAGCTTCTGCACCCGCGCCGAGAGCAACGACCCCGCCTGCTGCTTGCCGGCCAGGTCGTGCAGCTCGTCCCGCGCCTGCTCGAAGCTGCGATTGACGGCCGGAATCACCTTGGACACCCGCAGCACCACCCAACCGGCATCGGTCCTTTGCGGGGCGGTCACCGTGTCCGGGGCGGCTGCGAACACCAGCTTGCCGATGTCGGGCGACGGGATGCCGGCCTGCGTCGAGGCGTCGAGCGAGATCGGGGTGGCGTCCTTGGCGGTCGCCTGCAGCTGGGTCCAGGCGAGACCACCGGTCCAAAGTGCGGCGAGCTGCCGGGCGCGCGCCTCGTCGGGCACGATCAGCAGCTGCACCGAGCGCTTCTCCGGCACCTGGAAGCGCGTGATCAGGGTTTCGTAGGCGCGGCGCTCGTCGGCTTCCGGGACGGTCAGGTCATGCGCGATGGTGTCCGGCGACAGCAGCACGAGCTTGATCCGGCGGTACTCCGGGGCGGCAAAGCGGTCCTTGTTGTTGGCGTAATACCGTTGGAGGGTCGCAGCGTCCGGGGCGGCCGGCGCCGGCACTGCGCTGAACGGCAGCATGATCATGTCCAGCACGCGCTGCTCGGCGCCGAAATCGAACGCCCGCCGGACGAGCTCGGCAGGCGCCCGCGCACCCACCCGGATCGGCTCGATCAGAGCGGTCGCGGCCGACTGCTCGCGGAACAGCCGCAACAGCTGGTCCTCGGTGAAGCCGGCGGCCTGCATGCGCTGGTCGAACACGGTGCGGCTGAACTTGCCGTCCGGTCCCTGGAAGGCTTTCTCGGCAAAGATCTGGTCGCGCACCACCTGATCGGGCACCACGATGCCGGTCCGCGTCGCCTTGTCGGCAATCACCGCCTGGAACACCAGCCGCTGCATCGCCTCGATGGCGATCTGCCGGCGCTCGCCGTACGGCAGCGAGGTCGGGTCGGTGCTGCCCTGGCTTTGTGCCGTCTGCGCCAGCTGGCTCTGATAGGCGCGCTCGAAGTCGTCGGCGGTGATCGTGCGGCCGGCCACGCTGGCGACCGAGTTGGCGCCGCGGTGGAACAGGTTGGTGAAGAAGTCGCCGATGCCCCACACCGCAAAGCTCGCGAAGATCAGCAGCGCGAGCAGCCGTCCGAGCCAGGAGCCGATGAAGACGCGGCGCATGAAAGCGAGCATGACGATATCCGGTGCGGCAAGGCCGGCCCGGGGAGCGGGCCGGGAGCAAGGCGGCGCACCATAGGGTGCCGCTCCGAGCTTGTCATGCAGGGGTCGACCATGATCTATGACGCCCCCTGGAAGGTCGCCTGGCACGTCGTCGGATGCCGTGTCTGCTGCACTTCCGGCACGCATCGAGCACCCGGGATGGTCCGAGAATGAGCCGCCAACTGATCGCCGGCAACTGGAAGATGAACGGCCTGACCGCCGATGCGGAAGCCCTGGCGCAGGCGTTGATCGCCGGTGTGGCGTCCGCTCCGGGTCATGCGGACCTGCTGGTTTGTCCGCCCTTCACCCAGATTGCCACGGTGGCCGGCATCCTGCGCGGCTCGGTGGTCGCCGTCGGCGGACAGGACTGCCACATGCAGCCGAAGGGAGCGCATACCGGCGACATCGCCGCCCCGATGCTGCGCGATCTCGGGGCCGGGTTCGTCATCCTCGGCCATTCCGAGCGCCGGCAGAACCACAAGGAGCTCGACGAGACGGTGCGCGAGAAGGTGCTGGCAGCGAAGGCAGCCGGGCTGATCCCGATCGTGTGTGTCGGCGAGACCGACGACCAGCGTCGCGACGACGGCCACGAGGATGTGGTGGGCTGGCAGCTCAAGGGCAGCCTGCCGGACGGGTTCGCCGAGGGCGACGGCGTGGTGGCCTACGAGCCGGTCTGGGCAATCGGCACCGGGCGCACCGCCACCGAGGCGGACGTGGCCGAGATGCACGCTTTCATCCGGGCCGAGCTGGTGCGCCAGTTCGGCGAGGCCGGGCAGACCACGCGGATCCTGTATGGCGGCTCGGTGAATGCCGGCAACGCGGCCAGCCTGCTCGCGGTGCCGGAGGTCGGCGGCGCGCTGGTCGGTGGCGCCAGCCTGAAGCCGGAAGATTTTCTCGCCATTGCAGCCGCAGCCCCCCGTGGCTGAACGGCCTGACGGAACAGCACCATGATCGCCGCACTCCTCGTCCTGCATCTTCTCGTCACGCTGACGCTGATCGGCACCGTGCTGATCCAGCGCAGCGAGGGCGGCGGCCTCGGCATCGGCTCGAGCCAGGGCATGGGAAGCTTCATGAGCGGCCGCGGCACGGCCAACCTGCTTACCCGCACCACCGCGATCCTGGCCGGCATCTTCATGGCGCTGTCGCTGACGCTGGCGGTGCTGAACCGCGGCAATTCCGGTCGCAGCCACGATATCCTGGCGGTGCCGCCGGCGGGTCCGCATGCCGCCGGCCCGGTGCTGCCGGGCGTCCCGGTCCCGGGGAGCACGTTGCCGGCCGCCCCGCTGGCAGCCCATCCGCTGGCGCCTGCCCCCGCTCCGGTGCCGATCCCCGGACATTGACCCCGAGCCGCCGGCCACGACGATGAGCGATCCCGAGATCGTCGTCGTCGGTGCCGGTGCGGCCGGACTTGCAGCGGCCGCGGTGCTGCGCCTGGCCGGGCGTTCGGTGCTGGTGCTGGAGGCCGGACCCTCGATCGGCGGGCGGGCGCGCACCGTGCGGCCGCCGGCACTTGGGCGTGCAGCGATCGACGAAGGTGCGACCTGGCTGCACGAGGTCGGCCGCAATCCACTGGTGGACCTGGCACGGGCGTCGGGACGGACGCTGCTCCCGGCACACCAGGGTGACCGGCGGCTGCTGGTCGGCGCGCATGCGGCCACCGACGCCGAGGAAGAGGCATACGGCGAGGCGGATGCAGCCTGGCACCGCGCCGCCATCGCGCTTGCGGACGGGCCGGACCGGCCGCTCGCCCAGGATCACATCGATTTGCCGCCGCACCAGGCCGCATGGCTCGCCAACGTGGAAGCATGGGACGGCTCGATCATCGCGGCCGTCGATGCGGATCGGCTGTCGCTGCATGACTGGCGCCGCAACCTGCTCGGCGAGGATGACCTGCTTCCCGAGGACGGGGTCGGCTGCCTGCTCGCCGAGTTGGTCGGTCCGCATGCCGGGCCGGTGCAGTGCGACACGCCGGTGCTGGCGATCGACTGGCAGTCCGGCGACGGCATGACGGTGACCACCGCGCGGGGCGCCATCCGCGCGCGCGGCTGCATCGTTACCGTGTCGACCGGGGTGCTCCGCCACGAGCAGATCCGTTTCACCCCTCAACTGCCGGCGGAGACCCTCGCCGCCCTCGATGGCCTGCCGATGGGGCTGCTCAGCAAGCTGGCCCTGCCCCTCGCCGACCCGGAATTGCCGTTCCTGGATCTCGAGCCCGGCACCCTGCTCGAGCAGCGACTCGAGCGACCGGGCGACCCGCTGATGCTGCTGACGGTGCAGCCCGACGCAGCGCCCTATGTCAGCGGGTTCTTCGGCGGCGATTTCGCCTGGTCGTTCGTCGGCCGCGAGGAGCAGGCGCTCGACGAGGCACGCGCCCGACTCGCCGGCTGCCTCGGCACAGCCGCGCTCGACGCGCTCGGACCGGGCGGCTTCGTGTCGCATTGGGGCAGCGATCCGTTGTTCCGCGGCGGCTACAGCTACGCCCGTCCTGGACATGCCGGGGCCAGGGCCGTGCTCGGGCAACCGCTCGGCGGCGGCAGGCTGGTGCTGGCCGGGGAGGCCTGCCGCACCGACGGACTCGCCGGCACGGTCGGGGGCGCGATGCTGGACGGCGAGCGTGCGGCCGGCGTGATGCTGGCCTGGCTCGGCGATCGTGGACCGGCCCGGACGCCCTGGCAGGTGTTTCCCGGAGACAATGGGTTCCCGCCGACGCCGGTTAGGGTGTAGGACGACCGCCCATGACGCGGTTCGTATTCATCACCGGCGGCGTGGTCTCCTCGCTCGGCAAAGGTATCGCTTCCGCGGCACTTGCAGCATTGCTGCAGGCGCGCGGGTATCGGGTCAGGCTGCGCAAGCTCGACCCCTATCTCAACGTCGATCCGGGGACGATGAGCCCCTACCAGCACGGCGAGGTGTTCGTCACCGACGACGGCGCCGAGACCGACCTCGATCTCGGGCACTACGAGCGCTTCACCGGCGTGCACGCGACCAAGGCGGACAACGCCACCACCGGGCGGATCTACTCCGACGTGATCGCGCGCGAACGACGCGGCGACTATCTCGGCGCCACCGTGCAGGTGATCCCGCACATCACCGACGCCATCAAGAACGTCGTCGTGCACGACACCGACGATCTCGATTTCGCGCTGATCGAGATCGGCGGCACCGTCGGCGACATCGAGAGCCTGCCGTTCCTGGAGGCCATCCGCCAGCTGCGCAACGATCTCGGGCCGGCGCGGACGATGTTCATCCACCTGACGCTGGTGCCGTGGATCCCGGCCGCCGGCGAGCTCAAGACCAAGCCGACGCAGCATTCGGTCAAGGAGCTACAGAATGTCGGCATCCAGCCGCAGATGCTGCTGTGCCGCGCCGACCGGCCGCTGCCGGACAACGAGCGCCGCAAGATCGCCAATTTCTGCAACGTGCGCCCGGAGGCGGTGATCTCCGCCCTCGACGTCGACACGATCTATGCCTGCCCGATCAGCTATCACGAGGAGGGCATGGACACCGAGGTGCTGCGGTATTTCGGCCTGCCACACGAGGGCGAGCCCGACCTGTCGGCCTGGGCGCGGATCCTGGACGCGATCCGCAACCCCGAGGGCGAGGTCCGCATCGCGGTGGTGGGCAAGTACACCTCGCTCCTCGACAGCTACAAGTCGCTGAACGAGGCGCTGATCCATGGCGGCATCGCCAACAAGGTCAGGGTCAAGCTCGACTGGGTCGACAGCCAGATCTTCGAGAACCAGGACGATGCGATCGCCAGGCTCGAGGACGTGCACGGCATCCTGGTGCCGGGCGGCTTCGGCGAGCGCGGCTCGGAAGGCAAGATCGAGGCCGTGCGGTTCGCCCGCGAGCACCGCATCCCGTTCTTCGGGATCTGCTTCGGCATGCAGATGGCGGTGATCGAGTGCGCGCGGAACCTGGCCGGCATCCCCGACGCCTCCTCCACCGAGTTCGGGCCCAGCGACGATCCGGTGGTCGGGCTGATGACCGAATGGGCGCGCGGCAACGAGATGCTGAACCGGCGCGAGGGTGGCGACCTCGGCGGCACGATGCGGGTCGGCGCCTACGATGCGCATCTGGTCGAGGGCTCGCGGGTCGCCGAGGTGTACGGCACGACCGAGATCCGCGAGCGGCACCGGCATCGCTTCGAGGTCAACATCCATTACCGCGAGCGGCTGGAGCAGGCCGGGCTGGTGTTCTCCGGGCTATCGCCGGACGGGATCCTGCCGGAGATCGTCGAGTATCCGGATCACCCGTGGTTCATCGGCGTGCAGTATCACCCGGAGCTGCTGTCGAAGCCGTTCGCGCCGCACCCGCTCTTCTCGGGCTTCATCGCAGCGTCGCTGCGCAAGGCGCGCCTGGTCTAGCGGTCGGTGATCGGGGCCGGGTGCCTCCGGTCGATTCTGCTGCTATGAGGCGGTCGGATTTCACCCGGAGGCCCCATGCCGCTCGATCGCTTGTTCTCTCCCCTGGCCGTCGGCGCGGCGGCGCTGCTGGCGGTGTTCGTCGGCCACGTGCCCGCCCGCGCCGATACGCCGGCCGCGGCTGCTGCGTTCATGAAGCAGCAATCGGCCCAGCCCGGGGTGGTCACGCTGCCGTCCGGGCTCGAATACAAGGTGATCGAGAAGGGTGACGCCAGCGGGCCGCATCCGACAGCCGCCGACAGCGTGCTGGTGACCTATGTCGGCAAGCTGTCCGATGGCGCCACCTTCGATGACAGCCACGGCCAGATCGTCACCCTCCCCCTCGGCAGCGTGATCAAGGGCTGGACCGAGGGTCTGCAGCTGATGCGCCCGGGCGATGTCTGGATGCTCTACGTGCCGCCTGCCCTGGCCTATGGCGACAAGGGTGGTGGGCCGATCCCGCCGAATGCGGCGCTGGTGTTCCGCATCGAGTTCGTGGCGATCTCCGGCCACTGACGGCATGCGGTTGCAGCCCGCGCGGGTTTGTGACCGCAAGGCAGCATCCCGCTTGGTTTCCGCGTCCCGGGCCCATATCGCGCGTTCCGCCGGCATTCCAGCTGGCGTGGCGCTCGGCTGGACACGGCAAGGACCTCGCATGGATGCGGCTATCGACACCTGGCCCAAGGACACGCTCACCGACGATCGGCATCCGCTGACCGAGCGGTTCAGGTCGTTCATCCGGGAGCCGGACTTTTCCTGCGTCGGCGCGAAATCCGCCCTCTCCCGGGGACGTATGCGTATCCTGGTGGCGCGCGATATCCGCTCGGGCTGGGACGATCTTCGTATCCTCCCGGAGTTGCTCGACCTGGTGCAGAGCTACCGCGCCGACCCGCAGCTGTTCCAGAGTTTCGCCGTGCTGTTCGAGCAACCGGACATGCTGGCCGAGAACGAGTTCGAGCAGCATCTTTGGACACGCGTGCAGTCGCTCTCGGACAAGGATAGCTGGCTCGGCCAGAACTACGACGATCGCGTCAGTCCCGATCCCAACGATCCGCATTTCTCGCTGAGTTTCGGTGGCGAGGCGTTCTTCGTGGTCGGGCTGCACCCCGGCGCGTCTCGCGTCGCAAGACGGTTCGAGCGGCCCGCACTGGTGTTCAACCTGCACGACCAATTCGAGAGGCTGCGCGAGGAGGGACTGTACGACCGTCTGCGGACGACGATCCTCGCACGCGACCTCACGTTGAACGGCAGCCAGAACCCGATGCTGTCACGCTTCGGCGAGACGTCGGAGGCCCGGCAATATAGCGGCCGGGCTGTGACCTCGGATTGGACGTGCCCGTTCAGCGGCCGTACGGCAACGGATCCTGCGACGGCGCCGGATCAGGACCGCCGGCATGGATGATACCATCGGCCGGGTATTCGAGATCCCGCCGCGGTCGGGTGTCGCATTCACGCTCGACCGGGGCCGGATGCTGACGGTCATCGACCCGCAAGGCGAGCAGGTGGCCGATCTGTTGGCGTTTGTGCGTGACGATACGGCCGAGGTGATTTCGTCGGGACGCACGCTGGATTATGCCAGCCGGCTGTTCCTCACGACGGGCGACCCGATCTACTCCAACCGCAGCAACGTCCTGCTGCGGATCGTGGCGGACACCGTGGGGCGGCACGACTTCCTGCTCACCCCCTGCTCTGCGGAGACCTTCCGGATCATCTATGGCGACGAGCATCCGCATCGCGGCTGTTTCGGCAACCTTGCAGCGGCACTCTCGGCGTATGGGATCACGCCGGACCAGATCCCGATCGCCTTCAACGTGTTCATGAACGTGCGGGTCGACGGGGAGACCGGCGCGCTGGCGGTCGCACCGCCGCTGAGCCGGGCTGGCGATCACGCGAGCTTTCTTGCGGAGACCGACCTCGTCATCGGGCTCACCGCATGTTCGGCACTCCAATCCAACAACTTCTCGTTCAAGCCAATCCACTACCGGATCGACTGACGCGGATTTGTTGGATCGATCCGGTCACGAGCCGGCTCGCCAGGCTGGAAATTCGTTTCGCATTCTCGTCCCAAGTCAGCGAGCGCCGGATGATCGTCTGGCGAGCGCTGACCGAAAGTCGCGCACGAAGGTGCGGATCTTCACACAACATTTGCAGCCTCTGGTAGAGGCTGTCCGGGGATACCGGGTCGAACAACAGGGCATCATGCCCGTCCGTCAGGATCTCGCGGATGTTCGCAGTATCCGGAGCGATGATCGGCCGGCCGAGCTGCAGATATTCGAACAGCTTCAGCGGCGACGCGTAGGGCGTGACACCTGGCACAACCGCGATGTCGAACGCCGCAATGTAATGCGCCACATCCTCCCTGGCGATGACCCCGGTGATCGTGAGCCGATCGGCCACACCCCGTCTCCGGGCGTGGTCGAGCAACGAACCGGACGCCGGACCATCACCGACCACCAGGACATGCAGGTCGAGTTCGTCACCATGACCGGCGACGAAATCGATCAATCGGTCGACCGAGTTCCACCCCCGTACGAAGCCGGCAAAGCCGAGCACGAGACGCTGCGGAATCTGCAGTGCCATTTTGGCGGCCATGCCATCCGCAACCGCCACGAAACGATCCGGATCGATTCCGTTCGGGACGACGGTGATGCGGTCGCGCCCGACACCGCTTTCGGCAATCATGCCGGACAGCACGCCGGTCACTGGAAGCACGTGATCCGCCTGTCGCCATAGCAGACGCTGCGACCACCGTCCCAGTCTGCGGAGCCGGAGCCCGTCATGCGCGGCGCGCTCCTCGAAGAGCGGCGAATTGACCTCGAGCAGCAGCGGCAACCTGCTCAGGCGCGCAGCCAATACTCCGGCGAACAGGAACAGGCTGTAGCGCTCATAGAGAATCTCGGGCCGATGGCGACGGATGGCACGGAGCAGGCGCAGCAGGGCCGGACCGTTATAGGCGAGCTCCAGCAACTCGAACGCGAACGCCGGGAGACGGCGCTTGATGGCGTCGACCAGGCGGCTCTCGCCACCGAATCGCGTGGTGGCCAGGCTGGCGGGGCCGATCAGCATGACGTCATGCCCCTGCCGTCGCAGCGCCGCCAGCACTTCCTCGAGATGCACCGATTGCCCATCGCGCGAGGCGATCCGGTGATGCATCAGGATGCGCATCGACGGCAGTCCTCCCATGCGTCTTTGTTTCCCTCGGTCCCGACCGGGCATTCCTGCAGCGAAGTGGCGAGAAGGTCATCGCTCTCTGCGAGAATCGTATTCCAGTCGAAACCGCTGACTGCTTCGCGTGCGGCCGATCCCATCGCGATGCGTCGGGCATCGTCCAGCAGCAATGCCACGACGGTGTCCGCGAAGTCCTGCTCGGTATCGGCAACGACGATGCCATTCCCGATCGTGATGCCGGTCGCGCGCCACGCCGCCTGTGTCGTGACCACCGGCAGACCCATCGCCATCGCCTCGAGAAGCTTGTTCTGGATGCCACGGCCAAGGCGCAGGGGCGCCACGAAAAGGCGTGCGTGGTCGAGGTATGGTCGGACGTCGGGAACACGACCCGTCACCGTCACGCCGGAAATCCGTGCAAGCCGCCTCACCTGGCGCGCAGGCGTGCTGCCACAGATCGTCAGGAGCGTTCCGGGGATCCTCACCCGGATGAGTGGCAGGATCGAGGTGCAGAACCAGACCATGGCATCGACGTTGGGCGCGTAGTTCATCACCCCGGTGAATACGAGAGCATGGCGCTCCCGGGGGTCACCTGAAGACCGGAAATAGGCGAGGTCGATGCCGTTGCGCAGGATCCCGACCGGGACACCCGGGATCAGGCGCCGGAAGTCGTTCGCCTCCTGCTGCGTGCACACCAGCGACCGCGAGAAACGTGGCGCGATGCGCCGTTCATACGCGAGGACACGACGAGCCTCGAGCGCGTAGATCCAGCGCATCGGGATCGGGGCCCGGCGGGACAGCCCCAGCCATTTCTGCGAGTCCAGGTCGGCGAAATCGATGATCCCGGGCAGGGTGGGAAGGCGCTCGATGAACTGGGCAACCGTCGCGCTGTACACGAACACGATATCGGGTTGCAGTCGGGCGGCTGCCTCGGCGACGGCGTCGTGCAGGGCATTCTCGCACAGCATGGCGACCGAGAGCGGCTGCGATGACGGCAAGGCCCGGAGCAACCGCAACAGCCCTGCCCGGCGATGGTATGGCAGCGCCGTCACGCTCGCGGCAATCCCAGCGAGGCCCGCGACGAGGCCGATCTCGCGCGTGTCGGTGGCGAGGCAGAAAACATGCACCTCATGATGGCGCGCCATGTGCCGCAACAGATGGAAGGTGGCAATCTTGTCGCCACGGTCCGGAGGAAACGGAACGCGCTGACACAGGAAGAACACACGCATCCGCGGCTCCGACGCGACGTCCTGCACGGTATCCTGTGCCCGGGTGGGTCTCCATCCGGACGATGCAGATCCGTGCGACACTTCTAGGCGGCTTTCAGCAGCAACGCGGCAGAGCGGTGCAGCAATCCGAGCATGACGTGCACCTGCAGCTTGATCGTAACGATCAATGCTGCGAGGCGTCCCCCTCCAAAGGGCGCACCTGCCCGACCAGAACGTTGTCAGCCATCTGGACCGGTGTCGCGGTCACGTTGCGGACGAAAATCGTCGGCCGATCCATGTCGTTGCGGAAGTGGTTGTTACGGACGATGATTTCAGGCGTGGGGCGATCCACTCCTTCTTCGCCGAGGATGATGGCAGCGCCGTGATTGCTGCAATGCGGACCCTTCTCGAACGTGTCGCCCTCCACCAGGAGGCCGCCGCCGTTCGGCACGTCGACCAGGTAGCTCGCAGTACCGTCCGGACCATCCTCGACCGTCGATCCGACCAACTCGGTGCGAAATGCACGGGATTTTATATGATGTCCGTCATGAGTGTCGGAAAAACGGGACTTCTCGATATGCAGCAGAGCGACCTTGTCGACATAGATGCCGTGCGCACAGCCGCCGCCCTCCTGGCAGACTCCGTTGCCGATGAAGTCGCTGTCCACGACGCGGATCGTCGCTGTCGGGCTGTCGGCCGCGAGTACGCCGTCCTGGTTGTCGATGAACCGCACATGATCGATCGTCAGGTTGCCGCCTTCCGCGCGAATGCCGGCGCCATTGCCATCGGGCACGCGAGCACGCTGCAAGGTGAGGTTTCGCACGATGTCGTCGTGGCCGCTGATCACGAGGAGCGCCTTGCCGCCGCAGGTCTTGTCGGTGAGGACCGCACCGGCCCCGTCACCCTCTATGGTCAGGTGGTCCTGGGTGACGAAGGCACAATCGTAATACTGCCCATTGACGATGTGGACGGTGTCGCCAGGCCGGGCCGCAGCGATGGCCGCGCCGGGTGTTGCGAACTGCTGTCCCGCACCCGCGACGATCGTCCGTGCGGCCGCATGGTCGCCCAGAAAGGGGACTGCGAGAAGGACGCCGAACAGGAGGAGCCCACCAGGCCGGCGGCGCAGACAGGATCGTGACGCAAGCAGCATGATACCGGGCAGCATGGGTACCTCGGGCACAACGCCCGCCGACTATAGAAGAGCGTGGCTGCTCCTGGAAGTCCTGCAGATCAGAACAGCCGACCGACGATAAACGCGATCCCTGCCCACAGCGCCAGTGACACGACCAGAATGACCAGTGCCGCGGCCGGCCATGCCAACCTTGCCGAGGATCGGGCCGTCTGCCGAAGACGCCACATCAGGCCTTCCGTCCGACTGTTACCTGCACGTGTCATTCAGGACTATCATAGCTCCCGAGTATCGACCGCCATATTCCACATGTGAACCAGATGCGGGCCGGTCGGCAAGCTTTCAAGCGGGTGGCGAGTCTCCGCGGCGACAACCGGGAGATGCGGTTCCGCGGGATGGCTGTCTCTGCAGTTGCCTGACGCCCCAGGCCGGCCAACCGCGAAGACTGTGATGCGCGGCAAGTTCAAGCCAATGCAGGGTTTTCGCGGCATTGCCGAGGTTGCGCTTGTAGCGGACGTCGCCGGCAAGAAAATCGTAGCGGTCGGAGCCGGCGGTGGCGGCGTCGGCGATCGCCAGCGCGTGGGCCGTCAGTCCAGGCGAGGCACCCGGTACCGCCTCCGTATCGAACCCGCTCTGGTAGGCAAGAACGTGCTCCCGCCAGTGGAAATTATAGAGGAAGCCGATCGGTCGGTCGGCCACGGCGAGCCGAGAGAGTGTCACCTCGCCCCGCGGCAGGCCGCGCGCGATCAGGCTTGCATGGAACCGCCGGAAGGTCGGGTCGGCGAAAGCGCCCTGCCTGCCGCGGCGGCGCCAGGAGAGCGTGTGCAGGGTTGCCAGCCCGTCCAGGAATTCAAGCGCTTCCGCGACATCGCGCGCCTTCCGCCAGCAGATCGGCCCGAGCGCTTCCAGCCGCCGTTGCGACCGACCGAGCTGCGCGCGCGTGGCACGGCCGAGCTGGCGCCGCCACGCCTCGGCGTCGCCGCCGGCGAGACTGGCATACGGCGCCTCCCGACGCGCCCGGACATGGCACAGTCCGAGCGCGCGCGCATGCTCGAGCGTCGGATCGTCGATGCCGCCGAGCATCACGACGCCGCTGCGTGCAAGCGCACGCTGCAGGATCGCGCGTGCGATGCGGGGATCGTTGTCGGCCACGAGCGGCGCGTTATGTTCGATGAAGACGCTGTCCTCGGCGTCGCGGCCGGTTTCGTGCAGCCACAGCGCGCCCGGCGCCAGCGGGACACCGCGCCGGTTGAACAAGGCGAGCCCGACCGTCCGGCCGTTCTCGACGGCACGCGCCAGCCGTGGCGCCACGAAGCGCTCGGCGATGCGGCAGCCGATCCAGGTCCAGGACTGGAAGAACGAGCACCCGGCATGCGGCTCGAGCGCCCGCCAATCCGCCTCCAGCATGTCCAACCCGGGCCCCGACAGGTCGGGCCTCTCGATCGTCACCCGCATTCCGTCGGCTCCGAAAATAGCCGCCGGCAGATGCCATTTGCAGATCCGCCGTCCGGCAAGACTACACTATCATCGTTGCTGCAGACGGTGCGGACGAGAGGCATGATCCTGAGTTCGTTGGCAACGCCGTTCATCGTCCCGCCGGTCAACCTGGCCGTGCTGGGACTTGTCGCGCTGTGGCGCCGCCGTCGCATCGCCGCCCTCTGGTCGATCGCGGCACTGCTGCTGCTGGCGATGCCGGTGGTGGCCGACCGGCTGACGCGCTCGCTCGAAACCGGCATCGCGCCCACCGATGCGGCCGGTTCGCAGGCCATCCTGATCCTGGGCGGCGATCTCGATCGCGATCGCAACGGGTTGGCGGTGCCGGGCGCCCTGACCCTGGAACGTCTGCGCGAGGGGGCGGCGCTGGCACGGCGCACCGGCCTGCCGATCGCGGTCACCGGCGGTCCGGCCTGGAGAGGCGGTCCGGCCATCGGCGCGGTCATGGCACGGAGCCTGCAGGATGATTTCGGCGTCGTTCCGCGCTGGGTCGAGGGACGCTCGGACGATACCTGGGAAAATGCGCGCGACAGTGCCGCGATGCTCGAGCCGGCAGGCATTCACCACGTGCTGGTGGTGACGCATGCATGGCACATGCGCCGCAGCCTGCTGGCGTTCCGGCATAGCGGCCTGGTGGCGAGCCCCGCTCCGATCTGGCGGATGGGCTATCCGAGCCGCGGACCTGCCTGGGGACCGTATGCGATCCTTGGTGCCGTGCTGCCGCAGGTCGACCAGTGGCAGCGCAGCTACTTCGCATTGCATGAGTGGATCGGGATCGTCTGGTACCGGCTGCGTGACGTCGCATGGCCCTGACCCGCACCCTCACCCACAAGGCGGCCTCCGGAACCGGCCTGATCGCGGAGGCCTGCCCGGTCGCCGACCTGGAGACGCTTGCGCTGCTCGACCGCGTTCCGTTCCAGGACAGCCGCGGATGGTGGCGCGTGGTCACCGGGACGGCGATCGAGACCGGCTTGCAGCCGCAGTTCTGGCTGGTTCACGACGATCGTCCCGTGCTGCTCATGCCGCTGCTTCGGGGTCGCTCCGGCTCCGGGCGCCGGCATGGCCTGACCACCCCCTATACCAGCCTCTACCAGCCGACCTGCGCCGCCGGCGCCGATCTCGAGGCGGCCGGTTTCGCGCTCGCACCGCATCTCGGCCCGCTGCTGCAGCTGGACGCGCTCGATCCGGAATGGCGCGGCTGGGGCCCGCTGCTGCGCGGCCTGGCCCGGGCCGGCCGGCAATCCGCCTGGTTCGCAAGCTTCGCCAACTGGCGCGAAACGCTGCAGGGGCGATGCTGGTCGGATTATTTGGCGGCCCGGCCCGGGGCATTGCGCGAGACCATCCGACGCCGGCTGGGCCGTGCCGAACGCGACGCCCGAGCGGAGTTTTCGCTCGCCGTGACGCCGCAGGATGCACTCGCCCATCTGGCAGAATACGACCGGGTGCACGCCAGGAGCTGGAAGGAGGCGGAGCCGTTCCCGGATTTCGCCGCCGCGTTCGTTGCCGAGGCGGCGCTGGCCGGTGTGCTGCGCATCGCAGTGCTGCGCGAGGCCGGGGAGCCGATTGCCGCACAATTCTGGACTGTCGAGAACGGTACAGCCACATTGCACAAGCTGGTGCATGACGAGGCTGTCCGCGCCCGGTCGCCGGGAACCGTGCTGACCGCCTGGATGATCCGGCGCCTCATCGACGAGGAGCAGGTCATGTCCCTGGATTTCGGCCGCGGCGACGATCCATACAAGCGACTCTGGGCGGGTGAATGCCGCCGGCGTGCCGGGCTGGTCGTTGCCGATCCGTGGCATCCGCTGGGTGCTGCGGCGCTGCTGCGCCAGGTCGCCGGCAGCACGCTCAGGCGGTTGCGCCCTTCCAGAGATGGCGCGGCGCCGGACATCGAGCAACACGCGAGGTGACGCTGTGAGTGAGGTTGCGCTGTGGGCATGACCGGGCGGCATTATCTCGTGACCGGAGGGGCCGGCTTCATCGGCTCGCATCTGTGCGATGCGCTTCTGGCGCTGGGGCATCAGGTCCGCGTGCTCGACGATCTTTCCACCGGGCGACCGGAGAATCTCGATCCCCGGGTGACGATGCAGCACGGCGACGTGTCCGATCCCGGGACGGTTCGTGCATCCGTTGCGGGGACCGACGGGGTGTTTCACCTTGCGGCGATCGCCTCGGTCGCGCGCGGCAACGAGGACTGGTTCGGCACCCACCGGATCAACCAGGGCGGCACCGTCGCGGTGCTGGATGCCGCCCGGGGAGCGGGCCGGATTCCAGTCGTTTATGCGTCGTCCGCGGCGATCTACGGCGACACCGGTGAATATATTGCGCGGGAGGACCGGACGCCGGCACCGATGACCGCCTACGGCGCGGACAAGCTCGGCAGCGAATTGCATGCGCGGGTCGCGAGCGTTGTTCATGGCGTGCCCACGCTGGGCCTGCGGTTTTTCAATGTCTATGGACCCAGGCAGGACCCGAGTTCACCCTATAGCGGGGTGATCTCGATTTTCGCGCGGCGGATCGGCGCCCGGGAGAGCATCACGTTGCATGGGGATGGCACGCAGACGCGCGATTTCGTTCACGTGGCGGACGTGGTCGCTCACCTGCTCGCTGCGATGCGTCGGATCGAGGATCCCGGAGCGCCTGGCGCCACCGGTCCGTTCAATGTCTGCACCGGCCGGCCGACCTCGATCCGGGCCCTGGCCGAACATCTCGCCGCTCTCAACGACCTTCCGCTTCGTTTCGACATGGGACCGGCACGTGCGGGCGACATCCGGCACTCCTGCGGTAGCCCGGCCATGGCGAGCGCAGCGCTCGGGGTGACGGCGCGGGTCGAACTCGCCGAGGGCCTCGCCACGCTGCTCGCCCGAGATTGACGCGTCCCGATCGCCCGACAACGGCCACGGCGCAGTCGGGAGCAAGCGGCGCCGCATCGCCAGGTCACACGGTACGGCGCCGAACCCTGTAGAGCGTTACCCGATCGGCAAGCTTCCGGAGACCTTCCTGCGCCTCCGGACCATGCCGAGTGCCGCGAGGGCCGTCCCGAGAATTCCGATGGCTGCCGGTTCCGGAACGCCTGTCGGGGGTACGATGACCTGTCCCGTCGTGCCGAACTGCACGTTGTCGATGTCGAAGCCCGCCGGCTCGCTGCCGACAAGATGGAACAGCAGCCCGGCGATATCGGGACTTCCGTCGCTCGTGACGAGGCCGAGAAACTCGTCGCCGGTCTGCTGGTTGCAGACGGTGCCAAGATTGTTGCCCTGGGCATCGAACGCCGTGATGCCGGTGCTGCAGACAGCGTTGAAGAAACCGCCGATCAGCCCCACGCCAGCCTGCGGCGTGCTGAAATCGATGGCGATCGGACCGTTATAGAGCGGCGAACCGCTCAGGATCGGGGAGGTCGGCATTGCGCTGTCGCTGGCGATCATCGTCGCGGGCGATGACGGGTCGAGCTTCAACGGTCCGGTAGGCGAGCCGAGAACACAACCACTGAGAGCTGCGCCGGTCGGGCAGGCGCTCGGATTGGCACTGCCGGGCGTTTCGCCGGTAAAGTAGCCGCCGAAGCTCACCGTGGGACTTCCGGCACCGCCGCCATATTGCGCCGGGGTGAAGGTCGGGTTGGTGGTACCGAGCGGGTATCCCGCCTCGCTGAAGGTGATCAACCCGGAGCCGGCGGTGAAGGCCCCGGATGTGATTTCAACGAGACTGGGGCTGGCATGAGCTTGGATCGCGCCCAGTGGCGAGGCCACAGCCAGCGCGGCTCCAGCGCCGGTCAACAGGAGTTGCATGCGAAGGGTCATCACCGTATCCCTCAGGGTTGGTCGATGACGGATATTTGCAAATCACGGGCCAGCATCGAGATGATTGGAATTGCTTGATTTTCCCGGGTGCCCGGGCAGGTCGTGCAAAGGACTCCGACAGGCTTTGGACGACGATGACTCGCCATCCACATTCGGCACGTCGAGCAACTCGCGAAACTCGCCAAGCCACGGCTCGTACCGACGCCAACGAGCGGCTGACGTGCGATATAGCGGCTGCCGGACCTGCCATGCGCTTGCGGTCCGTACCGGGCGATCGGTGTCATGGAACGACAGGCAGGACTCGCTCCACGCCAGGCCGCAGAAATCCAGGAGCCGCCGGGTGACGTTTTCCTGGTCGGCGACCAGCGCCTCATAGTCGATCGTGATCAGACGATCCTGCGGGATCACGCGGTGCCAATGCGCCATCAGCCTCCGATACGCCTTGTAGAAAAACACGATGCTCGATCGATCGTAGGCGAAATCCTGCTCCCGGGCGAAGCGTGTAAAGTAAATCGACAGGCTCGTATCGACCGGGTGTCGGCGGCAATGGATGATCCTGGCATTCGGAAACAGCCCGTGGATCATTCCGAGCAGGAGAAAATTGTGCGGCATCTTGTCGGTGACCCGCGACGCACTGCCGCCGATACCGTCGAGGAGCCTTACGTAGGATCTGACAGACTCGGTGACACCTGGTTCATGGAGCACCGCGCCGGTGCCGAGGCCGAAGCGCAGGCGACACTCGTTCCAGAACGTGAGCTCGCCGCCGGCCGCGACGTCGGGGTGACTGGCAAGCACCTGCTCGACCAGCGTCGTTCCTGACCGCATCATCCCGACGATCAGGATGGGCTTTTCGGTATCGCTGCCCCACCGCTGCAGCCGCGCGATATCCGCCGCTCCGAAGCCGGCGATCAGAGTGTTGAATTCGAGCTCGTTCCGCCTGCGCTCCAGAGTCGGATCCGCAGCCCTGCGGTTCGGCGGCCGCGCATCGAGCCAGGCCTTGTTGGCCAGATCATAGTGTTTGATCGCCGTCTCGCACAGATCGAGATCATCGCAGGCCTTGCCCATTGCGAAATGCATATAGGACCGGTCCGACGCCGAGAGGCCGGCGCCGGCACTCGCAAGCTCCGCGGTGATCCCGGCGACCAGCGATCGATCGTCGCTCCGCAGCTTCTTTGCGTGCGTCAGGCCATAGTAGGAATGCGCGTGGTTGCCGGGCAGCCGGATGGCGGCCTCGAAGGCGGCGATCGCGTCGTCGAAACGGCCGTGACGGCGCATCAGGTTTCCAAGCAGGTCGTAACCGTAGATGTTGTTCGGCACCGTCTCGATCGCGTGCCTGATCACGTCGATGGCGTCTTCACCTCCGACCTGCCCGCGGGCGGCGGCATACCCGTTCAACGCGTTGGCGAACGTGGGATCGATGTCCAGCGCCGCGCGATACGCCTCGGAGGCAGCCGGATAGTCAGCCATCTCGAACAGCAGGCCGCCCAGCGCGCAACGTATGTCCAGACGTTTGCCGTTGAGCGAGACGGCCCGGCGATAGGCGAAAACCGCATGATCGTTGAATCCCGACGCCTGCCAGGCAATTCCGACATTATACCAGGCTTCAATGAAGTCGGGCTTCAGGCCGAGGGCGGCCCCGAAGCTGGCCGCGGCTTCGGCGAAACGTCCCTGATCGCGACGGACGATACCGAGGTTGTGGTGTGCGTTCGGATAGCCCGGATCGAAACGCAGTGCGGCGGCGAAAGAGTCGGCGGCCCCGTCGAGGTCACGCCTGGCATGCTGCAACGCGCCGAGATCGGTGTGAGCCTCGGCCGAGCGCGGCTCGACCTTGAGTGCGTCGCGTAGCAGCTTGATGCCGGCCTGCCAACGTCCCGCGTGGCCGGCGATGACGCCGAGAAACCGCAATGCCGGAAAGTTACGTGGGTGACGGTCCAGGACCTGGCGATAGAGCCGCTCGGCCTCCGGAAATTGTCCGGCCTGGTGAGCCGCGAAGGCGGCCTGCAGCGTCGCGTCCGTGGCATCCAGGGTCGGCACAACCACTCACCTCGAATTCGATGGCAATGTCGCCTGCGTCGGGGTCCGTGACCGGGCGATGCCAGCTGATCTCACCCGTCCTGTGCCGCCAAAACCGGAAAGGGCGACACGCGAGACGTGTCGCCCTCCCCGCTTTGATGTCCAAATTGCGGTATGGCCCGGTCGCGAGGGATTCGCGGTCACCCGACCTTTGCAAGCGTCCGGCGCCGCAGTGCGACACCGAGCGCAATCAGGCCGCCACCCAGCAGCGCGAACGACGCCGGCTCCGGCACGCTCGTGATGTCGATGGTGTCGTTCACATCGCCTGCACCCGTGGTCGTGATCACGAACTTTTCGGTCTCGGAGAAGACGGGGCCGAGCGACGGCGTCGCGTCGACGATGCTTTTCGTGCCCAGCCCGGTGAAGCTGTCCGATGCCAGAAGGGTGCCGCCGTAGAGAGCGTTGGTGGTGCTGATATAGGTCGATTCCGTGATGGACTTGACCGCACCGTTGAAGAGGTTCGAGGTGAATGCCGTGAGGAAATCACCAACGCCTTTCGGAGATGTCAGGCCGGACTCCGTCACGTACACGGTCAGGGTGCCGCCTGCTGCGGCGCTCACGTTGATCGCGCTGCTGTCCAGGTTCGGGGACGGCAGGATCGGCGAGCCGACCGCATCGATGTCGTTCAACGTGAACGATCCGAACGCTCCTTCGTAGATCGCGGAGCCGGTGCCGGCATCGGTTTTCACCGTCGTCACGGCACCGCCGCCGTAGCCGGCCTCCTGCAGCCCGATCGAGATCAGGGAAGCATGTGCGGATGTCGCGGAAAGCGCCGAAGCGGCCAGCAGGCCGATGGCTGAAGCGAGGGTCTTGCGCACGATGTGTTTCCTCAAGAATGATAACGCAGACAGATAAGCAACTGCCGGGCCACGGGAAACATTTAGGTCCATCAACGGGTTAAGTCATCTCTTTTCCGAAACCGTCGGAATTGCTTACAACCATGACCGCCGCGCCAGCTCGGACACGGTGGCCGCCGCACCCGGGCCTCGTGCCGTGATGATGACCGACATCGCGTGCGCCCCGCCGGCGAAACTGGCCCAGCCCATCCGGAGCCGATCCTCCAGGCCGCCCGATGCGACACGTCCGCGTGTCAGGACCGCCATCGCAACCGCCATCTCGGGGTGGGCCAAGCAGTCCAGGCGCCAGTCGCCCTGCACCGTCTCCAGGGTGCGATGCTCCACGTCAGCGTCCCCGGCGGCCGTCGCAAGCCCGGCTTCGGCGGCACGGAACCCGTCCAGGATCATTCCGGCGCCGGCATGCGGTGGATACCGGTGCACCTCCACCTGCAGTCGCAACTCGCCGCAGGAGAAGATCGCAGTCGTGGCATCGATGGTTCTGCTTCTGGTGCAGCCCTCCGGCGGCTGCAGGGTTGCAGCCGGGAACCAGGCTGGATCGGTCGGCCGGCCTGCGGCGGCATGGTCGAGCGCCCAGGCCGTGATCGGACCGAGGGCGGCCACTGCCACGCCGGCCAGGATCGCTGCTGCGAACGCGACTGCCGGCACCGATTGCGGCTGTGCGGGGTCGATCGCGTGCGACGGGGGCGGCGGCGGGACGAGATGATCCTCGCGGAACGGCAGCCCCAGCAGGACCAGCAGCAGGATCACCAGCGAGAAGAAGATCCAGCCGTACAGCACATGATCGACGGCGCCGGCTGCCGCGCTGCCGCGCAGGTTGCCGAGCACGACGATGCCGAGCGCCCTGATCCCGTTGGCGAGCACCGGTACCAGGACCGAGGCGAGCAGGAAGCCGATGCGGCGTGCGGGCCGGCGATAGATCAGCGCCGCATACAGCGCACCGAAGGCCACCGAGGCGATCAGGAAACGCAGGCCGGCGCAGGCCTCGGCAACCTGGAACGTGCCCTCCGGAATCTCGATGCTGGTTCGGTCCACGACATGCGCGATGCCCAGCAGGTCCAGACCGGCATCGATGAAGCCGGTCGTGAAATCCTGCAGTGCCGGCACCAGGAAACCGCCGAACGGCACCAGGAACACCAAGTACGCCAGCGGAATTGCCATGACGCGTGTGACTGCCGGTCCGACACCGGCCAGGACCAGCACCCAGACGGTCGCCAGGGTCGCCAGTTGTCGCCCCTCCATCACGCCCAGCCGCTCGGCGAACAGCCACAGCAGGGTCGCCGGAAGCATCAGCCAGGCTGCCGACGGCATCGGCGCCGGCTGTGTGGCGAGGAGGCGGTCGCGCCGGTCCCAGGCAAGCCAGGCGGCGATCGGCAGGATCAGGAAGCAGTGGCCATACGCGGTGGAACTCGACCAGACATGCAGTGCTGCGGCCAGTTCGGCGTGCCGGGTGGCCAGCAGCACGGCCAGGCCACTGGCGAGCGGGACCAGCGCCGGCGCCCATGCCCCGGGTATCGCGATGCGGCCGTGCCGGAGGGCGTCGGTGGCACCCATGGCGGTTCAGCCGAGCCCGCGCACCAGGCGTGGCCCGAGCCAGTTCGCGACCGGCAGCGGCAGGCGCTTCCACGACGAGATCAGCAACCTGTATTTCGGGTTGAGCGGGTTGTGGTCGGGCACCGTCTCGCCCGCCCGCAACAGGAAGCGATAGGCGAGCGGCGTCGGCGTGAAGCCCCAGTTCTTCTTGAACGCGTACGCGCCGGTGCCTTCCTTGCTGCGGCCGAAATCGAACAGCGTGGCGCCGCGTGACGCCGCCCGGCACATCACGTCCCAGTACATGACGTCGAACGCCTGGCAGTCGCGCGCGTCCGGGGTGCCGCCGCCATAGTAGGGCAGCACCTCGTTGCGCCAATGCAGGGTCAGCACCCCGGCGGCGGGTCGGCCTTCCGCGCGCACGAGCGTCGTGTCGACGGCACCCGGGAACGTTTCCAGCAGCGCCTCGAACCAGCGCCGTGGGAAAACCGGACTGCCGAGGTTGCGCACGCTCTCGGCGTAGATCCGGTACACCGGTGCCGCGTCACCTGTCGTCAGGATCTCGAGTTTGCGCTCGATGCCCTTGCGCACCACCGCCCGCTGCTTGCGCGGGATCGCCTTCAGGTTGGCCGCATCATCGCCGACGATCGGTTTCCGGAACGTCGCATACAGGCCGCTGCGGACGGTCCAGAGTTCCCCCTCGCTGACCCACGGATCCGGCAGCGGCTGCAGCCCGCGCAGCTCGAGCGTGGCCGCATTGGTCTGGCGCAGCAGCGCCGCCGCATGATCCAGCAGCGCCCGCGCAGCCTCGCCGTCGACCGCGAGCGGGCCGCCATAGACACAGAACGGCAGCGAGATGAGCGCGTGGCCGAACAGCCGGGTGCGCAGTTCCACGAGCGGCAGCACGCCGACGACATCGCCATCCTGCAGCGCCAGGACGGACCGATCGCGATGACCATAGATGCGCGCGATCAGGCCCGGGAGTGCTGCCTGATGAAAGAAGGTGGCCTCGGGACAGCCGGCGACGAACCCGTCCCAGGCCGCCATCCGGCTCGCATCGAGCGGCACGATCCGCATGCTCACGACGTCACCTGCGGGAAGACACGATCGATGCGGCTCCAGGAGAAATCGCTGCAAAGGCGCGCAAGCCTGGTCTCGGTGCGGGACAGGTTGATGCGGTGGCGCCATTGCGACCGCAAACCCGCCTGGCGCACGCGCGGCTGGCCGGGATCGATCTCCCAGGGATGAATGTAGAACACGCCGGCCCGCTCGCGCGTCCCATGCGCAAAGCCGCGGCGGAACAGCGGATACGGCGCCAGCCGGAACCAGCCACCGCCGGCACAGGGCAGGTTGCGACCGGCGGCGCGTGCGGTGGTCATCGGGATCTCCCAGACCGGCCCGTCGAACGGACGATGCGGGTCGCGCGGCGCATCCGGATCGCCGTAGAGGTCGTGACGGACCGGGAAGACGCTGGAGGAATAGCTGTGGCCGGTCTGCGCCAGCACCTCCCAGGCCCAGGGCGTCGCACGGCCGAGAGAGAATGTCGGCGCCCGGTAGCCACGCACCGCGATGCCGGCGACCTCCTGGAGACGGTCGCGGGCATGCGCCACGTCCGCACGGAAGGCGGCCGCATCGGCTGCATCCACCCGGCGGTGCCAGTAGCCGTGGCTGGCGAGCTCGTGTCCGGCGCTCACGATGCGGCGGATCAGAGTGGGGTGCCGGTCGGCGATCCATCCCAGGGTGAAGAAGGTCGCCACCACGCCCGCCTCGGCGAACAAGGCGAGCATGCGGTCGGTGTTGGCCTCGACGCGGCGGGGCAGCCGATCCCAGTCGGTCTGCGGCAACACGCCGGCATAGGCCTGGACCTGGAACCAGTCCTCCACGTCGACGGTCAGCGCGTGGCGGCGGGGTGTGGTCATGAGCCAGACCGCAACAGCTCGGCCACGCGTCCGACGAGCTGCTCGCGCGCCCGCAGGTGGCGCTCCAGCGCGTCCACGCGGTCGACAAGCCGGGTGACCGGATGCTCCGGGCCGGGGCCTGGATCGGGGCGCGGGTACGGCCTCCGCTGGCCGCGCGGCGCACCGAAATTCGGCTCGCTGGCGACGGGCTCCGACGCGTGTCGCGTGACCGCGACGGGCTCCGGCACGTGTCGCGTGACCGAAGCGGCCTGCGGCGCGGGGCCGTCCAGGTCGCGTGCGAGCTCGGCCGCCACGTCGTCGACCAGCGGCGCCAGGATCGTTGGCAGCCCGTCGAGATCCGCCAGCAGCAGCACGCGCGCGAACAGCCGGTTGATGCGGCGCGGCACCCCGCCGGTGACGCGATGCACCGCGTCGAACACGTCGGACGCGATTGCCGGGCGACCGGACCAGCCGACAGTCGCCAGCCGGTGCTCGATATAGGCCCGGGTCTCGTCCCGGCCGAGCGGCCCCAGGTGGAACGACGCGACGACGCGCTGGCGCAACTGGTCGAGGCGGCTGCTGGCCAGCATGCGGCGGAACTCCGGCTGCCCGAGCAGCACGATCTGCATGCCGGGAACGCCGCCTTCGGCGAGATTCGACAGCATGCGCAGTTCCTCGAGTGCCGCGTGCGACAGGTTCTGCGCCTCGTCGACCAGCAGCACGCAGCGCCGCCCGGTGCTGCGGTTGGTGGTGAGCAACCGGCTGAAACGCAGCAGGATCGCGGCCTTGTCGCCACCTCCGCCGGTGCCGATGTCGATGCCGAACCCCGCCATCGCAAGCCGGAACAACTCGTCGGCGGAAAGCTGCGTGGTGGAGATCCGCGCCAGCAGGTAGGTGCGATGATCGAGGCGCGACCACAGATGCTCGATCAGTGTCGTCTTGCCGGCGCCGACATCGCCGGTGATGATGACGAAACCCTCGCCCTGGTCGAGCCCGAACGTCAGATGGGCGAGTGCCCGGGTCTGCCCGACGCTTGCAAAGAAGAAGCGTGGGTCGGGCAGAAGCTGGAACGGCGCACCGGTGAAATCGTACAGCGTCTGGCTCATCAGAACGACTTCTCGAAACTCAGCAGGATGACGTTCTGCGACGAACCGGGTCCGCCTTCGCGCCCGCCGCCACCCTCGCTAGGACCCTCCCCCGACTGGCGGTCATAACTGTAGCGAAGCTGTGCCGAGAGCGTCGGCGACAGGGCATCGACCAGCGCCACCGATGCCAGCTCGACATCCTGCTGGCCGGTGAGACCTTCATCGTCGAGCACGCCATACTGGCCATAGACCGACAGGCTGAGCGTCGGCGAGAGCGTGTGCGACCAGTCGAGGCTGCAATAGATCCCCTTGTTGCTGCCGAGCGAACCGGCTTGGCCGCCCGAGGAGACCAGGTCGTCCTGCTCGGCGTTGACGCTCAGCGAGAACACGTCGCGCGGCTGGGTCAATTCCCCGGTGAAGGTCAGCACCTTGCTTCGGTAGAGATTGTCCTGCGGCCCGAACAAGCCGCCGTTCGCCAGCAATGGCGCGCCGGTGCTGTGATCGACCGGATTTCCGAGCGGGTCGAAGTCCGACGTGGCGAGCGTGTTCTGCAGTTGCTCGGCTTCGGTGCTGAGCCCTTCGGAATACCGGATATAAAGCCTGGTGCGTGCAGTCGGCGCCAGGGAAAGGTCGAGACTGGCCGCGTCCAGCCCGTCATGATGACCGTAACGTGCCTCGATCGTGCTGTCGGGTCCGAGCGAAAGCCGCAGCCCTCCGTCCCAGATCGCATCGTCGATGCGGATCGGATTCGATCCGGAATAGTCGATATGCTCGTAGCCGACGCGCCCGAGCAGGGTGAACAGCCGGGTGACCGCGTAGCCGCTATCGATCGTTGCAGTGTCACGCACGGCATTGTTCAGAACCCCGCTGCCGTCGTACTTGGTGGCATAGCCGAGTGCGGTGCCGTTGTAGCGGTCGAACGCCTCGCCGGTCTGGAAGGCGACGTGCCCGCTATAGCTGGTGACGTTCTGGTCGGAGGCGGTGTCGAAGGCGCCGGCATTCGGCACCGCGCCTCCGGAGTCGGATCCGCCGGTCAGCGCACCGAGCGTCGTGCGGCTGAAACTGGCGCCGATCTCGCCTGTGCCCCACGTGCCGAAACGTCGCAGTGCGTAGGGACTGATCGAGACATCGAGCGTCTGGGTCGCGCCGTTCGCGGTGGTCGCTGCGGTGCCGACGGGTCCGCCGATCCCGTTGCTGGTGGCGTTGCCGTAGCCGCGCACATCCAGGAACAGCGTGCCCGGCAGGATCACCCCCAGGAACTGGCCGCCGAAATTCTGCGCCACCTGCGTGTCCGCGGAATGGCGGGCATAGATATCGACTTCCGGATGGTAGGACAGGCTGCCCTGCAGGCGCGCGCTTGCGCCGGTAATTTCGATGCCAGGCTGGATCAGCGTGATCACGTCGTCACCGCTACCGGTACCGCTCTGCCCGAGCACGTTGTCGGTGAATTCCTCGCCGAGCCCCAGGCTCGGAGTGATGGTCCAGTTGCGCGTCGCCGGCTGCCGGGGCGCCCCGAGGAAACCGGCAGCCAGGCTGTCGCGCAGATCCCCGACACGCACATTGGCGCCGGTGGCGGCAAGTAGTCCGCCGGGTGGCGCGATCGGCGGCGGCACCGCATCGCCACTTGTGGGCTGCACGCCGTTTGCCGTTGCCGGGCCATTCGCCGCGGTCATTGCAGGATCGCCCGGAGGTGCTGCCGCGCCATCAGGCGCCGGGCTCGATGCCGCCGTGACCGGGAACGCCGCCGTGGATTGCGCACGCGCAGAGCCGGTTCCGGCCTGGAGGAACGCAGCGACCAACACGAGCAAGCCGGGCGCGGCGATGGCGAGGCGGCAGCGGCGGCACGTCACATCGACCTACCAGCCCTTGCCGTACAGGTCGTAATAGCTGCCGAAATGGCCGGTCGTGCCGGTGCGGGCCTTGTTCAGGACCAGGCTGATCGTCTCGCAGGTGGAGAGCAGTCCGATCGCGCTCTCGAGCTCGCCCTGCTGCGTCCGCTCCGCCTCGACGATCATGACGATCTGGCCGACATGCGGTGCAAGCGATGCGGCGTCACTGCTGGCCAGGCACGGCGCCGTGTCCAGGATCAGCAGCCGGTCCGGCTGCTGCCTGGCGACATGATCGAGGATCGTGACGAGATCCCGGCTGATGTCCCGCCCGCACCCCTGCATCCGGCCGGTGGCGCCGTTGCCGGTGCCCCCGCCACCCTCACCGCCGCGTCCGATCGTCAGCAGGTCGAGGCCCTTCACCGCGGTCGGCGTGATCACGCCGAGAGGGTCGAGTGTGCGGTCGGTCATCAGGTCATGCAGGCCCGGTCGATCGGCGAGGCCGAGTACGTCGGTCAGGTTTCCCGGCTTCTCGTCGACATCGACCAGCAACACATCCGATCGGCCACCCTGCGCCATCGTGACCGCCAGGTTGAGCGAGCAGTAGCTCTTGCCCTCCCTCGGCCGGCTGCTGGTGACCATCAACGCGGTGCCCAGGCTGCCGGCAGATACCGTGAGCTGGCGCCGCTGCAGGGTCTGGGCCACGATCTGCCATTCCTCGCCCGCCCTGGTACGCCGTCCGGTCACGGTGATGGCGCCGGCCCGCGACAGCGTCTCGATCGTGACCGACGGCCGCTGCTGAAGCGCCGGGGCTGATGCTCCGCTGAGGTCGACGCGTGACGGGGCAGTCCCGAGACCGGCCGCCCGGGGCGTGCGCATGCGCCGGACCGCACGCTCGACCAGATGATCCGTCGGATGTTCACTCATGCACGCGACCTGGCTCCCTGGCCGGATGGAAGACGTGGCATCAGGCCAGCGCGAAGCCGGCGAAGGCGTGCAGCATCAGGGCGCAGTAGGCGGCTCCCAGGAGCAGCAGGCAGAGCCCCGGTGCCGCAACGGCGAGCCCGAGTTGTCGCGGGCGTCGCACATCCGGCCCGGGCAGCAGCGACAGGCTTCCCGCGACCGGCAGGCCGAGGCTGCGCAGCTCGAGCGTGGTGTGGAACGACCTGTCGAGCTGGCTCAGCAGGAACGCGCTGGCGCCGCCGCCGGCCAATCCTGCCAGCAGGACCAGCGACAGCAGCACGCGCCGATCGGGAAATACCGGGATCCGTGGCACCTGCGGCGGATCCACCACCTCGAGCTTGATCTTGTCGGCCCGGGTGTCGGCCGCCGAGTCGAGCCGCATCGCCTCGCGCCGGTTCAACAACTCCTCATAGTTCTTGCGCAGCACGTCGTAGTCGCGATTCAAGTTCACGTATTGCGCCTGCACCGACGGCATGTCGTGGGCGATCTGCTCGAGCCGGTCGCGCTCGCGATGCGCGTCCTGCACCCGGCGGGTCAGCGAGGCGACGTCGCTCTCGGCCTGCACCAGCATCACCTCGAGCTGCTGGTGGATCATGTTCGGCTCGCTTCGGCTCCGTCCGCCACGCGCCGGGGTCGTGCCGCCGCCACCACTTTTCAGGGCCGCGATCAGCGCCCGCTGCCGGATCACGTCCGGGCTGCGATCGGTGAGTGTCGTCAACATCTCGCGCAACGTCGCCTGCGCCTCGGCCAGGGATCCGCTGCCGGCCGGACCCGTGCCGGCGTCCGTCTCCGTCACCAGGCTGGTCGGGGTCACGGCGATGGCCCGCGTCAGGCGATCGCGCCGGCCCTCGGCGTCGCTGAGTTCGCCCTCGAGTTGTCGCACGCTGTCCCGCGCTGCATCGAGCTTGGTGCTGCCTGAACCTTCTGCCGGCAGCAGGTCCATGTAGGTCGCCCGGAACGCGGCACGCTTGGCTTCCGCCTCGCGGAGCTGGGCTTCGTAGCTCGCGATCTGCTCGCCGAGAAACGTCTTGGCGTTGGCCATGTCGGTCCGGCTGGCACCCGCCTTGTCCTCGACGAAGATCCCGAGAACGGTGCGCACGACGTCGTAGGCGAGGCGCGGATTGCTGTTGCGGTAGGTGATGGTGAACAGGTTGCGGGTCTGTGGCACGACCTCGATCTGGGTGCCGAGGGCTGCCACCATCCGCTCGAGATCGTCCGGGCGCACCACGAAAAGTGAAAGGTCGGTTTCAGATACCAGCTTCTCGAGATTCGGCCGGCTGAGCAGCGTCCGCTGCAACTCCTCGATCTGGGCGGCGAGCGGGTCGTCCAGGGCGATCCCGCGCAGCAACGGCGTCAGCACGGCGTCGGCGTCGACATAGACCCTGGCGCTGGCCTGGTACCGGTTCGGGATCATCGCCACCACCGCCCAGCCGATGGCGCAGATCAGCCACGCAACGGCCAGGGCCATCCATCGGCGTTGCAACATGCCGATCGCATAACGCCGCAACTGGTCGCGTAATTCCCCCATGAGCTAGCGAACCCGTCCCTGCCCTTCTGAGATTGCGGTCACGGCACCTAGAACCAGGTCTGCGGAATGATCAGCGTGTCGCCAGGCTGCATCGATACGTTCTTGCTCACGTCACCGTCCTTGATCAGGTCGGCCAGCCGGACGTGCAGGCTGACCTCGCGATCCTGGCCGTCGCGGCGGATGATGACGGCGCGGTTGCCGGCGGCGAACCGGGTCAGGCCTTTGGTCTGGATCATCACGTCGAGCAGCGTCATGTGCTGGCGATAGGGGATCGCCTGCGGATCGGCCGCCTCGCCGATCACCTTGATCTGCTGGTCGTAGGGTCCGACGAAATCGAGCACCTCGACCGTCACCTCGGGTGACTTCACGTAGGTCGCGAGCCGCGCCTCGATATCATGCGACAACTGCGCCGGCGTCCGCCCGGCGGCGGCGATATCATGGATGAGCGGCAGCGAGATCTGTCCGTCAGGCCGCACCGGAACGCTCGCGGTCGACATGTCCGGCTTCTCATAGACCAGCACACTGAGCTTGTCGGTCGGACCGATGATATAGGCGCTGGTCTGCGGATCGACCGGCAACGGCGCCTCCGACACCGGGGACCCGGCGCAGGCCGTCAGACCCAGCACCATGCAGAGAGCTGCTGCCAGCCTGCCTGGGCTTGCAGCCGGTGAATCGGAACCGCCCCGCCGATGCGTGCACATCTAGAACCTTCTCCTGAAAACCGCTGCACTGCAGCAAAAGCTTTTCGATGTACGTGTTCATTCAAGTCATGGAACGACCCGGATTTAATTCCACCTTACGATCTTGTCCAGCGTGTTGCGGAAGCAGTGGAAAATTTCCCCGATGGTTTTTTCGTGAAACTCGCATCCTATGACGCCTGAACGATCAAATAACGATCCAGTCACCCCGACCGTTATCCGGATGTTAATCGGATGTTGATCGAACAGGGTCCATAATCAGGTATTTTCTGAAAGCATGAACTCCGGGCTATGGGCGAAACTTTCTTCACCAAGCGAAACAAATTATTGACTGCGTCTCACCGAGCGGACATCCTGATGCCGCCCGGGGGAGCTCTGCCTCCGGTCGTTCCGTTTAAATATCGTGTATTGGAAGCACCGCATGCTGCTTACCGATCACGCGCCGTGGTTGCTTATGCTGTCGATGCAGGCTGTGTAGATCCGTGACCGGTCTTCTGCGGGCTACCATCCGTCAAACGTGATCCGTGAGGCGCTTCATCGTGTCCTTTTCACATCGAACAACCTCGCGCCCGACGGCACGGGCTTCGAGCCGTATCTTCGACGTGTCGGGACGCCTGGGCATGATCGTCTTGTGGGCGACGGAGACGCTGGTCGGCGTATTCGGGTTCTGCCTTGTCTTCGGCTCGGGCTCGGCGGGATCGCTGCCTGCGACTGCCGGACTTGGCTCGCCGGCTCTCTCGGCGGTCGACCAGGCGGTCCTGCTGTCGATCATGCTGGGCCTGCCGGGCATCGTGCTCGGCTTGTACAAGCCGAATGTCATCCTCGAGACCCGGCGTCTGCTGCTGACGGCCGCGGTGGCGGCGACGTGGTCGATCCCGCTGCTCTGGCTGATCGCGGGCACGGGCATGATCGACACCCGTGCCCTATTCGGCAGCAGCCGTGTCTGGCCGGTCGAATTGATCGCGTTCTGGATTTCCCTGCTGATCTGCACACGATTGGCCTACTCGTTCGGGATGCGCAGCGGGATCCTGGTCCGCGACGTGCTGGTGCTGGGCGACGAGGCCGCGGTGCAGGCGGCCGCCAACGCGATCGGGATGCTGCGGCCCGGACAATTCAGGATCCGCAAGGCCGGCCAGGACGCGGCCGACCCGCCTGGGCGGAGCATCCTGTCGTCCTGGACGGTGGTCGCACCGGACAGCCTGCTCGGCGCCGACGGGCCGGCCCTTGCCTGGACGGACGGCGGAACGTCGGCGCGGGTGACCGACCTCGAGACCTTCTATGAGCGCCAGCTGGGCCGGGTCGATCTGGAGGCACTCGCACGCACGCTCAGTTTCCACGGGGCTGATCACGGCTTTTCCGAGGATGCGGTGGCGCGCGTCCTGCACCGCGGCCTCGATATCGTCGTCGCGGTGCTGCTGGCGATCCTCACCGCGCCGCTGATGCTGGTCACGGCCTTGCTGGTGGCGCTCGACAGCCCGGGACCGGTGATCTACCGGCAGGAGCGCGTCGGACGCGACGGCCAGAGGTTCGTCATCCTGAAATTCAGGAGCATGCGAACCGATGCGGAGGGTGACGGTGTCGCCAGGTTCGCGAGCCCGCGGGACAGCCGCGCGACACGCTTCGGGAGTTTCATCCGCAAGGTCCGGCTCGACGAGTTGCCACAGCTGTACAACATCCTCCGCGGCGACATGAGCATCGTCGGGCCGCGTCCCGAGCGGCCGGATTTCGTGCGGATGTACGAAGCGTCGATCCCGCTCTACCGGATGCGGCTGCAGGTGAAGCCGGGCCTGACCGGCTGGGCGCAGGTCAACAGCGCCTACACCGCCAGCGTCGCGGAGACCCGGGAGAAACTGGCGTACGACCTGTACTACCTGCGCAATCGCAGCATCCTGCTCGACCTGACGATCCTGCTGGCCACCGTGCGGGTGATCCTGTTCGGCGTCGGCGCGCGATAGGGCGGCCGCGGATGATGCTGTTCCTGGCGACGCAGATCTCGTGTGCGGTACTTTATCTGTTGCTGGGCGCGGTGATCCTGCTGCAGGCCCGGGGCAGCCGAACGGCGCTGCTGCTGACCGCCGCCTGCCTGGTCACGGCCGCCTGGGCAGGGTCCGCGGCACTCCCGGGTGCCGGATCGGCCGCTCCCGGCAGCCTGCTCGATCTGCTGCATGCCGCCGCCTGGTACGGCGTGGCGCTGCACCTCTATCGCCGCAACGTCGCCGACGCGGTGCAGGGTCGCTTCTACCTGGTGGTCGGCCTGCTGGTCGTTGCCGGCATTGCCGCGATCACCGTCGGCGAAGCGCCGTTCCGGCCGGTGCCTGGGCCTGCCCACGCGCCCGGGCATGCCGTGACGCTGCTCTCGATCGCGATCCTGCTGCGCCTGCTGCTTGCGATCTGCCAGATCGTGCTGCTCGAGAACCTCTATCGCGGCACCGAAACGGATCAGCGCTGGCATGTCGGACTGTTCTGCATCGCACTCGCCGGGACTGCGCTGTACGACGTGATCCTGATCACCGACGCGGTGTTGTCGCATGACCTGACGCCCGCACTCGTCGCCGGGCGCGCGGTTGCGGCGATGCTGGTGGCGCCGCTCCTGGCGGTCACCGCGGCGCGCAACCGCAGGTGGAACGTAAACCTGCACGTGTCGCGCACGGCGGCGTTCCATAGCGCGACGTTGATGGCCAGCGGCATCTTCCTGGTGTCGCTCGGGAGCGTGGCGCAGCTCCTCACGCACACGCCCTGGGGCCTCCATTCGGACTGGGCCGACCTGCTCGAAGTCGCGCTGCTGTTCGCCGGCCTGATCGCGGTCGCGGTGCTGCTGGTGTCGAACTCCTCGCGCAACTGGTTGGCGCGGCTGGTGGCGCAGCATTTCTTCACCTGCCGCTACGACTACCGCCGGGAGTGGCTGCGCTGCCTGGCGACATTGTCGCAACACGAGCGGTCGGATCTGGAAGCGCTGCCTCGTGCGGCGATCCGGGCGCTGGCCGATATTGTCGATAGTCCGGCCGGGTTGCTGCTCTCGGGCGCAGCCGGGCGGGATGGTCTATTGTGGGCGGCGTCATGGAACCTGGCGCCGATCGGACCGCTGCCGCCGGAACACCCGCTGCTGCAGACCATCGAGTCCGGCGCCTGCATCGAGCTGACCGATGCGATGCTGCAGCCGCCCTTGGCCGGGCTGCGTCTGCGCTTCGCGGTGCCGCTGCCCGGACCTGGTGGCGAGCCCGAGGGCTGCATCCTGCTGGCCAACCCGCGCGGGCCGTTCCGCCTCGACGCCGAAGTCACCGCGCTGCTCGGCGTGCTGGCGCAGGAGGTGGCGACCCGCCTCGCCGAACGCGACGCCGTGCGGGCGCTGACGGAGACGCGCGACCTGCGTGCCTATGGCGAGCGTTTCGCCTTCGTCGCCCACGACATCAAGAACGTTGCCGGACAATTGCGGCTGTTGACCGCGAACGCGGAACAGCATCTGGCGGATCCCGAGTTCCAGCGCGACATGCTCGCCACCGTCGCGGCGTCGGTGCGCAAGATCACCGCGATGATCCGCCGGCTGGAGGTCGAGGAGGACGCGGCCGGTCCGGAACCGCAGGCGGCGCTGCTGCCGCTGCTGTCCGCTGCCTGTTGCAAGGCGCGGGATGCCTCGGTGCAGCTGGGTCCGGCGCCGCCCGCCGACTGGCGCGTCGCCATGCGGGATGCCGACCTCGACGCCGTGCTCTGTCATCTCCTGGACAATGCCGCAGCCGCGGGTCCCGGTGGCGTGGTGCGTATCGCGGCGTTCCGCACCGGCGACCGCATCGTGGTCGAGATCCGCGATCGCGGGTGCGGCATGACGCCGGAGTTCGTGCGCGACGAGCTGTTCCGGCCGTTCCGCAGCCGCACCGCCGGCGGCAGCGGCATCGGCGCGTTCCAGTCCCGCGAGCTGCTGCGGCGTGCCGGCGGCGACCTGCTGGTGCTGAGCGTGCCGGGCGAAGGCACCACGATGCGGCTGCTGTTGCCCGCGTCGGAGCCGGCCGCGGTTCCCGCCCGGCCGATGCAGCCGGCACCGCTGGCATCCGATCTCGCCATGGCAAGGATCTGAGCGATGGCCGCGGTCGCAAGGCAGGTCCGGCCGAGGCTGCTCATCGTCGAGGACGACGAAGGCCTGTGCAGCCAGTACCGCTGGGCGTTCCCCGACTTCCAGGTGCTGTTCGCGGCGTCACGGGCCTCGGCACTGGCGATCGTGGCGCGTGAGCAGCCGCCGGTGGTGCTGATGGATCTCGGCTTGCCGCCGGATCCGGACGGTGTCTCCGAGGGCTTCGCCACGCTCGATGCGATCCTGGCACTGGCGCCGCACACCAGGGTGGTGGTGGCCACCAGCCACGGCGACCGGGCTCACGCGCTGCGTGCGGTGGCGGCCGGCGCCTATGATTTCTGCGACAAGTCCGAGGAGATCCAGTCGCTGCGCAGCGTGACGGCGCGCGCATACCGGCTGTCGGAGCTGGAGGCGGAGAACCGCCGGCTCAGCGAGGCGGTCTCGCCCGGCGCGGTGCGTCGCCTGGTCACCCGCGATCCGGCGATGCTCAAGGTCTGCCGCGACGTCGAGCGACTGGCATCGGCCAACGTGACGGTGCTGCTGGCCGGCGAGAGCGGCACCGGCAAGGAGGCGTTGGCGCTCGCGTTGCACGAACTCGGACCGCGGGCGCGGGGTCCGTTCGTGGCGATCAATTGCGGCGCCATCCCCGAAGCCCTGCTCGAGAGCGAACTGTTCGGCCACGAGCGCGGCGCCTTCACCGGGGCGGTGGCGCGCAGCATCGGCAAGATCGAGAGCGCCCAGAAGGGCACGCTGTTTCTCGACGAGATCGGCGACCTGCCGTTTTCGCTGCAGGTGAAGCTGCTGCGCTTCCTGCAGGAGCAGGTGATCGAGCGGATCGGAGGGCGCAGCACCATCCCGGTCGATGTGCGCGTGGTCTCGGCGACCAACCAGGGGCTCGACCGGCTGGTGGCTGAAGGCCGCTTCCGCGCGGACCTGTTCTACCGGCTGAACCCGGTCACGGTGCGGATCCCGGCCCTGCGCGAACGGCCAGGCGACCCGCTGCTGCTGGCGCGGGTGTTTCTCGCCCGCTTCAGGATCGAGTTCCAGCGCAGCGTGCGCGGCTTCAGTGCGAGCGCCAACGCCACCATCGAGGCGCATCCCTGGCCCGGCAACGTGCGCGAGCTCGAGAACCGGGTGAAGCGCGGCGTCCTGATGGCGGACGGCCCGCTGATCGAGCCGGCCGATCTCGAGCTCGAGCCGGTCGACCAGGAGCCGACGCTCGATCTGCGCACCGTGCGGCTGCAGGCCGAGCGCCTCGCCCTCACCCGCGCCCTGGCGCGCGCCGACGGAACCCTGTCGGCCGCCGCCCGCCTGCTCGGCATCAGCCGGCCCACACTCTACGACCTCCTGGAAACGCACGGCCTGTCGCGCACCGACGCGGAGCCGGGCGAGCGCCAGTCGAGCCACTCCGACCGGGTTCACCCGACATGCGACACGCCGTCCTGATCCTGTCTGCCAGCCTGGTCGCAGCCGGTGCCGGAACCGGCGGCTGGCTGGCGCTGCGCCACCGTGATCCGTTGCTGGAGGCGCAGGAACTGGTGCAGCGCCACCAGCTGCACGGCGCGCAACTGGTGCTGCGCGACCTGGTGCGGCGCCATCCCGAGCGCGCGGAGGCGCATCTGCGGCTGGCCCAGGTCCAGCTGGCGCTCGGCGATCCGCTCGGTGCCGAGCACGAGCTGCGCAGCGCTGCCGAACACGGTGCCGCCGAGACCGCGCTGCGGCCGCTGCTGGCACAGGCACTGGTGCAACAGGGACGCGACCAGGAGGTGCTGCAGAAATACCAGGCGGATGGGCTCGATCCGGACGCGTCGGCCAGGCTGCACATCGCGCGGGCTTCGGCGGCACTGGCCCTGCGGCAGCCGCAGCAGGCCCGCATGGAAGCGATCGCGGCCCAGCGCGCGGCGCCGCGGTCGGTCGAGGCGGCGGTGGCGGCGGCCCGGGTCGCGCAGGCCACCGGGGATTTCGACGACGCCCAACGCCATGTCGACGAGGCCCTGGCGCTCGATCCCCGGGCGAATGCGGCACTGGTCGTGCGGGCGCAGGTGCTGGCGCAGCAGGGACGCCGGGATGCCGCGATCGCAGCGTACGGCGCGGCGATCGCGGCCCCGTCCGGAGCTCCTTCCGACATGCTGGCGGCGCGGCTGGCGCGGGCGTACCTGCTGATCCAGGCCGGGCGCAGCGGCCTGGCACGAGCGGATCTCGCCGGCGTGCTGCAGGCCCAACCGCGCAACCGGACCGCCAACTTCCTGATGGCGGCGGTCGAGGCGCATGACCGGCACTGGAGGGCCGCCGACGAGGCGCTCGAGCAGGTCGGCACCGGGCTCGACCGGTTCCCGCGCGGCGAGCTGCTGCGGGCGGTGGTGAAGGACACGATCGGCCAGCCGCAGCAGGCGCTGGACTCCGCCGAGCGCTTCCACCTGCACGAGCCCGACAGCCGGACCGGGGCGCTGCTCCTGGCCAGCCTGTATCTGAAGCAGAATCGCCCGGCGGATGCGACGACGCTGTTATCGAAGTGGAACGTTCCCGGCCGCACCGGCGCCGACGTGTTGTCGCTGCTGAGCCAGGGCTATGCGATGAGCGGCAATGGCAGCACCGCGGCGGCCACGCTGCGCCAGGCGATGGCGCCGGCCGATCCCGCCGGACTGGTCAGGATCGCCGACCTCGCGCTGAACGAGGGCGATCCGTCGCTTGCCGCCGACGCGCTGCAGGCAGCACTCGACACCGGACCGGGGCATCCCGGGTCGCCACTGGTCCCGGTAAGCCTTACCGGCGCCGCGCCGCACGACACTGCGCCGGCGCCGGTGACCTCCCGGGCGGATACCGAGGCAACCCTGGTGGAAACCCTGCTGCGTGCCGGCCAGCCCGATCGTGCGGCCGCCGCACTCGACCGGCTGCGCCAGATGCATGGCGACCCGGAGCGGATCGACGTGCTGGACGGCCAGGTGAAGCTGGCCCGCTTCGACTTCGCCGGCGCCCAGGCCGCCTTCGAGGCCGCGCACCGCATCGATCCCGGGTCGGTGCGGGCCGTCATCCAGCTCAGCCAGGTGCTGCAGCTGCAGGGCGACGGCGCCGGAGCGACAGCGCTGCTGGTGCAGGCACGCCGGGACCATCCCGACGACCGGGCCGTGCTCGACGCATCGGTCGCACTGGCGATGTCGCAGCATGATCCGGGCAAGGCCGAGGCGGTGCTCGAGGCGGCGCACCAGGCGCAGCCGGGGGATGTGCATGTCGCCAGCCTGCTGGCCGAGATCTATCTCGGCACCCGGCAGCCGGACAAGGCGCTGGCGCTGGCCGACGCCATGCCGGCGGACTCGATCCAGCATCTGGCGCTGGTGGCCACGTCGCAGCGTGACCTGGGTCACATCGACCAGGCGATCTCCGGTTGGCGCGCGCTGCTGGCCAAGGCGCCGCAGGATCTCGCCTTGCGACGGCGGATCGTGCGCGCGTTGATCGCGCTCAGGCGCTTCGACGATGCAGCGGCGGTGCTCGATGACGGGCTGGCGGCCCATCCGGACGATCCCGGACTGCAGGGCGACGCCGTGGCGCTGGCGACGGACCGGTCGGGCCTGCAGGCCGGCCTCGACCGCGCCGATGCGCTCACGGCGCAGTCCCATGATCCGGCCTCGCGGCTGCTGAAGGGCGACCTGCTGCTCGCGGAACACCAGCCGGCGCAGGCCGCCGCCGCCTTCGCCGCCGCACGCGCCGCCCTGCCCCGGCAGCCAGCATCCCCGCCAGCCGCTTCGCCCGCGAGCGGGTCGCCCGACATCGCCGCGATCCTGGAGCTGCGACAGGCCGGCGCGCTGTCGGCGAGCGGCGACCGGGCGGGCAGCGCGAAACTGCTGGACGACTTGCAGGCAAGCTACCCGGACCAGCCGGCGGTGCTGCTGGCGCTGGCAGAGCAGGACCTCGCCGCCGGGGCGCTGCAGCCGGCGCGGGCCAGGTTTGCCGCCCTGCTCAAGCTGCAGCCCGGCAACGACGTCGCTCTCAACAACATCGCCTGGATAGAGCGCCAGCAGGGCGATCTCGACGATGCGCGCGTGCATGCCGCCCTCGCCTACCGGCTGGCGCCGACACCGCAGATCGCCGACACGCTGGGCACCGTGCTGCTGGCCGATGGTCGCACGGCCGATGCGCTGCCGCTGCTCCGGCAGGCTGGCGACGCGCTGCCGCACGATCCGTCGGTGCAGTTCCACCTGGCGCAGGCGCTGAGCAAGGGCGGACACGCGGAGGCGGCCCGGGCGGTGCTGAAGCCGGTGCTCGATGGCGGCGCCAGGTTCGATGAGCGTGATGCGGCCGAACGGCTGATGCAGTCGCTGGGCAAGTCCTGAGCCGATGGACGGCCGTGCGCATTCGGGAATGTCGACGGGGCTCGGCCTGCTGACCTTCAGCACGCTCTATCCGAGCGAGCGACGACCGCATCACGGGGTGTTCGTCGAGACCCGGCTGCGTCAGCTGGTCGCCGGCGGCGTGGTGCGCAGCACGGTCCTGGCGCCGGTGCCATGGTATCCCTCCTGGGCGCCGGAGCATGGCCGCTGGATCCGTTCGGGTGCCATCCCCGCTATCGAGTACCGACACGGACTGGTGGTGCATCATCCACGCCATGTCGCCATTCCGCGCATCGGCATGACCGTGGCACCGGCACTGCTGGCAGCGAGCGGGCTCGCATGGCTGGCGCGGCGCTCGACGGCCGAGCGGGCGGATTACGATCTTGTGGACGCACACTACGTGTATCCGGACGGTGTCGCGGCGGTGGCGCTCGCACGGACGCTGCGACGTCCATTGGTGATCACCGCACGCGGGTCCGACGTGACGCAGCTGCCCGACCATGCGGGACCGCGGCTGATGATCCGGCGCGCCATCCGGGCGGCGGACGCGCTGATCGCAGTCAGTTCCGCGCTCGGCCAGCGGTTGGTGGAGCTGGGCGCCGATCCCGCCCGGGTGCATGTGCTGCGCAACGGCGTCGACCTCGAGCTGTTCACGCCACCGGCCGACCGCGCGCAGGCACGCCGCCAGCTCGGCCTCGGCGATGGCCCGGTGCTGCTGTCGGTCGGTCACCTGATCGAACGCAAGGGTCATGACCGCGTGATCACCGCCCTGACGCTGTTGCCGGGGAGCGTGCAGCTGCTGGTCGTCGGCGAAGGCCCGCTCGACGGCGAGCTGCGCGCCTTGGCGGAGCGGCTGGGCGTGGCCGGGCGGGTCCGTTTCCTCGGGCTGCTGCCGCCGCACGCGCTGCCGGCGATCTACGGCGCCGCCGACCTGCTGGTGCTCGCCTCGAGCCGCGAAGGCTGGGCCAACGTGCTGCTGGAGGCGATGGCCTGTGGCACCAGGGTGGTCGCGAGCCCGATCCCGGGCAATCCTGAGGTGGTGCGCTCGGCGGCGGCGGGGGTGATCGCCGACAGCAACACGCCGGTCGGGCTGGCTGCCGCAATCGCCGCCCTGCTGCGATCACCCGCGGACCGCGACGGCGCGCGCGCCTATGCCGAGGGGTTCGGCTGGGACGCTGTCAGTGCCGGACAGCTGACGGTGTTCCGCACCGCGCGTGACCGCTACGACGAGCGCCGCACCGCCCGCCGCCGTCCTGTATCCGACAGCCCGCGGGTGGCCGGATGAGCCGTCTTGCCGGCATCGAGAGCGGGCGTGGCATTGCCGCACTCCTGGTGGTCGCGGTGCACGCACGCAGCCATTTGTTGCAGGCCTCCGGACCGTTCCCCGGCGCCGACCTGTTCCGCTTCGGCCATGTCGGCGTCGACTTCTTTTTCGTGCTGAGCGGTTTCATCATCCTGCATGTGCACGCAGGCGATATCGGCCGGCCGGCCCGGCTCGGGCACTACCTGCAGCGGCGCGTGACCCGGGTGTTGCCGCTCTACTGGGTGATCCTGGCGCTGTCGCTGCTGGTCGTGCTGGCGCGGCATCCGTGGCCGCCATGGTCGGTCCTGGTCACCTCGGTCTTGCTGCTGCCGCTGCCGGGCCCACTGCTGGTTCCGGTGGCCTGGACCCTGCAGCACGAGATGGTGTTCTACGCGCTGTTCGCGATGCTGATCCTCGACCGCCGGCTCGGGCTCGCGCTGTTCGGCGGCTGGCTGCTGCTCATCGTGCTTGATGTCGCGGGCATCCGCGGCCTCCACGGAAGCGGCCTGGTCGACATCCACTCGATGTTCGACGCCGAATTCTTTCTCGGCATGCTGGCGGCAACGCTGCTCCGGCGCTTCCCCGTGCGCCATTCCTGGAGCCTGTTGCTGACGGGTGTTTTCCTGTTCCTGGCGCTGGGTGCCGCCGAGGACATGCAGCGGGTGCGCGGACCGGCCGACCTGACGCATCTGGGCTTCGGCCTGGCCTCGATGCTGATCGTGATCGGCATCGTCGGCGCCGAACGGCAGGACCGGCTGCATCTTCCCGTGGCGCTGCAGCGGCTGGGGGCTGCGTCCTACGCCCTCTACATCACCCACCTGCTGGCGATCGGCGTGACATGGCAGCTTCTCCTTGCCACCGGGCTGAACCGGCTGCTGCCGGCGTGGAGCCAGTTCGTGCTGTTCCTGGCCGCCGCGGTGCTGTTGGCGCTGGCGGTGTCGCGCGTGATCGAGGCGCCACTGATCGCCGGGGCGCGACGCCTGCTCACCCGCGCCGGCACCAGGGCACGCGGCCCGCTCCCGGTCGCGGGCCACGGCGCCTGACATGCCGGTGGCCTCTCCCGTTCGCGCGCTCCGCATTCCCGCGCCGCAGGGGTGCCGGGAGGCGATCGATCCGCGCGTTGCCGTATCGCCGCCGAAACACCTGGCGGCGCTGGACGGGCTGCGCGGCGTGGCCGTGACATTCGTGATTGCCAGCCACTCCTTCCCGATGGTCCACGACCTGCCCTGGACGGTGAAGCGGTTCAGCAATCTCGGCTTCTACGGGGTCCAGCTTTTCTTCGTGGTCAGCTGCGTGACGCTCGCCAACTCATGGCGCCGGAGCGAGGCCGCCGGGGTCCCGAGCCTGCGGGGTTTCGCGCTCCGCCGCGTGTTCCGCATCGCGCCGGCATATTTCCTCGCCGCCCTCGGATACGCCTGGTTGCTGCATCCCGCGGCAATCGATCCGACGCGGTTGCTGACCTTCGTCACATTCACCGACGGCTGGACGCCGGCGCAGATGCCGACGGTCCCCGGCAGCTGGATCGGTGTTCCCGGCGGCTGGAGCATCAAGGCCGAATTCGCGTTCTACATGCTGTTTCCCTGCCTGATCGTGACGTGTCGCGGCGTCACCCGGGCGCTCGCTGCCCTGGTCGTCAGCCTGCCGCTGGCGTGGATCGCCAATTCCGTCGGGCTCGCACTGTTCGAGCCGGCATACGGAACGACCGCAACGCTCCAGTTCCTCTATTACTGGCTCCCAAACCAGTTGCCGGTGTTCCTCTGCGGTCTGGTCGCCTACGAGGTCGTCGCGATGTGCAGCTCCGGAGGCCGGCATCACGCCGTTGGGCGCCGCATCGTCGCGATCGGCCCGGTACTACTCGCGCTCTGCGGGATCATGGTCCTGTGTCTTGCAGTCCTTCCCTGGCCGCGGCTCCCGCAGCCGGACCATGGATTCCTGCCCTCGCATGTCGTTGCGGCCGTTGCGTTCAGCGGCGCCTTGGTGATCCTCACGCTGCGTCCAATGACTTTCATCGTGCACCCGCTCGTCGTGGGGTTGGGAAAGGCGAGCTTCAGTGCCTACCTGATGCATTTCGCGGTCATCTCGGGCGCGGAATTTATCCTGCCGGCTCCGGTGTTCGCCCGGACCGGAATACCGGCCGCTCTGACGGGCGGCGTGCTGTTCCTGCTCGTGCTGGGAGTGACCGGCGGCCTTGCACAGCTGACGTATCGGCTCATCGAACTGCCCGCGATCCAGCTCGGCGGCCGCGTGATCGGCATGTCCGCTCGCCGGCCCCTGACGACGCGGTGAGACGCACCCGATGACACTGCTCCTGCCGAGCCGACATCGATGCGTCCACACACTCTTCTCCGGGTCCGGACGGAGACTGCAAACTTCCGCACGACGTCCTGCTCTCGATGACGCACCGTGCAGGACCGGACAGTTGCCGGAGCGCATGTTCTGCGCGAGCATCCGGCCGAGATAGCCGAGGCCTGCGCCGATGGAAGCCGCGTCGATGAGCTCCACCCGCCGGGCCCTCGCCTGGTCGCTGCTCGAGCGCTACACGACGACTTTGGTGTACGCGGTGTCCAACGTCGTGCTGTCACGCCTGCTGACGCCGCACGATACCGGCCTGTTCACCGTCGGCTTCGCGCTCACCGTGCTGATCGGCACGTTCCGCGACTTCGGTGTCGCCACCTACGTGATCCAGGAGCCGGACCTTACCGACGCGAAATGGCGCGCGGCGCTGGGCGTCAGCGCGATCACCAGCCTGGCCGTGTTCGCCGTCCTGGTGGTGGCCAGCGTGTTCGCCGGGCGCGCCTACCACGATCCGGCGGTGACCCGGGTGATGCTGGTCTCCGGCCTGACGCTGCTGCTGATCCCGCTGAACTCGCTCGTCCTTACCTGGCTCCGTCGCGAGATGCGGTATGGCGTGCTGTCGCGCATCACGCTGGCCGGGGCGGCGATCCAGAGTGTGGTCACCATCGCACTGGCCTGGGCCGGCGACGGCGCCATGAGCATGGCGTGGGGCAGCGTCGCCAACTCGGCCGTGCTGCTCGTCGGCAGCATCCGGCATCGGCCGCGGCAGTTCGGCTGCCTGCCGTCGCTCGCCGGTTGGCGTCCGATCGCCCGGCTCGGCGGCTACTCCACGATTGCCGGATTGTGCAACGAGATCACCCCGCACGGCGCCGACCTGTTCATCGGCCGCTTCGCCGGCCTCTCGGCGCTTGGCCAATTCAGCAAGGGCTCCAGCCTGGTCGGCTTCGTCAACCAGGGCGTGACCAGTGCCGTGTTGCCGGTGGCACTGTCGCTGTTCGCGGCGCGGCGGCGAGCCGGCCAGGCGCTGGATGTCGCCCTGCCGCATGCGATGGCGCTGCTGACCGGCCTCACCTGGCCAGCCTTCGCCGGCCTGGCAGTGATCAGCACGCCGCTCATCCACCTGCTGTTCGGCAGCCAGTGGAGTCCGGCGATCGCACCCGCCCGCATCATCGTGCTGACCGCGATGCTGACCTCGCTGACCGCCGTGCACACGGCAATCTACCAGGCCACCGGTGCGATGCGTGCGCGCATGGTGATCCAGCTCTGGGTGACGCCGATGCAGCTGCTGGTGCTGTTCGTGGCGGCGCACGGAACGCTGGTGCAGGCCGCCATCGGCACCACGGTGAGTGCCGCGATCGAGCTGCTGCCGTCGCAGTTCGCCGCGAACCGGATCTGCAGCACCAGCATGGCAGCGGTCGCCACCGCCCTGCTGCCGAGTGCTGTCGTCACCGCCTGCACGGTCGGCGGCGCGATCGCCGGCACCACCCTGGTGCATCCGGGACCGCACGCGGCGCTGGCACTGGCGGCCGGACTTCTCGGTGGGGGGTTCGGCTGGATTGCGGGGCTTGGCCTGTCGCATCACCGGCTGGGTGTCGAGCTGCTGTCGGCGGTCCGCGATGTGCACCGGCTGTCGACCGGACGGGCGTAAGCGCGCTCGCGACCCGCCTCCCGGTCGTGAACGCCGGCGACCTCCCGGTCGTGCACCCCCGCGACCTCCCGGTCGTGAACCCTGGCAACCTCCCGATCGTGCATGCTGGCGACCTCCGGGTCGACCCCACACACCTCCAGGAACTGGCGGCTCTTGCTCTCCCAGCCGCTGCCGGCCGCGACCCGCAGTCCGGACGCCGCCAGCGCCTCGCGAGCTGCCCCGTCCTCCACCAGCCGGCGCATCGCTGCGGCAATCTCCGTGACCGAGCGGCCATCGACGACGAGACCGTTCTCGCCGCTGCGTACCGCATCCCGGCTGCCGCCATCGCATCCGGCGATCACTGGCAGGCCGCACGCATTGGCCTCCAGGAACACCAGCCCGAAGCCCTCGGTGTCACCGTTTTCCAGCTCGCGGTTCGGCATCACGAACACGTCGCCCAGCCGGTAATGCGCGACCAGTTCCTCGTCCGTGACCTGGCCCGCCAGGATCACCCGCTCTTCCAGCTGCATCTCGCCGATGATGCGTCGCAGCTCCGGCTCGAACGGACCGCCACCGACGATCAGGTAGCGCAACTCCGGCATCGACGGCGCCAGCGTCGCGAAGGCGCGGATGGCCTGGTCGAGCCCCTTCTTCTCGAGCAGCCGGCAGACCGACACGAAGCTGAAGCACCCGCTCAGGCGATAGCGCCGCACCAGGTCGGGCCGGCGCGCGCCGGGAAAGAACCGCCCGGTATCGACACCGTTCTCGATCAGGCGGAGACGGCCGGCGCTGTCCGGTCCGAGCAGCGCCCGCACCGTCTCCAGGGTGAAGCGGCTCACCACCACGATCCGGTCCGCGGCCAGCAGCGCGCGACGACACCGCCTGCGGTCGGGATCGTACGGGTCCTGCGTCGTGATCTCCTCGCCATGCACATACACCACCAGCCGCAGCCGCAGGCCGAGCCGTACCAGTCGGCGCAACGCGGTCAGCAGCCAGCCGCTGGAGAGCAGCTCGCCGACGCAGACCGCCTGCACCCCGGGCCCCCGCACCAGGCGCAGCACGGTCCAGAGCAGACGCAGCCGGATCGCCACGTCGCCAAGCAGGAAGCGCATGCGGTTCTGGGCGCCGGCCGCGTCGATCAGCGTGCGCAGCAGGTCGAGGCGGCGGGTGGCGTACGGGGCACGTCGGTCGTGCTCGCGCCAGCCGATCATCGGCAGCCCGTCCAGGTAGTTGCGCCGCGGGGCCAGCACCAGGATCTCGGACGGCGCCTGCCGCGCGAGGTTGTCATAGACGATCGCCGAACCGCCCCTCACCGGCGGGAAATTATTGGCGATCAGCAGGATCGACGGACGTCCGGAGGGGCGGCTCATCCGACTGCACACGCTTCGGGCGGCGGACGCAGATGGTCCGCGACCCGCAGGATGTCGGTGAAGCGCCACCCCTGCTCGCGCGTCAGATGGTCGAGGATCGCGGACAGCCGGTCGTAGAACCGGTGCAGGTCCGCCTTCGATTGCACGTATGGATTTCCGCCGATCGCCAGCGACGAGCTGTGGAAGCTGAGCGCCAGCACCGGATGGCCGCGCGACACCAGGCCGTTCGCCAGCCGCCGCATCGCCGCCACGTCGTTGCCCTCGGGCGAGAATGTGACGCGTTCGGCGCAATGGCTGCGGGTCAGCGCCGAGCCCAGCGACAGCCGCCGCGCCCACGGAGCCGAGAGCGCGCGATAGGCCGCCGCGCCGCCGCCGCCGCCCCACCCCACGACGCTCCGGCACAGCGGCAGCTCGAGCAGCCGCCGCCGCACGCCGAACCAGAACGGCCGGCAGTCGAAGCCGCCATAATCGGGCCCGCCATCGGCGCCGAGATCGGTGCGCGGCGCCACGCTGGTATCGATGCGGAACCCGTGCTCCTCGAGCAGCCTGGCGGTGTTCGGGCCGAAGCCGTAGCGGCCGCCGCGGAACACCGTCGGTGCGAAGCCGAAGCGTTCGATGAACCTCTCCAGAAGCGCGATCAGCTTGCGCTCCTCGAGACCCGCCGCAAGATTGCCAGAATAGGACTGGTGATGATCGGATCCGCCATCAAACGGCGGCGTCACCCAGGTATGCAGCTGCAGCCCCAGGATGCAGCGCCCACGCTCGAGCTGGGTGCGCAGGCTGTGCACCGCGTCGTCATCCATCAGGATCGGATAGGTCAGCAGATAGGCCGGGACCGCGCCGTTGGTGTCGAGGATGTCGTGCAGCACCGACAGGTCGTGCAGGTTGCGGGTCGAGTACTGCGTGCCGTGCAGCGGCCGGTGCCAGTCGAAGCTTTCCTCCGCGTCGATCACCAGGGTGCAGACCGGCCTCCCCGGCTCGCGTGGCACCGCCAGGCGGGCCGCCGGGAACAGCGACGTCGCCGGCTCAGCGCGCATTGGCGGCGAACGCCTGGCGCGTCCGGTCGAGCAGCCCGCTCCAGCGCTCGATCATCCGGGCTTCGTCGAAGAGCTGCTCCGCCCGGGCGCGATTGGCCTCACCCAGCCGACGTCGCAGCGTCGCGTCGCCGGCCAGCCGTGCCAGCGCCTTCCCGAGTGCCGCCGCATCCAGGGCGGTGACCAGCTCCGAACTCTCCGGGCCCAGCATGTCGGCGACGTCGCCCACGTTGCAGGACGCCGCCGGGAGGCCGCTCGCCATCGCCTCCAGCAGCGAGAGCGGCATCTGCTCGGTGTCGGAGGACAGCGCGAAGATGTCCATGTGCCGGTAGAGCGGCGCCGGCTCGGCGACGTGGCCGACAAAGACGACGCGGTCACGCGGCAGCAAGCCGGCCGCAAATCCTTCGAGCTGCGCACGATCCGGCCCATCCCCGCCGACGAGCAGACGGGCCGGCGGGTCCAGCATGGCGACGGCCTGGATCAGCCGGGCCAGGTTCTTCTCGGGACGCAATGCCGCCACCGTGCCGATCACCACGCCGTCATGTGCCAGCCGCCATTCCGGCAGCGGCGGCACCGGCGGGCCCGGCTGGAAGCTGGCGAGATCGATCCCGTTCGGAACCTGATGCAACGCGCTCGACGGCAGCCTCCAGTTCCGCCGCGCGATGTCGGATAGGGTCAGCGACGGGACCACCACCGGGGTCCCGCCGAGCACCACCCGGCGGAACCAGTTGCGCCGGCGCAACCGGCGGGTCCGCTCCTCCGGTCCGAAGCCGTCCTCGGCATGCAGCTGCGCCACCAGCCGACCCGGCCAGCGGTTTGCCAGCGCCCACTCGATGCTGCCCCAGTTGTGGGTCAGCAGCAGGTCCGGCTGCAGCTCGCGCAGCATGCGGCGCTGGCGGCGATACAGGCGGATCGGGTTGCGGGTACGGCGCCCGGCCTCCAGGAAGCTGACGTCGAGCCCGGCAGACAGGTGCTCGCGACAGGCCAGGTTGCCGTCCATCGCCAGGATCACATGCCGCCAGCGCCGGCCGAGCCGATTGGCCAGCGTCGCGAACCGCATCTGCGGGCCGCCGACCGCGAAGGTCGCGAACACCGAGAACAGCAGCGGCGGTGGCGGCAGGTCAGCCCGGCCGTGCATGGATCCGCACCGCCTGGTCGAGGAACCGCTCCCTGTCGGCGACCGGATGCCAGCCGAGATCGCGCACCGCATCGCCACAATCGAAGCGTGCGACCAGCCCGCGCGACCTCAGGTCCCGCAGCGGCGGCATCGGCACGCGCCGGCCGCTCGCCCGCTTGACCGCGAACTTGGCAAGCTCGCCTGCCCAGAGCCCGCGCACCGATTGCGGATGGAACACCAGCGGCCGCTGCAGCGCGCGTGCCAGCTCGGCCACATAATCCCGCGCCGAGAGTCGCACGTCACCGACGAGGTTGTAGGCGGGTGCTGCGGACGGGGTGTCGCAGACACGCAGGATGGCATCCGCCACGTCGTCGACGAGCACGAAGGGCAGCGGATTGCGGCCGTCGTTCCAGCCGATGCAATGCTGCTCGGTGTTGTAGAAGCCGAGCCCGCCATGGAACGGCGACGTGCCCGCGCCCACGACGAGGCCCGGACGCAGGATCGTCAGCCGCAGCTGCGTCGTGGCGAGATCGGCCAGCAGCCGCTCGGTCAGGATCTTGGCGCGTGCGTAGTCGGCCCGCTCCGCGTGGCGCGGGTCCGGCGGCGTCGCCCCGGTGACGCTCTCGGCCGGGTTCCCGAGATAGAGCGCCGCGATCGAGCTGACATGGATCAGCCGGGCGCCGACGTCGAGGCAGGCATGGGCCACGGTGGCAGCACCGCCGGCCATCGCGGTGCGGATGGACTGGAAGTCGCCGCCGCCGCCGCCATGCGCCAGATTGACCACGGCCGGGGCGCCGGCGATTGCCGCGCGCACGACGGCCGGATCGGTGATGCTGCCGCGATGCCAGCGGATCGCGGGCTCGGAGGAATTGCCCGGCGAGCGTGACAGCACCGCGACCCTGAGCCCGGCGCGTTGCAGGGCCGCGACCGTCGCCTGGCCGATGAAGCCGGTGCCGCCGAGCACGGCGACATCGGGCCGCGTCACCGCCACCAGGCCGGGGCTGGCCGGGCCGTCGGGTGACGATGCGGCAACCGGCACGGTCGGCTCGGTGACGTGGGGCAGCCCGGCGGCCTCGACGATGCGCAGGCAGGTCTCGACCAGGCCGGCACCGAAGCCGGCATCCAGCGGCGGCGGCTGGCCGAGGTCGCGGGCGGCATGGAACGCGTCGATGCTCGCCCGCATGCTCAGGAAGAACGGGTCGTTGCGGGCGCGCAGGCCGGCAGTGGAGACCAGTCCGGCGCCGAAATTGCGCGCACTCGCCAGGGCGACGCCGCCGGCGGTGGCCGCACCGGAGACCAACCCGTCGACCAGGTCGAGCCAGCGGGTGCGGCGGTAACGCAATGTCCGGTTGGCGACCATGTCTGCCACCGCGACCCCGTCGTCGCACACCAGGGTGACCTGCCAGAACGGGAAGCTCTCGCCGACCGCGAAGCGAAGCTGTGCCGGCAGTCTCTCACCCCGGATGAGCACGTCGAAGGCAGGATGGAATTGCCGGCCCACATCCAACGCGAGGGCCGGCGCCGCCGTCGCTTGCAGCGTCCTGGTCGGCCCGGCAAGGGCTGCGATCTGCGACAGCGGATGCACCGCCTGCTCGAGCAGGATGTTGGCGGGCTGGCGGAACATCCAGTGATCGAACTGCCGGGCTGCAAGCTGGCGTAGCGGCATCGCATAGATGCAGCTGACCGAGCGCGGCCGACCTATCGATCCACTTTCGAGCATCCTCCGGAGCTGCAGGAAGGCCGGATGGAACACGAAGTTCTGGTTGATGCCGAGGCGATCGCCGGCCAGCGCCGACAAGCCCATCGAGGCCGCGCGACTGGTGGCCAGCGGCTTCTCCAGCAGCACGCTCTTGCCGGCATCCAGCAGCTGGCGCGCGATCGCGGCATGGGTGTCGGGCGGTGTCAGCACATGCGCGCGCCCGAAACTGCCTTCGGCGAGGGCCGCCTCGAGCGTGGCGTGCACCTGACCGCCGGGAGGGCACAGCCGGCGCGCCGCCTGCAGGTCGGGATCGACCACGCACACGATCCGCCGGGGCCGCGCCTGCAACGGCGATGCGAGCGCTTCGGCATGGATGCGGGCGATGTTGCCGGCACCCACCAGGCAGATCGCCGCGTCCGGACTGAAGCTGTCCATCCGGCGTCAGGCCGCCTCGACCATCGCTGGAGCCGCGGCGAGCTCGCTGCGCAGGAACCCGTCCAGCACCAGCAGCAGCCAGATCGGTTGGGCGTGATCGAGGCGGCCGCTCGCATGCTCGTCGAGCAGACGGGCGACCGCGTCTGGCCGGAACAGCGCGTGGTCGAGGAAATCCGGCGACAGCAGGCGCGCCCGGATCCGGCCCATCCCGGCGCCCAGCGTGCGGCGCAGATCCATCGCGAACCCCTGCTTCGGGCGCTGCAGGATCTCCGGCGGCAGCCATGGCGCGATCGCCGCCCGCAACACCGCCTTGCCGCGGCCACGGCGCAGCTTGTAGTCGGCGGGCAGCGAGAGGCCCCACGACACCAGCCGGTGGTCAAGCAACGGCGAGCGCACTTCCAGGCCGCTCGCCATGCTGGTGCGGTCGAGCTTGGTCAGCATCTGCCCGGGCAGCCAGGTGGCGAGGTCGACATGCTGCGCCTGCGCCAGCGGATCGTCGCTGCCGCTCTCCTGCATCAGCCGGGCGAAGCGGGCGCCGGGGTCATGGCCGTCCAGGCGCGCGGCCAGTGTCGGGTGCAGCAACGCGGCGCGACGCTCGTCCTGCAGGCGCGCCATCGTGCGGTAGTAGCCGAGCGCGCTGTCGAGGCTGAGCTCGGTCAGGGTGTGGCGGGCGCGCAGGAAGCGGGGCGCGCGGTCGAGCTTGGGATACAGCCGCGCGAGGGTGGCGATCGGGCCGCGCCGCATCGCCGGCGGCAGCTGCCGGCGCAGGCTCTCGACCAGCATGTGCCAGCGATGGCGCCGGTAGCCGGCGAACACCTCGTCACCGCCGTCCCCGGACAGGGCAACGGTGACGTGGCGGCGGGCGAAACGGCAGAGCCGTGCGGTCGGCACCGCGGATGGATCGCCGAACGGCTCGCCGAACACCCGCCCCTGGTCTGCGCTTGCGGCGATCCAGTCGATCCCCCCGGCGCGCTCGACGGCGTGACTGGCGCCGCAATGCGCGGCTATGGCCGCCGCCGCCGGGCTCTCATCCTCGGCGCCTGCAAAGCCGATGGTGAAGCTGTCGATCGGGTCTGCCCGGTCACGCACCCGCATCGCCGCCGCGACCACCCCGGCGCTGTCCAGGCCGCCCGACAGGAAGGCCCCGAGCGGCACGTCGGCGACCAGCCGCGCCGCGGTCGCATGCAGCAACCGGTCACGCAGCATCTCCGCCGCCGCCTCGAAGCCCGGGATGTCGGTGCCGGCCTCGGGACGCCAGTAGCACCCTGGCGCCGGAAGTCCGCGGGACGCCGCGTGCATCTCGATCAGCAGCGTGTGGGCGGGTGGCAGCTTGTGGATGCCGGCCCAGATCGTTGCGGGATCGGGCACGTAGCCCAGGGCCAGGTAATCATGCAGTGCGGCCGGATCGATCTCGCGCCGCACCCCGGGAACCGACGCGAAGCTGGCGAGCTCGGAGGCAAAGGCCAGGCCGCCCGGCAGGGCTGCGTAGTAGAGCGGCTTCTTGCCCAGCCGATCGCGTGCCAGGAACAGCCGCCGGGCGCGCTTGTCCCATAGTGCGAAGGCGAACATGCCGTCGAGCCGCTGCACGACATCCGGGCCCCATGCCTCCCAGCCGCGCAGGATCACTTCCGTATCACTGCGCGTCGAAAAGCGGTGCCCGCGTGCTGCCAGCTCGTCCCGCATTGCAGCAAAGTTGTAGATCTCGCCATTGAAGACGAGAACCACGCCGTCATCGTTGCACATCGGCTGGGCGCCGCCACCAGGATCGAGCACCGAGAGCCGCCGATGACCCAGCCCGAGCCCCGGCTCGACATGCAGCCCATGGGCATCGGGGCCGCGATGCGACAAAGCCAGCGTCATCCGAGCGAGCACGTCGTGATCGATGGGAGCGCCGTCCATGCTGAACACGCCGGCAATCCCGCACATGCCTACCAGCTTCTTCCTGCAAGACCATCCAGATTAAGGGACAAAAATCATTACCCCAGCATCATGCAGACCAACGCACGGAATATTGGACTCCGAAAACTATCAAGCTGAGAAACGATGAAATCAAGACTCCGCAAACCATCAATTCAGATTTAACGTTGTTGAAGTGCTGTTAACGATTGTGTAACGTACTGCCGGTAGGGGTAGCCTGCGGTGTCGGACAGGCACCGGCTATCGCCACAGCAGCTTCATCGATGTCCGTCACGAGTAGTGCCGCAAGCGCTTCGGGCCGACAGAACGTCGGAACGGAGATCATCATGCAGGCGGATTCTCACGCGCTCTTCTCCGTGACCGGACTTTCAAGCGACCTCGCGAGCCCGATCGTCCCTGCTGCCGCGGTCCCGCCCGCCTACATGGTGCCGACAGCGAACCCGGACATCCTGACGGTCGGCGCGGGAGGAGAATTCGCGACGCTGTCGGCGGCCCTGGCGGTTGCCGTCAACGGCGACACAATCGATGTCCTGGCCGGTACCTACACGAACGATTTCGGCATCGTCACGGCCAAGGTGACCATCCAGGGCGTCGGTGGCATGGCCAATTTCGTCGCCACGGTGCCGCCCCCGAACATGAAGGGGATCCTGACCGTCGACAACGACGTGACGATCCGCAACCTGTCCTTCTCCGGCGCCGCGATCGGTGCCGCCGATGGCGGCAACGGTGCCGGGATCCGTTACGAAGGCGGTCAGATGGTGCTGGACCATGACAGCTTCAGCAACAACCAGGATGGGTTGCTGGCGGTGCCGGTCCTGAGCGCCCTCACCACCAACACCATCGTCGTGACCAACTCGACCTTCACCGATAACGGCTCGGGCAGCGGCTATACGCATAATCTCTATGTCGGCGCAGTCAGTTCGCTGACGGCGACCAACGACGTGTTCCAGGGCGCCGTGGTCGGCCATGAATTCAAGAGCCGTGCGCTGGTCAACGTCATCACCGACAACGTGTTCAAGGATGGTCCGACCGGAACCGCCAGCTACGAGATCGACCTGCCGGATGGCGGCAAGGACACCATCACCGGCAACCTGATCGAGAAGGGCCCGGAGGCGCAGAATTCGGCGATGGTGCATTTCGGCGGCGAAGGCATCCCCTATGTCGGATCCTCGCTCACCATCACCGGCAACCAGTTCGTCAACGATTACGGCCCCGAGGCGGTGGCCGTCCTCAACCAGACCGCGATCAGCGCCAGCATCGACAACAACAGCTTCACCCGGCTCACTCCCGCCGAGATCGTCGACGGCCCGGCGACCGGGACCGGCAACGTCGACGGTCTCGGCAACCCGCTGCCCGACATCACCCAGGTCGGCGTGCTGCCCGGCAACACCCTCGTGATCACCGACAACCTGGCGCACAACGTGACGCTCGATGTGGCGCTGCAGGCGGTCGAGGGCGGTGGCGGGTTGCTCACCGTCTATGCCGCGATCGGGCATGTGATCGCCATCGGCGGCAGCGGCGGCATGAACCTCACCGAAAGCCCGACCTCCGGCGGAAACTCCTTCGCCACCGCGGCCGGATCCTCGAACACGCTGATCCTCCACGGCAGCGACCAGATCGACAGCGAGGGTCACGACGCCATCACTGCCGGCGCCGGCAACATCGTCGCCACCATCGGCGGCACCGCCGTGATCCAGGACGGCCAGGGCGACAACCAGTGGACCGTGAACGGCACCGCCGCGATCACCGGTCACGGCGGCAATGCCCGGGTCTCGATCGATGACGGCGGGCAGGCTGCCATGTCCGGAGCATTCGCCAGCCTCATCCTCAACAACGATGGCGGCAACGTGCAATTCAACATCACGCAGGGCGGTGCGACCGAGGCGATGGCCATCACCGGCGGCGCGTCGACCGTCAACGTCGAGGGTGGGGCGATGAACGTGGCCACCGCAGCCGGCGTGACGGGCAGCACCCTGACCCTCGGGACCGGCACCGCCAACGTGCAGAGTGCAGGACCGGACACCATCCGCGCGGGATCGGGCTTGGACACGATGATCGTGACCGGACAAGCAAAGATCTACGCCGGAACCGGCACCCTCGATGTTTTCGGGCGCGGCGACACGCTCGGGGCAACGGTTTACGGCGCCGCGGGTACCGTCACCCTGGGTGGTGATACCGGCGCCCTGACCTATGTCGGCGAGGCGGCCGCCAACACCGTCATGCTCGATCTGAACAGCAACACGCTCATCGGCGGCACCGGACGGATGACCGTGATCGACGGTTCGCGCGAGACCATCCAGGGTGGTTCCGGCGGCCTGACCATCCTCGCCCGGGATGGCGGCGGCGCCGACATCATCACCACCGCGGCGGGCTCCTCCAACCTGCTGCAGCTGGCCGGCGGCGACATCGTGAACAGCTACGGCAACGACAGCATCAGCGGTGGCGGCGGCAACCAGGTCCTCGTGGTGCATGGCAACAGCCTGGTCCACGGCAGCACCGGCTACAGCACCATCACGCTGGACGGGCGCGACACCCTGGTCGGCGCCGGCCAGGACACGGTGACCGTCAACCAGGGTGCCGTCGCCACCATCTCCGTCGGTGCTACCGGGGCCGCCGTGGAGACCGTCAGCGAGACGAATGCCAGCGTCCGGCTCGGCCTGCTCAATGCCGGCGCGACGACGGTGACCGGCGGGTCCGCGACCCTGGCGGAAGCGGCGGTCGGCGCGACCACCATCGCCACGACCGGCCATGGCTCGATCATCCAGCTCGGCGCCGGTGCCGCGAACGTTGCCTCGGCGGCGGCCGATACCATCACCGGCGGATCGGCAACCGACGCCATCGTGTTGAAGACCGCCGGGGTGCACGTCACCGGCGGGTCGGGGCCGCTCTCCATCCTCGACCAGGACTGGAACACGGGCGACGGCGTCACCGTGCAAGGCGGATCCGGCACCCTGAGCTACGACCAGGGCCCCGGCGCGTTGACCTTCATCGGTGGCAGCGGTGCGGCGCAGATCAATGCCGAATACGGCAGCGCCAATGTCATGGCAGGAAGCGGCAACGTCACGCTGCTCGGCGGCAGTGCCGGGACGAGCTTCACTGCCGGCAGCGGCAGCGCGAAAGTCACGCTGACCCCGAACGGCGGCGCCGTCACCTTCGGCACCGGCAACACCCATGTGCAGGAAGCGGCCTATGGCGCCGCCGACATCTTCAACGCGGTCGCCGGACATGGCGGTGGGACCGACATCATCACCGGCTTCCGGAGCGCGACCGACAAGCTCGTCCTGCACGGCGTCAGCATCGTCACCGCGTCGGTGGGTTCAGGCGGCTACGGCCTGAGCCTGAGCGACGGCACGCACATCATGCTGGTCGGCGTGACCGGGCCCGTCACCTGACGGCTGTCGTCACCGCGGTGACCTGGCCCCGCACGGGTGCATATCGCACCCGGCCCCGCGGCCAGGCTGCATCGGGGTCGGCGGCATTCGGCGACGCCGCATCGGGCGTCGCCAGGCTGCGCTGGACGATCATCCTGACCACGGCGAGCAGGGCCACCAGGAGATAGTCGATGTCGCGGTAGGCAGCGCTCAGCAGGCCGCCGGACACCATGAAGGCGAGCAGCGAGACCCGCAGGTGACCGGCCAGTGCCGCCGCCCAGATCAGGTCCGCCCGGCCCGATCGCGAGACCAGCCGCCTCGCCATGCCGCCGTCACGCCAGGCGCCGGCCAGCAGCAGTAGCAGCACCACGAGGCCGGGGACACCGAGGTCGCCCAGCACCTCGAAATAGATGCTGTGCGCGGCACGCGGGAACACCCCGATCGGTACGCCGGGCACGACCTGCAGCATGGCAGCCCGCCGGGCCTGGCTGTTCCACATGTCGGCGTGCTGGATGGCGTGCAGTCCACCGCCGGTCAGCGGGCGCTCGAGGGCCAGGGACAGGCTGACCTTCCAGGCCTCGACGCGCCCCATGAAGGAGTCGTCGTTCTGCGCGTGCTGCACCGTGTCGATCCGCGCCGCCCAGTCGGCGCCGGTCAGCGACCAGCCGACCGCCAGGCTCACCGCCAGCAATGCGGCTGCCAGCACCTTGCGCCGGCTGCCGGCAACCGACGCGATCGCCACGATCATCAGCCCGATGAAGCCGCCCCGGGAGAACGTCGCAATCACGGTGACGACGGCCAGGATCGCCGTGCCGATGCAGACCAGACGCAGCAGCCGGGATGCTGCGGCCCCGTACAGGTAGTGCAGCAACGGCAGCATCAGCACGACGTCGAGTGCCACCTGGTTGTTGTCGCCGAGCGAGGGCGAGCCGACCACCTTGTGGCTGCTGCCGGAGATCAGGAACTTGGCGCCCTCGTCGACGGCGATGTACCCGATGCCCAGGCAGATCGCGAGCAGCAGCCCATGCACGCGCAGCCGGTTGTTGATGCAGCACAGCACGGCGAGCGCCAGCCCCAGCACCTTCAGGAAACGGACGCAAAGGTCCCAGCCGGGCGCGGTATCGACCATCGGCGAGAGGCTTTGCGACACCACCGCAAGGACGCCGAGTGCCAGCATCAGCATGCCGGTGCGACCGATGCGGAACTGCACCTCGCCACGCCGGTGGAACACCAGCTGCAACAAGGTGGGCAGCGCTGCCAGCTTGGCGAACGGGATCGACATGCCTATGCCGTAGAGCAGGTCGTTCGGTGCCAGCAGCGAGGTCCAGGCCCAGAGCAGGACACCCAGATGCGCCCCGCGAAACACCAGCGGCAGCAGGACCAGCCAGCATGCGAGGAAGGCGATGTCGCGCATGCCGTGTCAGCGCGGCCGGCGGCGGCGGGCCTTCATGTCCGGGCCGGGTGATGGCCGCCACGCGAGCAGCCCTGCACTGCCCTGGCCGGCCACCACCCAGCGCAGGACGAGGAAGATCCCGGCACATTCCAGGAGGAGCAGTATCGCATCCATTCTGAAGGCTTCCTTTGTCCCTCGGCCAGGTCGACAACTGATACGAGCGCCGAACAGGATTGCAAGCCGGAATGGATTCGTGACCGGGACGCGACGGCTGGTGGCCGGCCGACAGCCAGCCCGTCTCCGCGAGCCCCCCGGGCACCCCCGCCCGCTTCGGCAGATCACATGACGCCCGCCGATATGTCTGTCTCGTTCCGGATTTCCCCGGACCCCAGCCTCTTGCCGAGCCACCGAAATCGCCATACAAGCCGCGTCACCGGGCAGGATGGGTGCGTAGCTCAGCGGTAGAGCATCGCCTTCACACGGCGGGGGTCACAGGTTCAATCCCTGTCGCACCCACCATCCGAGCCGGCGTGCGGTCGGAAGCAGCAGCGCCTCGGCTCCCAGGCTGAACCCGGTCGACATGACGCCGGACCCCCGGCGGCTCACCGGTCCTGCGTGTGCGCGTCCGTTCCCCTGCAGGCCTGCTGCATCAGGTCAGGCCCCCTCCCGGCTGCTCTCCCGGCACGCCGAAATCGAGCGCCCGCCCGAATGGCAGCCGTTGCACCGCCGCCGGATCGCCGGCCAGCACCTCGTGGCGGGTGGCAGCGCCGTCGCGCCAGAACCGGATCGCGAACTTCGTCTGCCCGACGGTCAGGTCCGTCAGCGTGACGTCCGGCATCCAGTCCGGGAGCGCCGGATCGACCGTCAGGCGGGATTGCGGCGCGTCCGGTGCCAGGCCGAGCATCGCATGCAGCAGCGTGAAGGCCGATCCCGCCGCCCAGGCCTGCGGCACGTTGGCGCCCAGATACTGCACCGGGAAATTGGTGCTGTCCTTCTGGATGCCGGCATAGAGCTCGGGAAGCTGGTTGTTCTCGAAATGCGACGCCGCCCCGCTGATGTCGCGGGCGATCTGTGCCGCCTCCGCGTCGAAGCCGTATCGCTTGAAGCCGAGCGCGATGAGCGAGTTGTCGTGCGGCCAGACGGCACCAAGCTGATACGCATACGGATTGAATGACTTATGCGCCGATGACAGCGTGCGGATGCCGAAGCCCGACCACATGTCCGGCGCCATCAGCCGCTGCACCACCTTCTGAGCACGATCCGGCCGGACGATGCCGGACCACAGGCAGTGCCCGGGGTTGGACGCCACCGACAGCACCTGTTTCTTTTCGCCGTCGAGGGCGTAGGCGTAGTATCCGCCGGCCTCGTCCCAGAACGCCGCATTGAAGCGCTCGAACAACGCGTGCGCCTTGTTCCGCAAGTCGCTGGCACGCCCGGCCTGTCCGAGCACGTCGAATATCTGTGCCATGCGTTGCCAGGCGTCATAGACGTAGCCTTGCAACTCGCACAGCGCCTTCGGGCCGCGCACCAGCGTGCCGTCCGGATACATCACCGCCTCGCCGCTATCCTTCCAGCCCATGTTCTCGTAGCCGGCGCTCGAGCGCGTCTGGTATTCCTGGAAGCCGTCGCCGTCGCGATCGCCGTCATGGTCGATCCACTCGAGGCACGCCTCCGCAGTCTTCAGGTGCCGGTCTAGGAGATCGCGATCGCCGGTCGCGCGCCAGGCGGCATGAAGGGTGATCAGCCAGAGCGGCGTCGCATCGGCGGTGCCGTAATACGGCGTGTGCGGGATCAGCTTGAAATGGGCGAGCTCGCCATAGCGCAATTCGTGCATGATCTTGCCGGGTTCGGCGTCCCGGTAGGCGTCGTATTCGGTGGCCTGCAGGCTGCCCAGCACATCCAGCGCACCGCGGGCGAATTCCGGGTAGATCGTGATGTTCTGCAACGACACGATCAGGCTGTCGCGTCCGAACGGCGCCATGAACCAGGGCAGTCCGGCTGCCGGCACGAATTCCATGTGGTCGCCGCTGCCGATCGGCAGGCGGAGTGCCGCCATGTCCTCGACCGCCTGGTGGAAGAAGCGGTAATATTCCTCGTTCGAGCTGGTGATCTTGAGAACGCGCGATTGCCAGTCGCGCAGGTTGGCCGAATGCCGGTTTTCCGCGTCGTGCGCCGCGCACTCCCGCGGGGCCTCGATGAGCACCTCGCCATCGGTCAGGTCGTAGCGCAGGCAGCAGTGCCACGAGGCACCGGGCGCCAACTCGATATCGAAGCTCAACCGGCCGTTCGCGTACAGCGCCGGCGCGTGCAGTGCGGTGATGGTGACGGCGCGGATGAAGTCCGCGTTGCAGTAGGTGTTGGAGAGCTTCTGCGCGGCCTCGTCCCACACCGTGGTGATCTTGCCGCGGCGCACGATCCGGTCGGACTTGACCTCGAAGGTGTCCGCGAAGTCGCAACGCAGCGCCAGCTCGAGGTTGAATTTCAACGGCGCGGCGCCGTGGTTGGTGATGTCGAGATCCTCGTGCATGCCGCCATCGATCTCGCGGCTGATCACGAGTGCGACGGTGCGTGCATCGACCATGCCGTCCTGTGTCCGGAAGGCGTCGTTGGTGAGGAACACGCGCGCCGCGTAGTAGGTGATGGCGCCGCCGTTCAGCAGCCGCCAGGGCACCCCGTTCGCATAGATCGACCACGCACTGATCAGCCGGGTGTCGCGGAAATACAGCCCCTTGTCGGTCGGCCAGGTGATCCCGCCATCGTTCTCGGTGATCAGCACCGTCTGGGCCTGATGGATCGCGATCTGCGGCGGTCCGACCTGCACCTTGAACGGCATGCGGCGTCTCCTTCTGCGGCGGCGGTCAGAACCCGAACATGTGGTCGAGCGAGAACGCGCCCTCGTCATCCATCAGGCCATGATAGCCGAACAGCCGGCAGGTGGTATCGCGGATCAGCACGTAGCCGCGCGGGCCCGCGAGGCCGAGCAGCTCGGGGCTGAACAGCTTGTGCGGCCAGACCATCATCGAGCCGGAGCAGGCGATCTCGATCGGCCGCTCGGCCACCACCTCGCCGGTCGCGTCATGCAGGATCAGCTGGGTCCGCGAGCGCGGATGCCAGGCCGCCGACGCCGGATACATCATGGCCGCGAAACTGTGCCGGTGGGTGTCGCCGAGGCGCAGGAACAGGCGGGTCGACAGCCCGGGCGGCGGTCCGGAATAGGATTGCGGCTCGTCGCGATAGGTCATCGCGGTGTTGAAGATGTGCGCGCCGAAACTGGTCTCCGCCACGTGCGGGGTGGTCAGGCTCTCGTAGCGCACCAGCGCGTGCAGCCAGCCATCGGCGCTGCCACCGTCGCGAAAGTCATAGACCAGCTCGGCATGACCTTCGGGTGCACCGAGTTCGGCAAGGTCGATCGCCACGTCATGGTTGCGTGGCAGCCGGCCGAGAAAACGCTCCCCGACCTTGTGTCCCTCGACGTCGAATACATCCAGCCGCAGCGGCAGATCGACCTGCTGCTCGGCCATGATCGTCGGCTGCACGATGCTGCGGAACTGCTCCGGCGGCAGCACCGGGAACGGCAGCAGGTAGCCACGGCCCATCGGCGCCGGCAGCGTGGGGATACCAGGATCCGGACGCAGGTCGGCGCGCTCGACGTTGAGGTGGGCGATGCGGCTGCGGCCATGCCGGGTCACCTCGTAACGCGGCCGCACCACGTGACGCCCTGCGCGCAGCTCGATCTGCGCCGGCCAGTGCAGCCCAGGCAGATGCGCCGACACGTCGACCGCGACGCTGGCATAGGGTGCAACCGCGAACGGCAGCGTGACCGGTGTTTCCGCGCCCATCCGGTCGAGGCTCAGCGCATCCGCGGGGATCGGTGTCGCGTGGCTGTTCTGCACCCACAGGTGTACGGTCTCCCCGGCATCCGGCGCCGGCAGGTTCGCGTAGCGATCGGAGGGCCAGGCATTGGCGTCGTGAGTGACCGAAAGGCTGCGGCCGCCGCCCGTGCCCTCGCCGTTGTCGTAGGTGTCGAGCGCGTATTTCACCACGTCATGGCCGGCGACGCCGATCGCATGGATGAAGAGCTGGCCTGTGAACTCCGGAAGGTCGAAGCGCCGGCGCACCTCGCCGCTGTCGATCATGATGCCGCCCGCCCCGGCTGGCGCCATCTCCTCCCAGCTGGCAATCGGAACCCCGGCGGCGTCGAACAGCCGCAGCCAGAGCCGCACCCGCCTGGCACCGTAATTGGCCCAGTAGTTCGCCGTGACCAGCCGCGTCGAGAGGCCGCCGGCATCGCGGAAGAACGCGTAGTTGGTGGCGAAATTCAGCCGGTCGAGATAGCTCCGCGTGCCGGTCAGCATCTCGCTCGGCAGCCGCGCCTCGTCCAGCGTCACCACCTGCATGCCGCGCGGCACCAGGCTGCCCATGCGCGCCAGCACCCGCTGCGCGTCGAAGCTCACGACCAGCAGCGTCGCCGCGTGGGAGTGCACGAGCTCGGTCAGCGGCAGCGTATCGGTGCCGAGTGCCGGCCGGCCGACACCGGAGACGTCCTGCACATAGAGCTCGGTCACCGGCGGCAGCGTGGGATGCATCGCGAACAGCATGTCCGCGGCCGCCTCCGGGTCGAACACCGCGAGCGGACCCTGCCGCCTCAGGCGATCGCCCAGCGTGGCCAGCGCCTCGGCCGCGAGCGGATGCGCGAGTGCCTTGTAGAGCACGTTGCCGCCGGCCCGCGCGTCGTAGGTCTGGATGTTCAGCATCGTCTCGGACTTCCCGCTCTAGTGGCTCGGGGCCGGCCGCCCCGCCTCGCACGTCACCGGCAGACCCAGGCGACGGCACATCTCGGCGGCCACCGCGTCGGTGTCGTCCAGTGGCGCCGCGTTCCAGCTTTCGAAGCGGCCGTTGAAGGATCGAATGCGGCCGGCGTCAACCAGATCGCGCAGGAACAGGCCGATCCGCCTCGACCGCCCTGGCAGATGCGCCACCAGCACCGGCACGCTGGTCGCCGCCGCCTCCGACACCATCGACACGCTGTCCGACGTCACCACGATGGCGTCGGCGCAGGCGAGCAGCCCGAGATAGGGGTTCGCGCCGGCCAGGTCCCACACCCACCCGCCGAGCGGCTGCAGCGCGCGCTCCAGGATCGCCCGCTGCTCCGCGCCGGTGCGACGCGAGGGCGTCAGCGCCAGGCCCACGCGGTCCGTGCGCATCATCCCGGCAAGCCCCGCGGCGAGCGCCTCCGCCTCGGGCGGTCCCATCCGGAAGCGTCCGTTCGAGCCGCCGACCAGCACCGCCACCAGCGGCCTGGGCAGGTGTGCCAGCCGCTCGGTCCAGGCCGCCCGCGCCTCGGCCAGCACCGCCGGGGTCACGCGATGCAGGGCGGTCCGGCCGAGCAGCACGTTGGGACCGTCGATCTCGTCATGCCGGTTGGCGACCACCAGGTCGAAGCGATCCAGCCGCATCCGCGGGTTCTGGATCTGCACCACCCGACGACCCTGGCGACGCAGTACGGCACCCACGGCGGCACCGGTGCCCCCGGCGGTCAGCAGCAGTCCGTCCGGAAGATCGCGCAGGCCGTCGCCATCAGCACCACCGACCATCGCCAGCGGCGCCGGCCAGAAGCGCGGCGGCAGCCGGCCCCACGGCAGCGTTGGCCGCAGCGCCCGCGTGCCCGCCACCACCAACCCGGCCCGCTCGGCGAGTCCCAGCGCCTGCGCCTCCAGGCCGGCATAGCCTTCGGTCAGAATGACACCCTGCATCGTCCGCTTTTGCGAGCGGTTCGCGGTTCCGTCAATCGTCGCGGGCGACACGGTGAGGCTCCCTCAGGCTTGAGCACGCGCTTGACAGTCGCGCCGGCGGGCCGCCACACATCGCCGTCCGACGCTGGGGATCCAGCCCGCGGAAGGCCCAATCCATGACAGATTTTCGTTCGCTCGGGCTCACCGAACCGCTGCTCGAGGCCCTGCGCGCGGCCGGATACGACGCGCCGACGCCGATCCAGACCGAAGCGATCCCGCCGATCATGGCCGGCCGCGATGTCCAGGGCATCGCCCAGACCGGGACCGGCAAGACCGCCGCCTTCGCCCTGCCGATCCTGCACCGACTGCTGGCCGAGCCAAAACCCGCGAACGCCCGGTGCTGCCGGGTGCTGATCCTGTCGCCGACACGCGAGCTCGCCAGCCAGATCTGCGACGTGATCCGAATCTATGCGCGCCGGACCGGCCTGCGCATCGCCGCCATGGTCGGTGGCGTGCCGAAGCCGCCGCAGACCAAGGCGGTGGCGGCCGGCATCGACATCCTGGTGGCAACGCCGGGCCGGCTGCTCGACCACCTCTCCGACGGCAGCGTCCGCCTCGACGAGACCGCCATCCTGGTGCTCGACGAGGCCGACCACATGCTCGATCTCGGCTTCATCGACGACGTCCAGGAGATCACCTCCCGGCTGCCGCAGCAGCATCGCCAGACGCTGCTGTTCTCGGCCACCATGCCGCCGGAGATCGCCGCACTGGCGAGGCGGCTGCTGCACAAGCCAGTCTCGATCGCCACCACGCCACAGGCGACCACCGCCACCGGTATCGAGCAGCGGGTGATCTTCGTGGAGCCGGGGGCCAAGCGCGCGGCCCTGCTCGAGCTGCTGAAACGCGGCCGCATGACCCGCACGCTGGTGTTCACCCGCACCAAGCAGACCGCCGACGAGGTGGTGGCGGCCCTCGACAAGGGCGGCATCCGGGCCAGCGCGATCCACGGCGACAAGAGCCAGCCCCAGCGCGACCGCACCCTGGCCGCGTTCCGCAAGGGCGGCTTCCCGGTGCTGGTGGCGACCGACGTCGCCGCCCGCGGCATCGACCTCGACGGCATCACCCACGTGGTGAACTACGATCTGCCGGAAGTGCCGCAGGCCTACGTGCACCGGATCGGCCGTACCGCCCGCGCCGGCGCCGCGGGCGTCGCGATCACCCTGTGTGCGGCGTCAGAGCGCCCGCTGCTGCGCGCCATCGAGAAGCTCCTCGGCACCCGGGTGCGCGTCCACGAGGCGCGCAACGCCGCCTGAGGCTATCGCACGGCGACCGGCCTCCGGCACCTCTGCGCCAGGTGGGGGCACTGCGTCCGGCACGCTTGCCGCCCGTCCCAGCACCCGGCGCGCGATCCCGTCGAGCAGGGCCGCCGCCTCGACGCGCCAGGCCAGCCGCGGATCCAGCCTCGGCCGCGCCGGGACCGGCGGTGTGGCCAGCAGACGGTCGATCGCCCGGCGCAGGTCGGTGGCGTCCGGGCTGCACATGATCGCCAGCCGTTCGTCCCGGAACTGCTCGACCAGGCCGCCGACCGCGGTCGCCACCACCCAGCGCTGTGCCGCGATCGCCGCCGCCGCGACCCCGCTCTGGCTGGCCTCGCGATAGGGCAGCACCACCGCATCGGCCCACTCGATCAGGGCCGCCACCTCGTCTTCCGGCACCCAGCGATTCTCGACGCTGACCACCGGCAGGTCGGCCAGCCGGGACAGCTCCGGACTGGCCGGCCCCGATCCGACCACCCTGACCTCCAGACGGCCTTCGAGCCCCGGCGCCGCCAGCGCGTCCGCCAGCAGGTCGAGCCCCTTGTACGGCAGCAGCCGCCCGAAGCAGAGCAGCCGCAGGCGCCCGCCATGCGCGCAAGGCGGCGCCGGCAGCGGGCCGAATACGAACGGCGGCAGGCTCGCCATCAGCAGCGTGCGGGCGCCGACGGCACCCTGCTCGGCCAGCCGGTCGGCGACGTGCCGGCTCAGCGCCACCAGCCCGTCGGACCGGTCGATCAGCCGGCGCTGCAGCAGCATCTGGACCACCGAGCCGTCGCCCGGGTGCCGATCCGCGTCATGCACGACGACCAGGAACGGCAGCTTCAGCCGACGCAGTGCCGAGGCCATCTCGAGGTCGAGCGGTCCGGGCATGGCGCAGATCGCCACGTCCGGCGCCAGCGACGCGATATGGCGCAGCAGCCACCGCCGGCGCAGCGGCGCCGTCAGCGCGCGCCAGACGAAGCCCGACCGGCCGGCATAGGTCGCGACCGGCAGATCGACCGGCACCGCGGATCGGCCGGACAACAGTTCCGCGCCGGTCGAGAGCGACAGCATCGCGCGGCAGCCCGGCAGCGACGCGAAGCCCGCCGCCATCTCGACCGCAACCCGGGGCCCGGCGCCGCGGCGTCCCCACTGCCAGACCAGCACCCTGATCCCGGATCCGGACGTCTCGCGGCAGCGATCCTCCCCGGTGGTGGGCGTTGTCATGCGCGGGCCACGGGATCCGGAACCGGCACGCCGATCGCCGCCAGGGCCGCAAGCAGTCCGGCGCCGCCGAGCCGGGCCCGGGCCGCCGCCTCCGCCGCCTGGCCCAGCGCGATCCGCCGTCCGGGAGCATCGGCCAGCGCACGCAGCGCCTGCGCCGCCTGGTCGATGTCGGCATCCGCCCAGACCGCGCCCGGCGCCTCGAACACGCCACGCGGATCCGCCGCCGGCACCAGCCGGTAGCCGATCGGCACACCGCAGCTCTCGTCCAGGAACTCCGTCGTCGCGGACCAGTCGGTCGACACCACCGGCCGGCCCAGCAGCATCGCCTGCGCCGGCACCAGCCCGAATCCCTCGCTCCGGTGCAGCGACAGCACGATGTCGCAGGCCCGGGTCAGTGCGTGCATGTCGGCCTCCGGCAGCATCCTGGTCTCCAGCCTGATGTTGGGCGCACCGGCGATCGCCTCCTGCAGCAGCAACAGGTCGTTGCCATGATGCTCGGAATTTCCCACCTTCAACAGCAGCAGCCGGTCGCGCCGGTCACCGAACGCCTTCCGGAACGCGCCGATCGCGGCAATCGGATTCTTGCGCGCAAAAGATGAAGCAAGACTGAACGAGGTCAGCACCACGACCACGTCCGCGGGGAGCCCGAAGGCCTGCCGGTCGAGCGGCGAGGGCACCGGTGGCGCCAGCGCTAGTGCCGGCGGAACCACCCGCACCCGGCCCGGCGCCAGCGCCTCGAAGGCCATGGCCGTGAAGCGCGAGGGAGCCCAGATCTCGTGGACATGCGCCAGCGCCGGATGCCAGCTCGTCGGCACCACCGGCAGCTCCCAGTACCAGTTGCCGATGATCCGGCGGCCGCTGAGCCGCCCGCGACCGAGGCCGATCAGGGTGGCGGGCAGCTGCGGCGCATTCACATGCAGGACCAGCGCGGCCCGGTCCGGCCAGCCCGCTGCCCTCGCATCCGGGCGGCGGCGCGCCGTGTCGATCGCCGAATGCGGAACGCCAAGACGCTGCAGCGCCTGGTCCATGATGCGGGCTGCCTCGCCCAGCCCCGATGCCCGCCCGATCTCGCCGCCGACGACCACGCCACCGCATGCGGGGAGCGGCAGGGGGTCCGGCCGTGGCGCCACCCACGCCGTGCCCCGCGCCAGCCAGAGGCGCCGCTGGCGTGCCGGAAGCGCCTGCCAGAGCCGGTGCAGCGGGTGCAATCTTGGTTGCGGTGTGGACATCGTCGGGGCGAACTGTGCGAGCCCCGGCCGCCCCCGGCAAGTGGGCCTGCAGCACCGTCACACTCGGCAATGGCTGGTAACGCGAGCGGCTCGAACCATTGCCGCGCGAGCGCCCATCGGGCCATTGCCGCGCGACCGCCCACGTATAGAGTGGAGCCATGCAAGACGGTCAGCTTCTGTCGACGATCGAAATCCTGACGCAGCTCGTCGCCTTCGACACGACGAGCCGCAACAGCAACCTGAAGCTGATCCACTGGGTCGCCGACTATCTCGCCGGCCACGGCATCACCGGCCGGCTCACCTATGATACCACCGGCACGAAGGCGAACCTGCATGCGGTGATCGGCCCGGCGGTCGAGGGCGGCCTGGCGCTGTCCGGGCATGTCGACACCGTGCCGGTCGACGGCCAGCGCTGGAGCAGCGACCCGTTCACGCTGCGCCAGGCCGAGGGCCGCGCGTACGCCCGGGGTGCTGCCGACATGAAGGGGTTCGTCGCCTCGATGCTGGCCGCGGTGCCCGACATCCGGGCGATGCCGTTGCTGCGGCCGTTGCATCTGTTCATCAGCTACGACGAGGAAGTCGATTGCGACGGCGCCCGGGTGCTGGTGCGCGAGCTGGAAGCGGATGGCCTCAGGCCGGCCTTGTGCATCGTCGGCGAGCCCTCGCTGATGAAGCCGATCATCGCCCACAAGGGCCGGCTGTCGGTGCGGGTGACGGTGCGCGGCCATGCCGGACATTCGAGCCAGCCCGGCCAGGGCGTGAACGCGATCCATGCGGCGGCGGAGGCGATCGCCCACATCGCCGCCGAGCAGCGCCGGTTCGCCAGCTCCGGCAGGCGCGAGGCCGGGTTCGAGCCGGAACACAGCACGATCCATGTCGGGCTGGTCGCCGGCGGATCGATCCTCAACATCATCCCGGACCGCGCGAGCTTCGACATGGAATGGCGCACGATCCCGGGCGACGACGCGTTCGCCGAGCTCGACGCGCTCAAGGCCCATGTCGCGGCCCACATCGAGCCCTGGATGCACGCCGTCGATCCCGAGAGCGGCTTCACGTTCGAGCCGATGGACGAGCTGCCGCCGCTGGCGCTCGATCCGCATCATGAGCTGGTGGCGCTGGTCAAGCAGGCCGGCGGCGCGAACCAGGAAGGAAAGGTCAGCTACGGCACCGAGGCAGGCATCTACCAGAATGCCGGCATCGTCAGCATCGTCTGCGGCCCCGGCGACATCGCGCAGGCGCACCGGCCCGACGAATGGGTGGCGCTGAGCCAGCTCGAGGCCTGCGACGCCTTCATCCGCCGCATCGCCACCCGCCTCACCCGCACATGAGCGATCCATCGGAGACGGCAGGTCACGACCAGGACCCGGAGACCTCGGCCGCGCCCGAGCTCATGCCCGAACTCATGCCGCAACTCACGCAGGGCCTCACCCCGGGCCTGGCGCACCGGCTGACGCACATGCCGCCGCTGCCGCGCTTCGAGGTCCGGCTGCGTCCGCCGGACCTGGCCGACTGGATCCCGGGCAATACCGGCCTGCCCGGTGTGATGCAGTTCGATAGCCGCCGACCCGGGCCGCATGTCGCGATCACCGCGCTGATGCACGGAAACGAGTTCGCCGGCGCCATCGTGCTGGACGAGCTGCTGCGGCAGGATTTCCGCCCGCTGCGGGGCCGGCTGTCGATCGGCTTCCTGAATCTCGCCGCCTTCGAGCGCTTCGACGCCGCCCAGCCGACCGCCTCGCGCTTCATCGAGGAGGACATGAACCGGCTCTGGGACACCGCCATCCTCGACAGCGCACGCGCGTCGGTCGAGCTCGACCGCGCCCGCGAGCTCAGGCCGCTGTTCGACGATGTCGACATCCTGGTCGACCTGCACTCGATGCTGTGGCCGTCCGAGCCGCTCATCCTCAGCGGCCCGACCGAGAAGGGCCGCCGCTTCGCCTGCACCCTCGGCATGCCGGCGATGGTGGTGACCGACCAGGGCCATACCAGCGGCCCGCGGCTGATCGATTACGCGATGTTCGCGAGCCCGGACGACAGCCGGGTCGCCTGCCTGATCGAGGCCGGACCGCACTGGGAGCCGATCACGGTCGACACCGCGCGCGTCGCGGTCCGCGCCCTGCTGCGCGAGACCGGGATGGTGGAGGAGGAAAAGCTGCCCGGCCCCTCGCCCCGCCAGCGCTGCGCCGAGGTCACCCAGGTCGTCACCGCCGCGAGCTCCAGCTTCAGCTTCACGCAGTCGTTCCGTGGCGGCGAGATGATCGGCGAGCGGAACACCCTGATCGGCCATGACGGGCCCATCGAGATCCGCACGCCGCACGACGACTGCCTCCTGGTGATGCCGAGCCTGCGGCCGAGCCGCGGCCACACTGCCGTCCGCCTCGCCCGCCTGCTGCCGGACGCCTGCTGACCGGGCTTCTGGCACGCGAGGTGCAAGGCCTGCGGGCCAAACGACAAGACGCCCGAGGAGACGCGCACCATGTCCCAAACCGAAGCGGCTGCGACCGCGACGTCGCTGTGGCGACGCAAGTCGATCGAGCAGATGCAGGAGGACGGTGCCGCCGATGCGAGCGGTGGCCACGCCCTCAAGCGTGCGCTCGGCCCGGGCGCGCTGGTGGCACTCGGCATCGGCTGCACGATCGGCGCCGGCCTGTTCTCGCTCACCGGGATCGCCGCCTCGGAGAATGCCGGTCCGGCGGTGGTGCTGTCATACCTGATCGCCGCCATCGGCTGCGGCTTCGCGGGCCTCTGCTACAGCGAGCTGGCCAGCATGATCCCGATCGCCGGCAGCGCGTACACCTACGCCTACACCACGCTGGGCGAGTTCGTGGCCTGGATCATCGGCTGGGACCTGGTGCTGGAATATGCGGTGGGCGCCGCTACCGTCGCGGTCAGCTGGTCGCGCTACCTGGTCAAGCTGCTGGGCCAGTTCGGCATCTCGCTGCCACCACGGCTGTGCGCATCGCCGTTCGAGAGCGTGAAGCTCGGCGACGGCAGCACGGCGGCGGGCCTGGTCAACCTGCCGGCGGTGTTCGTCATCGTGTGCGTGTCGCTGCTGCTGATCCGCGGGGTGTCCGAGTCCGCGCGCGTCAACAACGTGATCGTGGCGATCAAGCTGCTGGTCATCGTGGCCGTGGTGGCGCTCGGCATCCCGTTCATCAAGACCGCCAACTACATCCCGTTCATCCCGCCCAACGACGGCACATTCGGGCATTTCGGCCTGTCCGGCGTGATGCGCGCCGCGGGCACGATCTTCTTCGCCTATGTCGGTTTCGATGCCGTTTCGACCTGCGCGCAGGAGGCGAAGAACCCCGGGCGCGACATGCCGATCGGCATTCTCGGCAGCCTGGCGGTGTGCTCGCTCGCCTACGTGGTGTTCTCCGGCGTGCTGACCGGCATGCTGAACTACCACCTGATGCTGAACGACCCTGCCCCCGTGGCCACCGCGATCGACCAGACACCGTATGGCTGGCTCAAGATCGCGGTCAGCCTGGGCATCCTGTGCGGCTTCACGTCGGTGCTGCTGGTGCTGCTGCTGGGCCAGAGCCGGGTGTTCTACGCCATGTCGAAGGACGGCCTGCTGCCCCGGCTGTTCTCCGACGTGCATTCGCGCTGGCAGACGCCGTGGCGCTCGAACCTGTTCTTCATGGTGCTGACCAGCGCGCTGTGCGCCTTCCTGCCGATCAGCGAGCTCGGCCACATGACCTCGATCGGGACGCTGCTCGCCTTCATCATCGTGTGCGTCGGCGTGCTGATCCTGCGCGTCCGCGAGCCGGAGCGGCCGCGCGCCTTCCGGGTGCCGTTGGGCCCGACGGTGCCGATCCTGGGCATTCTCTCCTGCGCCGCCATCATGGCCTCGCTCGACGGCCTGACCTGGATCCGGCTCTCGGTGTGGCTGGTGATCGGGCTCTGCGTCTATTTCGGCTACAGCCGCCGCCACAGCCGGCTGCATCGGCGCAGCACGACCATGAACGCTCGCGGATAGCGGGAAGCGACCGGTCGCTGAACACGACCGGTCGCGTCGGCTGGCCTCAGGAGGCCGACGAGGTGAACATCCCCTGGATGCCGTTGGGGAAGAAGCCGCCGCTGGTCGTGCCACCGGCAAACACGATTGCCAGGACCTGTTCCGGCGTGCGCGTGAAGGCAAGCGAGTTGCTGTCGGTCGGCGCGACGTTGACCGCGCCGGCGGCGCCGTCGTCACCAGCGTCGTCGCTCGGCGTGCCCGTGCCCGGCCCGGTGCGGGAGAATTCTGCCCGGATCGCCGAGATGCGGTCGGTATAGACCCCGTAATTCGCCTGGTAGAGCGCGCTGCGGATTGCGCCGGCGTGGTAGGCCTCGACTGCGAGGATGCTGGCAGCAGCACCGAGATAGGTCTTGCTGGTGACCAGCGGCGCGGCGCCGTTGTACGCGGTGACTCCGATATCCTCGAATACATAGGCGCCGAGCAGGAAGCTCAACTGGTCGGCGAACGGGTTGAAGCCCGGCAGGCCGATCGCCTGGCCGAGAGCCAGGAAGGTATCGGTGAAGTCGATGTTGGGCTCCGGAACCGCCATCGTGCCGAGGGCACTCCGCAAGAACGCGACGTGATTCGTCTCGTCGAGGGCGATGGCGGTGAACAGCTTCTGCAGCAACGTGTCGGTGAACGGAACCTGGCCGCCACCCTTGACCGACCCCGGCGTCCCGATATTTGACAGGCCGATGCCGTGGACGCCGCGATTGTAAAACTCGCCCTCCAGGTATTCGAGGTTGAGCGCGAAATTCAGTATGCCGACGTCAATGTCGGTTGCGGCTGTCGCCGGAGACGTGCGGCCGATGCCTGCCGCGAGTGCTCCTGCGGCAAGCGCACCGGTGCCGGCACGGCCGAGCAGAGTGCGGCGCGAGGCCATGGCCGGGGTCTGGAGAGTCTTGTCCTGCTGCATGGTACGTTACATCCCAGGTTAGCGCGTGAGGGCGCCTTGGAAGCCGCGCCCTGCGGCTCCCGAACCTTGCTACGGAGCAACCTGTGGTGCGGATGCCGCCTATCACCGTGATCGTATAGATTTAAAGACTGCTGTTCCGGCCTCGGCCTGCTGCGAACGCTCCGGTTGCCCTGTCCACGGTGTCGAACGAGGCTCTCCTCGGCTGGTGTTTCGGCAAGTCGGTCAGACCGGGTCCTGGCACCGAAATTCGCGGCTTTCAGACGTCCGCTTCGATCCTTCAATTGTGGGTGCGGCCCGACTGGGAGGGTGGGCCGGAAATGTGGGCTGGAGACGCGCCCCCGCGACCGCATGGTGCCGACGGCCGCAAACCCGTTTCAGTTTCCGATCGTTTTGACCTCGCGCGATATTCGCGTCGATATTCGCGGCCACGCCGGCCGTCCGGCAGGGATCACGAAACCGTCTTGCCTTGCGGGATCTCGTAACGGGTGCAGCCGTGCCATACTCGCATCGTCGTGATGGTGCAGGCGCGAAGGCCGTCTGGCACTCTGGCGTCCTGGCCGGAGCGTTCCGGCCATTCCTATGAGTTCGTCCGACAGGAGGCTGCACCTGGCACATCGATGCGGGCACGTGACACGGGCCCTCGCCCTGGTCCTGCTCACCCTCTGCGGCGGCTGCTCCACCGCGGGATTCTGGCTGATCCACCCGGCCGGCCCGGTGGCGGAAGCCGGTCTGCAATCCTGGATCGTCGATACCGGCGCCACGTTCCTGGTCATCGGCCCGGCCACGTTGTTGGTGATGTGGGCGGTCTGGCGATACCACCGCCGTGTCGGACGCGGCGCCTACGTCCCAGGCTGGTCGCATTCGGTGCCGCTCGAGGCGACGTTCTGGGGCGTTCCGCTCGTCGTCGTCATCGGGCTCGGCTTCTACGCCACGCACAGCTCGTTCCAGACCGATCCGTCCGGACCGGGTGTCATGGCCGCCGGCAGCAGCGCCGATGCCGACAAGCCCGCGATCCAGATCGATGTCATCACCACCGACTGGCAGTGGCTGTTCGTTTATCCCGACAGGCACATCGCGATCGCCAACCAGCTGGTGATCCCGGCCCATACGCCGATCCGCTTCCGGCTGACCTCCGCCACCGTCGCGACGGATTTCTTCATTCCGCAGCTGGCCGGCCAGATCGACGTGATGCCCGGCATGCGCACCTGGCAGGGCCTCATCGCCAATCATGTCGGGACCTACCAGGGATTCGCGTCGGATTATAACGGCCCGGGATTCTCCTGGATGCGGTTCCAGACCCGGGTGGTGTCGCCGGCCGACTTCACCAGCTGGGTTGGCGAGATGGCCGACGCGCCCGCCCATCTCGACGATGCGGCGTTCCTCAAGTTTGCCGCGCCAACCATCAACACCCATGACACCGTGCTGCGCTTCTCCGGCGTCCAGGACGGGCTGTTCGATCACGTGGTACGGACCGTCATGGCGGGCCAGATCTACGAGACGCCCGCCGGCATGACCGAGAAGAAGTCGCACGACATCAATGGCGGCAGGCAACAGACCGAAGCCGTCACCCCTGCGCAGGACCAAGCCCGATGACCAACGTTCAAGAGCACTGGGACTGGTTTCTCGGGCGGCTCACCCTGTCCCAGATCCCGTATGACAACCTGATCGTCGGCGGCGCCTTCATCTTCGCAGTCAGCCTCGGCGTGCTGATCCTGGCGGCGCTGACGTACTACCGGAAATGGGGCTGGCTGTACCGCGAGTGGCTGACCACCGTCGACCACAAGCGCGTCGGCATCATGTACATCATCGTCGGCACGGTGATGCTGTTCCGCGGCTTCGTCGACGCCATCATGATGCGCACCCAGCAGGTGATGGCGGCGGGGCCGTTGTCGCACGGCTACATGGGCGCCGAGCACGGCTACCTGCCGCCGTATCATTACGACCAGATCTACGGGTCCCACGGGACCATCATGCTGATCTTCGCCGCCACGCCGATCCTGGCCGGCTTCATGAACTACCTGGTGCCGCTGCAGATCGGCGCCCGCGACATGGCATTCCCGTACCTGAACGCGCTCGCCTTCTGGATGACCGCGGTCGGTGCGGCGCTCACCATGGTGTCGCTGTTCGTCGGCGACTTCAGCCAGGCCGGCTGGGTCGGTCTTGCCCCGCTCACCGAGCTTTCCTACAGCCCCGACGTCGGCGTCGATTACTGGAGCTGGGCGCTGCAGATAGGCAGCATCGGCACCACCATCGGCGCCGTGAACATCATCGCCACCATCATCAAGATGCGTGCGCCCGGCATGACCTGGATGCGCCTGTCGCTGTTTACCTGGACGTCGCTCACCACCAACGTGATCGGCCTGACTGCCTTCCCGGTGCTGGGCGTCGCCATCGGCCTGCTCAGCCTGGATCGCTATCTCGGCACGCATTTCTACACCACCGGGTTCGGCGGCAACTTCATGCTCTACACCGACCTGTTCTGGATCTGGGGCCACCCGGAGGTGTATTTCATCATCCTGCCGTCCTGGGGAATGATGTCGGAAATCATCCCGACCTTCTCCGAGAAGAAGCTGTTCGGCTATCCGGTGATGGTCGCCGCCACGCTCAGCATCGGCTGCATCTCCTGGACCGTCTGGCTGCACCATTTCTTCACCATGGGTGCGGGCGCCATCGTCAACAGCTTCTACAGCATCGCGACGATGCTGGTGGCGATCCCGACCGGCGTGAAGGTGTTCGACTGGGCGCTGACGATGGTGCGCGGCCGCCTCACCTTCACCACCCCGATGCTGTGGGCGGTGTCGGCGATCTTCATGCAGATCATCGGCGGCTGGACCGGCATGATGCTGGCGATCCCGGCGATCAACTACATGACCCACAACAGCGTCTTCGTGATCGCGCATTTCCACTGCGTGGTGATGGTGACGGTGTTCGCGGCGATCGGTGGCGCCACTTTCTGGTTCCCCAAGATGTTCGGCTTCACCCTGAACGAGCGCGCCGGCCAGTGGGTGTTCTGGCTGCTCGTCGGTGGCTCGTTCATCGTGTTCACCGCGATGTTCATGCTCGGCCTGACCGGCATGCCGCGCCGCCTCGCCTACGTGCCGTACGCCACATGGTGGCCGCTGCTGGTAATCGAGGAAATCGGCATCTTCGTCGACATCGCAGCCCTGGCCGCGTTCATCTGGCAGATCACCGTCAGCATCCGCGACCGCAACATCAACCGCGCCGGCCAGGATCCGTGGGGCACCGCGCGCAGCCTCGAATGGATCACCCATTCGCCGGTGCCGGACTACAACTTCGCCGTCATCCCGCACATCAACGCCCGCGACGAATGGGCCTGGCGGCGCGAGCACCATCTCGACCAGATCATGCCGGAGCAGTACGAGGACATCGAATTGCCGCTGAACACGCCGGTGCCGATGTTCATCGGGGCCTGCACGTTCGCCTTCGGGTTCGCCATGGTCTGGCGGATCTGGTGGCTGGCCATCGCGTCGCTGATCGCCATCTTCGCCATCGTCATCTTCCGTTCGTTCGACGATGGCGAGGGCACGATCATCAAGGCTGACGAGGTGCGTCGCCGCGATCTGCTCGCAGCACGGCCGCCGGCGCCACGGAGAACCGACCAGTATATCCCCGGCGCGGTCACCGCCTTCAACGCGGGAGCCGCGGAATGAGCACGACGCGCGATTGGGGCCTGCACGATCCGGTGCCCGGCCCCGGCACGAAGCTCTGGGCGGAGCCGAACCACGAGCACGACATGATGAGCACCCGCCTGCTCGGGTTCTGGCTCTACATGCTGAGCGACTCGCTGGTGTTTGCAGCACTCTTCACCGCCTACGAGGTGCTGAGCTTCCCGATGAGCTTCAACGGCGGTCCGACGCCGCGCGATGTCGCCTCGCCGATCTACGGCTACGGCGAAACCATCGTGCTGTTCGCGAGCGTGTTCGCCTACGGCATGGCGATGGTCAACCTGAAGGCTGCGAAAGTGCGCGGCGTGATGGCGTGGCTGACCGTGTCGCTGGCGATCGGCCTGGTGTTCATCGGCATGGAGGTGAGCGAACTGCACGGCATCGCCGCCGCCGGAGGTCCTGCGCAACGCAGCGGATTCCTCTCGATCTTCTGGACGGTCGTCGCCGTGCATGGCCTGCATCTGGCGATCGGCCTGCTCTGGATGTTCGTGATGCTGGTGCAGGTCGCCCGCAAGGGCTTCACCCTGCTGGTGACCTACCGGCTGGCCAACCTGAAAGTCTATTGGGTGTATCAGGGCCTGATCTGGACCTTCGTGTACACGTTCGTCTATCTGCGGGGGTCGATCTGATGTCTGTCGACAACGAGCGTCCCGCCGATCATCCCGAGATCGCCTACGCCAACACCACCAGCTACATCATCGGCTTCGTGCTGACGCTGGCCCTCCTCGGCATCGCGCTCGCGCTGGTCGAATACCATGCGTTCTCGGCGTTCAACCTGATGGCGTCGATCTCCGTTCTGGCGTTCCTGACAACCGTCGCGAAGCTGGTCTTCCTGTTCCACCTGGATTTCTCCGAGACCCAGCGCTGGAACACCCTGACCCTGATGCTCAACGTGCCCCTGCTGATCCTTTCGGTCGGCCTCACCGCCTGGATGTTCCAGACCCTCTATTACCGCGTGATGATGCCGTAGGCAGGCAAGCCCCGAGCGCGTCATCGCCGGTGGCGGCTCAGGCGTTGGATAGTCCAGGTCGAAACCCGGCCCGGGCATTCGAGCGATCGGTCGCTTCGGCCGCCACTTCCCGCCTGCCTGTCCCTGCCCTATCCAGGGCGCTCCTCCACGCCAAGGAGCCTCCGGATGAATGTCGGCCGGTATCCATCTACCCGTCTCCGTCGCAACCGCCACGACGACTTCACCCGCAGGCTGGTGGCCGAGAACCGTCTGTCGGTCGATGACCTGATCTGGCCGATCTTCTTCACCGAAGGCGCCGCCGGCGAAACCGACGTGGCCTCGATGCCGGGCGTGAAGCGCGTCACCCTCGATCGGCTGGCCGCCCACGTGGCCCCCGCCGCCCGGCTCGGCATCCCCGCACTCGCACTGTTCCCGGTGACCCCGCTCGAGGTCCGCGACGCCGAGGGGTCCGAGGCGAACAACCCCGACAACCTGATGTGCCGCGCTGCCCGGCTGCTGAAACGCGAGTTCCCGGAACTCGGCCTGATCGGCGACGTCGCACTCGATCCGTACACCGACCACGGCCATGACGGCGTCATCCGTGACGGCTACGTCGCCAACGAGGACAGCGTGGCGGTGCTGGTGCGCCAGTCGTTGAACCAGGCGCAGGCCGGCATCGACATCCTGGCTCCGTCCGACATGATGGATGGCCGCATCGGCGCGATCCGCCAGGCGCTCGACGCGCACGGCCTGATCCACACCCGCCTGATGAGCTACGCCGCCAAATATGCGAGTGCGTTCTATGGCCCGTTCCGCGATGCGCTCGGCTCCGGCGGCCTGCTGAAAGGCGACAAGCGGACCTACCAGATGGACCCGGCGAACAGCGACGAGGCGCTGCGCGAGGTCGAGCTCGACCTGGCCGAGGGTGCCGACATGGTGATGGTCAAGCCGGGTATGCCGTATCTCGACGTCATCCGCCGGGTGCGCGAGCGCTTCTCGGTGCCGACCTTCGCCTACCAGGTGTCGGGCGAGTACGCGATGATCATGGCCGCCGCCAGCAACGGCTGGATCGACCGGGACCGCGCCATGATGGAGAGCCTGATCGGCTTCAAGCGCGCTGGCGCCGACGGGGCGCTGACCTACTTCGCGCTCGAGGCCGCCGAGCGCCTGCGCACTGCATGAGCTGGGGCCGCATGAGGCGGGCGCGCCGCATCGTCCTTGGCCTGGTGGCGACGCTGGCCGGGACGGTCACGCTGGCCGTACTCGTCATGGCCGGCCTGCTCTGGAACACCCTGCCGCCCCTACGGCAGGCGCTGCAGCTGGCCGGGCTGCATCATCCGGTCGAGATCAGCCTCGACGAGCATGGCGTGCCGCACATCACCGCCGCCGACCTGGTCGATGCCGCCACAGCCATCGGCTACGTGCATGCCCGCGACCGCATGTTCCAGATGGAGCTGATGCGCCGGGTCGGCTCCGGACGGATCGCCGAACTCGCCGGGCCGGGCGGGCTGCCGATCGACCGCATGACCCGCACCCTGGGGCTGCGCCACCTCGCCGAAGCCTCCTATCCGATGCTGCCCCGGGATGTCCGCGACCAGCTCGACGCCTATGCGCGCGGCGTCAACGCGGCGATCGAGGCGCGCGGCCGCTTCATCGCGCCGGAGTTCCTGCTGCTCGGCCGCCCGGAGCCCTGGACCCCGGTCGACACCCTGCTCTGGGGCCGGCTGATGGGGCTGAGCCTGGCGGAGAACTGGCACACCGAGCTCGCCCGCCTCGGTGCCGCCACCCATGTGCCGCCGGACCGGCTGCTGCAGCTCCGGCCCGAGCATCCCGACACGCCCGCACCCGACGCCGCGCGCGACGATCCCGGCCTCCGCACTCTGGCCCGACGCCTGGCCGCCGCCCTGCCGCGCTTCCCGGCGCCCTACACCCTGCCCGAGGAAGCCTCCGACGAATGGGCGGTCGACGGCGCCCACAGCGTCACCGGCGCGCCCTTGCTGGCCGGCGATCCGCATCTGGCGTTCGGCTTCCCGAGCATCTGGTACCTGGCCCGGATCAGCGTGCCGGGCCACGTGCTGACCGGCGCCACCGCCCCCGGCACGCCGTTCCTGGTGATCGGCCAGAACGGCCATATCGCCTGGACCTTCACCAGCAGCAGCGCCGACGTGCAGGACCTGTTCATCGAGACGCCGCTCACCGACGGCCGCACCTACGCCACGCCCTCCGGGGCGCAACCCTTCCTCGTCCGCACCGAGCGCATCCATGTCCGCGGTGCGCCGGACGTGGTGCTCACGGTCCGCACCACCCGGCACGGCCCGGTGATCAGCGACATCCTGCCGGCCAGCGGCGCTCAGCACGTGATCGCCGCCGAGATGGAGAACCTGCGACCCGACGACGCCTCGCCCGGACTCGCCGCCCTCGACGTGGCGGACGACATCGAGGCTGCCGGCAAGGCCGCCGCCTTGATCTCGGAGCCGGTGCAGAACCTCCTGGTCGCCGACCACAGCCGCATCGCGCTGTTCACCACCGGACACGTGCCGATCCGTCGCGGCGGTGACGGCAGCGTCCCGTCCGACGGCGCCAGCGGAACGCATGACTGGATCGGAGATGCGTCCGGACGCGCCCTGCCGACCATCGTGGCACCCGCCAGCGGCCACGTCTTGAACGGCAACGAACGCACCGCGCCGCCGGACTTCCCGGTGTTCATGGGGCGCGACTGGCCGGCGCCGTGGCGTGCCACCCGCATCCGCGAGCTGCTCGACGCCATGCCGAAACACGATGTGGCCGGCTTCACCCGGATGCAGACCGACCGCGTCAGTGCCTATGCCCGACACCTGCTGCCGCTGCTTCTGGCCCGCGACATCCACGCCGCGCCCGGCAGCCTGCAGGCCCGCGCGCGCGACCTGCTGCGGGATTGGAACGGGAGCATGGATCCGGACCGGCCGCAGCCGTTGATCTTCAACGCCTGGGTGCAGCGCTTCGTGGGTGACGTGCTGCAGCGTGACGGCCTCGATCCCGGGGTGACCGCCGGGTGGGAGGATCTCGCAGACCTGCTGCTCGGGCCCTCCGGCGGCACCTGGTGCAAGGGCGACTGCATGCGGATGCTCTCCGATGCGCTGCGCGAATCGACACGGGCGGTGGCCGCGTCCGAGGGTGACGATCCCACAGCCTGGCGTTGGGGCCACGTGCACCACGCGGTGTTCGACAACGCCTTCCTGCGCGCGATCCCGGGGCTGGGCCGGCTTGCCCGCGGCGAGGTCGCGATCGGCGGCGACGACAGCACGTTGTTGCGTGGCGGCAGCGGCATCCTTGGCGATTTCATCGCCCGGCACGGCGCATCCTATCGGGGCGATTACGACCTGGCCGACCCCGAGCGGAGCCGCTTCATCGTGTCGCCCGGCCAGTCGGGGAACTGGGTCAGCCGCAGCGCATGGAATTTGATGCAGATTTGGGCGGAGGGCTCTACCATATCGATCGGGCAGATTCCCCGACGCACCACGGCCACGATCTCGCTCCGCCCCTGAGGCGACGCAGCGACGGTCGGGCGGTCAGCGTCCCGGGATCGATCAGGGAGACCGGGCGCAAGCTGCATGACCTACACACCGCCTAGACGGCCGCAGTTCTTCTACACCACGGCGCCGCTGCCCTGCCCGTATGTCGCGGGCCGGACCGAGCGCAAGGTCGTCACCGAGATTGCCGGTCCCGATGCAGAAGCGTTGCATGACCGCCTGTCCCGCGCCGGCTTCCGCCGCAGCCACAACATCGCCTACGCGCCGGTCTGTCCGTCGTGCAACGCCTGCGTCCCGATCCGCATCCCGGTCGCCCGTTTCGAGCCCGGCCGCACGCTCCGGCGCATCCTGCGGCGCAATGCCGGTGTCGACGGCTTCGAGGTTCCGGCACGCGCCACCACCGAGCAGTACGCGCTGTTCAAGCGCTACCAGCTGGCGCGGCACGGCGAAGGCGACATGGCCTCGATGAGTTTCTACGACTACCGGGCGATGATCGAGGACACCCCGATCGAGACCTTCCTGGTCGAATTCCGCGATCCGGAGGACGAGCTCATCGGCGTGTGCCTGACCGACCGGCTCAGCGACGGGCTGTCCGCGGTGTACAGCTTCTTCTCGCCGGAACTGGCCGACCGGTCGCTGGGCAGCTTCTCGATCCTGTGGCTGGTCGAACGCTGCCGGGCGCTGGAACTGCCCTACGTCTATCTGGGCTACTGGGTCGCCGACAGCCGCAAGATGGCCTACAAGGCGCGCTTCCGGCCGAGCGAGATCCTCAGCATGGGCGCCTGGCGCGAGCTCGAGGCGCCCGAGTAGGCAAGCCGGCGGCTTCTACTCCCGCAGCAGCCCCTACTCTCGCAGCAGCCCCTACTCCCGCAGCAGCCAGGTCGGCACCGGTTGCCCGGTGGCGGCGCGCTTGCCGACATAGGCAGCAAGGTCCTTCATCGAGCGCGTCTTGGCGCCCGGGCGCCAGACCAGGCCGACGCCCCCATCGAACACCCGCACCTCCTTCAACCCGCCATCCTTGTACTTCTGCAGCGTGGTGCCGGTGCCGCGTCCCAGCACCGGCAGCTCGGCGAGCGGGAACACCAGCAGCCGGCGGTTGTCGCCGAGCACCGCTACCTGGTCGCCGGTGGCCGGGGTGCAGGCCACCGTCTGCTCGCCTGGCTTCAGGTTCAGCACCTGCTTGCCGGTGCGTTTCTCGGCCACCAGGTCCGCCGCCTCGATGACCAGCCCGCGGCCGCTGGATCCGGCGAGCAGATAGCGGCCGCCATCGCCCAGCACGAACAGCGCGATCACCTCGTTCTCGTTGCCGAGCTCGACCATCACCCGGATCGGCTGCCCGTCGCCGCGCCCGCGCGGCAGGTCGCCGGCCCGCAGCGTGAAGGCGCGACCGTCGGTGGCGAACAAACACACCCGGTCGCTGGTCAGGCATTCCAGCACGCCCAGCCCGGGCAGCAGCCCGTCGCCCTCCTTGAATTTCTGCGCCGCCAGGTCGACGCCGTGGCCGCGTACCGCCCGGATCCAGCCCTTCTGCGACAGGATCACGGTAATCGGCTCGCGCTCGATGGCAGCGATCGACGACAGGTCGAACGGCTTCGGCGGCTCGGCAAACGTGCTGCGCCGCGTGCCCAATGGCCCCGATCCGAACTGCTTGCGCAGCCGCTCGAGCTCCTGGCCGATCCGCTTCCAGCGCAGCTTCACACCGCCGCCCTGGTCGTCGAGCAGGGCGGCCAGCTCGTCGCGCTCGCGGGACAACGTGCCGTGCTCGCGGCGGATCTCGATCTCCTCGAGCCGCCGCAGGCTGCGCAGCCGCATGTTCAGCACCGCCTCCGCCTGCATCTCGGTCAGCGAGAAGGTGGCCATCAACCCGGCGCGCGGCTCGTCCTCCTCGCGAATGATGCGGATCACCTCGTCCAGATTGAGATAGACCGCGAGGAACCCCTCGAGGATCTCGAGCCGGCGCTCGACCGCCGCCATCCGGTGCGCGCTGCGACGCCGCAGCACCTCGTGCCGGTGGTCGAGCCACGCGAGAATGACCTCGCGCAGGCCCATCACCCGCGGCACGCCGTTGGCGCCCAGCACGTTCATGTTGAGGCCGAACCGGGTCTCCAGCTGGGTCAGCCGGAACAGCGTCTCCATCAGCACTTCCGGCTCGACGCCACGGGTCTTGGGCTCCAGCACCAACCGGATGTCGGTGGTGCTCTCGTCGCGGATGTCGCCCAGCAGCGGCAGCTTCTTCAGCTCCATCAGCTCGGCGATCTGCTCGATCAGCCGCGACTTCTGCACCTGGTACGGGATCTCGGTGACAACGATCTGCCAGGTGCCGAACCGTCCCTCCTCGCGGGCCCAGCGGGCGCGGATGCGGAAGCCGCCGCGGCCGGTCTCGTAAGCGGTGCGGATCGACGCGGCATCCTCGACGATCAGCCCGCCGGTCGGGAAATCCGGCCCCTGGATCAGTCCCAGCAGCGCCTCGATCGGGGCGTCGCGGTCCTTCACCAGGAGGGCGGCGGCCGCGCATACCTCGCCCGCATTATGCGGCGGGATGCTGGTCGCCATGCCGACCGCGATGCCGGCTGCGCCGTTCGCCAGCAGGTTCGGGAACGCCGATGGCAGCACCACCGGCTCGCTTTCCTCGCCGTCATAGGTCGGCCGGAAATCCACCGCGTCGTCGTCGATGCCCTCGAGCAGCGCCTTGGCGACCTCGGTCAGCCGCGCCTCGGTGTATCGCATGGCGGCCGCGTTATCGCCGTCGATCGAGCCGAAATTGCCCTGGCCCTCGACCAGCGGGTAGCGGACCGCGAAATCCTGCGCCAGCCGGACGAGCGCCTCGTAGACCGCGACGTCGCCGTGCGGGTGATACTTGCCGATCACGTCGCCGACCACGCGGGCGCACTTCTTGAACCCGGCGGTCGGGTCCAGCCGCAGCTGCTGCATCGCATACACCAGCCGGCGATGCACCGGCTTCAGCCCGTCGCGGACGTCCGGCAGCGACCGCGAGGTGATGGTCGACATCGCATAGGCGAGGTACCGCTCGCTCAGCGCCGTGCTGAGGCTGGTGTCCTCGATGTGTCCGCTGACGTCCGCCGCCATTCCGCTTCCCCCAACCTATCCGGCAAACGTGAACAAACAGAGAAGGGCTTGATTGTCCACAGCCGCTTGTCCGGCCGCCGCCGACCTGCAACCTTCACCGGCTCGCGCTCCCAGGGTGATCCGACCGATGCCGGCCGATGCCAACTCCTATCCCTCAGGCCGCGCGCGCCGCATGCGGGTGCTGGCCCTGACCCTCCTGGTCATCGCCGGCACCGTCAACTACCTCGACCGCTCGGCACTCTCCATCGGCAATTCCAGCATCCGCGGGTCGCTGCACCTGAGCGATGCCGAGATGGGCCTGCTGCTCTCGGTGTTCGCCATCGCCTACGGTGTGGCCCAGCTGCCCGTCGGCATCCTGATCGACCGCTACGGACCGCGCCGGCTGATGAGCATCGGCCTGCTGCTGTGGTCCGGAGCCCAGATCTGTGGCGGCCTGGTCACCGGGCTCGGGCAGTTCGTGGTCGCCCGGGCGGCACTCGGGATCGGCGAATCGCCGATGTATCTCGCCGGCACCAAGGTCTGCTCGAACTGGTTCCAGGCCCGTGCACGGGCGCTGCCGATCGGGCTGTTCAACGCCTCCTCGGCGCTCGGCCCCGCCATCGCGCCGCCGATCCTGACCACCCTCATGCTGACCTTCGGCTGGCGCTCGATGTTCGTCATCATCGGCGTGGCCGGCCTTGCCATCGCCATCCTGTGGAGCCTGATCTACCGCGATCCCGACCAGTACGGCATCACGCCCGAAGAGCAGCGCTGGATCCACGACGAGGACAGCCCCGCCGACGAGGCCCTGACGCTGACCGGCTGGCCCAGCCTGTTCCGCGAGCCCACCACCTGGGGCATGGCGCTCGGCTTCCTCGGCGTGATCTACCTGACATGGCTGTACGGCACCTGGCTGCCCGACTATCTGGAGCGGGCGCGCCACCTCAGCCTGCGACAGGCCGGCCTCTGGACCGCAATCCCGCAGGCCTGCGGCTTCTTCGGCGCCCTGCTCGGTGGCCTGGCCGCTCGGACGCTCGGCCGTCACGGCATGGCGCCGGTGGCGAGCTGCCGGCTGCCGCTGGTGCTGGCGATGCTGGTCACCGCCGCCTGCACCGCGGGCGCATCGCTGGTGCATGGCACGTCGGCGGCGATCCTGCTGGTGAGCGTGGCGTTGTTCGCCGGGAGCCTCGCCTCCTCCTGCGGCTGGGCGATGGCCGCGGTCGCCACCACGCCGGACAAGGTGGCGACCCTGGAGGCGATCCAGAACATCGGCGGCTCGATCGGCGGCGCGCTGGCGCCGTTGGTCACCGGTCTGGTCGTCGGCCTCACCGGATCGTTCACACCGGCGCTGCTGCTCGCGGCCGGCATCGCCCTCGCCAGCGCGTTGATCTACCAGTTCGGCACCCATGACCGGCCGCGGCCCGCGCCGACCACGACCTAGGAGCACAGCATGAAGATCGGTTTCGTCGGGATCGGCCCCATGGGGCTAGGCATGGCGCGGCGTCTGCTCGATGCCGGTCACATGGTCAGTGTCCATAACCGCACCGAGGCGCGTGCCCGGCCCGTGGTCGATGCCGGTGCGCGCTGGTCGGCGACGCCCGCGGATGCTGCGCGGGACGCCGAGCTGGTGTTCAGCATGCTGGCCGACGACGACGCCGTGGAGACGATGACGCTCGGTCCGGACGGGATCGCCGCGGGCCTGGCAGCCGGCGCAGCGCACGTCTCCAGCAGCACGATCTCGGTTGCGTTGTCCGGCAGGCTTGCGGCCGCGCATGGCACGCGAGGCCAGGGCTATCTCTCCGCCACCGTGCTCGGCCGCCCGCCGGCCGCCGCCGCGGGCGAGTTGTTCGTGGTCGTCGCCGGCGACCTGGCGCTGCAGCAGCGTGCGACGCCGGCGCTGGAGGCGATGGGCCAGCGCATCTTCAGAGTCGGCGACGATCCCACGCGGGCCAACCTGGTGAAGCTCTCGCTCAACTTCCTGATCTTCTCGACCATTGAGCAAATGAGCGAGATTTTCGCGTTAAACGACAAGGCCGGACTGCCGCCGGCCGAGCTGCTCGAGATCCTGACGGGGAGTTTCTTCAACGCCCCGGTGCATCGCAACTATGGCCGCCTGATCGTGGAGCGCGCGTTCGACCCGCCGGGCGGCCCGATGACCCTCGCCGCCAAGGATGCCAGGCTGTTCCTGGAGGCCGGCAACGATCTCGCGGTGCCGCTGCCGATGGGCTCGCTGATCCATGACCGCCTGCTGGCCGCGATCGCCCGCGGTGAGGGCGGCCTGGATTTCGCCGCCCTCTCCCGTCGCGCCCGCGAGGATGCGGGCCTGCCCGACTAGGCGATTGTGTCGCGGCACCGCATCAGCCGGCCGAGTTGTCGATGTTCCAGCTGACAGCTGCAGCCTTGGCGAAATCACCGTAGCTGCGCGGTGCCCGGCCGAGCAGACCGGTGAGGCGCTGCAGCCCCTCGGACGTCGCCGGCGCACCATCCAGCTGGTAGCGTCGCATCATCAGCTTCATGTCGTAGGCGAGCCAGGCCGGCCCGAACGATCTCAGCCGCTGCTCCATCGCCTCGAGATCGTCCCCGCCATAGCGGATCGAGCGCCCGAGCACCTCGCTCCAGGTGGCCGCGAGACCCGTGCCCGTCAGGCAGTCCGGTCCGACCAGGTCGTAGGTCCGCGGTTCCGTCGAGCCCTCGCAGCACTCCCGCCGGAGCAGCTCGATCGCCGCCGCCTCGCCGATGTCGCGCGTGTCCACCATCGAGACGCCGCGCTCGCCGATCGGCATGCCGTACACACCGTGGCCCAGCAGCGCGTCCTTCTGGCGATAATCGTTCTGGATGAAATAGGCCGGCCGCAGGATCGTCGCTGCGAGCCCGGTGCCGGCGATCATGCGCTCGACGGTCAGCTTGCTCGCGAAATGCGGGACATCGTCGTACTGCTCGCCCTTGAACACCGACAGATAGACGATGCTGCCGACACCGGCCTCGCGTGCGGCGTTCAACGCCAGCATCGCCTGGGTGAGTTCGTCGGCGACGTTCGGCACCAGCAGGAACAGCGTGCTCACGCCGGCGAGGGCCGCACGGAACGAGTCGGTGTCGCCGAGGTCGCCGCGCACCGGAATTACGCCGTGCGGGAAGGCAGCCTTCTCCGGCGACCGGGTCAGCGCCCTGATCTCGCTGCCGTGGCCGGACAGATGCGCAAGCACCGCCGATCCGATGGTGCCCGTGCTGCCTGTAACAAGGATCGCCATGTGGTGTCTCCCGATGTCGTTGATTGCTGACGACCAGGAAGATAAAGGTTCCATCTGACGGCAACAGACACCAGGATCGGGACGTGTCGTCTCATCAATGGAACACCTCATGGACCTGCACGCGCTGGCCGACTTCAACCTGGTGGCGGGCGAAGGCGGCTTCGGTCGCGCCAGCCGGACAAGCGGTCGCCCAAAGGCCACGTTGTCGCGGAAGGTCATGCAGTTGGAGCGTGAGCTCGGCGTGCGCCTGGTCGAGCGCGGCTCGCGGGTGCTGCGGCTGACCGAGGAAGGTCGCGCGTTGTACGAGCGCACCACCGGGCTGCTCGGCGAGCTTGCCGAGGTGGGTGCTGCGGTCGCCTCCGCCGCACCCCGACCGCGCGGGCGGCTCCGGGTCAGCGCCCCGCTGGTGTTCGCGCATGTGATGCTCGGACGGATCGGCGGCCGCTTCGCGCAGGCCTATCCCGAGGTGCAGCTCGAGATCGTCGCCGAGGACCGTCTGGCCGATCCCGTCGAGGACGGCTACGACCTGGTCATCCGGATCAACCCGGCGCCGGACGAGCAGCTGGTCGGCCGCCGCTTCCTCGACGATGAGCTGGTGCTCGTCGCACCCCCCGAGTTGCCTGTTCCGGCAGGCGCGCCCGGGAGTGCCGGCGCAGTCACGATCCCTGCGATCATGCTCTCGACCAACGATTTCGGAGCCGTCTGGAGGATCAGGCGCCCGGATCTGACGGTCGCGTTCGAGCCGCGGCCGGTGCTGCGGTGCTCGTCGCTGCTGATGGTCCGCGACGCCGTCCTCACCGGCGTCGGCGCGTCGCTGTTGCCAAGGCTGCTCGTGGCAGGCGACCTGGCGAACGGGCGCCTGGTCTGCTGGGGCGTGCAGGATGCGCCGCCGGTCGGGATCTGGGCGCTGCACAGCTCGCGGCGGCTGGTCAGCGCCAAGCTGCGGGCATTTCTCGACACGCTGGAAGCGGAATTCCCCGACCGGATGATCGTCCGGAGCGGCGCTCAGTCGGCGGCGTCGGCCAGCGTCACCATCATGTCGTAGAGTCGGCCGCGGGCCTGCGGCACCGGTCGATGGCGCTGGCCGAAGGCGTCGCGCTCGAGGAAATGCCCGGTCAGCCGCAGGCCGTCGCGCCAGTCTGCGGCACAGCCGGGATCGGCGTCGTCCAGCATGAAGGGTGGCAGCCGCAGCAGCCGGTCGGCCCAGGCGCCGGCCCCCTCCTGCGACACCGCACGGCCGGTGCGGGGCGAGACCCACGCCAGGTTGTCGGTGCCGCCGCAGACAGCGCACCCGGACAGGTCGAGCCCGTAGCCCAGGTCCGACAACATCAGCATCTCCCAGCGGATCAGCGCCGCCGGCCCGGCCTGCTCGGCCTCGGCGGGATCGAGGCTCAGCAGGGTGAGCAGCCGGGTCAGGCCATGGAACAGGTTCGGGTGCGGCTCGCGCTCGGGCAGTGCGCCGTCGGCCACGGCACAGGCGGAACTCAGCATCGCCAGCGGACGCGCATGCTGGAGCAGCCGTGCCGAGGAGGGATGCACCAGCTCGGCGGTGAGTGTCCCGAGCTGCTCGGGCAGTCGCGCGAACCAGCGGGCGGTGATCAGGTTGCCGGGCTGCCAGAGCGAGGCTTGGGTGCGCGAGCTGCCGCCCCGCACCAGGCCGCGATACGCACCGAACTCTTCGCTGAGTACATGCGCGACCGCGCCGCCCTCACCATAGGACGACGCGGCCAGGACAATCGCAGGAGCCTCCCATTCCATCGGAGGCTCCGTTGTTCAGGCGGCGGGACGACCCACGCCGGACACTGCGGCCACTTCGGCGGCGAAGTCGGTGGTCTCCTTCTCGATGCCCTCGCCGAGCTGGAAGCGGTCGAATGCCACCAGCGTGCCGCCGGCCTTCTGCACCACCGCCTTCACGCGGCTTTCGCCGTCATGCACCCAGACCTGCTCGAGCAGCACCACTTCCTCGTAGTACTTCTGCACCCGGCCATTGACCATCTTCTCGATGATCGCTTCCGGCTTGCCCGAAGCCCGCGCCTGCTCGGACAGCACCGCGCGCTCGCGCTCGAGGGCCGCCGGATCGACCGCATCGACATCCAGCGCCGCCGGACGGGTGGCCGCCACATGCATGCCGATCTGACGGCCGAGCAGCTCCAGCGCGTCGCTCTCGGACGCCGCCTCGAGTGCCGCCAGCACCGCGATCTTGCCGACGCCCGGACGCAGCGCCCCGTGCACGTAGGTCGCGACCACGCCGGACGGCACGCGCAACACGCGGGCGCGGCGGATCGTCATGTTCTCGCCGATGGTGGCGATCAGGTGGGTCAGGTCCTCGGCGATGGTGCGATCCGAGCCCGGGATGGTCGCGGCCTTGATCGCCTCGACATCCTCGCCGACCAGCAACGCCACCTTCGCCACGTTCTCGACGAACGCCTGGAAGCTCTCGTTGCGCGACACGAAGTCGGTCTCGGAGTTCACCTCGACCATCGCCGCGATCCGGGGCGCCGACGCCACCGCGACCAGGCCCTCGGCCGCAACGCGACCGGACTTCTTGGCGGCCGCAGCGAGGCCCTTCTTGCGCAGCCAGTCGATCGCCGGCTCGATCTCGCCGCCGGTCTCGTTCAGCGCCTTCTTGCAGTCCATCATGCCCGCGCCGGTCTTCTCGCGCAGGTCCTTCACGAGGGCAGCCGTAACTTCCGCCATCTTTGTCAAACTCCTTCAGCAGATCGGCGCCCGCATCCGGGGATGGGGCGCGTCACCTTCGTTGCAGATCAGGTCCGGCCAAATCGGGCCGGGCCAGATCGGGCCGGGATGGCTACTCGGCAGCCGCGACGGGCTCGCTCTCGGGTGCAGCCGGGGCCTCGGCGAAGAGGTTCTCGACGGGCGCCTCGGCCGGCTCTCCGGACGGCGCCATCTCGGCCGCGTCGATCTCCGGCACCAGCTCGACAGGAAGCTCTTCCGCCGCACCGTAATCCTGGCCGGACGCGCCGAGCTCGGCGGAGATGCCGTCCAGCACGGCCGAGGCGATCAGGTCGCAATACAGCGTGATGGCGCGGATGGCGTCGTCGTTGCCCGGGATCGGGTAGGTCACGCCGGACGGATCGGAGTTGCTGTCGAGCACCGCGATCACCGGGATGCCGAGCTTGTTGGCCTCCTCGACCGCCAGCTTCTCCTTGTTGGTGTCGATGATGAACAGGATGTCGGGCAGGCCGCCCATCTCCTTGATGCCACCGAGCGACCGCTCCAGCTTCTCGCGGTCACGGGTGACGTCGAGGATCTCCTTCTTGGTCAGGCCCTGGGTGTCGCCGGAGAGCATCTCGTCGATCTGGCGCAGGCGCTTGATCGAGCCGGTGATGGTCTTCCAGTTGGTCAGCATGCCGCCGAGCCAGCGATGGTTGACGTAGTACTGGCCGCAGCGCGCGGCTGCGTCCGCGACATGCTCGGCCGCCGCCCGCTTGGTGCCGACGAACAGCACGCGGCCGCCGCCGGCGACGGTGTCACGCACCGCCTTGAGGGCGCGATCGAGCATCGGCACGGTCTGCTGCAGGTCGATGATATGGACCTGGTTGCGGATGCCGAAGAGATACGGCGCCATGCGCGGGTTCCACCGGCGCGTATGGTGACCGAAATGGACGCCGGCCTCGAGCAGCTGACGCAGAGTGAAATCGGGCATCGCCATGGGCGTGCTCCCTGTCCTACTGGTTGAACCTCCGCGGGGTGTCGGTCCGTCTCCGGACACCAGGGCCATGCCCCGCGTGCGAATTTGCCGACCTGAGCCAGCGCGCGGGATATGGGCCAAGACGGCCGCCGAAGCAACCTGTTGCACTGCCGCTCAGCGTTGCGTTGCACCCGGCCCGGATATTCATCCCCGACACCGGCTATCCATACGGCGCATGATGTGCCGGTTTCCAGGTGGGGTAACAGCCTGGCGGTTCGCCGTCCCGCCCCCGGTCGTGCAGCTGCTCGAACTCAAGGGTGGCGACGAGATCGGGATCCATGTCGCCGGCGCCAGGGACATGGCGATCTCCCGCAAGCCCGGCCGGGAAGTCTATCGCGGCCCTCGTGGTGGACGGCAACAAGCCAATGTCCGAGCGATCTCGTTGTTCCTGCCCTCTACCCTGTTGAGGTATGGGGTGACCACCCGGTTGAGGCAGGCCCACTTCCTTGCCCAGGCCTGTGAGGAGAGTTGGGGCCTGTCCGACACGGAAGAAGAGCGGTCGGGGGCCGAATATCAGGGACGCAAGGACCTCGATGAAACCCACCCGGGAGACGGTGTTCGCTTCAGGGTCGCGGCCTTATTCAATTGACCGGCCGCGCGAACTACAGGCGAATGGGCAACAAATTGAACCTGGACCTCGTCGGAAATCCTGAAACTGTAAAAACACCCAATGTCGCTGTCAAAACGGCTTGCCGATACTGGCTGGACAAAGGCCTCAACCAGCTTGCAGACCAGGACAACCTCAAAGCCATCACCCGCCGGATCAATGGCCGGCTCATGCTGGGACTGAAGGAAAGGGCGGCGTATCTTGCGAAAGCAAAGCTGCTGTTAGGCCAAGATCGAATGCCTGCGGATGTCGTACATCCGGTGACCTATGGTCCCAATGGTGAACCGATCTACGCCGCTTGATATCGACTGAGGCGCAGCGTTCGCCTCAGGACCGGCATGGAGGGGCGCCACGGCTAACGCTCCTCGACCCGGGCGACACCCGTCACGAGCTTGAGCGTCTGCGCCAGGCGGGGCGTGACCATGTAGGCGTCCGGCAGGGTCAGCTCGACGTCCTGGCTGTCGTCCAGACACGGCAGCACCACCACCTTGCCACGGCCGCCGCGTTCGCGCGCCAGAATTCCGCGGATCTCCTCCACAGCACCCGGCCGATCCACCCAGATCCGCATCTCGGCGCGGTCCTCGGATGCGGCCTTGTCCAGCGAGACCGCGTCCTGCGCCGTCACCCGCAGCATCTCGCCCTCCATGCGCAGGTCGGCGGTCACCAGCACCGGATCGCCGCTCGCCAGCACGTCGCGGGTCCGCGCCAGCACCTCGCTGAAGAACGTCACCTCGCAACTGCCCGAGGCATCCGACAGCCTGACCCAGGCCATCTTGGTGCCGGTGCGGGTCGGCCGTTCCTTGCGATCGATGACGCAGCCGGCGATCTTGACCCGGCCGATCCCCGCCTGCCCCGCCGCCTCCAGCGCGTTCGCCTTCACGGCACCCAGCCGCCGCAGCAACGACGCATATCCGTCCAGCGGATGCGCCGTCAGGTGGAAGCCGATCGCCTCCGCCTCGAGCCCCAGCCGCTCGATGCCCGGCCAGTCGGGGCCGTCGACGACGCGCAACGGCTCGCGTCGGGTGGTGCCGCCGAAGAGACCGATCTGGCCACTGGACGCCTCCTCCGCCTGCGCCTGCGCCCGCCGGAGGATCATCTCGGCGGCGTCGAACACGCGCTTGCGGTTGCCGTCCAGGCTGTCGAAGGCGCCCGCCTTGGCCAGGTTCTCGATCTGCATCTTGTTGAGCTGCTTCGGATCGACCCGCTGCGCCATATCCGCCAGGTCGGCGAATGGCCGATCGCCACGCGCCACCTCCAGCGCCTGCATCGCGGCAAATCCGACCCGCTTCACCGCCGCCAGCGCATAGCGGATCGACTGGGTGCCGTCGGCTGCGACCTCGACGGTGAAATCCGCACCCGACCGGTTGATGTCGGGCGGCAGCACCCGCACGCCGAGCCGCTCGGCTTCCTGGCGCAAGGCGGCGAGCTTGTCGGTCTTTTCCCGTGCCAGCGACATGCACGCGGCCAGGAATGCCACCGGATGGTTGGCCTTCATCCACGCGGTCTGGTACGACACCAGCGCATACGCCGCCGCGTGCGACTTGTTGAAGCCATAGTCGGCAAATTTTGCCATCAGGTCGAACACCTCGACCGCCTTGTCGCGATCGATGCCGCGTCCCACCGCACCCTCGGTGAAGATCGCCCGCTGCGTGTCCATCTCGGAGCGGATCTTCTTGCCCATCGCGCGGCGCAGCAGGTCGGCGGCGCCCAGGCTGTAGCCCGCCATCTTCTGGGCGATCTGCATGACCTGTTCCTGATAGACCATGATGCCGTAGGTCTCGCCGAGGATGTCGCGGATCTCCTCGTGCGGCGCCTGCCACGGCTCGCCGTGTTTCCTCTTGCAGTAGTCGGGGATGTTGGCCATCGGGCCCGGCCGATACAGCGCCACCGCGGCGATCAGGTCCTCGATCCGGGTCGGCCGCATCTGCCGCAGCACGTCGCGCATGCCGGCCCCTTCGAACTGGAACACGCCCGCGGTGTCGCCGCGCGCCAGCATCGTGTAGGTCGCCGCATCGTCCAGCGGCAGCACCGAAAGATCGACCGTGTGGCCCAGCTTTTCCAGCATCTGCACGCCGCGCTGCAGGATCGTCAGTGTCGTCAGGCCGAGGAAATCGAACTTCACCAGCCCGGCCTGCTCGACGAACTTCATGTTGTACTGGCTGACCAGCATGTCGCTCTTCGGATCGCGATACAGCGGCACCAGCTCGACCAGCGGACGATCGCCGATCACCACGCCGGCGGCGTGCGTGCTGGCGTGGCGATACAAACCCTCCAGCTGCAACGCGATTTCCATCAGCCGGCGGAGGCCTTCGTCGTTCCGGCGCATGTCCTGCAGCCTGGTCTCGCCGTCGATCGCCTGCTTCAGCGTCACCGGCTTGGCCGGATTGTTCGGGATCAGCTCACAGACCTTGTTGACCATGCCGTACGGCAGCCCGAGCACGCGGCCGACATCGCGCACCGCCGCACGCGCCTGCAGCTTGCCGAAGGTGATGATCTGCGCCACCCGGTCGCTGCCATATTCGCGGCGCACATAGGCGATCACCTCGTCGCGCCGGTCCTGGCAGAAATCGATGTCGAAATCCGGCATCGACACGCGCTCGGGATTGAGGAATCGCTCGAACAGCAGGTTGAACGGCAACGGGTCGATGTCGGTGATGGTCAGAGCCCACGCCGCCAGCGAGCCGGCACCGGACCCGCGTCCGGGCCCCACCGGAATGCCCTGTGCCTTCGCCCACTGGATGAAGTCGGCGACGATCATGAAATAGCCGGGAAACCCCATCTTCGCGATCACGTCGAGCTCGAACGCCAGCCGTTCCCTGTAGCGGGTGCAGGTTTCGAGATCCGCCGCCAGTTTCTGCAGCCGCAGTTCCAGGCCCTCCTCGGCCATAGCGCGCAGCGTCTGGTCCTCGGTGCTGCCCTCGCGAACCTTCGGGCACACCGGCAGCAGCGGCTTGCGCGTTTCGGCCATCACCGCACAACGCTGCGCGATCGCCAGGGTGTTGTCGCAGGCTTCGGGCAGGTCCGCGAACAGCGCGCGCATCATCGCCGGTGGCTTGAACCACTGCTCCGGCGACACCCGCCACCGATCCCTCTCCGCCACGGTTCGTCCCTGTGCGATGCACAGAAGGGCATCGTGCGCCTCGTGCATCTCGGGCCTCGGGAAGAACACCTCGTTGGTCGCCACCAGCGGCAGGCCGAGTTCGTCCGCGAGCGCGATCAGTCCAGGCTCGATGGTCTTCTCGAGCGGCGTGCCGTGTCGCTGCAGCTCGACGGCGATGCGGTCCGGGAACGCCGCCGCAAGCGCCTCGAGCAGGCGGCGCGCCGCATCCTGTTGACCATCCGCGAGCAGCCGAGCCAGCGGCCCGCGACTGCCGCCGGTCAGCAGGAACAGACCCCCGGCGTGCGCGCGCAGCACCTCGATCGTCACGCACGGGTCGGACGGGTCGCTGTCCAGGAAGCCGATCGAGGACAGATGCTGCAGGTTGGCGAGCCCGGTCGGGTCCTGAGCGAGCAGCACCAGCGGCTCCGACGGTGCGGCGCCGCGTCCGTTCGGGAGCGCCGCGCCGATCTGCAGGCCGTCCGCCAGGGAGCCTGGGCTCGCCATCAACGTGACCTGGCAGCCGATGATCGGCTGCACGCCCTTCCCCGTGCAGTACTGTGAGAATTCCAGCGCGCCGAACAGGTTGCCGCTGTCGGTGATGGCCACGGCCGGCATCCCGGCCGCCTTGGCCAGTGCGGCGATCTCGGGAACCTGGATCGCCCCCTGGCTCAGCGAGTAGGCGGAATGGACGCGAAGATGGACGAAATCGGCGTGCGGCATCCGCCCAGTTTACGGCAGAAGCCCGAGTCGCGTCACGCCGGCGAGCCGGTCGAGGCCCCGCCCTGTTCGGCCACCCGCTCGAGGGTGCGGCCGAGGAACGCCATCACCGCCACCTCTTCCGCGGTCAGGTCGGTGTTGCCCCTGGCGCCGTTCGCGGTCGCTGCGTCGGCCGACAGAGCGGCTTCCGCACGCTGCTTCAGCGCCTCGGCCAGAGTGCCGTCGAGATAGCCGTCGAAGATCTTCGGGTGGATGTAGCACTTGCGGCAGATCGTCGGGGTGTTGCCCAACATCTTGGCGACCGTCTCGATCGCCCGCAGCACGTTCTTCTTTGCTTTCGCCTGGCTGTCGAACTGCTCGAACTCGTGCAGCGCGAGTGCGGCCAGGTTGGTCGCGGCCCAGGTGCGGAAATCCTTTGCGGTGATGTCCTCGCCAGTTACCTCGTGCAGATACTCGTTCACGTCGTGCGAGGAGATGTCGTGCTGAGCGCCATCCTCGTCGAGATACTGGAACAGCTCCTGCCCGCGCAGCTCCTGCAACTTGGAGACGATGTTGGCGAGGCGGCGATCCTTCAGCTCGATGTGCTGCTGGATGCCGTGCTTGGCGCGGAAATCCAGCACCAGGCCCGCACCCTTCACCTTGGCGTGCCGGGTTCGCAGGGTCGTCAGGCCGAAGCTCTTGTTGGTGCGGGCATACTCGTCGTTGCCGATGCGCATCATGGTCTTTTCCAGCAGCGCTACGACGGTCGCCAGAACCTTGGCGCGGGGCAGCCCGGCACGTCCCAGATCCTTCTGCACCTGCGCGCGGATCGCCGGCAGCTTCTCCCCGAACACCAGCATCTTGCCGTATTTCGCCTCGTCGCGGATCGCGCGCCAGTCCGGGTGGTACCGGTACTGCTTGCGCCCGCGCGCATCCCGGCCGACCGCCTGCAGGTGCCCTTTGGGGTCGCGGCAGATCCACACATCGGTGTAGGCCGGCGGGATCGCGAGCTTCTTCAGGCGTGCGATCACTGCCTCGTCAGTGACGGGCTGTCCCTTGAAGTCGAAATACCGCATGCCGTCCGGACCGGGCTGGCGTGAGAAGCCGGGTTTGCTCGGGTCGACATAATGCAGGTGGGCCGCCCGCGCGGCCTCGCGGGCATCGACGGACGCATCCGCAAGTTCCGCTTCCGCCGGCATAAATTCGATCTTCGCGCGCGCCTTGGCTGCCATGTCGTCCGTCACCCATCTGCCGTCGTGCCACAACCGGGCACGGACGGGCGGGTTCGCCGGATCAGGCGAACGGGACGATCAAGCCTTCGCGCAGGGTCACGATCCGGTCCATCCGGCCGGCGAGCTCGACGTTGTGGGTGGCGATCAACGCCGCCAGCCCCTGTTCGCGCACGACCCGCATCAGCTCGGCGAACACCGTGGCAGACGTCGCGACATCGAGGTTGCCGGTCGGCTCGTCGGCCAGCAGCACACGTGGGCGGTTTGCCAGTGCCCGCGCGATCGCCACGCGCTGCTGCTCGCCGCCGGACAGCTTGCCCGGCAGATGGTCGAGCCGGTGCGCCAGCCCGAACAGACCGAGCAGCTCATCCGCCCGGACCCGGGCCTCACGACGCGAGACGCCGGCGATCATCTGCGGCAGCACCACGTTCTCGCGGGCAGTGAACTCCGCCAGCAGATGGTGGAACTGGTACACGAAGCCGATCGAGTTGCGGCGGATGGCGGTCCGCTCCTTGTCGGATAGCCGCCCGGCATCGCGTCCGGCCACCATCACTGAACCCGCCTGCGGCGTCTCCAGCAGTCCCGCCAAATGCAGCAGCGTCGACTTGCCGGTGCCGCTCGGGGCCACCAGCGCCACGATCTCGCCCGGCCGCAGCGTCAGGTCGGCACCGCGCAGCACCTGCAGCGTTTCCTCGCCGCTGCGGTAGCCGTGGCTGACCTGCGCCAATTCCAGCGGCACGGCGCCGGTAGTCACGTCACTCATGCCGCAACGCCTCGATCGGATCGGTCCGTGCGGCACGCCAGCTCGGATACAGGGTCGCCAGCAACGACAGCACCAGCGCCATCACGATCACCTGGGTCACTTCCGACCATTGCAGCTGTGCCGGCAGGTGCTCGAGATAATAGACCTCCGGGTTGAACAGGTTGGTGCCGGTGATCGATTGCAGCCACTGCCGGATGCGCTCGATGTTGAGGCAGAACACGATGCCGAACGCCGTGCCGAGCAGCGTGCCCGTGACGCCCACCGACGCGCCGCACATCAGGAAGATCCGCATGATGGCGCCGCGCGACGCGCCGATCGTTCGCAATACGGCGATGTCGCGTGTCTTGTCCTTCACCATCATGATCAGCGACGAGATCACGTTGAACGCGGCGACCAGGATGATCAGGGTCAGGATCAGGAACATCACGTTCTGCTCGACCTGCACCGCGCCGAAGAACGCATTGTTGCTCTGCGTCCAGTCCATCACGCGCACCTGGTCGCTCGCCAGCGCCTGGCGGATTTGCGGGGTGACCCGTTGCACGTCCTCGGGGGTTTTCGTCATCACCTGGATCAGCGAAACGGCACCCGGGATCTGGAAGAAAACCTGTGCGGCCTGCATCGGCAGGAACACGTAGCTCGCATTATAGTCGCTGACACCGGCATCGAAGATCGCCACCACCCGGTAGGCGCGCACGCGGGGGATGGTGCCGAAAGCGGTGGCCGCACCGTTCGGTGAGACCAGCGTCAGCCGTGCGCCGACATACAACCCGGCGCGGGAGGCGAGCGTGGCGCCGATCACCACCGCGTCGTCGCCCTGGAATGCGTCCAGCGAACCCTCGCGAATATTGTCGCTGATTTCGTGCAGGGCGCGCAGGTCGGACTGCTGCATGCCGTGCACCAAGCCGCCGGCGCTGTACGAGCCCGCACTCAGCAGCACCTGGCCTTCGACGATCGGCGAGGCCGACACCACCTCGGGCAGATGGCTGACACGTTTCGAGATGGCATCGTAATCGCCGATGGTGGCGCCGGCGCCGTAGATGCTGAGATCGCCGTTCAGCCCGAGGATCCGGCTGAGCAGGTCGGCCTTGAAGCCGTTCATCACCGACATGACGATGATCAGGGTGGCGACGCCGAGCGCGATCCCGACCAGCGAGAAGATCGCGATCACCGACACGAAGCGCTCGCCACGCCGCGCGCGCAGGTACCGCCCTGCAATCGCCCGCTCGAACGCTCCGAACATCGCTAGGATCCGAGTCCGATCCTGGACAGCGCGTCCTCGACGGAGTGCTCGGTGCGCTCCCCGGTGGCGCGGCGCTTCAGCTCCACCACGCCGGCAGCCGCACCGCGCGGGCCGACCACCAGCTGCCACGGATGGCCCATCAGGTCGGCATCGGCGAACTTCACGCCGGCGCGGTCGGGTCGGTCGTCGTAGAGCAGCCGGTCCGGGGCGGTCTGGTAGAGACGCTCGCACAATGCGTCGCAGGCGGGATCGCCGGACTTCAGGTTCAGGATCACGGCATCGAACGGCGCCACCTCGTCCGGCCAGATGATGCCGGCCTCGTCGTGGCTGGCCTCGATGATCGCGCCGACCAGCCGCGACACGCCGATGCCGTAGCTGCCCATCTCAGGGAAGAAGCTCTGGCCGTCGGCGCCGTTGACCGACACCCCCATCGCCTCGGTGTACTTGGTGCCGAAATAGAAGATGTGGCCGACCTCGATGCCCCGCCCTTCCCGCCGCCGCGACGGATCGACACCCGCCCACGCCGCCTCGTCGTGCTTCTCGTCGGTGGCTGCGTAGAACGACGTCATGCGCTCGAAGAAGGCCTCGAGCGATGCGTGGTCGTCGATGTCGACCGGCTGGCCGAGCCAGTCCTGCTCCTCGAGGGCGCCGTCATAGAACACGCCGCTTTCGCCGGTGGGCGCCAGGATGATGAATTCGTGGCTGAGCTCGCCGCCGATCGGGCCGGTGTCGGCCACCATCGGGATCGCCTTCACGCCGAGCCGCTGGAACGTGCGCAGATACGCCAGCATCATGCGACGATAGCTCGCGACCGCACCGGCGTAATCAGCGTCGAAACTGTACGCGTCCTTCATCAGGAATTCACGGCCGCGCATGACACCGAACCGCGGCCGGACCTCGTCGCGGAATTTCCACTGGATGTGGTACAGCGTCTGCGGGAGCGCGCGGTACGAGCTCACCGACTGCCCGAACAGGTCGGTGATCATCTCCTCGTTGGTCGGCCCGTACAGCAGGTCGCGCTCGTGCCGGTCGGTCAGACGCAGCATCTCCGGACCATAGGCGTCGTAGCGGCCGCTGCGCTTCCACAGTTCGGCCGGCTGCAGCGTCGGCATCAGCACCTCCTGGGCGCCGACCGCATCCTGTTCCTCGCGCACGATCTGGCTGATCCGGCGCAGCACCCGCAGGCCCGCCGGCAGCCAGGCATAGATGCCGGACGCGGTCTGGCGCACGAGCCCGGCCCGCAGCATCAGCCGGTGCGAGACGATCTGAGCATCGGCCGGCGTCTCTTTAAGGGTCGGCAGGAAACTGCGGGACAGACGCATCGCGAACGGGTTCTTCCGGGTCGAGGAGAGGTGGCGGACCCTAGATCAAACGCCGCGACGTGGAAACCGCCACCGGCCGTGTTTGTGCAGTGCACAAAGTAGTCTCAAGTCGAATGATGCACTGCACAAGTAACAGTGGATAAATTCTTTCATTTCGGGTGATGACAAAGTGGAAATCTCGCCATAAAGAAGGCGCCACGATGCTTGGTCCGGCAGTTGGGGTCAGGTTTAGGGAGAAAACACCAGTCACACGGCAGGACAGGGAGCAATCCGCGTCCTGCCGGAGATGACGGAATGATCCGCATTACGGATCTGCTGCTTCAGAAACGATAACCGCCAAGGGAAAGCCGAACGCGATGCACCGCAAGTGCAAAGCGTCCGGCTATCCCTGCGGCCGTTCGTTTCACACCCGCATCAAATGCACGTCGACCAGCGGTCGCTTCTGCAGCTTTCGCCCCAGCGCCCGTCGCAGCGTGGTCTTGACCGCGTCACGGAAATTATCCTCGTCCTGGCGAACACTCGCCGGGATCTCCGCCAGCCCCGCCACGAAGGCGCCGTTCACACGGATCGATTCCGCGTCGTCGCCATCGAACAGGCCGGGGGCACTCAGCATCGGCTTGCCGACCACGCGGCCGCTTGCATCGACGACCAAGCTTGCCAGCACCATGCCGTTGAACAGCATCTTGCGACGGGCCGCCAGCACGCCGCCATTCATCGGCAGGATGCGATTGCCGTCGAGTGCCAGTCGTCCGGTCGGCGCACTATCGACCACTTCGACGCGCCCGGGAGCCAGGTTCAGGATGTCGCCATCCTCGAGCAGGATCGGGGTGACGCCCTCCTCCCGTGCCAGCTCCGCGTGCGCCGACAAATGCCGCCACTCGCCATGCACCGGGACCGCATAGCGCGGCTTCACCAGCCCGTAGATGCGCCGGATCTCGTCGCGCGCGGCATGACCCGACACGTGCACGCTGTGATCGCGGTCGGTCAGCACGCGCACGCCACGCTTCACCAGGTTGTCCTGCACCGCCATCACCGCGCGCTCGTTGCCCGGGATCATCCGGCTCGAATAGACGACGGTGTCGCCCTCGCCGAGCGAGATGTTCTGGTGGGTGTCGTTGGCGATCCGCGAGAGCGCGCTGCGTGGCTCGCCCTGGCTGCCGGTGACGATCATCAGCAGGTTGTCGTCGGGGATGTCCTCGGCGTCCTGCTCGGAGAGGAAGTCCGGCACGTCCGACAGGTAGCCGCACTCGCGCGCCGCGACTTCCAGGTTGCGCAGCGAGCGCCCGACCACGACCACGGAACGCCCGGCCGCCTCCGCCGCCATCGCGATGCTCTCGACGCGGGCCACGTTGCTGGCAAAGCAGGTCACCGCGACCCGGCCGCTGATGCTGCGGATCAGCGTCGCCATGCTGCGGCGGACATCGGCCTCGGAACCGCTCTCGCCCTCGACCATCGCGTTGGTGCTGTCGCACACCAGCGCCAGCACGCCCTCGCGGCCGAGCTCGGCGAACGCGTCCAGGTTGGTGGGCGGTCCGACCAGCGGGTTCGGGTCGAGCTTCCAGTCGCCACTATGCAGCACCGTGCCGTATGCCGTGCGGAGCACCAGCGCCTGCGCCTCCGGCACCGAGTGGGTCATCTGCAGGAACTGCAGATCGTATGGCCCGAGGGTGAAGCTGCCGTTGGTCGGGATCACGTGCAGAGGCACCTGCCCGAGCAGTTGCGCCTCGCCGAGCTTGCGACGGAGCACGGCGGCGGCGAACGGCGTCGCATACACCGGACAGCGCAGCTGCGGCCACAGATGTGCCACAGCCCCGAGATGGTCCTCGTGTGCGTGGGTGATCACCAGCCCGATCAGGTTCTTGCGCCGCTCGGCGATGAAAACCGGGTCCGGCATCAGGATCTCGGCTTCGGGGGTCTCGCTGCCGCCGAAGCCGATACCGCAATCGACCGCGAGCCAGGTTCCGTCGCACCGGTAGAGGTTGAGGTTCATGCCGATCTCGCCCGTCCCGCCCAGGGGCAGGAAAGCCAGATCGCCGTTCAATTCATTCATCAGTCGCCTTCGATCGCTTTTGTCTTGTCGTTGCTGAGCAGAGGATGGGGATTGCGCCCCGCGAGTATCCGGAGACCCTCGAGCGTGAGCTCCGGATCGATCCGTTCGATGATGTCGGTGCCCTCGGCCAGTAGCGGCGCGAGACCCCCGGTGGCGATGACCTTCATCGGTCCGCCGACTTCCGCCCTGATCCGGGCGACGATCCCTTCGACGAGGCCGATATAGCCCCAGAATATGCCCGACCGCATGGCCGGGATGGTGCCGCGTCCGACCACCGTGCCGGGCCGCCCGATGGCGATCCGTGGCAGGCGGGCCGCTGCCTGGTGCAGCGCCTCGATCGAGAGGTTCACTCCCGGTGCGATCGCCCCGCCGTTATAGCCGCCCTCGGCATCCACGACGTCGAACGTGGTCGCGGTGCCGAAATCGATGATGATCGCGGGGCCGCCATAAAGCCGGTGCGCCGCGAGTCCGTTCAACAGCCGATCCACGCCAACCTCGCCAGGCTGATCCATGTGGACCTTGAAACCCCAATCCAGCCCGAGTGCTGCGATCAGCGGCTCGGTCTGCAGCCATTCCCGGCTCAACCGGCGCAGATGATACAGCGCCGCCGGCACCACGGTGCCAATGACCGCGCGATCGATCTGCTCGACGCTGAGCCCGCTCCGGCCCAGCAGGGTCAGTAGCCAGACCGCGTATTCGTCCGAGGTCCGCTGGATGTCCGTCGAGATCCGCCAGATGCCGCGCCAGGACGCGCCGTCATGCACCGCGAAAACGATATTGGTATTGCCGGCATCAACCACAAGCAGCATGACGCTTCAGCTTCCCCCGGACAGCAGGATCTCTCCGGTATCGATCCGGTGCACCCCTGCGTCATGGCGCAACAGCAAGGCGCCGTCCTCATCGAGACCGGCGAATGTCCCGGCTGTCTGCGCCCCGCCCACCCGGACCGCAAGCGCAGCCCCGATCGGGTGGGCTCGGTCGAGCCAGGCGGTCCGGATCGCAGGCAGGCCTTCGGCGGCCCACAGCCGCATCCAGTGGTCGAGTGCTGCCAGCAGTCGGGGCGCCACCTCATCGGGTGTCGGTGGTGGACCGAGTTCCGCAAGGCACGCAGCGACACGATCGGGCAGTTCCGGTGCCGCGGCAAGATTGGCGCCGAACCCGACGACCAGCCAGTCGTGACCCCCGCCAAGGCCGCGTTCGATCAGGATGCCGGCGAGCTTGCGGCCATCGAGCATCACGTCGTTCGGCCATTTCAGCGACAGGTGACCCTGCGCATGTCCGCACGCCAGCGCCTCGTGCAGTGCCAGTCCGGCGATCAGCGGCCAGACCCCTGAAGCGGGCAGATCGCCTGCAGGCCGCAGCAGCACCGAAAGTGCCAGGTTGCCGGCGGGCGGTTCGCTCCAGGACCGACCTCGGCTGCCACGCGCCCGGGTCTGGCGACGCGCCAGGATCGCCAGGCCGGTTGGCTCGCCAGCTTCGGCCAGCTCGATGCAGGCGTCCGAGGTCGAGGGCAGGCTGTCTTGCACGATCAGGCGCCAGGAGCCGATGCCTGCGGAACCGGGTGCAGCCCCGGATGATGGTGCTGCGATCAATGCGGGTGAGTGCCCATTACCTGAACAGCACCAGGGCGGCCGCCTGCGCCGCTCCGTTCACCGGCCCAAGAACCAGCAGGAACAAGGCGGTGACCAAGCCCATTGCACCGGCGACGAAGGAGATCGACGGTGCGCGGCGATCGAAGGCCGGCAGCGGTGCGTCGAGATACATCACCTTCACCACCTTCCAGTAGTAGTACAGGCCGATGATGCTGCTGACGACGCCGACCACGGCAAGCGTCCACATCCCGGACTGCACCGCCGCCGAGAACACCAGCAGCTTGCCGAAGAAGCCGGAGAGCGGCGGCACGCCGGCCATGCTGAACATGAAGATCGCCATCGCCAGCGCCAGCATCGGGTCGGTGCGGGACAGGCCGGCCAGGTCGCTGATCCGGTCCAGCGGGCGGCCACGGCGGCGCATCGCCATGATGCAGGCGAACACGCCGATGGTCATGAACAGGTAGGTCGTCAGATACACGAGCGTGCCGCGCGTGCCGGCCTCGGTGCCGACCGCCACGCCGATCATCGCGTAGCCCATGTGGCCGATCGAGGAGTACGCCATCAGCCGCTTGATGTTGACCTGCGGGATCGCCGCGAGCGATCCGACCAGCATCGTGGTGATCGCCACCAGCTCGACCAGCAGCTGCCACTGATGCGCCAGATGTCCGAACGGACCCGCCATCACCCGCAGCAGCAGTGCGAACGCGGCGACCTTGGGGGCACCGGCCATGAACGCCGTCACCGAGGTCGGCGCACCCTGGTACACGTCGGGCGTCCACATGTGGAATGGTGCCGCGGACAGCTTGAATGCCAGCCCCACGAACACGAACACGATGCCGATGACCAGCCCGGCCGGCACCACGCCAGCCCCGGTCAGGGCCGTGCGCAGGCCGGTATATTCCATCGTGCCGGCGAAGCCATAGACCAGCGAGATCCCGTACAGCAGCAGCCCCGATGCCAGCGAGCCGAGCACGAAGTATTTGAGCCCGGCTTCCGCCGAGGTCAGCTCGTCGCGGGCAAAGGCGCAGAGGATGTAGATCGCCAGGCTTTGCAGCTCGAGGCCGACATACAGCGTCATCAGGTTCTCCGACGACGCCATCATCATGGTGCCGACGGTCGAGAACAGCAGCAGCACCGGGAACTCGAACCGGTCGATTTTCTGCCGGCCATTATAATCCAGCGCAAGGATCGCGCTGAACGCCGCGCCGACCAGGCCCAGGATCTTCATGAAGCGGGCGAACCCGTCATTCACGAAGGTGCCCTTGTAGCCGGCACCCTCCGGCGCCTGGATCACCAGGAAGGCGGTCACCACGAAGGCGGCGATAGCCAGCACGGTGCAGGAGAAGCTGGGCTCGCGGCGCTTCTGCAGCACGCCGAACACCAGGATGGCGAGACCGCAGACGGAGAGGAAGATCTCCGGAACGGCCAGGGTCCAGTTCATCATGGGGCGCCGATCACCGGAAGATCAGGAAGACGGACATCAGAATCACCAGGCCGATCAGCATGGTGAAGGCATAGACCGCGATCGAGCCGGTCTGCAGCCTGACGAGCTGGGTCGAGCCGTCGGTGGTGAGCAAGGCGACGCCGTTCGAGGCACCGTCGATCAGCCCCTCCTCGCCGATATGCCACAGCCCGCGGGCCAGGGCGCGATACGGCCTTACGAAGATCGCGTCGTAGAGCTCGTCGAAATACCACTTGTTCAGCAGGAACAGGTACATCGGCCGGTAGCGGGCGGCGAGCAGCGCCGGCACCTGCGGGCGTGCCATGTAGCAGTAGTACGCCACCGCGGCACCGAGCAGGGCGGCAATGGTCGGCACCAGCGTGATCAGCAGAGGCAACGTCTCCAGCTGTGCCAGCACGTGGTTCTCAGCCCCGCTGAAGATGGCCCCATTCCAGAACGCCGCCTGCCCGGTCCCGACATAGGGCGCATAGAGCAGCCAGCCGGCGAACACCGCACCCAGCGACAGGAACACCAGCGGCCCGACCATGACCGCCGGGCTCTCATGCGCATGGTCTGCGAGATGCTGGTCACGCGGTGCGCCGTGGAACACCAGGAACAGCAGGCGGCCGCTATACAGCGCGGTCAGGAACGCCGTCGCGACGCCCATCACCCAGCCGTAATAGCCGATGCCGCCGGACAACCAGGCCGCGTCGATGATCGCATCCTTCGACCACCAGCCGGCGAAGGGCGGGATGCCGGCCAGCGCAAGCGAGCCGGCCCACATCGCGGCATAGGTGATCGGCAGCTTCCGCCACAGGCCGCCCATCTTGAACATGTCCTGCTCACCGGCGAGGCCGTGGATCACCGAACCGGCGCTCAGGAACAGCAGCGCCTTGAAGAAGGCGTGCGTGGTCAGGTGGAACATCGAAGCCTGGTAGGCACCGGCACCGGCGGCGATGAACATGTAGCCGAGCTGCGAGCAGGTCGAATACGCGATGGTGCGCTTGATGTCGGGCTGCACCAGGCCGACGGTCGCGGCGAAGAAGCAGGTGCTGGCGCCGATCACCATCACCATTCCCTTGGTGTAAGGCGCGAACTCGATCAGCGGCGACATCCGCGCCATCAGGAACACGCCGGCCGTCACCATGGTCGCGGCGTGGATCAGTGCCGAGACCGGGGTCGGGCCTTCCATCGCGTCCGGCAGCCAGGTGTGCAGGAACAGCTGCGCGGACTTGCCCATCGCCCCAATGAACAGCAGCACGCCGATCACCTCGTAGGCGCGGAAGTCGCTGCCGAACAGGTGATAAGCCGCGTTCACGTGCGACGGCACGAGCGCGAAGATGTTGTCGTATTCGACGGTGCCGAACTGAAGGAACAGCAGCGCGATCCCGACCATGAAGAAGAGGTCGGCGACGCGGTTGACGATGAACGCCTTGACAGCGGCGGCGGCGGCGCTTGGACGGTCATACCAGTAGCCGATCAGCAGGTAGCTCATCAGGCCGACGCCCTCCCAGCCGAAGAACAGCTGGATCAGGTTGTCTGCACTCACCAGCATCAGCATCGCGAAGCTGAACAGCGACAGATAGGAGAAGAAGCGCGCGACCGGCGTCTTCTCGCCGTGCATGTAGCCGATGCTGTAGATGTGGATGACGGTCGAAACCACGGTGACCATCGTCACCATCGAGGCCGACAGCGCGTCGAAGCGCAGGATCCACGCGGCGTGGAAGCCGCCTGCCTGGATCCAGCTCGAGATCGGCACGCCGATGGTCTGCGAGCCGGTGACCACGCCGAGCCAGAGCGCGCCGATCGCGGCCAGCGACGCCACGACCATCAGCAGGACGCTGGCGACCATCGACGCGCGGTCGCCGATCAGACGGCCGAACAGGCCGGCAATGAGCGCGCCGGCGAGGGGCGAGAAGACTGCCAGCGCGAAAAGGGGGGCGACCGAAAGCATCTCAGCCCTTCATCAAAGTCACGTCCTCGACCTGGATCGAGCCGCGGTTGCGGAAATACACGGTGACGATGGCAAGCCCGATCGCCGCCTCGGCAGCCGCCACGGTCAGCGAGAACAGCGTGAACACCTGGCCGGACAACTCGCCCAGGGCGGCGGAGAACGCCACCAGGTTGAGGTTCGCCGCCAGCAGGATCAGCTCGATCGACATCATGATGATGATGATGTTCTTGCGGTTCAGAAAGATCCCGAACACGCCGAGCACCAGGAGCAGCGCGCTCACGAACAGATACGGCCCGATCCCGACTGCCTGCAGTCCGCCGGATCCCTGGACAAGGTTCATCCGCTCAGGCTCCCAGGTGCTCGTTGGTTTCGTGCTGCCGCTCGGGAGTTTCGTGCTGCCGCTCGGGGGTTTCGTGCTGCTCCGGTGCGCGCCCGGCGCCATGCGCGGCAACCGCGCCGTATCCCGCCGGCGGTCGGATGAAGCCGCCGCTCTCGCCGGTGCCCTCGCCCAGCCCGAGCGTCATCAGCTGCATCGTGTCGGCCGGCTGGCGCAGATGCTGCAGCGTCACGTCCTGGCGCCGCGCGGACGGCCGCTCGCGCAGGGTCAGCACGATCGCACCGATCATCGCTACCAGCAGCACCAGGCCGCATGCCTGGAACAGCAGGATGTAGTCCGTGTAGATCACCCGGCCGAGCGCCTGGGTGTTGCTGATCGCCGGGCCGGTCGTGGCCGCGACGGGCACGGTCGTCGGGATCAGCTTCCAGCCGCCGATGGTGAATACCAGCTCGGCGAACAGCGCCACGCCGATCGCCGCCCCCACCGGGGTGTAGCGCTGCAGGCCCTCGCGCAGCTGGTTGAAGTTCACGTCCAGCATCATGACGACGAACAGGAACAGCACCGCGACGGCGCCGACATAGACGATGACCAGGATCATCGCCAGGAACTCGGCGCCGGCGATCAGGAACAGCCCGGCGGCGTTGAAGAACGCCAGGATCAGGAACAGCACCGCATGCACCGGATTGCGCGCGCTGACGACCATCGCCCCGGCGATCACGAGCACGGTCGCGAACAGGTAGAAGGCGATCTGGGTGATGATCATCTGTAGGGTGCGTCCTGTTCGAGGCGCCGGGCCAGCACGCTCTCCCAGCGATCGCCGTTCGCGAGCAGCTTGTCCTTGTTGTACATCAGCTCCTCGCGCGTCTCGGTGGCGAACTCGTAGTTCGGCCCCTCGACGATCGCGTCGACCGGGCAGGCTTCCTCGCACAGCCCGCAATAGATGCACTTGGTCATGTCGATGTCGTAGCGCGTCGTGCGCCGTGATCCATCCTCGCGCGGCTCCGCCTCGATGGTGATCGCCTCCGCCGGACACACCGCCTCGCACAGCTTGCAGGCGATGCAGCGCTCCTCCCCGTTCGGGTAGCGGCGCAACGCATGCTCGCCGCGGAAGCGCGGGCTCAGGTGACCTTTCTCGTACGGGTAGTTTATGGTGGCCTTGGGTTTGAACATGTAGCGGAAGGTCATGCTCAGGCCGCCGAGCAGCTCGAGCAGCAGGAAGGATCGCGCGGTTCGATCGAGCAGGGCCATCAGCCGACACCATGGTTGATCACGACGGACGACACGGCGCCCGCCTGTGGCATGCCGGGAAGCAGCCCGGTCGCCAGGAGGAATCCCGCGGTGAGGATCATCCACACCAGCGAGAACGGCAGGAACACCTTCCAGCCGAGACGCATCAGCTGGTCGTAGCGGTAGCGCGGGAAGGTCGCCCGCACCCAGATGAACATGAACAGCACGACACAGATCTTGAGGATCAGCCAGATCGGGCCGGGGATCCAGGTGAACGGCGCACTATTGAACGGCGCCAGCCAGCCACCCAGGAACAGGATGCTGGTCATCGCCGACATCAGGATCATGTTCATGTACTCGCCGAGGAAGAACAGCCCGAACGCCAGCGCGCTGTACTCGACGAAGAAGCCCGCCACCAGCTCGCTCTCGCCTTCTGGCAGGTCGAATGGGGCGCGGTTGGTCTCCGCCAGCGAGGAGATGAAGAAGATCACGAACATCGGCAGCATCGGCAGGATGAACCAGACGTGCCGCTGCGCCAGGATGATGTCGTTCAGGTTGAGGCTGCCGACGATCAGCAGGATCGAGACGATCACCAGACCGAGCGACACCTCGTAGGACACCATCTGGGCTGCAGAGCGCAGGCCGCCCATGAACGCGTATTTCGAGTTGCTGGCCCAGCCGGCGATCAGGATGCCGTACACGCCCAGCGACGACACCGCGAAGAGGTAAAGGACACCGACGTTGATGTTGGCGATCGCCCAACCGTTGTTGGTGGGGATCACCGCCCAGGCCATCATCGCCAGCACGAAGGTCAGGAACGGCGCGAACAGATACAGGACGCGGTTCGCCCCGGCGGGGATCACCGTCTCCTTGGTAAGCATCTTAATGGCGTCGGCGAAGGTCTGGAACAGCCCGAACGGCCCGACCACGTTGGGGCCGCGCCGCAGCTGCATGGCGCCCAGCACCTTGCGCTCGGCATAGACCAGGTAGGCCACCGCCATCAGCAGCGGCACCAGCACCGCGAGGCACTCCAGCACCGTGATCACGACCAGGCCGAACGCCGTGTGGAAGAGGAATTGATCCACGAGGGCGCTACTCCGCGGCCTGGAAGGTCGGGCTGACGACCGGATGGGCATACACCCGCGAGCACTCCGCCATGGTCGGGCTGGCGCGGCTGATCGCATTGGTCTGGTAGTAGTCGTGCATCACCGGGGCAAATGCGGCCGATCCGACCGCGACCGCATCGCCGTCCGGGCCCGCCAGCTCGACAGCGCCGAACCGCGGCAGTCCCTGGCGGGCGAATACCGGGTTCACCTCGGCAAGGCGTGCACGCACCGCCTCGATGGTGTCGTATGGCAGCTTGTGCCCGACCACTTCGGAGAAGGCCCGCAGGATGCGCCAGTCCTCGCGCGCCTCGCCGGGTGGGAAGATCGCCTGGAACGCCCGCTGCACCCGGCCCTCGGTATTCACGTAAGTGCCTGATTTTTCAGCATACGTGGCGCCCGGCAGGATCACGTCCGCTCGCGCCGCACCAGCATCGCCGTGATGGCCCTGGTACACCACGAAGGTATCCGGTCCGATGCGACCTGCGCCGACCTCGTCCGCGCCGAGCAGCCACAGCACCTCGACGCCACCGCTCATCATGCCGGCCACCGACCGCGCACCCGCACGCGGCACGAAGCCGAGATCCAGCGCGCCCACCCGGGCGGCCGCGTGATGCAGCATGTTGAAGCCGTGCCACTCGGCGGTCAGCGCACCGACCGCTTCAGCGAGCTTCCACGCCGCCGCCAGCACCGCCGACCCGTCCTCGCGCGTCACCGCACCGCTGCCGACGACGATCATCGGACGCTTGGCGGACTTCAGCAGCTCGACGAACGCGACGCCGCCATCGAGCAGCCCGGTCAGCACCGACGGCCGGTCGCCGAGATGCTGCACGTCGTAGGTCAGGTCCGGCCCAGACGCGCCGATCACGCCGACCGGGAAGTTGCCCGCGAGCCAACGCTTGCGGATGCGCGCATTGATCACCGGCGCCTCGTGGCGCGGGTTGGTGCCGATCAGCAGCAGCGCGTCGGCCTCCTCGATCCCGGCGATCCCGGTATTGAAGGTGTAGAACTCGCGCCGTGACAGGTCGTACTGCGCGCCGTCCTGGCGGCAATCGATGTTGCCGGAGCCCAGCGCCGTCATCAGGTCCTTCAGCGCAAGCATGCTCTCGGCATCGCACAGGTCACCGGCAATGGCGCCGATGCGCTCGCCCCTCACGCCCTCGAGCCGACGCGCGATGGCGACGAACGCCTCCTGCCAGCTGGCCGGATGCAGCTTGCCATGCACCCTCACCCACGGCCGATCGAGCCGCTTGCGCTTGAAGCCGTCGAAGGAGAAGCGGCCCTTGTCGGCCATCCACTCCTCGTTCACCTCGTCATTGGTCCGCGGCAGCATGCGCAGCACTTCCGGCCCGCGCGCATGGATACGGATGTTGGTGCCGACCGCGTCCAGCACGTCGATGCTGTCGGTCTTTTTCAGCTCCCATGGGCGCGCCATGAAGGCGTACGGCTTCGAGGTCAGCGCGCCCACCGGGCAGATGTCGATCAGGTTGCCGGACAGCTCCGAGGTGAGCGCCTTCTCGACGTAGGTGGTGATCTCCATGTTCTCGCCGCGCGACGTCGCACCGAGCTCAGGCACGCCTGCCACCTCGGACGCGAACCGGATGCAGCGCGTGCACTGGATGCAGCGCGTCATCACGGTCTTCACGAGTGGCCCGAGATACTTGTCCTGCACCGCGCGCTTGTTCTCGGCGTAGCGGGAGTGGTCGGCGCCGTAGGAATAGGCCTGGTCCTGCAGGTCGCACTCGCCGCCCTGGTCGCAGATCGGGCAATCCAGCGGATGGTTGATCAGCAGGAATTCCATGACCGCGCGACGCGCCCGGCGCACCACCTCGGTGTCGGTCCTGACCACCATGCCCTCGGCAGCCGGATAGCCGCACGACGCCACCGGCTTCGGCGCCTTCTCGACTTCGACCAGGCACATGCGGCAGTTGCCGGCGATCGACAGGCGCTCGTGATAGCAGAAGCGCGGGATCTCCTTGCCGGCCGCCTCGCAGGCCTGCAGCACGGACGAGCCGTTGGCGATCTCGACCTGGATCCCGTCGACGGTGACCTTCATGATCCCCTACTCTGCTGCAACAAGAGTGGGCGCCACCGGAACCGGCGCGCCCATCACGTTTTCCGTCGGCACCGGCAGGTTGTCCGGCGTCGGCGCCAGGCGGGACGCCCCGTGCGTCGCCTTGTAGGACCTGATGCGCTCTTCCATCACCGGACGGAAGTGCCGGATCAGACCCTGGATCGGCCAGGCCGCCGCGTCGCCGAGCGCGCAGATGGTGTGGCCCTCGACCTGGCGGGTGACCTGCTCGAGCATGTCGATCTCCTCGAGCTCGGCGCGGCCTTCGACCATGCGGTACATCACCCGCATCATCCAGCCGGTGCCCTCCCGGCACGGCGTGCACTGGCCGCAGCTCTCATGCTTGTAGAAGCGCGAGAAGCGGGCGATCGCCCGGATGATGTCGGTGGACTTATCCATGACGATGACGCCGGCGGTGCCGAGCCCGGACTTCTCTGCACGCAGGCTGTCGAAATCCATCAGCACTGTGTCGCACACCGACTTCGGCAGCAGCGGCACCGAGCAGCCGCCGGGGATCACCGCCAGCAGGTTGTCCCAGCCGCCACGCACACCACCGGCGTGGGTCTCGATCAGCTCGCGCAACGGAATGCCGAGCTCTTCCTCGACGACGCACGGCCGGTTCACGTGACCGGAGATCGCCATCAGCTTGGTGCCGCAATTATTCGGCCGGCCGAGGGCGGAGAACCAGGCCGCACCACGACGCAGGATCGTGGCCGATACCGCGATGCTCTCGACGTTGTTCACCGTCGTCGGGCAGCCATACAGTCCCATCGCCGCCGGGAATGGCGGCTTCATCCGCGGCAGGCCCTTCTTGCCTTCGAGGCTTTCGAGCAGTGCCGTCTCTTCGCCGCAGATGTAGGCGCCGGCGCCGCGATGCACGAAGAAGTCGAAATCCCAGCCGGAGCCGCAGGCGTTCTTCCCGATCAGCCCAGCCGCGTAGGCTTCGTCGATCGCGAACTGCAGATGCCGCGTCTCGTTGAAGAACTCGCCGCGGACATAGATGTACGCGGTGTGCGCGCCCATCGCGAACGAGGCGATCAGCGCGCTCTCGATCAGCTTGTGCGGTTCGTGCCTGAGGATCTCGCGATCCTTGCAGGTGCCGGGCTCGCTCTCGTCGCCGTTGATGACCAGATACGACGGCCGGCCGTCCGACACCTTCGGCATGAACGACCATTTCAAGCCGGTCGGGAATCCCGCGCCGCCGCGGCCGCGCAGGTTGGACGCCTTCATCTCGGCAACGATCGCGTCGCGTCCGCGTGCCAGGATGGCGGTGGTGCCGTCCCAGTCGCCGCGTGCGCGGGCGCCAGCCAGCCGCCAGTCGTTCTGGCCGTAGATGTTGGTGAAGATCCGGTCCTGGTCTTTCAGCATCGTTCCCGCTCCAGGCTCAGACGTTTGCCGGTGAGGCACCGGGCTCGATCTCCGGCAGATTGCCCGGCTGACCGTCGGCGTGGCGCTCGCCGACCTCCTCGAGCAGCGTCGTGCGACCACCGACAGGTGCCGAATTATACCGGTCGATCGTCGGTCCGCGCTCGGGTTTCTCTCCGCGACGCAGCGCCTCGATCAGCGCCACCGTGCGGGGGCCGTCGAGATCCTCGTAGTAGTCGTCATTGACCTGCAGGATCGGCGCATTGGCGCACGCACCCAGGCACTCGACTTCGGTCATGCTGAACAACCCGTCGCCGCTGACTTCCTCGAACGCCGAAACGCCCGCCGCCGCTTTCGCAGCAGCCACGATGTCGTCCGAGCCACGCAGCCAGCATGGCGTTGTGGTGCAGACCTGCAGGTGGTACCGCCCGACCGGCTTGGTGTTGAACATCAGGTAGAAGGTGGCGACCTCGTACACGCGGATCGGCGGCATCGACAGCCTCGCAGCCACCGCGTCCATCGCGACGCGCGGCACCCAGGCATTGCCACTCTCGCGGCGCATCTGGCTCTGCACGACATAGAGCAGCGGCAACACGCCACTTGCCTGCCGGCCTTCCGGATACTTCGCCAGGATCGCCGCGATTTCCTGTTCGCTCTCGGCGTCGAACACGAAGCTTGTCACCTGGTGGTCGGTTGCCGGACGCGGCGTATGGCCGGGCGTGCCGTGGCCGATATTCTCTGCGGAAAATTGACCGGACATCGTGCCTTACCTGTCGATCTCGCCGAACACGAGATCGAGCGACCCGATGATCGCGACCGTGTCGGCCAGCATGTGACGCCTGGACAGCTCGTCGAGCGCCTGCAGATGTGCAAACCCTGTCGAGCGGATCTTGCACCGATACGGCTGGTTGCTGCCATCGGCCACCAGATACACGCCGAACTCGCCCTTCGGACTTTCGACCGCGGTGTACGTGGCACCGGGTGGTACATGATAGCCTTCGGTGAACAGCTTGAAGTGATGGATCAGCGCCTCCATCGAGCGCTTCATCTCCTTGCGCGATGGCGGCGAGATCTTGGTGTCCTGGATCTTGATAGGCCCAGGCTGCATCTTCGCCAGGCACTGCTCGACGATCCGCACGCTCTCGCGCATCTCGGCGATGCGCACCAGATAGCGATCGTAGCAGTCGCCGTTGCGCGCCACCGGCACGTTGAACTCGACCTTGTCGTAGTTGTCGTACGGCTGGGCGCGGCGCAGATCCCACGGCACGCCGGACGCGCGCAGGCACGGCCCGCTGAAACCCCAGTCCAGCGCCTGCTCCGATGTGAACACGCCGATCCCGACGGTTCGCTGCTTCCAGATCCGGTTGCCGGTCAGCATCGACTCCAGATCGTCGATGAATTTCGGATATTCCTGCGTCCAGGCTGCAATCCGATCGGTCAGTCCGGCCGGCAGGTCGCGCGCGACACCACCCGGCCGGAAATAGTTGGCATGGAAGCGCGCGCCGGACGCCGCCTCGTAGAACTCGAGCAGCTTCTCGCGCTCCTCGTAGCCCCACAACGCCGGCGTAAGCGCGCCGCAATCGAGCGCGAACGAGGTCACGCTGAGGATGTGGTTCAGCACCCGGGTGATCTCGGCGAACATCGTCCTGATCCACTTGGCGCGGTCGGGAATATCGATGCCGAGCAGCTTCTCGGTGGCGAGCGCGAAGGCCTGCTCCTCGCACATCGGCGACACGTAATCGAGCCGATCGAAATACGGCAGCGCCTTCATGTAGGTCTTGTATTCGATAAGCTTCTCGGTGCCGCGATGCAGCAGCCCGATATGCGGAACCGCACGGGTGACGACCTCGCCGTCCATCTCCAGCACCAGCCGCAGCACGCCGTGCGCGGACGGATGCTGCGGGCCGAAATTCAGCGAGTGGCTGTCGATCTCGACGGTTTTCAGGCTGCGCCCGTCGCCGACCTGATCGGGCATCATCGTGTCTGGAATGTCGTCGTGCAGGATGATGTCGCTCATCGTGTCCGGCTCCTGGGGCAGCGTCCGGGCACCGGCTAGCGCGCCTGGCCCGGCGGACCGGCCACGATGCCCTGGCGATCCTGATGCGCCTTCTCGTCACCCGGCAGGGTCATCATGCCCTCCCACGGCGAGACGAAATCGAAATTGCGGAAATCCTGCGTCAGCTTGACGGGCTCGTAGATCACCTGGCGACGGTCGACGTCGTAACGGACCTCGACGTACCCGGTGAGTGGGAAATCCTTGCGCAACGGATGACCCTCGAAGCCGTAATCGGTGAGGATGCGGCGCAGGTCCGGCTGGTCGGAGAACAGCACCCCGAACAGGTCGTAGCACTCGCGCTCCCACCAGGTCGCCGACGACCAGATGCGATGCACGGACGGCACCGGATTGACCTCGTCGGTGGTGACGATCACCCGGCAGCGCTGGTTCAGCGTCACCGACAGCAGGTTGTACACCACGTCGAAACGCTCGGCGCGCTCGGGGAAATCGACCCCGCACAGATCCATCATCTGCTGGAAGGCCAGCCGCGGATCGTCACGCAGGCGGGTCATCAGGGCGATCAGCCCGTCACGCCCGACGCGCACGACCAACTCGCCCTTTTCCACTCCGGCCGAAGCGATACCGGGGACGCCGGTCGCCAGCGCAACCGCCAGCGAGCCGAGCCGGGCGGACGCGTCAGCCACGCAGGATGGTCCCGGTGCGGCGGATCTTTTTCTGCAGCTGCAGGATCCCATACACCAGCGCCTCGGCGGTCGGCGGGCAGCCCGGCACATACACGTCGACCGGGACGATACGGTCGCAACCGCGCACCACCGAGTAGGAATAATGGTAGTAGCCGCCGCCGTTGGCACAGCTGCCCATGCTGATCACCCAGCGTGGCTCGGCCATCTGGTCGTAGATGCGGCGCATCGCCGGCGCCATCTTGTTGGTGAGCGTGCCGGACACGATCATGACGTCTGCCTGACGCGGGCTGCCGCGCGGGATGATGCCCATGCGGTCCAGGTCGTAGCGCGGCATGAAGGCGTGGATCATCTCGACCGCACAGCAGGCCAGCCCGAACGAAAGCGGCCACAGGCTGCCGGTGCGCGCCCAGTTCACCAGCTTGTCGACGTTCGCAACGACGAAGCCTTTCTCGGTGATCTCGCCGGTGATGCCCTTGATGACCGCGTCCTGCGCCGGACCAGGTACCAGGACTTCCCGGTTCCAGGCCACCACGTCCGGCTCGCTGGCCACCACCGGGGAACGGACGATCGAAGCACCGGTGGCGACGGACGGAGAGATCGTGTGGTTCTCGCTCATGACCGGCTCATTCCCAATCCAGCGCGCCTTTGCGCCACTCATAGATGAAACCGACGGTCAGCACGCCGAGGAAACCGAGCATCGACAGGAAGCCGAACAGGCCGATCTGGCCGAGGCTGACTGCCCAGGGAAAGAGGAAGGCCACCTCCAGGTCGAAGATGATGAACAGGATGGCCACCAGGTAGAAGCGGACGTCGAAGCGGCGGCGGGCATCGTCGAACGCATCGAAGCCGCACTCGTAGGCGGTGACCTTCTCGGCATACGGGTTCTGCCGCCCTGCCAGCATCGAACCGCCCAGCATCGCCGCCGAAACCGCAGCAGCGATCACGACGAACACCAGGATCGGGAAATAATCTGACAACAGGGTCTGCATGACACCGATCTCGTAGCGTGTATCGCGGAAGGCAAGGCGCCTCGCGGAATAAGCTGCCCGAAGCGGACGACCCTGGCGCTGCCTCGACAGAACTTAATCCAACCACCGAGCGCCGCAAGTGCGGTGCAGCATCTGATTGACGTCGGCCGGGGGGGGTTGTCCTGCGGAGCGCACTGGTCATCGGATCCGATGACCAGTGGCGCGAGTGACGGGGCTCGAACCCGCGACCTCCGGCGTGACAGGCCGGCGCTCTAACCAACTGAGCTACACCCGCAACTGGCGTGAGCGGCGGTTTAAAGACCCGGCTTTGGCCCGTCAAGGCACCTCGGCGAGGCTTTCGTGACTTAGGGGAATGGGCGGTGACGGTTTCGAACCGCCGACCCTCTCGGTGTAAACGAGACGCTCTACCACTGAGCTAACCGCCCGCCTGGCTAGCCGACCTGGCTGCCCGACCAGCTGCCCAACCTAGCTGCCCGACTTAGCTGACAGCGTCCTTCAGCGTCTTGCCCGCCTTGAAACGGACCGACGTCGAGGCCGGGATGTCGATCTCCTCGCCGGTGCGCGGGTTGCGCCCTTTCGCGGCCTTGCGTGCAGCCGCGACGAAGGTGCCGAAGCCGACCAACCGAACTTCCTGTTTGTTCCTCAATGCCTTCTCGATTGCCGCGAACACCGCGTCGACCGCCTCGCCGGCTTTCGCCTTGGGCAGGTCCGCCTCGTCCGCGACAGCAGATATCAACTCCTGCTTGTTGAGGGGCTTCTCCATGGACGGCCTTTCATGATTGCGCCCGTGGAGCCAACACTCTGCTCCAGGCGAACCCGACGTTACCGGTCACCGTTCTGCCACGTCAACGAACCACCCGAGAGACCGCCAGCATACTGAGGCAGGATGGCCACAACAGGGGGGCGACCGCATGCCGCCCCGCCCGCTCGCGTTCAGTGCGGCAGAGACGGGCTTTGTACCGCCACGGCCGGAGCAGCCACCGCTTCAGCCGGCTCCTCCCACTCGATCGCCTCGGGGTTACGCACCAGAGCCTGACGAATCACCTCGTCCACATGTGCCACCGGGATCAGCTTGATCGCCTTCTTCACCGAGTCGGGAATTTCGGCGATGTCCTTCTCGTTGTCCTTCGGGAAGAACACCGTGGTGATCCCGGCCCGCATCGCCGCCAGCAGCTTCTCCTTCAGCCCGCCGATCGGCAGCACGCGACCGCGCAGCGTGATCTCACCGGTCATGGCGATGTCGCGCCGGATCGCGATCCCGGTCATGACACTGACCAGCGAGGTCGCCATGGCGATACCGGCTGACGGACCATCCTTCGGGGTAGCCCCCTCCGGCACGTGCACGTGGAAGTCCCGCTTCTCGAACAGCGTCGGCTTGATGCCGAAGCTGAGCGAGCGGCTGCGCACGTACGACAGCGCCGCAGACACGCTCTCCTGCATCACGTCGCCGAGCTTGCCGGTGGTCTTCACCAGCCCCTTGCCGGGCAGCATGACGCTCTCGATGGTCAGGATCTCGCCGCCCACCTCGGTCCAAGCCAGGCCGGTCACCACACCGACCATGTCCTCGCTCTCGGCCTCGCCGTAGCGGAACCGCTTCACCCCGGCATATTTCTCGAGGTTCTTCTTGGTGATGGTGACCTTCTTGGCCTTGCCGGTGACGATCTCCTTCACCGCCTTGCGCGCCAGGTTGGCGATCTCGCGCTCTAGATTCCGGACGCCGGCCTCGCGGGTATAGGTCCGTACCAGCTCGCGCAGGGCGTCGTCCGACAGCGACCACTCGTCCGGCTTCAGGCTGTGCGCCTCGGTCTGCTTGGCGAGCAGATGCCGCTTGGCGATCTCGACCTTCTCGTCCTCGGTGTAGCCGGGGATGCGGATGATCTCCATGCGGTCGAGCAAAGGCTGCGGCATGTTCAGGCTGTTCGCCGTGGTCACGAACATCACGTCCGAGAGGTCGTAATCGACCTCCAGGTAGTGATCGGCGAACGTGCTGTTCTGCTCCGGATCCAGCACCTCGAGCAACGCCGAGGACGGATCGCCGCGCCAGTCGGCACCGAGCTTGTCGATCTCGTCGAGCAGGAACAACGGGTTCGAGCTCTTCGCCTTCTTCATGCCCTGGATCACCTTGCCGGGCATCGAACCGATATAGGTGCGCCGATGACCGCGGATCTCGGCCTCGTCACGCACGCCGCCCAGCGACATGCGCACGAAGTTGCGGCCCGTCGCCTTGGCGATCGACTTGCCGAGCGAGGTCTTGCCGACACCCGGAGGCCCGACCAGGCACAAGATCGGCCCCTTCAGCTTGTTGGCACGGCTTTGCACAGCGAGGTATTCGAGGATCCGCTCCTTGACCTTCTCGAGACCGTAATGGTCGGCATCGAGCACCTTCTCGGCCTCACCGATGTCGTTGCGGACCTTGGAGCGCTTCTTCCAGGGGATCGACACCATCCAGTCGAGGTAGTTGCGCACCACCGTCGACTCCGCCGACATCGGGCTCATCGCACGCAGCTTCTTCAGCTCGCCGGTGGCCTTGTCGAGCGCCTCCTTGGTGAACTTGGTCTTCTTGATCTTGTCCTCGAGCTCGGAAGTCTCATCCTTGCCCTCCTCGCCGTCGCCGAGCTCCTTCTGGATCGCCTTCAGCTGCTCGTTCAGGTAGTACTCGCGCTGGGTCTTTTCCATCTGCCGCTTGACGCGGTTACGGATGCGCTTCTCCACCTGGAGCACGCCGATCTCGGCCTCCATGTGCGCGAACACCCGCTCAAGCCGCTCGGCGACCGGCAGCGTCTCGAGCAGCTCCTGCTTCTCGGAGATCTTGAGGTTCAGGTGGCTGGCAATCGTGTCGGCGAGCTTGCTCGGCTCCTCGATCTGGTTCAGCGAAACCAGCACCTCGGGCGCGATCTTCTTGTTCAGCTTGATGTACTGCTCGAACTGGCCGACCACCGTGCGACCCAGCGCTTCGACCTCGCCACCTTCCACGGGTGCGGCCTCCGGCAACTCTTCGATGACCGCTTCGAAATGGCTCTCGGTCTCGCGGAACTCGCGGATCCGCGCCCGGCGGCCGCCCTCGACCAGCACCTTAACCGTGCCATCAGGCAGCTTCAGCAACTGAAGGATGGTCGACACGGTGCCGCACCGGTAGATGTCGTCGGCGGTCGGATCGTCCTGGGATGCATTGCGCTGTGCGACCAGGAGGATCTGCTTGTCCTCCTTGGTGACCGCCTCCAGCGCCCGAACCGACTTCTCGCGCCCGACGAAGAGCGGCACGATCATGTGCGGGAACACGACGATGTCGCGCAGCGGCAGCACCGCCAGCGTCATCTCGGCGAGGCCGCTGCTCCCCTCTCCATCCCCTGCCGTGACCGCCTCGAGCGAAGCAGCTGCCAGGGGCGTCGTGTCGTCCGAGACCTGCGGAGCGGTATCGGATTCCGGGTTGTCGTTGCCGTGTCTGGAGCCCTCGGGCTTCTTGTCGGACTCGTTCACCATCTTGACCTCCTGAAGGACAGTCCCGGCCCGGACGCCCGTTACGGCGCGCCCGGATCCGGCAAGGCATGATGTAGTGTCATGCCCTCGTCATGAAGCATGTCGGCACGGCAGGTCGACGCCGCAAGGGTGGAGCGCTTCCCGATCCAGGCGCCGCCAGAAGCGGGTTAGGCGGACTGCTCCGCCGGCCGCTCCTGCCCATACACGAACACCGGGTTCGCCTTGCTCTCGGCGACGTCGCGGTTGATCACCACTTCGTCGACATTCTCGAGTCCGGGCAGGTCGAACATCGTGGTGAGCAGAATCGCCTCCATGATCGAGCGCAGGCCGCGCGCGCCGGTCTTGCGGGCGATCGCCCTGAGCGCGATGTGTTTTAGCGCGTCCTCGGTGAAGGAAAGCTTAACGCCCTCCATCTGGAATAGCCGTGCGTACTGCTTGACCAGCGCGTTCTTCGGCTTGGTCAGGATCTCGATCAGCGCCGGCTCGTCGAGGTCCTCGAGGGTGGCAACCACCGGCAGGCGACCGATGAATTCCGGGATCAGCCCGAACTTCAGCAGGTCCTCCGGCTCGACGTCGCGCAGGATGGCGCCGGTCCGACGCTCCTCCGGTGCCTGCACGTGGGCACCGAACCCGACGCCGGCACCCTTGCCACGCGCACCGATGATCTTCTCGAGGCCCGCAAAGGCGCCGCCGCAGATGAACAGCATGTTGGTGGTGTCGACCTGCAGGAATTCCTGCTGCGGGTGCTTGCGTCCGCCCTGCGGCGGCACCGAGGCGACCGTGCCCTCCATGATCTTGAGCAGGGCCTGCTGTACGCCCTCGCCGCTCACGTCGCGGGTGATCGAGGGGTTGTCCGACTTGCGGCTGATCTTGTCGATCTCGTCGATATACACGATGCCGCGCTGCGCCCGCTCGACGTTGTAATCGGCCGACTGCAACAGCTTGAGGATGATGTTCTCGACATCCTCACCAACATAGCCTGCCTCGGTCAGCGTCGTGGCGTCAGCCATGGTGAACGGCACGTCGAGGATGCGGGCCAGGGTCTGAGCCAGCAGCGTCTTGCCCGAGCCGGTCGGGCCGACGAGCAGGATGTTCGACTTGGCAATCTCGACGTCGTTGTTCTTGGCGCCGTGAGCCAGCCGCTTGTAGTGGTTGTGGACGGCGACGGAGAGCACCTTCTTGGCATGGAACTGGCCGATCACGTAGTCGTCCAGGACCTTGCAGATCTCCTTCGGCGTCGGCACCCCATCCCGCGACTTCACCAGGTGGGTCTTGTGCTCCTCGCGGATGATATCCATGCACAGCTCGACGCACTCGTCGCAGATGAACACGGTTGGACCGGCGATGAGCTTCCGCACCTCGTGCTGCGACTTGCCGCAGAACGAGCAGTACAGGGTGTTCTTCGAGTCGCTCGACTTGGTCATGGCCACTCCTACCCCAACGGCGGCCGGGTCGCGCCGTCATGGGTCAAGCCGGGCAGACTAGACCTGCCCCAGAAACTTCATCAAGTGCCGAGGATCGACCGGATCGCCGCATCACGCAACCGAGAGGACGCGTTCGGCAGTCCGGCCATCCGTCGCACGGGCTGACATGGGGCGCCTGGAGCGGCGCCGCCAGTCTCAACCGCGGTTGGCAGCATCCTCGGACGACGGCACCGGCCGGTTCTGCAGCACCTCGTCGACGATGCCGAACTCCTTGGCCTCCAGCGCCGACATGTAGCTGTCGCGCTCGAGCTTGCGCTCGATCTCTTCCAGCGTCTGGCCGGTGTGGGTCTCGTAGATCTCGTTCAGGCGCTGGCGGAGATAGAGTATCTCCTTGGCCTGGATCTCGATGTCGCTGGCCTGGCCCTGCGCACCACCCGAAGGCTGGTGCACCATCACGCGGGCATTCGGCAGTGCCAGCCGCTTGCCCTTGGCACCGGCCGCAAGCAGCAGCGAGCCCATCGACGCGGCCTGCCCGATGCAGAGCGTGTTCACCGGGCTGCGGATGTACTGCATCGTGTCGTAGATCGCGAGCCCGGCCGACACCACACCGCCCGGGCTGTTGATGTAGAAGGAGATCTCCTTCGTCGGGTTGACGCTCTCCAGATGCAGCAGCTGGGCGCAGATCACAGCGGCGACCTGGTCGTACACCGGCCCGGTCAGGAAGATGATGCGGTCCTGCAGCAGCCGCGAATAGATATCGAACGCCCGCTCGCCGCGGGAGGTCTGCTCGACCACCATCGGCACCAGGGCGTTGTTGTAGATCTCGACGGGATCACGGTCCCACATCTGCTCTAATCCTGACCTGAGGTGGCTGGCCCGGCATGGGGGATGACGCCCCATGCCGGCCGGCTCGTTTGATGGCGCCTGGGCATCCGGTCCACACAAGATAGAGACTAAATGCGCCCGTGCTAGTCCCGGCGCCTGCCTTGGGGTCAGGCCTTAGAGTTCGGCCGGCGGGATCTCGGCCAGCTCCTCGGGGGTCACGACCTTCTCCTCGACCTTGGCCAGCTCGAGCACGTAGTCGACGACCTTGTTCTCGAAAATCGGCCCGCGCAGGGTTTCCGCCGCCTGCGGGTTCTGCCGGAAGAAGTCGATGACCTGCGCCTCCTGCCCCGGGTAGCGGCTGGCCTCGGCCCGCATCGCGCGCACCATCTCGTCGGAGGTCACGGTGACGCCATTGGACCGGCCGATCTCGGCGAGCAGCAGCCCCAGCTTCACCCGGCGCTCGGCAATCCGGCGGTAGTCGGACCGCAGCGTCGCCTCGTCCTTATCCTTGTCTTCCTCGTCCAGGCGGCCGGCCTTCTGGTCCTGCTCGACGCGCGACCAGATCGACTGGAACTCGCCCTCGACCATGCCTTCCGGCGCATCGAACGGCGTCTGCAGGGCCAGCTGGTCGAGCAGCTCGCGCTTGATCCGCATGCGAGACATCTGGTCGTATTCCTGCCTGACCTGGCCGGACAAAGCCTCGCGGACCTGCTCCAGCCCCTCGAAGCCGAGCTTCTTGGCGAGGTCGTCGTCGATCGCCGGCTCGATGGCGCGCTTCAGGGCCTTGGCGGTGATGTCGAAGGTGGCCAGCTTCCCGGCGAGCTCGGTGGCCTGGTAGTCCTCGGGGAAGGTCACCTCGATGGTGCGGCTCTCGCCCGGCGCCAGCCCGTCGAGCTGCTCGGCGAAACCGGGGATGAAGCCCTCGCCGCCGATCTCGACATTGACGTCCTGGGCCTCGCCGCCCTCGAACGGGACGCCCTCGACCTTGCCGAGGAAATCGACCGTCAGCACTTCGCCGGTGGTGGCCCCGCGGGTCTCCTCGATGGTCTCGAAGCTGCGCTGGCGCTTGGCGATGTCGGCCAGCGCCTTGTCGACCGTCGCCGGATCCGGCTCGGCCTTCAGGCGGGTCAGCGACAGCTGCGTCAGGTCGGGCTGCACGATCTCCGGCAGCAGCTCCAGCTCGACGGTGAATTCGAGGTCGGTGGCGCCGGTCGGCTCGGCGCCGCTGACCAGCTCGACCTTGGGCTGGCTCGCCTGCCGCAGGCCGCGCTCGGTCATCAGGTCGCGGGTCGCGTCGTTGACCGTCTGCTCGAGGATCTCGCCGGTTACGGCGGTGCCGTAGCGCTGCCGGACCACCGCAAGCGGGATCTTGCCCGGACGGAACCCGGCCAGCTTCATGGTGCGACCGAGCTCGGTCAGCTTGGCGGTGCGCTTGCTCTCCAGCTCGCTTGCCGGCACCACCACGGTGAAGCCGCGCTTCAGACCCTGGTTAAGGGTTTCAGTGACCTGCATGAGCCAGGCAATCCTCTCGTGTTCATACGACGCTGCCGACGACCCGATTGCGCGGAGCGTCGGCGATGGGGCTGGACCGGAAGCCGGCGTGGTCAGGCTGGCTGGCCCTGGCCAAGCTGGAACGGGCAAGACTGGTGCGGGCGGAGGGACTTGAACCCCCACGACTTGCGCCACCAGAACCTAAATCTGGCGTGTCTACCAATTTCACCACGCCCGCCTGGGTGCTGCTGCCGAGCCGCCAACCCGCTTCCGCGAGGGCCGGCCTTAGCTCACGCGCCCCCGCTAATCAAGCCCGCGAGAGGCAAGGGCAGCCCGGCGCACATCTCGCGCGCCCTCTTGCAGGCGTCCGGCAGATGCAGCGGCAGGTCCTCGGCAATCAGACCGTCGCCCGCCAGCCGGCCGGCCTCGCCATGCAGCCACACCGCTGCCGAGGCCGCCTCGAACGGCTCCATGCCCCCGGCCAGGCACGCAGCGACGATCCCCGACAGCACGTCGCCCGATCCGGCGGTGCCGAGCCAGGCGGTCGCGTTGTCGTTGATCGAGATCCGGCCGTCGGGGGCGGCCACGATGGTGTCGGAGCCCTTCAGCAGCAGCACGCCACCGAACGACGCCGCCGCCCGGCGGGCGGCCCCTGCCCGGTCGTCGCCGGGGTCGCCGAACACCTTGCGGAACTCGCCCGCATGCGGCGTGGCGACACTCACCCCGCGCAGTCGCTCCGGTGAGCCGGCCGCCTCGGTGAGCGCCCCGGCATCCGCCACCACCTGCCGCCCCGCCGCCAGCAATGCCGGCAGCGTCGCCCGGACCTCGTCCGCCCCGAGACCCGGGCCGCATACCCAGACGTGTCGGCGCTCATCCTCGAGCAGCTCCGCCAGCGGCTGTTCATCCACGATCAGCCCGGCGGCGCCCATCCGGTAGATGTCGGCGCCGTGCTCGGCGGCGATCCGCACCAGCCCGGCGCCGGCGCCGCGTGCGCCCGCCGCCGAGAGCCGGGCGGCGCCGGTCATGTGCGCGCCACCGCACACGCTGACCACGCCGCGGCTGTATTTGTGGCTCTCTGCGCCGACCTCCGGCAGCCGCCACAATCCCGGCTGGTTGTGCCAGGCGGCGATGGCGACGTCGTCCGGGTGCCCGCGGATGCCGATATCGGCCAGTTCAAGCCGCCCCAGCAATGCCCGTCCGGGCAGCAGCAGGTGGCCCGGCTTGCGGCGATGGAACGTGACCGTCATCCAGGCCTGGGGCGCGTAGCCACGGACCGCCCCGGTCGCGCCGTCGACGCCGCTCGGCGTGTCGACCGCCAGCAGGCGCCCGGCCGCAGCCAGGGTTTCGGCGATCACGCCCTCCACCGGCCGCGCGAGCCCGGCGCCGAACACCGCATCGATCACCAGCCCGGCCCGCGCCGCCTGCCCGGGTCCGAACTCCACCAGAGGACCGCGCCAATCCGCCGCCGCCCCTGCCGCATCGCTGCCGGCCCGGGGTGGCGCAAACGCCGCCACCGACACCGGCCACCCCTGCTGTGCCAGCAGCCGTGCGGCGACATACCCGTCACCGCCATTGTTGCCCGGACCGCACAGCACCAGCGTCGGGGACGGCTTCGTATGCCGCATCGCCGCGCGCGCCACCGCCCGCCCGGCATGCTGCATCAACGCCTGCACCCCGCCCGGAACGGTGTCGGCGGCGTGGCGGTCTATGCGTGCCATCTGGTCCGGCGTCAGGAGCTCGAGCGAGGGGGGAATCGGGTTCATGCGCAGTCTCTCCTCTTGCCCTGCGCGGTCGGGGCGTGTTGCATCCGCGCGCCTGAAACCTGTCCGCCAGACCGCAACGCACGAGGCCGCCATGAACTCCAACACTCTCGCGAATACGGTGACCTCACCCGGCGGCACGATCCTCTGGGGCCTGGTGCTGGCCGTCCATCTTCTCGGCATGGCGGCCTGGCTGGGTGGTGCGGCCTACGCCCTGTTCGTGCTGCGCCCCAGCCTCGGCCTGCTCGACACGACGCAGCGCAACTCGGTGCAGCTCCAGACCCTGCGGCGCTACTTCCGCCTGGTCTGGCACGTCATGCCGCTGGTGCTGATCACCGGCTGGGCGATGCTTGCCGTCCCGCTTGGCGGCTTCTCCAACCCGGACTGGCACATCCAGGCGATGCAAACCCTGGGCGTGGTGATCGCCGGGATCTTTGCCTACGCGTTCTTCGGGCCGTTCCGGAAGGTGCGGCGCGCGATCCGGCCGCAGCAGGCGAGCTTCGACACGATCCGGTCGCTGGTCAGCGTCACCCTGCTGCTCGGCATCCTGGTCGTGGTGATCGCCTCGCTCGATCACTCCTTCTGACGCCAGGTCGATCCGGCAGCGCGTCGCAGGCTCGCCCGGGACGCCCCATCCCAAGGTCGTGCGGCGGCTGTCATCCGGACTGGCGCACGGGGCGGTGGAGAGGCCGGCTTCCGGCAACCGAGAATGCCCAGGTTGCCGCGCCGAGCATGCTCTGCACCAGGGTGGCCAGCCAGGACTGGCCGATACCCACCAGCGCCGAACCGCGATCGGGGCCCTCGGTCGCCAGAACCACGAGCGGCTGCAACAGGTGGAGGTCGAGCACCATCACCAGCACGCTGAAGCCGGCTATGCGGGCATACGTGCCGCCGGGCAGACGGTCCCAGACCAGGCCCGCCAGTGCCACCGTGGCGGTCGCCGGCTCGAGGGCGGTGACGTAGGCGGGCACCAGGACATGCATCCCGTACGGCATCGTATAGACGGCCGCATGAGCGAGGTCGCCGGCGGAGGCCAGGAGTGGGCGTGACAGCCAGGCGGCCAGCATGCCGCCGACCGGAAACGCCAGCACGGCGATGGCAAGACCGGAGACGATCAACTGCCAAGGCCGGAGCGGGCGCGGTGTCGTCCAGCCGACAAGGCAGGCGATCACCAGGAAAGGCACCAGCGCCGGCAGGTTCGCCAGGAAGGAGTAGCTCCAGGCGGTGGTGACCACGGCATCCATCAGGGGATGGCGGATCAACCTCTGGAAGAGCATCGCCAGCAGCACGAACAGCAGCAGGCATCGAGCTGGCTTCGACAGACCGTCGAGTGAGGGTGTCGCCAGGCGCCACACGACCAGGGCTGCGACCGCCATCGCCGCCTGCGTCAGGAACACGAGCAGCCCGCCCGCCGGGTAGTCGGCACTGCCGGGCAGGTGGAGCAGCTGGACGGCAGCCGCATGGACGGTCAGCGCACAGACGGCGGTCAGGATCGTGCCTCCGACCAGTCGGAGCGGGCGGAACGGGATCCTGTTCAGGAGAACCGCATCGTCGATTTCGGGTGGTGCCGCGCCGTCACCGGGCTCGTCGCGTGTGCAAGCCAGTGGCTTGGGCGTGACGCACCGAGACCGGGCATCGCCGTGTTCCTACGCGGCCTGGTCGAGCTCGCCGCGGACCGGCACCGTGCGGTCGCGCAGATGCACCGCCGCACTGACCAGCGCCACATGCGAGAATGCCTGCGGGAAATTGCCGACCTGGCGGCGCAGATGCGGGTCGTATTCCTCGGCGAGGAGGCCGAGATCGTTCGACAGCCCGCAGAGCCGCTCGAACAACGCCTCCGCCTCGGCGTAGCGGCCCAGAAGCACGTAGCTATCCACCAGCCAGAAGCTGCAGGCCAGGAACGCGCCCTCGCCGCCGCTCAAGCCGTCCGCGGTCTCGTCGGTGCGGTAACGCAGCACGAAGCCGTCGACCAGGAGCTCTCGCTCGACCGCCTCGACGGTGCCGACGATGCGCGGATCCTCTGGCGGCAGGAAGCCGATCACGGGCAGCAGCAGCAGGCCCGCATCGAGCGAGTTCGAGCCGAAGGCCTGGGTAAAGCTGTTCTTTTCCCGGTTGAACCCCTGCTCGCAGATCATCGCGTGGATCTTGTCGCGCACCCCACGCCAGCGCTCCAGCGGGCCGGGCAGGCCGTAATCCTGGATGTCGCTGATCGAGCGATCGAACGCCATCCAGCAGAACGCCTTCGAGACGGTGAATTGCTTGCGGCCGCCGCGAACCTCCCACATGCCCTCGTCCGGCTCTTCCCAGATGGTCTCGAGATGTTCGAGCAGCCCGACCTGCAGCGACCAGCCGTAATTCGCCTCGCGCAGGTTCTCGCGACGGGCCAGATGCAGCGCGCTGATCACCTCGCCATACACGTCGAGCTGCAGCTGTCCGGCGGCAGCGTTGCCGACCCGCACCGGCAGCGATCCCTCGTAGCCCGCGAGCCAGGGTACCTCCCACTCCATCAGCTGCCGCTCGCCGGCGATCCCGTACATGATCTGCAGCTGCCCCGGGCTGCCGGCGATGCTCCGGTGCAGCCAGTCCCGCCAGCGCCTCGCCTCGTCGTAGTAGCCACCCGACATCATCGCCATCAGCGTGAGGGTGGCATCGCGCAGCCAGCAGAACCGGTAGTCCCAGTTCCGCGGGCCGCCGATCTGCTCGGGCAACGACGTCGTGGCCGCCGCGACGATGCCGCCGGTCTCGGCGTAGGTCAGCGCCTTGAGGGTCACGAGCGAACGCAGCACGGCCTTCTTGTGCGGTCCCTCATAGGCGCAGCGTGCGGCCCAGTTTTCCCAGAACGACTGGGTGTGCTGGAGGGCGGCATCGACGTCGACCGGTTCCGGCGCCTCCCGGTGCGATGGGCCGTAGCTCATCACGAAGCTGATGCGCTGGCCCTCGGCCACGCTGAAACGCGACACGGTGCGCATGTCCTCGCCCTCGAGCGGCGCCTCGGTACGCAGCACGACAAGAGCCGGGCCGGCGATCGAGGTGGTGCCGGACTGGTCGGCCATCCGGGTGACCCAGGGCACCGATGCGCCGTAATCGAAGCGCAGCTTGAGCTCGCTGGTCATGTCGACTTGCCCGCTGCGGCCTTCGACGATCCGCACGATGGTCGGCGCCGGTGCATCAACCGGCATGAAATCGATCACCGCGACCTGCCCGCCATCGGTGTCGAATATCGTCTCCAGCACGAGGCCGCTGTCGCGGTAGCTCCGGGTGCTGCTGGCTGGGCCGGCCGGCGCCAGCAGCCAGCGGCCGTTATCCTCGGTGCCGACCAGCGCCGCCATGCATGCAGCACTATCGAACCTCGGCCAGCACAGCCAGTCGATAGATCCATTGCGACCGACCAGGGCACAACTCGCGCAATCGCCGATGAGCGCGTAATCCTCGATGGCGAGCGGAGAGTATGACAAGCTGTGCACCTCATCGTGACCGGAACTGGCTGAACGGAGGCCATGGGAGGCCGGTTCCCGCCTTGGATAAAACGACCGCCCACGAAACGGGTTGTGCGTCCACCGGCGGCTGGAAGCTTGACTTTTCTGGCTTATATGAGGATACGCAGCATCGCCCGGCCTGCTGGCGCCAGGTTCCTGGAGTGGTTGGTTCCGGGCCTCCGGCGAGCTGCGCATCAAGCAGGCGACATCGCAGCCGGGACGTCAAGCCTACCGCCGACCTGTCCGCTGCGTCCGCGGCCGACGCCAAGCGGCACGCCTCCTTGTTCCGCTAACTGACAGGTTCGAGAAAGTTTTGAGCGACACCATACCCGGCGCGACCGAAGGTCAGACTGCTGACCCGACCCCGAAGACCGACGGTCAGACCGTTGACCCGACTCCGAAAAAACGAGCCCCGGTGCGCCGGACCCGCAAGAAGGCGGTTCCGGTTCCTGGCGACTCGACGGGCGTGTCGGACGCTGCCGTGCCGGTCGCGGCAGCCGAGCCGGTGCCAGACGCAGCACCCGACGCGGCCCCGGCGGTGGCGTCCGAGACCTCCGCCATGCCCAAGGCGGAACCGGTCGGGGAGGCTGTCGCCGACGTCGCTGAGGTGGAAAACCCGCAGCCGAGCCAGGTGCAGGGCGAGCCCGAGGCGGAGTCTGTCGAGCTGACCGGTGCGCCGATGCATGTCGGTGGTGCCGGTTCCGGCGCGGCCGTCGCACGGACCCCGGACGTCGAGGACGCGGAGAGCGACGCGCAGGACGTTCCGTCGCGTTCACACGATTCGATGGCTGACGTCGTGATGGTCAATCCGCCGGTCACCGAGGCCGAGGCGCTGCCGCTGTTCTCGACCCTCGGGCTGTCCGAGCCGATCCTGCGGGCGATCGAGGAGATGGGTTACCGGCATCCCACCCCGATCCAGGCGCAGGCGATCCCGTTCGTGCTGGCCGGCCGGGACGTGCTGGGCGTCGCCCAGACCGGCACCGGCAAGACCGCAAGCTTCACCCTGCCGCTGCTCGACATCCTCTCCGGATCGCGCGCGCGTGCCCGGATGCCGCGCTCGCTGATCCTGGAGCCGACGCGCGAGCTCGCTTTGCAGGTCGCCGAGAACTTCGTGATGTACGGCAAGTACACGAAGCTGACGCACGCCCTGCTGATCGGCGGCGAGAGCATGCAGGACCAGAAGGCGGCGCTGAATGCCGGCGTCGACGTGCTGATCGCGACGCCGGGTCGGCTGCTCGATCTGTTCGAGCGTGGCGGCCTGCTGATGACGCAGACCCGCACGCTGGTGATCGACGAGGCCGACCGCATGCTCGACATGGGGTTCATCCCCGACGTCGAGCGCATCGTCACGCTGCTGTCGCCGACCCGGCAAACACTGTTTTTCTCGGCCACCATGGCGCCGGAGATTCGCAGGCTTGCCGACGCGTTCCTGACGAACCCGAAGGAGATCTCGGTCAGTCGTCCGTCCGAGATGGCGACGACGATCATCGCGGGCCTGGCCGTGGTGGAGGAGGTCGACAAGCGCAAGGCGTTGCGCCGGCTGATCCGCGCCGAGGACGTGCTGAACGCGCTGATCTTCTGCAACCGCAAGCGCGACGTCGACGTGCTGTACAAGTCGCTGACGAAACACGGCTTCTCTGCCGGCGCGCTGCATGGCGACCTGCCGCAGAGCGTGCGCACCTCGACGCTCGAGAAGTTCAAGCAAGGCGAGATCAAGCTGCTGGTGTGCAGCGACGTGGCCGCCCGCGGCATCGACATCGGCGGGCTGAGCCACGTGTTCAATTTCGACGTGCCGATCCATGCCGAGGATTACGTCCATCGCACCGGCCGCACCGGGCGCGCGGGACGATCCGGCCACGCCTACACGCTGGCCACGCCGTACGATCGCGGTTTCGTCGCGGCGATCGAGAAGCTGACCGGCCATTCCATCCCGCTGCTCGAGGTCGAGGGCATCACCACCGCCGCCTGGTCCGAGGATGATCGCGGCCGTCGTGGTGGTGGCCGGGGTCGTCCGAAAACTCCGGACCGGCGGGACGGCCGTTCGGGCAGCGCGCCGCCAGAACGTCACGCGGAGCGGCAACCGGACGAGAAGCGGCTCGCGCCGGCGCGTGATCGTACGCCGCGTGACGCTGCCGAATTGCCGCGTCCCGACTCGCGGGAGCGTCCGGATCAACGGCGTCGGGCCGAGCCTGCGCGTGGCGCCGGGACGCCGGATCGGGGCGCCGACACACGTCGGCCGCAGACCGAGCGCCGGCCCGAGCGGGCACCGGATCATCGGCCGGTTCAGGACGCCCGGGGCCAGGACGTCCGGGGCCAGGATGGGCGCGCCGCCGACGGCAGACGCGAGACGCGGCATCGTCCGGACGATCTGGGTCCGGCGTTGATCGGGTTCGGTGACGAGGTCCCGGCGTTCATGCGCCTGCCCAGGCGGGTGCGTCAGCCGGAGGCTGTGGATGTCGAGCAGGACCATCCCGACATCACCTTTGACCAGGACTGACCGCCTCCCGGATGCCGCACCCGCGGTGTCCGCCGCCGGCGCCGAGCCCTCCTACAGCGTCCGCATCGACAGCCTCGGCAGCGAGGGCGACGGTGTTTCGCGGGAACGAGGTGCGCCACTGCACGTCGCATACGCGCTCGGCGGCGAGACCGTCATGGTCCACCCGGTCGGGCGCGGCCGGGCGATCGCCGGGCAGGTGCTCGAGGCCAGCCCGGATCGGGTGACGCCACCATGCCGGCTGTTCGGACGCTGCGGCGGCTGCGTGCTGCAGCATCTCGACCGAGCGGCCGCCCTTGCCTGGAAGACCGGACTGGTCCGCGACGCCCTGCGCAACGCCGGCTTTACTCCGCCTGCCGAGATCCTGGCCGTGCAAAGCCCGCCCTCGACGCGGCGGCGCATGGACCTGGCGGTCAGGCGCGGACCGGAGGGCGTGATCATCGGGCTGCATGCGCGTGGCAGCGACGAGGTGGTCGCGCTGACCGAATGCCACGTGCTGTTGCCGCGGTTGTTCGAGCTGATCGCGCCGCTCCAGCTCGTGCTGACCCGATTGCAGGGATTGCGGAAATCCGGTTCCGCCAGCGTCAACATGCTGGAGAGCGGGCCCGACATCCTGCTTTCGACCGACGCCGAGATGGTGCCGCGCGACCGCACCATCCTTGCCGAGTTCGCGGCCGCTCAGGGCGTCCCCCGGATCGCCTGGCAGCTGGCGGGCGGCCGGGCGGTCGTGGAAACCCTGTGCAGCCTGGCGCCGTCGATCCATAGTTTTGGCGGCGTGACGATCACGCCGCCTGCCGGGACCTTCATGCAGGCGACCCTGGAAGGTGAGCGCGCGATCACCGATGCGGTGCTGGCCGCCCTCCCCGACCGGCTGCCGCGCAGCGCCCGGATCGTGGAGTTGTATGCGGGCTGCGGCACCATCAGTTTCCCGCTCGCCACCCGCGCCCGGGTGATCGCCTACGAAGGCGACCAGGCGTCGGTGGCCTGCGTGCGTGCCGCGGGATCCGGACACCGGGTCGAGATCACCCAGCGCGACCTGAACCGCCAACCCGTGATGGCGCGTGACTTTGCGGGTGCGGCCGCGATCGTGCTCGATCCGCCGCATGCCGGCGCCGGTGCCCAGGCCCGCGAGCTTGCAGGGTCCAACGTCGGGACAGTCATCTATGTGAGCTGCAACCCGACGGCGTTGGCACAGGATGCTCGGCTGCTCGCCGAGGCCGGCTACCGGCTGGATCGGGTGACGGTGATCGACCAGTTCCTCTGGTCGGCGCGGGCGGAAAGCGTCTGCCTGTTCACCAGGACGATTCCGACGGTGCGTGGCCCGCTCCGCCGGCCGGCCCGCTGATCGGTCCGACCGGGCCGGTCAGACGTGGAAGCTTTCGCCGCAGCCGCAGCGGCCCTTCTCGTTCGGGTTCACGAACACGAAGCCGGCTGACAGGTCCTTGACCTCGTAATCCATCGTGGTGCCGATCAGGAACAGCGACGCCTTGCGATCGACCAGCACGGTCAGCCCGCGATCGGTCACCACCTCGTCGCTCGGTCCCGCCGCCTCGACCCAGTTCATGTCGTAGGAGAGGCCGGAGCAGCCCTTGGTGCCGACACTGATCCGCAGCAGCTGGCCGACATGGCCGGTCGCATAGAGGGTCTGCAACCGCTCGGCCGCCCGGTCGGACAGCGCCATCAAGGGCGGCAATGCACGGCGCCTGGTGGGCGCGCTGGCCTGGGTGCTGCTCATCTGCGTGTCCCCTCTGCTGCCGTCAGTACATGTTCAGCGAAAGACGCGCGTCGTCGCTCATCCGGCTCGCATCCCACGGCGGATCCCAGACCGTCTCGACGTCGCATGCGGTGACGCCCGCCACCATCAGCACTGCCTCGCGAACCTGAACCGGGAGTTCCTGGGCGCTGGGGCAGCCAGGTGCGGTGAGGGTCATTTCCACCTTCACCCGGCCGTCGTCGTGCAGGTCGATCGCGTAGATCAATCCGAGTTCGTAGATGTTCACCGGGATTTCCGGATCATAGACCGACGCGATCGCCGCGATGACGTCATCCTCGCTGAGCGGAGCGGCAACTTCGCCGTCCGGCGTCCACGCCGACACGACGGAGCGGTGTTCCTCCTCGACCGGCGCGCGTGATGCGAGATCGAAATTCGGGAGCCGACGAGCAGGAACCGCCGGTTCCTGGCGGGCTGCTGCAGCGTCGTCGAGATCCTGGTTGACCATCATGTTCATCATGGTTCCTCAGTCGTCTTCGAGGGCGACTTCAACGCCGACAGAAGTGCGGACCACGGCAATGTCGCACATCTACGGCGCGACCTGTAGTCATGTAGGTCGGCAAAGGCGAGAAGCAAACCGAGCTGCTTGCGGGCGTCACTGTCGAGCGCGTCCTGGCCGTCCTGCAGCATCGACTCGAATTGCCCGAACATTGCGGACGCGGCCGGAGCGTCGAGGCCGGGAACCATGTCCGCCATCAGGTCGGCGGAGGCGGCACAGATCGCGCATCCCCGTGTGTGATGCGCGACACGTGCTATGCGCCGCCGGTCATCCAGCCGCAGCGAGACATGCGTCCTGTCGCCACACAGCGGATTGTCGCCGTCCGCCGTCGCATCCGCGGGATCGAGATCGCCGGCATGCAATGGGCGCCGTGCCCGCTCGACGACGAGATCCTGGTACAGCGACGCAGCCGTGCTGAATGTCGCGGCGTCAGACAAGGAACCGCCTGACCCGCTCGAGGGTATCGGCCAGGACGTCGATCTCTTCGATCGTCGTGTAGAGGGCGAAGCTTGCGCGTGCGGTGCTGCCGACGCCCATGCGACGCATCAGCGGCTCGGCGCAATGGTTGCCGGCGCGGACGGCGATGCCGTTCTGGTCGAGCAGCGTAGCGATGTCGTGCGCGTGCGCGCCGTTCATGGTGAACGAGATCACGCCACCACGGTCGCGCGCGCGCCCGATCACCTGCAGTCCCTCGATATCGGCGAGCCGTGCCAGCGCGTGCGAGGTGAGTGCTGCCTCATGCGCGTGGATGGCGTCGATGCCGACCGCCTCGACATAGTCGATCGCGGCACCCAGGCCGATCGCCTCGATGATCGCGGGCGTCCCGGCCTCGAACTTGTGCGGCACTTCCGCCCAGGTCGAGCGCTCGAAGCTGACCGAGCCGATCATGTCGCCACCACCGAGGAACGGTGGCATCGCCTCCAGCAGCGCACGCCTGGCCCACAGCACGCCGATGCCGGTCGGGCCGTAATATTTGTGGCCGGTGAACACGTAGAAGTCGGCATCCAGCGCCTGCACGTCGACCCGGCGATGCACCACCGCCTGGGATCCATCGAGCAGCAGTTTCGCACCCGCTTCGTGCACGATCCGGGCAATCTCGGCGGCCGGCGTCACGGTGCCGAGCACGTTGGACATGTGGGTGAGCGCCACCAGCCCGACTTTGCCGTCAGCCAGCAGCGCCTCGAGTGCCTGCAGATCGAGTTCGCCGACATCGGTCACCGGTACGACCCGCAGCTCGATTCCGGAACGGTCCCGCAGCATCTGCCACGGCACGATGTTGGCGTGGTGCTCCATTTCGGAAATCAGCACAGCCTGGCCGGGGCGGAGCAGCGATCCGTAGCTGTGTGCCACCAGGTTGATCGCGTTGGTGGTGCTCGCGGTGAAGACGATTTCCTCACGCGAGCCGGCGTTCAGCAACCGCGCAACCTTGTCGCGCACACCCTCGTATGCGTCCGTCGTGCGCTCGCTCATCCAGTGCAGGCCACGATGCACGTTGGCGTACTCGCTGCGCATGGTGTGCGTCATCGCGTCGATGACCGCGATCGGCTTCTGCGCCGAGGCAGCACTGTCGAGGAACACGAACGGCTTGCCGCGGATCGTTTCGGAAAGGATCGGGAAGTCCGCCCGCAGATGCGAGAGGTCGATCGCCGGCGACGCGGAGAATGGCGGGATCTTGTGTGAGAGCTCGTTCATGCCGGGCGTCCGATCCACCAGCGTTCCACCGCGCCATCGAGCACGGCACGGATCATCTCGTCCTCGACCAGGGCGAGCGCGTCATCGAGGAATGCCCGCACCAGGATCGCCCGCGCCTCAGCATCCGGAACGCCGCGGCTGCGCATGTAGAACAGCTGCTCCTCGTCGAGCGCGCCGGCAGTGGCGCCGTGGCTGCACTTGACGTCGTCGGCGTAGATCTCGAGCTCGGGCTTGGCGTCGATCTCGGCCTGATCCGAGAGCAGCAAAGCCTGGTTCATCTGGTAGCCGTCGGTTTTCTGCGCAACACGATCGACGAAGATCTTGCCCTGGAACACGCCGCGGGCGCGGTTGGTGAGCACGTTCTTGACGGTCTGGCGGGAGATGCAGTCCGGTGCCAGATGCGAGATCACGCTGGTCAGGTCGGCAACCTGCGTGTTGCCGAGCAGCTGCGCGCCATTCACATGCACTGCAGCATGGGGGCCGTTCAGGCTGGCATGCACCTCGTGTCGCGCCAGTGCTGCGCCGAGCGCCAGGTTGAAGCCGTCATAGGCCGCACGGGTGGCGACCGCAGCCTGCACCAGGGAGAACGAGAAGGCGCCCGGAGCGTCCTGCTGCAAACGGACATGGCGCGCGTGCGACCCGGCGCCCAGTTCGAAATCGAACAGGGTGTCGTGCAGGTAGATCCCCTCACCGCCGGCAATCTCCAGCAGCGAGAGCCTGGCATCCTGCTCCAGCACGACGCGATGATGCAGGTGGAAGGCCGTCGGCGCGATGGTCCCGACGCCGAGTGTCACCAGCAGCAGACGACCGCCATCGACAGCAGCGGGCACCCGGATGGCGGCGCCGTCCTCGGCCAGCATGGTGTTGAGGGCAACCATCGGATGCCGCACCGGCGCACCCGCCGCGGCGCCCTCGAACGCCCCGCATCCGAGGCCAGCAGGCGGCCGACTCAGGCCTACGGACAGCGTCCCGTTGACGAACACCAGGCGCGGCAAAGCGGAGTCGCCATCGACATCAAGGCCAGCGGCAGCGAGCACGTCGGCGAGAAGCCGGGCGGCCAGTGCATCGTCCGTTGTCGCCGGCTCGAAGACCGTCTCCCAGAGCGGTCGCAGGCTGGTGTATTTCCACGCCTCCTCGGTGCGCCTCGGCAGGCCGTGCCGCTGCAGCCAGGATGCGGCGTCCGCGCGTGCTGTTGCGTCGTCGCCGAACGCGTCCCGCCTGGCCTCGAACTGCGCAAGGAACGTTGCCGCAGTCGTGCCTGTCTCGGCGTTTCCCAGCGGTCGAATGACGTTCATGCCGCCTCCGCCAGGAAGCCCGCATAGCCCTGCGCCTCGAGCTGATGCGCGAGCTCGGGACCACCGCTGCGCAGGATCCGGCCGCGCGCCATGACGTGGACACGGTCGGGCACAAGATAGTCCAGCAGCCGCTGATGATGCGTGATCACCAGTGCCGAGAAACCAGGCGACCGCAACGACTTCACACCCTCGGCGACGATCCGCAATGCATCGATGTCGAGGCCGCTATCGGTCTCGTCGAGGATCGCGAAACTCGGACGCAGCATCGCCATCTGCAGCACCTCGTTGCGCTTCTTCTCGCCGCCGGAGAAGCCGACATTGACGTTCCGCTTGAGCAGGTCCTCAGGCATCGAGAGGCGCCTGGCTTCCGCACGCGCCGCCTTGAGGAACTGCACGGCGTCGAGCTCGGGCTCACCACGTGCTCGCCTGACGGCATTGACGGCGGTGCGCAGGAAGTTGGCGTTGTTCACGCCCGGCAGTTCTACCGGCGCCTGGAACGCCAGAAACACGCCGGCGGCCGCACGCTCCTCCGGCTCCATCGCCAGCAGGTCCTGTCCCATGAAGGACGCGGATCCGCCGGTCACCGTGTAGTCCTCGCGCCCGGCCAACACATAGGACAGGGTCGACTTTCCGGAGCCGTTCGGGCCCATGATGGCGTGGATTTCGCCAGAGGGGATCTCCAGATCGACCCCGTTCAGGATCGCCTTCGGCGTGCCCTGGTCATCGATGGTGGCGCACAGGCCTTCGATCTTCACGAACGCGGTCATCCGACGCTTCCCTCGAGGCTGAGCTGCAGCAGCTTCTGGGCTTCCACGGCGAACTCCATCGGCAACTCCTTCAGCACGTCCTTGCAGAACCCGTTGACGATCAGCCCGACCGCGTCCTCTTCCGACAACCCACGGCTGCGGCAATAGAACAGCTGGTCCTCGGAGATCTTGGACGTCGTCGCCTCATGCTCGATCTTTGCCGACATGTTGCGGTTCTCGATATACGGCACGGTATGCGCGCCGCAGCGATCGCCGATCAGCAGGCTGTCGCACTGGGTGTGGTTCCGCGCTCCGGACGCCTTCGGCATCATCCGCACGAGCCCGCGATAGGTGCTGTCGGACTGGCCGGCGCTAATCGTCTTGGCGACGATCGTCGAGCGCGTGTTGCGGCCGATATGGATCATCTTGGTGCCGGTATCGGCCTGCTGGTGGTTGTTGGTCACCGCCACCGAATAGAACTCGCCGACCGAACCCTCGCCGAGCAGGATGCAGGACGGATACTTCCAGGTGATCGCCGATCCGGTCTCGACCTGCGTCCAGGAGATCTTCGACCGGGCGCCACGGCAAGCGCCGCGCTTGGTGACGAAGTTGTAGATGCCGCCCAGGCCGTTCGCGTCGCCCGGATACCAGTTCTGCACCGTCGAGTACTTGATCGTGGCATCGTCGAACGCCACCAGCTCGACGACGGCGGCATGCAGCTGGTTCTCGTCGCGCATTGGCGCGGTGCAGCCCTCGAGATACGACACCGAGGCGCCTTCCTCGGCAATGATCAGGGTGCGCTCGAACTGCCCGGTATTGCGGGCATTGATCCGGAAATAGGTCGACAGCTCCATCGGGCAGCGCACGCCCTTTGGGATGAACACGAACGAGCCATCGGTGAACACCGCGGAATTCAGCGCCGCGTAGAAATTATCCGACGCCGGCACCACGCTGCCGAGATACTGGCGGACGAGCTCGGGATGGTCGCGCACCGCCTCGCTGATCGGGCAGAAGATCACGCCGACCTTGGCGAGTGCAGTACGGAACGTGGTTGCCACAGACACGCTGTCGAACACCGCATCGACGGCCACCTGGGGACGATCGCCCTCGCCCGGAAACTCGGCATCGGCCGGCTCCACACCGGCCAGGATGGCGCGCTCCTTCAACGGAATGCCGAGCTTCTCGTACACCGCGAGCAGCTCCGGATCGACCTCGTCGAGCGACTTCGGACCGGGCTTCTTCTTCGGCGCCGCATAATAATGCGCATCTTGGTAGTCGATCGGCGGATGCACCGGCTTCGCCCATTGCGGCTCCTGCATGGTGTTCCAGGCGGCGAACGACTTCAGCCGCCATTCCAGCAGCCATTCCGGCTCCTGTTTGCGCGCCGAGATCAGCCGGATGGTGTCCTCGTTCAGCCCCTTGGGCGCGAAGTCCATCTCGATCGCAGATTCGAACCCCCACTTGTAGGTGGACTGGGTCAGGGTCTCGACGGCACTCAGGGTCTCGGCAACGGCAGGCATGAAGGCCTCACTCAGCAGCAAAAGGTGCAGGACCGGATGCAGCATCCGGGTAGCGTCGGCTAAAGTCGGGGATCGCCCCGTCGCAGCAACTCACATCCATCTGATCCAGCGTGATGCTGGTCAGCGCAGTGCGGATGGCATCGTTCACCGGGTCCCAGCGTCCACGGATCGGGCAGCTCGACTGCGCCTCGCATCCGCCGGTGGCACCATCGACGCAGGCGGTGAGCGAGATCGGTCCGTCGATCGCGGTGATCACGCGGGCGACCGGGATCGACGAAAGCGGCCGGGCCAGCCGGTAGCCGCCACGGGCGCCGCGCTGCGAGGCCACCAGGCCAGAGGCACACAGCGCCTTCAGCACCTTGGCCACGGTCGGCTCCGGGACACCGGTCGACTGGGCCAGCGCCGGCGACGTCGCCAGCCGGTCCTCGTGCGACAGGCGCACCAGCACGACCACCGCGTAGTCCGTCAGTTTCGACAACCTGAGCATGATGCCTCAGAACGGGTTCATCCGGACCTGCTGGGTCCGGTATGCTGGAAATGACCCCGACTGCCCCTCACGTCAAGGGCTTGGCTGGGCGGCCTTCCTGCTTCCAGGCCGCCGCGTGGTGCATCCAGGGATCAACCGGCCTGCGGTCCGAACAGCCAGTGCAGCCCGGCATACAGCGCGCCGCCCACCAGGAAGCCCACCAGCGTGCCGTTGATCCGCACGAACTGCAGGTCACGCCCGACCCTGAGCTCGAGCTTGTCGGTGATCAGCCGCGTGTCCCAGTTGCCGACCACCCCGGCGATGAACCCGGACAGGCGGTCGCGCAGACCGGGCAACGCCCACCGCGCCATCGCATGAGCCGCGCGATCCACGCCGCCACGCACGGCTGCATCCTGCTCGAGCGCCAGCGCCAGCCGGCCCATCGCATCGCCCATCAGCCGCGACATCCAGCCATCATCGTGCTCCAGCTCGGCCTCGATCGCGCCGCGCGCACGGCCCCAGACATCGGCCACCCACAGCCGGACGCTCTCATGCGTGACCAGGCCGCGCAGGGTTTCGCCGAGCTCGCGGCCGCGCTCGGGGTCGGTCTCGATCAGGTCGATCTCCTGCCGGATCCAGGCCGTGACCGCCTCGCGCAACTCGGACTCGCGCGGATCGGTGCGTTCCAGCTCGGCGTTGATCGCCGACAGCACCCGGGTGGCGACGGAGCCGCCGATCGCCCAGCCGACCAGCCGGCCGCCCTGCTCGCGCACCCGCTCCTCGATCAGCTGGTGCAGGTGCGCCTCGCGGCTCTTCAGCAGGATCTTGATCTGGTCGAGCAGGAACGACAGCACCTCCTGGTGCCGGTCGCCATCCACCAGCGCCCGCAACGCCCGCGCCACCACCGGCGCCAGCGCGCCACCGCTGAGCAGCCGCGGCACCAGGCGCGCCAGCAGCTCCTGCGCGCGACCGGCTTCCAGCCCGTCCAGCAGATGCGGCACCACCCGCGCCGTCGCCGACGACATCAGGCCGGCGGTGCGGGGGTCGGTCAGCATGCGGCGCAGCAGCAGCGGCAGGTCGAGGCCCGCCAGTGCACGATCGATGTCGGCCTCGGTGAACACGTGGTTGGCGACGAAGCTGCCCAGTGCCCGGCCCAGCCGTTCCTTCTGCGCCGGCAGGATGGCGGTGTGCGGGATCGGCAGGCCGAGCGGATGGCGGAAGAGTGCGGTCACCGCGAACCAGTCGGCCAGGCCACCGACCACGCCGGCCTTGGCGCTCGACTGCAGCAGGCCGACCCAGTAGCCGCTGCCGAGCGCGTAGCTGCCCAGGGTGACAGCCGCCATTGCCACCAGAAGACCGGTCGCATGACGCTTCTGCCTGCGGAGCCCGAGGCGGGCGGCCAGGTCCGCCTCGAATGCAGCGTCCAGGGAGGCTTCCGGAACCGTGTCCGGTCGGACAATCATGCCGACCGGATAGCATCAACCTGCGATCTTGCCCAACCTCGCGGCGCTACCCGAGTGCGGCTGCGTCACGGCATCGGCGGGGAGCGACCCGACATGACCGTCCGGTGCCCGATATTGCCGTCCTGCAGCAGACATGGAACGGTGCGGAACAGCACGAGCTCGGGGCCACCGCATCATGGACGACCTGCCGCCGGCCTCTTCCGAGCCCGATCGCCGACATGCGCCGAACCAGCGCCTCGACCAGCTGGTGGCGCAGGCAGCCCATCTGGTCGAGCGCCAGGAGGAGGATCCGTTCGGCAATCCGGTGCTGGCGATCGCCCTGCAGCTGTCGCGCCGGCTGGACGAGGCGAGCCTTTCGATTGAGGACGTCAACGGCCTGGTGTGTCGGCTGCGCGACGACGCCTTCGAGGAGCGGGCGGCCCGCCTCGCGCGCTATGTCGGCCTTGCCGCCGGCCCGGACAATCTGGGGCGGCTGGAGCAGATCGCGGCACGGCTGATCCGGCCCGACCCGAACGACAGCCCGATCCCGCTGGCGCAGTTCCGTGCGGCGATCCATCGCACCCGGTTTGCCGCGGTGTTCACCGCTCACCCGACCTTCGCCCTGCCGCCACCGGTGTATGCAGCCCTCGCCGCGACCGCCAGCGGCACCCGCACGATGCCGGACCTCGCATCACAACGCCCGACGACGCCGACACTCACCGACGAGTTCGATCTGGCGGTCGCGGCGATCCTGCGTGGGCGCGACGCCATCGACAAGCTGAACGCGGCCCTGCTGCAGGAGGCGGCCCGCTACTGGCCCCAGGCCTGGACCAGCCTGGTGCCGCGGCCGCTGATCCTGGCGACCTGGGTCGGATACGACACCGACGGCCGCACCGATATCGGCTGGTGGGACACGCTCCGGCTGCGGCTTCGGATGAAGCAGTTGCAGCTGCAGCGGCTGCACGACCAGCTGGCCGAGCTGGAAGCGCCGCCCACGGAGCTGCTGGCCCGCACCGCCGCGGCGGTCGGCGCGGTGGCGGCACAGGTGGCAGCGGCGCCGGATCGCGCCGATCCCGAACAGGTGGCGGCATTCGCGTCCACCCTGATCGATCGTCGCGACGAGGCGATCCTGAACCCGGCGGTGCTCGACGAGATGTTCGCAGCCTCGATCGCCGGCGCCCCCGAGGCGGACCGGCTGGCGCTGGTGGTGGCCCGTGCCGGCTTCGTGTCGCACGGCATGGGGGCGGCGCACACGCATTTCCGGCTGAACGCCACGCAGATCCACAATGTCGCCCGCCAGCGCCTCGGCATCGAGGACAGCCCGGAAAACCCGGCGCAGCGGCGCGCTTTGCTGGCCCGGATCAACGAGGCGCTCGACGAGGTCCGCCCGGTGCCGGTCGATTTCGGGGCACTGCTGGCAGAGCAGGCTTCGGCGGCCCGGCTGATGATGACGGTGGCGCAGCTCGTCAAGCATATCGACAGCGCCAGCCCGGTGCGGTTCCTGATCGCCGAGACCGAGAGCGGCTACACGCTGCTGGTGGCGCTGTGGCTGGCACGGCTGTTCGGCATCGAGGACCGGATCGAAATCTCGCCCTTGTTCGAGACCCGCGAGGCGCTGATGCAGGGTTCGCAGATCGTCGAGGAGGCGCTGCATTCGCGTCACTATCGCGACTACCTGCAGCGCACAGGGAAGCTCGCGCTGCAGTTCGGATATTCGGATTCCGGACGTTATGTCGGCCAGCTTGCCGCGACCTACCTGGTCGAGCGCCTGCGCCTGAAGATCGCCGACCTGCTCGCCAAGCGCGGCATGACCGACGTCGAGGTGATCCTGTTCGACACCCACGGCGAGAGCATCGGCCGTGGCGGCCACCCGTTCGCGCTGGCCGACCGGCTGGACTACCTGTCGCCGCCGCATTCCAGGCAGGCGTTCCAGGAAGCCGGCATCGCCTACCGCGAGGAAAGCGCGTTCCAGGGCGGCGACGGCTACCTGCTGTTCGGCACCCCGACGCTGGCCGACGCGGTGATCGGCACCATCGCCACGCACGCCTTCGAGGTGGTGAAGGTCGAGCGCGATCCGATCTATGACGAGCCGGATTTCTCCGCCGATTTTTTCGCAGCGATCGGGCTCGGCATGACCGAGCTGGTCGAGGATCCGGGCTATGCAGGGCTGCTCGGCGCGTTCGGGCCGGCGCTGATCGATCGCACCGGCTCGCGTCCGGCGGCACGGCAGACCGATGGCGCCGGGGGGCCCGCGCGCATCCGCCATCCGCGCGAGCTCCGGGCGATCCCGAACAACGCGATCCTGCAGCAGCTCGGCTGGTGCGCGAACACGCTGCAGGGGCTGGGCCTCGCCGCCGCGCGCCACCCGGAGACGTTCGAGGAGTTCATGCTGAAGTCGCCGCGGTTCCGGCGTGCGCTGGATTTCGCCAGTCATGCACTGGCGCATTCCGATCGTGACGTGCTGCGCGCCATCGTGCTGACACTCGATCCGGGCGTGTGGCTCGACCGCGCGGCGCACGAGACCGATCCGTCCCGGCGCACCGCCCTCGTCACGTTGTCGGAAGGGCTGGAGCGGCTGGATCTCTGGGCGATCACGCAGTCGATGTTCCGGCGCATCCAGGCCGATCACCTGGCGCTGCGGGTGGCGTGGCCGGACGCGCCGCGGATGCAGCTGCCCGAGGTGCTGCTGCATGCGATCCGGCTGGCGCTGATCGAGCGCATCTGGCTGCTCTCGACCCGGATCCCGTATTTCTCGCCGCGCAACGGCTTCACCCGCGAGGCACTCGACGATCAGGTGCTGCGGCTCGAGATCCCCGGCGTGCTGGCGCAGCTGGCGGAGATATTCCCCCAGGCGTCTGACCAGTCGGTGATGCTGGATTTCCGCGAACCCCGTGGTCCACGCTCGGAGAATGCCTACACGCGGGAGGCTGCGGAGATATTCCAGCCGATGCGGCGGCTGTTCGAGCTGGTGCGTGAGATCAGTATCGCGGTGATGCATAATGTCGGCGCGTTCGGCTAGCCGGCGGCCATGCACATGGCAAGACGACGCGCCTGGCGGCTCACCGAGCCGGCGCCCCCACGCGCCGTGCCGCTGGTCGTGCGCGAGGGCATCAGGCGGATCGTCGCTCCCAATCCCGGACCGATGACCTATAACGGCACCAACACCTGGCTGGTCGACTGGGCCGGCGGGATTGCGGTGATCGACCCGGGCAGCGACGAGGAGAGCCACATCGACGCCATCCTCGCCGAGACCGGGTCGCGGCTGTCGCACATCCTGCTGACGCACACGCATCGCGACCACCTGACCGGTGCCGAGTTGCTGTCCCGGCGCAGCGGCGCGCCCACATGCGGCTTCGCGCGGAGTGCGGATCCGAATTTCGAGCCGGCGATCAAGCTGCGGGAGGGTGAGCGGGTCGCAGGTCTGGTGGCCGTGCACACACCCGGCCACGCGATGGACCATCTCTGCTTTGCCACCGACGACGACGTGCTGTTCAGCGGCGATCATGTGATGGGCTGGTCGACCTCGGTGGTGCCGCCGCCACCGCACGGCGATCTTGCCAGCTTCATCGGCAACCTGGAGCGGGTGCGCGATCGCGACGACCGGCTGATGCTCTCGGCGCATGGCCCGGCTATCGAGAACCCGCGCGAGCTGGTGCAGAGCCTGCTCGACCACCGCATGGCACGCGAGGCATCGATCGCCGCGGTGCTGACGCACACGCCGGCACCACTCGAGAACGTCCTTGCGCGAGCCTATATCAATCTGCGTCCGGAGCTGCGTGCGGCCGCGCGCGCGAACCTGCTCTCGCATCTCGGGAAACTCGAGGCCGAGGGTCGTGCCGTGAACATGCCGGAGGGCTGGCGCGCCACGACCTGACGCCGACGTTTTCCCGTCAACACCAGGAGCCCACCATTGAAACGAGCCTCCCTCTTTCTCACCGCTGCCCTGCTCGCATCGCCGCTCGGCCTCGCGCACGCCGACGACACGACCGTCAAGATCACCAAGTCGGCAAAGCCGCTTCCGCATCTGAGCGCCGATGAGAAAACCAGCGACGGCAGCGTCAATGCCGGCGGCCAGCATGTCGACTACCAGGCAGTTGCCGGGACCCTGGTGGTGCATCCGAAAGGCTGGGACGACACCGACAAGGCCGACATCGACGGCGCCGGAAAGCCGGACGAGAAAAGCCCGGACAAGTCGGACACGCAGGCCGCCGACGACAGCAACCCGAGCGCCGAAGCCTCGATGTTCTACGTCGCCTATTTCAAGAAGGGCGCACCCGTAGCTGGCCGGCCGATCACTTTCCTCTATAATGGCGGGCCCGGCTCGGCGTCGGTCTGGCTGCACATGGGCGCGTTCGGCCCGCGTCGGGTGGTGACGCTCGACGACAGCCATGGCCCCGCAGCACCCTACCAGTTCATCAACAACGACCAGAGCCTGCTCGATGTAAGCGACCTGGTGTTCATCGACGCACCGGGCACCGGCTTCTCGCGCATCGTCGGCAAGGACCGCGAAAAGAGCTTCTGGGGCATCGACCAGGATGCGCACGCCTTCTCCGATTTCATCGCGGCATTCCTGTCGAAATACGACCGCTGGAATTCCCCGAAATACCTGTTCGGCGAGAGCTACGGCACCACCCGCTCGGCGGTACTGATCAACCAGCTCGAGCAGGACAAGTCGGTCGATTTCAACGGCGTCATCCTGCTGTCGCAGATCCTGAATTTCGATGCCAGCGTCGATGGTCCGGAAGCCAATCCGGGTGTCGACCTGCCCTATATCGTGGCGCTGCCGACCTATGCCGCGACCGCCTGGTATCACCACAAGCTCGGCGACAATCCGCCCGACCTGCAATCGCTGCTGAAGGACGTGGAGAGTTTCGCCTCCACCGACTACACGACCGCCCTGCAGCAGGGTGCCGCCCTGGACCCTGCGAAGCGTGACGAGATCGCCAACAAGCTGGCGCAATATACCGGCCTGTCGGTCGACTACATCAAGCGCGCCAACCTGCGCGTCGATGGCGGCGAGTTCGAGAAGAACCTGCAAGGCGCGGAGACCACCACCGGCCGGCTCGATACCCGCTTCTCCGGCCCGACGATGGACCCGCTCAGCAAGGAAGCGGATTACGACCCGCAATCGGCGGCGATCGGCTCGGCCTACGTGTCGGTATTCAACGACTATGTCCGCAAGACGCTGGGCTATGGCGGCGACAAATACTACAAGCCGGAAATCGAGATCGACAGCTGGGACATGAAGCACGCGCCGTTCGGTTCGTCGCAGCCGAGCACCGGCAGCGCCAATGTGATGCCGGATCTGGCGGCTGCGATGAAATACAATCCGAAGCTCAAGGTCATGCTGAACGCCGGCTATTACGACCTGGCGACCCCGTACTACGAGGGCATCTTCGAGATGCGCCACCTGCCGATGCCGCAGGCGCTGCAGGCCAACATCGAGTTCAAGCAGTATGCGTCGGGCCACATGGTCTATGCCCACCAGGCGGCGCTGCAGCAGCTGCATGACAACGTGGCCGACTTCATCCGCCGCACCGAAGGCACCAGCCCGGCGACCGGCTCGGCAAACCAAGGCCAGGCGCCGGCCAACACGCACTGAAAGACCCGGCCCGGACGATCGGCGCATCGCGACAGGTCAGCTCTCGCGATGCGCCAAACCCGGCGCCAATCGCGCAACCGCGGCCAACAGCCCGTCGAGCCGCGTTTCGGACAGCGCAGCCTCCGCCCATTCCAGGCCGGCCTGCGCCATCTCCGCATTCGCGGCAGCGTCGCGGTGCAGCCACACGATCTCGCGCGCGAAGTCGTGCGTGCTCGCGGCCACCCGCTTCGCCAGGACAGGCGGAAGTTGCAATCCTTCCACTGCAACCGGCGTACACACGCACGGGATCCCTGCAGCCAGGCTCTGCATCACCTTGCCCTTGATCCCGGCTCCGAACACCAGCGGGGCCACCGTGAGCCGCACACGCTCGAACAGATCAACCAGCACCGGAACATGCCCCACCGGCACGATCCGAGCGTCCCCGGCGTTGGCCAGGGCGGGTGGCAGCCGGCTGCCGGCGAGCAGGCAGGGCATGTCCGGCTCGTGCTCCCAGACCAGCGGCATGATCTCGCGCACCAGGCGGAGGGCGGCGTCGAGATTGGGCGCGTGCGCGTAATCGGCCAGGAAGGCGACACCACGACGCGCGGCAAAGCCCGTGACCACCGGACGCACCGGCACCGACCATGGCACGACATGGAGTTCCGCGCCGGGAAGTGCCGCCTGGATGATCGACGCCTCCTCGGCCGAGTGCGTCAGCGTGGCGTCCGCGACGGCCACGCAATCGAGCTCGCGGGCCCTGGTCTGTCGCGCCAGGGCAAGCAGTTCCGGCCGCTCCTGCGCTTCCGCCTGGCGGGCGAGCCGGATGTGCGCCAGGTCTGCCACCGCGTACACGATCCGGGCTTTCGGACACAGGTGGCGAACCAGCCGCGCATACCGGAAGGCGATCGGCCCGCGATGCAGATACACCAGTTGCAGACTGGCGGCATGGCGACGCAGCACCTCCTCGACGGACGCATAGAACGGCGCCCGGCACGGCGTGATGCCGTGGCCTGCAAGTCGCTCCGCCTGAAGCACGGTCCGGGGGTCGGCCGCGAAATCGGCGGCTGCGAACAGCACCGTCAGGCCGAGCCGCCGGAAGGCCTGCATGTGGGAAATCACGGCGCCCGACCCGGCATCCCGGTCGGCGTCCGGCATCAGCTCGTCGATCACCAGCATGGTGCCGCCCGGATCGGTCCCGTCGTTGCCCGGTAGCGGCGCGGTGATTGCCTTCGCGCGGAACTCGAGCAGCCTGTCGATCTGCCGGCGCAGGAACTCCAGCCGTTGGTCGATCGTCGTCGGGTCGGCCTCGACGCCGTCGAGCAGCAGTGTCTCGAGGCGGTCCAGGGTCGACGGGTCGAAATCCGGCGCGGGTTCGAGCAGCCAGGGCGAGTGGGCGAGTTCGAGCCCATCGAGCTCGCGCGTCACCCGCAACCGGTGATGCCCGAGCGGCGACAGCATTGCCCCAAAGATGAGCTCGAAGCCATGGCGGCCGTCGCCGATCCCGGCATCCGCGAGATCGTGGCGGAACCGGTTGGCAATGCAGCGGCCGATCAGCGTCCCGTTGAGCGTGACCAGCAGGCTGACCGGCTGGTCCGGCCAGCGGTCGTCCTGCGCCCAGCCGCGGATGCTGCGGCGATCGGCGACATCGACCTGGCCCCGGAGCGTTGCGGCCACGCGGCTCCCTCGCCCGGGCTCAGGCGGCGCGTCGGACCGCCGGTGCGACGCCGTCGAGCGACCGGCGCAGCATGACGTTCGAGGCGGCGGTCAAACCCGGCACCGCCAGCTCGAAACCGTGGCAGCCGGCTCCGAACCCGGCCAGCGCCAGATCACGACGGAAGGTATCGGCCAGCACCTGCGCCACCACCTGCCCGTCGAGCAGCACGTCGAGGCACACCGGCGTCTCGGGATGCTCGGCACACCAGGCCCAGCCGCGCAGACGGCCGGCCTCGATCTCGTCGATCTGCACGCGCAGCTCGGTCGCATGCTGCCGCACGGTCAGCCCTGCAACGGCGGCAAGCCGGCGCCGTATCGCCTCCAGCGCATGCCCGCTCTCGACGCGCGGCGCGCACCAGGCCGGCACGGTCGCGACACGGTCCGGATACAGCCGCGCATACTCCTCCGCGTTGTGGAACATGCCGCGGCTGTCGTCGTCGACGAAGCTCTCGGTGGCGGCACCCTCGGCCAGCAGCAGGTCGTGATCCTCGAGTTCGATGTGCAGGTAATGGATGTCGCCGATTGGCTCGTCCTGCACGATCGACATGCCGTTCACCAGCAAGCCGGCCGGCACCAGCACGCCATCCAGCAGCATCGCATGCTTCGGCGACACCAGCAGGTCGCGACGCGGCAGCCCCTCGCCCAGCGCGCCGGCACGAATGCGGATCGGCATGATATCCACGTTGCCAGCGGCGAACCGGCGCGCATAGCTGCGACGGCCGATCCACAGCACCGGTCGCGCAGCACCTGAGGCCGTCCGCACGAGATCGCCGATCTTCAATGTTTCCACCGGGGCTCCACCTGCCGCGGTGCCGATCAAGGTTCCGGGACAGAAGCACGCGACCGTATTGGAGAGGGTAATTTCGGTCTCACCTCCGTAGTAGCCATAGGACGAAAGTGGCGTGGCAAGGAAGATCGCGTCACGGTAATCACCAACAAAGTCCATAGTAATGGTCGTCGGACCGTTCTCTTGCACCAGCGTCAGGATCGTCGATGTCGCGGTACTATTCTGGTTCGTGAGCTGATATCGGCCGCCATCGACCGTCGCAGAGTCGGTGGCCGCGAATCCGGATATGTGGGCCAACTCGTCAGCTCCTACTGAAAATTCCAAGGAGGCGTCAGGCCCGGCAAACTGGATCGTCTCGCCGGAGCCGATTCCCCCCGCATCACCGTTGAAGCCGGAATCGATCTGAACGGTACCGGTGCCGGAGATCCCGTTCGTGCTGTTCCCGACATGGAGGCCCCCAGTCAGCTCCACCAGGCCCTGGTTGACGATCGGTGACAGGACATCACCGATATCAACAATCAGCGTTGCCCCGGCATCGACCGTCACGGTACCGGACTGAACAGATGCACCACTGGGTCCCGTCTGACCGCTGATCTCGATGCTCCCCTGGCTGTCGACCATGACAAGGCCATTATCAACGTCGAGCGTGCCGATGACTATCCGGCCGCCATCCTGTGTCGACAGGCTCGTTTCCTCGAGGCCTTGCCCGCGACCATCCGCGGCAATACCCATATGCATCGTGCCGTCGACGACGAGGATCGCTCCGGTGCCGATCACCGACACGTTGCCGATCAACAACGAGGCCGACCCTGCATCAAACTGCGCCGTAGCGCCCATCTGGATGCTGCCTGAGACGACATCCAGCGTGCCGGCCTGCACATGGCCGCCATCGGCGATCCAGAACGGGGCGGAGGACGCACCCTGATCGATGGTGAGGGTACCGCCGACATCGAGAATGCTGCCCGAACCACCCAGCGACACTCCGCCCAGGACATCTGCATCGCCGGTCACATCCACCTCGGCGCCCGGCGCTATCGCCATGATCCCGGTCGTGTCCCCTGGTGTCAGGACCTGCAACGTCTGGGTGACAAAGCTGCCGTCGAACAGCACGTCGTTGTGCACGGTGACGTCGAGAGCCGCGCCGCTTCCGGTGACGACGGTGAAATCCTGCTGCGCGTCGCCGGAAATCGTCACGCTGTCGAGCAGGCCGGGCGCCGTTGTCGCGGGGCTGGCGGTCGTCGTATCCAGCCAGCTCGACGCGTCATTCCAGGCAGCGGCCGCAACCGTGTTCCAGGCGAAGCTGTCGCCGGAGACCGTGCCCGCACTCGGGACCGGCTCAATCGCCGGGAGCGTGGTCGCGGCAACGACGTCGCTGACGTTGCCGGCCCCCTCGATCAGCGAGAACGTGACGCCGGACTCGTCGCCCTGCAGGGTCACGGAGGCGACTGTTCCCGAGGTGCCCCCGAGAGCCAGGACGCCGGACGCCGGATCATAGGTCAGCTGCGTGCCGAGGCTCCCGAAGTAGCCGAAGGCGAACTGGATTTCGTCGCCGGACGACGTGAAGCCTGAGACTGAGGACGAGATAGAACTGCCCGACAGCTGCAAGGACGCGGATGGGCCTGTGAATGCGATCGTCACGCCGGACGCGCCATCGAGCAACAGCCTCGCCGACTGGTCGATCTGCACGATGCCGGTGCCGGTGATGTCGCCCGCTGCAAGCGTGCCGCTGGAGGCTTCGATCAGGCCGTTGTCGGTAACCGACGAGAAACCGGAGAGGCCACCGAGGCGCCCCGACCCGACCAGCGAGGAGCCGGCATCGATCGTGATCGATCCCAGGCCGATGATCGCGTTGTCGAGGAGCAGCCGTGCCGTCGAGGTCGTGCCCGAGCCGATCTCGAGACTGCCGCCGCCAAGCCGGTCCGCAAGGATCTCGGCGCCGGTGGTGATCTCGAACACCCCTGACTGCACCTGCACCGTAGTCGCATAAACGTTGTCGTACAGGATGTCGTAACCGGACAAATACAGCGTGCCCGCCTCGGCGTTTCCGGTGTTGTGGATGTCGATGGCGTCGGATTCGGTCGGGCCCCCGGCGATCGTCACCGTGTCATCGGTCGAAGGCGGCGTGGTCGCGACGGGCCCGGTGGGGGAGCCGATCCTGTAAACGCCGGGATCGCTGAAATCGCCAGCCCCGTACGTCGTCCAGAAATACTCCTGACCCATCCGCCACTCCCGTCGTTTATTTTTACAACGTTAGCAGCGGATCGGGACCATAACCATGACAGATTACCGAAACGATTAGCGCCCGGCTTCAGCCTGCCAGGCGCCGCTCCGGCATCATTCCGTCCAGCGAGCGGCGCAGGGTGACGGTCGATCTGGCGGCCAGGCCGGGCACCGCAAGTTCGAAACCGTGGCAGCCGGCGCCGATGCCGGCCAGCGCCAGATCCCGGCGGTAGCGGTCGGCCAGAACCTGTCCCGCCAAGTCCCCGTCCACCAGAATATCCAGGCACACCGGCATGTCCGGATGCTCTGCACACCACGCCCAGCCGCGCACCCGGCCGTCCTGCACATCGTCGATCTGCGTACGGAGTGTCGGCGCTTCCACCGGCTCAGTCAGGCCAGCATGCACCGCGAGCCGACGCAGGATCGCCTCCAGCGCATGTCCGCTTTCCACCCGCGGCGCGCACCAGAGCGGTGCCGTCGCAACCCGATCCGGATACAGCCGCGCATATTCGGCCGCGTTGTGGAACATGCTGCGGCTGTCGTCGTCGACGAAGCTTTCCGTGGGCGCACCCTCGGCCAGCAGCAGGTCATGATCCTCGAGTTCGATGTGCAGGTAACGAACGTCGTCGATCGGCTGCTCCTGCACGATCGACACGCCGTTCACCAGCAGTGCGGCCGGCACCAGCACGCCATCCAGCAGCATGGAATGCATCGGCGACACCAGCAGGTCACGATGCGGCAGCCCCTCGCCCAGTGCGCCAGCGCGGATGCGGATCGGCGTGATCGCGGTGTTTCCGGCCACGAACCGCTGCGCATAGGTGCGACGGCCGATCCACAAGACCGGCCGCAGAACGCCCGCCGCCGTCAGGACGCGATCACCGATCTCCAACGCCTCGACCGGCCGTTCGCCTGCTTCGGTGGCGATCAGCGTGCCCGGGCAGAAACACGCCACCGCCTCGGAAACCGTAATCTCGGTGTAGAGAATATCGAGGCCCTGATAGACAACGACGGGATCCTGGACAGCAAAGTTCTGGCCGCCGAAATTGCCGGCGAGCGTGAACGTCGCGCGGTCGCCGGCGTCGTCGGCCAGCGTCAGAATGGTGCGCTCGGCATTGCTGTCCTGGCTCTGCAGCGAATAATCACCGCCGAACTGCAGACCATCGGTGGCCTGGAACCCGGTGACGTTGAAGGTCGTGCTGCCCGGCTCCAGGCCGAAATTCAGGATCGCGTTGCTGCCGGCGAAGCGGATCGTCTGGGTGTCGTCGATGCTTCCCACGGACGCTGCGGAGAATCCGGCATCGACCTGAAGTACGCCATTTCCGGAAACCTCGGCGAGCTCCGGGTTCCCCCCGCCGAGTTCGATCACGCCGTCGTTCCAGATCGGCACATCGATCTCGCCGCCATTCACCACGAGCCTCGCGCCGGGATCGACGGTGACATCACCCTGACGCACCATGCCGGTTGCCGGATCGACGTCGGGCACGCCGGACCCGATCTCGATGCTGCCACCCTGGTCGACACCGATCCTGCCCTGGTCCAGCACGATCTCGCCTGCCAGCACGCTGCCGCCGGCCAGGGTCGCCAGGGTCGCACTCTGCACGCCCGCGGCGCCCGGCGTGGCCGAGCCGACTGTCAGGGTGCCACCGACCGTCATGCGGCTGCTGGCGCCGATCACCGAGAGTTGGCCCAGAATGGAGGCCGTCGTGGCGGCGAACGCCTGGTCCTCGAACATGCTCACCGGGACGGTGGTGGTCCCGGCATCGACCGTCAGCGCGCCGGTCGCGAAGGAGCCGTCGAAGATCACGCCGTGGGAAACAGTCACCGACCCCGCCTCGCCCGAGCCGGTCAGCTCGAAAGGCGCGTTGTTCGGATTGTACTCGGTTCCGGAAATCTGGACGGAATCGTTCATGCCGGGAGGGGTGGTCGCAGGTGTTCCGGCGCCGACGATCCAGCTGGCCGGATTGTTCCACGCTCCGACCGGCGCCTCGGCGTAGGTGTACACCAGCCCGACATCGTCGAGTGCGGCCGGCATTGCCTGAGGAACAAGCATGCCGATGCCGCGATCGTCCGGATTATCGACTGCGAGGCTCGTACCCAGGGCTTTTTCCATACACCGCGATCCTTTTTGATCTGCGGCTGTAATTACTACCAATGGTGTCAAATGTCTTCATCAACAACCCGATATGAAAAAGGCCGGCCCGTTGCCGGGCCGGCCTGTTTTCGTCGACGCTGTGACGTCGGGTTACGCCGACTTCGCCATGATCTCGTCGGCGATGTTGCGCGGCACCGGGTCGTAATGATGGAACTGCATGGTGAACGAGGCGCGGCCCTTGGTCATCGACCGCAGGTGCGAGATGTAGCCGAACATCTCCTTCAGCGGCACCTGGGCGCGCACCGTCACCGTCGAACCGGCACTCTCCTGGTTCTGGATCTGGCCGCGACGACGGTTGAGATCGCCCACCACGTCGCCGACATGATCCTGCGGCGTGGTGCACTCGACATCCATGATCGGCTCGAGGATCACCGGCGAGGCGCGCTTCATGCCCTCGCGGAAGCAGGCCTTGGCCGCGATCTCGAATGCCAGCGCGGACGAGTCGACGTCATGGTACTTGCCGTCGACCAGCGTGTACTTGAAGTCGACGGTCGGGAAGCCTGCAAGCACACCGGTCGAGGACTGCACCCGAATGCCCTTCTCGACGGCCGGGATGTATTCCTTCGGCACCGTGCCGCCGACGACCTTGTTCTCGAACAGGATGCCGGCATTCCGCTCCTGCGGCGAGAACTCGATCTTCACCTCGGCGTACTGGCCCGAACCGCCCGACTGCTTCTTGTGGGTGTAGGTCTCGGTGTGCGTCTTGCTGATGGTCTCGCGATACGCCACCTGCGGCGCGCCGATATTCGCGTCGACGCCATACTCGCGGCGCAAGCGGTCGATGATGATCTCGAGATGCAGCTCGCCCATGCCGGACAGGATGGTCTGGCCGGTTTCCTGGTCGGTCTTGAGGCGCAGGCTCGGATCCTCGCCGGCGAGCTTCTGCAGCGCCAGCGTCATCTTCTCGACGGCTTCCTTGGTCTTCGGCTCGACCGAGATGTCGATCACCGGAACCGGGAACGCCATGCGCTCCAGAATCACCGGGTCATCGGCCGAGGCCAGCGTGTCGCCGGTGCCGGTATCCTTCAGGCCCACGAAGGCGGCGATGTCGCCAGCCTGCACTTCCTTGATTTCCGCACGCTTGTCGGCGTGCATCTGGAACATGCGGCCGATCCGCTCCTTGTGGTCCTTGGTCGTGTTCATGACCTGATCGCCGGACTTCAGCGAGCCGGAATAGACCCGCACGAAGGTCAGGGTGCCGTACTTGTCGTTGATGATCTTGAAGGCGAGGCCGGAGAAGTTGCCTTTCGGATCGACCTTGATCAGGCGGCGCAGCTTCGGATCGCCATCCTCCTGGCCCTCCTCGGCGGCAACGCGGATGCCTTCGCGGTCGTCCGGCGCCGGCAGGTAGTCGAGCACCGCATCAAGCAGCGGCTGCACGCCCTTGTTCTTGAACGCCGTGCCGCACAGCACCGGACGGAACACGCCAGAAATGGCACCCGCCTTGATGCAGCGCTTCAGGGTCGCGACATCGACGTCGCCCTTCTCGAAATACTCTTCCATCGCCTCGTTATCGACCGAGAGCGCGGTGTCGAGCAGCAGCTGGCGGGCTTCCTTGGCGCGCTCCAGCAGGTCGGCGGGGATTTCCTCGTCGTGGAACTTCGCGCCGAGCTCGCCGCCTTCCCAGATGATCGCCTTCATCTCGACCAGGTCGACGACGCCGATGAAGGTCTCCTCGATGCCGATCGGCAGCTGCAGCGGCAGCGCGATGATGTCGAGCTTCTCCTTCAGCGTGTCGAACGCGCGGTAGAAGTCGGCGCCGGTGCGGTCCAGCTTGTTGATGAAGATGATGCGCGGGACGTTGTAGCGGTCGGCGAGACGCCAGTTGGTCTCGGACTGCGGCTGCACGCCGGCCACGCCCTCGATGATGAAGATGGCGCCATCGAGCACACGCAGCGACCGGTTCACCTCGATGTTGAAATCGATATGGCCGGGAGTGTCGATGATGTTGATGCGGTGGTCCTTCCACTCGCACGTCACCGCAGCCGAGGTGATGGTGATCCCCCGCTCGCGCTCCTGCTCCATGTAGTCGGTGGTGGTGTTGCCCTCATGGACCTCACCGATCCGGTGCGACACGCCGGTATAGTACAGGATGCGCTCGGTGGTGGTGGTCTTGCCAGCATCGATGTGCGCGGTGATGCCGATATTGCGGATCTTGGACAGTTCGGACACGGCTCTCTCCTCAAACCAAGAAGGCGCGACCGGAGCGGGCTCCGCGCGCCTTCCCGGGCCGCGGGCTAAGCCTGGCGGCCGAAAGACTGATGGGGCCTCACATGCGCGAGAAGCCCCGATTTTGCAAGACCGATGGGCGGCGGCGGACCCCTCAGGATCCGCGCCGGCCCGGACCGGCCTCAGGCGGGCTGGGCGGCCTGCTTCTTGACCTGGGCGCGAAGGATCCGGCGCTTCAGGATCTGCGCCGCTTCCGGCAGGCGACGGTTCGGCGTCGTCAGCAGGAAGCTGTCGAGGCCGCCATTATGCTCGATCGTGCGCAGGCCGTGCGTGGTGACGCGCATGCGGATCGACGTGCCGAGCACATCCGACAGCAGCGACGTATCCTGCAGGTTCGGCAGGTAGCGGCGGCGGCTCTTGTTGTTGGCGTGGCTGACGTTGTTGCCCGTCAGCACGCCCTTGCCGGTCATTTCGCAGCGGCGCGACATCGTCTCATCCTTAAGGTCACACGTCCCGGTCAACCGGAACGAAACACCGAACGCCCGGCGCAACCGGGCCCGGTTTGATCGTCTCATCGAGGCGCGGCTTATCACCCCACGGCCGGCAATCCGTCAAGCTCTTCCTGGCGCCCACCCGGAGCGCGGCGCCTCAGGCCTGGCCGCCGCCACGATCGTTGGACGGATGCAACTCGCCGGCGCGCACGCTCACCATGGCGTTCTCAAGCATGCGGATCATCACCGTCTGGTCCATCGTGCGTGCGAGCAGCCCGAGCGAGCCGCCCAGCAGCGCCGAGGCAATCGCCAGCGGCGGCAGCTGCTCGCCCAGCATGTACTCGATCGCCTTGTCCACGACCGCGCCGGCGTGGCTCAGCTCGGCCGGAACCGATCCATCCTGTCCGAGCGGCTGTTCGCCGGTGTGGTCGTGATGCTGCTCGACGCTCATGCTGCCTCCTGTGGCGGGCTCGACCGAGTCGCGAGCCTTGCCCCTCATGCCTCGACCGTGCCGCGCGAGCGCAGGCCGGATGCCTCGTGTCTGCCACGGATTGTCTGCTGCCGGGTGGCCGGCCGCCGTCGGTGTAGCGCACACATGGGACTGCGCCACCCGCTAATCCAGCCGGCTTTCAGGGAGCGACGCCCGTCGTCACCAGCTCCGCCTGCACGCCACGCGGCCGACCCGGCGCCGGATGCTCGGCTGCCTCGACATGCTCCTCCGCCGCTTCCTCCTCGGACTGCGCCGCCCACATCCGAGCATACACGCCGTCGGATGCCAGCAGCTCGCGGTGGCTGCCACGCTCGGCGACCAGCCCGTCCACCAGCACCAGGATCTCGTCGGCATCGACCACCGTCGACAGCCGGTGGGCGATCACCAGGGTCGTGCGATTGGCTGCCACCGTGCGCAGCGCCGACTGGATCTCCTGCTCGGTGTGGGTGTCGAGCGCGCTGGTCGCCTCGTCCAGGATCAGCACGCGCGGGTTCTTCAGGATGGTACGGGCGATCGCCACCCGCTGCTTCTCGCCGCCGGACAGCTTCAGCCCGCGCTCGCCGACGCGGGTGTCGTAGCCCTCCGGCAGCCGCATCACGAAGTCATGCACCTGCGCCAGTTGGGCCGCGTGCTCGATCTCGGCCTGGGTGGCGCCGATCCGGCCATAGGCGATGTTGTAGCGGATGGTGTCGTTGAACAGCACGGTGTCCTGCGGCACCACGCCGATTGCCGCGCGCAGGCTCTCCTGGGCGTAGTCGCGCACATCGGTGCCGTCGAGCAACACCCGGCCGGCATTTACGTCATAGAAGCGGAACAGCAGCCGGCTGATCGTCGACTTGCCCGCGCCGGTGGGGCCGACGATCGCGGTGCGTCCACCCGGCTGCACCGAGAAGCTCACCCCGTGCAGGATCTCGCGGTTCGGCCGGTAGCCGAAATGCACGTCCTCGAACCGGACCTCAGCTGGTGGCGCATCCTCGAGCCGGGCCGGCAGCAGTGCTGGGGACGTCGGGTCCTGCACCTCCTGCGCCTCGCCGAGCAGCTTGAACATCTGCTCCAGGTCGACCAGCGATTGACGCAGCGAGGAGTACACGAAGCCGAGCAGGTTCAGCGGCTGATACAGCTGCATCAGGTAGGTGTTCACCAGCACGAACTTGCCGACGGTCAGCTTGCCCGCCGCCACGCCCTGCGCCGCCATCAGCATGATCACCGCCAGGGCCACCGCGATGATCGTTACCTGGCCGATATTGAGCATGTTGAGCGAGACCTGGGTGCGCACGGCCGCCCGCTCGTAGCGCGACTGGGTTTCGTCGTAGCGCCGGGCCTCGTGGCGCTCGTTGCCGAAATACTTGACCGTCTCGTAGTTCAGCAGGCTGTCCAGCGCCTTGCTGCTGGCCTCGCTCTCCACTTCGTTCATCTTTCGGCGGATGCCGATGCGCCAGCCGGTGAACGCCACGGTGAAGCCGACATACACCACCACCGTCAGCAGCGTGGCGAGCGCGAAGCGCCAGTCGAACAACCGCCAGATCACCGCGGTTACCATTAGCGTCTCGAACAATGTCGGCACGATGTTGAACACGCCGAGCCGGAGGATCAGCTCGATCGCCTGGGTGCCACGCTCCACCGCCCGGGTGACGCCGCCGGTCTGGCGGTCGAGATGGAAGCGCAGCGACAGCCGGTGCAGGTGGCTGAAGGTCTGCATCGCGGTGACCCGGATCACCCTCTGCTTGACCGGCGCGAACACCGCGTCGCGCAGCTCGCCGAAGCCGCCGGTGGCGATCCGCAGCAGCCCATACGCGACGATCAGCCCGACCGGGACCACCAGCATGTGGGTCGGGTCGCGGTGCGAGAGCCGGTCGATGGCGCGGGCATAGACCAGCGGCACGCAGACCGTGGCGAGCTTGGCCGCGATCAGCAGCACGATCGCCGCAACGACATGCGCCCGGGTGCGGAGGTCGCGCTTCGGCCAGAGATACGGCAGCAGCCCGCGCACCGTCTGCAGCGCCGTACGTGTCGAAAGGGCGGCTCGGGGGGCGCTTGTCGTGGGAGGTGTCATTCTCACGGATGTGGCACCGAAGCTGTCGAAAACAAAGGTCGGGTATGTCGCTCGCGCGCTGTTGCAAGGCAGGCTCGTGCGACGGCACGCTGCGCCATGACACCCAGCATCGCGCCCTTCCTCCGCCACCTCGACGCCTGCAACAACGCCGACTTGCCGGGCGGCCGCCTGCCGTTCCTGCTCGGGAGCGCCCAGGTCGGCTGGATCGCGCCTGGCCTGGCGCCCGAACTGGAACGCCGTGGGGTCCGCCGCGAGGGTGACCGGCTCATCCTCGACGACGGACGACGGCTCCTGTCACTCGGCCAGGAGATGGCCAGCGACGGCCTGTTCCGCGATCGCCACGAGCCGTTCGACGTGCGCGCCGAGCCAGACGGTGCGGTACTGGCGCAGCTCGATCGCGGTGCCCTGCCGAGCTTCGGGGTGCTGGCCGACGGGGTGCACGTGAACGGCATCGTCGAGCGCGCCGACGGCACCCACCTGTGGGTCGGCAGGCGCGCACCCGACAAGCTGCTCGACCCGGACAAGCTCGACCACCTGATCGGCGGCGGTGTCTCGGCCGGGTACGACAGCCGCCGGACGCTGGCCAAGGAAGGAGCCGAGGAGTGCAGCCTGCCTGCAGAGCTGGCCGGGCAGGCGGTGCTGGTCGCGACCATCCGGTACGCGATGGCGCGACCGGAAGGACTGCGGCGCGACCGGCTGCTGTGCTTCGACCTGGTGCTGCCCGAGAGCTTTCAGCCGGTGCCCGCCGACGGCGAGGTGGTGTCGTTTACGCTGTTGCCACTCGCCGAGGTGTTCCGCCTGGTCCGCGACACCGACGCATTCAAGTTCAACGTCAACCTGGTGCTGATCGACCTGTTCCTGCGTCACGGCCTGATCGACCCAGCGACCAGCGATGGTGAGCTCCTGAGACACTACCTGAACGGGTCGTCCCTGGGATCAGCCACGAGGTGATGGCGCGGCCTGACGGTTCCGCCCAGTCTCACTCCACAAGCTTCGCCAGGACAGCCGGCCGAGGCGCCCGCCTCACATGACGCAGCCTCCGGGTGGAGCGCAGGGCGAAGCGTTGCCTCGGTCGATGCCACGGACAGTCGCCGGATACCGGACGACCGCCTCGTCGGTTGGCTAGTCCTCACCCCCGGGCGACATCACCCGGGTCCTGCACGGCCTGATCTGGACCGGCCGTGCAGGGTGAGCACTAGCCTCCTTGCGGCGGGGGTGGCGCCATCGTGCCGGGCGGGGGTGCCGGCGGCATGTATGCGGGTGCCGGCGCCATCATCCGGGAACCCGGCGTGCCTGGTGGCACCTGGTGCCAGTTCTGCGGGTTCTTGTCGTCCTGCTGCGCGTTGAGCTTGTCGACGGCGCTATTGCCGGTGCCGTCGGCATACGGCGAGTGCGGCGGCGGCTGATGCTGCGCCAAGGCCGGGGCAGCTCCTGCCATGAGTGCGAGCGCCGTCACCAGCGCGGGTGCACAAGAATATCGACCGATACGCGACATGATCGTCCTCCATTGCTTTCGCACATCATGACGCACGAGACCGCCCCGCGGTTTACCACTCAGCTCGAGCGTATCGCCGCCGCGAGCTGGTCGATCAGCGCGCGGCCCTGTTTCAGAACGCCGGCCATCTGCATGAAGCCGTGGATCATCCCCGGATAGCGGACCAGCGCCACCCTCACCCCGGCCTCCCGCAGCCGGTCGGCATAGAGCTCGCCCTCGTCGCGCTGCGGGTCGAACTCGGCGGTGACCACCAGGGTCGGCGGCAAGCCGTGCAGCGCCTCGAGCGGTGCCAGGGCCGGCGACGCATGCGGCTGCGTCCGGTCGATGCCTGGTGGCAGGTATTGGTCCAGCACCACCTCCTTGCCCTTCCGGTCCAGGACGATGCCGTCATTCTGCTGCCAGGAAGGCTGGTTGCTACCGGCCCGCGCGTCGGCATCCGGATACACCAGCAGCTGCAGAACGACCGGCCCGAGCCCCTGGTCGCGGGCCAGCATCGCCCCCACGGTCGCGACGTTGCCGCCGGCACTGTCGCCCCCGACCATGATCCGCGCCGGATCGAACCCGAGCGACGCCGCATGGGTCGCCGCCCAGCCGATGCTGGCGGCTGCGTCATTGACCGCGGCCGGAAACGGATCGGCCGGCGCCAGGCGGTAATCCACCGCGAGGATCCCGCACGCCGCCCGGTTGGCCAGCGCCCGCAGCGGCACGTCGTGCGATCCCTGGCCGCCGCCGACGAAGCCGCCGCCATGGAACCACAGCAGCAACGGACCGCTGGCCGACCCCGCCGGCCGATACAGCTGGGCGTGGATCGGCACCTCGGCGCCGTCGATCAGCAGGTCCTCGACGGCCTCGATCGGCTCGGGGCGACCGGACAGGTTGCCGTTGGACTGCTTGCCGTCGGTCGAGGGCGGTGCCTTGGCCCGGGCTGCCATGAACTCGAGCAGCGTCCGGGCGGCCGGATCGATTTCACCGGCCGTGGGGGTGAGCCAGGGCAGCGTCGCCGCCTGCATGTCGGTCATCGTGTGCTTTCTTCGTCATGTTCCAGGGTCGGTGCGCCACGATCCGACGTGGGATCCGCCATGCGCACCGTAGAACTCCAGGTCGCCACCAACACCCCCTCCCTGGACGGGACCAACCACACCGACGCGCTGTTGCGCCCGGCGCGTGAGCTCGGCCTGACGCGCCCGACCGGGAGCCCGCGACCGTGCTGGCCCCGCTCGGCGATGGCGGCGAGGTGGTGGCCGATTACCGTATGACCGGCCTCAGCCTGAAGCGCTACCCGCTCTCGCTGCTGCGCCCTGCCCTGCAGACGCGCGGCCTGGTGCCGTGCGGCGTGCTGGCGACGGCGCGCGACGGACGGCGGCTGGGCGTGGCCGGCATCGTGCTGGTGCGCCAGAAGCCCGGCTCGGCCAAGGGCGTGATGTTCATGACGATTGAGGACGAGGCCGGCATCGGCAACCTGGTGATCTGGCCGTCGCTGTTCGAGCGCCAGCGCAGCCTGATCCTGTCCGCCGGCATGGTCGCCTGCCACGGCCGCGTGCAGCGCGCGGGCGAGGTCGTGCATCTGGTCGCCGACCGCCTGGAGAACCTGACCCCGCCGCTCCGCGACCTGGAACACAGCCGCGCCTTCCGCGATGGACGCCGCGACCGGGACCATGGGTCGGCGCCGATCAGGGTGCCGACACGGGATTTTAGGTAGGTGAAAGCGTCAGGCTCACCAAGCTATTTGATATTCCGGTTTCCGTGCACTCTGAACACCCGAACTGCAATATAGCTAATCTCATTTTTAGCGAGCCGCGAGATCTTCGAACTGACAAGAGAGCTAAGGTTCATACCCCAAGAGCCGTCGAACCCGCACAGCATTAAGACCGCTACTCTTCGCCAACTCCTTTAAAGCCAGCCGCATGTTTGTAGCCACAATACCGCAATTAGGATCGATATACTTGCTTTGATCAAGCCTTACGGCATTACTAACTATCATGCTTAGCTCGCCTCCTGCTGACCTTTGCAGCATTTCAACAAGATCCTGCACACTAACTGTGGATAGAAATTTGATAGCCTCCTGCGACCACCCGTTAGTAATCCCTAGTAAAACCTCTTTAGGGTTTTCTGTCAACGGAAGTTTGTCTAGATTTTTTTGAATAGTATCTCTTATAGACTTGTGCACGGTTTCGTCCGTTGAAGACCGCTCCTCATAATATTTTCTCGGCTTCGCCTCTATACTTTCTAAGTAATCCTTTAGCAACGCATCGGACTCTGCCCCGTAACTCAATTTATTCAGCAAATCAATACGCTCTGTGATCTCTGCTGGACTCATATGCTCAAGCAATTCAGGACCAGGGCTACAAAGTACCCGGACTATGGCTTCGACATTATCATCAAAATTATTGTAGATAAGTCTCCACGGGGCTTGCATAGCTTCTTGGAGCCCATACACTCTAGACCGCTTATCAATTATAAGCGCTTGGGCTAAAATATCTCTCTCATCAAACCATCCTGCTTCTAAACCCAACAGAATGGCCCTATCAAAGTCGTCGAAACTAACAAAACCATAAGCGCTTAAAATGGGATCTAGTTTTACTATTTCTGTTGCGGACTTTTCCTCGAATGAACGTGAAGCAGTCTTTCGATAGCCCCTCAAGCCGTCCAATTTTGGGGCCAAATCAGGCTCGAACACAGTCCAACCAAGTAGCGCAACGGAAGCTATCATGGTTTTCATTACATCAGGGTGGAGTCCCTGTAACGTTTTTTCAAGATAAACCATAAAGCGCCTAATCCGTTTGATTACCCGGATATTAGTGACGCCAAGCATGATAGTACGCTCTGCAAGCGCTTGATCAAGCGGCTCATCGCCGAGTGCGAGGTCAACTGCTTCTTGAGGAGTAGGCTCAAAACGAATGGAATGGTCCATCACCTTCTCTAGATATTTACGATATATAAGCTTTGAATCACCCAACCCCTCGTCATTGAGAAGAAGAACAACTTTACAATTCTTTTGTTCCTTTAGAAAAGAAGCAAAGCCGAGGATTTCTTGGATCTCCAGGCCGTTCCCGGCGCGCTCGATGTCATCGATGCAGACGATCTGGTTTGATATCAAATACGAGCTGCTGAAATCGATCAGATCAGAAAGCTTTCCGACTACAGGTAACCCGGCGATGATTGTTTTAGCCGGGCGGGCGAAACGCCTTGACGCCTTGACTAACAGCGCCTTTCTGCTCGCCTCGTCTGATAAACTATCGGATAGCGCATCCCACGTGGGCGTAAGTGAGTTACCCTTCAAAGAAACTGTGGACTGAAAGATCAAGGATTTAAGGTTATCCAAGCTTCGTATACCAAACGCCGAGACGTAAGCATACATTTGACGACTGCACAGGTCGCCTTTGCAGCGCCGATCAATCTCACTCTTCCAGGCTGTCGTCTTTCCGACACCCCATCGTCCAGTGATGCTTATGACTTCTGGCTGGTCCTCCGAAAGAAAACGGTCAATTTCTTTCAAAGCCCGAGAACTTGACATGTATCCGCCTTCTTGCTGGAGAGTTTATATCATATTTCAATCTTTAGTTTATAGCGTCTGTGTATTATTAAAGATCGGTCATTCTTTCGAAGCTAGAAGTCTTCCACCTACTTTCAGTTGCCAGATCCAGTGCCAAGGTCGATATTCTCTAAATCTACGTCATAGCTTAGGATGCCTGCTTGTTCCAGATCTCACTTTGGGCGGGACGTCTCTTGGTTGCCATGATAAGTTTCATCAACTTACATAAAACAACTATGACAGCTGCTCTCAACTAAGCACGGCATCATAAAATCTCTAACCTCAGGAAATCGCATTTGATAGACCATTTTCAGCCGGTCCTGAACCGCCGCAGCTTCGTCATGAGTAGCCTGATCGTCGGCTTCACCCCCGCGATCGCGTATGCGGACGCGACGCCGATCCATACCGACAGCACCGGCCTGGTCGCCGAGGAAGTGCGTATCCCCGTCGCCGACGGCGCGCTGCCGGGATATGCCGCCCGGCCGCAAGGCAACGGTCCGTTCCCGATCGTGCTGGTGATCGAGGAGATCTTCGGCGTCCATGAATACATCAAGGATGTCTGCCGCCGCCTCGCCCATCAGGGCTACCTCGCCGTCGCACCCGAACTCTACGCCCGCATCGCCGACCTCTCGACCATGACCGACCCGCAGCAGATCGTGCGCGACGTCATCTCCAAGGCGCCGGACGCGACACTCCTCTCCGACCTCGACGCCACCGCCGCCTGGGCACACGGCCAACACGGCGACCCGTCCCGCCTCGCCTGCCTCGGCTTCTGCCGCGGCGGCCGCGACAGCTGGCTCTACGCCGAGCACAACCCGAACCTGAAAGCCGCAATCGCCTTCTACGGCCCGGTCAACACCACCGACACACCCATTCAGCCGCACAGCCCGCTCGAGCTCGCAGCCAGCCTGAAATGCCCGCTGCTCGGTCTCTATGGCGGCCAAGATTCCAGCATCGCGATCGCCGACGTGCACGCGGCACAAGCCCGCGCCCGGGCAGCCGGCCGGGAGGTCGAGATCGTCGTCTATCCGGACGCGCCGCACGGCTTCCACGCCGACTACCGCCCGAGCTATCACCGTGCCGACGCAGAGGCTGGCTGGAACCGCGCCCTCGCCTGGCTGCACCAGCACGGAGTGTGACCGCATGACGCTGCACCGGCTCGACCCCTCGCCCGCCACCTGCCGCTGGGGCCTGTTCGATGCCGCCTTCGCCCCGGTGCTGATGGTGCAGCCGGGCGACAGCGTGACCATCGCCACGGTGTCCGGCGTGCCCGCGGTGATGCCGCCGGAGGGCTCCCCGTTCACCCCCGACCCGCGTCTGCTGCAGATCCACGCCGAACTCGAGCGCGCTCCGGGCCACATCATCACCGGCCCGGTGGCGATCGCCGGCGCCGAGCCGGGCGACATGCTGGAGGTGCGCATCGAGGCCGTCGAGATCACCCAGGATTGGGGCTATTGCGGCTTCCGCCCGCTCGCCGGCACCCTGCCCCGCGAGTTCGACCGTCCCTTCCTGACCCACATCCCGGTCGATCGCGCACGCGGCACGGCCCGGCTGCCATACGGGCCGGAACTCCAGCTGGCACCGTTCTTCGGCGTCATGGGCGTGGCGCCGCCGCCCACGTTCGGCGCGATCAGCACCGTGCAGCCGCGCCAGCACGGCGGCAATCTCGACAACAAGGAGCTCGTCGCCGGCAGCACGCTGTTCCTGCCGGTCTGGGCGACGGGCGCATTGTTCTCCTGCGGCGACGGCCACGGCGTGCAGGGCGACGGCGAGGTGTGCATCAACGCGCTCGAGATCGATCTCGCCGGCACCTTCACCTTCGTGCTGCACAAGAACGCGGCGTTGCGGTTTCCGCGCGCCGAGACGCCCACGCATTTCATCAGCATGGGACTGCACGAGGATCTCGACACCGCGATGCGCATGGCGTTGCGGGAAATGATCGGGTTCATCTGCAGCCGGTCGGAGCTGTCGCGCGAACAGGCGTACCAGTTCTGCTCGCTGGCAGTGGATTTCCGGGTGACCCAGACGGTCAACGGCGAGAAGGGCATCCACGGAATGCTGAAGCGCGGCCTGCTGTTCTAGAGCCGGACCGCGCCGCCGCCCCGGCTTATTCCCTGTCGAGCACAGCCCGGAACATCCGGTTCCAGGTCGGCGAGATCACCACCTCGTTCATGCACACATGCGCCGGCAGCAACGCCACGTAGCGGATCAGGTCGCCGAGATCGTCCGGCTGCAGCATGCGCGCGCGGCTCTCGTCCGACACCTTCACCGGCCGCTTGTCCAGGATCGGCGTCGCGGTTTCGGCAGGGCAGATCACGCAGGATCGGATCCCGTTGACGCACTCCTCCTCGTTCAGCAGCTGGCTCATCACCATCATGCCCTGCTTGGCCGCCGAATACGCCGCACCCGACACCGGTGACGGATGCCGCCCGGCCCAGCTGCCGGTGTGGATCAGCACGCCGTCGCCCTGCGCGCGCATGATCGGCAACACCGCCGTCACGCAATAGAACGCGGCCGACAGGTTGGCGCCGATCACCTGGTCGACACCCGCCGGCGTCAGCGCCGCGAACGACCGCGCCTGGATGTTCGAGCCGGCATTGTTCACCAGGATGTCGATGCGGCCGAGCGTGTCGCGGGTCCAGGCGGCCACCCGCTGCACCGCGTCGCTGTCGGTGACGTCGGCCACCTGCACGTGCGCAATTCCGCCCGCAGCTGCGATCGCATCCGCCACGAGCTGCAGCGCCTCGGGACGCCGCCCGCTCAGCACCACCGTCACGCCGGACGCCGCCAGCGCCCGCGCCGCCGCCTCGCCGATGCCGCTCCCGGCTCCCGTCACCCAGGCAACCTTGCCATCCTGTTGCGCCATGATCGGTCTCCTTGATCGTTGTTCCGTCAAACCCTGCGGCGCCCGAGCAGCAGCGCCGTCGCCAGCCCCGCCGCAAGCAGCACCGCTGCGAATCCGGCCACCCCAGGCCAGCCAGCAGCGCTCCAGAACCAGCCGCCCACCGAGCCCATGATGCTGGAGCCGAGATAATAGGCGAGCAGATAGAGCGACGCCGCGTGGCCCTTGTCGATGGTCGCACGGTGGCCGACCCAGGCGCTGGCGATCGCGTGGCTGACGAAGAAGCCGACCGTGATCAGGGCCAGGCCGCACAACACCGACGGCAGCCACGCGTCCAGCGTGAGCGCGAGCCCGGCCAATCCGATCAGCTGGCCCGCGATCAGCACCGGCGCGCGACCGAAGCGGGCGGACACGCGCCCGGCCAGCGGCGAGGCGACGATGCCGAACAGGTACACCATGAACACTGCACCGGACCCGCCCTGGCTGAGCGAGAAGGGCGGCCGCAGCAGCCGGAAGCCGAGATAGTTGTACACCGTGACGAAGGTGCTCATCGCCAGGAAGCCGGTGAGGAACAGCCCGCCCATGCCCGGGTCGCGCAGATGCAGCCACCAGGCGCGGAGATGCCGCTGCACCGCCCGGCTGGTGGCCGCCTCCGTCCGGGCAGGCATCGCACGTGCGGTGGGCAACAGCCACAGGAACAGCAGGGCCGCCAGCAGGCACGACACCCCCGCCGCCAGCATCCCGGCGCGCCACCCGGCATGGTCTGACACGAACGCGGTGCCGACCCGCCCGGCCATGCCGCCGAACGCCGTGCCGCCGACATACAGCCCCATCGCGGCTCCGAGGTCGGCGGGGTCGATCTCCTCGGCCAGGTGGGCCATCGCCACCGCCGGGACGCCGCCGAGCAGCACGCCCTCGATCGCCCGCAGCAGCAACAGGGTGCTCCAGCCGGGGGCGAAGGCGACGGCGATGTTGCACAAGGCCGCCAGCACCATCGAGGCGCCCATCACCCGCCGGCGCCCGGCCCAGGCGGCCAGCGGCGTGGTGCACAGGATCGACGCGGCGAGGCAGCCGGTGCTGAGCGAGAGTGCCAACGATGCGCCGGCGGGGCTCGTGCGGAAATCGTCGCGGAACACCGTCAGCAGCGGCTGCACGCAATACAGCAGGGAGAATGTGGAGAAGCCGGCGAGGAACAGCGCGATGCGGAACCGGCGATAATCCGGGCTGCCACGGGCAATCCGCTCGGGACTCGCGGGTCTGGCCAGAGGCTGGCGGCTGGCCGGGTGCTGCATGCCTTTGCAATGGCACTGCGCACCAGGGCCGGACAAGGGGTGGTGCCGCGGATCAGCCTACCGCGGCACCAGGTCGCTTATCCCCCCGGCAGGTCGGCCGATCAGTGGCGCGGCACGTCGTCGTGATGCGGGATGTAGTGGTGGTGATGCCGCACATAGTGGTGGTGGTGATAGGGTTCGGCCTGGGCCAGGGTTGCCGTCGCCAGCAGGCACACGACACCGGCAATAACTGATAAGAGACGCACTCTGGGACACTCCGTGGCTGATCTTCGGACGGAACGTTATCAGCCACCATCGGCCATGCACAGTGCGGAACTGCTGCCGGATTCACGAGCGGTTCTCGGTGTGGCGCCGGAACCCTGCTAGCCTCCGCCGGTGAGCAATAGTCCCGCCGATGACGGCCCCCCACCGCTGTTGACGATCGGCTACGAGAGCGCCCGCTTCGACCAGGTGCGCGACGCCCTGAGCCAGGCCGGCACCCGGCTGCTGATCGACGTGCGGGCCATCGCCGCTTCCAGGCGGGCTGGCTTCTCCAAGCGCATCCTGGCCGCGGGTCTCGCCGAGGCCGGCATCGAGTACGTGCATCTGCAGCCACTCGGCACCCCCAAGGAAGGCCGCGAGGCGGTCCGGCGCGGCGATGTCGGCACCATGCAGCGGATCTTCGAGGCGCACATGCAGGGTGACCGCTCACAGGCGGCGCTGCAGGAGGCGCACGCGCTGGCCATCGAGCGTCGTGCGTGCCTGCTGTGCTTCGAGCGCGACCACAGCCATTGCCATCGCACCCTGGTGGCCGGGATGATCGCCGGCGAGAGCGGGCAGCGGATCCAGCACCTGGTCTGCGCCATCGACATCCCCGAGCCCGCAGCCAGACGACCCCGCGCGACCCCGAGAAAGAGACCCGCATGACCGAAGTGCCGTCGCCGCCGACCGCCCGCCAGGAGCCGCATCGCATCGAGCAGCTGGGGCGTGTCCGGGTGGACCCGTACGCGTGGATGAAGGACGAGAACTGGCAAGCCGTGCTGCGTGACCCGGCGGCGCTGCGTGCCGATATCGCCGAGCATCTGCGCGCCGAGAACGCCTACGCGAATGCGCTGCTCGAGCCCACGACGTCGCTGCAGGCGGAAATCCTTGCCGAGATGAAGGGCCGGATGAAGCAGGACGAGATGTCCCTGCCGGTGCCGGACGGAGCCTGGGAATACTACGCCCGCTACGAGCCGGGCGCGCAGCATCCGGTGCATGCGAGACGGCCGCGCGGATCCTCGGCCGGCGAGCAGGTGCTGCTGGACGTGCAGGCGCTCTCGCTCGGTCACGATTATTACGTGGTGGCGAGCGCGCAGCATTCGCCCGATCACCGTTTGTATGCCTACGCCGAGGATGCGCAGGGATCGGAAGTGTACCGCATCCAGGTGCGCGACCTCGACACCGGCGAAACGCTGCCCGGTCCGGTCGAGAGCTCCACCGGTGATTTCGCATTCTCTCCCGATAGCGCCTGGATCTTCTGGACCTGGCGCGACGAGCATGGCCGCCCGACGCGGATCTATCGCCGCCCTGCCCGCGGTGGCGAAGACGTGCTGGTGTACCAGGAAACCGACCCGGGCTTCTTCATCGGCGTCGAGGTGAGCGCGTCGCGCGCCTGGATCATGATCACCTGCGGCGACCAGGAAACCAGCGAGACCCTGCTGATCCCGGCCACCGATCCGACTGCCGCACCACGCATCGCCGCGCCGCGGGTGAAGGGCGAGCGCTACAGCCTGATCCACTGGCCGGGCGGCGCGCACGACCGTTTCATCGTGCACACCAACACCGGCGACGCGATCGACTTCACGCTGATGCAGACGCCGGTGTCCGACCCGGACCGCAGCGCCTGGCGTCCCTGGGTGCCGCACCGTCCGGGCCACTTCATCATCGGCGTGACGGCGTTCGCCGGGCACCTGGCCTGGATCGAGCGCCGCGACGTCAATAACCGCATCCTGATGGTGCCGATCGCCGACGCCGACGCTCCGGACATCCGCGCGCATGCCGCGGAAATTGCCGTCGAGGAGGAGGCCTACCTGCTCTCGCTGGACGGCTCGTACGAGTTCGACACCACCACGCTGCGCTACGGCTACCAGTCGCCGACCACGCCGCGGCACTGGTACGACTACGACATGACGACCGGCGCCCGTACGCTGCGCAAGGTGCAGGAGATCCCGTCGGGACATGACAGCGGCGCGTATGTCACCCGCCGCCTGCAGGCCACCACCCCCGATGGCGCGCAGGTCCCGATCACCGTGCTGATGCGCACGGATACCCCCACCGACGGCACCGCGCCGCTGCTGCTGTACGGCTACGGCTCGTACGGCCATGCCATCGAAGCCAGCTTCTCGACGCGCACCCTGAGCCTGGTCGATCGCGGCTGGATCCATGCGGTCGCACATGTTCGTGGCGGCTCGGAAAAAGGCCGCGGCTGGTTCCTCGACGGACGCGGCCGCGCCAAGCCGAACAGCTTCACCGATTTTGTCGCCTGCGCACGCGCGCTGATCGCCACCGGCCACGGCTCGGCCGGCGGCATCGTGGCGCACGGTGCCTCGGCCGGAGGGCTGCTGATGGGTGCGGTGGCCAACCTGGCGCCGGAGCTGTTCGCCGGCATCATCGCCCAGGTGCCGTTCGTCGACATGCTGAACACCATGTCCGACACCAGCCTGCCGCTGACCCCGCCGGAATGGCCGGAATGGGGCAATCCGATCACCGATCCCGACGCCTACGACCTGATCGCCGGCTACTCGCCGTACGACAACCTCCGCGCCGCCGCTTATCCGACAATCCTGGCGATGGGCGGCCTGTCCGACCCGCGCGTGACCTACTGGGAACCGGCGAAATGGGCGGCCCGGCTGCGCGATGTCAGCACGTCGGCCAACCCGGTGCTGTGCCGGATCAACATGGAAGCCGGCCATGGTGGCGCCTCCGGCCGGTTCGACAGCCTGAAGGAAGCCGCCCTGGTGCAGGCGTTCGCGATCTGGGCCTGGCAACGCGCACGACCGGCCGCCGTCACCGCCTGACCCCGGCCGGTGCCGGCTGACCCGCGGACGGCAGCAGCCCGGCGTCGCTGCACGTCCTGGGGTGATCGCCGCCGAACAGCGCATCGACCAGCAACCCGACCTTGTCGAGGCCGGACGCGTCCAGGCGTCCCTTGATGTCGCGGAACGGCCCGGTGACGACCACCGGAACCGCCACCGACGACCCGGCCAACCGCGCCAGCGGATGCAGCTTGAGGTCGATGGTCTCCGCGCCGAGATCGACCTGACCGTCGCCGATGAGCTTCAGGTACGTGGTGTCGACGGCGATCGTGTCGAAGCGGCCGATGCCCCGGTCGAACGTGCCGACCAGGCCGAAACAGCGGATCGCCGTGTCGCCGCCGGCCGGCACCTTGATCCCGAGCGCCTGGAGCGACGCGGACGCGACCTGCTGCAGCGCGGCGTTGCTGATCCGGCCGCCGAGCATGGTCACCGCCAGCGAGCCGCCCAGCGAGGCCGCAAGCGCATGCGCCGAGTCTCCGGCGGCGTGCAGATCGACGCCGATCCGGACCTCGCCCTCGACCGCACCGGGCAGGTCCGCCGGCCGCGCCAGCAACGCCAGCGGGACCGCCTCCGCGTGCAGCGACAGGCTGACCGGCATCACGGCCTTTGCGGCGTCCACCGCCAGCGTGCCGTCGATCGCGCCATCGGGCAGCATCGCGTGCAGCCGTTCGATCCGCAGGCGGCCGTCCTGCAGATGCAGCGCCAGTCCTGCATTGCGCCACGGCATCCGCTGCCAGGTCACCGTATCGAGGCCAAGCTGCAGGTCGATCGAGGGCCCGCGCAGCCGCGTCCAGGGCAGCGTCGTATCGGGGATGACCGGCCCCTTGATCGCGGTCGACGGGGTCCCGGCGGCATCCGGGCCGGCGGCCGGCAGCAGCGCGTCGAGATCGAGCCGGGCGCCCTGCAGCACGGCCGCAACCCCGGCGGCCGCGCCGAGCCGCATCGTGACGCTGCCGGCGAGATCGGCCTGGCGCGCCTGCAGCGTGGCCGCGCGCAGTCCGACCTGGTCGAGCCCGGCCGGCACCACCAGCCGGCCATCGAGGGCCACGTCGGTCAGCGGCGGCAGCATCGCCAGTGCGGCTCCCCCCGGCAGGCCCTTCAGGTCCGGCAGGCGGAGCGACACGTCACCCTGCAGCCCGGCGAACTGCAGCGCGTCGAGCGCCAGCCGCCCCTTGAGGCGGATGCTGCGGGTTCCGGCGCCCGGCAACGTCGCCGTGAGATCGAGCGGCACGCCCACCCTGCCGTCCGGATGCGCCGGAACCCCGACCGTGCCGCCCAGCGCGAACCCCGTGCCCGACAGGCGTCCCCGGACCACAAGCCTGGCCAGCCCGTTCTCCGCCGGCAACGACGCGTCGAGCGCGCCCAGCAGCAGCCCGGGCAGCAGCGCCTGCAGGTCGGCGCTGCCCACATGCAGCACGCTGCGGCCGATCACCGGCAGGTCGCCACGCTCGGGGCCGTTGCGGATATGCGTCGTCACGGTCATCGCGTGCAACGGCGGCAGCTGCATCTGCGGCAGCAGCGCGTTCAGCTTCTCCAGCGCCGGCAGGTCGGCCGTGGCGTCGAGATCGTAATCGCCGGCGACATCCATCGTGCCGTGGGCGGTCGCGGTGGCATCGAAGGCCGCGAAATCCAGGCGCGTCCGCCACGGGTCGCGGATGCCGCCGGTCGGCGAGGCCGCAACCTTCAGCGCGAACGGCTGGTTGTCCGAATAGACCAGCACCGTGGACAGCGTCAGCGGGCCGCCATCGACGGTGTGCCGGAAGGCCAGCGCGCGGATACCGACCACCTTGGTACGGGCCGGGAAACGGAACGTCACCATGCCGTTCCGCACCGCCACGTCGCGGAACTGCAGGGTCATCGGCGACGCGGCCGGGGCCGCCGACTGCTGGCCGGTCGGCGTGCCCGGCGCCGCGGCACCGGCCGTCCGGAACACCCAGTTCGGCTGCCCGCCGACCTGCTCGAACAGGATGTTGGGGCCGACCAGCGTCAGCCTGACGATCTCGATGCGATGCCATAGCAGCGCCGGCAGCGAGATCTGCGCCCGGATCCGCTCCGCCCGCGCCATGTCCGGACGCGACCCACCCGGCAGGTTGGCGAGCTTCACGTCGTTGACCTCGAGCGTCGGCCGCAGCGACCAGGCGATCCGCAACGGCCCGTTCAGGCTCAGCACCCGCCCGGTCTGCGCCTGCACCACCGCGGCCAGCCTGGCCTTCAGCGCATCGGCATCGAAAGCGGCCGCGGCGATGCCGGCGGCACCGAGCGGCAGCAGCACGATCAGCGCCGCCAGCAGCAGCCCGAGACGCCACCAGAAGCGGGTCCGTGTCATCGTCGGCCGGCACCACGCATCATGACGCGGCGCCCGATGCGCCGATGGCCAGCTTCAACACGATCGGCCGGCCGATGTCACCCCATCATCGCCAGCCGGACCCGGATGCCGGTAGCATCCGGTGACCCGGTTGCGGAGCGCCCATGAGCGTCGGCTTGCGAAATCCTGCGATCGACCTGCTGCGCGGCATTTCGATCGTCCTGGTGCTGCTACACCATTTCAACATCGCCTATCGCCTGCAGGATACGGCCCTCTCTCGCGTGCTCGGTTGGAACACCGTCCACGCGATCGTCAGGAACGGCAATTACGCGGTGACGATCTTCTTCGTCGTATCCGGGTTCCTGATCACCTCGAACGCCGAACGACGCTGGGGACAGCTCGCAAGTATCGGAGCGTCCACCTTCTACCGTTTCCGGGCTGCACGGATCATGCCGTGCATCCTGCTGTTGCTCGTGATCGTCAATATCCTGGCCACGTCGAGGATCACGATATTCCAGAACCAGCCCGAATTCGGCGGCCCGGTGCCGCTATGGGTGGTCGATCTCGCGTCGCTGACCTTCTGGATGAATGTCCTGATGAGCCATTCGGGATGGCTGAACTACGTTCTCTGCGTGCAGTGGTCCTTGTCCGTCGAGGAGGTGTTCTACCTGTCGTTCCCGATCCTCTGCCTACTGCTGCGACGGGACCGCCTGCTGCTCCTCGCCTGGAGCGTCGTCATCGTCATCGGCCCGATCTGGCGCGCCACCCACCAGGCCACGGAATACACCGAGCTGAATTCGTACCTGTCCTGCTTCGACGGCATCGCATTCGGCTGCTGTGCCGCGGTCCTCGGCAGGCATGTCCGCCTCCCCGCACGGACGCGCACGATGCTGCAGATCCTGGTCGCCGGTGCGATGGCGTGGTTCTACCTGTCCTGGTCGATCCAAACGACCGCCATCTACGGCGTGACCCTGATGGCGCTGGGAACCGCAATCCTGCTGATCCTGCTGGGAGGAGTCGTTTCCTCGCGACGCACGCGGCCGTCCCTGCTGAGGTTCTGCGGCCGACTCAGTTATGAGCTGTATCTGTTCCACCTGGTCATCCTGGGTTCGCTGCGGACGATCTGGCCGCCGGATGACACGCAAGGCGACATTCGGGTTCTTCTCCTGGTCGCATACCTGCTGCTCTCGATCGGCCTCGCCACGGTCGTCGGGCGATATTATTCCGAGCCCTTGAACCGACGCTTCCGCGGTGCATTCGCTGCAGCCTGATCACGCGTCGCAACCGCCGAAGCCGCCGCTCCGCCGGGCATCCGGATCAATGCTGCCGGCGGAACCAGAACGCATCGGGCACCCTGGCCATGCCCGCGCGCTCGTAGAAGCCGACGGCTTCCGGCACGGAGGCGAGGATCAGGCTGACACCCGGACCGATCTGTCGCCTCGCCTCCTCGAGCAGGCCCAGCCCGATTCCGAGGCTCTGTGCGGACGTCGAAACCGCCAGCTCGGCAAGATAGCAGCACCAGGCAAAGTCGGTGACGCACCGCGCCAGTCCCAGCAGCCGACGATCCGGCCGATCGGCCCGCGCGGTCAGCACCAGGTTGGAGCCCGCGAGCATGGCGCCCAGCCGCTCGTCGTCATCCACCGGCCGCGTCGCACCAAGCCCGGACTCGATCAGCACCCGCTTGAACTCGGCGGTATCCAGGAAGGGTTCCCGGGCGTAGCGGATGCCTTGTTCGATCGTCATGACCGTGACGATAAGCCGCTTTCCATCGCACCGCGACGCCACCGCCCGCGGCTCACGATGATCGAGAACCCTGGATCGCCGAGGCTGCTGCAACCTCGCTCTGCCCGGGCACGCGAGCAACGGGGCCAGGCCCACGACGCCGGCGCCGAGGCAGGGCAGCGACACCCGGCGCGGACCCGGGGCGCATCGTCTAGGGTGCAGGCCCACGGCCCAGGGCGGCCGGTCCGACCGCGGCCTTCGCGGGCTGGTTTTCTGCTTGCAGCCGACGGAGAACCCTGCGGTCGATCGCGTCCACAACCGGGGATCACCCGCCCCGGCCGATCAGTCCGCCGCTACGCTCACCGCGACCGCTGCGACCTCATCGATCATCTTGCCGGGGTTCAGCAGGCGCAGCGGATCGACCTGCTGCCTGAAGCCGACCCGGTCGCCGCCCCTGAAGCCGCAGGCATGCGGGGTGCTCATCGCGACGCCGTTCTGCTCGTGGATGCGGATGATCTCCGCCAGCCGCTCCTCGGTGCTGAACCGCACGATCTGCAGCCCGACGCAGGCCGGCGCACCCCCCATCGTGACGAACTCCAGATGCATCGGCACCTCGTCGCCGAACAGCGCGCGGATCCGCTCGACTGTCGCGAGAGAGTCCGCCACCGGAAACCGGCTCCGCAGGTAGGTCACTGCCGGGTCCCGCTTCAGCATCTGCAGGGTGGTGTGGTGCCAGGCGAGCTCATACAGCGGCACCCCGCCAGCATGGGTCTCGGCGACGAGCGTGTCCGCATCGAGCACGATCCGCCCGCCATGCGCCGCCACCAGCTCGCGCAGTGCCGTCATGCCGGACGGCGCCACCATCAGCAGCGCCAGGCACTCACCCGCCGACAGCAGCTCGCGCACCCCCCTGAAGGACTGCGCGATCGCCGCCTCGACCGCACTGACCAGCTTGCGATCGATCGCCGGATTGCTGGCCAGATCCAGACAGAATCGGGCCGCCTGCATGAACCCCGGGAAGCCCGCCACCACATCCCGCCAGGGCATCGCCGGCGCCAGCGGCAGTTCCAGCTCGGTGATCACGCCGGTGGTGCCCCAGGCCCCGCTGACCAGCCCGGTGGCACTGCCGCGCAGCTCCAGCACGCGCGGCGTCGCCTCGGCCGTGACGATCTGCACTGCCAGAACGTTGCCGGGATCATCGAGCGCACCCCAATTCACCGAACCCACGCCGACCGCATCGCCTGCCACGAAGCCGCCGATCGTGGCGTTCCGCTTCGCCGACGGGAACAGCCGCAGCTCCCAGCCGCGCTCGCGCAGGACCCGTTCCAGCTCGACCAGCCTGGCCCCCGCCTCCACCCGCATCATCCCGTCCCGCACCCAGACGATCCGGTCGAGCCGGGTGAGGTCGAGCACCACGCCGCCGGCCAGCGGCACCGACTGGCCGCAGGTGCCGGTGCCGCCACCGCGCGGCGTCACGCTGACACTGAACCGCACTGCCGCCGCCAGCACCCGCTCGACCTCGTCGCGGTTGCGCGGGCACACCACCAGGTCGGCCACCCTGTCGTTGAGCTGGCGCTTCAGCACCGGGCTGTACCAGAAGCAGTCACGGCTGCGCTGCTGCACCAGCGCCGGATCGCGCAGCACCGGGATATCGCCCAGCGCACTCGTGAAGGCGGCGAGAGCGTCTGGGTCGGTCATGCATGGTCCCGCGCCTGATCTGCGGCGGCGGTCTGCAACCGCCGTGCCATGCGCCGGAAGGGTTCCGAAGGTGGATTTGCCGTGGCATCCGGCTCATGCGCAAATCGCCCACCGGTATATGGCGGGTGACGCAATGACATCCGAGCCGCGGATCGTTGCCAGGAGAGATCGTTCGATGCCCGAGGCCGCTGCCCAAGTTGATCCGAACGACTGCCGGCAGGTGCGGCAGACCCGGTCGCAGCAGATTGCCCGCGGGCTGCTCGGCGGGTTCCTGGTGCTGCTCGGGATCTACACCCTGCGCGACTTCCTGCCCGCCCTGGTCTGGGCGGTGATCTTTGCCATCGCGACCTGGCCGTTGTTCCAGCGGGCGAAGAAGCGCTGGCCTCCCGGTCGGCACAACCTGCTGTTGCCGCTGCTGTTCACCCTGATGATCGCGCTGGTGTTCCTGATCCCGTTGTCGCTGATCGCCTTCGAGGCGGCGCGCGAGGCCCAGGGCGTACTGGTCTGGATGGAGCATGCCCGCCATACCGGCGTCCCGGTCCCGGACTGGGTGCACGGGCTTCCCGTCGGCAGTGCTGCCGCCAGCGCGTGGTGGCAGCAGCATCTGGCCACCCCGGGCGATGCCACCGACCTGTTCGCCAACATCCGCACCGGCGGCAACCTGCGCATGACCCGCCAGCTCGGCAGCCAGGTCGCCCACCGCAGCACGCTGTTCGCGTTCAGCATCATCACGCTGTTCTTCCTGTTCCGCGACGGCGCTGCCGTCACCGAGCAGATGCTGACCGCCAGCCGCCGCGCATTCGGCACCCGCGGCGAGCGCATCGGCCGCCAGATGATCGCCTCGGTGCACGGCACGGTGGACGGGCTGGTGCTGGTGGGCTTGGGCGAGGGCGTGGTGCTCGGGATCGCCTACGCGGTCGCCGGCGCGCCGCATCCGACGCTGTTCGGCGTGGTCACCGCCCTGGCCGCGATGGTGCCGTTCTGTGCGGTGATCGCGATCGGGCTGGCGTCATTGCTGGTGGTGGCGCAGGGCACGGCGGTTGCCGGGATCATCCTGTTCGTGTTCGGGCTGATCGTGGTGTTCGGCTCCGACCACTTCATCCGCCCGGTGCTGATCGGCGGCGCGACCAAGCTGCCGTTCCTGTGGGTGCTGCTGGGCATTCTCGGTGGCGTCGAGGCCTGGGGCCTGCTGGGCCTGTTCCTCGGCCCGGCAATCATGGCCGCCCTGATCCTGCTCTGGCGGGAATGGACCGACCCGCACGAGGAGCCGCAGGTTCCGTGATCTTGCGGGGTGTTTTGGTCGGGCAGGCGGGATTCGAACCCACGACCCCCAGTCCCCCAGACTGGGACGTCACCTCCGACAGACGATAGCGACAGATAGCAGTGGCTAGCGTTCTTCCTTTCATTCACTGGCTTTTCAGCCTACACCCTCAGCCCCGAGGTAGCGGCTGATAGCCTCAAGTGGTGAGCATTAGCTGCTAGCCCGGACTGTGCTGCTCCCCCAGCTGCTACCCCGAGGTGCCCATGCCCAGCATTGCTCTGACGCCTTCAATCGTTAAGGGGTTGGCATGCGCGCCCGGTGCGACCGAGACGATCTACTGGGCTGACGACATGCCGGGGTTTGGCCTCCGCTGCCGGAGCTCTGGAGAGCGCCGTTGGTTCGTCCAATATCGGAACCGCGACGGACTGACCCGCAAACATACCCTGGACGCCCCGGAGACCTTGTCGCTCGCGAAAGCGCGGGCTCAGGCGAAGGATCTGCAAGCTGATGTGACGAAGGGGCAAGATCCTGCGGCAGTGGCTGGCAAAGTCCGTGGGCTGTTGACCGTTGAGGAACTCGTTGCCGCCTACCTCGCCCACCAGCGCCAAACGCTTCGGCCTCGAAGCTACATCGAGGTGTCTCGCCACCTCGGCGACTTCTACGAGCCAATGAAGAAGCTGCGTCTCCGTAAAGCCACGACCATCACTGTCAGGGATGTGGTGGCAGTGCTCGAACAGGTGGCGACGAACAACGGGCCGGTAGCTGCGAACCGTCTCCGGGCAACGCTGCGGGCCATGTGGTCCTGGGGCTTGCGGTCGCAGCGGTTGACGACGCCAAGCCCTGTCACCGACACTTTCAAGCCAGCGAGGGAGGTGTCGCGCGCTCGGGTCCTCACCGAGAAGGAGCTTCAACTCGTATATGGCCAAGCTGGAGGCGGCGCATACGGGTTGATCGTCCGATTGTTACTTCTCACCGGCCAGCGCCGTGAGGAGGTTGCCGGCATGCGTTGGTCGGAGCTTACACCGGCACCTGACGGATCTGCCTTGTGGGTCCTGCCGGCGAGCCGGACGAAGAACGGCCTGGAACATGAGGTTCCGCTTGTTCCGGCTGCGGTCGCCCTGTTGCCGGTGAGGCGAAAAATAGGTGCTGACCATGTGCGCGATCTCGTTTTTGGCGGCGGTAAAGGCGGAACCCACAAGCTTCGGGACACCGAGGCGACGAAACCGGGTCGACAAGCGAATTATGGCGAGGACAGCTTCGGCGCCTGGAGCCGGAGCAAGGAGCGCCTCGATGGCAGGCTGGCGCGAGCGAGGGGCACGAAAGAGAAGCCGGAGCCGGTGCCGGGATGGGTGCTGCATGATCTGCGCCGTACCTTCGTCACAAGCCTGAACAACCTCGGCATCGAGCCGCACGTGATTGAGGCTGCCGTCAATCACCACTCGGGCGTGTCAAGGGCCGGTGTCGCAGGGACATATAACCGCTCGCGCTACACGAGCCAGGTGCGTGACGCGATGAAAGTCTGGGCTGCTCACATAGGTGCTTTGGTCGTTCCCGCCGGCGGCGCCCACGACGTAGGAGGGCCTGCCGAATGACGGCGGAGAACCGGAAGTTCCGGAAGCCAACAAAACTTGCAGCCGAACGCCATCAAAAGATTCAGATGGACCAGATGGCCGCCAATGAGACCGCCAAAAATGCTCGAGAGTCGGCCGGGCATGCAATAGCCAAGGGGCTTGCCGTATATGTTCCACCTGCTCCAGGCCTACCGTTGACAAGGTCTAGTAGTGACCCCGTCGCAGGTGCACTGCGTTTCATCATTGAAGCAGCCGAGGCATCGGCTAGGCTGCCGTCTGCACCGCGACGAGGTCGGCCCCCTGACTACAGGAAACTCCTGACAATACTCAATTTTGTCGAACAAGGCCCCTGGGTGCTTGGCATCGTGCCACCGGGGAGGCTTGGTGGAACTGATAGGCGCGTTGGGACCGGCGTCAATGGGAAACTCGTGCAGAGCGCTGCAATCAAGATGAACCTCTCGCCAGCCCGGGTGTCCGATCTTGCGCGGCAACTTGCTGACATGGCCGGCACCATGCCGGAACGGAAAATCGGCTCCTAGTCTATTTAAACCATCCACATCGCTCCGCTATCTGCCGCTATGCCTGATGTCGCCCCTCGGTGGAGTGACACCATGATGAGCCACGACCTCACCACCCATAGTGACGATAAGATCTTTACTCCCGGCGAGCTTCAGAAGCTCGGCTTCCCGCACCGAGTTACGCTGGCGAAGTGGCGCGCCAAGCGGCTGGGGCCGCCATTCATCCAGCTCTCGCCGCATCGCATCGGCTACCGCCTTGGTGACGTGCGGACCTGGGCGGCTGCGCGGACTGTTCAGACAGGCTGATCAGTCCACAGCGACAAGGCCATCCCAGCAGTCTCGTGGTCCATCAGGTGAGATCGCCAGCAGGAAAGATGCCGGCATGCCAGGATTCACTACCGTCGTTAATTCCCCAAGCAATGTCATAGCAAGTGCCACCGTGGAAGGAAACCAACCGCGTCCGTCCCGCGATGGCTTCCAACCCTGGATTGACGCCTTCGGGCCGCGACTTTGCGTCCAGGTCTTTGACGATGGCGCCCGAAAGCGGCCGCGACTCGCAAGGACAAGGCACGGGCTTCTTGACGACCTCTGGCTTTGGATGGTCGCAGAGAACGATCGCGGATGTGGTATTTTCGCGTCGGTGAACCGGGTCCTGCCAGAATTGCCTCGGATCGCCAACAACGTCGATCAAGTACGGGCCTTTGTGGCTGACAACGATAACCCCGAGCGGCGTGAGGCAGTGGAGGCTGAAATTGCACGTCGCGGCCCGCCCCCGGATCTAGTCATCGAGGCCAGCCCCGGCAAGCGGCACTATTACTGGCTGACGACCGACTGTCTGCTGGAAGATTTCAAACCTATGCAGCAGGCTATTGCTGCGGCACTCGGGACCGACCCATCGATCTGCGACCTCCCTCGCGTCATGCGGCTCCCTGGCTTCCTCCATCGCAAGGCAGTGCCGTTCCTGGTCCGCGTGGTGTACCCATGACAGTCTCTCCAACCTATCAGGCGATGGCGGCCGCCTACCTTCCTGCGGCCAGCGGTGTAACCATCTCGGGACCGCGGATCAGCACGGTCCTGCCTGGCCATCGATCGTCGATCTTCCAGCATATGCGCACCGACATGAACGCGGCCAGCAAGTGCGGGCTGGTCAATATGGAGGAAGTCAGGGCTGCTGCGCGCTTCTTGAGGCGGGTGCGGCCCTATTCCTCATGGCGCGACAGCGTAGCCTTCCCATTCGCATCAATGATCAAACTCAGCCCTCATTTCTTAGGTGAGCTACTAATCCTGTTTCGAAAGATTAACCTGCAGACCGCAGATCCGGCGAAAGCATCCGGCGCCTATTTCCAGGCGGCAGAGCAGGTGCTAACGGCTGCTGTCGCTCAACAGCAGCGTCATCCGGATGCGCCCACAATCGGTCCGCATGCGTTCCTACAGGCCGCCTTGGAAGAGGGCTGGGACGGGAGGACAGCGGCGTCAGCGTCAGCGTCCTCTTTCCAGCCGCCGAACCTCTTGGTCAACAGTCCATTCTTCCAGGGCGTCAACGTGCAGGCGGCGAACCTAACCGCAATACCCTGGTTGGTATCTGGTCTTGCAGTTCGCGGGGACATTTCGGTAGTTTCTGGCCTAGGGGGGAGCGCGAAGACCACGGTGGCAATTGACCTCTTAGTCTCTGTCGCGGCCCAACTACCAGACTGGTGTGGCCTTAAGATCGCGCCGCGTGCGGACGGGCAACCGCATCAGGTGGCCATTGTGTCGGCGGAGGAAAATATCAACCGCATAAATCTGGGAGTTGCCGCATCCTGCCAGGCACAAAAGCTTTCACCGGCGCAGATCAATACTGTACAGATAAACCTTTGGGTACATGATGCACGCCAGTCCAGCTTCCGCATCGGCGCTCCAGGTGCCCGCGGGGAAACCCTATGCCCGGAGGTAGACGATACCGGATGTGCTAACCTTAAGGTCGCGCTTGCGGGAAAGAGCCTCGTGGTGCTCGACACGTTAGCTGCCATCTTCTGGTTGCCTAATGAGAACGACAACTCTGCTGCCACTGTTCTTATGCGACGCTTGGCAGGAATCCTTGAAGTGAGCGGTTGCTCTGCAATTCTGCTTCACCACACGCCGAAAATGAATAACGAGGGCATCGCGGCGCAGCGCGGTCAAGCTACGGCCGTGCGTGGTGGCGGCGCCATCACCAACTCGTCCAGGATCGTCTGGACCCTCACGGCGCTACCTGCCTCGGAAGCAGGACTTTTTGCACTCTTGGGTTTAAATGTAGGCGCGATCCGGCGCCTTGACCCTGTCAAGCTCAACGACGCTGCACCGCCCGACCCGATGTTTTTCGAGGTGGTCAGCGAGTGGGTTCGGATACGTGACGGAACCGACGTCTCCATCCGCGCGATCAAACCCCTGATCCAGCCTCAGGCCGCCGCAGGCGTCATCCCGGATTCGAGGCTCAACGTCGCACTGCGCGCAATCGACGCCGGCACCATGATGGGCGGTGTCAACGTTGCCCTTAGTAAGACTGCGACCGGTGACCGCAGCGCGGTGCTTCACATTGCCAACGCGCTGAGTCTGGCTGACCCGGGCTTGCTCAACGTTCACGCAAAGGCTGCAGCTCGCCAAGTCCTTTCCGACCTCATGGACCGGATTTGTTGCGTTACCACGAGTAAAGTCTTGGTGCCGAAGTTCAAAGCCAACGGCAGCCCGAACGGGCACGAAACCCGCGACGGCCTGATCGCCCACTGGAACCTTGCTACCTGGCTCACGGTGCCAGCGCCGGCTGTTCCGCCCGCACCTACCCAGGCTGCCCCGGCGGTTGCGCCAACCCCGGTTTCGGTGGCGCTACCGGTTCCGACGCGGACCGTTCTACCCGTAACTGCTCAGGTCGCCCCGGCCGCCCCTTCTGCCGCGCCGGCTTCTCCTGCCGTGCCGCTGCCAGTTCGGCCGCAATCATGAGCGAGCAGCCTCGCACGCCTCGCACGAGCCTCGCGATGCGTTTGAGAGGTTTGAAGAAAGAAGGAGGGCGTTGCGAGTGCTTCAGCCTCGCAGGCTCTTCCTTAGGGGTGTGGGGGGCGTGCGAGGCTGCGGATACCAATCAAAATCAACGCTGAGGATGTTCAGATGACTGACGAAGAGCTCTTCCAGTATCAAGACTTGATCAAAGATTCCGAACGGCGCGGCGAATGGGCGCCGCTGCCCAACGAAGCCTTCGGGCGTCTTATCCCTGGTGACGACGAGCACCCGTTAGGCCTCGGGGTCATCATCGTGTTTCCCGCCAGGGATGAGCTATGGTCGCTGATCGCCCGTTTGATCCCCCACGCCAGGACAGCGGCGACCCTGGTTCTGTCACCCTCAGGCGCGATCACAGAATGGCGCACCGCTGAATTGCTCCACGACTACGGCGACACAATGATCAAACGCAGCATGAACTCGGACCGCTATAGTTAATCCAGGTTCAAGCGCAGCCAGTGGAAGACCTTTCCCGAAGAGATCCTGCTGCCTGTGCATAACAGACTCGGCTACCATTGGATCAGGTTGTCCGACGCGGATGAACGTGTCCTGCTACCGCGCCTCCATCTGCTCCACGTATTCGACGTCACAGTGCTACCGCCGATTCTGGTTAGTCTCCCTGTCGATGAAGCGTTTGACGTAGCTGCTGCGGTTGTAGCGATGAACAAGAGCTACTTCGCAGAGTGGCGCGCTGAGCAGCCCGCCGAGACTGTCGCCACGATACAACGAGGCACACTGCCAGCAGCTTTCGGACTGGCTCTGGCACTCCTGATCGACGCCGGGTGCCGGCTAAGGCGGGTGACGGGCGAAGATGCCGCCACATGCGGTCGTCGCCTCGATCGTTGGTTGCTGCCGGCAGGGGTGGCGCAGGTGATATCGCTGCTGAACAAGGCCCAAGTTGTGCCTGAGGACCCGAGCCTGTCACGGTCGCATCACGACTGGGTTCGGGGCGCCTCCACGACGCCGGCGACAGCGGCGGAGGAGCGCGCCTTCGCCGCTGAGATGACGGTGCACGATCAGCGCCGATATCCGTCGCTTCGACAGCCGCTGGAGGTCCTTTCGGCGGCACGAGACTGGTTCGGGCGCGACAGCGCGGAAAGGGTGCTTCAGCTTGCCCTACAGGCTGAAGTGGACGCTGGGCTTGGAACGGATGACGTGCAAACGATGCTGGACGTGTGGGCCAGGGGCTCGTGGGACAGGGACATCACTTTCGACCCCAAGTGGCGGCCGGCCGGGGTCTGACGGTGGAAATGACTGCTGCAGGCCGCAATGCTCGCGAAGGCGAACTTCCATTCATTCCGGCCTGTCGCGCTCTACGGCTCCAGACGGCTCATGCTTGGCCAGGTGCAGTTCTCGAAGGCCTTTGCAGGCCCGCCAGAGCGCAGGACGTCCATGTCAGTCTGCGGTGGCCGGTTCTGGGCACGAAGGCCGCTGGTCGCCGTCGTCTCGACGATCTGAGTGATCCGCTCGACGTACTCGCGCCCGTCGCGATCCCGTATCATCGTGGGCGAGCCGGCGCTGATGATCTTCTCGTTCCCCTCGTGGTCCGCGAAGACGATCGTGAAGGTGAACGGCACATTCCCGCCTGCCCCACCCGCGCGGTCGCGGCCGTAGCCGCCAACCTCCCCCAACCGCGCGCGCGTCTCCATGAGCCGGATCTGCTGAGCAGACAGCTGTGCCAAGGCGGCGCTGCGGCCGTCGACCGCGGCCGACACGGCGGCGATGCCCAGCCGTTGCTCGATAGCGTCCAGGTCCGCCGCGATGCCGTCTCGAGACAGGTACGGTCCCACCTCGAACGGGATAGATGCCTCGGTGCCCAGCGCAGTCATGCGGCCCTTAGCAGCCTGGCGCTGTGCCGCCACCACCCCGACCTTGCCGGTCATATGGCCGACCCGGTGCCGCTGGACCGCCATGCGGTTCATGCCGCCCAGGGCCTCAGCGATCACTCGGTCTGGCTGACCTTCAGAGACCATCTGTTTGGCTATCGCCATGCTGTCGGGGTCCGAGCATATCTTGCAGGCGCGTGCCATTGGGTCCTCGGAGGCTACCGGTGCACATCATGCACGATTGGCACAGGAACTGGGAATGTAATCCTAACACCGTGCCTCATGGCTGTGGGCATTGGCCTTTGGTATGCCTTCCTGCCTCCCGACGCAGGCGGGGACCTACTCGACGACGTGTTGCTGAATGCGGCCAGCCAAGGCGCTTTTTAGCGACAGGGTGCCAATCAGCGTGTGATCTGAACCGGCCTGAGGACTTATTAGCTGATCGGGATAGAGCCGACACATGAGTGACAAACAGAGCCAGATCCTGGCAGCACTGGAGCGGTGGGAGCAGCGGTTCAACGGGCTGGAGAAAGGGCTAGACAGATTCCGGGTTGATGTAATGGACCGCATCGACCGGCTTCACGACACCGCGACCGGCATCCGTGAGGACATCAGAACCAAATCCAGCATGTCAACCCGTTCAGAATGACGCACGACCAAGCTCACAGGCCCCGGTAGCGAGAGCATGCTCTTCATAGATACCGTTCGGAATGAAGGAGCTCATGACGACCGCTCCAACCCACCTCTACGCCGTCCTCCGCAATGCCGGCGCCCAGCCGCATGGTGGCGGCTCGGGCTGACCGAAGATCGCCGGTAGCCATTGGATAAGGTTGATCGATAAGCTGGGAACGAGGCGATGAAGGAGCTGCTGCGAGTGAAACAGGTCTCCACCGACCTCGATGCTCGGATGAACGAGCAGATGAGGCTCTCCCGGCTCCGAACCATCGAGATGATGGAGGAGGCTGAACGGGACCATCAGCGCCGGAAGCAACGCCGGCTGCACTGGGAACGGTTCAAGTGGCTTTATAGGGTGCTCATCGGTTCAGCCGCCGTTGCCTTCGCCGCCAGCTGCGCGCTCATTGGGTGGATCATTGGCAGCGACCTAGCTGGCGCGTCCAGAGCGTCCGAGCGGCCAAAGGTAGTCATCATGATCCCGGGGCAGGCGTCGTCATCAGGCGGCGCTCCGCGGCTGCAGCAGTAGGTGCTGCCCGAACAAACCTATGTCCGCGCCACCTGCAATAGCTCGTCGAGGACCCGATGTGGGTCGATCGCGATCACCTCGCAGATGTCGATCAACTCGAGCAAGCTCAGGCGACGCTCGCCAGCCTCGTAATTCGAGACAAAAGATTGGGGCCGGTCGAGCAGCTTCGCCACATCTTCCTGCTTCAACCCCGCGAGCGTACGGGCCTCCCTGAGAAGGTCCTGAAGTCGTAACTGTCGTGGGGTGCGTCGTAAACGAGGCATGGTTGCAGCCGACCCATGGATTGGTCGGTTGGCCAGATAGAAGCCCCTAGCGCAGATCCGAAAGTCAGATATAGAAGCCAGGAACGGCCACGGAGGATGCAACTGTACCCTCACTATAGTGGCGGTAGTTATGGATGTCGGCGACAGGATTGGCTATGGCGGAAATTGTTAAGATCACGATCACTTTTGCCAACACGACCGTAGTCAGCAGACGGTATGCGCCGGGCCGGCCTGTGCAGCAGGCCCAGCCTGCAAAACACGACACACAGATCACGTCGAAGAAACCGCTCTTACAGACACGTGTGAGCGGAGAACGCTATCGGGAACGCTTCTTAATTGGCTTCGCTCAAAAGAGCGCCAGGAACAATTGGGATGAAGACCAATGTGCGGATGAAGCGCGTCGCGAGGCCATAGCGCCAGTCATCGCTCAAAAGCTTCGCTCCGCAGGAACGGTAGCCACACTTATTAGCCAAGCCAGGCTCATCGGTCACCCTGATGTCCGCAACCAAGTGCCTCGTTTCCTTGCCCTCCGAGACGAAGTCTGGGACCTCCAGAGAAAGTTCTTAAAAGCGGCATTTCATGGGCCATCCCAAATATTTATTGATATTGGAGTGCGATATGCGCGGCCGGGCGAGAGAGACAACGTCGTCAACGCGAAGGCATACCTACGCTATCTGCAGATACGTTTCCAAAAATACGCCGACCTGATCGTTTGATCTTAACTCTTCTAGACGTCCTATGTTTTCGATGATTTCCACATGAAGCGATTGGTAAAGTACGTTGCGATGGAAAGTGCCGCCCGAGCCTTGGTGACCGCGATCGTCGGCGAGACTTTTGAATTGGAAAGAGCGGTCGCGCGCCAAATCGCCGCGCGACTGATAGTAGCACTCGATAAAGCTGGCTTGGTGATCATGCCAGCCGAACCGACCTCTGACATGGTGCAGGCTTCTATGGTAGCCATGCGCTCAACCCGAACGATAGGTGGTTCAAGCCCCGATAGAATTCAGGCGGTCAAACATACGATTCGATACCGAGCGATCGTGGAGATGCAACGCGGTCAGCTTTCGCTCGCGAAGAACACCCGGCCTGCTGCGGCTAAGCGATCGCGAAAACGAGTGCTTGGCGCTCGGGACGGAAAGTATACCAAGCACCGACCTTTAACCTCTTTCGAGATAACGTAAGTCCAGACATGACGGTGCACTGCCGGCTGAAACTAAGTCGTGTTCTGGCTTGCGTCGTTGCTACGCGGCATCATGCAGGCGGACGCGTATGCCGGGTTAACGAGTTCTAGAGCAGAGTCTGATCATTCCGGCTCGTATCCTACAGCGGTGAAGTAGTTTTCGCACTCGCGTTGGCTGAAGGTTGGGAGCGCGTCGCGAATGGCGTTCCAGAGGTCATCGATGGTCCGAGCGGCTGCCTTGCGCAGCACTGCCTTCAGCTTGGCGGACGCGTTCTCGATCGGGTTGAAGTCCTGTGAGTAGGGCGGCTGGTAGCGCAGCGTGGCGCCCGCAGCTTCGATCATGGTGCGGACGGCGACACTTTTATGGGCAGCCAAGTTGTCCATCACGACGATGTCGTCTGAGCGCAGCGTCGCGACGAGCACCCGCTGGATATAGGCTTGGAACGCCTCGGCATTCATCGGACCGTCAAGCACCATCGGTGCCGTCATGCCGGAGAGCCGAAGTGCGCCCGTGAAGGTGGTGGTTTTCCAGTGCCCGTGCGGGACAGGCGCGCGGCAGCGGTGACCACGCCGGGCGCGTCCGCGCAGGCGCGCCATCTTGGTGGAAGCACCGATTTCATCGATGAAGACCAGACGGGCGGGGTCGAGATCCGGCTGGGCGTCGAACCAAGCCTGCCTGCGGACGGCTACGTCCGACCGCTCCTGCTCGCTGGCGTGTGCTGTTTTTAGGGGATGGCCCGCCCCACTCCCCTGAAGCGGTAGGCTGACGGGCAACCGGAGGAAGGAGCTGGTGGATGCTGATCGCGGTGTTGGGGATCGACCTGGGCAAGAACAGCTGCAGCGTCGGGGGATTGGATGCGGACGGGCGGGTCGTGCTGCGACGGCGGCTGCACCGGGAGAGTGTCGTCAAGCTGGCGGCCGGTTTGCCGAGCTGCGTGATGGCTATGAGGCATGCTGTGGAGCCCATCACCTCGGTCGCAGGCTGCATGAGCAGGGACATTCGATACGGTTGATGTCGCCTTAGTATGTGCGACCTTACGTCAAAACGCAGAAGAACGATGATCGCGATGCCGAGGCGATCGCTGAGGCGGCGACCCGACCGACCATGCGGTTCATCGAGCTGAAGAGTGAAGAGCAGCTCGATATGCAGAGCTTGCATCGCGCAAGAGACCGGCTGGTGGGCGAGCGGACGGCGCTCATCAACCAGATGCGTGCCATCCTGCTGGAGCGCGGAGTTATCGTGCCCCAGGGGCGGCGCAAGCTGGAAGTTGCGGTTGAGACCATGCTCGCAACCGAGTCCACCCTATCAGCCCGCGGATCCGGCTGCTGATCGAAGACCAGCGCAGGGAGTGGCGCGAGCTCGACCGTCGTATTCTGGCTTTCGATGAGGAGTTCGCGTTACAGGCGCGCACGGACCCGGCAGCCAGACTGCTGACCACGATCCCGGGCATCGGGCAGCTGAACGCAACCGCCCATGTCGCCGCGATGAGCAGCGGGCAGACGTGTCAGCGCGGCAGGGACCCGGCAGCATGGCTGGGATTGGTGCCCCGGCAGATGACCAAGGGCGGCAAGCCGAAGCTGGTTGGTATCACCAAGCGCGGCAACGTGTATTTGCGCAAGATGCTGATCAACGGGGCACGCGCGGCCATGCCGACGCTGTCGAAGGCTGAAACCCCTATAGGTGTCTGGCTGCGTGGTCTGATCAGCCGTGCCCAAGCGAATACCGTGGTGGTGGCGCGTGCGGCCAAAATGGCGCGGATCGTCTGCGCGGTGCTTCGCAGCGGAGAGCGCTTTGAGATGCGGGCTGCGACGATTGAGCTGCTGCCGGTTCTGTGGACACGCAGCTTAAGCTGACGCCTTGATCCGCTCGAACTCCATAGGGCTGAGATAGCCGCTGGTCGAGTGGCGTCGCCGCGGATTGTAGAACCGCTCGATGTAGTCGAACACATCGGCCCGGGCCTAGTCCCGAGTGCGATACACCTTGCAGGCTGTCCGCTCGGTTTTCAGCGAGGAGAAGAAGCTCTCCATCGCCGCGTTGTCCCAGACATTGCCGGACCGGCTCATGCTGCAGGTGACGCCATGGTCGGCCAGCAGCTTCTGGAACTGCTCACTGCTGTATTGGCTGCCCTGATCCGAGTGGTGCAGCAGCGCGTCCGGCTTACCGCGGCGCCAGATCGCCATTGTCAATGCATCTGCGACGAGTTGGGCGGCCATGGTGGCGCTCATCGACCAGCCGACCACCCGGCGTGAGAACAGGTCGATGACGGCCGCCTCGTAGAGCCAGCCCTCGGCGGTCCAGATGTAGGTGAAGTCGGCGATCCACTTCTGGTTCGGCGCCGCGGCCTCGAACTGCCGGTCCAGCACGTTGTCCGCCGTCTCGTTCCGGGTGCCCTTGTCCAAGGGCAGACCCCGACGGCGTGGCCGTGCCCGCAAGGCCTGCTCCCGCATCAGCCGCTCGACACGGTGCAACCCGCATGCGGCCCCTTTGGCCAGCACGTCGTGCCAGACCCGCCGGGCGCCATAGGTCCGGTCGCTGCCGACGAAGCTGGCCTTGACCTTGACACCAGGAAGCTGATCGCTGCGTGCCCGGATGCTGGGCGACCGGGACAGCCAGGCATGAAAACCACTGCGCGAGACACCGAGCGCGTCGCAAAGCCACCGCACTGGCCAGATCCCTCGGTGTTTCGCGACAAAGCCGAACTTCATATCGACTCCCTCGCGAAGTAGGCCGCGGCTTTTTTTAGGATGTCGCGCTCAGCCTTGAGCTTGGCGACCTCACGCCGTAGCCGATCGATCTCCTGCTGCTCCGGCTTGATCTGGCCCTGACCTGGAAAGGCTTGCCCAGGATCCGCGGTGAGTTCCTCGATCCAACGCCGCAGGATGTTCTCGCCCACATCCAGATCCCGGCTGGCTTGCACCACCGAAACACCACGCTCCTTGACCAGCCGGACCGCCTCCAGCTTGAACTCCCGGCTGAACTGTCGCCGTCCCATCTCCACCCTCCAATCTCGTGAAACACCCTAATCTCGGTGTCCACGAAACCGGCAGCAGCTCACCTGAAACCGTCCACCCGCAGGGGCGTACTCCAGTCGCTGTGCACCGGTTGACCGAGGTCTTCCACCCTGGCGAGACCGTTGAAACCGATGTGGCTAGTGATAAGTCGATTCTGCGCTGCCGCTGGCCGGTCACAGACTTCTACGCACGGTTGGGCGCGAGGGGTGGCAATCTATGGGATTGCGGCGAGAGCGGACAGGCCAGCAGCATGTGCAGCTCGTGAGTTGATGTCAGCCTGAAAAAAGAGTGTGTCATCCTGGGTGCGCCTCCCATCCTTTGATAAAGGGCATATCAGAGGGTGCGGGAGGTGGTAATGTCATCCCTGGCAATAATTTCTCTACGTTTTGGGTCTCGACACAAAGGAGAGTGACGGTGGGCGTTGTCATCCATATCCTTGACAGGCGCAGCGTTTGCCTCGACGTTGCCGGCTTCATTCAGGAAATTGGCACCCTGCGTCATATGTCGAAGATTACCGAGCTGGACGAGTCGCATGTAGCTGAACTCGAGGGTTCTAATCACATATCTTCCCCGCCTGCTGCTATGGTCGCCCATCCAGTCGACCTGCCGCTTGCCTCAGACATAACAGGCTCAGTCGCGGCTCATCCGGTGATAGGATGGGATGAAGGGCGCGGCAGCGTGACAGATCTCGGGTGGGACTATCTTCCGGTCTTAGGTTATGCGGTCCGTGATGCACGCTGCGACATGTATGTTTTGCATGAGCTACAGGACGGTGTGTTGCACAGTATCGATGCCGAGCGCGCATACGCGCTTGGGCTGATCGTAAATGGGACGTTCTCGCGGCGGGGACAGCCGGTGATATCCGAGTGTTTTGCAGTGGAACCGTTCATTCCGGGATTTATCCAGGCAGATTGTATTCTCGAGAACGGCCGTCGAGACAAGCTCATCATTAGAGTAGACGACGACACACTACCTGATCCGTCCTGGCTGGTTGGACGCAAGCCTCGGGATACGATGCACTACACTGCCGGCTAGAACAGCAAGGGTAAGTGGTGACTGTGAGGGCTAGTGGTATCGAGCGCCACAACCAGGACGAAGTTGTAGCGTAACGTGAGGTAGTCTCGCGCCAGAGGCTACATCCAGCCCGGAGGCGCATATGCTGAACGCAGGAGATCATGCGGTTGTGGATCGCCTTCAGGACTAAGCGTACATAGGCACTGGGCAGGGGTCGCTGCGACGATTGTAGCGGTCAGGGAGCGCGTCTTGCACCACAGACTGGGGTGATCTCAAAGATTCAATGACTCTGCGCATCATAGGTGGGCACACACCATTACCAAGAAGCCGAATACGGTCGCGCCTGTTGCCTCTTCCGAGTTTGTAGTCCGAGCGGAATCCCATTGCGGCCTTCAGCTCGTCGACCTGAAGCATTCGCAGGTGAGCCACGCCGCCTTTCCAGGTCACAAGCCCGAACCGGTCAATGGTGGTGACCGTCCGGATCGGCTTGTCGAGAGACTGCCAGCCCCCTGCCCCGTCCGACCCGTAGTAGACAATCAAAAAAGGTATATTCCTGCCGAGAGCCGCCACTCCGCGGTGGAAGCGGGCAAGAGTCGCTTTTGCCCGCCTACCGTTGTCCAGAACGGTTGAGGCCCACGGACCGTCAAGCTGCACAATATCGCGTGCCGGACGGCGACAGTTTTCTTCCGGAACCACAAGCCGTTTTGGCTGCTGCTTCTTATCGCACATCATAAACAGGCGCTTGCGACTTTGCGGCACGCCAAAATCGGCCGCATTCAGGACCTGTGGTTCAATGTTATAGCCCAGATGCTCAAGGCCGGCGAAAAGCTGCCTGTAACCAGCCCAGTCCTGCATCTGGATCACGTTCTCGATCACAAGCCAGCGGGGGTTGAGGCCGCGTGCATAATTCAGCACGTAGTTAGCGGTGTTTTTGCTATCCTCGCACCGCAGTGCAGATCCCTTGGCCGGACTGTGATTAGTACATTCCGGCGATGCCAGCAGCAGATCAACGTGTTTCGGAAAAGTCGAAAGCGGCTTGCTATTGGGGCACATCCGCCAGGTCCGGATAGCCTCACACGAAAAATTGTCGCTGAGAGTCTGAGAAGCAATGTCCCAGGCATCGACAGCGCCGACCAAGGTTCCACCGGCCAGCCGGGCGCCCTCACTCGAGCCCCCTCCGCCGCAGAACATATCTAGATAAGTAAATCCCATGAGGCTATCTAGCACGCCCCTGGCGAAAAGCCAGGCCGTACCGTCAGGCCGCCTCCCGAAGTGCCACGGCAATACGTCGGACGCACCGGGTGGCGTCGCGTTTCAGCTGGTGTTCCCAGACCCTGATAACGCGGTAGCCAAGAGCGCGTAGCGCCCGGCGGTTGCGGCGGTCCCGCAGGCGGTTTGCAGATATCTTGGTTTTCCACGCCGCCGAGAGCTTGTGGCTCCAGGTAGAGAACTGCCAGCCGTGCCAGAAGTCCCCGTCCACGAAGATTGCGACTTTTTGTTCCCGGAAGACGAAGTCCGGGCGGCCGGGCAGGTCCCGGGTATGGCTTTCCCATACCCAGCCCTTCAGTGCCATACGCTCAGCAAGAGCGAGTTCAGGCTTAGTGTCCTTTCCTCGAATGCGGGACATGTTGAAAGATCGCTGCGCCAGAGTATGGACGTCTCGTCGAACCAGAAGGTTGTCGGCTGACCCCTCCATGGTAACGATAACGCTGTGCTTTACCTCTGGGGGGTCTGCTGGTGCGTGCACCATCCCGAATCGTCTCACCTTCCGCCGCCGCCCTGATCGGATCACTTCGGGGTATCGGCTACTCCCTGAAGACAGCGATTGCGGATCTGATCGACAACAGCATTACGGCCGGCGCCGCGGTTGTCGAGGTCACCTTTGAGTGGGGTGGCGGTGTACCCAGGATCTCGATCCTCGACAACGGTCGTGGAATGACCGACTCGGAGCTCGAGCTGGCGATGAGATTCGGAGGCGCCGGTCCCCACCAAATCCGGGATGCTGCAGATCTGGGTCGGTTTGGGCTGGGCCTGAAGACCGCCTCTCTCTCGCAATGCCGCAGACTGACTGTTGCCAGCCTGCAGGCTGGGCGGTGCTCGGTGCTGAGGTGGGATCTCGACTATATCCGCGATGTGTCGGACGCCTGGGAACTACTTGAAGGGGCTGCTCCGGGATCCGAGGCCTGCCTCAAGGCTCTTTCCAGCCGGCCGGCCGGGACCCTTGTAATCTGGGAGCTGGTCGATTTCGGCCGCCGAGACGACGTCATTGGCCACCCTGGTTTTCTTGAGGGTATCGGAGCCCTTGAAAAACACCTTGCACTTGTGTTTCACCGGTTCCTTAACGGTGATGCCCGCCAGCTGACCATCAGACTGAACGGCCAGAAAGTTGTGGCGTGGGATCCGTTCCTGGAGAACCACCCGTCTACCCGCCGGCGGCCGGAACAGGCGCTCGGGAGCGGCACCGAACGCGTTATGGTTCGGGGCTTCACCCTGCCCCATCGCGACCGCTTCAGGGATGAAGGGGAATACCTTGCTGCAGGCGGACCGGCAGGATGGAACGCGCAGCAGGGCTTTTACATCTATCGCAACAAACGCCTCCTGGCGGGCGGTGGGTGGCTGGGGCTGGGTGGATCTAGAGTGTGGACCCGGGAAGAGTCGAGCCGACTTGGCCGCATCCGCGTCGACATCCCAAATACGGTCGATCAGGACTGGAATATCGACGTTAAAAAATCCGTCGCGCGACCTCCAGCCTCATTACGTCAGCGTCTGAGCATGATCGCGGAGGACATCCGCAGCAACGCCCGCGAAGTGTTTGTCCATCGGGGCAGCTATGGTCCAAGATCGAAGAGCGAGGAAATAGAGCGGATATGGGAGCCGGCCAAGACATCCGATCGTGTCGGCTATCGCATCCGGCGCACTCACCCCGCTGTGGTCGCGGCAACACCTACCGATGCCGCAGAGCGTGCAGCTTTCAACAGCCTGCTGACCCTGACGGAGCGCACGGTCCCTGTCGACCGCATCTGGCTTGACGTGACCGAGAAGCCAGGGAGTATCCAGGCTAATCAGATCTCCGGTATCGACCCTGATCTGGCCGAGGCCGCACGTGGGCTGGGCGCCATGCTGATGCGCAAGGGCCTTTCGAAGACAGCCGCGGCTGAGAAGGTGTCACGCCTTGATCCATACGACACAATCCCTGGCTTTGCTGAGATGCTGGCATTAAACCTCTAATGGCATATTTGAAGGGACGGATGCTTGGAAGACTCAGCAGGTGAGGTAATTTCAGTCGCTCAGCGACGTCTGAAATCGCGTCAGGCCATTGGGCCCTATGATCGCGCCGATCTTTCGAAGGCTATCGACGACGCCGCCGACTTTCTGGGCGCCGCCGGGAAATTCAACCGGGTAAGCGCGCTCGTTGAACTTGAGGCCCGTACGGCCGTTACGATCGGGCGCACGACTAAATTGGTTGATGAGACAGGGCATGTCCGCTGGTACTTCGGAGAGCGGCAGCGCACCGGTCCGTTTTTTCGCAGATACCATGATTACCTGATTGACTATGAAGGCTGGGGCACCGCGGCCGTGGACGGGCTTGGTGACGCAACTGATCAGATCCTCGAGCAGCTCGAGGATCCGCAGCGGACCGGTCCCTGGGACCGCCGCGGCCTCGTGGTCGGCCACGTTCAGAGCGGCAAGACGGCCAACTATACCGGACTGATCTGTAAAGCTGCGGACTCAGGCTATCGGCTGATCGTCGTTCTGGCCGGCATGCATAACGCGCTGCGTAAACAAACTCAGCAGCGGCTCGACCGCGACTTTTTGGGCTTTTCGACGCTGCCCGTGCCAGACGGCACTCCACGGGAGACGATCGGCGTAGGTCACATCAATCAGAACCTGCATGCCGACTTCATCACGAATCAGGCAATCAACGGAGACTTTAATCGCAACCGCGTCGAAGCCCAGGGCACCGGCCCGGGCGAGCATGCCCTACTCCTCGTAATCAAAAAGAACGGCAGCGTACTACGTAATCTCAATACATGGGTTCGGGATTTTCTTGTAAGACGTGGTGACACCCGGACCGTTCCCCTCCTAGTGATCGATGACGAGGCTGATCAGGCATCGGTCGATACTGGCGACCAGGACTTTGATGACGGCGTTCCGGACCCGGACTACGAACCGACCCGCATCAACGGCCAGATTCGCGCCCTGCTCGATGCCTTCGACCGGTCTGCCTACGTCGCCTACACCGCGACGCCCTTTGCAAACATCCTCATCCACGACGAGCGCACGGCGGAGCGGTTCGGCGCTGATCTCTTCCCCAAGAGCTTTATCGTGAACCTGTCGGCTCCAAGCAATTACATCGGGCCGGCCGCGCTGTTCGGCATCAACGGGGATACCAGCGGCGAGGTTCCGCCGCCCCTGCCACTGACTCGCCCGGTTGATCAGGTAGTCGAAGGCTGGATTGCCGCGCCCCACAGGAGTGACTTCTTGCCGCTTTTCGGGAACGAACGTCGTATTCCGCCATCACTTGAGGACGCCATTCTGGCCTTCATTCTTGTGTGTGCCGCGCGGCGGGCCCGCGGTAATCCGACGGCTCATAATTCCATGCTGATCCATGTATCTCGCTTTACTGCCGTTCAGCTTCTCGTCCACGGCGAGGTCGACACTTGGTTTAAGGATGTCGCCCGTCAGCTGCGGTATCGCACCGGCACGGATGCGCTGATCGAGCGGATGAAGCGTCTTTGGGAGGACGACTTCGAACCGACTACGACTCTGGTAGCTGATACGGCGTATGGCCGGGACGCCACCCCGCTGAACTGGAACGCTGTGGAGCCCGAGCTGGCGGCGGCGGTCGAGAAAATCGTTCCAAGACTTGTCAACAGCCAGATCTCGGAGCCGCTGGACTACGAAGCGGCGAAGGACCACGGGCTGAACGTCATCGCGATCGGCGGCGATAAGCTTTCCCGAGGCCTGACACTTGAGGGTCTCAGCGTAAGCTACTTTCTCCGCCAGTCTTTGGCTTATGACAGCCTGATGCAGATGGGGCGTTGGTTCGGATACCGTCCGGGCTACGTCGACCTCTGCCGGCTCTACACCACAGACGATATGATCGAGTGGTTCCGGCACGTTGCTAAAGCTGCGGAGGACCTGCGGGAGCAGCTGGATCACATGGCAGCTCTCGGCTCTACACCGAAGGATTACGGCCTCAAGATCCAGTCCCACGATCTTCTGCTGGTCACGGCTCAGAACAAGATGCGCTATGCCGAGGAGGTACAGGTGACCTTCGCGGGTGAAGGTAAAAATCAGACCGTATTCAGTACGGATTCTGCGCGGATCAAACAAAACGCTGACGCGATCGCTTCCCTTCTGGTAGACGCAGGCGAGCCAGCCTCGACAGGCCTCGCCGGGGACGCGGTCTGGACAGGCGTTGATGGCGCCCTCGTCGCATCCTGCCTGGCCGGCATGTTTTTCCCTGCGGAGTCCTACAACGTAAACGGTCTGCGCCTTGCTCAGTACATCAGGGCGCAGTTTGAGCACGCTGAACTGACCGACTGGACGATCTCTTTGCGGGCTGGCGAGGGACCGAAGCTCAAGGTCGGTCCCCGGGAGATCAAGACTGTCAGGCGCGCGCCTGTTGGCGGCCGCGTCAAGGCCGGGCGTCACATCATCCAGACGATCCTGAGTCCCCGCGACGAGGCGGTTGATCTAGATGACACTCAATTCAAGGCCGCCCTCGCCATCACGAATACAAAGCGGATCAGCAAGGGACTCGGAGGCGCCGAGATCCCGGGCGGCCAGGAAATCCGTCACATCCGCGGTCTGGGTAATCCCGCCACAGGCATCGATGGACATCCTGAACGCGGCCTTCTGCTGATCTACCCGCTTTCACCCGAAGAAGCCGGCCTCAGCATCGACGTGCCGATTGTCGGCTTGGTGGTAAGCTTCCCTGCGTCAAAAACCGCCCGCCCTGTGACTTACCGGTACAACTCGGTGCTTTCACGGCTCGAGCTTCAAATCCAGTGAGTAATCCGCGCAACGAGGAGCTTCGTATACTGTGGACCACCCTGGGACGGCTGCCCCAGGGTGACCATGATTACCGGGCACAACGTGTCCGCAGCACCGCGCCAGTATCGATCCTTGCAGCTTTGCGGGCAGACGATGATGCATGGTCGCTCGTGTTTGAAGGCCCGATTGGACTGGCTCCAAGAGCCAGGACAAGCTTCACTGGCGAGGGCATCGGGCTCAGCGAAGATCGCGCTGCAGGCGAAGGAGTTTTTCGCCTCATCGCAAGCCTTGAGGGCGCTGCCTTTGTCGGGCCGTTTGAAGCTCTTTGTGCTGATCTCATTGATGTGGCTGAAGGCGAGGTTACAGCTACCGGTTCTTTGAGCGCACTGGCTCGTCGCATGGCTACCTGGATGGCGTCCCTTCGACGGCGTGGCGGCCTGACGGACGAGGCTATGCGGGGCCTTTTCGGAGAATTGTGCTGCCTGACAGGTGTGGCGGAAGAATTGGAATGGCGGACAGCTATTACTACCTGGACCGGTCCGGACGACGGGATTCACGATATCACGTCCAGTGGCGGAGCCTGGGAGGTAAAGGCTTCAGCTGGAGCGGGGTCTTCAGTCTGGATTAACGGTCTGGACCAGCTGGACGATGCAGGTCTTTCCGCGCTCGTGCTGGTCCATGTAACCATGACCATTGACCCTGCCGGCCGGTCCCTACGGGACTTGGTGCAGTTTGTAAGGTCGGCGATATCGGCACAGGACCCGACTGCGCTTGCCGAATTTGAGCGAAAGCTTCTGGCGGCGGGCTTCCTCGAAAGCGACGTCATTGCCGAAACGGCGTTCCGAGTCGCCTCAACGTCCTACTACAGGGTCGTGGACGGCTTCCCCCGTATCCTAAGAAGTGACGTCAGCATCGGCGTGGCTGAGGCCCGATACCAACTTCGTGTCGGGGCGCTTCAGCCTTACAGAGTCGAGGCCGCCCAGGCGCTGGCCGTTCTAGCGCCGTTGGAGATGCTATGATGGTGGAAGAGGGCCTGATTACGTTCGCCAGCGAGTTGCGGGCTGAAGTCGAGGAGGCCGTTCTCGGCGGCGAACCATACTCGCAGCCTGAATTCACGCGCATCGTCCTCGATAGGCTCGCCGAAGAAGGCGTGATCGAGAATCCTACTCCGCTTGATCAGGAGGGCAGCTTCGGCAACACAAAATACAAGATCACTGGCTTCAGTCTTGATGAGGAGGAGGGCCGGCTCGTTCTGGTCACGACCATCTACAAGGACCAGAGCCCGCCGCAGGCGATCCCCGTCGATGAGATCCGAGTAGCCGCTGACCGGGCTGTCCGGTTCTTCACATGCAGCACCCGCGGTCTCCACGAGAAGATCGAGCCTTCCCTCACCGATGCGAGCGAGCTGGCTCGAAAGATCTATGAACTTCGTGACCGGATCAGTTTCATCCGGGTGTTAGTTCTCTCGGATGGTTTGGTGGGCTCCCGAAGCCTCGATGATCTGGTCGCTGACAAGACTCGGATCACCTACGAGCTTTATGGCATTGAGCGCCTCTTTCGGGTGCTGGGAGAAGGGGTCTCGCGGGAAGACATCGTGGTGGATCTTATGGATTACGCCACCGGGGGCGTCCCCTGCCTTCCGGCGCCGGCCGTCGACGGATCCTACCGGGGCTATCTCGTAGCCTTGCCTGGTGCCGCTCTTGCTGATGCCTATGAACGCTACGGCACGAGACTGCTTGAACTGAACGTCCGCGCCTTCCTTGGCGTATCGGGCCGCAAGAGCGTCAATGCGGGGCTCCGGGCGACCCTCAAAGATGAGCCGGCAAACTTTCTCGCTTTCAACAACGGAATCGTAGCAACCGTCGATCGTATCGAAATTGACACAACGGCCGGAATGCCCCGGATCATTAGACTGCAGGGCATGCAGATCGTGAACGGGGGTCAGACAACCGCGTCGATCCATCGGGCGCGCCGCATCGACGGCCAGAAGCTCCATGCAGTACTGGTGCCGGCAAAGATCATCGTAGTCCCGCCCGACGACCTGTCCCGGATGGTCGTAGCCATATCGAAATCTGCGAACAGCCAGAACACAGTCCAGCCTGCAGATTTCTCGGCAAACGATCCATTCCACGTCCGTGTCGAGCATCTGGCTAACAATGTCTGGCTGTCAGACGGGACCGGTCGCTGGTTCTACGAGCGTGCCCGCGGTACTTACGGCGCTCAGGAGGCAAGGGCATCTGCCCGCGCGGCTTCCAAAAAAGCGTTCGCGAAGGAAACACCGAAGGAGCGGCGGTTCGCTAAGACGGACCTAGCGAAATACCTGAATGCCTGGGAGGGCCATCCCGACCAAGTTAGTTATGGCAATCAGAAAAACTTCCAGCTGTTTATGCAGCGCCAGCGCGATGCCAAACTTGATGTCAAGCTGCTCGACGAGGAATGGTTCAGGAAACTGGTCGCGATTGGGATCGTCTTTAAGGCGACCGTTAAAATCGTTCGCGATGGGAAGTTTCCTGCCTATCAGGCGAACATTATAGCCTACACGATTGCGTGCCTTTCCTGGCAGACCGGCGGCAGGATCGACTTCGACAGAATCTGGCAGCGTCAGGCTGTTTCGCCAGAACTGACGGCAATGCTAAAGACTTGGTCTCACAGAATCGACGTTCTTTTGCGTGATACAGCAGGCGCCCGGATGCCGACTGAAGCGGCTAAACGTCCAGAGACGTGGGAAGCAATCTGCAACCTTGCACCGGAGCTGCACAATCCGCTGCCGCCTGAGCTTACGGGACAGAATAAGTCTTCCCGAGGCTCTGAGTCTGGCAGATCCGCAAAGACTGAGACAGTGTTGACCGCAGTTGATCTTGCAAAGATTAACGAAACGCGCGCGATCCACGCTCAAACTTGGCTTGAAATTGCTTCGTGGGGGCAGAAGTCCAAGGCGATTAACTACACTCTGGTGGGGATTGCACGGTCAATGGCGGAGCTGGCGATCGGTAGCTGGGAGAAGAGTCCATCAGCTAAACAGGCAAAGTGGGCCCTGGAAGCCAACAAGGCCTACCAGCAACGTGACTGCTAGGGAGACGGTTGATACCCCAGCAGGCCAGCACCGCGTCGAAGTGATGGGCTCTGCACCTGTATTTCTGATCTCAGGCTTCACTAAGTAACAATCTGCTGCAAAGGATTTAACATGGACTTTGGCTCAATATCCTGGCCAGAGGGCGTTGAACTCGTACCTGTCGATCAACGCATCGGCCGGCGCGGAAGCACAATCGATCTCATGCAGGCGTTGGAGACGATCGCTAGAGCGGTAGCTGCAATCGGAGGCGAAGAGTTATACCTGTCGTCCAACCTTCGAATTACGAAGGCGGGATCGCCCGCCTTGAACCAGAACATAAATAATATCGCTGATTCCGAGGTTGTTATTTATTTTCTTCGGAATGATGAGTGGACCGCGCTTCCAAGTAGCAGGTACAAGACAGTTACAAATAACATTTCTGCTATAGCTGACCACATCGAAGCGACTCGGACCATTGCTCGCCACGGTGTTATGTCTTTGGATCAAATTTACTCAGTGAACGTTCTACGACTGTGTACACCCGGTGAGCGTGACTGGCGTGAGGTACTCGGGTTCAAAAGAGACGAACCTGTAGACCTGAAAGTCTTAAAAATGCGGCGTAACGATCTTGCGCGGAAGCATCACCCTGATCTTCATTCTATGGTCTCGACGCAAATGGCAGAGGTTAATGCTGCTTTCGATGCCGCAAGACGCGAGATAGAATGATAATGGTGAGTCTCTACTGCCCGGCTAGGGGGTATGCCATAGGGCTGCGATCCGCTCGGTCGTGATGCCGCGCAGAAGCCTAAACCTGTCCGGGCCAAGTCACTGGCGGCGTTCCAGGGGTGACCTTTGTTAAGATTGCTGTGCTGCCCGTCCAGCGGGGCGAGGTGGGCGAGCAGGGCATCCGGGATTTGGTAGCCGCGGCCGCGGTAAGCGCCCGGTCCAGGTATACAGTGTTCCACAACACGATGGCGGCCGTGACCATTGCCAGGATCAGGACTCACTACGACAGCCAGAAGATGACGGTTGCTACGATGCCGATGAACGAGAAGAAGGTGTGGGCGGATCGGTCGTAACGGGTGGCGATGCGGCGCCAGTCCCCAAGGCGGCCAACGACGTTCTCGATGCGGTGCCGCTGCCGGTAGAGCGTCTCGTGGTGCGGTAATGCAATCTTCCGGCTTCTGGTCGATGCGATGCAGGGCTAGACTAGATCCCGCGCCGCAGGAGGTCGGTGCGGAAGCGGTTGATGTCATAGCCGCGATCGCCAAGCGGTTCGCGCGGAGGGCCGGGAGGAGCGTGGCACCACCCTTGTGGTCGCTGGTCTGGCCTGCTGTCAGCAGCAGGCGGACGAACCGACGTCTCTCTTCGCACAACGCACGAAGTTTAGAGTCTAGCCCGCCGCGAGTGCGTCCGATTCAGCGTGGAGCATCCCCTTTTTTCCAGGCTGGCCGCCGTCCGGTACGCCTTGAGGTGTGTGCTGTCGATCATCAGCCGTTCGAGCACCCCGGCCTGCGCTACCAGGGCATTGAAAGTACGGTCGAATACGCCGAGCCGGCCCCAGCGCATGAAACGATTGTAGAGCGTCTTGCGCTGGCCGTAGCCGCGCGGCGCGTCCTTCCACTGCAGCCCGTTGCGGATCACGTAGATGATGCCACTGACGACGCACCGATCATCGACCCGCCGCAGCCCTTGCGAGATAGGGAAAAACGGCGCGATCCGGCGCATCTGCCCTCGGTCAGCAACGGCAACTTGGACATCGGACACATCCAATGCCTCCAGAACCACACCCTATTGAGCCGTGTGAAGGGACCTGGGCCGAGGTTACGGAAGATGAATTCCCTCTTCCTCCGCAGTGACTTCAGAGCAGACAACGCTTGACCCGGCGGAAACGTCGTAAGCTGAATCCAGGATAATCCCTGCTGGTAGTAGCCCACACGCAAGTTTTCCTGTGCCCAGTGGTCCGCCCTTCAAGCCGGCTCGAGCAGCTATTCGCCAACCTAGCATAGTTCAGCTCGACCACTCCGGAACCTGCTGATCATGCCGCAGGCGTAGCTGCTGAAGCTGGAGCGCCGCAAACACACCAGACAATGAAGATGATCGATCGGCGCCATGAGCCCCCTGTACCTCCTCTTTCAGTCCGGGCAAGCTCGCCCGTGCCTCCTGAACGAAACGCTGCGGTAGAACGTCACTTTGAGAATACGCCGTGTCCCACCACGCCTGGATCGGGCCGGAAGCCGCCTGCAGCCGCTCGTTGCTCGGCAAGCGGTCGCGTTTGACGTGCTGATTGATAGAGCGATGTGCAGGCATGAGGTTCCATAGGTCAGCGCAGGCCAAGCCGACCAGGGTAGGCAATGGTCTATATCGAGCGAGCTCGGCTCCAGACGCTGCCCGCTCCAGACGCAGTATAGCGAGTGGCCGCCCGCCAGTAGTTTGAGAGCGATCGACCGCGGCAGAGCGCCGTCGCGGCTCGGTTCGGCCCAGGTCATGGCGGTCGCAAGGGAGCTTTCGTCAAGCAAACGCTCCTGCGACGCGGCGTAGTTCCGCATCAGGCGCAACCACTCGGTGATCAACGTGGGTTCAACCCAGCACGAGAACCGACCCAGGGCCTGCCAGAGGTGCTTCGGCACGCGCATTTCACTTGGCCGGCGGGATCTCGGCCAGCTCCTCGGGGGTCACGACCTTCTCCTCGACCTTGGCCAGCTCGAGCACGTAGTCGACGACCTTGTTCTCGAAGATCGGCCCACGCAGCGTTTCCGCCGCCTGGGGGTTCTGCCGGAAGAAGTCGATGACCTGCGCCTCCTGCCCCGGATACCGGCTGGCTTCGGCGCGCATCGCCCTGACCATTTCGTCGGATGTCACGGTCACGCCGTTGGTGCGGCCGATCTCGGCGAGCAGCAGTCCCAGCTTCACCCGGCGCTCGGCAATCCGGCGGTAGTCGGACCGCAGCGTCGCCCCGGATGGTGGGGAGTGGGACTACATCCGCGGGGCGTGGAGCATACCGTCAGACAGGTGCTCGGGCGCTGCGCGCAAACTTCCGTGTAGGTGGCTCCGCATCGTGCCGGTTTAGGACCTTCCTCAAGTGCACAGAATCCCGAAAATGCTCTTCGTATTAGCAGCTTAGCAGATGGGGGCACCGGCCTGCTTAGTCGTGTCCAGCACCCCCCGGAGGTGAGGAGCATACTGGCAGTGGCCAAGTATAGACGAGTCTACGTTGCGCAGGTCCTGTGAGGCATAGGGCATCATGGCGACGCTCCTACCCACCACTGCAGCAGCCGCGACACTCGCCACCTCCGCGCGCTTGACCAACGCTCAGGACATCGAGGCTTGAGAGGAGGCGGTAGATGCCGCGGCGACAACGATATGATGCCGAGGGTCACGACGGCTCCGAGCCGACCTTTTTGAGTTAAGGGCTCATGAAGCACTGCAGCGCCATCCCTGCGGACCGTGAGGTGTACTAGCCTAAAATGTCGCTTGCTCGAAGGCTTGCAGACGATGCAGCGCGGCGGACGCGTAGCTGGAGCATGCGGTCGTAGAGAGGGGACGCCTCGGCAAGACGAATCTGTCCGTGCCACCCTGCGTGCCGTTGCTCCAGGTGCTGTTGCCTCACGGACGACGGGGACCCCCAGACGCCTCTTGCTACCCAGGGAGCTACCCCGAAGCTTCTTGGGGGAGCAGCTCTCAGGCCGCGCTCACAAGATGCTGTAATTTTCAGGGTGTTTTGGTCGGGCAGGCGGGATTCGAACCCACGACCCCCAGTCCCCCAGACTGATGCGCTACCAGGCTGCGCTACTGCCCGTCACCTTGCGGCGGCCATTCGGCTGGCGGGATGTAGCAGGCCGACCGGCACTCGGCAATGCGCCTCAAACCGGCAGGTGACCACGCAACTCCAGCAGGCCACCGAGTACGCTGTCCAGCGCCATCCGCAGGCGCCGGACTTCCTCCTGCAACTCCTGCAGCTGCACCGCTCCCCCCGCGTCCTGCACAGGATCGATCGAGGCGTGCAGGACCTCCGGGTGGAGCGCCTCATGCGCCTCCGGACCCTCCGATCCAGCGGCGCCCGCCGCCACATCGATCTCATCGCCACGGTCGGCGACGTCCGGCGGCGGCAGGTCACCGGACAGGGTGCCGTCGCCCTCGCGCAGCAGTCGCTGAACACCCTTGATGGTGTAGCCCTGGATGTAGAGCAGGTCTGAGATCCGCCGCAGCAGGGCGATGTCGTCCGGCCGGTAATAGCGCCGACCGCCCCCGCGCTTGAGAGGCTTCACCTGCGGGAACCGCGTCTCCCAGAACCGCAGCACATGCTGCGGAATGTGAAGATCGTCGGCTACCTCGCTGATTGTCCGGAAAGCTGAGGGGCTCTTCTTCAGCCGTGCCGAGCGATCCTGGTGCTCGTGCTGCGCGGTGCCGGACTCCGCCTCGTCCCGCTCGAATTCGAATTCCGGCGTTGCGTCGGCATCCGCGTCAGCGGCGGCCGTCGGCAGCCATTCCGGTGCGCGCGTCATGCGGCGTCATCCTCGCCGGTCGGTTCCTGGCCATTGACCCGCGCCTTCAGCACCTGGCTCGGGCGGAACACCAGCACCGAGCGCGGCAGGATCGGCACCTCGAGGCCGGTCTTGGGATTGCGACCGACGCGCCGGCCCTTCTGCCGCACCGAGAAGGTCCCGAAGCCGCTGATCTTGACCGGGCTGCCCGCCTGCAAGGTGGCGGCGACGCGCTCGAGCACGGCCTCCAGCAAGGCGGCGGACTCGTTCCGGGACAGACCGACCTGGGTGTAGATATGCTCGGCGAGGCTGGCTCTCGTCACGGTGCTCATGGACAGACCGTAAGCATGGGGGCAAGTGCCGTCAAACCAACGAGCTAGCTGTTCCGCATGACAAGGCGACGCAACCGCCCGGTGTCTCCCGAACGCTACATCCGCAGCAGCGCCGAGCCCCAGGTGAGGCCGCCGCCGAGCGCCTCCATCAGCACCAGGTCGCCCGCCCCGATGCGGCCGTCATGCACCGCCTCGGCGAAGGCCAGCGGGATCGAGGCGGCGGAGGTATTGGCGTGGCGATCTACCGTCACCACCACCCGCTCCGGCGGCAGCCCGAGCTTCTTGCCCATGGCGTCGATGATGCGCTTGTTGGCCTGGTGCGGCACCAGCCAGTCGACGTCGTCATAGCCGAGCCCGTTCGCCGCCAGCGCCTCGTCGACCGCACCTGCCAGCTTGGCGACCGCATGGCGAAAAATCTCCCGCCCGTTCATGCGCAGGAAGCCGGACGTTTCGGGGCGGCCGATCGCCCCATCGACATACAGCAGGTCGCCGGTGCTGCCCTCCGAATGCAGGTGCGTCGACAGGATCCCCCGCCCGTCCGCCGGGCCGGCGCGCAGCACCACGGCGCCTGCGCCATCGCCGAACAGCACGCAGGTGGCGCGATCGCTCCAGTCCAGCAGGCGCGAGAACACTTCCGCGCCGATCACCAGCACGGTCCGCACCTGTCCTGTCCGGATCAGCGAGTCGGCCACCGACAGCGCGTAGATGAAGCCGCTGCAGGCCGCCGAGAGATCGAAGGCGAAGCCGCGGGTCAGCCCGAGCGCCGCCTGCACGCGCACTGCGGTGGCCGGGAACGCCTGGTCCGGCGTGCTGGTGGCGAGCAGGATCGCGTCGACCTCGCCCGGGTCGATCTCGGCATGGCGTAGCGCCGCACGCGCCGCCGCGGTGGCCATGAACGCAGCGGTTTCGTGTGGTGCCGCCAGATGCCGCTGCGCGATGCCGGTGCGCTCGCGGATCCACTGGTCCGAGGTATCGACCCGTTCGGCCAGTTCGGTGTTGCTGACGATCCGCTCCGGAAGATAGGTGCCGACGCCGATGAGGGTGGAGCGATGCGACATGCGGGTGCGGGATCCAGTCATTGAGAAGCAGGTGCGCCGGCGTTCCGGGACGATCGATCATCGCCTCTGGAACGGTGGCTTCGCTCAGCCGGTGGTCGCCAGCCGGCTCGCTGCGTGGTCGGTGGGGGCGAGGCTGGTCGTCGCATCGTCGGCCGTCGCGGCGCCGCCCACTCCGGACGCGGGTGGTGCCGTGGCCGCGGCCACGCGCCCGAGTTCCGCGATGCCGGTACGGATCCGGTCATTGAAGTTATGCACGACCATGTCCATCGCCACGTCCACGGCGTGCGCGAAGCCCTCGGCGTCGGTGCCGCCATGCGACTTCACCACGACCCCGTTCAGCCCGAGCAGCACGGCCCCATTATAGCGCCGCGGGTCGAGCCACTCGCGCATCCGGTCGAGCCCCGGCCGCGCCAGCACGTACCCCAGCCTGGACATCATGTTGGCGTTGAACACCTGCTTCAGCAGCGTGCCGGCGAGTTTGAGGGCGCCCTCCCCGGTCTTGAGCGCCACGTTGCCGGTAAAGCCATCGGTGACGACCACGTCCGTGGTTCCGGCGGTGATGTCGTGGCCCTCGACGAAGCCATAGAACTGGCCGGCCAGCGGGCTGGCACGCAGGACGTCGGCTGCCTGGCGGATCCGGTCGTCGCCCTTCATCTGCTCGGAACCGACATTGAGCAGGCCGATGGTCGGCGCCGGCAGTCCGAGCACCACCCGGGCGAAGGCCTCGCCCATGACGGCGAACTCGACCAGGTTGCGGCTGTCGCAGGCGACGTTGGCGCCGAGATCGAGCATCACGACATCGCCACAGGCGGACGGGCTGATCGCCGAGAGCGCCGGCCGATCGATGCCCGGCATCGTCTTGAGCACGATCTTGGCGAGCGCCAGCAAAGCGCCGGAGTTGCCGGCCGAAACCACGCCCTGCGCCTCGCCCTGGGCCACTGCGTCCATCGCCAGGCGCATCGAGGAATCGCGGAGCCTCAGGGCCGAGGTGCCCTTCATCTCGTTGGTGATGATCCCGGGGGCATGACGCACCGTGCAGATTGCCCGTGCCGCCTGCGACCGCGCCAGCAGCGGCAGCAGCCGTGCCTCGTCGCCGATCAGCAGGATGCGGGCCGCGGGATGGCGCTCGGCCGAGATGGCCAGTCCGTCGATCACGATCTCAGGTGCGCCGTCTCCGCCCATCGCGTCGACGGCAAGCGAGAACATGGCCGCCTTGGGAGCAACCAGGGCTGCGTCAGCTCCGGTTGCACCCTGCGCTGTCGGCCCGTCCTCGCTCATCACGCCCGGCATCGATCGATGCCGACAGGCCCGCCCGAACCAACGCGCATCGTGATCCCGCCTCTGGTCAGACCCGGATGGCTGCCTTCAGGGCCTTGCCGGCCTGGGCGACTTCGCGCCCGTCATAATGTCCGCACTGCCCGCAGACGTGATGCGGACGCTTCAGCTCGCCACAATTCGAGCACTCGTTGTGGGCTTCGACCGGCAGCGCCTGATGGCTCCGACGCATGCCGGCGCGCGAGGGCGAGGTCTTTCTCTTGGGAACAGCCATGGGCCTGAGCCCCTCCAGTTTTACAACACGACAGGCAGATGCGGACCGCGCGATGGCAGACCCGATCGTCGGGACGCCTGTGGCGGATGCGCTTCAGATGAGCCGGGCCCTCTACCAGACGTGCACCGGCTCCGCAAGCAGAGGCTCCGGATCCGGCAGCACCGGTCGGCCGAACCTAGTCCGGCGGGCGCTTGAGACGTGCGAGTCCTGCGAACGGATGCGGACGCCGGTCCGGGTCGGGGGCGTCCATCGAGGCGACACCGTCCAAATCGGCAACCGCCTCCAGGCGTTCCCCGGGCGGCAGGTCCAGGCCTGCGGCGCCGGTCGGAGGATCGCCGCGAACCACGCCAGGCGGCGGCTCGGCGCCCGGCTTGCGCGGATACGGATCGAGCGCCAGGGCCAGCTGTTCGACCGCCGCCTCACCCAGATCGATGCCCGTCCCGCCGTAGGGGACATCGTCATCGGCCTCCAGGTCGAGGTCGAGATCGACCTCGTCGGCCGAGCGCTCGGCCGGCACGAAGCGGATCCGGAACTGCTCGGCCACGACCGCCGGGAAATCCTCCAGCGTCACCACGCATGTGCGGCTGAGCTGGGCCGTAAGCAGTCCGTCCGCCTCGATCACGCCGGCCGGGTCGGCCGCGGACAGGCGGAACCGGCAGGAGAACGCCTCCACCGACGGCTCGTGCAGGCGCTGCGCCAGGGCCAGCCGCTCGGCCGGGTCGGCCTCGACCAGCACCTCGAGTGCCACGTCCTCGGCAGCGCTGCCCTGCTTGCGACCGGCACCCGGTGCCTTGACGCCAAGGCTGCGGACCGCGATCCGACGGGACAGTTCCGGCTTGGCCGTCATGCGCACTTCTCCTGTTCTGACGGATGCCCGTTCCGGGCGACGCCTGGGCCAGTATGCAGGCCCGCCCACCAATCGGAATGATTGACACCGCCCGGGCGATCGGGCACCGGACGCTCATGCCGGTCGATCGCTCGACCAGAGCATGTCGGTGTGCCCGAGCAAAGGCCGCCATCATGAGATGAGGATAGTCGCCAGGTCATGCGATCGATCGCCAAAACCAGCGTCCCCCTCAACTCCGCCCGGACCCATCTTGCCCGATGCGTCGGCGCGATGCTGCTGCTCTCGCCGCTGGCGATGTCGGGCTGCAGCCTGTTCGCACCGATCCCGACCGACCGCGGCCAGGTGGTCGAACAGGAGGACTACAGGAAGCTGGTCCCCGGCACGACGACCCGCGCCGACGTGACCTCCCTGCTCGGCTCGCCCACCTCGAAGGCCACCTTCGACGACAACACCTGGTTCTATATCGCCGAGGTCACCGCACCGGTACCGCTGGCCCGGCCGACCGTGCAGCACCAGCAGGTCCTGGTGCTGAATTTCGACCAGGGCGGGGTGCTGCGCCAGATCCGCCGCCTCGACAAGGCGGATGGCCACAACGTCGCAATGGTCACCCAGACCACACCGTCGCCGGGCAGCGACGCCTCGTTCATGCAGCAGCTGATCGGCAATGTCGGCCGCTACAACCCGATGGGCCTCGGCGGCGACACCCTCGGCGGCACCTCCGGACCGATGGGCAGCAACAACGGCGCCGGCCATGGCGGCGCCGGCAACACGCTGCCCTGACGCCCTAGTAGGGCAGCCTGATCGAGACCCGGAGACCGCCCAACGGGCTGCTCTCCAGCCTGATGTCGCCGCCATGCGCGTGGATGATGTCGCGCGAGATGGTCAGCCCGAGCCCGGTGCTGCCGCTGTCCGATCCGCTCTCGAAGGCCCGGAACACCTGCTCGCGGCGGTCGGCCGGGATGCCGGGGCCGTCATCGTCGATCAGCAGCATCACCGCGCGCGCATCGGCCGCAGCACTCAGCATGATCCGGCCGCCATGCCGGCGCGCGTTCTCCAGGAGGTTCGCCAGCACCCGACGGATGGCGCCCGGCCGCAGCACGATGTCGCGCATCGGCGGCACCGACACCGCCAGCACCTCGGCGCCGGCCCGCCTGGCGGCGGCTGCCACCTCCTCCAGCATGACCGTCAGGTTGACCGGCTCGGCCTGCTCCACCCCCTCGCCGCGCGCGAAGGAGAGATAGCCCTCGATCATCCGGTCCATCTCGGCGAGATCGGCCACCATGCCGCCGATGTCGGGCGCCAGCGATGCCGCGTCGAGCCGTCCCTCCTGTGGCAACATCGCCAGGGTCAGCCGCATCCGGGTCAGCGGCGTGCGCAGGTCGTGGCTGACGCCCGCCAGCATCGCGGTGCGCTGCGCCACGAACCGCAGGATGCGCTCCTGCATGCGGTTGAAGGCACTGGCCGCCTTGCGCACCTCCTGCGCCCCCTCCGGCCGGATCGGGCCCGGATCGCGGCCCATGCCGAACGCCTCCGCGGCCCGTGCCAGGCGCCGGATCGCACGCACCTGGTTGCGCATGAACAGGGCGGCGACCACGAACAGCAGCAGCGCGCTGCCGGCGACCCACACCACGAACAGCCAGATCGGGCCGACATCCAGCCGCTTCCGGGGCGCCGCCACATCGAGCACGCCGTCGCGCAGCTGGATCTGGATGTTCACCGTGTGCGGGTCGGTGAGCCAGTCGACATAGAACGGCCGGCCGATCTGCAGCAGGGCTGCCGCCAGGTCCTCGTCCATCGGCCCCAGCACATGCGTCGAGCCCACGCGGCGCAGGCGGGCATGCGGGTGCAGCGTCATGCCGAGCTGGAACTGGCTGTCGGCGGTCTGCAGCAGCCAGTCGACGTCGCTCTTGCGGTGCATGCGGTCGAGCAGCAGCAGCGTCTGGGTGATCTCGCCGGCGACGGCGCCTGACAGCCGCCGCGACACCACGTCGAGGTGGCTGCCGTAGAACAGCTCGAGCGAGATGCCCTGCGTCACCAGCAGCGGGATCAGCAGGATCAGCAGTGACCGGCCGAGCAACGAGCGCGGCAGCACCCGCCGGATCGGCCGGTCCAGTCGCAGGCCGGCCAGTCGCAAGCCCCTCAGTCGCTTGCCCGCAAGTCGCTTGCCCCCCAATCGCAAGCCCCCCAATCGCAAGCCCCCAAGTCGTGATCTCGAAGGGCGCATGCGCCACCACCGCGCCTTGGCCGTCCGTTCGCGCTTCGTACGCGAGGCCGCCCATGCCCAGGCGCGCGACGGAGGCTGCACCGGCTCCGGCGGCAGCAGCCGCTCCTCCGGGCGAGCGGCCTTCACGCCCCGGGCTTCAGCACGTAGCCGCGGCCGCGCACCGTGTGCAGGAAGCGTGGCTCACGCGGATCGGTCTCGATGCGGCGCCTGAGCCGGGTGACCTGCACGTCGATGGCGCGCTCGCCGGCCTCGTCCATTTCCAGCGTGCGGGCGATCGCCTCGCGCGACAGGACCTCGTTCGGATGCCGCGCCAGCACCGTCAGCAGCGCCGCCTCGCCGCCGGTCAGGTGCACGGTCCGACGCTCATCGCCGTGCATCCCCTCCAGCAACCCGCGCACCGGATCGAACTCCAGCACGCCGAGTCGCACCGGGCGGGCATTATCGCTCGGCGCCGGCGGCCCGATCCGTCGCAGCAAGGCCCGCAGCCGCAGCAGCAGCTCGCGCGGCTCGAACGGCTTGCCGAGATAGTCGTCCGAACCGGCCTCGAGCCCGGCGATACGGTCGTCCGGCTCGCCGCGCGCGGTCAGCAGCAGGATCGGCATGTCGTGGCCCTCCTCCCGCAGCGCGCGGGTGAGCTCCAGGCCGCTCTCGCCCGGCATGGTCACGTCCAGCACCATCAGGTCGGGCCGCATCGAGCCCAGCAGCTTCCGGGCGTCGGCGGCACTGGCGGCGGTGGAAATGCGGAAGCCTTGCTCGGCCAGGTAGCGCTGCAGCAGGCCGCGCAGCCTGGCATCGTCGTCCACCACCAGGACATGGGCCGCCGCATCGAGCGCCGGCGCCGGGGCATCGCCCATCAGAGCGGCCGTCGCAGCAGCACCGAAGCAGCCGGAGCCCGTGCAGCCGGCCGCGCGCTCCTGGCCAGGTCGGGCTGCGGCTCCAGCAGGCTGCGGGTCTGCTCGTCCATCATCCCGCGCATCACCCGGCGGAAGCCCTCGACCGCCGGGCCGCCGGCATCGCGATAGGCTGCCAGCATCCGCTCGCGCTGCCGCTCGAACAGCCGCCGCTCGAGATCATGGCCCGCGTCGGTCAGGCTGAGCAGGCGCTGGCGGCGATCGCGCGGCCCCTGCACCACCACCACGTAGTGCCGCGTCACCAGCTCGCCCAGCACGCGGGCGAGGCTCTGCTTGGTGATCCCCAGCAGCGACAGCAGCTCGTTCACGGCGATGTCCGGCCGCCTCCCGATGAAATGCAGCGCGCGGTGGTGGGCGCGCCCGAGCCCGAGCTCGGACAGAATCGCGTCGGCGGCGGCGGTCAGGTCGCGATAGGCAAAAAAGAACAGGTCCTGCGCCAGTCGCATCTGCTCCTCGCGCAGGAACAGCAGCGCCGTACCGGCACCGCCACCCTCGGCGTGCCCCTGGCCGGGGAGCCCGGCACTTGAAGGGCGCGGCTCGGCTCGCGTCGCATGCGCTCCGGACCGGTTCAGCGCGACGCTCTTCTGCTCCATTCGATCGCTCATGCGCAGTTGCGGAACGCGAGTTAAGACAGCTTCATTGACATAATGAAAGCCGCCTTCTAGGCAACCGGGACAGACAGCCAAGAGGATCCGCCCGATGACACTCGTTCCGTTCGACGACAGGGATGGGCTGATCTGGTGGGACGGCGAGCTGATCCCGTGGCGCGACGCCAAGCTGCACGTGCTCACCCACGGTCTGCATTACGCGAGTGCCGTGTTCGAGGGTGAGCGCGCCTACGCCGGCCACATCTTCAAGCTGCGCGAGCATACCGACCGGCTGATCGAGAGCGGCCGCATCCTGGGCTTCGAGATCCCTTTCGACGCCGATGCGATCGATGCCGCCTGCACCAGGGTGCTCGAGGCCAACGGCATGACCGACGCCTATATCCGCCCGCTCGCCTGGCGCGGCTCGGAGCAGCTGTCGGTGTCGGCACAGGCGACCAGGATCCACCTGATGATCGCGTGCTGGGCGTGGCCGAACCTGTTCGGCTCCGATCGGATGAAGGGCGTGCGCCTCGGCATGGCGCCGTGGAAGCGGCCGCATCCGGAGACCGCGCCGACCCGCTCGAAGGCGGCCGGCCTGTACATGACCGGCACGATGTCGAAGCACGAGGTCGAGACCCAGGGCTTCAACGACGCGCTGATGCTGGACTGGCGCGGCTATGTGGCCGAGGCCACGGGCGCCAACATCTTCTTCGTCATGGACGGCGCGCTGCACACCCCGATCCCGGATTGCTTCCTCGACGGCATCACCCGCCGTACCGTGATGGCGCTGGCGCACAAGCGACAGATCCCGGTGATCGAGCGGGTGATCATGCCCGAGGAGATGTCGAAGGCGACCGAGGTGTTCCTGGCCGGCACCGCCGCCGAAGTCACCCCGGTGCGGCAGATCGGCGAGCTCAGCTTCGAGCCCGGCGCGATCACCCACACCCTGCTGACCGACTACGAGGCACTGGTGCGGATGAACCCCGACGCGGTGCGGCTCGCCCTCGCCGCCTAGGGCGTCGGACGGCGCACGGTATCGAGCGGGCGACGCTTGCCGAGCCGGCCTAGCCGCATGACATCGGCGAGCCGTCGATCGAGGAACGCCTCGGTCGCCGGCCCGCTGCCTTCCCGCAGCCAGTACAGCAGCGTCGCCGAATAGACCCCGGCCAGCAGCAGCCGCTTGCTGTACCAGCTCGCATCGGCGGACTGGTCGCCGGCCGCGTGCCAGATCGTGTCGACGGTGCGGGCCAGGCTGCGGACGGCGGCTCCACGATTGCCGGGCAGCGACAGCAGCGACAGGCCGCGTCGCACCGCGTCCCGATCCAGCTCGGCCTGCTCGAGTCGCAGCAGCAGCAGCGCCCGCACCCGCTTGCTCACCCGCGTTTCGGCGATGGCCGCGCCGGCCTGCTCCATGGTGCGGTCGGCGAGCTCGCTATGCGCCTCCACCATCTCCGCCGGACCGCCCGGGAATAGCAGGTCGGCATCCGGGCCGGCGGCGTCACGCAGCGTCTGCACGGTCCAGCCGGTGATCGGCACCATCGGCAGCATCGCCAGGATCGCCGCGTCGCGCTCGGGGTCGTGCGGCAGCGGCGGCGCGAAGCCACCATTGGCTCCGCTGAGCAGGTTCGAGACGCTCCCGAGCATCCGCCAGGGCGGCATGATGGCGCCGAGCAGGCCGCTCATGATGCGGCTCCCGGAGTCGTGGCCAGGCCGTAGCGGGTGATCTCGGCGTCGAAGCCGAGCAGCCGCAGATCAGTCATGCGCATCGGATACAGGATCCCGTCCAGGTGGTCGTTTTCATGCTGCAGCACGAGGGCCAGGAACCCCGAAGCCTCGCCGGATACCGGCCGGCCGTGCCGGTCGAGCCCCTCGTAGCGCACCCGGGCATGGCGCGGCACCGCCCCACGGAAGCCCGGGATCGACAGGCAGCCCTCGGTCTGCACCACGATCTCGTCGCCGATCGGGGTCAGCACCGGGTTGATCAGCGCCTCGACGGCACGTGGCGGATCGTCCGGCCCGGCACTGCGCGCGGCCGGCACCATGTACACGAACAGCCGCAGCGGGATGTGCACCTGCGGACCCGCAAGGCCGGCGCCGGACGCATCCTCCATGGTATCGATCATGTCCTCGACCAGCTGGGCGATCGCGGGCGAGGTCGGATCTTGGACCGGCTCGGCGCGGGCAAGCAGCACCGGGTGGCCCATCCGGGCGATCTTCAGCAAGGCCATGCAATATCCTCGAGCGTGGTGTCCGGAGCGCGTGCCGTGGAGTGTGCCCGCTCAGGCGGCACAACGCAGCCCACCCGCACCTGGTCGCCGAATGATTTGTGCATCGGCAGGTCGTCATGCTATACGCCGCGGCTCTTCGGGAAGCCGCGTCCGTGGTCCCCCGAACATCCAGCCACGTTCGACGCCCCCCAATGCGGCGCCGCACGTCCATTCAGGAGATGACGGCCAAGTGCAGGTTCTCGTTCGTGACAACAATGTCGATCAGGCGCTCAAGGCGCTCAAGAAGAAGATGCAGCGCGAAGGCATCTTCCGTGAGATGAAGCTGCGCCGGCACTACGAGAAGCCGTCCGAGCGACGCGCCCGCGAGGCTGCCGAGGCGGTTCGCCGCGCCCGCAAGATGGAGCGCAAGCGCCTGGAGCGCGAAGGCTTCTAGCCCGACCAGAGCGTCGAAGCAGATCTGCAAAAGCCGCAGCCACCTCGTGGCTGCGGCTTTTGCTTTGTCGAAAGGCCGTCTGATGAGCCCGCCACCGTGGTCGTGACGGCAGACCGGCCTGATCGCTTCCGGCCGTGGTTCCTGCCGATTCTCTGCGCCGGTTCGGCGATCCTTGCAGCCGGCTGGGTGGTGTCCGCCTCGTTCCCGGGCTTCCTTTCGATCGACTCCGCCATGCAATTGCAGCAGGCGGTTACCGGCCGACTCGATGACTGGCATCAGGTCTTCACCGTCATCGTCTGGTCGCTGCTGCTGCACCTGCTGCCGGGTGCTGCGGGCTACCTGCTGCTCGAAACGTTGCTCATCTGGGGCAGCTTCCTTGCGCTGGCATTGTCGTTGCGGCATTCGTTCGGCGACGCCGCACTCGTCATCGCACTGCTGCCGCTGGTCCCAGGCGTGTGCAATTTCCTGGGCAATGTGCAGATCGACACCATGCTGGTCGGCTGGCTGCTGGCCGGTGCCACGCTTGGCTGGGCCGCCCACCGGATGCACGGCACAGGCAGCCGGCTCTGCTGCCAGGTGGCGGCGAATCTCTGCCTGGCATTCGGCGTGCTGACCCGCCTGAATGCCATCCTCTGCGTCGTGCCGCTGCTGCTCCATGCCAATCGGTGGACGACGACCGGCCCGCGCCGGAAGCCTGCCCGGACGATCGCGCTCTGCATCATGATCCTGGTGTCGTTGCCGGTGATCGACCGGTTCGAGACCGCCGCCACCGGTGCCGCCCGGACCGGCGTCTTCGACAGCATCGAGACCTACAACCTGCTGGCGCTGTCCTTCCGCGAGCATGAAACCCTGCTGCCCGGCCGATGGACGCCCGAGCAGTCGCGCCGGATCGTCGAGGGCTGCTACTCGCCGGTGCAGTGGGACGCCGCGTCGACCGGCCGGTGCAGCTTCATCCTCGACGCGCTGCAAACGCAGGGCCTCTGGAACAGCCGGGCCATGACCCGGAGCTGGCTGCACGCGCTGGCGGCGCACCCGCTCGGCTTCGTCTCGATCCAGCTCGCCTCGTTCCAGCGTGCCATGTTCCAGCCGAACTCGCCGGCGATGTTCTGGCCGACGCCGAGCCCCTGGAACGATGCGGCGCCGCATCCGCCGGCCTGGTGGGCAGCGACCTGGAAAGCCTACGTGCAGTCCCGGCTCGACCTGGCGGTCTCACGGCCATGGATCGCCGTGCTGCTGTCGGCGGTCGGTCTGCTGCTGATGCTCCGGCTGGAGCGGCCGTTCGAGGGGACCGCGGGCCTGGGCACCGCGCTGATGCTGTCCGGCCTGATCTACCTGCTCGGCTTCTTCGCCTACGGCGTGTCGGCGGAATATCGCTACTACAGCTGGAGCGGCTTCTGCGCCGTACTCGGCGTCACGCTGGCGGTGCTTTGCACGCATGCCGGCCGCTGTCGCACGACCTCCCGCACACTGAAGGCATCCCGCAGCGCGACGTGGTTCACGCTCGGCATGGTCGCCGTGTCCGGGGCCCTGGTGCTGACGGCCCACGACTTCCAACTGCCGACGACGACGCGACGGGTCAGTGTCCAGGCGATCGGCGGCGGGCCGGTGCGGCTGCTCGCGGTGCATGACGCCACCGAGCCGGACTGGATGGGCCGGCTGTTCGGCGGGCACCGTGCCGATGGCGGTTGGACATTCCGCGACTGGGGGTTCGACGCGGTGCCCAACGCGCCGGCCCTGGTCGAGACGCTGTCGATGCCGCGCCGGGACATCGAGGTGCGGTTCGCGTCCGGCCCCGGCCAAGGCCGTGCCCGTATCGAACTGGACGGCCATCTGCGCGAGATCGATACCGCGGCCACGGCGACCGGCGTCATCCCGGTCATGCTGCCCCCGAAAGCCACCACCCCCGGGCTCGGCGTACGCTTCACGCTCCGGTGGGTCGGCGAGATCCTGGCCTGGTCGGTGGTGCTGTTCCTGCTCGGCCAGGCCCTGGTCAGGCGGCCACGAAAGCAGCGTAGAGCTGCATCGTGAGCCGGATCAGTCCGCGACCTTGTCCAGTTCGCGCAGCACCGCCTCGCCCATCACGCTGGTCCCGACGCGGGCCTTGCCGCTGCTCATGATGTCGGCGGTGCGCAGGCCATTCGCCAGCACGGTGGTGCAGGCACGCTCGATCAGCCCGGCCTCGTCATCGAGCGCGAACGAATAGCGCAGCAGCATCGCCAGGCTCAGGATCTGCGCCAACGGGTTGGCCTGGCCGGTGCCGGCGATGTCCGGGGCGCTGCCATGGATCGGCTCGTACAGCGCCGGCCGGCGACCGTATTCGTCCAGCGTGCCGAGCGTCGCCGAGGGCAGCATGCCGAGGCTGCCGGTCAGCATCGAGGCGAGGTCGGACAGCAGGTCGCCGAACAGGTTGCCGGTGACGATGACGTCGAACTGGCGCGGGTTGCGGACCAGCTGCATCGCACAATTATCGGCCAGCATGTGGCTGAGCTCCACGTCCGGGAACTCGCGCGCCTGCAGCGCCGAGACCACCTGACGCCAGAGCAGGCCGCTCTCCATCACGTTGGACTTCTCGACCGAGCACACCCGGTTGCCGCGCTTCCGGGCCAGGTCGAACGCGACCCGCGCCACCCGCTCGATCTCGAAGGTCGTGTACACCTCGGTGTTGACGCCGCGCCTGCTGCCGTCGGCCAGCGTCTCGATCCCGCGCGGCTCGCCGAAATAGATGCCGCCGACGGTCTCGCGCACGATCATGATGTCGAGGCCGCGCACCACGTCCGGCTTCAGCGTGCTGGCATCCACCAGCGGATCGAGCACGATCGCCGGGCGCAGGTTGGCGAACAGGCCGAGCTCCTGCCGCAGCCGCAGGATCGCCACCTCGGGACGCTGCTCGAACGGCACGTCCGCCCATTTCGGGCCGCCAACTGCGCCGAACAGCACCGCATCGGCCTCGCGCGCCTGGGCGATGACCTCGTCGCGGATCGGCACGCCGTGAGCGTCGAGCGAGGCGCCTCCGACGAGATCCTCGCTGATGTCGAAGCTGATGCCGCGCTTGCGGGACAGCCAGCCGACCACGCGGCCGGCCTCGCGCATCACCTCGGGGCCGATGCCGTCGCCCGGCAGCACCAGGATCTTCTTGTTCGCAGCCATGGTCGGGTGCCTCAGGCGGGGATGGCGATGCCGGGCATCCAGGGCGCGGTCGCTGCGCGGGTCTGCTCGAACCGGTCGATCGCGGGGGCGCGTTGCAGGGTCTGGCCGATATCGTCGAGGCCCTCGAGCAGCAGGTGACGGCGCAGCGCGTCGACCTCGAAGGCGATTTCCTGGCCGTCCGGCCGCACCACCACCTGGCGCGCCAAGTCGATGGTGATGCGGCTGTTCGGGCCCTGTGCGGCGTCGCGCATCAGCAGCTCGCAGATCTCGCGCGGCAGCTGGATCGGCAGGATGCCGTTCTTGAAGCAGTTGCTGTGGAAGATGTCGGCGAACGACGGCGCGATCACGCACCGGAGCCCGAAATCGAGCAGCGCCCACGGCGCATGCTCGCGCGACGAGCCGCAGCCGAAATTCTCGTAGGTGATCAGGATCTGCGCGTGCCGGTAGGCCGGCTGGTTCAGCACGAAATCCGGCTTCTCGCTGCCGTCCGGGTTGTAGCGCATCGCGTCGAACGCGTGCCGGCCGAGGCCCGAGCGCTGGATGGTTTTCAGGAAGCGCGACGGGATGATCTTGTCGGTGTCGATGTTGGCTTCCGGCAGCGGTGCCGCGATCGCCGTCAGCGTGGTGAACTTGTCCATCAGACGAGGTCCCTCACGTCGGCGAGCCGGCCTGTCACCGCCGCCGCCGCCGCCATCGCCGGCGACAGCAAATGCGTGCGGCCGCCCGGACCTTGCCGCCCCTCGAAGTTGCGGTTGGAGGTGGAGGCGCAGCGCTGCCCGGGCGTGAGCTTGTCCGGGTTCATCCCCAGGCACATCGAGCAGCCTGCCTCGCGCCATTCGAAGCCGGCGTCGAGGAAGATCCGGTCCAGCCCTTCCTGCTCGGCCTGCGCCTTTACCAGGCCGGAGCCGGGCACCACCATCGCCCGCACGCCCGGCGCCACACGCCGCCCGTTGGCGACAGAGGCAGCCGCACGCATGTCCTCGATGCGGCCGTTGGTGCAGGAGCCTATGAACACCGCATCGACGGTGACCTCGGACAGCTTCTGCCCCGCGGTCAGGCCCATGTAGTCCAGCATCCGCTGCATCTGGCTGCGGCGGGCATCATCCGTGGCCATTGCCGGGTCGGGCACCGTGCCGGTGATCGCCACCACGTCCTCGGGACTGGTGCCCCAGGTGACCAGCGGCACGATCTCCTCGGCGCGCAGCTCCACCACGGTATCGTACTGGGCGTCGGGATCGGACGGCAGGGTGCGCCAATACGCGACCGCCGCCTCGAAATCGGCACCCTTCGGCGCGAACGGGCGGCCCTCGACATAGGCGAAGGTGGTGTCGTCCGGCGCGACGAGCCCGGCCCGTGCGCCGGCCTCGATCGACATGTTGCAGATCGTCATGCGCCCGGCCATGTCGAGCCCGCGGATCGCCGAGCCGGCAAACTCGATGACGTGGCCGTTGCCGCCGGCGGTGCCGATGCGGCCGATGATCGCCAGCATCACGTCCTTGGCGGTGACGCCCGGCGCCAGCGTGCCCTCGACCGACACCTTCATGTTCTTCGCAGGCTTCTGCAGCAGTGTCTGCGTCGCCATCACGTGCTCGACCTCGGACGTGCCGATGCCGAATGCCAGTGCGCCGAGGGCGCCATGCGTCGAGGTGTGGCTGTCGCCGCAGACGATCGTCATGCCGGGCAGCGACAGCCCCTGCTCCGGCCCGATGATGTGCACGATGCCCTGCTCACGCGACATCAGCGGGATGTACGGCACCCCGAACTCGGCGACGTTGCGCTCCAGCGTCTCGATCTGCAGCCGGCTCTGCGGCTCCTCGATCGGCAGGCTGCGATCGGTCGTCGGCACGTTGTGGTCGACCACCGCGATGGTGGCGTCCGGACGACGCAGCCGACGGCCGGACAGGCGCAGGCCCTCGAACGCCTGCGGGCTGGTCACCTCATGCAGGAGGTGACGGTCGATATAGAGGATCGCCGTGCCATCCTCGAGCCGGTCCACGACATGCGCTTCCCAGATCTTGTCGAACAGCGTCGGCATGGCGATCCTCCTGGTGGCGACTGCGTCTATTCCGCGGCGGTTGCGGCCGGAACGATCTCGCGGGCCTTCTCGGCGATGCGTGCGGACTTGCCGCGACGGCCACGCAGATAATACAGCTTGGCGCGACGCACATCGCCGCGGCGCACCACGAAGATCTCGGAAATGGTCGGCGCATACAGCGGGAAAACGCGCTCGACGCCCTCGCCGTAGGAGATCTTGCGCACCGTGAAGTTGCTGCCGAGGCCCTTGTTCGAGCGCGCGATCACCACGCCCTCATAGGCCTGCACGCGGGTGCGCTCGCCCTCGACCACCTTCACCGACACGCGGACGGTATCGCCGGGTGCGAACTTCGGCACTGCGCGGGCCTCGGTGAGGCGGGCGATCTGCTCGGCCTCGTATTGCTGGATGACGTTCATGGTGGTGGTCCTCTGCTTCGGGTCAGTTATGGCCGCGCGGTGAAACCGGCAACCGAATTCGGTGGTCAGGCGATGCAGCGCCGGCGTGCGCGGCCCACAGGTCAGGACGACGCGTGCGTGTCGCGTCCTCCGACTGGGTGCGGCGCCAGGCGGCGATGGAGGCGTGATGGCCGGAGAGCAGGATCGGCGGCACCGATCGCCCCTGCCACTCCGCCGGCTTGGTGTAGTGCGGATATTCCAGCAGCCCGTCCGAGAAACTCTCCTCGCCGGCGCTGTCGTCGGAGCCCATGACGCCGGGCAGCAGCCGCACGCAGGCATCGAGCAGCACCAGCGCAGCCGGCTCGCCACCGGACAGCACGTAGTCGCCGATGCTGAGCTGCTCGACCTGCCGCGCTTCCAGCACCCGCTCGTCGACGCCTTCGTAGCGGCCGCACAGCAAGACGATGCCGGGACCTGCCGCCAGCCGACGCGCATCCGCCTGGTCGAGCCGGCGACCGCGCGGGGTCAGGTACACCACCGGCAGGTCGGGTGCGTCGGCGCTGGCGTGCGCGATGGCCGCGTCCACCACGTCCGGGCGCATCACCATGCCGGCGCCACCCCCGAACGGCGTGTCGTCGACGGTGCGATGACGGCCCAGACCGTGCTCGCGCAGGTCGTGCGCCTGCAGCGACCAGATGCCGTCCTTGAGCGCCCGCCCTGCCAACGATTGGCCGAGCGGGCCCGGAAACATCTCCGGGAACAGCGTGAGCACCACCGCGCGCCAGCTCATGGCGACACCTCGCCCTGCCCCGCGGAAACGCTGCCATGCGCCTCCAGCGACGCCGCGTCCGGCACCTCGATCTCGTCCGGCATCACCACGACGATGCGGCCGACCCCGATCTCGATCTCCGGCACGCAGGCGCGGGTAAAGGGCAGCATCACGCTGCGGCCGGCATCGCCGACCTCCAGGCTGGTGCCTGCACCGTAGTCATGCACCGCCAGCACCGTGCCCAGCAGCCGTTCGCCGTCGCCCGTGCGTTCGACCGCAGCGAGCCCGATCAGGTCGGCGAGGTAGAACTCGTCCGCATCCGGCTCGGGCAGCCGGTCGCGCTCGACATAGAGCTTCCGGTTGGCAAGCGTTGCGGCCTGGTCACGATCCTTCAGCACCGCGCCGGTCGCATCGATCAGCTCGGCGATACCCTCGCCGCGCCAGCGCAGCGTCCACGCGCCGCCGCGTTCGTCGGTCAGCACGCCATAGCGCGCGAGGTCCGACGGCACGGCGGCGTAGCTGTGCACATGCACCAGCCCCCGCACGCCATGCGGCCGTCCCACCACGCCCATCAGGATGCGCTGCTCGCTCACTGGATCGTCCGGTTATCCACGCGACTGCCGCAGATCAGGCGGCGGCTGCGGTGGCGTTGGCGGCCGCGCGCTCCTGCGCCTTCTTCTTCGGCGCCGACTGCTTCGGCTGCTCCTGGTAGGTCGGCATCGCGGTCAGGCCGGCCTTGCCGAGGAAGCGGGCAACGCGATCGGTCGGGAGCGCGCCCTGGCTCATCCAGTGCAGGATGCGCTCGCCGGCGAGATGCACGCGGTCGTCATGCTCGGCCGGCAGCATCGGGTTGTAGCTGCCCACCTTCTCGATGAAGCGGCCATCGCGCGGGCTGCGGCTGTCGGCCACCACGATGTGGTAGTACGGACGCTTCTTGGCACCGGCGCGGGCGAGGCGGATTTTCAGGCTCATAGTGAAATTCTCCAGACTTGATCGTCAAAAAAACAATGATGCGCGGCGCTACGTCAGTGTGGACGCTGCGGCGGCATCGATCCCTTGGGCATGAGCGCGGACAGCCCGTGGCGCATCAGACCCTTCGCGCCGAGCTTGTTGATCCGCTTCATCATGGTGGACATGTCGTCGAACTGCTTGAGCAGGCGATTGACTTCCTGCACCGTGGCACCCGATCCGGCGGCGATCCGCTTCTTGCGCGACGCCTTGATGATGTCGGGCGTGCGACGTTCCGCCTTGGTCATCGACGAGATGATCGCGGTGTGGCGCTTCAGGACCCTCGTATCGAGACCCTTCTCGCCGATCTGGTCCTTGATCTTGCCCATGCCTGGAAGCATGTCGAGAATGCCGCCGATCGAGCCCATCTTGTCGATCTGCCTGATCTGGGCGGCATAGTCGTCGAGATCGAACTTGCCGCGCATCATCTTCAGCGCGAGCTTCTCGGTCTCCTCGTGATCCAGCGTCTCCGACGCCTTCTCCACCAGCCCGGCCAGGTCGCCGAGCCCGAGGATGCGGCCGGCGACGCGCTCGGGATGGAATTCCTCCAGCGCCTCGAGCTTTTCGCCGGATCCCGTCAGCTTGATCGGCGCGCCGGTGATATGGCGCATCGACAACGCAGCACCGCCGCGCGCATCGCCATCCATACGCGTCATGACGATGCCGGTGACGCCGACCGCCTCGTTGAACGACTTGGCGGTGTTCACCGCGTCCTGGCCGGTCATCGCATCGACCACCAGCAACGTCTCGGTCGGATTGGTCTCGGCGCGGATGTCGCGCACCTCGGCCATCAAGGCCTCGTCGATCGACAGCCGCCCGGCGGTGTCGAGGATGACGATGTCGAAGCCCTCGCGCCGACCGGTCTCCATCGCACGGCGCGCGATCTGCACCGGCGTCTCGCCCGGCACGATCGGCAGCGAGGCGACGCGAGCCTTCTCGGCCAGCTGGGCGAGCTGCAACTGTGCCGCCGGACGCTGCGTGTCGAGGCTGGCCAGCAGCACCCGCCGGCGCTCGCGGGTCTGCAGCCGCAGCGCGATCTTGCCCGAGGTGGTGGTCTTGCCGGAGCCCTGCAGCCCGACCATCAGGATGGCGATCGGGGCGGCTGCATTCAGGTTCAGCGGCACCGCGCCGGCGCCACCGAGGGCGTCGATCAGCGCGTCGTTGACGATCTTGGCGACGGCCTGGCCGGGCGAGATGCTGTCCAGCACCTCATGGCCGATCGCCCGCTCGCGCACCTTGTTGGTGAAGTCCTTCACCACCGGCAACGCGACGTCGGCATCCAGCATTGCCAGACGCACCTCGCGCATGGCTTCCGTGACGTCGGCTTCGGACAACGCACCGCGCTGGCGAAGCTTGTCGAACACCCCGGTGAGCTTGCCTGACAGCGCGTCGAACACGGTGAACTGGCCCCAAACGAAAAGGCGCCGCTGCGCGAGCCTTCGCGGAGCGACGTTTGTGATTGCCGCGGTGCCTAAACAACCAGCCCGCCCGTGTCAAACCGGACAGCCCCGCAGCACCGCCTCCGCCCCTCGCCTCCACCGTCGATCCGGAAGATGATGAGGCTCGTCACAACAGCAAGCGGGATGCCGATGCCGTCAAATGCCAAGCCTGGATCGAGCCCGGCCGCCCTGAAGCTGCCGATGCTGGCCGCCCTCGGCATCGTCTATGGCGACCTCGGCACCAGCCCGCTCTACACCATGCAGACCGTGCTCGAGACCACCGGCGGGACCCTGACGGCAGACGCGATCACCGGATTGTTGTCGCTGATCGTCTGGGCGCTGATCATCGTCGTGGCGCTGAAATACTGCGTGTTCGTGATGCGCGCCGACAACCACGGCGAAGGCGGCATCCTGGCCCTGACCGCATTGGTCACCGGATCGAAGACCGAGGATGAGCAGAAGGAGAACCCGGGAGACGCTCCGACGCCGCCGCCGACCCCCCGACCCGCCCGGTCCACCCGGGTGCTGCTCACCTGCGGCCTGTTCGGCGGCGCGCTGCTCTATGGCGACGGCATCCTGACGCCCTCGATCTCGGTGCTGAGCGCCATCGAGGGCGTCAAGGTCGCCACTCCGGCCCTTTCCCACTTCGTGCTGCCGGTCGCGATGGTGATCCTGCTCGGGCTGTTCGCGCTGCAGCCGTTCGGCACCGAGAAGATCGGCCGGCTGTTCGGGCCGATCATGCTGCTGTGGTTCATCGTGATCGGCGGGCTCGGCGCCTACTCGTTGGCAAGCCACCCGGAGGTGCTGTGGGCGATCGACCCGCGCCACGGCATCGGCTTCCTGGCCCAGCACCATTGGCAGAGCTTCGCCGTGCTGGGCGGCGTGTTCCTGGCCCTCACCGGCGCCGAGGCGCTCTATGCCGATATGGGCCATCTCGGTCGCACGCCGATCCGGCTGTCCTGGTTCACGGTCGTGCTGCCGGCGCTGCTGCTCTGCTATGCCGGCCAGTCGGCCAGCCTGATCGGCCTGCAGAAGCTGCCCGCCAACCCGTTCTACGGCATCATTCCGCGGCCGATCTTCCATTGGGCGATCTGGCCGATGGTGCTGCTGGCGACCTGCGCCACGGTCATTGCCAGCCAGGCGATCATCACCGGCGTGTTCTCGCTGACCCGCCAGGCGATCCAGCTCGGCTGGTTCCCCGGCCTGAACATCCGCCAGACCTCCGATCGCGAGTACGGCCAGATCTACGTGCCGGTGGTGAACTGGACGATGATGCTGCTGACCCTGGTGGTCACCGCGAGCTTCGGCAGTTCCTCGAAGCTCGCCGGCGCCTATGGCATGGCGGTATCCACCACGATGCTGCTGACCACCGCGCTGCTCTACTCCTACCTGCGCCGCATCGGCGGATGGAGCATGGCCGCGGCCCTTCCGGTCGCCGGCTTCTTCCTGGTGGTCGATCTCGCATTCTTCGGGGCCAACCTGCTCAAGATCGTCCAGGGCGGGTTCGTGCCGTTGCTGCTCGGCGGCATCGTCTTCGTCGTCATGACGACCTGGCGGCGCGGCATCGCCTCCCTGCAGACGCTGGCCCGCAGGAAGACGCTGGCACCGGAGCTGTTCCTGCGCCAGCTCGCCGAGGGCAAGGTTCCGCGCGTACCCGGGGTCGCGGTGTTCCTCGCCAGGCTGCGCGATCCGATCCCGCCCGGCATGGTGGCCCATGTCGCGCAGTTCGGCGCGCTCCAGGAGAACGTCGTCACCCTCACCATCGAATTCGCCGACGTGCCGCGCGTGGACCCATCCAGGCGGATCACCCTGCATCGCCATGACGGCAACGTCTGGCATGCGATTGCCCGCTACGGCTTCGTCGAGATCCCCTCGTTGCCCGCGGCACTGGCCCAGGCGCACGAGGCCGGCTGCCCGATCATGCCGGAGAATGCGATCTTCATCGGCGTCCGTGATGAGGTGGTGCGCGACCGCACGGGAGGGGCCAAGGAAGCGCATCTGTCGGGCTGGCGCCGGGCGCTGTTCAGCGTCATGTATCGCAACGCGGTGCATCTGGCCGACCGCTTTGCGCTGCCACCAGACCGCTACGTGCAGATCGGTCGGCAGGTCGGGCTCTAGGCCGGATCCGAGCCCGGGGCGGACGGCCGACCGCCGGTGCGCCTGCGGTGCAGCACACCGGATGCGACCGCCCCGCTGACGGAGGCCAGCCGTTGGGTTAAGCTGGCGGGCAAACGATCGTCGGCAGACGAGAAAGGAAGAAAATGGCCTACAAGGTGAATTACAACTTCCAGAAGGCCGAGCGCGACCGCGCCAAGCAGGCGAAGAAGGAAGCCAAACTGCGCGAGAAGCAGGCGGCGGCGCGTGGCGAATCCGGCGAGACCGAGGATCACCCGACGGAGTCCGAGCTGGAGCCGCAGCCGGCGACCACGACGACTCCGGACTGACCTCATGGCCGGGTCGCTTTGCCCGCACGCCTGGGTCCCCGGCCGGGCCAGCGACCGCCTGATCGCAAGACCGTGAAACCGTTCATCTCGAGGCTGTTGAAGGGGGGCGGCGAGTCGCATCTCCCTGCCCCACGCATCGAGCCCCGGCCGGACCGGTTCAGGGATCCGCGGACGACCCCGGCGTCGGCAGCTCCGGACGGGGTGTCCACCGGGTCGGATGGCCTGGAGGGCGCCGCATCCGGGCCCGGCGCCGGTCCATCCTCCGGCACGGGTCCATCCTCCGGCAGCAGCCTCAGCATCGGCACCGAAGCGACCGTCGCGTCGTCCCCGGGTGTCCAGTCGATCCTGCGGGAAATCGGACCGGAGTGGGAGTTCGGGCGGATCGTGACCGTGTTCGCGCCGGTCGTCCTGCTCGAACTGCGGCGGGTTCACCTCCCCGGGCAGCCGCCGCCCGCGGCAAGCCGCACCTACCGCATACTCGACAGGAGCGGCGCGCTGATTGCCGACGCGCTGGAGCACGTCCCCTTCCATCTGCTCGGACAGATTCGCGAGACCATGGCGCTGGCCGCCACCGGGGCAGCGACGTCGGCCGGTGTCGGCAGCCTCGACCGGTTCGGCCGGCAGTTCATGGCACTCGATCGCCCGTTCCGGCTCGAGCTCATGCACCGGCTGTTCGGGCTGGACGGCCCCCCGCCCCTCACGCTGCCGGGCCAACCACTTGCCGGCGACGACACCGACCGGCCACGCCTGGCGGTGGACACGTCCGGCGGGTTCGTCTCGCTTGTGGTGGATGGGGCGCTGGAGTTCCCGATCCTGCTTGGCGGCAGGCCGCTCGATCGATTCGTGGAAGGTTGGCAACCGGCAGCCCTCGTCACCAGCTTCCTGCCCCTGCTGCTGATCGAGCTGAAGCATACCTCCGGCGCCAGGGCGTGCTGGGTGCTCGACGAACGCCTGGACCGCATCGACGATGCCGCGTTCGGGCAAGAGCAGAGCATCGCCCGCATCCGCGAGGTCGCACCGCGGCTGATCCGCCGCCACTGGCTGCGCGTTCTCGAGCTCGCCGACGACCGTCCCGACCCGGTCGTCGACCCGATGTTCCGGCTGAACGGCAGCGCATTGTGGCGGATCTTCCTCATCTGCCGCGACCTGGTGTGCCCGCCGATCGACGACCGGGCGCTCCACGAGGTGCGCGAACCTTTGATCATCCAGGCGGCCGGCAGCCAGCATGGCGATCTCGTGCTGCCGCCGGAGGCGCTCGCGCGTGCCGTCTCGCACGATCTCGCGGATGCCGGGATCGCCGCGATCCGCAGCGGCCGCCTCGTCTGGCCGAGCCCGGTCGACGGCAGTGATGCCGTGCTCGAGGCGATCATCGCGCCGCAGGAACACTCCATCCTCTACCAGTTCCGGGATCGCACCGGGCTGCGCTTCCTGGTGCTGTCCGGCGACCGCCGGTGCCGGACGATCGGGTTGCTGTTCCCGTCCGCCAACCTCGCGATCGGTGCGCTCGACCGTCCCGATGCCTGGTTCCGGCACGCGACCGGCGCCGACATCTGGACGGTGCTGATGGGCCAGTGCATCGGCCATTACGACATGGTGGCGCATCGCCGGCGGCAGGACGGCGCCGAGATCGTGCAGGTGTTCATGGCGCCGCCGCTGCTGCATCTCGGCCATTATGTCTGGAACGACCTGCCCGGCCAGCTTGCCCTGCTCGAGCAGGTTCCGGACCGCCTGCCACGCTCCATGATCATCGCCGGTGCGGCTGGCCAGGCGGAATTGTTCGGGCCGGTCGACCTCCTGCTGCCCGAATTCGCCGGCAAGGTCGATCGCACGATGCGCGATACCAGCGCGTTCGTGCGCTGGGCCTATGAGACCAACGTCGTGCCGATCCGCTTCACCGCCGAGCATGTCAGCCGGGCCTTGCGCGACCGGGTGCGCGCCTACACCGCCGGCACCGAAATCTTCGCCGGGATCGCCGGGCGTCGCGCCGGGCATGGTGCCGGCCGCGTCATCATCATCGGCCTGCGTCTCGACGACCGCACCTTCGTCGACCAGGACGCGTTCCATGCGGTGCTGCTCGAGCATCTGGCCCGCACTTCGCCTGGCGCCATCGTGGTGTTCGATGGGCGCAATGCGAAGCCGGGCGGGGCCGCGGGCGAGACCATCGCCGCGATGAAGGACGATCGCACCTCGCGACCGGCGCTGGAGGCCGAGCTGGAACTGGTCGAGCGGCTGGTGCAACGCTTTGCAGGCAGCGGCCTGGAGTTCGTCAGCACGGTCGGGCAGTCGATGCAGCACAGCATGAGCTGGTGCTATCATGCGGATGTGTGCGTCACCGTCTGGGGCGCCGGCCTCGCCAAGTATCGCTGGCTGGCCAACCTGCCCAGCCTGATCCTCACCAGCCGCTTCAACATCGAGCAGCGGCCCGATCTCGAGATCTACCACTTGGCGCGCTGGATGCAGGATCCGAGCATCGTGGTGTATCCGGAACCCGGCTTCGTGACCGACCACATCGACAAGGTTGGCCTGGCGGACTCCGGCATGCGGGTCGGGCGCGAATGCTTCGAGGTCGACCCGGCCCACCTGCGCGATCAGCTCGACCGGCTGATGGCCCTAGTCGGGGAGCGCGACCGGAACCGGATGGCGGCTCAGCTCTCCGCGTAGGGGTTCTTGGTGCCGCGGAGCTGCAGCCGGATCGGCGTGCCGGGCAGCTTGAAGGTCTCGCGCAGGCCGTTCACCAGGTAGCGCTGGTAGTCCTCGGGCAGCATCTCGGCACGGGTGCCGAACAGCACGAAGGTCGGCGGGCGCGCCTTCACCTGGGTCATGTAGCGCAGCTTCAGCCGGCGGCCCTCGACCAGTGGCGGGGTGTGCCGCTCCAGCGCGCCCTCGAACCAACGGTTCAGCGCGCCGGTCGGGATCCGGGTGTTCCAGACGTCGTGCGCCGCCCGGATCGTCGGCAGCAGGCGCTTCAGCCCGGCGCCGGTGAGGGCCGAGAACGACACCACCGGGATGCCGCGCATCTGCGACAGCGAGAATTCGATCCGATCGGATATCGCCTGGCGGGTGGCGATCCGGTCCTCGACCGCATCCCACTTGTTCAGCGCCAGCACGCAGCCGCGACCCTCGCGCTCGATCAGCCGGGCGATCTGCAAGTCCTGGTCATGCACGCCGAGCGTCGAGTCGATGGTCAGCACCACGATCTCGGCCATCTTCAGCGCCTCGAGCGTCGCCGACACCGACATCCGCTCGAGCGCCTCCTCGACCCGCGCCTTCCTGCGCATGCCGGCGGTATCCACGAGCTCGATCGGGCCGTGTTCGTCGTTGAACTGCACCGCCACCGAGTCGCGGGTCAGGCCAGGCTCCGGCCCGGTGATCATCCGCTCCTCGCCGAGCAGCCGGTTCAGCAGCGTCGACTTGCCGGCATTCGGGCGGCCGACGATCGCCAGCCGCAGCGGACCGGGCGGGCGCGGCGGCAGCACCACCTCCTCGCCCTCGGTGTAGCTGCCGTCCTGGGCGAGTGCATCGTCATCGTCGAAGTCGGGCGCTGCGACCGGGGCTTCCGGCGGCAGGCGCTCGGCGATCTCGCCCATCAGGTCGGCAAGCCCCTCGCCATGCTCGGCCGACACCGCCAGCGGGGCACCGAGCCCGAGACTGTAGGCTTCGAGCGCCGCTGCTGTGCCGGCACGACCCTCGGCCTTGTTCGCCACCAGCAGCACGGGACGGTCCTGGCGACGGAGCCAGGTCGCGAAATGGGCGTCGGCGGGGGTGATGCCGGCGCGGGCGTCGATGCAGAACAGGATCAGGTCGGCCTGCGCAACCGCAAGCTCGGAACTCGCCCGCATGCGGCCGTACAGACTATCCGGTGGCGCCTCCTCGAGGCCGGCGGTGTCGATCAGCCTGACCCTGCGACCACGCAGCATCGCCTCCGCGTCCTTGCGGTCGCGGGTGACGCCTGGCGTATCCGATACGATCGCCGAGCGCTTGCCGGAGAGCCGGTTGAACAGCGTCGACTTGCCGACATTCGGCCGGCCGGCGATCACCACCACCGGCAGGTCGGCGAACGGCACCGACATGTCGATCGGAGGCGCCGAACGGCTGCCGCGCCTCATCCGCGTGGACCGTGCGGGCGGAGATCAGCCATAGGCCGAGAGCCTGCCATCGTCGGAGATCACCAGCATGCGGCCGGCGGCGGCGATCGGGGCGAGACCGCTGGTGCTCTCGATCCTGGTGGTCTCGAGCAGCTTCCCGGTCGCGGCATCCACGGTGATGATCCCCTGCTTGGCGAAGTCGCTGACGCAGACCAGCAGGTTGTTGGCCAGCAGCGGGCCGCTCCAGGTGATGGCGCCCTTCTGCGGCTTCGGCCGGCGGAAACGCGGCAGGACGCTCACCCAGCGGACGTGGCCGTTGATCTTGTCGATGCAGGCCAATTGCTGGTCCTGCGACAGCACGAACAGCCACTCGCCCGCCACCACCAGGCCATCCTTGCCGGCGACCGTGCGTTCCCACAGGCGGCGGCCGGAGCGCAGGTCGATTGCCGTCAGCACCTGGCCCACGCTGATCACGTAGGCGGTGCCGTCCGAGATCACCGGCAGTCCGTGCACCGAGTTGAAGTCCAGGATCGAGTTGCGGCCGCCGGTGGAGCCCAGCGTGTCGCTCCACAGCAGTTCGCCGGTCTCGGCCCGCAATGCCGCGATGTCACCCGAGCCGAACCCGGCCAGGACCGTGCCGCCCACCACCGCCGGAGCCGGCTGGCCGAACACGATCGTATCGGAGGCACTCGCCTGGTACACCCAGATCTGCTTGCCGGCCGCGATGTCGAGCGCGAACATCTTTTCGTCGATGGTGCCGAAGAACATCCGACCCTCGGAGATGGTCGGCGCCGAGCGTCCCGGCGTGCCGACATCGACGCGCCATTTCACGTGCCCGCTCGCCGCATCCAGCGCCAGGCTTTCGGCCACGCCGTCCACCACATACACCACGCCGTCGGCGTAGCTCAGCCCGCCGCCGAGGTTGGACGACCGGCTCTTCTTCGGCTTGGTGTCGGTGCGCCAGACCCGTGCCCCGGTGGCCAGGTCGAACGCGCCGACGACGCCCTTGGCGTCCATCGCGAACACATGGCCGTCCGCTACCACCGGCTCGGCCCCCAGCACGCCGCGATCCGCGGTGCCGCTGCCCAGGCTGGCGGTCCAGAGGCGGTTGATGCCGTGCTCGAGGGGGTTGCGACCCTCGGCACTGCCGACCTGGGCATTGATCGATTCGTGGCTCTGGACCCGTCCGGGCTGCTGCCAGTCCGGGTTCTCGACGACGGCCGGGAGCACGATCGGGGTGGTGTCGTCGGCATCGACCACAAGGCCTGCGCCGACCGACAGCACGTCCTCGCGCCGGCCCAACAGGACCGGCTTCTTTTCCTCGTCGAACATGCCGCAGCCGGCCAGCGGCAAGGCGAGCGCGCCAAGGCCGCCGACCAGCACGGCACGGCGGGGCAGCACGGCACGGCAGGAGAGCACGGCACCGGGGCGCATCGGGGGGGCGGACATGCCGCCGGTCGTGGAAAGATCGTCGCGCTTGGTCATCATCCGCCGGTCTTCGAGGTGTCGAGTGTGTCGAGCAGTCCGCCCGCCCGGGCGCGCTGGGACTCCGAGGCGGCCGCGTCCTGGCTGACCAGGGTGAGCTTGCGGCGTGCGTCGGCAAGATGGTTCAGTCGCAGATCGATCAGCGCGTCGGTCTCGAGCGCCAGCAGATGCCAAGGGCTCTTCGGCGAAAGATCGTCGCGCAGGCGGGTCTTGAGGATCGAGGGGTCGCCGTCATCGGCGCGGTGTTGCACCCAGAGCAGGTCGGACAGGCCGCGCATGTCCGGGTCGGCTGCGTGATCCTGCGAGATCTGGTCCCACAGCCCGAGGGCCCTCGCATTATCGTGCGCCTCCCAGTCGAGAGCGGCCATCCGCAGCCGCGCGAGGGTGGCGAACCCTTCCGGGCCATGCGCCGCAACGCTGCCGAATTCGCCGATCGCGCGCAGCTGCGCCGGTGTGGGCGGCGCGTCCGGGCCGGCGGCCGCGACCGGGGCGGTGTCGGCATCCTGCTGGGCAGTGAAGTAGGCCTGCGCCACCGAGGCACTCAGGGCATGCTGCCGGTACGACAGGAACTGCCAGCCACCGACGCCGAGCCCGGCCACCACCAGGACCCCCAGCCCGAACACCGCGAGCCGGCGCGTGCGGGCCCGGGTCTGTTCGGCACGAAGATCCTCGTCGACTTCGCGAAAGATGTCGTCGACCACGCTGCGCGAAACTCCCTGGATGACCGGCGCCACGACATCGGGACGCCAGGCTCGCGTCCCGGTCGGCAACCGGACGCGGCGGACCATAGCTGCCGCGCGGGTCCCGGGCAAACCGTTGCTCTGCGGCGCGGATCAGTCGCGTGGCGGTAAGGGTTTGTTCATGAGCACGGTCCAGATTGCACGGCATGAACAGGCAAATCGCCCTGCTGCTGATCCCGTTGCTCTGCGCGTTCGCGTTGCCGTGGCTGACCGGCTGCACCGCCGGCGTGGTGCTGCCGGTGGCGGGTGGGCTCGGCGCCGACATCGCGATCCTGCACCGGTCGGTGCCGGACACGATCTATTCGGCGCTGACCGGTCGCGACTGCTCGGTGGTCCGGCTCGACCGCGGCGAGAGCTACTGCAAGCCGGTAGATCCGCCGGTAGCGGTCGTGCCCTATTGCACCCACAGCCTGGCCAGGGTCGATTGCTGGGCGCATCCCGAGCAGATCCCGAACATCCCGGCGCAGGTGGCGCAGGGCCCGCACGAGCTGACGCCGGAGCAGGACCGCATCCGCCTCGCGCGCTGGCCGCAGTCGCTCGAATGACCTGTCATGCCGCCGGCAGTCGCCAGTCCGGCGCCCCGGAACCCCTACGGCTTGCCGGACGGTGCCCGCAGCTTGGGACCGGCGTCGCGCAAGGCCGTCGTCAGGGCGGTGAAGTTGCCGGCGATCCGCTTCTGCACGCTGCTGCTGACCGACTGGATGGCGTCGATCCGGGTCCGTGCCTCGTTGCTGATCGCCGTCTGCTCGGCAACCGCTGCCTTGGACACGCACGCATTGTAGGCGCGCGCCTCCTTCTCGTACGCGGTGACGTGGTCGACGCTGGCGTTGTAGCGATCGACCGTCGCGGTATCGACCGACGGCGCCGCCGGCTCGCGTCCGCACCCGGCCGGGCTCCAGTTGGACGTCGCCGAAATCGGCACCAGCGCGGCCGACGCATAGGAATGATGTGCCGCAAGTTGACGCGTCTGCGCATGCGCGACGTTCGATCCCAGAATCGAGGGCGTTCCCAGGACGCAGGGCATTCCCAGAATGCAGGCAGCCAGGATGCCGCTCCGCATCGGCAGCACGATGCACGCCTTGATCATCGACGACCTCTCGTTTTCCTGAACCCGCCCGGTATCCTGACCACCTCGTCGCTCGTCAAGCGCCTGCCTCCGGAGAAGACCGCCGATGTCCGACCAAGCTCCCGCTGCCCTGGCACCGGCACATGATGCGCCGAAGGTCCGGCTCGGCACCCTGACCAGTGCCGAGGCCGCTGCAAGACTGGCTGCCGGAGCCACCGTGCTGCTGCCTCTCGGCAGCCACGAGGACCAGGGCCCGCATGCGCCGATGGGCGACTATCTGAGCGCCGAACGGATCTCCGAGATGATCGCCGGACGCGCCATCGGCCAGGGTCACGACACCCTGGTGGCGCCGGTACTGCCGTTCGGCGGTCGTGACTTCTTCGGCAGTCGGCCGGGCGGCATGGCACTCGAGCAGAGCACGCTCCGGCTGGTGCTGCGCGACATGCTGGACGGACTGCTGCGGCACGATTTCACCCGGCTGATCGTGGTGAACGGGCATGGCGGCAACGCCCAGGCGATCCACGACGTGACCCAGGCGGTGCTGCTCGAGCGCGGCGTGCTGATCCCGAGCTTCTATCTGTGGAAGATCGCCGGCGGCCTGCTGCCGGAGCTGCTCGACCCGGTCCAGGCGCGCGCCTCTGCCGGACACGGCGCCGACCCGCTGGCCAGCGTGGCGATGCACCTGTTCCCGGAGCTGATGCGGCCGGACCTCATCCCGAGCTCACCGCCCCTGCCACGCAGCGTCGCCGGGTTGTTCGTCAGCGGCTTCGGCACCGCCCGCTTCGAGGGTGTCGAAATCGGGCTGCCGATCGAATTGGGCGACGATGCAGTCACCGGCGATGCCAGCCTGTGCTCGGCCGAAACCGGCGCCCTGATCACCGAGCGCCTGGTGAGCCTGGGTGCGGCCTTCATCGCTCACCTCACCAATCACATGGCGTGGCAGGATCTGGATGGCTGACCAGGCGGTGGCGCCTGCACCGACCGCTATGACACCTCCCACGCAGCGGCCAGAAGCGACCTCACGCCGTCATCGACGTCGGGGGGATGGGTCAAGGTCAGGCGGCTCTTGAGGCGATCCGACCAGGGCTCGCTTCTGGTCGGGGAAAGCAGCCCGGAGGTCCCAGGCGCCAGGGCCAGTCCGAGCACCGCGCCGCCAGACCTGACCGGACGGGCGGCTGCGAACTGCACCGTTCGGGACCAGGCGGTGAAGCCTTTTCGTGCCGTCCGGAGCGTCCCCTCGAGGGCGGAGGCGTGGGCGTCGATCGCATCCATCAAGGCCTTCGAGGCAGGATCGGACCAGAGCGCCTGGATCAGGGCCTGCGGATCGTCCCAACCCGCGGCATTGCCGAAAGCTTCCTTCAGAACCCACATGGCACGGTTCTGCAGGAGGCCGTGCTCAGCCTTCAGCCACGCCAGCCGCGACCGCTGGGTCGTCGCGGGACAGGAACGGGCGATCGCCACCCAGTCTGCCATCGGCCTTCCGGTCTCGCGCTCCAGGCCGTCGCGGACGGATGCAAACCACTTCTGCTGCCGGGGCGTCAGGTTCGGTTCGGGCATGGGCCGCTCCCCTGCTGGGATGACACGGTGCATGTCGGCCGCGCCTGCCGATGACGCAAGCCCCGACGGCGGAGACGGGAGGTGGCCCCCGTACCGGGGCACTGATTTGCCGCACTGCACCATATCAGCCTATGGAGGCGACGCCGGCACCCGAAGAGAGCACCGTCATGACCCACCATCCTGCCGCCGGGCGGCCCGTAGCCCCGGTGATCGCCCCCTACGGCCTTGGCTGGGCGATCGTCGCCCTGGCGGTCGGCGGCTTCGGGATCGGCACCGGCGAGTTCGCCATCATGGGGCTGCTGCCGAGCGTCGCCGGCAACCTCCGGGTCAGTGTACCGGAGGCGGGCTCGCTGATCAGCCTCTATGCCTTCGGGGTGGTGGTCGGCGCACCATTGATCACCGTGTGCTGCGCCACCATGCCCCGCCGCCGGCTGCTGATGGGCATGATGGTGCTGTATGCGCTTGCCAACATCGGCACCGCGCTGTCCCACCAGTACGCGACAATCGCCGTGTTCCGCTTCCTGAGCGGGCTTCCACATGGCGCCTATTTCGGCTGCGCAGCCCTGGTCGCAGCGTCGATGGTCGATCCCGGCCGGCGCGCCCAGGCAGTCGGGCGCGTGATGCTGGGCCTGACCCTCGCCACCATCCTCGGCGCCCCGCTCGCCGCCTGGTGCGGACAGATCATCGACTGGCACCTGGCCTATGGCGTCGTCGGGCTGATCGCGCTGCTCACCTTCGGGCTGCTCCGGGTGTTCCTGCCGCCGATCCCGGCCGCCGCGGGTGCCTCGCCTCTGACCGAGCTCGGCGCCCTGGCGAGGCCGCAGGTCTGGCTCGCCCTGGCGACCGGCGCGGTCGGCTTCGGCGGACTGTTCGCGGTGTACAGCTACATCACGCCGGCACTGATCCACGAGACCCACATCGCCCCTGCCCTGATGCCCGTGGTGCTGGTTGTGCTCGGGCTCGGCATGGCGGCCGGCAACACCATCGGAGCCACCCTCGCCGACCGCGCATTACGCCCCGCCATCGTCGGCTTCCTGATCTGGGACGGGCTCGCGTCGCTGCTGTTCGTGCCGGCACTGCCGCACTGGTGGGCGGTCGGTGGCGACGCCTTCCTGATCGGTTGCGGTGTGGCGCTGGCGCCGGCCTTGCAGACGCGGCTGATGGACGTGGCCGCCGATGCCCAGGCACTCGCTGCCTCGCTGAACCACTCGGCCTTCAACATCGCCAACGGCCTGGGCGCCGCCCTTGCCGGAGCGGCAATCACCGCGGGCCTCGGCTGGTCCTCACCCGGATGGGTCGGTGGCGTCCTGGCGCTGTGCGGCTTGGCGATCTTCCTGGTGTCGCTCGGGCTCGAGCGGGTCAGGCCGGCCGGCGCCGATGCAGCAGCACGAGGAGTGCCAGCACCAGCACGAGGGTAAGGCCGCCCATCAGGCGCAGCACCTTGAGGATGGCCAGGCTGTAGCGACCGGTCGACGGGTCGTAATGGAAACAGAGCAGCAGGATCGAGGGCGCCCGTTGGCCGATCGTACCGCTGCGTGCCTGCGCCAGCGCCGCCACGACTGCGCCCGGCTGGTAGCCGACGCCGAGCAGGTAGCCCGACACGATGGCATCCGGGGTCAGCACCACCAGCCCGGCCGGATGCAGGAACTGCTTGAGCGAGACGTCGTAGCGGCTGTGGTAGCCGACCGCCTGCTCGATCCGCTCGATCGACGCGGCGTCGGCGGTGGCGAAGTGCCAGCCCGACCCGGCATTCGGGAGCGGGTAGCGCGCGAGGTCCGCCGCCTTGGCCGCCGCCGCATCCCGGGCGCGCTCGGCCGGATCGATGCTGACGAACACCAGGCTGTAGTCGCGCGGCAACCGGAGTCCGCTATCCAGTAGCGCCTGGAACGCATCGTCTCGCACCACGCCGCACAGCGCCGGGCAGGCGAAATAGCCGAGCATCAGCAGCGTCGGCTTGTGGTCGACCAGATTGGCGAAGCGCGTCGCGTGGCCGGCCTCGTCGAGCAGAGGCAGTGTGGCTGGCACCTGCATGCCGAGGCGTTGAGTGTAGCCGATGCCCTCTAGGTCCGGTCCCGCTCCACCGACAACCAGTCCGAGGCCCAGCACCAGTGAGGCGCGAAGCCGCTGCCTCACCAGGCGAACCGGGCCAGCCTGCCGGAGGGCGGCCCCAGCACCGTGTCCTCGCGCATCACGGTCGTGCCGCGCAGGATCGTGGCGATCGGCCAGCCGGTGACCGCCATGCCGTCGAACGGGGTCCAGCCGGCCGGCGTCGCGATCCGGTCGTTGCTGATGGTGCGGCGCGCCTGCATGTCCACCAGGGTGAAATCCGCGTCGTTGCCGACGGCGAGGCGCCCCTTGCCCACCATGTTGTAGACGCGCGCCGGACCCGCCGCCATCAGGTCGACCAGCCGCGACAGCGACAGCCGCCCGGCATTCACGTGATCCAGCATCACCGGCACGATCGTCTGCACGCCGGTCAGGCCGGCCGGACACTCGGGCCACGGCTTCAGCTTGGCCGCCATCGGGTGCGGTGCGTGATCCGACGACACGGTATCGACCCGCCCGTCGCGGATCGCCGCCCAGCTCGCCTCGTAGTGCCGGCGGTCGCGGATCGGCGGGTTCATCACGGCCAGGCCGCCGAGGCGCTCGTAGCAGTCCGGCGCCACCTGGGTCAGGTGGTTGACCAGCACCTCGACGGTGGCAAGATCGCGGTAGTCCGCGAGGTAGTCGAGTTCCTCCGCGGTCGAGACGTGCAGGATGTGGGCCGCCCGGCCGGTCAGCCGTGCCAGCGCCATGATCCGCCGGGTGCCGAGTGCGGCGCACTCCTCGTCACGCCAGATGCGGTGGGTGTCGTACGGCATGCCGGTCGTGAAAAGGGGGCGGCGCTCCTGCAGCCGGTATTCGTCCTCGCTGTGGAAGGCGATCCGGCGGCGGCCGCTGCGCATCACCGCCTCGATGCCGGCATCGTCCTCGATCATCAGGTCGCCGGTGGAGCTGCCGGCGAACAGCTTGACCGCACACACGCCGGCCTGGGTCTCGTACTCGGCGAGGTCGGGCGTGTTCGAGCGGGTCGCCCCGACATAGAACGCGAAGTCGGTGTAGCTCTCCCGCGCCGCGTACTCCTGCTTCCAGGCCAGCGTGCCGGCGTCGGTGATCGCCGGGCAGGTGTTCGGCATGTCGAACACGGTCGTGATGCCGCCGAGCACCGCCGCCCGGGTGCCGGTCGGGATGCTCTCGATCGTGGCGTCGCCCGGATCGCGCAGATGCACGTGCGCGTCGATCAGCCCGGGCAGCACATGCAGGCCGGTGGCATCCAGAGTTTCCGCAGCCTCCGCCCGGCCGTCGACGCCGAGAGTCGCGATGCGCCCGTCCCGGACCCCGACATCGGTGCGCACCTCGCCCCAGGGCAGCACGCACACGCCGTTGCGGATGATCAGGTCGTAGCGCATGGGCAGGCCTCGTGGCGGCGGGAGGGACGCCCCAGACTACCGCCGCCACCGGCTCGCGGAAACCGGGGCTCGCGCCAGGCGCCGCCCCGGTTCATCGTCAGGCCGGCATCCACCCTCGCGTGCTCGACGCTGCGGGTGTCTTCCGCGCCCTCCCGGTCGACACGGTAGCCGATGCGCACGGTCGCACCTTGGCGCTGGAAAAGGTCTGCGATGGCCCGGCCGTTCCGGAATTGGCGCCGCTGACGAGGGCGGTCCTGCCCGCGGGCTTCGTGGTCGGTCTGCTCGGGCCGAAGCAAAAGCGAGCGCGCGCAAAAAGCGGCCCTCGTGCCGGTCGCACAAGGCGGTGCGGCCGCTCCGGCGAGGAACCGGGTCAGGCGGGAGCGAAATCGCGCAGCTGCTCGTGATGCAGCAGATGCACGCCGGTGCTCCGCGCCAGCTGCCGTGCCGCAGCGGTGAAGGGCGCGTTGGAGACCACGGCGGCCAGGTCGGCGCGCTGGTGCAGCCGGGCGGCGGCGACCTCCTGCACGGCGCCGTTGCCGACCGGGCGCCGATACAGCTTGCACTGCACGACCAGCGTCCGGCTGCCACGGCGGGCCAGCACGTCGGTGCCCTGGTCACCGCTCGCGCCCGTCACGCGGGTGTCCCAGCCCGACATCCGCAGCAGCATGGCGCAGTGACGTTCGTAATCGCCAGGCTGCATCAAGGGGTCGAACACGCGCGGATCGCTGGCCGGTCCCGACTGCGCGACGTCAGCAACGAAGGGCGCCGACGCAGCGAGTTCGAGACGCCGCTGGATCTCACGCCCGATCAACGGCCACTGGTCGGCGAGCCCGGCGGCGGCGAGGCGTGGCAGCAGTCGCGTGCGGCAGAAATAGGCCCGCTCGCGGTGCCACCTGGCTGGATCCGCGGTGCCGTACGCATCCACCGCCACCAGCTGCAGTTTCCGGATCTGCAGGGTGCGCCGCTGCGCCGTCAATTCCGATGTCGCGACATCCAGCGCCTGGCGATAACGCCGCCGACGTGTCCGACGGACCAGCGCACGACGCGCACCACGCGCAGCCAGTGGCGCGGTTCCGGTGAGCAGCAGCAGTGCCGCGATCTCCTCGAGGGCGATCGTGGTTGCAGCGTGTGCCCGGCTTTCCTGCTGGCGATATCGCGCAGGATGTGAAGCCGGATGCGCCGCAAGACCGATCGCCGGCGTCAGGAGCAGAAGAAAAAGCAAGGCCAGGCGCTGCATCGACGACACTCGGATCGGAATCCCGACACGGAGTCTCCATCATGCGACTCGCCGTGACAACCTCTGCAGGATCAGAGGTCGATCGGCACGAATTGCGCGAACAGCTCGGCCGTTTCGGGTAATTCGCGCAAGCTTGCATGGTCCGACACCGCCTCGAAGCGCTGCCACATCGCCAGGATCTCGGAATGGGTGTGGGCGATGGCGATCCCGCCAGGCTGCCACGCGAACACCTCGATCACGACGCCGTCCCGCCCGGTCATCGCCAGCGCCGGCCGCGTTGTCGCAAGCCCGAGGCGGCGCAGGGTCGGTACGTGGTCACGCACGAGTTGCAGAAGCGCCGGCTCGCATCCGGATTTGGCGCGAAACGCCACGATCACCATGTCGCCCATTCGCCGAACCTCCAGCCCCGGCCTCGGAGTTTCAGGTCGCCAGTGTTTCGAACACGTCGCCGGAGGGAAGCCTAGCCTGGATGTGGGTGCGGTGCCACAACGCGTAGAACAGCAGCGTCCAGGCGGCATGCTGCTCCCGCCTGCCAGCCGCATTGCGGAACAAGGCGGCCACCCGGTCCGGGGCGGCGATCTCGGCGACACCCGCCTGCGCCGACACCAGCGGCGCCAGCCGGTCGCCCTGGGCCGCGATCCAGGCCCCCACCGGCACGGTGAACCCCTGCTTCGGCGCGAACGGCTGGGCTGCCGGCATCTGCGTCTCGAGCCAGCGACGCAGCAGCCACTTGCCCATGCCACCACGCACCTTGAGCCCGTCGGGCAACCGGAACGAGGCCGCCGCGACGGCGGGGTCGAGCAGCGGCGTGCGGCCCTCGACGCCATGCGCCATCAGGCAGCGATCGAGCTTCAGCAGCAGGTCGTGCGGCAGCCACTCGGCGATGTCGGAGGCCTGTGCCGCGGCCAGCCGCGAGCGTCCGGTCGCACCGGATAATTCGGTCGCCGCGATGCCGCTGCGCCAGTCGCGACGACGCCCGCCGGCGACGTCCGGGCGCAGCACGCCGAGCCCGTCGAACGTGCCGTGCCGGCGCATCTGGCGTCCGCCGCGCCACCAGGGACGCATGGCACTTCGGTAGCGGCCGTAGCCTGCGAACAGCTCGTCGCCGCCCTCGCCGCTCAGGATCACCTTCACGTCACGGGCCGCGCGCCTGGCCAGCAGCCAGGTCGGGATGATCGCGTAGTCAGCGACTGGGTCATCGATGGCGGCGACGATCTCGGGCAGGTGCCGCCAGACCATCGACTCGTCGATGCGCAGCACCTCGTGCCGGGCGCCTGCCGCCTGCGCCACGCGCGCCGCCTGCACGCTCTCGTCGGCGGCCTCCGGCACGTCGAAGGCGGCGGTGAAGGCCTGCACGCGATCGTTGCCGAGCCGTGCCATCATGCTCAGCACCACCGCGCTGTCGATGCCGCCGGACAGGAACATGCCCGTCGGCACGTCCGCGCGCTGGTGCAGCGACACGCTCTCCTCGAGTGCCCGGTCTAGCCTGGCCAGCGCCGCGGTCTCGCCGATCTCCTCGGTGGGCCCCTCGGGAAGTGCGGGGATGCGGCTGCGATCGATCACCCGGCCGTTGGCGATGCGCAGCGTCTCGCCCGGCAGCACGCGGCGGATGCCGGGAAAGATGGTCTCCCGGCCGGTGGTGAATTGCAGCTGCAACAGCTCGTCGCGGGCCTCGGTGCGCAGGCCCCGCTTCACCAGCCCCGCCGCCAGCAGCGCCTGCGGTTCGGATGCGAAGGCGACGCCGCCCTCGAGCTCGGCGACGTAGAGCGGCTTGATGCCGAAGGGATCGCGCGACAGCGTCAGGTTGTGGGTGCCGCGCTCGTGGATTGCGATGGCGTACATGCCACGGAGCGCCTTGACGTAACGCTGGCCGTCGCGCAGCCAGAGATGCAGCGGCGGTTCGCAATCGCTGCCGCTGGCAAAGCGCACGTCGGGCAGGCCGCGGCGCAGCTCGAGGTCGTTGTAGATCTCGCCGTTCGCCACCAGGGCCGCGGGTCCGGCGAAGATCGGCTGGTCGCCGCCATCGAGATCGATGATCGCGAGCCTCGTGTGCACCAGCGCCACCCGCCCGACCATGGTGTGGCCGGCGCCGTCGGGGCCGCGATGCGCCAATGCTCGCACCAGCGCGGTCAGGCAGGCGCTGTCGAAGGTGGGGGCTCCGGCGTTGGCGGACGATCCGGCCTGGGATGTGGCATGGGCCGGCGCGTAGGCCAGGGCAAAGCCGGCGATGCCGCACATCAGCGCTTCTCCACGGTTGTCAGGAAGCGCCGCCACCGATCCAGCACCGGGCCGGCGGCGAAGTCGGCTTCGTAGCGGGCGCGGCCTGCTGCAGCCAGGCGGGCCGCCAGCGCACGATCCTCGAGCAGCAGCGCCAGCGCCTGGCCCAGCGCGATGGCGTCCTCGAGCGGCACCAGCAGGCCGTCATTGCCATGCACGATCAGCTCGACCGGACCCTGGGACGACGCCGCCACCACCGGGCGCGACGCGGAGAACGCCTCGATCACCACGTTGCCCAGCGGCTCGTGCCGGGATGGGCAGACCAGCACGTCCGAGGCTGCCAGCAGCCCGCCGGTGTTCTCGGCCCAGCCCGGCATGTGCAGCCGGTCTGCCACTCCTTCCGCGCGGGCCAGTGCCTCGAGAGCCGCCCGCTCCGGGCCCTCGCCGGCGATCAGAACATGCGCCTGGGGGATCCAGTGCATCGCCCGGATCAGCACGTCGAACGCCTTGTTGGCGTGCAGCCGCCCGAGCGCCAGCACCAGCGGCGCGGCAGGTGGCACCGTGGCGGGTCGTACGGGCTGTGCCGCCTCGAACTCGGCCGCGAAGTTGGGAAGGTGATGCACCTTCGACGGATCCCAGCCCTGGCCGACGATCCAGTCGACGATGCCGCGGGTGTTGCCGACCAGGTGGTCGCAGCGCGCGTAATTCGAGAGGTCGTAGAAGCCGCCGAGACGGCCGGCCAGCACCCAATCCCCGGATGGCGTGAGGCGGGCGGCGCGGTTCATCCAGGCGACGGTGACGCGCGGGCGGAAGCGACGCAGCACCGCCCCGAGCCGTGGCCGGGTCAGCAGGTCGAGCCCGCCGCCGAAGCCGAGCTGGACCGGCTCCAGGCTCCCTGCGCGCAGCCGCGCGGCACGGGCGGGATCGCGGCGGATCACCGGCAGCACCTCGATCGCCGGCGCCTCCGGGTTCGGCGCCGCGAGGGCGATCGTCAGACGCTCGTAGAACAGCTCGGCGCCGCCCGCCGCGGCACCGGCCATGACATGCGCGACCCGGGTCATGGCGCCGTCTCCGCCAGCAGCCGGAGCGCCGCCATTGCCGCCGCCTCGACGCTCAGGCCGGCGATCGGCGCCTCGCCTGCCGGTCCGGGCGCCACCACGAACGCGGTGTGGCGCCCGACCGGCGCGTATTCCGAGGCGCGGCTCGGACCGAACAGCCCGAGCGTCGGGATCCCGGCTGCGGCAGCCAGGTGCATCAGTCCGGAATCATTGCCGACATACAGCCGGCAGCGCTGCAGGCAGGCCGCCACCTCGGCCAGCGACAGCCGCCCGCGCAGGTCGACCGCCTCGTCGAGCCGGTCCAGCAGTCCCTGCGCCATCGCGTGTTCCTGCGCACCCGGTCCGGCCAGCACCACCGGCAGCGCGTCCGGCACCGCCTGCCGGATCGCCTCGAACAGCCCGGCGAACCGCTCCGCCGGCCACACCTTGCCGGACCAGTTCGCCGTCGGGCCAAGTGCCACCAGGGTGCGATCCGCGGGCAGCAGCGCATCCGCCCTCGCCCGGTCCGAGGCCGCGATCCAGACCACCGGCACCGGCGGCGGATCGAGCCCGAGCACGCCGCCGAGATGGATGATGCGGTGGCCGCTGCGTCGCCCGCCGCGCATGATCACCCGCCGGCGGGCCGGCAGCAGCAGCGTCACCGCCGAGCCGCGCAGGTCGATCGCCAGGTCCCAGCGGGTGCCGATGCAGGCGCGCCACAAGGTGAGCCAGTGCAGGTCGTGGCGCCGCTTCTCGACCACGAGGGTGCGGACGCGGCCCGGCATCCGCTCGAACAGCCCGGCCGCCACCGGACCGCAGGCGATGGTGATCTCGGGCGCCGGGACAGTCCGCAACAGGTGGTCGAGCAGCCCGGTCGACAGCACCGCATCGCCCAGCCTCGTCGCGGTGATGAACAGGATACGGGTCAGCTTCGGGCTCCGGCGGTGGCGGCCCTGTTAGAACCTTTCCGCAGTTGCCGGAAGCCGCCCGGTCGCCCAAGTTCCAGCCATGCTCAAGCTTGCCCATCTGCCCGCGCGTGCTGTCCTGTCGGTGTCCGGCGAGGATCGGATCGTCTTCCTGCAAGGACTGGTCTCGAACGATGTGGCGCTGGCCGGGCCTGGCCGGGCGGTCTGGGCGGCACTGCTGACGCCGCAGGGCAAATACCTGGCCGACTTCTTCATCTTCGCCGACGCGGATCGGTTGCTGCTGGATTGCGAACGCGAGCAGGCACCGATGCTCACCACGAAGCTGTCGCGGTTCCGGCTGCGCTCGAAGGTGGTCGTGGCCGAGACCGGACTGGCCGTCAGCGTCGCCTGGGACGGCACCCCGGCGTTGCCGCCCGATGCGATCGCGGCGCCCGACCCACGGCTCGCCGCTGCCGGGCTCCGCATCCTGTCGGCCGAGCCGCTGCAGTCCGAGGCCAATGCCGCGGAGTACGACCGCCACCGGCTGCTGCTCGGACTGCCGGACGGCACCCGCGACTGCGAGCCCGACAAGACCGTGCTGCTCGAGGCAGGCTTCGACGAGCTCGCCGGGATCTCCTGGACCAAGGGCTGCTACATGGGCCAGGAGCTGACCGCGCGCACCCGCTATCGTGGCCTGCTCAAGCGCCGGCTGGTCCCGGTGACGTCGGACGCCGCGCTGCCGCCGCCGGGCACCGTGCTGCTGCATGAGGGCCGCGAGGTGGGCGTCATGCGGTCATCGGCCGACGGGCTCGGGCTGGCGGTGCTTCGGCTGGATCATCTGCACGGCACGTTGGACTTCGAAGGCCGTACCCTGCAGGCCCGGGTGCCGGACTGGATGCAGCTGCCGGAGAAACCCGGCCAGCCGGATGCGCCGGCATGAGCGAGGCGGCCCTGCTCGACCAGGTCGCCTTCGATGCCGCCGGACTGGTGGCGGCCGTTGCCCAGCAGCACGATACCGGCGAGGTGCTGATGCTGGCCTGGATGAACCGGGAGGCGCTGGCGGAGACCTTGGAGACCGGCCGTGTCTGCTATTTCAGCCGCAGTCGCAACAGGTTATGGCGCAAAGGTGAGACGTCGGGTCAGGTGCAACGACTGGTCGAGCTGCGGCTCGATTGCGACGGCGACGCGGTGCTGCTGCTGGTCGAGCAGACCGGGGTCGCCTGCCATACCGGCCGGCGCAGCTGCTTCTACCGGGCGGCACGGGACGGCGCGCTGGTGAGCATCGCGGCACCCGACATCGAGCCCGCGCAGCTCTACGGCGGCTGACCCGGCGGTGGTTCCGACGATCTGGATCATGGCCGGCGAGGCCAGTGGCGACGTGCTCGGCAGCCGGCTGATGGCCGCCCTGCGGCGCGCCAGGCCGGAGCTGCAGTTCCGCGGCATCGGCGGCGTGCGGATGGCCGAGCAGGGCTTGCTCAGCCTGTTCCCGATGCGCGATCTCGCGGTGATGGGGCTGGTCGAGATCCTGCCCCGGGTGCGCAGCCTGGCGCGCCGTCTGGACCAGGCGGTGGCCGATATCGAGACGCGCCGCCCGGACCTTGTGGTCACAATCGACAGTCCCGGCTTCGCGCTGCGCCTGCTCAAGCGGATCAGCGGGCTCGGCATCAGGCGCGTGCATTACGTGGCGCCGCAGGTCTGGGCCTGGCGCGAGCACCGGGTGCGCGAGTATCCCGGCCTGTGGGAACGGCTGCTGTGCCTGCTGCCGTTCGAGCCCGCGTTCTTCCAGCGCCACGGCCTGGAGGCGCGCTTCGTCGGCCATCCGGTGCTGCAATCCGGCGCCGACACCGGCGATGCGGTTCGCTTCCGGGCGGTTCACGGCCTGGCACCGGAAGCCCCGGTGCTGGTGTTGATGCCCGGCAGCCGGCGCAGCGAGGTGCCGCGGCTGCTGCCGGTGTTCGGCCGCACGCTGTCGCTGCTCGCCGCGCGTGTGCCTGGACTGGTGCCGGTGGTGGTGGCGTCGCCGGTCGTGGCCGACATCGTGCTGCGCGCGGCGCGGCGCTGGCCGATCCGGCCGATCATCGTCACCGAGCTCGACGACAAGCACGACGCCTTCGCAGCCGCCGGTGCTGCCTTGACCAAGTCCGGCACCTCGACCCTGGAGCTGGCTCTGGCCGGTGTGCCGATGGCGGTCACCTACCGGGTCAACCCGCTGACTGCGGCGATCGCCCGCCGGCTGATCCGGGTGCCGCACGTCGCCATGGTCAACCTCCTGGCCGGTCGGCAACTGGTGCCCGAGCTGCTGCAGCAGGATTGCCGTCCGCAACGACTGGCGGAAACCGTCGAGGCGCTGCTGACAGACCACGCTGCGGCGGATGCTCAACGCGAGGGTTTCCACACCGTGCTGGCCAGCCTCTCGATCGGCGACGAAGCGCCCGCCGATGCCGCAGCCCGCGAGATCCTCAGCCTGCTCGACCAGCAGACCTGATCGGGGTCGACTTCAGGCCGCCATGGCAGCGGCCCGGGCGGCGTTCTTCTCTTCCTCGGTCCAGACCCTCTGCTCGCGCTTCTTCTGCGGCTTGACCTGCTTGACCGGGCCGCCGCCCAGCACGGGCGCACGCATGGTCGAGGTCCTGGCGGCTTCCGAATGCCACGGATGATCGGCCCGGACGGTCAGGGCGCGACCGATCTCCCGCTCCACATCGTGCAGCCAGGCGCGCTGCTCGACGTCGCACAGCGTGATGGCGACACCGCTGCGCCCTGCCCGGCCGGTGCGGCCGATGCGGTGGACATAGCATTCCGGCAGGCTCGGCAGGTCGTGGTTGATGACATGCGTCACCGTCTCGACGTCGATCCCGCGTGCTGCGATGTCGGTCGCCACCAGGACCTGCACGGCGCCGGTCCGGAAGGCGTCGAGCGCACGCTCCCGCTGGCCCTGCGACTTGTTGCCGTGCAGCGCCTCGGCGGCGATGCCCGCCTGGGCGATGAAGGCGCAGATCTCGCTGGCGATGTTTTTCTGCAGCGTGAAGACCACGGCCTGGCCGATCCCCGGCGTCTGCAGCAGCGCCAGCAACGCCGCTTTCTTGTCGGCCGCGTCGACGAACATCACCGACTGCTCGATCCTATCGATGGTGGTCGAGGGCGGGGCGATCTCGACCATGGCCGGATCGCGCAGCAGGCTCTCGGCCAGGCTTGCGATGGATTTCGGCATCGTCGCCGAGAACAGCAGCGTGTGCCGATCCTTCGGCAGGGTCGCCACGATGCGCTCGATCGGCCTGGCGAAGCCCATGTCGAGCATCTGGTCGGCCTCATCCAGCACCAGCGCCTCGAGTTGCGACAGGTCGCACAGGCCCTGATCGATCAGGTCCAGCAACCGCCCGGGCGCCGCCACGACGATGTCGACGCCATTCTCGAGCGCCTTGACCTGGTGGAGCTGGCTGACGCCGCCGAAGATCGTCGTCACGCGGAGCGGCAGGTGGCGACCGAAGCTCTCGAAGCCGGCGGCGATCTGGGAGACGAGCTCGCGCGTGGGCGCCAGCACCAGGATGCGGGCGCCGCGGCTGGGGGCCGGTCGCGCTGTTGCGGCAAGGCGATGCAGCAGCGGCAGCGCGAAGGCGGCGGTCTTGCCGGTGCCGGTCTGTGCCATACCGAGCACGTCGCGACCCTCCAGCAGCAGCGGGATTGACCGGGCCTGGATCGGGGTCGGGCTCGCATACCCCTCCTCGGCCAGCGCGCGCAGCAGGGCCGGCGCCAGGGCGAGCTCGGCGAACGTGATGGGCATGGGCAAGCGGCGCCTCCGGCGCTGAGTAGGGGCGCGCCTGGTCGGGCTTCGCTGTTCGGGCACGGACCTTTATCGGGGAATGCTGCACTGCGTCAACGCGGGCAACCGGGCGCTGCCCGGTTGTTCTTCACTGCCAAGTTGACCTACCGGACCGGCTGCTGAAGTTTGCGGCGATGACCAACACCCATGCCGTGCATCGCGACGATTTCCCCGGCTCGCTCGCCGACGCCGACGTCAGGCGTCGTCGCCTGGAGATGCTGAACCAGGCGCACGTCAAGCCGCTGGTCGATTACGTCCGGGAGGCCAGCCAGCGCGCGTCGGCCTACGTCCCGTACTTCGACCCGCTCGATGGTGGCATCGCGGCGCGCGTGCTGTTCCTGTTCGGAGCGCCGGGGCCCGGCACCTTCCCACCGCGCGGTTCCGGCTTCGTGAGCCGGAACAACAGCGATCCGAGCGGCAGGGCGACCTGGACGCTGATGCAGCAGGCCGGCATTCCGCGGAAGGACACGGTCTCCTGGAATACTGTCGCCTGGAGTTCCGGCGACAAGACGGGCAAGGCTGCGAACACCGCGGCCGCCGGCGAGCTGCGCAAGCTGCTGCCTCTGCTGCCGGAGGTTCGGGCGGTGGTGCTGGTCGGCAATTTCGCACGCGACTTCGCGGGCCCGATCGTCAGGCAGACCGAGCTGAAGATCTTCCATACCGTGCAGACCGGCGCGCAGGCCGAGCACGGTCCTGACACCCGCGAACGCTGGCTCAAGATCCCCGAGATCTGGCGCAAGGCCTGGGAGCTGACGGCCTGAGCCCGCTTGCTTGCGTCGCCCGGACCGCACGCTAGATTTGCCTGAGCCGACAGGACCAAAGCGTGCAGCAGGCGTCGCCCGACACTGACCCGATGGGTCACGCCACCAAGGACTCGACCACCCAGGATTGGGCGCTCCCCGGCCCGTTCGGGATCGAGCGCTGGCACAGGATCGGCACCCGCTTCAGCACGCTCGATACCGGCCGCGACACGATCGCGCTGCCGACCGACGCGGTGACCATCGAGCGCCTGGCCGCACGGACGTCCGGCTGCGCGCATCCCGGACCGTTTCCGAACGCCTTCAGATTCTGTCCGGATTGCGGTGCGCGGCTGTCCGATCCGCCGGTCGGTGCGGCCGCCGAACTCTGGTCGCCGCCGTTCGGAGCGCCGGACGGGCTGCCGAGCCTCGACGAGCGCCGATTGCCCGACGCCGCGACCCATCAGGAGATCGAAGCGCCGGCCTCCGCCGCCCTCGGCTTCGCGGTCGCCGGGACACCGCCGATGCTGCTCGCCTGCGATCGTGCCAGCGGCTGGATCAGCGCCTGGTCGGAGGTGGACCGGCACTGGATCAGGCGGGTCCAGATCTCGGCCTGCCTCGCGCTGCCGGGCTGGAGCTGGTCGGCCTCCGCCACCGCCCGGGGACTGGCGCTGCCGACCGATCGCGGGCCGGCATGGATCGACCTCACCCGGCCGCTCTCCGCGCCGGTCACGATGCTGGGGGGCGCCGAGCCGGTGGGTGGTGCGGTCCTGCTGCGCGACCATGTGGCGCTGCCGGTGCGGGTCGGCGGCATCCTGGCGCTGGGCCTGCTCGACCACGCCGCTGCAGCACCCGCATGGCGGACGCTGCCGATACAGGACGGCCCTCCCGCCGGAGCCGGCCCGCTCGCCGCTCCGGTGGCCGCCGCAGACCTGGCGAGCTGGTGCGGTCCAACCGGGCACCTGACGGTGCAGGCCACCGCCGACGGTCCGGTCGCACGCTGGCGGCCATGGCGGGACGGGCTGCAACCGCTGCCCGGCGTCAGGCCGCTGATGGAGCGCAACGGCACGCTGCACCAGCTTGCCCGGCTGGATCCGGCGACTTTGGTGCTGGAGAGCCTGGCAGCACCGGGACAGGTGCCGGAACGGCGGGTCGCGCGCGGCTACGCGGTCGGCACCGGGCGGGCGGTGTTCCGCGAGAACGCGCGGCTGCGGCTGCCCTGGGATCAGCGCGAGGCGGCGGAATACCTGCTGCCGGACGACAGCTTCCTGGCGCCGCTGCTCGCCTTCGACGAGGACCGTTACCTGCTCGCGGTGTGCGATGGCCGGGCCGGGCTGGCAGCGTTTCTCGGCGATCCCGGCGCACCCGACGATCCCGAGCGGCTGCATTCCTGCGTGCTGCATGTCAGCCGCGGTCCGCGCTCGCTGCAGCCGTTGGACTGCGTGCTGCGGGCCCGCCACGCCTGGGACCTCTCGGTCGTGATCCATGCCGGCTGGCTGCTCGTGCATGGCGCGGTGGAGAACCGGCTGCATCGCTGGCGGCTGCACGATGCGCCCTGAGCTTGCCCGCGCACTCCTGCTGGCGTTGGTCCTGCTGGCGTCGGCTCTCCTGGCGCCGGGACGGGCGATCGCGCAGGTGACCTCGGTGTACCTGATCCAGAATTCCGGCTGGATGGAGCCGTTCTATGTCGACCCGAACGCGCCGTTCCGGCCGCTGCTGAACGCACTGGTGGCGGCCTCGAACGCCGGCGGCGCGGTGGTGATCGCCGATTTCGACCAGGACGGGCAGATTCCCGGCCGCCATTCGCCGCACGTCGATTACCGCGGGCCCGACGATGGAGCGGCGATCGCCCGCGCGATCGCGGCCATCGACCTGCCGGTGCAGCCGAACGGCCGGCTCACCGACGCCGATTTCGACGGCGCCCTGGTGCGCGGCATCAACACCATCCTGGACGGCCATCCCGGCATCATCTGGCTGGTCACCAACAACCGGAACTCACCCAACAACAGCCAGCGCGTCGACGAGAACACCGCCGATTTCGCCCGTCGCCTCGGCTCCAGCCCGTCGCTGCCGGTGATCGTGTCCTATCCGGTGCGGATGCCGGCGCAGGGTCGGGAATATTCGGCGACCGGGCTGATCGTGTACGGCATCGCCTATGGCGAGACGGCCGGGGCCGAACTCCGCCGCCTCACCCAGGCCCCGGCCTTGACCCGGCTGTTCAGCGACCCGGCGGTGCAGTTGAAGCCGCTCGACCAGGCGCCGCTGGTGTTCACGCCCGAAGCCACCACCACCCCCGGCCTCGCGGTCAGCCGCACGCCGGACGGGCGGCTGCGCATCGAGGGCGTGCCGGGCGGGCGGGCCTCGTCGGTCGAGATCACCGGCACGCTGCGCTCGGACTACTACCCGCACGTGATCGACCAGGCGCAGGTCTCGCTGCGCTGGCAGAGCCTGGACCGGCTGCCCGGCCAGGATGTGGCGGCCGCGCCGCTGCTGCAGGGGTCGATCGAGCCGTCGGTGCTGCACCGGGTGGCGCCGCGCGACGTGCTGCAGGACGTGCGGATCCGGCTCGACGTCCCGCGCATCGATCGGTCGCCGGGCCTGGCCGGCTGGCTGCAGCACGATGTCAGCCTGCACGGCACGCTGGCGATCGACCTCACCGGGCTGTCGCTGTCGCTGCAGGACGGGTTCGTGGCCAAGATGTCGCAGATCGCGGCCCTGGATCAGCTCCCGGCGGTGTTCTTCGACAACCGCCAAGTGCGTGCTGCCTCGGCCACGCTGCCGATCACGTTGGTGGTTCATTTTTCTGCCGTCCCGCTGATCCTGGCGCTGCTCGGCCTGTTCGGGCTGCTGCTGGTGTTGGCACTCCTGCTGGTGCTGCTCCGGCATGAGCGCGAGCATACGGTGTCGCTGGGCGGCCAGATGCGTCGGGTCCGACTGCGGCCGTTCCAGTCGCGCACGGTAGCCCTGCCGGATGGCCGCGTGTTCAGCGTCCGCGGCAGATCGGTCGGACCGCCCGCGGTCACGGAACGGATGCCGGCCGAACCGCGCTGACATACTCTCGACACTCGATCCCGCCCACGCTCAGGACGCCATGACCGACCCGTCGCACACGCCGTCCAGCCCACCGTCGGATTTCAACATCCGGCCACCCTCGGACGCCGCGCCGGCGCCGGCGGTCGTCAGCCCGCCTGCAGCGTCCGGGCCAGCCACGGCGACGGGCACCGGAACGGGCACGGGCACGGGGACACCGATCACCGCCGCCGGCCTGCCGGGAGACGCGCAGGGATTAACCAGCACCGGTGCAGTGATCGGAGTGGCGATCCTGCTGGTGCTCGCGGTGGCGATCTTCCTCGTCCGCGGCGCGGTGCGCACACACCTGATCGCGCAACGCGCCTCGCCCTCGGCCGCAGGCAACGCAGGTTGGGCGCTGTTCGCCTTGCTGCTGTCGCTGTCGGTGCTGATCGTGTTCGGGCTGCTCGGTGGGCTGTGGTCGGTGCTCGCCTTCACGATCCCGCTCGGGCTGCTGATCGTGGTGACCCTGGCGCTGTTCCTGGTGCTCTACCGAACCGCATCGACCGGCCGGTCGCGCGGTCGCCGTCCCGCGCGACGCTGAGAGGGACCCTCATGTCATCCACCCAATCCCAGCCGCCTGCCCCTGCCGCGCAAGCCGGCGCCGATGATCGCCCGGTCGCGCGTCGCGTGCAGCCGACCTTGTTCGTGGGCCTCGGCGGCACCGGCATGCAGATCCTGCTGCGGTTGCGCCGGCGCATCCTGACGGGCGATTGGAACGGCCGGCGCCTGGATGATCTGTCGCGGTTCCCGATCGCCTCGTTCGTGTACTTCGACACCGACCTGCGCACCGCGATCGAGAGCGACCGCCAGCAGGCCGCCGACCCCCTCGCCCGCATCGTCGCGTTCCGCGAGAACGAGCGGCTGCAACACGCGGTCGACGTCAAGCGATACGTGAAGGATCTCGACCGTTACCCGCTCATCGCCGACTGGCTGCCGGTCGCGGACTTCTCGCTGATCAACACCGAGAAGGGTGCCGGCCAGGTCAGGGCGATCTCGCGGCTGCTGTTCTTCGATCAGTTCCGCAAGCTGGTCGACCTGCTACGCGAACGCAGCGACGGGTTGTTGCGCAGCGTCGGGCGGCAGGACGACCTGGCGCACCTCAACCTCGAGATCGAGAACCGGCTGCGCGTCGTGGTGGTGTGCTCGGCGGCCGGTGGCACCGGTTCGGGCAGTTTCATCGATATGGGGCTGGCGCTGCGCTCGCTGATCCACCCGGCGCCCACCGTCGATCTCGTGCTGCTGCTGCCCGGCGGCTATCACGACCACCAGCGCCAGCGGGTGAACGCCAACGGCTATGCCGCACTCATGGAACTCGAGCACGCGATGCGGCCGAACCCGTCGCCACCGTTCGTCGAGCAGTGGGCCGATCACCAGGGACCGCTGCCGAATATCGCGCCGTACGACGACGTGTACCTGCTCGACACCCGCAACGTTCTCGATGACGGGCTCGAGCAGGTCGGCGATCTGTACGACATGGCGGCCGACATCCTGTTCGAGGATTTCGGCACCAGCGAGTTCGCCGCTGCCAAGCGTTCGATCGCCGTCAACCAGGCTCAGCACAAGCTCGATAACTACGAGCCACCCTTGCCGGCGCATCTCGGCCGGCAATCCTTGCGCTACAGCCAGCTGTTCTCGAGTTTCGGCCAGGCGACGATCGACACGAAAAGCCGCGTCGCCGTCGATACCGCGGTGGCCGAGACGTCGAAGCAGATGCTGATGGCGTATTTCAACGTCGCGTTGGAGGATTCCGGCCGGCTGCCGACGCCGGCCGAACGCGACGACTTCCTCGACCGGCAGTTCTACCTGCAGCCGAACGCATTCCATCACGTCCTGCCGGGTGCGGAGGATGTCTCGACCATCAACGAGCCCTTCCTGGTCGACAAGCTTCTGGAGAACGACACCGGCCAGTCGGTGCTGGCCGAGATCGATCGCGACCTGCTGGCGACGTACCAGTCGGAGGGGTTCCAGACCGCCGACCCGCACAACCTGCCGACGCTGGTGCTGCGCGAGTTCGAGCAGCGCCACGAGGACGTGCTCGGCAGCATCAGGCACAAGACCGGATCGGGCCTCGCCGCCGACCGCATCCTGGCGACCCGCCAGCGCATCTCTGCAGACCGTCGCGGGTCCGGACCGGACGGATTGCGCGCCGTGCTGTACGACTATCTCGATCAGCGCGATCGCGGTGGCCTCGACTACACGATCCGGTTGGTCGAGGACGCCAAGCTGCAGATCGAGCACGAGATCGTCCGGCTCGACGACGTGGAGGCGCGGTATTCGGCGCGTGCCGGCGACACGCAGCGGCGTTTCGAGCAGTCGCTCGACAATCTTCGTGAGGCTGTCAACCGGCGTTTCCCGTTCGGGCCGGACCGGAAGGCGGCGGAGCGATACCTTGAGCATCTGCGCCAGGAGACCAGCTACTACCTGGCGATGCAGCTGCGCCGGCAGGCGGCCGTGGAAGCCAGGCAGTTCCTGCGCGAGATGTCGGAAACGCTCGGCACCCGTCGTGGCCAGGACGCGGACGGCAACAAGCTGTGGGACGGCGCCGTCGCCGAACTCGTGCAGGGACGCGTGCTGGTACGCCAGACGCTCCGCGAGTTCGACACCGAGATCGGGCTGCTGCGCGAGGCGGTGTCACGTCGTGATGCCGGAACCTATGTGGTGCTGCCTGCCGCCGATATCGAGGCGCGCGCGATGCTGGGCAACAACGCGGAGGAAACCCAGCGCTGGGCGGAGGAGATGTTCCGCGACGAGGGTGGCTCGCGGAAACTGTTCCCGATCCTGCGCGACGACATGCAGCGCAGCATCCTGCTCAACCGGCTGCGCGGCTTCAGCCGGCTGCAGCTGGCGCCGCGGGCGAACGCGCTCCGGTCGGCGCAATCGATCCTGCTCGACATGAGTGCGCGCGACCGCATCGCGTTGTTCCAGCGTGCGATGGTGCGCGCGATGCCGTGGCTCGACGCGTCGTTCGACCATCTCGGCGGCGGCATCGCGATGGGTCCGCGCTACACGCTGCTGATCGCGGTCGACGACAAGGAGGAATTCGAGCGCAATTTCCGCGCCGAGATCGAGCAGGTGGTGCCGACCGGAAGGCTCGGCATGGGCCCGCCGCAATATCTCAATTCCGGCCTGCGTGACCGCATCCTGATCTATTGCGAGCTGAGCGGCATCCCGCTCGACAGCATCGATCCGCTGCGCACCGAATGGCGCATCAGCTACCAGCTCGAGCAGAAGAAGCCGCTGCCGCTGCACACGCACCGGCAGAGCGAGCGTTTCCCCGATCCGGTGGTGCCGACCACCCGTGAGATCGAGGAGATGCGCCGCAACATGGGGCTGTTCATCCGCGGTGTCGCGTACGGCGTCCTGGTGCGCGGCACCCGGCCCGGCCAGCCGTACCAGATCGATCTCGGCGGCGGCGACTGGGGCGATGCGGGCACCGAGCGCATCATCCGGACCAGCGGCTTCTCGCGCCATCGCGACAAGGTGCAGGCGCGGATCGAGGCGTTCGAGCGCGAGCTGGCGCCGGTGCAGGTGCTGGCGGCGAGCGCGCTGCTGGCCTGGACCGGCGAGCGTGTCTATGCGGCCCGGATGGCCCGCATCGGCCCGACCCAGACCGACCGCATCCCGGGCATCGTGCAGACGGTGGCGCTGGAGTTGTCGCGAATGTTGCGCGACCGGTATGCGACCATGGAGGGAGCGGCCGGCGGCTCCGATGCCGACGCGCTTTACGACCGGCTGAAACGCAGCATTCCGGATTGGACCGAAGCGCTGGCCGGAAGTGCCGCCGATGCCGACCCGCACGACGCCAACCGCGATCCGAACGACCAGCCCGAGTTCCGCGCCGTGGACAAGCGCCGGATCGTGGCCGAGCGCTTCCGGCCGGACGCGCTGCAACCGCTGGCGAGGGCAGCTCCCCCGGCAACGCTGCCGTTCGCGACCACGGGCGCGACCGCGGGCGCGACCGCTGGCGCGCAGCCGGCGTGGCACCTGGCGATCGCCAGACAGCTCTCGGGGCCTTTCACGGAAGCGCAGCTGGCAAGGCTTGCAGCCCAGGGCTCGCTCAAGGAGGGCACCAACGTGCGGCGGCTGGGGAGCACCCTGTGGCAGCGCGTGCGCGATGTGCCCGAACTGCTCGATCTGCTGCAGGCCGGCCTGCCGGACGATGAGGACGCGCTGCCGGATGACGAATGACCCGGTGCCGGCCGGATGACGTGGCGCGCGCTGCCGCTTGTTGCCGTGCTGCTGTGGCCGCTGCCGTCGGTGGCGCAGGACGATCCCGGCCAGGGAATGCCGGTGGACGAGCCACGGCCGGAGCCGATGATCTACGACCTGCAGCTCAACCTGCAGCGGCTCGGCTATTTCGGCGGCACCGCGGACGGGCTGCATAGCGACGGCCTGCTGCGCGCGCTGCTGGCGTTCGAGCGGGACGAGCAGGTGTCGCCCGAGGCCGAGCCGACGCCGGAACTGCTGCGGCTCAGCAGTGCGGCGATTTCGCGCATCCCGTCGGGCGGTGAGTGCGCCGACGCGGGCGCAGCCGTACCCGGCACATCGGTGGCCTGCGGCAGCATCCGCTAGATGGCACTGCCGCCCGCCTGGACGCCCGGACCTTGCGCCACGTGTGGTGAGCTGCTTCAGGGCGTGGTGCGGTTCTGTCCGTTCTGCGGCATCCCGCAGCAGACACCAGCCCGTTCGGTATCCGCTTCGGCCGGCCTGCACGCCGCCGGGCACGCCGCCGGGCCTGGCATGGCGCCACCCCCACAGCCACCTCGTCCACCGCCCTCGCCGCCCGTGCCGCCGGCAGCCACGCGACCCACACCGGGCGCCTCGCCGCTACCGCCGCCACTGCGCGCCGTGCCGCCGCCTCCGCTCCCGCCGGTCCCGCCGCAGGCGGTGCCCCGCCCGCCACCGCGCATCCTGACCCCGGCCGAGCGCCGGGCCCGTCGGGAGGCGCTTCGCAAGCTGGTGCTGGCGGCCATCATCCTCGGCTGCGGGGGCGTGCTGTGGCGCCACCTGGCCGACGGTCCGCACGCGACCCTGATCGTGCATCTGGCGCAACCGGCGGATGGCGCGCTGACCATCGATGGTCGCACCGGGGCGAGCGTGGACGCGCCGGTGCGTGTCGCGCCCGGCCGGCACGTGATCGGCTTCAAGGCGCCTGATTGGAGCACCGAGGCCGAAAGCGTGCGCGTGCGCGATGGCGAGACCCGCCACATCGAACTCGCGCCGGTGCCGCATCGTGCCACGCTGACCCTCGACAGTGTCCCCGCCGGCGCGCGGCTGACGATCGGCAACCGGCGGATCGGGCATGCGCCGGCGAGCCTGGCACTTGCGCCCGGGCGGGCCAGGGTGATCGCGGCATTGCCGGGCTACCAGACGCTCGACCAGGAGATCGTCCTCGGACCGGGGGAGCAGCGGCGCCTCAGTCTGACACTGCAGGCCGAGCCGATGCAGGTCGTGCATCTGGTGGCACTGCCTGGCTTCTGGACGCAGCCGGTCATTCTGGCGCATGGCGACCGCTTCACGCTTCGCCTGTCCGGCCGGGTCCGGTTGCGCAACGGCGGCCGGGTTTTCCTGCTGGAGGGCGGCAACCCTGCCGACCTCGGCGCGCTCGACGACACCAGCCTCTCCTTCTCCGCGGTGGATGCGGCCCCGGTCGCCCTCGACCTCATCATCCACAAGGCCGGCAGTCCCGGCTGATCGGCCGCCACCTCCATGCACGCCGTCCTGTCCATCCTGCTGCCGATCTTCGGCCTGATTTTGCTCGGCTATGGCTGCGGGCTGAAAGGCTGGCTCGGGGCCGGCGCCACCGACAGCCTGAATCGCTTCGTGGTCCGGCTGGCGCTCCCGGCGGAGCTGTTCCTGAGCATGGCCGGGGTGAGCCGCACCCAGATCGACCATCCGGCCTTCCTGGTGGCGTTCGCGGGCGGCATGCTGGCGACCTGTGCCGTGGGCTTCCTGCTGGATTGGCGGCGGCCGGCGATGCGGACCCACCGGATGGCAGGCGCCACCATCGAGGGGCTCGCCGCCGGCTACGCCAATACCGCCTTCATCGGCATCCCGCTCTGCCTCGGCGTGTTCGGGCCTGCCGGGCTGCCACCGGTGGTGCTGGCGACGCTGCTGACGGTGTGCGCGCTGTTCGCCCTGGCGATCGCGCTGGTGGAACTCGACCTGCAGGCCGGCGACGGGGCCGGCGTGCTGTGGCGCGTGGCCGGTGCGGTGCTCCGCAATCCGCTGGTGGCGGCGCCGCTCGCCGGCATGCTGGTGAATGCGCTCGGCGTCGGCGTGGACGCACCGGTGCTGCACCTGTTGACGCTGCTGGCAGGTGCCGCCAGTCCCTGCGCGCTGGTGACCATCGGGCTGTTCCTGGCAGAGACACGGTCGATCCCGGCGAGCGGCGTCGCGGTCGCGAGGGTGGTGGCACTGAAGCTGCTGCTCCAGCCGGCGATCACCGCAGCGCTGGCCTTCGAAATACTGCGACTGCCGCTGTTGTGGGCGCAATCGGCGGTGCTGATCAGCGCGCTGCCGATCGGCACCGGGCCGTTCATGCTGGCCCGGCTCTACGACCGCGAGGCGGGGATCGCCAGCCGCGCCACATTGATCTCGACGGTGCTGTCGCTCATCACAGTATCGTTGCTGCTCGCCTGGATTACCTGATGTGAACGGTTGAACTCTTGTCCGAATATCACCCCGGATGCTACCCGCACTAATTGCGTGCATGCGAGGTCATCGATGTTCCGGTTCGTCTCCCTTGGGTGCGATTGTCAGCCGGCGCACCAGATCAATCTTATCCAAAATGCGAGTGCCGCTCATTTTTTCGACTGGCTCGGCTCCCCGATCGCCGGGGTGAGCAGCCTGATCGGCGCCGACTTCGACGGCGTGCTGCAGGCGAAGAACCTGCATCCCTATGTGCGAGAAAACATAGTCTATGCCGTGATCGACACGAAGTTCGGCCTCGATTTCAGCCACGATTTCTCCCGCCTCGACCAGGAGAACATAAAGCGCGTGCAGGACATCTATGGCCTGCGGGCGCGCTGGTTCGCGGACTTGTTCGATGAGGAAAATCCGCCGACCTATTTCGTCCGGCGCTCGGATATTCGCGACATCGACAACAGCGACGACGCTGCGATCAGGCTCCTGGCACAGCTGCAGGAACGCCGGCGTGATGTGAGGATGTTGTATCTTCACGACGACTACACGCGGCCGCCGGGTTTCGCGCCAGGGTTCCGCAGCGCCTATCTGCCGCAGCCGCAGCCCTTCCACTGGCACGGGCTGCAACCGGCCTGGAGCGACGCCCTGAAACGCGTCGCGCTGGAGCCCTATGCCGGCGACGGGGATGCGTTTCCGCTGCCGAAGCGTCGACCGAAATTCGGCGACGCCCGCACCTCGGTTACGGCGAGTTCCGGCTGAGCATCCGCTCCACCAGGGCCTGCCACTCGACATCCAGCGGCCCGGTCGCGACCGGCCGTCCGGCCCGCCGATACCAATAGGCAGCGTTAACGGCGTCCCCCTCCTGGCGATGCAGGTAGGCATGAACCTCGCACGCCTCGGGGCCGTCGTCGCCCTGCGCCACCTCGTGAGCCGCGTCCCAATCGCCGCGCCCGCCGTGCCAGAGCGCACGCAGCGGCGGCGACAGCCCGTCGGGTGGCGCGGTGTCCGACAGGGTGTCGCGGAAGGCGGCGAAGGTCATGCTCATGCATCGGAGATAGTCCCGATGCCGGGCCGCGTCATCCCTCGGCGGCGGTTACGTCCTGATGTCGAGCACCGCCTGCATCATGGCGTCACCCGCGCTGACCGCCTTCGCGGAGAACTGGAACTGCGCCAGCCCGTAGATCTGCTGGCTCGTTTCGGTGACCGGATCGACAGTCGGCACCGCGACCATTCCCGAGCTGTCGGCATACGAGGCGGAGGCGTCATAACCACGCGACGAGGACGGGGTCACCGCCTGGGTTGTGGCCGTGGTGCCTCCGGCGCCCAGGCTGGACTGGTCGACACGCAGCGGCTGGTAGGCAGCGGTCCCTGCGGACGCCCCGCCCGGCGCGCCGTCGCTCTGCATGTTGGCGACGTTCGCAGCACCGGTCGACAGCCTGAGTTCGCCGGCGAGCATCCCCGACGCGGCAACAGACGTGATGTCCATGCTTGGCACTCCCGCCTGGTTGAGTTGGCACGCCATGCTGGCCCGGCAATCCTTGCCGCTTCGTTAACCGATTGCGGATTCCGCCTCGCGCGTCGCTGCAACCTCGTCACGCGCCGGGGCGGCCAGCAGCAGGACGTGCTCCGGTTCGCCCATCCGCGCTCGACGCAGCCGCTCGAGGTTCTGGCGGACCACCGGATACTCGTCGGCAAGGCGCCGGAAGTCGCCGGCGCCGATCGCCAGCAGGTGGCCGAACCGGAGCGATCGGACCGACGCCTGCATCCGGCCGCCTGCCAGCAGATCCTCGGCCCCGAGCACCGAGCCCGGCCCGTAGCGGATATCGTGCTCGGCGATGTGGCTCTCGAACTGGCCGGCACTGACGAAATAGACCGTCCGCACCCGCCTTCCCCGCTTCAGGATGCGCTCGGCGGGGGCGGTGAAATGGATCGCCAGCGTCATCGCCAGGTCGTGCAGCACCGCCTCGGGGACGCCATCCAGCGCCGGAACCGACTTCACCCGGTTCTCGATGCCGCTCTTGAGGTTGAATTTCAGCCGGCGTTCGAGGCGATGCCGGCGTTGCTCGACATCGCGCTGCAGCTCGGTATGCAGTTCCTCGCTGATCAGGCTCTCGTTCAGCAGCTCGTCATATTCCTCCGCCTCCAGCCGCAACGCGACCTGGCGCAGCATCCGGCTCTCCAGCGCCTCGGTGTAGCCCTGGTAGTGCAGCCGCATGGTGCCGATCGCCTCCTCGAGCAGCTTCTGCTGCCGCTCCAGCACCTCCGACACGATCTCGGCCAGGCGAACGCCGAGCGTCGGCTCGACCCGCCGGCGCATGAAGCGGCCGAGCGAGAGCGACACCAGATGCGCGATCATCAGCATCTCGAACCGCTCCATCATGCAATACATGAGGGGGGTATCGAGCCGCAGCCGGTGGTGCACGAACTGGGCGAGCCGGAACCGCAGCGACGGGCTGAGCCGCCGACGCACTGCCCGCACGTAGCCGAAGCGGCCCTCCAGCCTGGCGCCGTCGATCATGGATTCCGCCGTACGCAGCAGCGTCTCCATCACCCGGCGCGAGATGCCGCGGATGCGGAACAGGTCGAGCAGGATCGAGCGCTCGTGGTTGGCGATGGTCAGCAAGGCGAGCGTCACCCGCTGGCGATCGCCGAGTGCGGTGTCGAAGGTGTTGGCGGCGCGCTCCTCGTCGATGCGACGGTCGAGGCCCTCGATGACATGGCGTGTGGCACCGGCCGGAAAACCGAACTCGCTGGCGATGCGCCGGGTGCGGTCGCGCACCTCGCCGAGACCGATGCCGAGCACCTGGTGGCGCTGCGCCTGGTCGATCGCCGAGAGCTGGTCGAGCTTGAGCGCCACCACCAGGAAGCGCAGCGTGGTGCCGTTCAGGAACAGGGTGAACAGCACGAAACCGGTAGCGATGATGCCGATGAAGCGCGCCACCTCGGATGACACGTGGGGGTTTTCCGTCACCGCCAGGGCCAGCGCCAGGGTGATGGCGCCGCGCAGGCCGCCCCAGACCATGGTGATCTTGAACGGCGCCGGCACCGGCGGCGACAGCCTGGTCGCGGCCAGGATCGGCAGCATCCCGAAGATCACCGCGGCCCGGGCGAGGCTGCCGGCGGCGACGGTGATGGCGATCAGCACCAGGTCCCAACGGGTGACGCCGACCAGCAGCCGCGGCACCAGCATCGAAGCCAGGATGAACACCAGGGAGCCCGCCCAGAACACCAGCTGCTCCCAGAGCTCCTCGAGGAAGCGCCAGGTCTGCGGCCGCAGGGTGGAGGGGCCGTACACCGAGAATGTCAGGCCGGCAGCGGCGGTGGCGACCACGCCGGACAAGCCGAGCCGGTCGCAGACGATGTAGGCGACATACGGCAGCGCGATGGTCAGCGTGACCTCGCCCGCCGGGGTGCCGCCGAGCAGGGTGATCATGGTCAGCGTCAGGCGGCCCAGCAACGCGCCGATCACCAGCGCGCCGGTGAACGAGACCGCGAAATCCAGCGCCGCGTTGCCGACCGAGATGTGCTGATGGCTGACGATCGCCGGCAGCAGGATGCCGAAGATGGAGATGGCGGCGGCGTCGTTGAGCAGCGCCTCGCCCTCGACCAGGCGGGTCAGGCGGGTGGCGGCGCCGATCTCGCGGAAGATCCCGACCACCGCACTCGGGTCGGTGTTGGCGACGATGGCGCCGAGGGTCAGGCACACCACCAGCGGCATGCCGGCAAAGGGATAGAGCGCGAACCCGATCGCCGCCGTGGTGGCCACCACCGCCACCACCGCCAGCAGCAGCACCGTCGCCGCCTCGTGCGCCAGGCGCCGGACGTCGATCGCCAGCGCGCCCTGGAACACCAGGATCGGCAGGAAGATCAGCAGGAACGCCTCGCTGTCGACCGGGAAGTTGAGCAGCGTGCGGGCGGCGCCGTTGAACACGTCGGTGAGCGGACTGCGCAGCAGGATGTCGGCCAGGCCGCCGAGCAGGATGCCGACCACCGCCAGCAGCACGGTCTCCGGCAATTGCAGCCGACGCGCCACCGGTTGCACGGCACTCACCACGACCAGCAACAAGGCGGTCGCGAGCAGCACGGCGGGAAGACCCGTCATCATCATGGCCACCACCCTCCCGTCCCGGTTCCGGGGGAAGCATGCCACATCCATGCGTGCGCTGCATGGGTAAGGCGGTGCGCGCCAGGAGGTCGCCGGGTCCGGCGGTGAGCGGGCGGAACACCGGGCCGCTCGTCTTGAACAGCGTGACGGCCGCAATGCGTAGTTTCCGAGTCTGCTGCGGTGTCGCGCAGCTTGATAGATCCTGTGGGGACGGCACCGGAAAAATGACTTCAGGCGTCGGCCCGACCCCGCGGTCACGTCGTCACGACAGCAATGATTCTTGTTCCGTTGTTCCTGAATGCGAGGATCGAGACGCGTCATGTTCATCGTCCAATCGACGACCCTCGCCATCATCATGTGCATTGTGACGATGCTGTGCTGGGGGTCCTGGGCCAACACCCAGAAGCTCGCGAGCAAGGAGTGGTCGTTCGAGCTGTATTACTGGGACTACTCGATCGGCGTGCTCATCCTGGCCTTGGTGCTCGCCCTCACCATGGGAAGCCTCGGAGGTTCCGGCCGGGCCTTCATCCCCGACCTGGGCCAAGCCAGCGCGAAATGGCTGGGTGCTGCATTCCTGGGTGGCGTGATCTTCAACCTGGGCAACATCCTGCTGGTCGCGGCCATCGATATCGCCGGACTGGCTGTCGCATTTCCGGTCGGTGTCGGGCTGGCGCTGGTCCTGGGCGTCATCACGACCTACACCCTCACCGGCGTCGGCAACGTGCCGATCCTGGCAGCCGGGGTCGGCGGGATCGTCCTGGCCATCGTGCTGGACGCACTGGCGTACAAGCGGCTCGCCACCCAGCGGAAAAGCCATCCCATCAAGGGGATCGCGGTGTCCGTCGCGGCCGGTCTGCTGATGGGGTGGTTCTACAGTTTCGTCGCGATGTCGATGGCGACCATTACGACAGTCGATGGCCATGCCGTGCTCTCGCCGGCGGGCAAGCTGACGCCGTACACCGCGCTCGTGCTGTTCTCGGCGGGTCTGCTGGCCTCCAGCTTCCTCTGGAACAGCGCCATGATGATCAGGCCGCTTTCAGGATCGCCGGTGGCGTTCAGGAGCTATTTCACCAAGGGCAACACCCGCCTGCATCTCGTGGGCATCCTGGGCGGCGTGATCTGGAGCCTGGGCATGTGCCTGAACGTGATCGCCAGCACCAAGGCGGGCGCTGCACTGGCCTACGGCATGGGTCAGGGTGCGACGCTCATCGGCGCACTCTGGGGAGTTTTCGTCTGGCACGAATTCAGGAACGCGCCGAAGGGCACCAACCTGCTCCTCCTGGCCATGTTCGTATTCTACTTCCTTGGGCTTGGCGTCCTGATTTTCTCGAAAAGCTAGGTCAGACACATCATGCAACCGATAGACATCGTCGTGGTCGGCAGCTCGAACACCGACATGGTGATCCGGCTGGCCCACCTGCCGCTGCCGGGTGAGACGGAGATCGGCGGCGAGTTCAGCGAGGCGGCCGGGGGCAAGGGCGCCAACCAGGCCGTCGGTGCCGCGCGCGCCGGCGGCCATGTCGCCCTCGTCGCGTGTGTCGGGCGTGATGTGTTCGGCGACCAGGCGCTGGCAGGCTTCGCCAAAGACGGCATCAACACCGATCACGTGGTGCGGCATCCGGTAGCGAAATCCGGCGTGGCGTTGATATTTGTCGATGCCGACAGCGGCGAGAATTGTATTGCCGTCGCGTCGGGCGCCAACGCGAAGCTGTCGATCGCCGATGTGCACCAGGCCAGGGACGTGATCGCCCAGGCCAGGACGGTCATCCTGCAGCTGGAGATCCCGCTCGCGACGGTCGAGGATGCGGTCACGCTGGCCGCCAAGGCGGGTGTCAGGGTCATTCTGAACCCGGCGCCCGCACAGCATCTTCCGGACAGTCTGCTCAGCCAGGTCTCGGTATTCACGCCCAACGAGATCGAGGCCGAGTTCTACTCGGGCGTCACCGTGAACACCGTGTCCGACGCAGAGAAGGCCGCAAAAAAACTGCTGAGCCGCGGGATCGGGACCGTCATCATCACGCTGGGGGCCCGCGGCTCGTTCGTTGCGACGAACACCGCCGCCAGGCTCGTCCCGGGCTTCAAGATCACGCCGCTCGACACGACCGGCGCCGGCGACATCTATAACGGCGCGCTTGCGGTGGCACTCGGCGAGGGCAAGTCGGTGTTCGAGGCGGCGATCTTTGCCAACGCCGCCGGCGCGATCGCGGCGACGCGGGCGGGTGCGCAGCCATCGGCTCCCGACCGCGCGGATATCGATGCGTTGATCGCGACCGGCACGGTGAACGCCTCGCCCCCGCCGAATGCGCAGGCTGCGGAATGAGCGACGTCCGGATCGCGGCCAGTATCCTCTCCAGCGATTTCGCAAGGCTGGGCGAGGAGGTCCGGGCCGTGATCGCCGCCGGTGCGGACTGGATCCATTTCGATGTCATGGACAACCACTACGTCCCGAACCTGACCCTCGGCCCGATGGTGTGTGCGGCGCTGCGCGAGCATGTCGTGCATCCGGACGGATCACCCGCCTGCCTCGACGTGCACCTCATGGTCTCCCCGGTCGATGCGCTGGTGCAGTCCTTCATCAAGGCCGGCGCCAACCGGATCACCTTCCACAGCGATGCCGCGACCCATGTCGATCGCACCTTGCACCTGATCAGGTCCGAAGGTGCCCTGGCCGGTCTGGCACTCAACCCGGCAACACCACTGAGCGCGCTGGACTGGGTGATCGACACGGTCGACCTGATCCTGGTCATGAGCGTCAATCCGGGTTTCGGCGGCCAGACCTTCATCCCGTCAACCTTGCCGAAGCTTGAGGCGGTGCGCGACATCATTGCAAGGTCCGGGAGGGACATCCGGCTGCAGGTGGATGGCGGTGTGAAGATCGCCAACATCGCGGCGATCGCCCGCGCCGGCGCCGACACCTTCGTGTCCGGCAGCGGGATCTTCGACACGCCCGATTATCGCGGCACGATCGATGCGATGCGTGCGCAGATCGCGCATCGACCAGGAGGCACGTCATGAAAATCGGTATCGCCGCAGACCATGGTGGTTGGCAGCTCAAGTCCGAGCTCGCCGGGATGCTTCGTCTTGCCGGGCATGAGATCGTCGATTTCGGCGCCGGGACCCTCGACAGCGCCGACGATTATCCCATTTTCGTGATCCCGATGGCGCGGGCGGTCGTCGAGGGAAGCGTCGAGCGGGGCATTGCCCTTTGCGGCAGCGGCGTGGGCGCATCCATTGCGGCCAACAAGGTCGCCGGCATTCGAGCGGCCCTGGTGAATGATCCGTTCTCGGCGCGGCAGGGCGTGGAGGATGACGACATGAACGTCATCTGCTTCGGAGGCAAGGTCATCGGAATCGCACTGGCGACGGAGCTGGTGAACATCTTCCTCGCCGCGCGCTTCAGCGGAATAGCCCGGCACAGCCGTCGGATTGCTGAAGTGAGCGCTCTGGAAACTCCGTCCGGCCACCAGATGAGGGTGAGCGAGCCGGTTGCCGGATAGCCCTGCCGGTGGCGGCGACCCAGGCGCGCGCCGGCTTCCTGATCGGGATCGGCGAGCACGTCGGACACCACCGCCACGCCGTCATTTCGATCACCACATGACGGAACGGGTGCCGGAATGAAGCCGCGCATCGTGCTCCGGCTGACCCTGTAGCCCACATCTGACATTTTTCAGTGTGCTATTCAGCTCGGGCTGTGTGAGATGATCCGCGCGGCGACGCCTGGATGCCGGTCGCCCCTGTTGTTGGACCCGTGGTGTCGTCAGCCCTCCTGATCTTCTGTCATGACCTGAATGGCCTGTCACCGCAGATACGGGATATCCTGCGTCAGCAGGCTGAGACCGGGATCACCGTGCATCTGGTCGTCAACGGTGACGGTCACTCGTCCGGAAACACGATTTTCATCCCGAACCGCGCGCTCTTTGCGAAGGCGCATGCAAAGGCGCAGGAGGGGCGGATCATTCCGGGCAATGCCGATCTCGTGCTGCTGGCGGCGTTCAACGAATTGCCGCGATATGACCGCTATCTGGTGATGGAATACGACGTTTTCTACAACGGCAGCCTGCCGGCTCTCGTCTCGCATATTTTCTCGTCGTATCCGGATCATGATTTCGCCAGCACCTTCATCCGCCCCTACAAGGGAAATGAGCGGTGGCCCTGGTGGTCATCGCTGCGGCGAGGCCGCCATGGCGCGAACCATACGGCCAGGCTCTACGCGTTCATGCAGTTGGCGCTTTATAGCCATGCTGCGCTGCAGGCGCTGTCCAACGCGGTCGAGGATGACTGGACCGGCCATCACGAGGTCCTGCATGCGACGCTGTTCAGGAGCATGCACCTGAGGATGGGTGTTTTCGAGCAGGATCCGATCCTGCGGTTCGATGCCATGACGTTCGCTGCTGTCGGCCCCTGTGTGATGAAGGGCGACGGCTTCCTGCATCATCCGGTCAAATGGTCGTCCTGAGCGATCAGCCGGTGGCGGCGATCCAGGCGCGCGCACGGGCTTCCGGATCGGGATTGGCGACCACGTCCGATACCACCGCAACCGCGTCGGCACCGGCGGTGATGCAGGATGGCGCGCGCTCCAGGGTGATGCCGCCGATTGCCACCAGGGGGATGCCGCGCAGCCGCGTGCGCCACTCCCCGAGCCGCTCCACGCCCTGCGGCGCCCACGGCATCTGCTTCAGCGTCGTCGGCCAGACCGGGCCGAGTGCCACGTAATCGGGTGCCACCGACAGCGCACGGTCGAGCTCTCCGTCGGAGTGGGTGCTGACACCGAGCCGGATGCCGGCACGGCCGATCGCCTTGAGGTCGGTCTCGTCGAGATCCTCCTGGCCCAGATGGATGAAGCCGACGCCCTCCTCGATCGCCACCTGCCAGTGGTCGTTCAGCACCAGGGTGGCGCCGGTCGCGGCACAACTGGCGGCAGCGCGTCGGACCTGCATCCGCAGCTCCGGGTCGTCGGCACGCTTGATCCGCAACTGGATCAGCCTGGCACCGACGCCGGCCATCCGCTCCACCCAGGCGGCGCTATCCACAACCGGATAGAACCGGCCGGGCAACGCCGTCCGGTCGGGCGCGCTCACGCCAGGATCGCCTGGCCGAGCACCGGGGTGGAGGGGCTGGCCATGTCGCGCGGCTCCATCGGGTCGGCCAGCCTGGCCGTGTGTCCGGCCTCGATCGCCAGGCGGAAAGCGCGCGCCATCGCCGCCGGATCGCCCGCCTGCGCCACCGCGGTGTTCAGCAGCACCCCGTCATAGCCGAGCTCCATCGCGGCGGCGGCGTGCGACGGCAGCCCGATGCCGGCATCGACCACCAGCGGGATCTCGGGAAAATGCGCCCGCATCGCGCGCAGCCCGAACGGGTTGTTCAGGCCCTTGCCCGAGCCGATCGGCGCGCCCCACGGCATCAGCACCGCGCAGCCGGCCCGCAGCAGGCGTTCGGCGACCACCAGGTCCTCGGTGGTGTAGGGGAACACCTTGAAGCCCTCCCCGGTCAGGATCCGCGCGGCCTCGACCAGGCCGAACACATCCGGCGCCAGAGTGTCGCCCTCGCCGATCACCTCGAGCTTGATCCAGTCGGTGGAAAACACCTCGCGCGCCATCTGCGCCGTGGTGACCGCCTCGCGCACCGAGTGGCAGCCGGCGGTGTTCGGCAGCACACGCACGCCGAGATCCTGGATCAGCGACCAGAACGCCTGGCCGGCCCGCATGCCCGCGGATTCGCGACGCAACGACACCGTCACCAGCTCGGTTCCGGAGGCTCGCACCGCGTCGGCGAGCACGTCCGGCGAGGGGTAGAGTGCGGTGCCGAGCAGCAGCCGCGATCCGATCGTCGTGCCATAGAACTGCATCGGCCTCAGCCTCCCCTCATCGGCGCCACGATCTCGACAGCGCTGCCGTCCGCGAGTGGCCAGCCGGCACGCGCGGAGGCCGGCACGAAATCACCGTCGACGGCGGTGGCCACGTGTGCGGTGCCGTAGCCGAGCTCGGACAGTGCCGCGTCGAGCGTATGGGCGGCCACCTCGTGCCGCTCGCCATTCACCAGGATTTCCAAGCTAGAGCCTCACGGTCCCGGGCAGCAGCATGTCGGCCACCTCCATTGCCAGCACCGGCGCCATCAGGAAGCCGTGCCGGTACATGCCATTGATATGGATCGTGTCGCCGTCCCGCGCCAGACGCGGCATGTTGTCGCCGAACGAGGGGCGCAGGTCGGCGGCGATCTCGACGATGCCGGCCTCGCCGAACGCCGGATGCAGCGCGAAGGCCGCCGCCATCAGCTCCATCATCGAGCGCAGCCGCGGCGGCCCGCGCTCGTCGCTCTCCAGCATGGTGGCACCGACCATGAACACCTGGCCCTCGACACCGGGTTCGGGGTCCCTCGGCACCACGTACATCGGGAAACGCGGATGCAGCAGTCGCACCGGCCTGGTCAGGGTGATGCCTTGGGCACGGAGGAGCAGCATCTCGCCCCGCACGCCGCGCAGGCCGGGCAGCACGTCGCGGGCGCCGACGCCGCGGCAATCGATGACGTGGTCGAATTGCCCCTCCGGCCGCTCCGGCTGATCCAGCAGCACCTCGCCGCCGAGCGTATCAAGCCGCGCCGCCAGTGCCGGCAGGGCGATGCGCGGGTCCAGATGCGCCTCATCCCCGAAGAACAGCCCGCGCCCGAAGCGGCCCTGCAGGTCGGGCTCCAGCGCGTCGATGCCTGCCTGGTCCAGCGCCTGGTGGCCTGTGGTACGGCGGGCGTAGCGGGCGAGCTCGGCGCCGTCACGCGAGAGGGCCAGCACCAGGCTGCCCTGCGTGCGCGTTTCCGGCACCTGCCGGCGCCACCAGTCGAGCGCCGGACGCGACCGCTCGGTGAAGCCGGCCGGCGCGGTTTCGGCCTCGCACCACGGGCTCAGCATGCCGCCGGCCTTCCACGACGCACCGGATCCGATGCGCGGCCCGGCCTCCGCCAGCGTCACCCGGGCCCCGCGTTCGGCCAGCGTCACCGCACTCGCCAGGCCGGCCACGCCGCCACCCAGCACCAGGATGTCGGGCGCCGTCACCGGCGGCGCGACGCGGGCGTGGCGAGCTGGCTGAACACCGGGATCTCGCCGTTGCCGCAGAAATCATCCTCCACGGCCAGGATCGACATCATTTCGGGCGACAGGCGCAGGCGGCCGTCGCGCACCGCGGCCAGCGTCGTCGTCGCCGCCTCGCGGCTGAATGGCAGGTCGAGCAGGTCGGGGCCGTAGTCGCGGACCAGTGCCAGCGCGTAGTCCTCGACGCCCTGGTAGAGGCGCTCCAGCATCGCGAACTGCAGCTGCGACGCGCCGCCAGTGCGGAACGACGGCACCGGCGGCGATCGGCTGTCGTCGTAGCCGATCACCTGGCCGTGCGGCGCGGTCAGGAACGCCTCCAGCATCAGCCCGTAGCCGCCGGTGAAGCTGGCGACGTCGCCCTGCGCGAACGCCCCGAAGGCGTGGCCGCCCTGCAGCCTGACCTGCTGCGCCGCCGCCGACACGCCCGCATAGAGCCCGATCAGCGGCCGCCCGAGTGCGGTCTGGATCGCCCGCTGCATGGTGCCGCTATAGCCGACATCGACGAAGCCGGGCTTCTCGGCGGGCGCCATGCCGTTGACGGTCGCATAGGCGGTGAAGGCCTGCAGCGCCCGCCGGCCATGTGCTGCGATCGGCTCCTCGAGCAGCTGCATCATGCAGCGCACGAGGTCGGTGTCGCGGGGCAGCGAGATCATCGTGTCGACGTCGCCGGATACCGCGTCCGACACGAAGCCGAGACGGGCCAGCAGGAACTCCGCCAGCGAGCCGTTGAAGCCGGAGCCTTGCAGCACCGGCTCCGGATCGAACGCCACGCCCTGCGCCGCCGCCAGCGCCGCACGCCGCGAGCAGTGGAAATACAGCGAGGGCGGCAAGTCGTCGCGGCCGCTGGCGGCGCGCATGGCGTCGTACAGCCGCTTCAGGAAATAGCCTTCGCGCGAGACGAACAGCATCCGGTCGAGATGCCGGGTCGTCGGATGCCGCGCCAGCCAGCCGATGAACGCCACCATCAGCGGCCCGAACAGCACAGCGCCGGCGAGTTCCGGCTCATCCAGCAGCGGCGCGGCACCCGGTCCCGGCTCCAGGTAGGGCGTGTTGAACAGCCGCGCCGCCAGCGGTCCGAGCAGGATGTCGTCGCCGAGCGGCCGGCCGCCGTCGGGGCCGGCGGGCGTCGCGAGCCCGTGCATGTCCATGAGCGCCGCCGGGCTCAGCACATGGAAGTGGCGGATGCCGGCATCGGCGGTCTGCTGGATGTCGGACTGCGCGTTGTCGCCGACATGCAGCAGCCGGCCGGTGCGGGCACCCGGCTCGGCGTCGGCGACCAGCTGCCACAGGTCGCCGCGATCCTTGCGGGCACGCCGTTCGGAGGAGAGATAGACTGTGTCTGCCAACGCGCCGATGCCGAAGCGGGCGAGCATGTCGTCCAGTACCCGGCGCGGCAGGTAGCTATCGCTGACCAGGATCACCCGGCGGCCGGCCTCGACGGCGTGGCGCAGGGCGGCCAGCATGATGTCGCGGGGGGTGAGCAGGCGCGCATCGAGTGCGAGTTCCTCGTGCTGCACGAAGGCGATCGCCGCCTCGCTCCATCCGGGGCCGGCATCGCGGCGGAAGCGGGCATGGATCTCGTCGAGATCGACATCGCCGCTTCCGGTCTCGCGACGCGCCGCGTCCTCGGCTGCCCGCCGGCGCTCGGCGAATTGGTCGGCGCCGGGGAATCGCCGCGCGGCCACGAAACCGATGAAGCGATGCACCGCGTCCGGGACCAGGCAAATGCGGGTCAGCAGCGTGTCGAAGATGTCGAACGAGACCGTGTCGACCTGTGCGATGGTGTCGAGCAGTCCGTCATGCGAGGTGCGCGCATACTGGTCGAGGTTGCGACTGCTCCAGCCCGGCCGGAACAGGCCGCGACGGTAATCCAGTTCGGCGAAACCGTAGCCCGCATCGGCCGCGATCAGCACGATGCTGCGCTCGATGGCGTGCATGATGGTGCCGTCGGTCTGGCCGAGCTCGGGCGGAAAATCCTGCGGCGTCCAGTCATGGCCGAGCAGTTTCGACAGCGCCGAGCTGCGAGCCCAGAACATGCCGCCGAGCGGATAATCGAACATGCCGCGTGGCACGGCGGCTTCCACGCCGAGCCGGTCGAACAGCGGCTGCGCCAGATGCCGGTTCGACAGCCAGTCATAGCCCCAATACCGCATCTCCTCGCCCGGACATGCGGTAATCACGCCGAGCGTCGGATCGGCCACGAAGCGTTCGATGATGCCACTGACCACCGGTCGCGCCGGCAGCAGCGTGCGTAGCAGCGCGTGCCGCCAGCTCACCTGCTCCGCGCCGCGATACTGCGACGTCTTGGTGTGCAGGTGCAGCACCATCTCGTGGTCGAGGATGGCGTTGCCGAGGTGGGTCAGGAACGGTCCGAAATTGCGCCCGCGATTGGCGGCGACCTGCACCAGCAGATACGCATCCAACCCGGAGCGGGCGAAACTTTCGCGGATGATGTCGGCTTTTTCCGGCTCGTCCGTCGTCACCAGCAGGGTGAAGCGCTCCGGCAGCATCCGCAACGACTGGCAGATCTCGTCGAACAGCTCGACATGAAATGCATGCACCACCACGCACACCCGAACCGGGCGCGACGGTGCCGCACGCGACAGCAGCGGTTCCACCGGCAGTCGGAGCGGGTTCCAGCTGGCCGGATCCGTGCACGAGACCGCCTGCCGACCCTCGCCCAGACCCTGCTCGAGATAATGCGTAAGCGGGTCGTCGAGTCCGGGCCGCAGGTGCCAGGCGTGACGGAGATAGGCAGCAGCATCGAAGAGTGGCCCAGGCGATGCCAGTGCCGCCACGCCATGCGAGAGATAGTGATCGAGCGGCGGCAGATCGCTTAGTGCAGCCGCAGGCACGGTGCGGCAATACCAGTCGGGGTCGAAATACCCGGACCGCTCCAGCAGGGCCCGCCTTGCCGCGATCGCCGCCTGCCGGTCCCGCGCCGCCGCCTGCCCGGCCTCCCGCTCCTCGTCGCTCAAGCCCAAGCGCCTGCCCCCGACATCATGCCCCGAGGCTACCACTGCAGGCCGACCTGCGCGAAACCGGGCCTCGCGGCAGGCCCGTTCAGGCGGTGATGCGATGCCGGCCGGAGCAGAGCTCGAAGCCGTCATCGCGGGCGACGGCGACCAGGGTGATGCCGGCCTGCTCCGCCACGCGCAGCGCCAGCGCGGTCGGCGCCGACACCGCGGCCAGCACCGGTGCGCCCATGATCGCCGCCTTCTGCACCAGCTCGACCGAGATCCGGCTGGTCATCACCAGGATGCCCGTCGACAGGTCGGTGCCGCGTGCCGCCAGCGCACCGTGCAGCTTGTCGAGCGCGTTGTGGCGGCCGACATCCTCGCGCACGGCCACCAGCCCGTCGGCCGGGGTCCAGAATCCGGCGGCGTGCACCGCCCGGGTCAGCCGGTTCAGCGCCTGCGCCGGCCGCAGCGACGCCACCGCCTGCTGCACCTGATCGCCGGTGAAGCAACACCCGTCGGGCACAGGCGGGGACGGCCGGAGGGCGGCGTCCAGGCTCTCCAGGCCGCACATGCCGCAGCCTGTCGGACCCGCCACGTGCCGCCGTCGCTGGTCCAGTGCCGCCATCCGCGCCGCGCCGATCCACAGCCGCAACTCGATGCCGCGCGGCGGTCCGTCCTCCGGGCCGGGCACCACCACGATCCGGATCTCCTCGATGTCGCCCGGGGCGGTGACGATCTGCTCCGACAGGCTGAAGCCCAGCGCGAAATCCTCGAGGTCGAGCGGGCTCGCCATCATCACAGCATGGCTCACGCGGTTGTAGGACAGCGCGACCGGCATCTCCTCGGGGATCTCGCGCTCGCCCTCAGTGAAGGCGCCCCGATGCCAGGCCAGGCGCCCGACACGACGGGTGGCAGCCGGGACCGGGGGTTTGGGCGCATCCTGGTCCGGCATCTCGGGACTGCTCTTTCGCGTGTGCGCGCGAGGTCCTATTGCGCGACCCAGCTCGCCGTCATGCCGTCGGCCGTGAACCGGCCGATCGCGCGGGTCTGGCGGCCTTCAGGCTCCAGCCGCAGGATGTCGACGCTCGCCAGTGACACCAGGATCACCGTGAACTGCTCGTATTGCTCCTGTTCGGGCAGGTGCTCCAGCCCTTCCGGATCCTCGATCGGCGTTCCCGAGGCGGCGCGCAGCCCGTAGGTGTTGCGCGCGTTCGCCGACAGGGCGTCCCAGCAGGACCGGGCGACGTCGTCGTCGCGGTGCAGGACGGCCGTGCCCTCGAAACGAAGCTGCAGATGCTCCTCCGCCGACCAGGCGAGGATCATGACGCGTCCGTCATTGGCGATATCGCGCACCTTGTCGGCGCGTGCATCGGAATGCATCTCGGCCACCGGCGGGGATCGTTCGAGGCGACGCAGGACCAGCGTCCTGACGGCCGGGTGCCCCGCCGGCGACACGGTCGCGAGCTGGATGTTGCGCAGGTCGCCCTGCTTGTCCCGAACCGACGCGTCCAGCGCCTCGAGACCGGCTTCGATGAATTCGCGTGATGTCATGTGCATGCGCAACAAAGTCGCGGCCGCGACGGAGGTTGCGTGACGACCAGCCTGCAGCCGTCGCGGGCGTGTGGTGTCCGGCTATTCGACGGTGACCGACTTCGCCAGGTTGCGCGGCTGGTCGACGTCGGTGCCTTTCAGCAGCGCCACCTCGTAGGCCAGCATCTGCACCGCGATGCTGTGCAGGATCGGCGAGGTGAAGCCGTGCACTTCCGGCAGCACCACCACCTTCTCGGCAATCCGGCCGATCCGCGCTGCACCGGCGGGGTCGGTGAACACCAGCAGCCGGCCGCCGCGGGCATGCGCCTCGGCCAGGTTGGAGGCGGTCTTTTCGAACAACGGCCCGGACGGCACGCTGGCGACCACCGGCACGCTCTTGTCGATCAGCGCGATCGGGCCGTGCTTCATCTCGCCGGCGGCATAGGCCTCGGCGTGGATGTAGCTGATCTCCTTGAGCTTCAGCGCACCCTCCAGCGCCACCGGGAAGTGCGAGCCGCGACCCAGATACAGCACGTCGCGCGCCTCGGCGACGATCGCGGCCGCGGCCCGGATGTCGTCGCCCAGCCCGAACAGCTCGGCTGCCCGGCTCGGCAGGTCGAGCAGCGCCTGCACCAGTTCGGCCTCGCGCGCCTCGTCGATCGTGCCGCGTGCCCGGCCGGTGGCGATGGCGAGGCAGGCCAGCACCGACAACTGCGCGGTGAAGGCCTTGGTGCTGGCAACGCAGATCTCCGGACCGGCGATGGTGTCGAGCACGATGTCGCTCTCCCGCGCCATGGTGCTTTCCGGCACGTTCAGCACCGACATCACGTGCTGGCCACCTGCCCGCAGTGACCGAAGTGCCGCCAGCGTGTCGGCCGTCTCGCCGGACTGGCTGATCAGCAGTCCCAGGCCGCCCTGGGAGAGCGGCGGCTCGCGGTAGCGGAGTTCGCTGGCGACGTCGGCATCGACCGGGATGCGCGCCTCCGCTTCCAGCCAGTAGCGGCCGATCAGCCCGGCATAGAACGCGGATCCGCAGGCAGTGATGGTGATCCGCGGCACTTTGGCGAGGTCGAACGGAAGCTCGGGCAGCGCCACCCGACGGGTCGCCGGGTCGATCATCCGCTGCAGCGTCTGGCCGATCACCAGCGGATGCTCGTGCAGCTCCTTGTCCATGTAATGCCGGTAACCATCCTTGCCGATCGCGTCGGCCGCCAACGCGCTCAGCTTGATGTCGCGGACGACCGTGTTTCCGGCCATGTCGAAGAACTCGGCGCCGTCGCGGGACAGTACCGCCCAGTCGCCATCCGCCAGGTAGGCGATGCGTCGGGTCAGTGGCGACAACGCCAGGCTGTCGGAGCCGAGGAACATCTCGCCGTCCCCGAAACCGACCGCCAGCGGAGCGCCATGCCGTGCGCCGATCATCAGCTCCTTGTGGCCGGCGAAGATCATCGCCAGCGCATATGCACCGTGCAGGCGGGCGAGCGAGGCGTGTGCAGCCTCCCGCGGAGCCATGCCGCGCTTGAGGTTAAGGTCGACCAATTGTGCGACGGTCTCGGTGTCGGTTTCGGTGGAAAACACCTGGCCCTGGTCCTCGAGTTCCGCGCGCAGCTCGGCATGGTTCTCGATGATGCCGTTATGCACGATCGAGACGCGCTCGGTGCCGTGCGGATGCGCGTTGCCCTCGGTCGGTGCGCCGTGCGTGGCCCAGCGGGTGTGGCCGATGCCGGTCATCCCGGGCAGGTGTCGGCGTTCCAGCACCTCGCCCAGGTTGTCGAGCTTGCCCTCGGCGCGACGGCGCTCGATGTGGCCGTTCACCAGCGTGGCGATGCCGGCGGAATCATAGCCGCGATATTCCAGTCGTCGCAGCGCATCGAACAGGAGGGGCGTTGCCTCGCGCGTGCCGACGACGCCGACGATGCCGCACATCAGTTCTTCCCCTTCTTGAGTCGCGCCCGAAGCAGGATTGCCCGCTCCGGCCTGGTCTCCTGCCGCGCCCGTCCGAATGCCAGCGCGTCCTCCGGCACATCCGCGGTGATGGTGCTGCCGGCTGCAACGAAAGCGCGGTCGCCCAACGATACAGGTGCGACCAGCGTCGAATTGGAGCCGACGAACACGTCCGCGCCGATCGTCGTGCGGTGCTTGGCGACACCGTCATAGTTGCAGGTGATGGTGCCGGCGCCGACATTGCTGCGCGGCCCGATAAGGCTGTCGCCGAGATACGCCAGGTGGTTGGCCTTGGCGCCGTCACCGAGATGGGTCGCCTTGAGCTCGACGAAATTGCCGACATGCGCACCCGCCCCGACCACCGTGCCGGGTCGCAGCCGGGCGTACGGTCCGATCATCGCGCCCTCGCCCACCACGGCGCCCTCGAGGTGACTGAAGGCGCGGATCTCGCTGCCGTCGCCTACCGTGACGCCGGGGCCGAACACCACGTTCGGATGCACCGTCACGTCGCGTCCGAGCCTCGTGTCGGCGGACAGGAACACCGTCTCCGGCGCCACCAGCGTCGCCCCGTTCTGCATCGCCTCGAGCCGCAGCCGGCGTTGCACCACCGCCTCCGCCTGGGCGAGCTCGGCGCGCGAGTTGATGCCGCGCAGCTCCTCCTCGGGCGCCTCGACATGGCGCACCACGGCACCATCGGCGGCGGCCAGCGCCACCACGTCGGTCAGGTAGTACTCGCGGTTGGCGTTGTCGTTGCCGACGCGATCGAGCCAGCCGGCGAACCTGGCGGCGTCGGCGCACAGCACGCCGGCATTGCACAGCCCGATCGCGCGCTGCTCCGGGGTCGCGTCCGCCCACTCGACGATGCGCTCCACGGTCTCGCCGCCGGCGCCATCCGGGCGGGTGATCAGCCGGCCATAACGCGCCGGGTCGGCCGGCCGCATCGCCAGCAGTGCCAGCCCGGTATCGCCGTCATGCCGGGCCGCCAGCAGGCGCTGCAAGGTCTGGGTCGTGATCAGCGGGTTGTCGGCATACAGCACCGCGACGTCGCCATCGCCGAACAGCGCCATCGCCTGCCGGGCCGCATGCGCCGTGCCGAGCCGCTCGGCCTGGATCACCACCGGATGCGGCGCCGCTGCCGCCTCCAGCCCCGGCATGTCCGGGCCGAGCACCACGACGATGCGATCGAACACCGTGCTGCAGCTGTCGATCAGGTGGCGCAGCATCGGACGCCCGGCCAGCATGTGCTGCGCCTTGGGCAAATCGGACTTCATGCGGGTGCCAAGACCCGCTGCGAGCAAGATGGCGGTAGCGGGGGCAGGTTGGGACATCGTCAATTGCGGTAGCGGTCGGACGGGATGGCTGTCAAACCCCGCGACCCCGCGTGCCCGATCAACAACAATTTCGGATTACTGCATGTCCCACATCTCTCACTCCCCTCGCCCGTCGGTGCCGTTGCTGGTGTTCGACCTCGACGGCACGCTGGTGGACAGCGTCCCCGACCTGCTCGCCTGCGCCAACCGCATGCTGAGGCATCGAGCGCTCGACGACCTGACCGCCGACGACCTGCGGCCGATGGTCGGCGACGGCATTCCCACCCTGGTCCAGCGTGTTTTGGCGCATCGCGGGGCGGTCGCCGACGACCAGGCGATCGAGGCCTACACCGCCGACTACACCGCCCACGCCGCGGACGCCTCGCAGCTGTTCGAGGGCATCGCGCCGATGCTGCAGGTCGCCGTGGATACCGGCTGGCGGCTGGCCGTGTGCACCAACAAGCCGGTGCTGGCGGCCCGCGCGTTGCTGGCGGCGCTCGGGATCGAGGGGCTGTTCGCGGCGATCGGCGGCGGCGACAGCTTCCCCGCGCGCAAGCCCGATCCGGCGCATCTGCTGGGAACCATAAGTCTGGCGAACGGCATGCCCGGCAGGTCGGTCATGGTCGGCGATCACCGCAACGACGTGGCGTCCGGCGTCGGCGCCGGGGTCCCGGTGATCTTTGCCACCTGGGGGTACGGCCCCGAGGAGATGGGCCAGGGCGCCGGCGCCACGCTGTCCGATCCGACGCTGATCCCTGCCCTGGCACGGTGGCTGCTGTCCCGCTCGAGCACCTGAAGCCCGCCGATCCCATCACTGGAGTGCCACGCCGTGCAGCACGATCCGACGGTCTATTCCAACGCCGACGAGATGCCCAACCTGACACCGCGCCAGCAGGACCGGGTGCGCAGCTGGCTGCGGGTGCAGGAGCTCGTCAGCGATGGCCGTTTCGGCGCGGAGATGGACGCGTTCTTCGATCCGGCGATGACCTACGGCAATCCGAACCGGCCGAATATCGGCTCGTACGCGGAGTGGAAGATCTCGCCGATGGAGATGTACGACCGCTTCCAGCCCTGCCGCTACCGTACGGTGTATGCGACCGGCAACGGCGACGACGAGATCTGGGTGCATAGCCGTCACATCGGACGCCAGGTCGGCCGCTACATGGGGATCGAGCCGCGGGGCCAGGAGATCAGTGTCGGCTGGTTCTCGATCGTCAATTTCCGCGGCCCCCTGATCAGCCGGATCTTCAGCATCGCCGACGTGCTCGGCATGCTGATCTCGGTCGGTGCGATCGCGCGCGACACTCTGGCAGACCCGTTCACGTGACGGTGCGGCCGGGGTGACCGGAGGCCGCCAGACTAAAAGCTTGCCGGCTCGTAATGCTGCGGACCGGTTGAGGCCAGATGGGGTGGCGGTACCTGCGTGCGGGAGGTCTTCGCATGCGATCGATGGTTCTGATAATCGGACTTTTGTGTCTTGCCGGCTGCGGCTCGGTGGACCGGCGCGAGGCGCGCGACCAGGCACGAACGGATGTGTCGCTGTGCCAGGGCACCTATCCGCAAGCCAAGGGCACGCTGGCCCCGCTCATGCGCTGCGAAGGCGCGGCCGACGTCGCCTATGCCAGGCAGGTGGCGCCCGAGGATGCCGGCTGGTTCGGCACGTACGCGCTGCATGTGGAGCGGAGTGCCGCGGCCGTCGACCACGGCCTGCTGAAGATGAGCGCCTGGAAGCAGGCCATCGCCGGCGAGCGGCACGCGCAGTCGCCGAAGGACCGCCGCATGGTCGCGCTCTACGCGATGCTTCCTGCAGCACCCTCCGCCACGTAGAGAGGTGCCACGGCCGGCTTCGATCCGCCGCCGCCTGGAGACGCAAGCCATGAAGATAGGCGTGATCGGCGCGGGGGCCGTCGGTGCGGCGTGCATCATGTCGGTGATCGGCAGGGGTGCCGCGCACGAGATCGTGGTCATCGACCGCGATGAGGGCCGGGCCACGGGCCTCGTCACCGACATGCAGTACGGCATGCAGCTCGGCCTGCCGGCACGCCTCGTCGCCGGCGGCTACGACGATCTCGCCGGTGCCGAACTCATCCTGGTGACGGCCGGGATCAACGAAAAGGCCGGCGGTGCGATGGACCGCAACGACCCCGCCGGCCGCCTGCGCCTGCTCGGGACCAACGCCGACATCATCCGCGAGGTCGTGTCGCGGACCGTGGCGGTGGTGCCGGGCGCCCTCATCCTTGTGGTGGCCAACCCGCCCGAGCCGCTGGCCGAACTCGCCCGACGCGTTGCCGGCCACGACCGCGTGCTGAGTGCCGGCACGTTCCTCGACACGCTGCGGTTCCGCTTCCACATCGCGGCCAGGCTCGATGTGCATCCGTCCGTGGTGCAGGCGCAGGTCATCGGCGAGCACGGCAATTCCAGGGTCCTGCTGTGGTCGTCGGCGCAGGTGGCGAACACGCCGCTCACGGAGCTGATCCCGGCGGATGAGGCCGCGTCGTTTCGTGCGCAGGTGGAGGAGCAGGTGCGTAACGCCAACATCACCATCATCGAGGGCATCGGTGCCAGCCAGTACGGCGTCGGCATGGCGTGCGCGCGCGTGGCCGAGGCGATGATGCGGGACGAGCACGCGGTGTTTCCGCTCGGTCATCACCTGCCGGAGTACGGCGTGACGTTGTCGATGCCGGTGGTGATCGGCCGCGCGGGCGTGCTCCGCGTGCTGCGTCCGCCCCTGTCGGAGAGCGAGCACGCCGCACTCGGCCGCAGTGCCGAGACTTTGCGCACGGCGATCGCGGGGCTCTAGCCGGCTTCCCCGGGGGCTGGCTCTCCGCCGTTCAGGCCTGCGTCAAAGCAGGCTCTTGTCGAGCAGCATGTGGGTCGCGTCCAGATCGAAAGGAAGCGGCGGCTGACACCGTCGTTCCTCATTCCGCTACCGCCGGACGCAACCACGGCGCCACGGTTGAGATCGACAACTCGAGGTCGGCTGGTTGGAGACAAAGGGCCTCGCCAAGCCGTGATGCAGGTGCCACGAGCGACGCCATGGCAATGTCGTCGTCGACAACCGTCCAGAGTTCGACGTCATGCCGGCATCATGCCCGGACCTCGGATCCGGTCTGTTGGAACAGCGACATCCAAGCCCGGGTCAGGAACATTCTCGACAGCGCTAGCGCGGATGCGATTTTCCGGACGATCTTCCCCCCAAGCGCACGGACACCAGACCGTGGGCTGCAGGGTGCCGCTGATGACACGGCGGAGGCTGCGGCAGATCACTCTGTGATCAGTATGTCAGCCCGGCGCGATCAGCGGCCGGGTTCGTCCTCGGTCGGGATTTCGCAGCGGTTGTGGATGTCGGTGGCGGCCGCGGCGGCGTGGCCCATCGCGACGACGATCTGGTTCAGTCCGCGCACCACGTCACCGGCGGCGTACAAACCGTCGATGCTGGTCTTGTTGTGTGCGTCGACAATGAGTGCGCCGTTCTCGTCGTGATCGGCGCCGAGCGACACTGCCAGGTCGGAGCGGATGGTGAGACCGAACGCGGAATACAGCGTGTCGAACGCGTGCTCCGCGCCGCCCTCGGTTCGGATCGCGGTGATCCGCCCGTCACCCGCGACCAACGCGGCGATCGGCTCGGCGACGACGCGCACGCCGTGTTCCGCAAGGCGCGCGTGGTCCTCCTCGGTCAGCTGCATGCGGCTGCCGGTCGCGAGCAGGGTGACGTCGCGCGAGTATGTGCGGGCGATGAAGATCGCCTCGGCCATGCCATGCGCGCCCTCGCCGATCACCGCGACGCGCTGGCCGCTGGCCTCGTAGCCGTCGCACACCGGGCAGTAGCGCACCAGGCCCTGCTGCATCGCTTCGCGCAGGTCGGGCACCGGCGGCGGCCTGTCCTTGGAGCCTGTCGCCAGCAGCACTCGCCGCGCCCGCAATTGCACCGGCGGCTCGGCGTCCCGCTCGATCGTGGCGACGAAACCGTGCTCCGCGCGGACGAGCGCGGTGACGCTGCCGAGAACTGGCTGCACGTCGTAGCGGGCGAGATGGGCGCGTTGCCGCTCGAGCATCTCGACCCCGGACACGCCGTCCGAGAAGACCGGGAAGTTGTGCGTGCTGGGGATCCAGGAGGCCCGGCTGTCACCGCCATCGACCAAGGCGAACCGACGCTTGAAGCGGGCCAGGTACAACGCAGCCGTCAGTCCAGCCGGTCCGCCACCGATCACCAGGCCATCGAGAAGATCGGAACGCGGCTCGCCCATGCATCATCCACCACCCGCGTGGATCGCGGAGGCCGCTGCTTACACGAGAAGCGCCGACGAATGCGTTGACGACCCCGCACGCTGTCGCAAACGTGAGCCGAAAACCCCGAGGGGGGAGACCGTTCGAGAATGGCTATGCCGAGTGAGAGTGCCGTCCTTTACGGCGCGCCTAGCGTGGTCGTCGAGAACCGGAGCGGAGCGGCCTCGATGGCCGTAAGCATGCGGCAGGCGCAAACGACCGCGTCGGATCGCCGGCACGGCGCATTCGCGACCGGTCTCCCTAGGTTTGGCCGGTGCGGGTGCGTCCGTAGAGCAGAAGCATCGAGAAGATGACGACGCCGTAGATGATCTGGCGTCCGGCATCGGGCATCTGCATCACCGCCAGCATGCTCTGCAGCAGCACGATCAGCAGGGTACCGACGATGGTGCCGGAATAGCGGCCGCGACCGCCGACGATGCTGGTGCCGCCCAGCACCACGGCTGCGATCGCCGGCAGCAGGTAGGCGTCGCCCATGCCCTGGAACGCCTTGCCCGCGTAGCCTGTGAGCAGCACGCCCGAGAGCGTACTGGCAGCCCCGGCCAACACGAAGCAAAGGCACACGACGCGCTTCACCGGCATGCCGGAGAGGTAGGCGGCGCGTTCGCGGTTGCCGATCGCATATACACAGCGGCCGAACGGCGTCGCCCGGAGCAGGATCGTGGCCGACGCACCGACCGCCGCCCAGACCAGTATGGCGTTCGGAATGCCCGGGATCAGGTGGCCGCCGGACAGCCAGATCACGATCGGGGCAGCCGACGAGGAGGGTGCGGATCCGCCGGTATAGAGCACCATCAGGCCTTGCAGCACCGCGTTGACGCCAAGCGTGAAGATCATCGACGGGATCCGCAGGAACGCGACGCCGAGCCCGTTCACCAGCCCGACCAGCGCACCCACGGCGATCGCGATCGGGATCGATGCCACGCCACCGAGTTCGGTGCCGGCGAGCCCGGTGCCGAGCATCGCGCCGGCGGCGAGCGTCCACGGCACCGACAGGTCGATATGGCCGAGCAGGATCACCAGCATCGCGCCGGTCGCGACGATGCCCAGGAAGGAGGCAACCTGGAACTGCTGGATCAGGTAGCGCGGCGACAGGAAGCTCGAATTGTACAACGAGCCGGCGAGCAGGATCACGACGATGCAGCCGCTCGCCACCACCAGCGGCAGGTCGAGCCGACCGAATGCCGCGCGAAACCCGGTCGCGCGGGTCGGGCCGGTTGCCACGGCGCCCTCTCGGACGGTCACCGGTAGGTCTCCAGGCGGTTGCGGATGCGCAGGATCGGCAGCGCCCCGAGGCTGACGGCGGCGAGCAGGATCAGGCCCTGGAACAGCGGCTGCCACAGCGGCGAGGCGCTCATCACGAACAGCAGGTCGCCGATGGTGCGCAGGATGAAGGCGCCGATGATCGAGCCGACGATGCCGCCGACGCCGCCGAACAGCGAGGTGCCGCCGATCACCACCGCGGCGATGCTGTTGAGGGTGAAATCGCCGGCCTGGATGGCGCTGGCCTGTGCGGACTCCGCGATCAGCGTGAGCAGCAGCCCGGCCATCCCGGCGAGGAACCCGGCGCCGGTATAGGCCGCGATCTTGGCACGATCGACCTTCACGCCCGACATGTACGCCGACGCCTCCGCCGAGCCGACGGCATAGATCCCGCGTCCGGTGAGCGAGCGGCGGAACGGCATCCACAGCAGCAGCAGCACGGCGGCCAGCACCACCAGGGTGACCGGTACGCCGCCGATCGCACCGGTCATCGCGCTGGCGAAATCATCGTCGACGTCGCCGCCCGGAGCCGGACGCAGCAGCAGCGACACGCCATAGAACATCGTGCTGGTGGCGAGCGTCGCGATGATCGGCTGCAGCCGTCCCAGAACCACCGCCGCCGCATTCAGCCCGCCGGCAACGAAGCCGCTCGCCAGCACCGCCACGACGCCGCCGGCAACCTGCAGGGGGGTGCCGCTGACCAGCGTCGAGGCCAGGCAGTTGGCCAGCACCACGATCGCGCCGATCGACAGGTCGATGCCACCGGTCAGCACAGGCAGCGTCTGGGCGCTGGCAATCAGGGCCAGCAGCACGCCCTTGTTGGCGGCGGTGACCAGCACGCTGTCCTGCACGCCGTGCGGCTGCAGCAGCAGATACAACCCGAACATCGCGATGAAGATGGCGCCGGCGAGCAGGGGCAGCGCGTTGTGCCGCAGCACCAGGCGGGTGGTGGACGTGGTCACGACGCCATCTCCGGCTGTGTCGACGCGCTCGCGATATCCAGCGCGCCGGCAATGATCGCCTGCTCGGTGATGCCGTCGCCGGTCAGGGTGCGGGTGATGCGGCCGCCATAGAAGATCTCGACCCGGTCACAGAGACCGATGAGCTCGTCGTAATCCGTCGTGTACAGCAGGATCGTCGTGCCGGCCTCCGCCAGCGTGCGCAAGAGCCGGTAGATCTCCTGCTTGGTGCCGACATCGATGCCGCGGGTCGGGTCACACAGCAGCAGCACGCGCGGACCGGCCAGCAGCCACTTGCCGATCGCTACCTTCTGCTGGTTGCCGCCGGACAGGGTGCCGACCGGCAGATCCACCACCGCCTTGATCTGCATCCGCCGGACGATGTCGGCCACCGCCGCACCCTCGCGCGCACGGTCGAGGAACGGGCCGCGGCACCAGTCGCCGAGCGTCGCCGCGGTCAGGTTCTCGGCCACCGTCATCGGCAGCATCAGCCCCTCGGTCTTGCGATCCTCCGGGATCAGCGCAAGCTTCAGCGTGTCCGACATCGCCGCGTGCGGGCTGCCGGGACGCACGACCCGGCCGTCGACCAGCATCTCGCCGGTGGTGCCGGCGAGGCATCCGAACAGCGCCAGCAGGAACTCGCGCTGCCCCTGCCCGTCCAGGCCGCCGAGACCCACGATCTCGCCTGCGGTGGCGGTCAGCGACACGCCGCGCAAGCGGTCCTCCCAGGCGAGATTGCGGGTCTCGATCACCGGGGCGGCGCGTGTTGCGGGCGGCAATGGCTTCGGCGGAAACATCTGCGACAATTCGCGGCCGATCATCATGCGGACGATCTGGTCCTCGGTGCGCTCGCCGCTGACGAAGCTCTCGACATGCAGGCCGTTGGCGAACACCGAGCAGGTGTCAGCCAACTCGCGGATCTCGTGCATGCGGTGCGAGATGTAGAGGATGCACATGCCTTCCGACCGCAGCCGCTTCAGCAGAGTGACGACGCGGGCCACGTCGTCGGCTGTCAGCGCCGAGGTGGCCTCGTCCAGGATCAACAGCCGCGGACGACGCCCGAGCGCCTTGGCGATCTCGACCATCTGCCGGCGCGACAATGGCAGGTCGCGCACGCGTTCGCGCGGATCGATCCCCTCGCAGCCGATCTCGGCGAGCAGCCGCTGCGCGTTGGCAAATTGCGCGCGGCTGTCGATCAGCCCGAAGCGGCGCGGCGGGTCGGTGATGCCGATATTGTCGGCGACACTCAGGTCCGGCATCAGCGACAATTCCTGGAACACGCAGACGATGCCTTGCGCCTGCGCGTCCAGCGGTCCGCGGAACCTCACCGGCACGCCGTCGAGGCGCATCTCGCCCGCGGTCGGTGTCACCACGCCGGAAATGATCTTGATCAGCGTGCTCTTGCCGGCCCCGTTCTCGCCCATGACGGCATGGATCGAGCCGGCCTCGCAGCGCAGCCTTCCATAAGCCAGCGCCACCACGGGGCCGTAATGCTTGACGATGTTGTCGAGTTCGAGAAGCGGCGGTGCCGCCCCGCCCCCGGCTCCTGGCCGTGGTGACGGGTCCGAGGCGGCGTGGCTCACTTACCCGGCTGTCCGTTGATCTCGGCCGCCGACAGCTTGATGTCGCAGACCGGGAAATCATGTGCCGCAAAGAACGTGTCGCTGAGCTCTGGGAAGTAGTTCGTGCCAGCCTGCATGTTCTTGTAGTTGGCGATCTGCGCCGGCACTCGGATTTCCTCCGGCAGGGTCTGGCCCTGCAACGCCGCGAGTGCGACCTTCAGTGCCACTGCCGACAAGGCCGGCGACTGGCCGACGCTCTCGCCCATCAGTCCGGGGTTGGCCACGATCAGCTTGCGGAAGCCGTTCTCGCCCTCGCCGTCGATCGGGATCAGCGGCTTGTGGCTGTCGAGCAGCGCATGGGTCACGCCGACGCTGCCGCCCTGGGTGTAGATGCCGTCGAAGTTGCCGTTGACCGCGAGCGCATCGGCGACCGCCTTCTGGCCGGTGCCGTCGTCCCAGTTGCCGACCACCTCGGTGACCTGGATGCCCGGATCGGCCTTGAGCGCCGCGCGGAAGCCCTCATGGCGGTCCTGGTCGACGCTGGTGCCGGGCACGCCGCGGACCTCGAGGACGTGCTTCTTGTCCTTCATGGTCTGGTTGAGCCAGTCGCCCATCATCTGGCCCATCTCGTACTGGTCCTGGTTGACCTGCACCAGGTTGGTCTCGGACGGCGTGCGGGCGAGCACGTTGTCGAAGCTCACCACCACCACGCCGGCGGCCTTGGCGCGACGCATCACCGGCTTGAAGGCGGTCGGGCTGTTGCTGTCGATCAGGATGGCGTCGAAGCCAGCGCTGATGAAGTTGTCCATCGCGGCGATCTGAGCCGAGACGTCGGTGCCGACGCTGACGATGCGAAGTTCCTTGATCTGTGCTGCAACCGCGGGCTGTGCAGCGTACGCCTTGAGCGTCTGCAGCATCTGCACGCGCCAGGCATTGCCGATGAACCCGTTGGCGAAGGCGATCCGGTATGGACCCTTCTTCGCGGGCAGCGTGACCATCTTGCTGTCGCCCTTGAGCGGCGCGAAGCACTGGCCGGCGGTGCCGTCGGCAGCCCGTGTCGGGGTGACGCCGAGTGCTGCCACGGCGATGATGAGCGCCGCCAGGCTGGCGTAAGCGGTTCGGGTTCGTGTTGTCATGGATGTGCGTCTTCCCTGCCGACCGGGCTTCCCGCCGGCCTTACCGGACCGAGGATGGAGCAGTTTGCCGGCAACAGGCAATCCCGAACGTTTGCCCCCTGCGCGCAATGGTCATAAGACCGGGCCAGCCGTTTTCGGGGTGCTCCAATGGATGTCGCGGTCTCCTCCATCATCAGCCTGCATGCCCGTGACAACGTGGCCGTGGCGCGGCGGCCGATCGAGCCGGGCGAGTGGCTCGATAGCGGCGTGCGGGCGACGGGCCAGGTGCCGCGCGGCCACAAGATCGCCACCGTCGCCATCCCGGCCGGCACGCCGGTGCGCAAGTACGGCCAGGTGATCGGCAACGCGACGCGCGATATCGCCGCCGGCGAGCATGTCCACACCGACAACCTGGAGATGAGCGACTTCGCCCTGACGCACGCCTTCTGCGTCGAGGCCGAGCCGGCTACCCTGCTGCCGGACGCCGAGCGCGCGACCTTCCAGGGCTTCCTGCGCCCCGATGGCCGGGTCGGCACGCGCAACTATATCGCGGTGATCTCGTCGGTGAACTGCTCGGCCACCGTCTGCCGCGCCGTCGCCGACCACTTCAACAACAAGGGCGGCCTCGACGGTCATCCGACGATCGACGGCGTGATCGCCCTCACCCATGGCGGCGGCTGCGCGATCAACACGCTCGAGGAGGGCTACCTCTACCTGACGCGCACGCTCGCCGGGTACGCCGCCCACCCGAATGTCGGCGGCGTGCTGATGATCGGGCTCGGCTGCGAAACCAACCAGATCCCGCTGCTGATGCAGGCGCGCGGCCTGGTCGAGGGCCCGCTGCTGCGCACCATGACGATCCAGGAAACCGGCGGCACGAGACGCACCATCGAGGCCGCGATCGGGATCGTGCGTGGCATGCTCGACGATGTCGGCAGTGCGGTGCGCACCCCGCAGCCCGCTTCCGCGTTGGTGCTGGCGCTGGAGTGCGGCGGCTCCGACGGCTATTCCGGCATTTCCGCCAACCCCGCACTCGGGCACGCGGCGGACTTGCTGGTGCGTAATGGCGGCACTGCGGTGCTGGCGGAAACTCCTGAAATCTACGGCGCCGAGCATCTGCTGACCCGTCGCGCCGCAACGCCGGCGGTGGCCGAGAAACTGCTCGAGCGCATCGCCTGGTGGCGCGACTACACCGTGCGCAACAAAGCCGAGCTCAACAACAACCCGTCGCACGGCAACAAGACAGGCGGGCTGACCACCATCCTGGAGAAGTCGCTCGGTGCGGTCGCCAAGAGCCCGCAATCGCAGCTGGAGGCGGTGTATGAATATGCCGAGCCGATCACCGCGCGCGGCTTCGTCTTCATGGACACGCCCGGCTACGATCCGGTGGCGGTGACCGGACAGGTGGCGGGCGGCTGCACCATCATCTGCTTCACCACCGGACGCGGCTCGACGTCGGGCTTCAAGCCGGCGCCCTGCATCAAGCTCGCCACCAACACGCCGATGTACCAGCGCATGGCCGACGACATGGACATCGATTGCGGCGGCATCGTTGACGGCACCGACAGCATCATTGCTGCCGGGGAGCGCATCTTTGCAGCAATATTGGCGATCGCGTCCGGCGAACGCAGCCTGAGCGAGCAGTTCGATTACGGCGACAACGAGTTCGTGCCCTGGCAGGTCGGCGCGGTGATGTGAACGACACGACGACGCTCGACGAACTCCGTCGCGGCGAGCTGGCCGGCGCCACCCAGCTCGCTCTCCGCGGCGGCCTGACGGAGTTGCCGCGCGAGGTGTTCGGGCTGGCCGACACGCTCGAGGTGCTGGACCTGTCCGGCAACGCGCTCGACAGCCTGCCGCACGACATGCAACGGCTACACCGGCTGCGCGTGCTGTTCTGCTCGCACAACCGCTTCACCCGCCTGCCCGATTGCCTCGGCGACTGCCCGTCCCTTACCCAGATCGGCTTCCGCGGCACCGGTCTGCGCGAGATTCCGGCGGACGCGCTGCCGGCGGGTTTGCGCTGGCTCACCCTCACCGACAACCGGATCGACACCCTGCCCGAGGCGCTCGGCGAGCGGCCACATCTGCAGAAACTGATGCTGTCGGGAAACCAGCTGCAACGGCTGCCCGACAGCCTCGCCGGGGCATCCCGGCTGGAACTGTTGCGGATCTCGGCCAACCGGCTCGACAGCCTGCCCGAGTGGCTGGCCGAGTTGCCCCGACTGGCGTGGCTCGCATATGCCGGCAATCCGCTAAATGGTCCGCTTCGTGAGGTCGCGCCTGCCCGCACCATCGCGTGGCGGAATCTGCAGCCGGGACAGCTGCTTGGCGAGGGGTCGTCGGGACGGGTGCAGCAGGTGCTGTGGCAGCCGCCGGACGAGGCGCCGCGCGAGTTGGCGCTGAAGCTGTTCAAGGGTTCGATGACCAGCGACGGCCTGCCCGACCACGAGGTCGCCGCCAGCCTGACGGCGGGTGAGCATCCCGCGCTGACCGGAGCACTCGGCCGTCTCGCCGGCCATCCGGAGCAGGCGGAGGGGTTGCTGATGACGCTGCTGCCGGCCGGCTGGAGCACGCTTGCCGGACCACCCAGCCTGGCCAGCTGCACCCGCGACATCTATCCGGAGGGCCTGCGTCTGGAGGCCGACACGGTACGGCGGATTGCCCGCTCCGTCGCCACCGCCGCCGACCACCTGCACCGCCGCCGAATGCTGCACGGCGACCTCTACGCCCACAACATCCTGTGGGACGGTCACGATGGCGAGGCCGTCCTGAGCGATCTCGGCGCCGCCTCCTTCCTGCCGGATGACGCGGTGGGCACCGCGTTGCCACGCACCGAGGTGCTTGCCTGGGGCCTGCTGCTCGGCGAACTGCTGGACCGCTGCGTTGACCCGCCGGAAAACCTTTACGAGTTGCAGCGCGAGTGCGTTCTGCTGATGCCATCCGAACGCCCGGTCATGACCGAGGTGCTTTCCGCAATCGGCGCCTGAGCGGGGTCACGCACAGTTCTTTCGATTGTAAAACGGACCCTCTGGCAGCAGGCTTGGAAGAGGAGGACGCCTCTCCGTCAGGAAGCACTGAGTGATACGGAACAGGTTTTACCGGACAGTTTTCCGAGTTGGAAATCCGCTGTATCGACCGTGTCGGAAATGTCGATCCTAGCCGTCTGCACAGTTGTGCTCGTATCCATCCTGTTCTTTCACTCTGACTCTAGCTTGTGGAGTCCCCGGTCTGTCCCGCTTCCGACTTGTTGACAAACTGAAGGAAGTCCTCGGTCTGTCTCTACAAATGCGGCTCATCCTCCTGCTCCCAGGAATAGTGATAGGCAGTGCCGAGTACACGCTCAAAAGAGTCTGGAATCTCTCGCGCGGACGGTTCTGGTGGTTGTTCATCGGTAGCGTGGGGGCCTGGCTTCCAAAGACTACCCTCGATGCAATGCATATGTCCTGGCAGGCCGGTTTTGCCACGCTTTCATTGATCTACGGGATAGGCGCCATATTCAGCCTGGTTATGGTGCTTCTGGGAGCTGGTTTTGCAGCACAGGTCTTCGGCGATCGGGTCAGGAGTGGCGGTCTCATCACCAGGGGCCATGGAATCCGAGCTAGGCAGATCCGCAAAACCGTAGCAAACTGGAAATCGGATCAAGTCGGTTGGCGAATGAAAGAGCCGCTCAAGAAGCAAGCCGGTTCCAATCACGCCGGAAATGGCCTGCGCCACGCCGTCGTGCAGCAGCGACACGCAAGATGGCTGTCAGACCGAGCAATCACTATTTCGGCGATCCTGCTCTCCACCCTCTGCCAGACCATCGCCGCCGCGGCCGCCGAACCCGCCCAGATCGTCTCGACCATGCGGGCAGGTCTGCAGGACTGGCAGCCGACCCTCGACGCAGTAGGCAACCTGCGCGCCGAACGCGGCGTGAACCTCGCCTTCGAGGCATCCGGCATCGTATCGAAAATCAATTTCGTCTCCGGCCAGTCCGTTGCCGCGGGTGACGTGCTGGCACAGCTGCGCCTGAACGACGAGCCTGGCCGCCTCGCCCAACTTAAGGCCCAGGCACGTTTTGCAAGCGTCAGCCTCGCGCGCGATGCCCGGCTTCTGCAGTCGAAGACCACGAGCAACGCCGTCGTCGATCAGGATCAATCGAACCTGCTCGCCCTGATGGGTCAGATCGACGCGCAACAGGCGATGATCGCCGAGAAGACCCTGGCCGCTCCGTTCGCAGGCCAGCTCGGCATCCGCCAGATCGATCTCGGCGAGTTCCTGACACAAGGCACGTTCGTCGTCACATTGCAGTCGCTCGATCCGATCGACGTCGATTTCTACATCCCCCAGCAGCAGTTGCGGGACCTGCGCGTCGGCATGCAGGCGATCGTGACGGTGGATGGCTGGGGTGACCGCGCGTTTACCGGAAAGCTCCAGGCGATCACGCCGCAGGTCGACCAGGCCAGCCGCACGGTGGTGGTGCGGGCGCAGATCGAGAACCATGACCACGCTCTGATCCCCGGCATGTTTGCGTCCGTCCGCGTCGGCATCGGTGTGGTGCAGCACCACGTCACGTTGCCGATCTCCGCGATCTCCGCCACGACCTACGGCAGCACCGTCTACGTAATCCGCAACACCGGAAAGGACCGGATCGCGCACCAGCTCCTCGTCACGACCGGGCCTGAGCGTGGCGACCAGGTCGCGATCCTGTCCGGACTGTCGCCGGGCGAGGAGGTGGTCACCGCCGGCCAGCTCAAGCTGCACGAGGGCACGCCGGTCGTCGTGAACAACGCGGTGCAGCCGGATTTCGCGGCTCACCCGCAACTGCCGCAGGAATAGGACCCTCCCGTGCGGCTCACCGACCTCTTCATCCGCCGCCCGGTGTTTGCCCTGGTGGTCAGCCTGCTGATCCTGCTTGCCGGGCTGCGGGCCGGTCTGACGCTGCCGATGCAGCAGTTTCCGAGAACCGTCAGCGCCACGATCCAGATCCAGACAAGCTTTTATGGCGCCGACGCCGCCACCGTCGCCAGCTTCATCACGACGCCGATCGAGGCGGCCGTCTCGCAGACCGAGGGCATCGACTACATGACCTCGCAGAGCCAGTCCGGCGTCAGCACCGTCACCCTCAGCCTGCGTCTCAACCAGGATCCGAACCGGGCGATGACCCAGGTGCAGGCCTTCGTCCAGGGCATCACCGCCCAGCTTCCCGCCGGATACCAGCCGCCCGTCATCGCGGTCTACAACGCGGCCGGCCAGGAAATGCAGCTGGCTGTCTCGAGCAACCTGATCGCGCCGCAACAGGTGTCGGATTACCTGACGCGGTTCGTGGTGCCGCAGCTGCAGGCCGTGCCCGGCGTGCTGTCGGTCGTCAACCTGACGCAGACCAACATCGCCCTGCGGGTCTGGCTGGATCCGAAGCGGCTGGCCGGACACGGCCTGACCGCCACCGACGTCGCCGACGCGCTCACCGCCAACGACTATATCACCGGTGTCGGCACGACTTTGGGCGGAACCATTTTCGCCAACCTGGCAATCGCCAGCGGCCTGCATACGGAAACGGAGTTCCGCAACCTCGTCGTTGCCAGGCACGATGGCGTGCTGATCCGGCTGCGCGACATCGCCGATGTCGGATATGCCCCAGACAGCCTCAACATGAGCCTGACCGACAGCCTCGGCAAAGGTGCCGCACTCGGCATTTCGGTCTCGCCCACCGCCAATCTGCTCCAGGTGGCGCATCGTGTTCGCGCGACCTTTGCCGCCATCTGCGCCACCATGCCGCCGGGCATGCAGGGACGCATCCTGTACAGCGCGGCCGACTACGTGGATGCATCCCGGCACGACGTGCTGGTCGCCCTGGGCGAGGCGCTGGTGATCGTGGCACTGGCGGTATTGGTGTTCCTGGGCTCGCCGCGCGCCGTCTTCATTCCGCTCGTCACCATCCCGCTCTCGCTGATCGGGACGCTCAGCCTGATGGCGGTGATGGGGTTCTCCATCAACCTGCTGACGCTCCTCGCACTGGTGCTGGCGATCGGACTTGTCGTCGATGACGCGATCATCATCGTTGAAAGCGTCGATCGCCACATGAGGCAGGGCATGACACCGTTCGCGTCCGCGTCGCTGGCGGCAGTCGGGCTCTCGGGCCCGATCCTGGCGATGACGGTGGTGCTGGTTGCGGCCTATGTCCCGATCGGTCTGCAGGCCGGCCTCACCGGTGCGTTATTCACCGAATTCGCCTTCACCCTGGCCGCCAGCGTCACGGTTTCCGCGGTCGTGGCACTCACGCTTTCGCCGATGATGTGCGCGTATCTGTTGCGCCCGGAGCAGCAGCGTCCCGGCCGGCTCGTGCGTTTCAACGATGCCGTGCAGCATCACCTCGAGCGCGTCTATCGATCGGTCCTGCACCGCGCCCTCATCGTTTGGCCGCTCCTGATCGTGTTCGGACTGGCGATGATGGTTGCCATGGTCCTGATGTTCCGCGGCTCGTCCAGCGAACTGGCGCCGCAGGAGGATACCGGGCTGCTGATCGTCGGCGGCCAGGCGCCACCGAATGCCGACCTGGACCAGATCGCCCGCTACGATCCGCCGATCATCAAGGCCATGCAGGCGATCCCGGAAGGCGCGTTGTACTGGCTGGTGGATAGTCCCGGCCAGGTCGGCGACGGCATCGTGCTCAAGCCGTGGAACGAGCGGCACCGGACGGCGATGGTGCTGCAGGACCAGCTGCAATCGGCGCTGAACACCGTTGCCGGGCTGCAACTCGCGGTCTTCCAGCCGCCCTCCCTACCGGGCGCGCAGGGCATGCCGATCCAGTTCGTGCTCAAGGGATCCGGCTCGATCGAGGCGCTCGCCGAGGTCAGCGACCGAATGCTGATCGCTGCCCACAGGAGCGGGTTGTTCACCTATATCGACAAGGACCTGAAGATCGACCAGCCGCAGACCACGATCGAACTCGACAGATCCAAGCTCGCACAGATCGGACTGCGCGTGTCGGATATCGGCAGTTCGCTCAATTGGCTGCTCGGCGGAAACTACGTGAACTATTTCAGCATCCACGGCCATTCCTACAAGGTGATGCCGCTGGTGGTGCGCGACCAGCGGCTCAACCCTGCGCAGATCCTCGACTATCCGATCGCGACCATCGGTGGCGTCCCGATCCTGCTGTCGTCGGTGGCGACGCTGTCGCATCAGGTCATGCCCGAGCAGATCACCCATTTCCAGCAGCTCAATGCGACCACGCTGTCCGGCATTCCCGGCCCGGGAGTCAGCACCGACCGGGCCCTGCATTTCCTCCAGGATCTGGCACGGCAGGATCTTCCGGCGGATTTCACCACCGACACGGCGGGGGCGCTGCGTGAATATGTCGCGGACCAGGGCTCGTTCCTGCCGAGCTTCGGCTTTGCGGTGATCGTGATCTTCCTGACCCTGGCTGCGCTCTTCGAGAGCTTCCGGGATCCGCTGATCATTCTGGCGTCGGTACCGATGTCGCTCGCCGGCGCGCTCTTCTTCATCTGGATGGGGGTCGGCGGGGCCTCGCTCAACATCTTCAGCGAGATCGGGCTGGTGACGCTGGCCGGCCTGATCAGCAAGCACGGGATCCTGATCGTCGAGGTGGCCAACACCCAGCAGAAGCTCGGGTTATCCAAGCGCGCCGCCATCGAGCTCGCGGCGGTCCTGCGTCTGCGGCCCATCCTCATGACCACCGGCGCCATGGTGTTCGGCGTGCTGCCGTTGATCGTCGCCACCGGTGCCGGCTCGGCGGCGCGCTTTGCCATGGGGTTGGTGATCGCTACCGGACTCGGTATCGGCACGCTTTTCACCTTGTTCGTGGTCCCCGCCGCCTATCTCCTGATCGCCGGCAACCACCAGCGATCGGCCGACCGACGCTCCCTGCCTCAGGGTTGATGGCAAAGGCCTGGAACCGTAGGGTCACCCTACGCCGGCGCCGGACTTCGTGGCGCATCAGGAGGCTCCAGTGGCCATTACCAGGCAGGTCATCACCGCACTCAACCGCGACGGCACCGACATGCTCGGGACCCGCAACGTCGCCATCAAGATCGTCGATGAGAGCATCGTCTCCGGCTCGCTGCTGACCGTCGAGAGCAACCATTTCTGCATCCTGAAATCGCGCGGCGCGGTGCTGCAGGTGTACGAGACCGGACAATACACGCTGGTGACCCCGGACAAGCCGCTGGTCGGTTCCGTCGTGCAGGGGTTCTTCGGCGGCGCGTCGCCCTGGGTGTACGAGGTCATCTACGTCAACCGCTCGAAACTGCTGGTCCGCAGCACCGGCGTCGCCACCAGTGCCGAGATGGCGGAAGTCTCCTACCAGGCCGACTACTATATCCATGTCGATACCCGCGAGGCCGCCCTCGACCTCATTACCCACCTGCCGTTCACCGGGCGGGTGATCGACACCCAGGAGATCGCCGACTACGCAGGCCCCGCCATCGAGCAGGCCATCAACCAGGTGGTCCAGGTGACCCGGCTCGAACACATCAACGAGAATATCAACGAATTACGGGAGGGCGTGAAACGCCACCTGGCGGATTTCCTCAGGGTCTACGGCATCATGCTGAACGACCTGAAGATCCTGATCCTGCCGCGCGACCAGCGCATGCGCGAACTCATCGCACTGCAGGCGATCGGCCTCACGCCAATCGAGGCGATCCGCTACTACCTGGCGCTGCAGATGGCCGAACGCGGACTCGTTTCCGCACCCAACGCAGCCGCCGGCGTTGCCTTCAATATCGGCAACGTGCAGGGCGCGGGCATCGCCGGCATCGACCCAATGCGGCCGGACAAACCGTGATGCAAGCTGCAACCGATCGCACAAGAGCCAGGGAGATCCTCAGCCAGGCGCGCCAGCATGTCGATGAGGCGGAGGCCGCGTATCGGCGAGACTTCCTGCCGACGCCGTCACGCGAGCATCCGCGGCATGATCCGGCAGCGATCCGCAACGCCCAGGTGATCGAGGGCATCGGCCGTGATATCGGAAGCCTCGAAAGTCAGATCAGGACGTTTCCGCTCCGGGCATATCCCGGCCGCACTTCTGCCCAGGATGCCGACCAGGCATTGATCGACCACGCCGAATTCCTGCGGGCATTGCTCGCTCCCGTCGATGGTGGGTGGATCGCCGCCAATGCCGGCGAGGTCCGCGGCCTCGTCGAGGCAATCCGGATACTGCTGCATGAAAACGCGTTCCTGCCGCCTGGACCTTCATGATCGAGCCTCCGGTCGAGATCGGTCCGGACGACATCCACGCGCAGCCGACGCGCACCGGCCGCCATTGGTTCGACCTGACCATGGCGCTGCTGGCGATCTTCCTGTCGATGGTCTCGCTGTATGTCGCGTTCGACCACAGCAAGGCGGAACGCGAACTCGTGCAGGCGAATTCCTGGCCGTTCGTGCAGGAGAACACCACGGTCATGAGCCGCGGAGCGACGGAAATCGCGGTCTTCAATGCCGGGATAGGGCCGGCCAAGCTGCATAGCTTCGAGGTGTTCTACAAAGGTGCCGCGGTGCATTCGCCGATCGAACTCCTGCAGGCCTGCTGCGGCTTACCGCTCGGGCCACAGACACAATATTCCTCGATCCCGGGCGACCTGAGCGTCGGCAATCCGAACGATCAGGTGCTCCGGCCGGGGCAGAATTTGCGTGTGATGAGCCTGTCCAGGAGCCAGGCTGAGCCCACGCTGAGCGACCGCTTCGCCAGTGCGGTGCACGACCTGACGTTTCGCGGCTGCTTCTGCTCGGTGTTCGACGAGTGCTGGATCTCCGACCTGCACAGGCTGGAGGTCCAGAACGTCGCGCGCTGTCCGATCCGACCCGACCGCTTCAAGGTCCTGGAATGAAAATTCGGCCGGCGCCAGGGTATCGCATCAGTCCTCGAAGAACTCGACCGTGCCGTCATCGAGATCGTAGCGAGCACCCACGATCCTGAGCCGGCCGATGCGTTGCGGCTCGATCAGCATCTGCTCGGTGGTGCGCAGCCGCTCGACGATGCGCGCCACGTTGCCCCGCACCGAGCGATCGAGCAGGTCGTGGCTGCCGTCACGCCTGGCCCGCAGCACCGCCGGAATGATCGGCTCGATCATCTGGCCGATGCTGCCAGGATAGGTCGCATCCTTTTCCACGACATCCACCGCGGCCTGCACCGCACCGCAGCGCTCGTGCCCCAGCACGACGATCAGCGGCGCACCCAGCACCGCCACGCCGTACTCGATGCTGCCCATGGCGGCGAGGTCCACCACGTTGCCGGCGTTGCGCACGATGAACAGCTCGCCGAGCCCGCGGCCGAACAGCAGCTCCGGCGACACCCGGCTGTCCGAGCAGCCCACCAGCACGCAGAACGGCCGCTGTTCGGTGGCCAGCATCGCCCTGCGCTCGGCCCCGGTCAGGTGCGGGCGCACCGGGTTGCCGCCGACGAAGTGCGCGTTGCCCTGCTTCAGGATCGACAGCGCCTCGTCGGGAGTCATCGGGGTCCGGATCTGGCTGGTCATGGATGCACCTTGCTTCTGAAAAACTACAGGACCGGGCTTCTGAAAAACTACAGGACCGGGCTTCTGACAAAATTACAGGACCGGTACGCCGACGAGCTTCGCCTTCGGCTCCGGCTCGACATGGATGTTGATGACGGCATCGCCGAGCTGGTCGGACAGCGCGCGCTCGATGCGGTCGCAGATGATGTGCGAGTCCTCGACGGTCATGCCTCCCGGAACCACCAGGTGGAACTCGACGAAGGTCACGCTGCCGACCGTGCGGGTGCGCACGTCATGCGCCTCGATGGCCCCGCCCGCATTGGCCGAGATCACCTGCCGCAACGCCGCCACCGCACGAGGATCGGCGACCTCGTCCATCAGGCTGCCGACCGATTGGCGCAGCATCCCGTAGCCGGCGCGCAGGATGTTCAGCGCAACGAGGCCGGCCACCAGCGGATCGAGCCGCAGCCAGCCGGTCAGCGGCACCAGGGTGAAGCCGACCAGGACTGCTCCCGTGGTCCAGGCGTCGGTCATGATGTGGCGGCCACCGGCGATCAGGGCGGGCGATTTCCAGGCACGCCCCCGGCTGATCAGCAGCGTCGCCCATACCAGGTTGATCAATCCGGCGCTCGCATTCAGGCCGATGCCGAGGAATGGGGTCTGCGGCGCATGCGGGTGCGCCCAGTCCCGCCACGCCTCGTGACCGATCAGCACCGAGGTCACCAGCACCAGCGCGCCCTCCACCACGGCGCTGAGATATTCCGCCTTCTGGTGGCCGTACGGGTGGTTGGCGTCCGCCGGCAGCGCGCTGAACCACAGGGCGATGAGCGCCCCGATCGCCGCCACGACGTTGATCACCGTCTCGAGCGCGTCGGAATACAGCGCCACGCTGCCGGTCAGCACCCAGGCCCCGGTCTTCATGGACAGGACGACGAGGCTGATCCCGAGGCTGCCCCAGGCGAGCTTGACGCTGTGGTTCATGGCGCCGGTTTTACACCACGGCGCCGAAAAATCAGTCCTCGGAGGTGGCCGGCTCACCCCCGGCCCCCGACGCCGGCCTGTTTCCGGGCGCCGGCCGGTTGCCGACGCTGATCGAGCCGGTCCCGCTGATGTCCCGGGAGAGCGCGCCGGCGACGTGGGCCAGCGCGATCGTGCCACTCCCCGAGACGCTCGCGCTGGCCGTGTCGATGCTCCCGCCGATCCGGATGCCGCCGCTGCCGCTCACCTCCAGCGTCGCGCGATCGATCTGCCCCTGTCCGACAACCACCTGCCCGCTGCCGGACAATTCGACCCGCGCATCGCCCTCGACGCCGGCAATCCGGGCGCGGCCATCACCCGACAGCTCCGCCTGCAACGGCCCGACGGCGCCGGCCGTGAGGATCTCGCTGCCGGACAGATCGAGGCGGAGGGGGCCGCCGGTATCGCCGATCGCGTAGGTCGCGGCACCCGATGCGTCGACCGAGAGTGGGGTCCGGCTCGGGATCCGGACCCGCAGCACGACGGTCGATTGCTTCAGGGGGTTGCCGGCCGGCTGCCAGCACGGGCCAGGCGTCTCGCGCACCCGGGCGCCATCCTGCTGCTCCAGCACCAGCCGATCGAGTTCTTCCGGATGATCCGCGGTGGCGTGCACCACGATGCTGTCGTGCAGTCCGGAATCCGGCTGGATCTCGACGGTGCGGACGCATGCGAGGTCGATCGCCAGCCGGTCGCCCGCCAGTGTCGCATCACGCTCGGCAGCGCTTGCGGCTCCGGGCAGCAGCAGCAGCAACACGACCGGGATCGCGCAGGCGGTGGTCAGCGGAAGGCGTCCAGGCATCGTCGGCTCTCCATCACGTTCACCGATACGCGTCTGCAGGCACCGTGCCATCGTGCAAGCTGTTGATCCGGCGAGATTTCCGGGTTCTCCGCCCGGCCACGCGCCGGCGCCGATTGGCGGTCCACGCCAGCATGTGGCACATCCAGCCACCTCACATCCCCGACGGCGAAACCTGGCGCCGCTTCCGGGTTTCCGCCCGGCCTGTAAAGCTGCCGGATCACCCGACCGGCGACCGGCGCCATGCCAGAGGATCCCAGATGCCAGCCCCGATACGAGCCCCGATTCCAGCGCAGACGGCCTACGACTTCACCCTCACCAGCCTGCAGGGCGCACCGCTCGACCTGCGGCAATTCACCGGCAAGCCGCTGCTGCTGGTGAACACGGCGTCGAAATGCGGGTTCACGCCGCAATATGAGGGGCTGCAATCGATCTGGACCCGCTACCGCGAGCGCGGCCTGACCGTCATCGGCGTGCCGAGCAACGATTTCGGCCGCCAGGAGCCGGGCAGCGAGGGCGAGATCGGGGAGTTCTGCAGCCGCAACTACGGCGTCAGTTTTCCGATGACCGGGAAACTGCATGTGCGCGGGCCGGAGATCGATCCGTTGTTCGACTGGCTCGGCCGACAGGGCGGCATCCTGTCCCGGCCGCGCTGGAACTTCTTCAAATATGTGATCGCGCGGGATGGCTCGCTCGCAACCTGGTTCAGCAGCGTGGCGACACCCGACAGCGGACGTGTCCGGGCGGCGATCGATCGGGTCGTGCTGGGCAGCTGAGCCGTCTGGCGGCGGACGGTGGCGTCGATGCCACCCGATGCGGCCGGCCTCAGACCGCCAGCGTGCCAGCTTCCGCGAACGCCCGATAAGCCTTCTGACAGATCAGCAGCCACTGTGCGGCATCATAGATCCGGGCATCGTGATGCCCCTGGCCGGAATACGCCCGCAGCAGGTTCGGCCCGATCCACTCGATCGAATTCAGCGGCCGGCCCTCGACCGCAGGCGTCACCCAGAACAGCTTGTTCGGCGTGGTCCTGTTCAGCGCGGCAAAGATCGCGAACACCTCGTTGTAATCCGCGACCGGCTGCTGGTCCTTGTACACCCAGATCTTTTCACCGTCCTCGATATCCTCGCCCATTGCCCGCGCCAGATACTTGATCTTCTGCTCGTTGACGGCGATCGCCTCCGCCTCGGTGGTATCGTCCGGTCCCTTCCAGGTGTGGAAGTCATAATTATGCACCGGATCGGTCATGTAGAATTCTTCGTAGTGGCAGAGCTCTCCACGACCGTTATAGAAATTGTTGCGGTTGATGGTGGCCACCAGGGTGCCCGACGAACCGATGCCCTCGAAGTTGGTCTCGATCAGGCGCAGCAGGTTGAGCCTGTGGCTGTAGCCCGCAAAACGGAACAGCCCGAGCGGTTCGATGCCGTAATGGCGCTGTACGAAACCGAATTCGCAGTTGAAGCCGAGGCTGCCGAAATGGTTCAGCAGCTCGGCGGGTTCCGGAATCGTGACCGCCTTCGCCTCCGGCCCGATCTCCAGCGCTGCCGATTCCAGACAGCAGGCGACGCCGCGATCCGAGGGCGAGAACACCAGCTCGAAGCTGATCGGGCCACTCTCCAGGCACTCCGCCGGCACCCAGAAGTCCCGCCGCTGCGGCCACCCGGTCGTCTGGTTGATCGGGAAGCTGCCGAGGTCCCAGCCATTCAGCCGAACCGTCACCCGACGACCCCTGCCGATCGGCTGCAGCTGCAGCGACAGCCGGACGCAGGTCGGCCGGTAGGGCAGATCGAACGGCAGCGACGCCCCGGTCGCGAACGCCAGGCAACGCCCGTCGACATTGCTCCAGCCATCCGTCATGCGACGATCGATCAGGCCGGTGCCGCGCAGCTCCAGCCGTTGCACGTGCGCCATGCCGTTCGTGGTGGGGAAGTTCGCGAACAGCCGCCCGGGATCGCTCGCCGCCAGGCGGATCGGGTCCAATGCCGGCCCGGACTGACCGGTCAGCAGACTCTCGATCTCGCCCTGGGTGCCGCTGCTCAGCAGGCAGTAGCCGTCGAGATCGGGATGCATCTGTCCGGGCGCCTGGGCCGCCCTACGGGCCGCGAACTCGGTGATCGCAGGACGCAGGCGGTCGGCGACATGCTCCGGAGCGTTGCCCAGAAGCTCGCCGTGGTCATCGAGGAACCAGACCGAGCGGGTCCCGCGAATGCTCTCCAGGTCCATGACCCGCAGCCCGTCGAAGCCCGTGTACATCACCGTGGCGACCCAGCCGGGATCCAGGCGGGCAAAGCCGTTGCCGCCGAACGCCATGATCGGCTGCGCGGTGCCGGAGCGGTCCCGGAAGGTCAGCCGATCATCCAGGACCGTCAGCGGCTGGAACAGGATCGAGCGCATGTAGGCTTCATCGAGCAGCACCCGCTCGCCCTGGACATACATCTCGACCGGCCCGCGGGTCAGGATGTGCAGGCGCAGGGCCGCGGCAGCACCGGTCGGCAGCCGTTCCGGCCGGAAGCCGAGCAGTTTCCCGTTGCGGTCGGCGAGCCAGCTACGCAGCCGCCCGGTCTCGTCCTCGATATCGAACAGATGCATGTGCGACAGGATCAGCCGCGAACGCCGCAGGCTCCAGCCGGGCGGGAGTGCCTCGATCGGCGATCCGTCCGACCAGAAATGCGGCCGGTCGAGTTCACGGGACGCCGATACGAACGAGGGCGACGCACCGAAGCCGCCGGTGGTGAATTTCGAGACAGACACGCCTGACAGCTCCATCCCAGGTTACCTACCGCATCGCACCATTCAACGTCTCTCGGCACTGCGCAACCGTGCCAGCCGTAATATCCCGTCGAACATCAATTCAACGTCACACTTGCGGGTACGGTGGTTCACGATAGCGGCACGGATCGCCAACATGCCGCGGATCGTGGTGGTGGACGGGACTGCGATCCCCGCCTCCTGCAGATCCTTGACGAGCTCGCCGTTCAGCCAGTCGAGATCCTCGGCGCCCGCAGTGAAGCGGAAGCAGACGATGTTCAGCGTCACCGGCGCCAGCAGCTCGAGTTGCGGCTCGGCCTCGACGAGTTCCCCCAGGTGCCGGGCGACGCCACAGCACTGGTCGACCATCCGGCCCATCCGGTCGGTGCCGTAGGTGGCCAGCGTCATCCACACCTTGAGTGCGCGGAACCCGCGCGACAGGTCGGGCCCGAGATCGCACGGCCACGGTGCGTTGCCGGCCACCCCCCGATCCGCCCGGGCCAGGTAGGCGAGCGTCTGGGCGAACGCATCCGCCTGCGCCTGTGCGTCGCGGATCACCACGCAGCCGGCGTCGTACGGCACCTGCGCCCATTTATGGAAGTCGAACGCCAGGCTGTCGGCGTGCTCGATCCCGGCGAGACGCGGCCGCAGCGTCGGCGACAACGCCGCCAGCGCCCCGAACGCGCCATCGACGTGGAACCAGATCGCCTCCGACCTGCAGAACGCCGCGATCGCCTCCAGATCGTCGATCGCCCCGGTATCCACCGACCCCGCGGTCGCGACGACGATGAACGGCGCCAGCCCGGCGGCCCGATCGGCGCGCACCGCTGCCTCCAGCGCGTCCACCCGCATCCGATGATCGGCATCGACCGGGACCGCACGCAGCGCATCGGTGCCGAGCCCGGCCATGTCGAAGGCGCGCGGGATGCAGCCATGCGCGCTCGCCCCCGCGTACCCGACCAGGCCGCGCCCGCCGACGCCGGTCGTGCGAACCTCGGGCCCGACAACCGCACGCCTGGCGGTCAGCACCGCGATCATGTTGGCCATCGACGAGCCGGTGACGAGCAGCCCGGAGCTGCCGGTGGGCATCCCCACCATCTCGGCCGCCCAGCCGATGACGGTCCGCTCGAGCTCGATCGGCGCATGGTCGCGGCCGCCGAGATTGGCGTTCAGCCCGCCCGCCAGCAGCTCGGCCAGCATGCCGATGCCGGTGCCGCCGCCATGAACCCAGCCCATGAAGCGCGGATGCGTGTTGCCGAGGGCGTACGGCACGATGCGGGCCTGGAACTCGCCGTACAGCGCCGCCGGATCGGTCGGGCCGCGCGGCAACGGCCGCCGCAATGCCTCGCGCGCCGCCTCGGGCATCGGCTGCCACACCGGAATGTCGCGTCCCGCCTCGCCGCCCTGCTCCGCCAGCCGGTCGATCATGTCGTCGAGCATGCGGTGGCCGAGCGCCCGCAGGCTGCCCCAGTCGTCGGGATCCAGGCCGGCCATGTGCACTCCTCGGGCAAGCGATCGGGTCGGCGAGCCGGATCCGTGCTTGTCGGCCGGCCGCCCTCCGGTTCATCTATGCGCCGAAGCCGGATCGCTGGAAGGGGCACCGGGACAACCGGGCCGACCCGGCGCGCATGCGTGATCCGGGAGCGGCGCGCGGACAGGGGAGAGCGGCGGGGCATGCAGATCGGAGCGTTCTTTCCGGGGTTCCATTACGAGGAGCTGACCGTCGCCGGCACGCGTTACCGGCTGCGCGCCGGCGGCCAGGCCGGATGGAAGGCCGTGCCGCTGCTGCTGCTGCATGGCCAGCCGCAGACCCATGCGATGTGGCACCAGGTGGCGCCGGCGCTGGCAGACCGGTTCAGCGTGGTCTGCGCCGACCTGCCGGCCCACCTGACCATGGCCGAGCTCGCACACGACATGCTGGCGTTGATGACCCGCCTCGGGCACCAGCAGTTCGCCGTGGCGGGCCATGATTTCGGCGCCCATGTCGGCGCCCGCATGGCGATCGAGGCGCCCGACCGGATCAGGCGGCTGGCGATCGTCGAGGCGGTGCCGCTGCTCGAGCATGCCGGTCGCGCCGACATGGCGTTCGCGCTCGCCGGCTACCAGGCCTGCTGGTTCGCGCAGCTGCACCCGAAGCCCGAGGCGCTGCTGGTGAAGGCGCCCGACGACTGGTTCCGGCTGGCCGCACCCGACGAGGCGCGCGAGATCTTTCACCCCGAGGCGGTCGCCGACTACCTGCTCGAAGGCCCCTGGAACGAGGAAATGCGCGGCCATGGAGCTGCTGCCGACGGGCCGGTACCGGCAATCGAGCCGGACCAGCGCGGAAGCCGCCGCCGCATCGTCTGCCCGGTGATGCTGATCTGGGGCACCCGCGGCCGCATCGGCGGCTGGTACGACCCGCGCACGCTCTGGCAGGCCGGCATCGATGGCGCGGTGACCGGTGGTCCGATCGAGGCCGGCCATTTCATTCCCGAGGAGCGCCCGTGGGAGGTGGCCGAGTTGTTCCACGCGTTCTTCGGCACCGCCCAGGATACCCCGGCATGAGCCTGCTCGCCCGTATCGTTTGCGTGACGCCGCTGGCGCTGGCCCTCACGACCGCGATGGCGATGGCGCAGTCTCCGCCTGGCGGCCCTGGCGGCGGCATGAGCGCCCCCACCCCCGGGGTGGCGGCAAAACGCGAGCGGCTGCCGCCCGGCACCTACATCTCGGGCGCCACGCTGCCCGACACGACGCTGATCCTGCCGCCGCCGCCGCTGCCGGGCTCCCCGGAGCAGGCCGCCGACGATGCCGTATTCAGGCAGTCACGGGCTCTGCGTGACACCCCGCGCTGGACGCTCGCACAGAACGACGCCCACCTGGCGACCTCCGATCTGCTGGCCGACTTCGCCTGCGCGCTCGGCTTCACGATCGACCCGAAGCGGGCGCCTGCGCTGATGTCGCTGCTCGACCATGCCGGCGCCGACATGGGCCCCGAGCTCGATCGCACCAAGAACCTATGGCAGCGGCACCGCCCGTATATCGGCAACACCCAGCCGATCTGCGTGCAACGCCATGGCAGCCTCGACGACAACCCGTCCTATCCGTCCGGCCACACCACGCTGGAGTTCGGCGCGTCGCTGATCCTGGCCGAGCTGGTGCCGGACCGCGCGGCCGAGTTGATCCAGCGCGGTCGCACGATGTCCGAGAGCCGGCTGGTGTGCGGCGTGCACTGGCTGAGCGACGTACAGGCGGGCTTCCTCGAGGCGGCTTCGCTGGTGGCGGCGCTGCATGGCAGCGAGACATTCCGCGCCGACTTGGACCGCGCCCGCGCCGAGATCGCGACCTTGCGCGCTGGCCCATCCGCGGCTCCCGATACCGCGGCCTGCCGTGTGCAGGCGGACGCGGCGTCGCATTCGTTGCTGTTCCGGCTGCAGCCGGCGGATCGGCAGTAGGGTGCAGGATTGATCGTGGCCGGACGGTTGCGCGTGGCGTGATGCCGACGGCTGACGATGTGCGTCTCCTGGGGCCGGCCGATGTCGAGGACTACCGCGCCATCCGTCTTGCCGCATTGGCAACGACGCCTGACGCATTCGGCTCCGTTCATGCCGTCGAGGCGGCCAGGCCGATCGAGCACCATGCGCAGCGTCTGGGCTCGTCGATGGTGTTCAGCGCGTACGAGCTTGGCCGGATCGTCGGCATGGTCGGCTTGCGACAGGAGGACGGCCCGAAGGACGCGCACAAGGGTTTCGTGTGGGGGTTTTTCGTCGAGCCGGCGGTGAGGAGCCGGGGGATCGGAGCCGCCTTGCTGGCCGCCCTGCTCGACGTTGCGCGTGGCATTGTCGAGCAGGTGATGCTGTCGGTGGTTGCGGAAAGTAACTCCGCGATCGCCCTGTACGGTCGCTTCGGTTTCAAATCCTACGGCGTGGAACCAAGAGCCTTGAAGATGTCAGGTCGCTACCACGACGAGGTGATGATGGTCATGTTCCTCGATCCTGCGGCACTGCCGCTGCCTGTCCCGATCAGCTGATCGGATCGCCGCGGTTCAGCGCGATGCACGCGTCAGGGTGCCAGGTCGAGGCGGTTATCCTGCCGGTCGCCGTCTGGGATCTTGTCGTCGGGATCGAGCACGATCGAGCGCACCGCCTCGTGCGTCGGCAACGCGATTGTGGTGTGGTTGCCCTTCATCCAGGCCTCGACCGGCACCCTCATCTGCATCCGGCTGCCGTTCGCCAGCCTGACCTCCAGCATGGCCGGCATCAGCAGCCAGCCTTTCGAGACCAGCGAGATCGTCACCCCCTTCGCCGGATCATTGTCCGGGTAGGTCGCGCCCACGACGCCCATGTCGAGCGTCCAGTTATGCTGGTACCAGCCGCGCCACCACCACGACAGATCCTCGCCCGCCTCGCTGTCCATGAAGCGGAAGAAATCGTACGGCGTCGGATGCTTGTAGGCCCAGGCTGCGATGTAGCGGCGGAACGCCGGATCGAAACGGTCCGGCCCGAGGATCTGCTCGCGCAGCAACACCAGCCCGAGTGCCGACTTGAAGTACGTGATCGGATGCCGATACTGCTCGGCCACCAGGTCGGAAGGAGCGAGCATTGCAGGCGCCTTCGGGTCCTGCAGCCAGGGAATGATTTCCTCGACCGGATTGCCGCCGCCCGGCGCATATTCCGGATCGCGTTTCGGCGCATATTCGCCGTGGTTGAAATGATCCGACGCATAGACGTCGATGAAGGTGTTGAACCCTTCGTCCATGAACGCGAACCGGCGCTCGTTGGTGCCGACGGTCATCGGGAACCAGCTATGGCCGAGCTCGTGCGTGGTGATCCAGAACAACTCCTTGCCGGTATCGCTGATCCCGTCGAACGCCATCGCCGGATATTCCATGCCGGCGCCGTGACCCGCGAGATTGACCGCGTTCGGCCACGGGAACGGGTACCACTGGCTGGAGAAATACTCGATCGCGTGCTTCACGTATTCGGTCGAGCGCACCCAGTTCTGCGCCGCCTCGACCGGATAGATCGACATCGCCAGCCGCGGTGTCGGCTTTGCGGACCAGGGCAGCCAGGACCACCGGCTCGGCGGCGGCGGGATCGGCGGCAGGTTGATCCGCGCCGCATCCCAGGCGAACGCAGCCGACGCGGCGAACGCGACATCGCGGGTGTCCTGCATGTGGAAACGCCAGGTCTGCGTGCCGGAATGGGTCGGTCGCGTCGACGGATCGCCGACCTCGCCGGGTGCCCGGATCATCACCGTGCTGTCGCTGTTCGCCGCCTGCGCCAGCCGCGCACGCTCGGTCGCGGTCAGCACCTCGCCGGGGTTCACGAGCGCGCCTGAGCCCTGCACCAGAAAGTCCCAAGGCACCGTCACGTTGTAATCGATGTCGCCGTAATCGAGATAGAATTCCTGGCCGAGATACGGCCCGGTATCCCAGCCGCGCAGGTCGTCATAGACCGCCATGCGCGGGAACCATTGCGCGATCTCGTAGATGTCGCCGTTCTTGGTCGGCGTCACCGCAGTACGGCCGCCCCAGACGCCCGGTACCGCGTAGTGCCAGGCGATGTGCAGCCTGATCACGCCACCTTTCGGCGCCAGCACCGACGGCAGCCTGACCTGCATGCGCGTGTCCGACACGATGATGCGGGCCGTGACCGTGCGGCCGCCCTGCTCCACCGCGACGCTCTCGATCACATCGCCATCGGTCGAATGCTCTACGTCATAAGGCGACGCGAATTTCGAGCGCGCATCCGGACGATAGATGTTCTGGTCGAGCTGCACCCAGACCACGTCGAGCGGGTCGGGACTGTTGTTGGTGTAGGTGATCGTCTCGACGCCATGCAGCACGTGCGCCCCGGTCTCGATCGTGGCATCGATCGTGTAGTCGGTGCGGTTCTGCCAGTACGCCGGTCCGGGCAGGCCACTGGCGGACCGGTACGCGTTCGGCTCGTTGCCGGACTCGAACGGCGCAAAGATCGCCGCCGGATCGGGCGGCCCGGCAACGCCCGATGGTCCCGGCGGACCGGGATGCGTCACCGCGTCATGTGCCGGCAAAGCGGGCGGCGGGACGGCAGCGGGCTGGGCGTGTGCTGCAGAGCGGGCAGCGGCGCACAGCAGGAACGGGACGAGGAAGACGCGGCGTCGTATTGGCATGCGCGCATCGTGGGCAACGGGCGGATCCGACACAAGCCGGGGATTGCTCCCCGCTGCGGCCGGATTTGTCGGCCGGGCACGTCTTGCCGGCAACGGCCGGCCCTGCGGTAAATCGGCTTCAGCGACCAGCTTGGGTACAGTCATGGGGATCTCGATACGGATCGCAGGGACCGGCAGGACATGCCCGTGCGGCCAGGTCGGCAGTCCGCTTCCGGCCCCACGATCGTCGAGGGCCGGCCGTCAGGCCCGGATGCTTCATGTCGCAGAGGTCGTTGGCGCGCTGGACGAGACCCGCGCCGGCTTCCGACCGATGGTCGTGGGCGACGGCATCAACGAGAACCTGGCGCTGAAGGCCGGAGCAGTGGGCGTGGCGATGGGTGGGCACGGTACCGATGCGGCACGCGCCTCGGCCGACCTGGTGCCGATGACCGGCAACCTGAAGCGCCTTGCCACCTGCGTGCGGCGGAGCAGGCGGTGCCGCACCACGATCCATGTCGATGTCGGGCTCGGCTGGACCGCGGCGGTCATCGGACCCGTCGCATCCGAGGTGCTGGGGCCGAGCGGCGCGCTGATCCCAGCCTTGGCGTATGATGTCGGCACGGTGGCGGTGATGGCCGATGCCGACCGGCTGCTGCAATTCCAGGAGCGGAAGCTGCGTGCCGGAGCAGGTGGCAAGCAACGTGAAGGAGCATGATTTGGTGCGTGGGTCTTGGGGTATCTGGATCGGAGCGACGCTGGTCGCGATCAATGCCCTCGTGCTTGGGCAGGACCTCTTCGCCTGGCGCGCGGCGGCTCCCGGCGTCGTGACCGCCTTCCCGGTGTGGCCGCTGCTGACCCTGGTGTTCGCCGTCGCCTACACCGCCGTCGCGACAACTGTCTATGTGCGCGGGCGACGCGGCAGTCCGTGATGCGGAAGCCGCGGATCGTGGCTGCCTGCCCTACCCACCGATCGCCCTGGATACCGCCGGCACGGGCACGGAAGCCACCGCCGGTACGATGATCGCCGCTGTCGGAGCGGCAGCGAGGTGTGGCGGCTCCGGGACCATCGTGAGGCGTATGGCACTCGGATAGGTGTAGTTGGCACCGGTTGCGGCATCCACCACGACGCCGACGACCCCGCCGGCGATGATGTTGCCAAACGTCGCTCCGCCGAAGTTCGGTGTGCTCGCCTGTGTCGCGTCCTGGAACCCCGCCTTCCTGCAGACGACCTGCATGTCGTCCTTGCTCTTGCTGATCCGCACGCTGCCGGGGGTCAACGCGACCGCACCAAGCGTCTCGGTGCCGCGGGAGAGTTCGCAGGCCGCCCCAGGCGGATCCGTGCTGACGGTCATGCTCTGGTTGGAGCCGTTCACGATGGTGGCGCAAGCCGAGAGCCCGGAACAGGCAATAAGGAAGAGGGCAACGCGCATCAGGGATCTCCAACGGGCAGGCGCCCATGATGCGTTGGAAGACGTTACCGCCGGGTAAATGCCCGCGTCCTGCCGGTTGCGACCCGGGCGGTAGGCAACGACCCTCCGCATCCGGCGTTCAACGACCGACTCCGTGCAAAAGGATGACGATGAACGCGCCTCTCGGCAGCTTGAAGATCACGTCACGACCGTCGGCAGATGCGGACGACGCGATCATTTGGCCGTTCCAGGCGAGGTCGGCGGCGGAGCAGGACAACCCGCGCCCACGTCACGAACCGCGTTCCTGGCCTGGCGATGGATCGCCGCTGCCACTCACCGCCGAAGCGATCCTGCGTGTCCTGACCAGCGACCAGGTGCGCCTGAGCGCCTGCGGCACGGGATTGCGGACCACCACCCTGCTTCCGCTGATCACCCGGGCCCTGCCCCAGATCATCGAGCGTCTCGCCCGGACCGAGGGCGTCGCACCGGAGGCGGTGACAGAGCGGTGTACTGCTCCCGGAACGGTCCCGGCCAGGTAAGCGGCATTCTCAACGACCCGTCGGGATGCCGTTGGCGATCAGACAGCACACGCGCATGTACATGATCACGGAGCAGCAACGATGCCGACAAAGCTGACCTTTCTCATGGGTGGATTGCTGTCTGCCGTTGTCGCGGTGCCCGTCCAGGCCGCGCGGGCCGCCACTGCCGCGTGCGTGCCCCCCAACGCCGCCGTGCCAGCGGGCGCCAATACCACCGATCCGGCCGCACCGTTCTACATCGACACGAGCGGCCTGAACCTCGCCACCACCCCGCCGACCCGGGATCCACTGAATCCGAAGTATCCGCACGCAACGGCGCTCGCGGACGGCACGCTGCCGGCGCCCGGGTCGGAGGGCAATTTCATCATCGGGCCATCGCATCCCGCCGCACCCGAGGCCACGCGGCAAGCGGGCGTGCCGGCCGGGACGATCCGCTCCTTCACGATGACATCGACCGACGGCGAGATCTTCCGTCCCGGCCTGGTCCGCGACGACGCCGGCGGCTGCCGCAACCAGGCCGTCGACACGGCCGCCACGGCGCCCGGTGATGCGTCCGACCTGCACGTTTCCGCGAGCCATGCCGGCATCTGGACGCGTGCGGTCGACGTGTATGTGCCGGCAGGCTACCGGCCCGGCACCACCCTGCCCTTCATCGTGTTCGGCGATGGCGGACCGGTCAGCTTCTTCAAGGAGACGCTGCTCTTCACGATCCTCGACAACCTGATCCACGCGGGCAAACTGCCGCCGATGGCCGCGATCGGCATTGCGGCCGGCGGACAGGATGCCCAGGGCAGCGAGCGCGGCCGCGAATACGACACCGTATCGGGCGCCTACGCCGAGTGGGTCGAGCACGAGGTGCTGCCTCGGGTGGAACGCAACGCCGGTGTCAGGCTCAGCCACGATCCCGATGCCAGGCTGACGATGGGGTTCAGCTCGAGTGCGGCGGCAGCCTTCACGATGGCCTGGACGCATCCCGAGTGGTACCACCGCGTGCTCGGCTACTCGCCCACGATGGTCAACCAGCAATGGCCGCACGATCCGGCGCTGCCGGGCGGCGCGTGGGAGTATCACAGCGCCTGGCCGGGTCCGAAAACCACGACTTTGGCGATCACCGGCGGGAGCATTGCGCCGGCGACAATGTCGGATGGCGCGCCCTTGATCCCGAACACGCCGACGAAGCCGATCCGCTACTGGTTCGAGGCCGGCGATCGCGACCTGTTCTACTATGTCCCGGCCATGGCCGACGGCATGCACGACTGGACGCTTGCCAACGAGCGGATGGCGCAGGTGCTGGCGGCGAAAGGCTACCACTACCAGTTCGTGTTCTCGCGCAACGCGCGGCACGTCGATGGTGCGACCGAGGCGCAGACCTTTCCGGAAGCGCTCGAGTGGGTCTGGAAGGGCTATAAATCGGTCAAGGGCGGGAGCTGAGGTGACCGGGCCCGGCGCCTGCGTCGGGATCATGCAGCACGTGATCCGGATGTGTTAGGCGTTTGTTAAGTCGTCGGGGTCACAGTTGCAGGAAGCCGGGCGGTAGCCGGGCCTCAGGCTCCCGGAGAGACACCGATGCTGCACGGTCTTGCTTCTTTCGCTTCCCGACTGGGGGCAGCCCAACCGGTGCTCCATGTCTAGCCTCGTCGCGGCGCTGCGGCAGCGTCTCGATCGGGTCGGCATCTCGACCAGATTGCTGATCGCCACGATCCTTGCGGTCTTTGTCGCCGTGAGTACCGTCCAGGCCTGGACCGTCCAGGTTATCGAGAAGGCGCAGCTGCACGAAGCCCAGCGCGGACTGGCCACGAACCTTGCCCTGCTGAAGCTGGAACTCAGCCGCGTCGGCGCCGACTTCGAACTGCAGCCGGGCGGTCGGCTCACGCTCGGCGGCCACGCGCTGAACGATCGCCTTGACCTGGTCGACACCGTCCGCCGCCTTGCCGGAGGTGCGGCGACCATCTTCAGCGGCGACATGCGGATCGCCACCAACATCACCCGCGCGGACGGCTCCCGCGCCACCGGAACCGTCCTGGCGGCGGGACCGGCACGCGATGCCGTGATCGGCCGCAACGTCAGCTATGAGGGGCGCACCAGCATCCTCGGCGTTCCATACCTGGCAATCTACGAGCCTCTGCACGATGGCGCCGGAAACCCGGTCGGACTGATTTTCGTGGGTGTGCCCCTCAGCGAGCAGCATGCCATCGTCGTCAAGATGGTGACGCAGAGCGCGTGGGCCGGGCTGCTGGTCGTTCTCGTCGTCAGCGGGCTGAGCTGGCTGACGCTACGGGTCTCGTTGCGTCCGCTCCGCTCGATCGCCGCGGCAGTCAGCGCAATCGGCAAGGGCAATCTCGACGAAACGGTGCCCTGCCTGGACCGCGACGATCAGATCGGCGACATCGGGCGGGCGGTCGAGATCCTGCGCACCACCGCTCGGCACGCCGTGGCACTCGACGCGGAAGCCGAGGCGCAGGAAAGCCGGGCGGAGGTGCAACGCAGACAGCTGATGGCGACACTGGCCGAGGGCTTCGAGCACGCTGTCGGCGGCATCATCGGCATCGTCGCATCCTCCTCCACCGAGCTGCAGGCAACGGCACAATCGATGGCGGCGTCGGCCTTGCATACCACCAGCCAGGCCGCTGCCGTTGCCGCGGCAGCCGAGGCCTCCAGCCTGGGCGTACAGACCATCGCGGCCGCTTCGGAGGAGCTGAGCGCCTCGATCAACGAGATCAGCAACCAGATGCTGACATCGTCACGGATCACCGGTCAGGCGGTGGAGGACGCCAGGCACACCAACACGATCGTGCTCGCCCTGGCGGAGAGTGCCCAGAAGATCGGCCAGGTGATCAAGCTCATCACCAGTATCGCCGAGCAGACCAACCTGCTCGCCCTGAACGCCACCATCGAGGCGGCGCGGGCGGGCGATGCCGGCAAGGGTTTTGCCGTGGTGGCATCGGAGGTCAAGAACCTCGCCACCCAGACCGCACACGCGACCGAGGAGATCAGCGCGCAGATCAACCGGATCCAGGGTGCGACCCAGGAGGCGGTCGGTGCCATCAAGGGGATCGGCGCCACGATCGAGGAGATCAGCACGATCGCCACCTCGATTGCCGCCGCCGTCGAGCAGCAGGGCGCTGCGACCGCCGAGATCGCGAGGAACGTTCAGCAGACCGCGTCGAGTACGCGCGGCGTGACGCTGAACATCAGCGGTGTGAGCCAGGCTGCGACCACGACCGGAGACGCCGCGACCGACGTTTTGTCGGCGGCGACAGACCTCTCGCGGCAATCCGAACAGCTCGCCAGCGAGGTCAGCAGGTTCATGATCACCGTGCGGGCGGCTTAAAAAATGCCGGAGCGCGATCGGTGGCGGGACCGATCGCGGCGGGCGGTGTGTCAGACCGCCTTCTTGAGGTTCGGGCTGGCCTTGAAGCGCACGGTCTTGCCGGCCTTCACCTTGACCGGCTCGCCGGTGCGCGGGTTCAGCGCCTTGCGGGCCTTCGTCTTGGCGACGCGGAACGTCCCGAACGACGGCAGCGTGAAGCCACCTTCCTTCTTCATCTCGCGCACGATGGCGCCGATCAGATCCTCAGCTGCACGGTTCGCGGCGACACCGGTGCAATCGAGAGAGTCTTGCAGGACCGCAGAGATGAAAGCCTTGCTCATGGTACACTCCAGATGATGAAACAACGCGACCATATGTCGTTGTCACGAGTCGCGTCGACCCCATGAGCGCCAGGAGCCTGAACCTGCCTGCAACGATCGGGTACTAGTCGGTCGAGACCACGATCGCCGTGACGTTGTCGCGGGCCTTCTGGCGCAGCGCCGCATCCACCAGCAGTGCAGCTCCTTCACCGCCCTGCTCCAGCAACGCCCGGATCTCGACGTCATCGAGCGTCTTGGTCAGCCCGTCGCTGCACAGCAGGAAGCGGTCGTACGGCATCACCTGTCCGACCCGCTTGTCGAGACGGAGCGGCGCCGCACCCGCACCGACCGCGTGGGTGATGACGTTCGCCTGCGCGTGGCCTTCCGCCTGCCACTCCTCGATCACGCCGGAATCGACCAGCTCCTGCACCACGCTGTGGTCGTGCGTGAGGCGGATCAGCTCGCCGTCGCGCAGCAGGTAGATGCGCGAATCGCCGGTCCACAGGCAGGCGAAGAACTCCTCGTCGAGCAGCAGCACCACCACCGTCGAGGCCATGCCCTGCAGGCCACCCGCCGCACCAGCCAGGCCGCCGGCATGCCGGATCGCCGGGCTGGTGGCCTGCTGGGCATCGTCGATCAGCTCCTCGTGCAGCGTCATCAGCCGCTGCCGCAGATGCGCCAGGATCTCCGCCGGCTTGAGGCCGGTCGACAGCGACGCAACGCTGGCGACCACCCTGGCCGCCGCCTCCCGGCCGCCCATATGGCCGCCGGCGCCGTCGGCCACCACGTACAGCCCCAATTCGGGGCGGCACAGCATGGCATCCTGGTTGTCGGTGCGCACGGCACCCGGATGCGAGGCGGCGCTATGTCGGATGGTCTGGCTCATGACCGCAGCATCTGCTGGAAGCGGGGGCCGTCCGGCAACCCATCCGCCTCGAAACTGCCGGCAGCCACATGCGGACCGCCTTCCGTCCACCACAGGCCGACCCGCGTGGGCGCGTCGTCGGGGGCGGCGATCACGCTGAGGCTGGCCAGGACCCGGTCCGGTGCCCAGTCCTGCTCGAGCGCCCAGCGGCACGAGGTCTCGATCTGGTCATGGAACGAGCGCGCATCCGGATCAGTCGGATCGCGCCCTGCCCCGGCACCCTCGACGCCGGCGAGCAGCGGAAAGTAGCGGCCGACCTTGTCGACGCTCGGCAGGAACAGCCCGGTCAGCGCCCTGGCACCGCATTGCCCCGGCGGCAACGCGAACCGCCAGACCGGGGCCACCAGCCACAGCGTCTTCCAATCGTCCTGCAGCTGCTCCCGGCTTTCCGCCAGCCGCATCGCCATCCAGCCATGCCATGCCGAGACCAGCTCGGGTGACAAGCCGGCGCCGACGAAGTCGCCACGCGCCGGAAGCTTGCCGAAGAACCCCGGCCGGATCGCATTCACACCGTGGCTCATTGCACCACCGGGCAGTGGAAGTTCTGCAGCACGTTCTGGTCGAGCGGGCTCTGCGCCGATCCGGTCTCCACCGAGAACGTCGCCTCTCGCGCGCCGGAGCGGAAATGCACCAGGAAGTGGCCCGGTTCGTCGGCCTGTTCGATGCTGGCATTGCCGAACAGCCGGAACAGCGACCACGGCCCTTCCTCATGCAGCGGGAACGACGCCACCGGCTTGAAGGTCAGCCCGACCTCGCTGAGGTTGTCCGCCGGCCAGGTCATGCTGGTGCTGTGCACCGCCCCCGGCTGCCAGGTCACCGCATTCTGACCGAGCATCAGCACCACCTGCTTGGAGGCCGGGTCGGCGGAGAGCGGCTTGATGGTGAAATGCACCGAGGGGGTGCTGCCGCCGGTCGGGAAGAACAGGTCGCGGATCCGGGCCGCCTGCTGGAACGACGCCACCGCGGCATCCGTCACCGGCGCCGGCACGCCCCCGAGCGACTGCGCATGCCAGGTCTCGCCCGAGGTGTTCACGTACGGCCGCAACTGCGTCTTGAAGTAGGCGTCCAGTGCGCCGCCCGGGGCGAGCAGTCTGACGAAGTCGTCGATCGGTGCATCGGTCGTGGCCTCCGGCTCGAACGGATAATGCCCGTCGACCACCTGATGACACAACTTCGACGGTCCTTCGCTGCCGGTGAATGCCGACGCTGCCGCCTGGTGCGCATCGCCGCCGACCATCGCCGCCCCGCCGGTGGCGATCTGGTGCAGCCAGCGCGACACCGGTGGTGGCTGCCGATCGGCTTCCGCGAGCAGCAGCTGCGCCGGCGCCTGGCTGCCCTGCAGCACGCCGGATGGGTTGTCCGAGCCAGGCAGCTGGGCCAGCTCGCTCTGCAGCTGGTTGAGCAGGCGGAACACCCCGGTAATCGGCGGCGCCTGGCCGCTCGGGCCGGTGAAGTCGATCAGGTCGCGGTAATGGTCGTCGATCTCGTGGCCCAGCGGCGGGGCCGGTTCGCCGTTCGCAGCATGCTGGTCGAAGACCGCGGCAAGCCGGCTCGCCTGGGGATCCGCGCCCTTCGGCTGCCCGGTCTTTCCGGTGCCCGCCCCGGCAGCCTGCGCTTGGGCGGCTGCTCCAGCCGGGGCCAGCTCGTGCACGATCGACACCAGCAGGTCGCGCATCGGCGATTGCGGCGAGGCCATCACGTACAGCTTCTGCACGGTGTCGGCGTGGCCCTGGAACGGCACCAGCGCCAGGTCGCGCAGCATGGCGTCCCACAAGCGCTCGTAATCCGCGGCATACAGCCCGATCACCCCGGCCTCGAGCGCCTGCAGCGACTGCGTGCTGGCATTCGGCGCCGCCGCCTCGTCCGGGCGTCCGAGCACCCAGCTCTCATCCGCCACCTCGCGCACCGCGGCACTCAGCGCCGGCAGCAGCACGCTGCGGAAACCCTCGGCGGTGTAGAAGCCGGGGATGCCGTCGGTCATCGGACGGCCGGACAGCCGGGTGAAGAGCTGGCTGTCCCCCGTCCCGCTGCCGAGCACGGCGGCCGGCGTCCAGGGTGGCACAGCGGTCGCCGCAGCACCCGGCCGGACGCGGCTGTACACGCGCTCGGCGGGAGGCACCCGGCTGAAGGTGCTGCGGGCCTCGCGCACCAGCGCACCATCGAGCGGGATGGTCGGCAGCGGGTCGGCCAGCAGCGCGTTCAGATGGCGCAGCAGCGCGTCGCGTTGCGGCTGCATGACCGGGCCGGGATACCGATCGGCCCAGTCCAGCATCATCCAGTCGCGCACCAGGTTGGGATCGAGCGGCCCGTCATTGCCGAGCATCAGATAGACCCGCGTCGCCTCGTAGAGGAACTCCGGGCTGTCGAGATGGGCGCGCATCTGCCCCTCGACCCGCCAGATCAGCCGCGGCAGCAGCACCCGTTCCAGCGCATGCCGGTAGGCGAGCCGATCGGTGGCGCCGACCTTGTCCGCCTGCGCGATATCGAAGCGGGTGCGGTGGATCAACACCGGCATCGTGTCCGCCGCCGCACCGTCATTGCCAGGCAGTTGGCGCGCGGCGTCGAGCACCGGAAGCACCCGCGGCAGGTCGTCATCGGCCACCGGATCGAGCGGCAGCCCGACCAGCGTGCGGGAGTACGCATCGATCGCTGCCTGGTCGTGTGCGATGGCGGCACGATTGGCCTCGGCATCGCGCCACAGCAGCAGGGAGGCCACGACCGTCACCACGCCCACCGTCCCGAAGCCGCTCCAGCGCCAGATCCGTCGACGCCTGACCGAAGCCGGGTTGGCCGACACCAGCAGCGCCTCGCCCAGGATCACGTCGCGGATTGTGCGGCCGATGAAATACGCCCGGCCCGCCACCGGACGCAGGCTCGGCGCGCGCTTCTGGTCGATGCCGAAGGTGCGCGCGAGCAGCCCGGTGAGCCGGTCGATCGGCGTGCCTTCCTGGGTGCCGGAGCTGAAATACACCCCGCGCAGCATCGGCGCGCGATCGAGCTTGGTGCCGCCGAACGCCGCCTGCAGGAAGTCGGTGAGCGGCGCCTCGAGGCTGGCGATCTGCAACGGGAAGCCGGCAATCGCGACCCGCCGGTCCGGACTGCGCTCGGCCTGCAGCCGCTCGTACAGCCGGCCCTCCAGCCGGTCGAGCAGCAGCTGGAACTCCGAGGCAAAAATCTCGACGCCCTTGGAGAGCGGAAAGGTCATGCCCCAGACCTGCTGGCGCGCCTGCTGGTCGAGATCGTCAAAGAACTCGGTGAAGCCGGCGATGCGGTCGGCCTTGCTGAACACCGCATAGACCGGCAGCCGGACGCCCAGCCGGTCGGACGCCTCCTTGATGCGGCTGCGGATCGCCCGTGCGTGGCTGAGCCGCTCGGCTGCCGGCACGGTCGCGACGTCGGCGAGCGAGATCACTACCAGCACGCCGTTGAGCGGCTGCTTCGGGCGGGTTTTCCGCAGCAGGTCGAGGAAGCCGAGCCAGCCGGCGCGATCGACGCTCTCGTCGGAATCCTGCGTCGTGTAGCGGCCGGCGGTGTCGATCAGCACCGCCTCGTCGGAGAACCACCAGTCGCACAGCCGGGTGCCGCCCACGCCTGCGACCGATCCGGGGGACACGCCGCCGGTGCCGTCAGGCTGGGCCAGCGGGAAGCGCAGCCCGCACTGGCTGAGCGCCGTGGTCTTGCCGGCGCCGGGTGGCCCGATCATCAGGAACCAGGGCTGCTCGTACAGCGCGCCGCGATGGCCCTGTGCCTTGCGCAGCACGGCGAGCGACGCACGCAGGCGGGCCCGCAGCTGGCTGACCTCCTCGTTCTCCTCGGTGCGGCCGGACCGGTGCGGAGGCGCCGCCCCACCATCGACGACCGCAGCCGCCAGCGCCCGACCACGCCGCCGCCGCCGCCAGCTCAGGATGCCGTTCACGCCGAACCAGATCAGCACGAAGAGGAAGATCAGCAACGCCCGCGACAGGGTGCTGCTGAGACCGGGGATCAGCGGGCCCAGATACCAGGCGAGCATGCCGGCGATCGCCAACCCGGCAAAGCTGGTGGTCCAGCGGCCCAGCAGCATCGCGACCAGATATTGCAGGTTGGTGTTCATGGAAGCGTGCCGGTCCGGTGCAGCACCACCTCGATGCGGCGATTCTGCTCGCGCCCGTCCGACGTCTGGTTGGGTGCGACCGGATCGGCATCCGCCCTACCCTCGGCGGAAACCCGCGCATCGGAGCCGGCGGCGGGACCGATGAGTGCGGCGGCGGCCTCGGCGCGTGCGGTCGAGAGCTCGAAATTGGAGGGAAAGCGGATCGTGTGGATCGGTTGGTTGTCGGTGTAGCCGACCACCTGCACGGTCCCGGACTGGGTGCGCATGGCGGCTCCGATGCGAGCCAGGATGGCGCGGAACTTGGGCGACACGTCGGCACTGCCGGAGGCGAACATGCCGCGGTTGCGGATCCGCACGATCGGCACGGCATCGGTGCCGACGATGCTGACCAGGCCTTGCGCCACCTCGGGCCGCAGCAGGCCGGCCAGCGCGTTGCGGGCTCCGGTCGGCGACGCCACCGTGCGGACCGCCTCGACCGGGATGTTGCGGGCGATCGCCGGCATGTGGCCGGGCGGCACCGCCAGCCCGGAGGCGAACAGCCGGTCGGAGTCGCCGGCGAGGCCGAGCGAGGCCCAGACATATACCGCCGCGATGATCGCCAGCCCCGCGAGGGCCGCCACCCACACCGGCAGGCTGAAGCGCTGCCGGCGATACGGTGCCGCCACGCCCTGCCAATGCGGCGACAACGCCCGCTCCCCCGGCGCGCGGTTGCGCATGATGAGGACGTAGGTTTCCTCGCGCACCCGGTCGAGCTCGGCTGGTCCGCGGGGGGAAAGCCGGTAGCGCCCCTGCATGCCGAGCGACATGCAGAGGTACATCAGCTCGACGATCTGCAGGAACTTGCCGGGGTTCTGCCGCAGCTGCGCCAACAGGTCGAAGAAGCGCTCGCCCGCCCTGACTTCCTGGTGGAATGTCGAGACCAGCGAGGCGTCGGCCCAGGCGCCGCGGCTGCCCCAGGGGGTTGCCTGCACCACGTCGTCGAGGCTGGCGCAGAGCGCGTAATGCGCCGGCCGCAACTGCTCCATCGGCAGGTTCTGGGCGCGCAGGATCTGCTCGAAACGCCGCAACTCCTGCACCGCATGCTCGCGCAGCGCCGTCGCGTCGGGCACCGAGAAGGCGTTGCGCAGGCGTCCGAGCAGGCTGAGGCAGCCGGCTGCCGCGGCCACGATCGGCGCCCCGGCACCCTTCGGCAGATCGACGAAGCCGGCGCCGGCATCGGCCGGACCCGGATCCAGGACGCCCGGATCAGCGCTGCCAGGCGGCGCGACAGCCGGGCCGCCTCCGAGTGCGGTTGCAGCCGCGGGCACATCCGGTCCGACGCGCCTGCCGCCCGGGATCGGCCGGATGATCGTGCGTTCGTTGTCGTCCGGCTCGGAGAACGGGTTGTCGCTCATGGCTGGCTCATGGGTCGCTGCATCCGGCCGCGGCTCAGCTGCGGATCGCCCAGAGCTCGATCGTCAGCCCCGGATAGTCGCCCGAGACATGAACCGCAAACCCGCCCGACGCCGCCATCTGCTGCCAGTGCCGCGAATTCCGGTCGAGCTCGAAGTAGGACGCGCCGGCGTAGAACGGCATCTGCCGTGGCGCCACCGGAAGCGCCCTGAGCCCGATGCCCGGCAACGCCACGTTGACCAGCTCGCGGATATGCTCGACCGCACCGATTTTCACCGTCGACGGGAACAGCCGGCGCAGGTTCTCGGTCGGCATCTCCGCCTGCACCGCCAGCACGAAGTTCGCCGACGCCAGCAGGCTGCGATCGGTGATGGCGCCGACGCGCACGCCATGCCGGCGCTCCTGCAGCGGGATCATCACCGCCGTCTGCTCGAGCACCGCCGACAGCGAGCGACGGATATCGGCCAGCACCGGCGCGAAGGAGCGCTGCAGGTCGGCCTGCTGGTACGGGGGGTACGTGCTCGGACGCCGGCGCTGGTCGGTGAAGGTCGAGAGCTCGCCGGCCATCTGCAGCAGCGCGCGGTAGAGCTCCTCGGGATGCAGGTTGCCGGCATCGGCATGGTGCGCCATCACCACCTGCCAGCCATTCACCGCCTGCAGCAGCAGGAAATCCGCGATCTCGGCGCTGCCCTTGTGGCCGGGCGCGGTCAGCCGGGCGGCCACCGCCTCGCCACGCTGGTTCAGCATGCCGGCGAGCTCCACCGGGATCGCCGCCAGCGGGGCCACCGCCGAGCACAGCAGCGCCGGTGGGATCCAGCGCGGATCGAGCACCACGCGCCGGTCCGACATCACCTCGGTGATGCGCGCCACCGGCAGGCAGAGATAGCCTTCGCGGTCGTCGGTATCGAGCATGTAGCGCAGCCTGAGCCGGCCGACCTGCAACTCGGCCGGCTGGCTCACTCCCGATTGCGTGTCGTATGCTTCGAAGGCGCGCGGCCGGTAGCGGCCCTCGTCGCGGGTGGCCGTCGCCATCTCCAGCGCGCCGGCCTGGCGGACCGGCAAAGCGAGGTGGATCAGCACGTTGCGCGCGGTATCCGGGACCTCGAACGGCGCCGGCAAGTCGGCCTCGCCCGGGATCTGGAACGGGGTGCCGTCCTCGAACAGCCCGGCCCCGCCATCCAGCGCAAAGCGGCCGGCATTGAGCAGGTCGCGGGCAATTCCGAGGCTGCTCACCCCCCAGGGATGCGGCCGCAGATGTGCCAGGCTGGCCCGCAGCTGGGTTTCCGCCCAGCGATCCTGCTGCTGGAAATGCTGTGCGCGCAGGAACATGCCCTCCTGCCACGCGACGCGATTGGTCCAGCTCACGCGGTCTCTCCTGCAGCGCGCGGCCGCCCGCCACACCTATCCATTGCTGCGCATCCGCGACCGGCCAGCGGACCGGGGCGCCTCCAGCGCCTGCTCCGGCGCCGTCTCGATCTCGGCCATCGCGCGCTCGTAGGCACGGGCGAACGCCTTGCCGAACACGCTGTCGAAATCATCCGACAGCGCCTCGACCACCTGCTTGTGCTGCGTCTCGAACGCCGTCCAGCCGCGCGCCCGCCGCCACACCGCAAGGCTGTCCATCGGATGATGCCCGACCTGGTCCATCAGCCGCTTCGGCTCGAGGCGCGCCAGCAGATCGCGCACCGCCTCCTGCATCGCGGTGGTCATGGCGATCTCGTGCAGCCGCATGTCGCGCAGGCTGTCGGCGATCGCGGCTTCCGGCGACACGTCGCTGCGGCGGCCGAGATTGAGCAATGCCGCGAGCGCGTCCTCGTCGTCGGCGGAGAACTTCAGCGGGTTGTTGCCGCTGGCCCGGATCATCGTCTGCTCGATGCGGAACTCGCCCTTGATCGAGGCGCGGCCGATCATGATCCGGCGGATGCCATGCACGACCGCCCGGAACGCGCCGCCGAGCGATCGCAGCGTCGCCAGGGAGACCGCCTCGCCCGGCATCGCGGCAGGAATTACGCCGGCACCCTCGAGAAACGCTGCGAAGCCGGCCTCGCCACCCGCCGACGCAGCCGGATCGGCCGGGCGACCCGGTCGCTGCGCCGGCGGCTGCACCAGGACCGGCGCCGGCGCGGTGGCCCTGTCGTTCTGGAAACCGTGAGCTGTGGACGACGACACTTCCGGGGTCGACGGGGATGGCGCCACCGAGGGAGGGGCAGCCGGCGGCGGGGCGACCACCGGTTCCAGCTCCGGCAGCGGCGCAGGCGCCACCGCAGAGGCCGGATGATCGGGCAGCACGGGCGCCGCTTCCGGTGGAGCCTCAGGCAGCGTCGCCTGCCAATCCGGCGCTGCAAGCGGTGGGTGAGACACGGGCTCCGGTGACAGGGCGAGCGGATCGGCGGCCGGCGCCGGGGGAACGACGGGCGGCGGCTCGGCTGCCGGAGCGGTCCGGGCAGCAGGCTGCAGCGGCGTCTCGTCGTCCCAGTCGTCGGGCAGCAGATCGGCGGAGGTGCGCGGCGGCGTGTAGCGCGCATCGAGGAAGGCGCGGTCCTGCACCACCGGCGCGTTGTCCCGCAGCTCGTCGGCCGGTGCGAGCGGATCATAATCGTCGGGCAGCCCGATCTGGTGGCCGGTCGCCAGGCCGAGCGGATCGTGCGGCGAAGGCGGGAACGGGTCGCCGAGGAGCCGGTCATCCGAATACGCCGCCGCACCGGTCGCCCCGCCGCCGGTGGCACGGGGGCCAATCGGACCGGGATCGGGATCGCCGTGCAGGTCCGGATGCAGCCCATCATGCGCATCCTCCGCCTCTCCTCCCGGCGGATACATCGGCTCCTCGGCGGCCTGGATCGAGACCTCCATCTCGTAGGCGCCGAGCAGGATGCGGTCGCCGTCGCGCAGTCCGCGCGGGGCTTCGCGGATCGGATCGATGTCGTGGTTGAGGTAGGTGCCGTTGGTGCTGGTGTCGGCGATCTGCCAGCCGGACGCACCGAGGCTCAGCACGCAGTGGCGCTTGGAGAGGAAGCGGTCCGGATCGGGCAGCACCCAGTCGTTCTTCTGGTCGCGGCCGATGGAGAATTCGGTGCCGCTGATCGTGCGGGTTTCCGGCGGAACACCGGTCGGGCAGCGCAGGACACTGAGCGTCAGCATGGTCAGTTCTCCGTCTCTGCCCCGGAACCGGGACCGGGACCTGCACCGGAACCGGCTCCGATCCGTCCGGCGCCACCGGCGGCGATGTCGCGCGCACTTTGCAGGAACGCGTGCACACGCAAGGCGCGAGCATGTACCGGACCGCGCACGGCGGCCATCCGAACCGCGTTCTCGACGCTGCGACCCTGCTGCGCGCGCGCTGTTTCCGCCGTCACCGGCATGGCGTCCGCCGCACCGGTCCAGAACGCCGCCATCGCCGCCATCGCTTCCGGGGACTGGAATTTCGCCTGGTGGGCGAGCCGGTAGGCGCGTGCGCGCGCCGCATCGCCCGGGCTGCGCACCCAATCCTCGGCCGCGTGCCCGGCTGCGGAGTCGGCGTCGAGCGCGGCCGCGGGTGCCGTGGAGCGGGCGCACATGCAGGCCCACCAGACCGCCTCGCGCGGCGGCAGCGCATGGGCCGACAGGCAGAGTGCCGCGTCGGTCTCCGCCGCCCGCTCGAGACGGTCCAGCAGAACCAGCGAGGAGGGCCGGTCACGCAGCATGGGCGAGGCCGGCACCAGTTTCAGCCGTTGCTGCAGCCAGGCGGCCGGCATCTGGCGCAGCTTGTGCGGCACCGGGGCGCGGTCCGACAGGGGCAAGCTGGACGATCTCGACAGATCACTCATGACGATCACACGTCGGAGGCGGCGAGCGCCGTCATGCTGGCCTCGATGACGGCAGATTCAGTTTCCACCTCTTCCGGATTGGGCACCACCGGCACCGTCGAGAAGATCAGCGGCGCGTCGAGCAATACCATCGCCGCGGACTCCACGTTCACGACACTGGCGCCGGTCAGCGACATGACCGCGTCTGCCACGATGTTCACCGTCATGCCGTTGATCAGGATGCCCTCGGGCGTGATCCGGATGGTGTTCTCCGCCACCCGGAAGGTGATGCCGAGCGCAGCCTCGATGGTGACGTGGCCGGTCTCGCTGGCCAGGCTGTGGTTGCGCGTGACCATTACGGTTTCGTCGCGCTTGACCGTCACCATGCGGTCGCGATCGACGGTCAGGCGCTGGTCGTTCTCGACCTCGGTCGTGTAGTCCTTCTGCGCATGCACGAAGAGCAGTTCCTCGCCCTTCTTGTCGTCGACCGACCACTCGGAATAATCCTGCGTGCCGCCATGCAACGTCGAGCGGCTGCGGAAACCCTGCTTCGTTTGCTGGCCCGGGATCTCGAACACCGGCATCTGGTTCTGGTTGTAGAACGAGCCCACCACCACCGGCGAGTCCGGGTCGCCGTCCATGAAACTGACCGCGACCTCGCTGCCGACCCGCGGCAGATGCTGCCAGCCCCAGGTGTTGCCCGACCAGGGCTGCATCACACGCACCCACGTCGCCATCCCGGCGACCGTATCCTTGCGCCGGTCGAACATCAGCCGCACCTTGATGCGACCGTATTTATCGGCGTGGATTTCCTCGCCGTCGTTGCCGATCACGATGCCCGAGAAAATGCCGGTCATCGCCGGCCTGGTGTTGCGCGCGGGCTCCCGCCAATTGGTTTTCTGCAGGAAGCAGCTGAAGCTGTTCTCGTAATGCGGCCGTTGCGCGCCGCCGATCCAGGTATCGTCGCTGGCCTCGTGACGCACCGACTGCAGCGCGTAATCGATGCCCTCGGCCTCGGTGAACGGATCCTTCGCCAGGGTGAAGCGGCGTCCCGGCATGAATTCCTGGTCGTAGCCATGGCCATGACACAGCGAGGCGGCGGCTTCCGCATTCTCGATGCGGTATTTCGCACGGTCGCCGGCGATCTTGTTGTCGGTGGTGAGTGCCGGCCAGTTGAACACGTCGCGGGTCGCGGCGCCGGGCGTCGATTGCGTGGTGGTCTGGGTGCCGATGATCGGCGTGTTCGGCCGGGTCGGATCGTAATCCTGCAGCTTCACCTCACCATGCGCGGTCGACAGCGCCTCGCCCCACTGGTCGAACACGTCGATATTGTTGCCCTCGTGGATCACCCAGTGCGGCGGTTTCGACACCGGCTTGAAGCTCTGGTTGCGGTCGGTGACCACCAGCGTATGCGTGCTCTTGGTGTGCTCGAAAATATAGAACCAGCCGCTCTCCTGCATCAGCCGATGCACGAAGGCGAGGTCGGTCTCGTTGTACTGCGTGGTGTATTCCCGCACCGGCTTGTCGCCATAGATGCGGAACTCCACCGGCTGGATGGAATGCTCGGAGAATATCGTCTGCAGGATGTCCTGCGCCGTCTTGTTCTGGAATATCCGGCAATCCTCGGTCTGGCCCAGGAACCATAGCCGCGGCACCACATCCAGCCGGTACATCCAGCGCGAGCGCTGCGCCTGGCCGATCGCACTCATCGACCGCACGATGCCGTTGAAGAACCGATCCGCACCCGGCTGCTTGCGAACGGTCAGTCCCACCGGCTGATACACGAGCTCGTCCGGATCGATGCTGCGCGTGGTCGAAACGACGGTGATCGACACCTCGAACGGCCGGCTGATTTCCTCCTGCGCGTGCAGGCCGACACCATGCAGTACGCTTTCCTGGAACGGCAGGCTGTCATCGCCGAGCGGCGACGTCAGCAGCAACAGGGCCTGAAGCTGTCCACCAGACATCGTCAGTAATTTCTCCGTTGCGGTGGTGACCCGTCTCGGATGTTGATCATGACATCAACCCGGCCGCACCGCCATATTTCGCACTCGAAGCGGCCACCGACGAATGGCCGGTGGCCGGATACCGGCGCTGTCCGGTGCATTTTCATTCCGAGAATCCGAGCAGCGCGCGAAACGTCATCCGCTCCGAGTCCCGGGGTATGAAATTTTCGCACAGGTTTGCCAGTGACGCGCGATCATGCGCGCGCACCACCGCCCGGCGCACCACCTGTGGCGCGATCGGGCCGATCACCTGGGCAAGTGCCGCGATGGTGCGCCGGATGTCCTCCTCGGTGAGCAGCCGCTGTGGCTGCGGGCTCGGAGGGATCACTGGCATCGCGGGCGCAATCCCGGCGGACGACGCATCCGCATGCGGCAACACCGGCGCCGCGTCGGCCGCACGCAGCGCCGGCTCGGGTTGCGGCGTCGGCTCCTCGGCACTCGGGCCGGGTGCGGGCGGTTCGACGACCGGCGGCTTCAACAGCCCCTGCGCCTCGAGCAGGAACCCTTCCCGCTCCCTGGCATCCGGAATGCCGCCCGACAGCAGGTCGCAGAACATGTCCGGCGATCGTGCCTCGCGCAGCGACTGGCGGACATACACACGCGCCATCGGCCCGACCCGCAGCGCCAGGCGCCGGATGATGGTGTCCACCAGCGCCGGGTCGAGATCGAAGCCCGGGCGGCCAGTGCCCGAGATGCCCGTACCCAGGCTGCCAGTGGCCGAGCTGCCGGTCCGGGAGCCGCCGGTCCCGGACGTGCTCGTGGCGGCGAGATCGCCCCAGCCCGACGGCACCGGCTTCTGGATCGGCACCTTGATCGTGTCGAGGTCCGGATCGGCGTCGGGTGGCTCGGCGACCGAGCCCGTCGGGATGCTCACGCCCGACACCGCCGTCGGCATCGCGTCGAGCGGCGGCGGCACCGAACGCAGGGCGGCGGCGAATTCGAGCGCGTCGGCAAACCGGTCGGCGGGTTTCTTGGCCAGCGCCTTGTCGAGGATCTCGCTCAGATGCAGCGGCAGGTCCGGGCGCAGCTCGAGCAGGCTCTGGTGCGGCTGGTTGACCAGCTTGAAGATCGTCTCGGTGTAGCTGATGCCCTGGAACGGACGCTCGCCGGCGAGCAACTCGTAGAGGATGCTGCCGAGCGAGAACAGGTCGCTGCGGCTGTCGATCGGATCGCCGGTGCATTGCTCCGGCGACATGTAGCTCGGCGTGCCGATCATCAGCGGTGCGGCGGTGAGCTCGGTGCTGGCCAGCCGCGAGATGCCGAAATCGGTGACCTTGAGCCGCGCCTGCCGGGTCAGCAGGATGTTTGCCGGCTTGATGTCACGATGCACGATGCCGAAGCGGTGCGCATAATCCAGCGCGTCGAGCACCTGCAGCGCGATATGCACCGCTTCCTGCATGGATAACTTGGTGCCGCGCGCCACCGCCTGGTTGAGCCCGACGCCGTCGATATATTCCATGACGAGGTACGGGTTGCCCTCGAACAGCGCGAAATCGTAGATGCCGACGATATTGGCGTGCATGCAGCGGCCAGCGATCTTGGCCTCGTTGCGGAAACGTTCCAGATAGGCATCGCGCTCGTCGCCGTCGAGCAGGTCGGCGCGCACCAGCTTGATCGCGACCGACCGGTCGATCTCCGGATCATGGCCACGATACACGACACCCATCGCGCCGCGCCCCAGCAGCGACTGGATCTCGAAGCGCCCGATGCGCGGCGGAAGCTCGGCACTCCTCACGCTGGCCGCCCCACCCCGGGTGACCCCCGCCTCAGTCACCGAGCATCTTCATGGCGTTCTCGAGGCTGCGGCGCATGCGGTTGAACGAGGTCGCGAGCGAGCCGATCTCGTCCTTTGCGCCAACCTCGAACTCGGGTGCGGTGAAGTCCCCGAGGCTGACCCGGTCGGCAATCTCGGTGATGTGGCGCACCGGCCGGATGATCACCGCATTCAGCAGCAGGTTGACCAGCCCGAGCATCACCGCGAACACCACCACCAGCCAGCCCACAGTGACCAGCGTCAGGTGGTTGGCCCGTTGCAGCGCGTAGGTTTCCGGCACCGAGACGATGGTCGCGCCGACGATGTCGCCAATGTGCCAGCCGAAGCCGTTCTTCGAGCCGTACACGTCGAGCTGGGTGGTGGGTGCTGCCTCCGGCGTCGAGTGGCACGACAGGCAGGACTGTTCCGTCACCTTGATCGGCAACGCGTAGGACAACACCTGGCCGCCTTCGCCAGCGCTCCCGACCCCACCATGCGCCTTCCCGTCCTGACCCACCTGGACCTGGCTTTGGCTGACCAGCCTGGTGAGGGTCGGGTCGTCGCGGAAGCGCTGGATGATCGCCGCCTCCCAGGGTGCCGGAAGATCCGACGGGTTGGTCGGGTTGGTGGTCGCCTGGTGGAAGATGTAGTCGGGGAAGTCGCGGGTCAGCAGCCGAAAGCTTTCGGCCGCCGCAAAGAACGGGATCGCCTGCGGCAGGAACTGCACCTTCATCTGCTCGGCGAGCAGCGGCGCCACCTCGCTGTCGGTGTAGTGGATGGTGGCACGCGCCTCGCCCATCATCACCCGCGCCTGTTCGAGCTGCGACTGGGTTGCGGTCTCGACGCTGATCCGATGCACGAAGAACGCCGCCAGCAGCAGCCCGACGACGAAGGTCGCCAGCATCACCAGGTTGAATTTCAGGCGCAGGCTCATCGAACCGGGACTCACTTCTTGGGCTCCAGGCTCGACATCTCCTGATAGGTCAGGAAGCCGGTCGCCGGATGGCCGAGCGACTTCTGGTAGGCACTGACCGCCCCCTGCGTCGCCGGGTCGGTATGGCCGGTGACGTCGCCCTTCATCAGGCCGCGTGCCACCAGCGCCACCTGGATGCGCCGGATGGTCGGCGATCCGCCATCATCGGGAGGCGGCGGCGGCCGGACATGCGGCTTGCGCGGCGGCACCAGGCTGATCGGCTTGGAATCCCCCGCACCGGGCGCCGGGTGCGGTCCGGTACTCGCGACCGGCGTGCCGGTGGCGGGAGTGCCGGGGATTGCCGGAGACGGCGCGCTGTCCGCCGCGTGCGCGCTGGCCGTGGCCGCAGGCACACCCTGCGACGTGCCCGGGGTCGGCGCCGATGCGGCGTCCGATCCGGCGGCACCGGCCTTAGTCGGCAACGCCGAATGGTCCGGCCCGGGCGTTGCGGGTGCGGTCGCCTCCCCAGGGCCCGCCGTTCCCGGGCTCGCAGACCCCGAACTTGCAACGCCCGGACTTGCGGCGGCGTCGGCCTGACCCGCCGGACCCGGAACTGTCGGTGCGGACGGCGACGGCCCGGCAGCACTCGGCGCAGGCGAGGTCGCAGTCGAGGCCGTCGGTGCGGGGGGCGTCGCGGCCGGATGCGGGGTCGCGCCGGCGACGGGCTCGGAGAAGTTGTGCCAGTCCTTCGAGGTCGAGACCGCGCTGGCGAAGGCACCGATCAGCGACGCGCCGGCGGCGGCAGGCTCCAGTGCCACCGCCAAATGCGTGTCCGGCGCGGTCTCCTCACGCAGCGACTGGATCCCCGAGGTGACGGCCGCCGCGTTGCCCGGACCGGGAGGGACATGCAGCTCGGCCACGAACAGCGATGCGTGGCGGGCCAGGATGCGGGACACGGTGCGGGCGATCAGCGCCCGACGCGGCAGGTCAGCCGGCTGCACGTCGGCAACGTCGGCGGGGAGCAGGAACAGCTTGTCGGCATCGGCCATCGCATAGCCGCAATACGCCACCACCACATGCCCGGACAGTGACAGGTCTGCGGCAAAATGCCCGATCGCCGCGCGCAGGGCCGGACCGGGTGCATCCATTACCTCCGTCACATCGTCGCCCTGGCCGCGCAGCCGATCGCCGAGGTCGCGCAGCGCCGGCTCGCAATCCGGCAGGGCGGGCAGCGATGCGGACCGGCCGTTGCCGATCAGCAGCGCCGAACCGGTCGATGCCGCGGATGCGGACGGGACGACCGGAGCGTCAGCCGCCTGCGCCGCGCCAGTTGCCGTGGCGATCAGCGGCGACAGGAGAGTGGCGGCAAGCAGAGCGCGACGCAGCACGCCGGCTGTATCGGCGGCAAACGCGGTTGGGCGGATCGTCGCACCCCGGCGCGATTTCTCGATGAACGTCATAACGTGACCTTATGCCAGCCTGATCAACGTCGGAAGCCGTTACAAGATCGATCGCATTTGCAGGACTTCGTCAGCCTCAGGCGGAATACCCGGGATACCGGCGTGACGCCATGTCGGCAGCCTCGCATCGACCGGCGGTGCGGCGTCACCGGGCGGGCCGGCCGCCTGCACAGCCGCGACCAAGGCGTCCGGAGCGCAGGCCAGACCGGCCCCGAGACGCGTGCTCGCCAGGCCGCATTGCCCGGTCTCGCCTGATGGCCCGGGCTCGTCGGCCGTGATGCGCCCGGCGATCGCGCGGTTCAGCCTCCCGGCCGCGGATCCGGCGCTGTCCACGGACGCCTCCGGCCGCGTCACCACCATCGCCTGGCCCGAGCCCACCAGCATGCCGACCAGGTCGATCGCCCGACCGACGCCGCCCTGACCCTGGCCTGCCGCCGCCGCGATCGACAGCAGGTCACCGACCCGACGCGGCCCCTCACCCAGCGCCTGCACCACCGGCCGGAAGAACTCGGGGGTCAGCGTCGCCGTGCCACTGGCGGTCTTCAGCGCATAGACGATCTCGTCCGGCAGCCGGGTCAGGCACACTGTCAGCTCGGCCAGCGCCTGCTCCTGGGCCTCGCGCGACATCCGGCGGGCGCCCCGCACATACACGTCATCCCGCAAGGCGCGCTGCATGCAGATGTCGCGGGTCAGTTCGCGCAGCCGCGGCTCGTCGATGCGGTCGCAGATTGCGCGCTGCGCGTCGGTCAGCACCAGCTCGGGGAAATTCTCCAGCAGCACCGCCGATCCGACATGGTCGAGCCGCGCCGGCGCCAGCGCGTCGAGCACGTCGGCATGGAAGCAGGGCCGCCAGCTCCGGTTCATGTATTCGTGGCTGACATAGCCGGGCGCCAGGCCGCGCGCCCGGTCGATCAGCCCGGACACGTAGGGCGTGTTGAGGTGCGCGGCACCGGCCGAACGCAGCGCCTGCACCAGCTCGAGCGCACCCGCCGCACGATGGTCGCTGCGCCCGCCGATGCGGTCGCCGGCCTCGATCAGCAGCCGCTGCAGCCCGATCGCCTCCTGCCAGGCCGGCAGCGCGTTGTAGCTCAGATGCAGCAGCCCGCCGGCGCGCAGCCGGGCTGCCAGGATCCGCACCAGGCCGTCCCGCACCGGATCGGCGACCCAGCTCCAGAACCCGTGCGCGCTGGCGACATCGATCTCCGGCAGCAGCGACGCATCGAAACTCGCGAGGTCGGCCTCGATGAACTCGACATTGCCGATCCCGGCTTCGGTTGCGATCTCGCGCGCCTCGGCGACGTGGGCCGGCAGCAGGTCGATGCCGATCACACGCCAGCCGGGGTTGCTCGCTGCCAGGCAGAGTGCCGTCCGCCCGCGGCCACAGCCGACCTCGACATAGGTGAGGTCGTCGCGTCGCGCCGGCAGTGGGGCGTGGACGCGGTTCAGCAGACAGGCCAGCCCCAGCTGCGATGGCGCCTGGTAGGCGTGATAGCTGGCGGTGTAGGGCACATCGGCGACGTAGCCGTGGCTCCAGCTCATGCGTGCCCCGCCCCGATCTGCGCCACACCGACCTGCGCCACACCGGCCTGCGCCACACCGGCCTGCGCCACCTCGACCTGCTCGGCCTCGAACAGCGCCTCGTCGGCGTCCCCGGTGCGCGCGCCGGCCGAGCCCAGCCAGCTGTTCCAGCCGAGCTGCGGCGGCGTATCCCCTGACATCTGCAGTGGCGGCACCGCATCCCCGGCCAGGATCGGGTTCACCGCGAACGCCGTCTCGAATCCGAGATACGCCCGCACCAGCGCCACCAGGCGCTGCAGCAGCCGACCGGACGGCAGCATGGCGCGGAACTGCTCCCGGTCCAGCGGGCCCACTTTCAGGATGATGCGCGACTGCACGTCCCAGCACCGTTCGCCGGCCGAGGCGTCGACGCCCAGCTGGTTGAAGGAGGGTGTGGCGCCACCGTTCGACAGCGTGACCGGCAGGGCGGAGCGCTCTTCCAGGGCGACGGGCAACCAGCTACCGGCGAACTGCTCGATCTCCACGGGTTGGCCGAGCCAGTCGGACAGGATCGCCTGCAACCGGTCGGCGGATCGCGGGCGGGTGGCGAACTGGCCGGCGAAATGCAGCACCGGCTCCGGCTCCACGCCGAGGCGCGACACTAGGTTCGCGGTGCCGAAACCGCCGAGTGCCAGCAGCAGCGCCGCGAACGGGTCCGCCGGCCGGGCAGCGTCGGACTTGCCCGCACCCTCCAGCCTGGCGGCGGCGGCGGCGCGGTGCGGGCGGTACTTGATGCCGGCATCGGCGAACTGCGCCACCGGGCGCTGCGCCAGCACGTCGAGGAACGCCGCCAGTGCCGGCGAGCGACGGCGCTGCTCGGTCACCACCTGCTCGGTATAGGGCCGCGGCAGCACGCCGGAGGGTCCGGTCAGCCCGATCGGCGTCACCGTGGCGACGAAGCCGGCGCGACGCTTCTCCACCGACAGCACGTCGGAGCCGGGGAACGCGAAGCCGACCGGGGCGTGGAACTGCGTCGCCTGCCCAGGGTCACGACGGCCGGACGCCTGCATCAGCACCATGACCGCGGCGTCGAAGGAGAAGCGCTGCGGCTGCTGCATCAGCCGGTCGAGCAGGCTGCGCCGCGCGCGCGGAATACGCCGGGCGGCCACCGGCGCTGCAAGCACGACCGGCGGCAGCATCAGCGTCGGATCGGGATCGGCCGGCTCCTCGAACACGTCCGGATCGGCATCCGAAATTGCCCCCGGCGCCGCCTCGGGGGTCAGCTGCCCACTCACAACAGTACCCGCGCGCCCGCGCGTGGCGGGAAACGTGCGACCAGTCCCGGCCGGCCCTGCAGGGACACGCTGGTGCGCACGAACGAATTGACCGTGGCGTGCAGCGCCAGGAACCGGTCCAGCACGCTGGCCAGCAGGAACAGCCCGGCGCTCTCCCAGATCCGCGGGTCGAACTCGAGCGTGACATCGAGGCCGCGGCAGAATGCGCCCGGCCGCGCACCCGGCACCCTCGCCGTGCCGCCTGCCGAGGACACCCCGACCAGGCCGCTGATCGCCGCCCGGGTCTCGGCGCTGTCATGCAGGTCGTACAGCCGCAGCACGTCGCGCAGGCTCTCGGCACCGGCCGGACCGCCGACCACCGACAGATGGCTCAGTGACAGATGCGAGATCAGCCGCCAGGCCCGGCTGTCATGCAGCTGGGCGCGCAGCGAAGCGGTCGGCGGGACCAGGCACTCGACCGACTGCACCCCGCCCAGCCCGTCCGACAGATGCAGCCGCGGCTGGCCGTTGCCGAACGGCAGCAGCGCCGGCAGGTCGCGGTTGCTGCACAGCGCATCGATCGACAGCACCGCATCCGCCGGCCGCTCGACCGACAGGTCGGGATCCATCGGCGCCAGATACAGCTCGGTGCCGCCCAAGGACGGCGCACCCGGACGGCGTACCACGTTGTAGAAACCGGCAGCCGGCGCATCGCCCTGGCCGGTCACGCGATCCTCGGCGAAATCGTGCGGCGCGTGCCGATAGAACGGACGCCAGGGTCGCGACGAGCCGTCACCGTGCAGCTCGCGGACCCGCTCGACGCTCCAGATCTCGAGCCCGCGCGGTCGCCGATGGTCGGCGGCGATATGATATTCGGTGTCCTCGTGGGTGAGCGCCACCGGCTCGCAGCGGGTCTCGAACAGGTTCACGATCGGCACGCAGCCCAGCGCCACCGCATCCGGCCGCAGCGAACGTTCCAGTTCCGGCATGGCACGATCGAGATAGATGAAGATCTCGAGACGGTTGCTGGCGTGCAGCATGGTGCGGGCATCGAGCCCGGCCAGGTCGATGAACAGGAACTTCTCGGGCAGCGCGAAATACTCGGTCAGCAGCCGGAAGCCGGAAAACGAGCGCGCCGACCAGGGATACAGCGCCTCGTCGGGCGCGAACCCCGCCGGCTGGATCACCGAAGCCGGCAGCAGCGTCGGCGAAACGTCGTTCGGGCCATCCGCACAGGCAACGCCGACGCCGTTGCGGCAGACCAGCTCGTACAGCGCGAGGCTCTGCTCGATCGGGCCGCGAAGGTACAGCCGGAGCCGGTCGATCTCGAGGTCGGCGAAAACCGTGTCGGGGCTGGCGGTCTCCAGCACGATGCGCAGGCTGGAGCGGACCTGGCGCGCCTGCGGATTGACCGGAGCGGCAAGCGGGAGCCCGGTCAGGCGCACGCTGGTGACACGGATCGGCCAGAGCGTGGCATCGGACGTGGTGGTGAAGCGGCAGGGCTCGCCCTCCACCGGCTCGGTCTCGATGGCAGTCCCACGCGGCACCTGCACCGGCACCTTCAGGTCGGGCTGGCACACCAGCTGCACGACCGAAGCCGGCGGCACCGGCGCCAGGTAGTGCGGATACAGCACGCCGAGCAGCGCGTCGGTGAGCTCGGGGAACTCGTCGTCGAGGCGGCGATGCACGCGGCCCGACAGGAACGCGACACCCTCCAGCAGCCGCCCGACATGCGGATCGTCGACCGCGTCGGTGCCCATCCGCAGCCGGCCGGCAGCCTTCGGATTGGCTTCCGCGAACTGCACCGCGAGCTCGCGCAGGGCGGCCAGTTCCCGGTTGTAGTAGGGCAGCAGATCGTCGGACATCGGCTAGCGGTCGCCGGCGGGGGGTGTGCCGGCCAGGGTCGGCTGCTGCGCCTGGCCATGCGCGCCCTGCAGGTGCAGCACCATCTCCGAGGTCGCGGCATTGATCGTGGTGTCGAAGGCGATCGGCGCCACCACCGGCTCGACCCGCAACAGGGCCTCGATCCGCAGTCGCAACGTGCTGCGCAGCCGGTCCGGCTCGTCCACCAGCCGGACATGGACCTGCGACAGCCGCGGCTCGAAGCGCCTGATCGTGGTCTCGATCTCCTCGCGCAGGATCTCGCGCTCCTCGCGACGGTTGAGCGCGCCGGAGGTGAAATTCGGGAGGCCATATTGCCGGCCGGAGCTGCGCAGGGCGGTCAGGCCGGGCGGCACCGACGCCCAGGGTCGTTGCGCGTTGAGCAACCCCTCGAGGTCGCGATGCACCGACATCCTGAGTGCCGCCAACTCGTCGATGCGCACCGGTCCCTGGCCGATGCCCGGATGCAACCCGCTTTCCGTGTCGAGCAGCCGGTCGAACACCGAGCTCTGCAGCCGGCGGGTGGTCTCGCGCGCGACCGGAAGGCGCTGCATCCTCACCGGAGCTGCCTCATCCGAATACGAGGCTGCCGAGATCCTGCGCGGCCAAGCCCTCCTCGCCGACCAGGAACAGCCGCTGCCCGCGACCGGTCACCAGCGCCTCGCCGCTCCAGTCGGTGGTCTGGCCGAGACGCAGCGCTTCCTCCGCGGTATCCGGCGCCTGGTCGGAGACCGATGTGGATACGATCCCGGCATAGATCGCGGGCATGTACACGTCGCCGTCGGGGCCGTCGCGCACCGTCATGCTGACACGGCGCCAGAACAGGTCGCGCGGGCGTTTCGGCGGATGGAACACCGCGTCCTCGAGGCGATCGGTGGGCATCCAGAAATACCGGCCGGTGACCGTCAGCACCTCGACGAAGCTCGCACACAGATCGTTGGCGTCGCGGAAATCATCGAAGCCGGTGGCCTCGTGCGTGCCCGGGACCCGCGGCCGGATCGCCTCCGCCTCCGCCGCCGCCTCGGCTGCCCCGGCCTGGTCGTTCTCACGCAACAACGTGAGCGCCTTCAGCGACAGGCCCAGCGCCGGGCTTGCATCGCCGATGAACTCCGGCACCCGCCCCTCCTGCCAGGTCTGGCGGCGGGCGATCTCGCCGCGCAGCAGGTGCCGGAACTCCGACGCCACCAGCCCGACCGACGGATCGATCGCCTCGGCAGCGGCGAGCACCGTGTCGGCGCGCTCGAAACGTCCGGTGAACAGCAGCAGCTCGGCGAGCAGCAGGCGGTTCGCGATGGCATTCGGACTACTGCGCACCGCCTCGTTCGCGGCGGTGATCGACGCCTCCAGGTGACCCGCACGGAACAGCGCGCCGGGGGTGCGGGCGGACCCATCCGTGGTGCCGGCATCGATCTGGTCTGGGCTCATGATTGCGGTATTCCCGTCGATTGCAGGGTTCGAGTCAATCGGAAACGAAACGCCAGGAGAACGGCCGGGCCAGGGTCAGGTTCGCGAGCCATGTGCGGTCAACTCGGTGACGAGCCGGAACGAGGCCTCGATGTCGTCGAGCTGGTAATGCGGCTGCAGATGGATGACGCAGCCGAACGATCCCGGACGATCCGGGTGTTCGCGCACGCTGATCTGGCTGGCAACCAGCGGATGCCGCGCCCGGCTTTCCGGACCGGCGCGGGTGCTGCCGTTGGTGTAGTGCGACAGCCAGCCCTGCAGCCGCCGCTCGATTTCGCCCGCGGTCAGCATCGAGCCGACCATCTCGCGCCCCATCACCTTCAGGTAATGCGCGAACCGCGACACGCAGAGCATCGAGTTGATCTGCGACGAGAGGCGCGCATTGGCGCCGGCGGCCGCGGTGTCGCGCACGCTGCGCTCCTGGTAGGCCGGCGCCTGCATGCTGCGCACCGAACTGAACGCTGCCTCGTTGCCGTGCGGCAGGCGGTTCAGCGGGATCAGCCCGGCATCGACCAGCAGCCGCTCCTGCCCGTCGGTGAGCACCAGGTCGAGCGCCTGCCGGCACCAGCCGCGCGCGCGATCGGTGCCGAACGGCTCGAGCACCAGGTCCGGCACCAGGCCGCCGCCGACGCGATCCGGATCGACGCCGCGGATGTCGGCCGGCCACTGGAACTGCGTCTGCGCGCGCACCACCACCGAGGCGAATGCGTAGCAGCCGACCGACCAGGTACGTTCGCGCGGACCGGGCGCGTATTCGGCGTAGCGGAAGCCGTCCTGGCGCGCGGGATCCGCCGTCCAGGGCGGCCGCGCCAGCACCCGCGGCATGGTGATGCAGAGGAACCGGCTGTCCTCGCGCGTCGAGAGCGTGCGCCAGCGGACGTGGTCGTCGTCACGCAGGGCCGTGGTGGGATCGAACGACAAGGCGAGCTCGCCGAACATGTCGACGCCGAGCAACTCGGGGGCGGCGGCGACGACCGTGGGTGCGAACGCGGCCGCGGCAATGGCGGCGAGCGAGGCCAGGGCCGCGACATCGTCGACCGATGGCGGGTCCTGGATGCGGCGGCGCGGCGGCCGGTGGCGCATCTCGTGGTCGATCACCAGCAGCCCGAACGGTTCGCCGCCGGCGCGGCCGAGCTCGTTCTCGTAGATCATCCGGAACAACGCGCTCTGGTCGAACTCGAGTGCCCGATCGAGATCGCGGCAGATCTCGCGCCAGGTCACCGACAGCACCCGGACATGCACCGGCACCGAGGCATCGAGCCCGTCGACCAGCCAGGCCAGCCCGCGCCATGAGCCCTCGAAGCGCTGGAAACGGGTGTCGTGCAGGATGGCGTCGAGCTGCTCGGCGATGAGCTGGTCGATCAGCGCGATGTCGCGGTCGATCAATCCGCGAATGTCATCTGCCGGGCTGCATCGACCAGGATCACGCCCTGGGGATGCCATCGACGCCAGTTGCCGGGGGCCGAACCAGTCGGACAATCCGTCCAGGCCACCGCGCAGGAAACGGCCGAGCCGGTTGGCGACCGCGACCGTATCGGGCCCGGTGAAGCCGCCTTCCAGCACCGCGTCCCTGAGCGAAAGGCCGCCCGTCGCAGATGCGAGGGCGGCCTCTGCGGCGATCATGGAGTTTTCCGGGATCAGGCCTTTTCCGGAATCCGCGCGACCATGCGCAGGCTGGTGGTGAGTTCCTCCATCTGCAGCCAGGGACGCATATAGGCGATCGCGTTGTAGGCACCCGGACGACCCGGAATTTCGCGCACCTCGACCCGGGCCTCGCGCAGCGGATATTTCGCCTTGCCCTCGGCGCCGGCATTCTCGTTGGTGTTGACGTAGTTCAGGATCCAGCGGTTCAGCCAGATCTCGCAATTCTCGGCTTCCATGAACGAGCCGATCTTGTCGCGCGCCATCACCTTCAGATAATGCGCGAACCGGCTGGTCGCCATGATGTAGGGCAGCCGCGCCGAAATACGGGCATTGGCGCTCGCGTCCGGACGATCATATTCCTTCGATTTCTGCGCCGTCTGGCCGCCGAAGAACACCGCGTAATCGTGGTTCTTGTAGTGGCACAGCGGCAGGAAGCCGAGATTGGACAGCTCGTATTCGCGCCGGTCGGTGATACCGATCTCGGTCGGGCACTTGGCGTCCATGTCGCCGTCATCGGACTGGAAGATGTGCGTCGGCAGGTTGTCGACCTTGCCGCCACCCTCGGCACCGCGGATGGCGGTGCAGAAGCCGTGCTTGGCGAACGCATCGGTCAGGCGCGCGCCCATCACGTAGGCGGCGTTCATCCAGCAATACTGGTCGTGCGGCATCGCGACCGGCTTGCGGGCGACGTCGAGCGGCGCCTCCTCGTACTCGAATTCCTCGATCGGCTTGGTCGCGGCACCATACGGCAGGCGCGCCACAACGCGCGGCATCACCAGGGCTACGAACCGGCTATCCTCGCTATCCCGGAAGCCGCGCCATTTCTGATACTCGACGGTGTCGAAGATCTTGGCGAGATCACGCGGCTTGGAGAGCTCGGTCCAGCTGTCGAACCCGAACATGCCGGCGCCGGCGGCGGAAATGAACGGCGCGAACGCGGCCGCGCTGACGTTGGAGATCAGCCGCAGCGTCTCGACGTCGTCCGGGTGGTTGCCCCACTCGTAGTCGCCGATCAGCGCGCCGTACGGCTCGCCACCGGGCGTGCCGAACTCGTTCTCGTAGATCTTGCGGAACATCAGGCTCTGGTCGAACTCGACCACGCGCGTGAGGTCGCGGTTCAATTCGCGCTTGGTCGAATTCAGCACCCTGATTTTCATCATGGTGCCGGTTTCGCTGTTCATGACGAAATAATGCAGACCGCGCCACGAGCCTTCCAGCTTCAGGAAGCGCGGATCATGGATGATCTCGTTTAGCTGCGCCGAAAGCTTGTCGTCGATCGCGGCGATCGCCCGCTCGATGGTGCGGTTCAGGTTGCGGTCGAACTTGATGGTGCCGGCCTCGGCCTGCTCGACCAGGGCCCGCACCAGCTCCTGGGCCCGATCGGGCTCGGTCTGCCTGGTCGCGGAAACGACCTGGCTCAGCAGGTCGGTGGTCTCGACGGTCTTGGGCGCACCGGAGTCCGGTGAGGTGGTCTGCGACATCGATCAGGCCTCGCTCTTCGTGCCGAGCTGGCTGGACACCTGCTTGAGGTCCTCGCCGTGCTTGAGAATCTGCTCGAGCAGCGCTTCCAGTTCCTCGGAACGGTCGGCCTTGCTCATCAGGTCGCGCAGCTTGTTGCGGGTCTCCAACAGCGCGCGCAGCGGCGGCACCTGGTCGAGCACCCGCGCCGGCTCAAAATCCTCGATCGAGTTGAACTTCAGCGAAACGGCGATCTCGGTGCCGTCATCGACCAGCTTGTTCGGCACGACGAGGTTGAGGCCAGGAGTCAGGCGGGTCATCACCTCGTCGAAATTATCGCGGTCGATCTGGATGAATTTCCGTTCCGCCAGCGGCCGCAGCGGCTGCGTCGGATCGCCGGAAAAATCGCCCATGACGCCGACCACGAAGGGCAGCTCGCGAACGACCTCGGCACCCTCGGTCTCGACCTCATAGGTGATATGGACGCGCGGACGGCGCACCCGCTTCAGCTTGTCATGAATGCTTCCGCTCATCGGAGCCCCTTCCTTGTCGCCGTCAACGCACCGTCCACCGACTGTGCCAGAATGTCGAAACTGGCTCCAGGTCGCACAGATCAGGAGGTCCAATGCCAGACGCATGCGCCGGCGAGCACGCTACCCGGGGCCTGAGCGCCCAATTCAGCCTAAGCGCCGCGTGGGGCAACGGTCAATGCTGAGACGCGGGCGGCCCAATCCTGACCGTATCAGAAATAATCGTAAGATCGTTACGTGACAATCATCCTGCATCCGGACGAATTCCCAGTTGCGACAGGATGACGGCGCGCGCACCCGGGTCGGGCACGAGCTCGCCGAGCAGCTCCGGCCACGACATCCTTGCCCGCCGCACCGCCTCGTCGAGCGTGTAGGCGAGCGGCGAGTGCGGCTCGTGGGTGCGAAAGAACTCGGCCACCTCCAGCAAGGTCGCCAGCATGCCCTCGCGGGTCGGGCGCTTCGGGCTCGCGCGAACGCCTTCTCCGGTCGCCTGCTCGTCGCCCGCCTCGGCCGCGCCCTCGGGGCCGTCACCCACCGCCTCCGGAGCTTCGCCGGTCTGCGCCGACCGGAGCTGCGCCAAGCGGTCCGGAACGTAGCGTTCGGCGATCCGGATCATCTTCTCGAGCAGGCCGGAGACCCGTGTCGATGGCGGCGCATCGCGGCCGGCAACCTCGGCCAGCGCGGTCTCCAGGCCGCGCCAGGCCACCAGCGTCGCGTCCGCCTCGTGACCGGTTGCGGCAAGTTTTGCTGCCCCGATGGTCCGCGCGGCCTCCTCCAGATCGCGGAACGGCAGCACGCCCGAGGCCAGTTTCTGCTTCTTCTTGGCCGCCTCGCCGATGCCCTCGACCTCCTCGGCGCGCTCGAAACGCCACAGCGTCACGGCGCTTTGGTCGGCGTAGTCGAACAGCACCAGCTTGCGCAGCGGCTGCATCAGGGTACCGTCATTGCCGACGCCGTTCAGCCCGGCGACCGGCGTGGTGCGGCCCTCGAGCCCGTCCTCGTCGGGGCCGGGATACAGCCCCTGGTTCCAGTATCCACGCACCAGGCCGGTGATCAGGACGGCACCCTGGGTCAGGCCGGCCAGCCCGCGCTGACGCACCAGCGCCTCCGCGAGCCAGGCGGCGACCTCGATGTCCTTGCCGATCCCGGAGAGGATGGTGAGCGCATGGTCGCGGACCGCGTTCCAGGCGGTGGGGGTTCCCGTGTCGCCGCCGTCGTGATCGCCGTTGCGCTCGATCTGGCGAGCCTCGGCGCGTGCGTCACGCAGCCGGAAATACACCGATTGCGGCGAGACGTCGGTGCGCGGATCGGTGCCGGCAGGGTTATCCTCGGAGATCGGGCGGAGCAGCGCGTCGATATCGATGGCCGGTAGCGTCAAGAGCGTTCATATCCGAGTTGCCCGGGCGGACGCGCCGGGCGGGTGCCAGGAAAGAAAACGACAAGAAGAAGACAAGTGCCGGACCGGTAATTTCAGGTCCACCGGCTTGCTGGACAGGTGGCTTACGAGAACCTAACGTTACGACCATGACGTCAAGCACCCCCCGGTGCAAGACTGCCGGTCCAGGATTGGGCAAGCCGGAGACTGCATGGCCGCCATCGACCTCTCCCTGCTCGTCGCACGGCTGGACGCAACCTGCCGACGTGCCCTGGAAGCGGCGGCGGGCCTCACGCTCTCCCGCACACACTATAATGTCGAGATCGAGCACTGGCTGCTGCAGCTGATCGGCACCTCCGGCAGCGATATTCCGCTGCTGCTGGCCCGAGCCAATCTCGACGAGGGCCGCCTTGCCGCGGAGTTGCAGGCGACACTCGACGGCATGAAGACCGGCAACGGCCGCGCGCCGGCGCTGTCGCCCGAGATCGTGGCACTGATGAAACAGGCCTGGCTGCTGGCCTCGGTCGAGCGCGGCGCCGGGGCGATCCGCTCGGCCGACCTGCTGATGGCGCTGCTTACCGACGAGGATCTGTCGCAGGGCCTGCGTCGCACCCTGCCCCGGCTGTTCCGGCTCGAGAGCGCCATCGATCGCGCCGATCTGCCGCGGCTGCTGCGTGACAGCTGCGAATCCCGAGAGACGGCAAGCGCCTTCGGTAGCGGCGCGGCGGCGGCTGGCAGCGCGGCGGCTGGCGGGGCGCCGGATGCAGCCGGCTCGGCGGACAGCCCACCCCGGCAGGGATCGCCCTCGCTCGCTCAATATACTGTCGACCTGACCGCACAGGCGCGCGCCGGCCGCATCGACCCGATCCTCGGGCGCGATCCGGAAATCCGCCAGCTGATCGATATCCTGACCCGGCGGCGGCAGAACAATCCGATCCTGGTCGGCGAGGCCGGCGTCGGCAAGACCGCGGTGGTGGAGGGCCTGGCGCTTCGGATCGCCCAGGCCGATATCCCGCCGGCCCTCGCCGATGTGAGCATCCGCACGCTCGATCTCGGGCTCCTGCAGGCCGGCGCCGGCGTCAAGGGCGAGTTCGAGAACCGGCTGAAGGCGGTGATCCGCGAGGTGCAGGCGAGCCCGACGCCGGTGATATTGTTCATCGACGAGGCGCACACCCTGATCGGCGCCGGCGGCAGCGCCGGATCGGGCGACGCCGCCAACCTGCTGAAGCCGGCGCTGGCACGCGGCGAGCTGCGCTGCATCGCCGCGACCACGTGGGCGGAATACAAGAAGTATTTCGAGAAGGACGCAGCCCTGACCAGGCGCTTCCAGCCGGTGGTGATCGCCGAGCCGGACGAGGCGACCGCGATCTCGATGATCCGCGGCCTGGTCGCCACGCTGGAGCAGCATCACGGCATCCCGATCCTCGACGAGGCGGTGGAGGCGGCGGTCAGGCTGTCGGCACGCTACATCCCGAGCCGGCAGCTGCCGGACAAGGCGGTGAGCCTGATCGATACCGCCTGCGCGCGCGTCGCGATGAGCCAGTCCGCCGCACCCCCTGCGGTGGAGGACGCGGCGCGGCGGCTCGGGCTGATCGATGCGGAGCGCCGCAGCCTGCACCGGGAGGACGCCCTCGGTGCCGCGCATCATGACCGGGTGTCGGCGCTGAACGCCGAGCACGAGACGGTATCGGCGCGGCATACCGGGCTGGTCGAGCGCTGGCACGCCGAGCGCGAGGTGGTGGTGGCGCTGCAGGATCTGCGGACGCGCATGCTGAGCCCGGTGGCCGGACCGGCCGATGACGGGATCGAGGCGGGGGACGAGCTGTCGGACACGCCGCAGGACCGGGCCGCACTCCGCACCGATTATGCCGAGCAGCGCAAGCGGCTGCAGGCGTTGCAGGGCGAGCAGCCGCTGGTGTTTCCGGTGGTCGATGCGCAGGCGGTGGCCGAGATCGTCGCCGCCTGGACCGGAATTCCCACCGGGCGCATGCAGTCCGACGAGATCCGCACCATCCTGGACCTGCAGGCGGCGATGGGGCGTCGCATCGTCGGCCAGGATCACGCGCTGGCGGCGGTGGCGCAGGCGATCCGCACCTCCCGCGCCGGGCTGACCGATCCGCGCAAGCCGATCGGCGTGTTCCTGATGATCGGCACTTCGGGCACCGGCAAGACCGAGACGGCACTCACCCTGGCCGAGCTGCTGTATGGCGGCGAGCAGAACCTCACCGTCATCAACATGAGCGAGTTCAAGGAGGAGCATAAGGTCAGCCTGCTCATGGGCAGCCCGCCGGGCTATGTCGGATACGGCGAGGGCGGCGTGCTGACCGAAGCGGTACGACGCCGGCCGTATTCGGTGATCCTGCTCGACGAGATGGAAAAAGCGCATCCCGGCGTGCAGGACGTTTTCTACCAGGTGTTCGACAAGGGACAGATGAAGGACGGCGAAGGCCGCGACATCGACTTCAAGAATACTGTCATCATCATGACATCGAATGCGGGTAGCGATGTCCTGACGCAGTTGTATGCTGACCCCGAAACCGCGCCCGAGGCATCGGCTCTCGCCGAACTGCTGCACGAGCCATTGCTGAAAGTGTTCAAACCGGCGTTTCTCGGACGCACCCGGCTCGTTCCCTACGTGCCGCTGAACGATGAAACGCTCAGGAAAATCGCCGCATTGCAACTCCAACGGATACGGCAGCGTTTCCACGATCGCTACGGTGCCGAACTGGAGTTCGATGCAGCGATCATCGATTTGCTGGCGGCGCGGTGTGCGGAAAGCAGTGCCGGCGCCAGGGCGATCGAGGGGATCCTGTCTGATACGCTGCTTCCCGATCTGGCAACCGCCGTGTTGAGCCGAATGGCCGACGGGGTCCCGATCGAGAGAATACTGGTTCAAGTGGACAAGGTGGGCACCTTTCGTTACTCGCTGACCTGAGGCCCCCGAGAAAGGAGAAAACATGGCAATCTATATGCAGTTTCCCGGCGCACCCGGCGACGTTACCGAAACGGCCCACTCCAACTGGATCGAGTTGCACGGTTTTCAGTGGGGCGTGGGGCGTGGAATTTCCAGCGTCGTCGGCTCGTCGTCCGAGCGTGAGTCCACGGCGCCTTCGATCAGCGAAGTCACCTGCACGAAGGAGAACGACATCTCCACCGGCAAGCTGATGACCCAGGCGTTGTCCGGTCACGGCGCCACGGTTCAGATCGACTTCACCCGCACCTACAAGGAACAGCAGGAGATTTATCTCACGCTGATCCTGACCAACACGATCATCAGCGGCTACTCGCACTCCTCCAGCGGCGATCGCCCGATGGAGAGCATCTCGCTGAACTTCACGAAGGTGCAGTTCACGACCAAGCAGATGGCGCCGGACGGCACCCTCGGCCAGCCCGACCACGTGATCTACGACCTGGCCACCGCCCAGACATCGTAGGCGTCGCAAGCCTGGCGCACGAGTTCCTGGACCTCCAGGAACTCCATCCTTCGGGGGCCGCGTCGTCCGGTGTCGGGCGGCGCGGCAACTCCTTTGCCTTGTGCGATCGCGGCGCGTCAGGAGCCCGAGGGTTCCGTTTTCGCGTTTCTTGTGCTATGTTGCCGTTTCACCATAGAGCGCCAAGGCTCCAGGCTCCGGTTCTCCCGAACCGAGGCAACAGCCTGATGCGGGTTCGCGCCCACGGGCCGAAGCGGGAGATGCCAAGCACGTGCTGACCAAGACGGCGACACACTCGAGCGATCAGGACACCCAGTCGACCACCAGCCCCGACGCGCTCGACGAGCATGAGCGGGATGTCGGTGCCGAGGTCATCCAGGATGCATCTCCCGACCCGGATCACGCCCCCGGCGCCGGCGAGGTCCCGGAGCATGACCCCCAGGGTCCGCACGAGGATGCCGAGCCGTCGTCGGCAGTCGCACTAAGTGACGTGCCGGTTGCATCGCTCGGGGAGGATGATGCGGCGGACGACGCCGACGAAGTGGCGCCACGTCCCGCGGCCGCACGCAGGCCCAAGGACGACGAGCCCTTCGCCGAGGGTGACCATGTCGTGTATCCCACCCATGGCGTCGGCAAGGTCGAGCGGATCGCCACCGAGGAGATCGCCGGGCACAAGCTCGAGTTGATCCATATCACCTTCGAAGAGAACCGGATGACGCTGCGCGTCCCGGTGGCGAAGGCAAAGAGTGCCGGCCTGCGCAAGCTCGCGACCCGCAAGCTGTTCGACGAGGCGCTGGCGATCCTGAAAGGCCGCGCCCGCATCAAGCGCACGATGTGGTCGCGTCGGGCCCAGGAATACGAGGCCAAGATCAACTCGGGCGACCCGCTGGCGATCGCCGAGGTGGTGCGTGACCTGCACCGTAATTCCGGCCAGCCCGACCAGAGCTTCTCCGAGCGCCAGATCTACGAAGCGGCAATGGACCGTCTTGCGGCCGAACTCGGCGCGCTCGAGAACATCGACAAGAACGCTGCCGCCAGCAAGCTCGCGGACTATCTCAAGACCATCACGTGACGATCCAGCACGCCTGACCGCGCCCTCCAAGGGCGCCCGACACGACGACGCCGGCCCGGTCTCCTGGCCGGCGTTTTCATGTCTGCATGACCACACGCGGTCCTGAAAGACCCCGTCTCGGGCCCATCGATCACCAAGGTGAGATTGGCCGCCGCGACCTGCGCCCAAACAAAATCCCCGGCCTTTGCAGACCGGGGATCATCTTCATCGACAAAGCTGTCGAGGCTTAGTTGCTGTTGCTGCGCGTTCCGGTGAGCTGCAGCAGGAAGGTGAACAGGTTGATGAAGTTCAGATACAGCGTGAGCGCATCATACACGCTGCGCTTGGCCGCACCGTCGGCGCCTTCGTAGTAGGCGAACTGGTTGTAGTTGAACTTGATCCGCTGGGTGTCGAAGGCGGTCAGGCCGGTGAAGATCAGCACGCCGAGCACGCTCACCGCCAGATACAGGCCGGGGCTGTGCAGGAACATGTTCACGACCATCGCGATCAGGATGCCGACCACGCCCATGATCAGGAACGAGCCGAGCTTCGTGAGGTCGGCCTTCGTCGTGTAGCCGTAGAGGCTCATCGCGGCGAAGGTCGCGGAGGTGATGAAGAACACCCTGACGATCGACATGTCCGTATAGACATAGAAGATGTTGGTCAGGCTGATGCCCATCGCCGCACAGAACACCCAGAACAGCGTCTGGGCAGCGGTCTTGGACAGCTTGTTCACGCCGAAGCTCAGCACCAGCACGAAGGCCAACGGTGCGAAGATCGAGATGATGCCGAGCATCGTCGGCTTCATCACCATCGAGCCGGAGGGTGTCATCACCAGCTGGTGGAACAACCCGGCGAGCTGGCTGTGGGCGATGCCGTAGGCGACCAGGCCGGTCAGGACCAGCCCGGACGTCATCCAGTTATAGACGCGCAACATGTAGGAGCGGAGCCCGAGATCCACGACCCCGGTCTGGGCGCCCGCACCCGCGGCGCGCGATGTGGTTCTATAGTCGGGAACGAACGCCATGATGTGTGACTTCCTGTGCCGCCGGTGATCCCGGTAGTCTGGTTGTATGTTGGCGGTTCCGACAGGCAGGTCAAGGACAAGCCGATCCCGGGCACGGGTTCTACATTAAACCCTGGACAGATCCGAGCGTCGGCTTGCCCCCGACCCGGTCAGGACACCGCCGCGCTCCGGCAAGCCACTGGTTTACTGGTCACCGAGCAACGCCACGGTCGACGGTCACGGAGCGAGGCTGCGGTCGACGGTCACGCAGCGGGCTACGTTGACGGTCGCGGAGCGGGCGGGCACGGTCCCGACCCCTGGAGGCACACGACCCCACATGCCCAGACCTCGCCACACGAGCCGACCCGGCCTGACGGGTGCGGCGCTCGGCCCACACCGGGCACCGGCACGTGAGGACCGGCCCGGCTCCGCGCGAACCGGGGTGATGCTGGCAATCCTCGCGGCGGTCGTCCTGCTGTTCTCCAGGCCGCGGCGCGCGCGCTGATCCGGCCGTGCGACTCTCGTGATGAGGCTTTTCGTGGCACTGGCACTTCCCTGGAGCCACCGCGAGACGCTGGTCGGGCTATGCGGCGGGCTGCCCGGGGCGCGTTGGGTCGCGCCGCACAACCTGCACCTCACCCTGCGCTTCATCGGCGAGACCCGCTCCGACAGTGCCGACGAGATCGACCTGGCGTTGCAATCGCTGCAGGTCCGTCGCTTCGAGCTGGCACTCGCCGGGACCGGAACCTTCGTGCGCGCGAGGCGACTCGGTGGGCATCGCGCGCCGCGGCGTCCTGGCCTGCTGCCGGCCAGCGCGCCGATGACAACCACGCTCTGGGCCGGCGTCGCGCGCAACGAGCGGCTGGACCACCTGCAGGGCAAGATCGAGACTGCGCTGCAGCGGATCGGGCTGGAGCCGGAACGCCGCCGCTTCCAGCCGCATGTCTCGCTGGCCCGGGTGGACGGCGTGGCGGAGGCGGTGCTTGCCGGGTGGGTGCAGGCGCACAACCTGCTGCGCACCGAACCTGTCACGATCGACAGCTTCACGCTGTTCAGCTCACAACCTGGCCCTGATCAGCCGGTCTATACCGCGGAGGTCGATTATGCGCTTACCTGATCGCTCGAGGCCCGGGCAACGCAGCCGTGCGGGCAGCCTGCCGGCCCTGTCGGGTGCTGCCCTCGTGTCGGTTCTGGCCGGGCTCGCCGCCACGCCACCCGCGCACGCCGTTGCCGGCCAGGTGTCGGGACCGATGCAGGTCGGCCCGTCCTGGGGCCGGGGCGATCCGCAGCACGCGAGCGCGCTGCTCAGCACGATCATCGTCAATCACGGCAACCTGCCCGACCGCCTGATCCGGGTCGACTGCCCGGCATTCGGCCAGGTCGCCCTGCGCAACGGCACCCTGCACCAGACCATCGCGGCGCCGACGCTGGACCAGCAGCAGGCGGCGGCAGCGCAGGAGCGCGATCCGACCGGCGACCAACCGACGCAGAACGGGCTCGACCTGCCGCCCGGCCTGCACGACCAGCCGCATCCCGTCACGGCTCAGTTCGACCTCACCCATGCGACGCAACCCGTCACCGACGGCGCGCTGATCCCGTGCGCGGTGTATTTCGCCCATGCCGGCGAGCAGGTCGTCATGTTCACGATCGGCGAGCAGCCTCGGCCGACCTCCGAACCCTGACCCTGACGGTGCCTCCATCCGGGCCGAGGCCCCGCCGCGTCGTGATCCTGACCGGCGCCGGGATCAGCCGCGAGTCAGGGCTGCACACCTTCCGGGACGCCGACGGCGTCTGGTCGCAGGTGCGGCTCGAGGACGTGGCCACGCCCGAGGCATTCGCGCGCGATCCGGCCCGGGTGCAGGCGTTCTACAATGCGCGTCGGGCGCAGCTTTCCTCGGTCGCGCCGAATGCCGCCCACCTTGCACTGGCCCGGTTCGACAGGTGTTTCGACGGCGAGCTGCTGCTGGTCACCCAGAACGTCGACGACCTGCACGAGCGCGCCGGCAGCCGGCGGATGCTGCACATGCATGGCGAGCTCCGGCGCGTCCGCTGCACCGCCTGCGGGCTGAACCCGGCATGGGACGGCCCGATCACCACCGGCTCGGCCTGCCCCGGCTGCGGCGCCGTCGCCCTGCGCCCGGATGTGGTGTGGTTCGGCGAGATGCCGCTGCACATGCCGGCGATCGAGCAGGCGCTGTCGGCGTGCGACCTGTTCGTCTCGATCGGCACCTCCGGCACGGTGTATCCGGCGGCCGGCTTCGTGCAGACGGCATCCGGACATGCCCTCACCCTGGAGCTCAACCTCGAACCGTCGGAAGGCTGGACGGAGTTCGACGAGAGCCGCCACGGGCCGGCGACCCTGTTGGTGCCGGCCTTCGTGGACGAGCTGCTGGGCTGATGTCGGAGGACGCGGCGCTCGACCGGCTGGTGACCGAGGTTCGCGCCTGCCGCGTGTGTGCCGCCCAACTGCCGCTCGGACCCCGGCCGATCCTGCACGTGTCGACGACCGCACGGCTGCTGATCGCCAGCCAGGCGCCAGGCACCAAGGTGCATGAGAAGGGCATCTCGTTCTGGGACGCGTCGGGCGACCGGCTGCGCGACTGGCTCGGGCTCGACAAGGCGACCTTCTACGACAGCGCTCAGGTGGCGATCCTGCCGATGGGGCTGTGCTACCCGGGCCGCCTCGAGCAGGGCGGCGACCGTCCGCCGCGTCCCGAATGCGCGCCGCTGTGGCGGGACCGGGTGCTGGCCCTGATGCCCGCGATCCGCCTGACGTTGCTGATCGGGACCTACGCGCAGGTGCATGTGCTCGGGCCGGGCGCGATGACCCAGCGCGTGCGGGAGTTCCGACGCCACCTGCCCCGTTATTTCCCTCTGCCACACCCGTCCTGGCGCACCGGTGTCTGGGAAACGCGCAATCCGTGGTTCACCAAGGAGGTGCTGCCCGCTTTGAAGGCAGAGGTGGCGTACGCGCTGGACATGCGTCCATAGCTCTGGCACCAGGATCGCCGTGGCTGCGTGTTTTTTCCTCACCCGTCTCGCGATTGCGCTGTCGGCGTGCCTGGGGCTCGGCGGCATGGCATGCGGTCCGACCCGGGCGGCCGGCGGCGCCACCTGCGGCACCGTCATCGTCCCCACCGCGGTCGGATCGGGCGGTTCGGCGACGCTGACCTCGTTCAACCCGATGCTGACCGACGCCCTCGGCGCCCACCAGGTGATCGAGCAGATCCTCCGTCCGCTGGTCTGGATCGACCGCCACGGCAAGCCCGATCCGGAGCGCGGCCTGGCGCAGTCGGTGACGACGCCCGATGACGGCCTGACCTTCGTCATCACCCTGCATGACTGGAAATGGTCCGACGGGGTGCCGATCACCTCCGACGACCTGGTCTTCACCTTCGACCTGATGCACCGGCTCGGCACCGGCTACGTCTATTACGGCACGGGCGGCATGCCCACGCTGGTCGCCGGCGTCACCCGGCTGTCGGACCACCAGGTCCAGCTCCGCATGGTGCGCAAGGTCAATCCGGACTGGTTCATCTCGCTCGGCCTCGGCAACGTTCTCTTCCCGCTGCCGAAGCACAAGTTCGATGGGCTGAGCCTGGTCGAGCTGCGCCGGCGACAGACCGACACCAGCCTGTTCTCGGTGTCGAGCGGCCCCTTCCTGCTGCAGGACTACCAGGTTGGGCGGCACATCGTGATGGTACCGAACCCGCTCTATGGCGGCCACCACCCGCAGATCCGGCGCCTCGTGCTGGCCTTCCCGAACGGCACCACCGCCCTGGAGCAACTGCGCTCGGACAATCTCGACATCGCCAACGTGCCGTATCTGCTGGCCGGGCTGATGGGCCGCCTGCCCGGCTTCGACATCGTCACGCTGCACCCGGGGTTCGGCTACGGCGACGGCTACTTCAATTTCCACTCGCACAACGCGCCGTTCCTGGCCGACGACGCGGTGCGCCGCGCCATCACCCGCGGCATCGACCAGAAGCAGATCATCGACCTGGTGTTCCACGGCCAGGCCGTCGTCGACCACGCGCCGGTGCCGGCATCGATGACCGACATGCAGTCCGACCGGGGCCGCGCCGGCTACCCCGAGCTGTCGTTCGATCCGGCGGCGGCCCGTGCAGGCTTGCTGGCGGATGGCTGGAAGCCGGGGGCGGACGGCATCATGGCCAGGGACGGCCACCGCCTCGCCTTCACCATCCTGACCTCCGCCGAAGGCGCCACGAATGCGCTGCAAGCGGAGGTGATCCAGCGCAACCTGCGGGTGGTCGGCATGGAGGTCTCGATCCAGCTCGTCGGCTTCAACCAGCTGCTGGCGACGCTGGACGGCAACGGCCATGACTGGGACCTGGCGGTGCTGCTGTGGTCGGTCGCGACCTACCCGGACGTGCATGATTTCTTCTCGTCCGATGGCACCGAGAATTTCGGCCACTACCTCGATCCGCACATGGACCAGCTCAATCGCGACGTGATGTTCGGCTCCGGCGACGGCCCGCTGCATGCGGTCGAGGACTACACCGCCGACCAGGCGCCGCACCTCTATCTGCCCTACCCCACCCCGAACGTGCTGGTGCGCCCGGGCCTCGGCGGCATCACCGACTTCCTCAGCCCGAACGGCATGTGGTCGGCAGAGCTGCTGACCCTGTCCGGCCCGCTCGCCTGCCCGCCCGGACAGCCGCTCGCGTCCGGGGGTGCCGATGCTCCGCACGCTTGAACGCCGGCTCGGGAGCGCGCTGCTTTCGCTGCTGATCCTGGTCAGCATCGCCTTCGTGCTGATCCACATCACCCCCGGCGGCCCGGCCTATTCGATCCTGGGACCGGGTGCGAAGCCCGCCGCGATCGCCGCGATCAACCACGAATTCGGCCTCGACCTGCCGATATGGCGGCAATACCTGCGCTGGCTCTGGCAGCTGCTGCACGGACAGCTGGGGTCGTCCTACATCTATAGCCGGCCGGTCGGGCAGATGCTGCTCTCCTACGAGCGCAACACCCTGGCGCTGCAGGTGGTCTCGCTCGCCGCCAGCCTGCTGATCGCGCTGGCGCTGGGGCTGGCGCACGGCGTGTACTATTCCGGCCGCATCGGCCGCGCGATCGGCGGGCTGGAGCTGGCACTGTATGCGCTGCCGACCTTCTTCACCGGCACGCTGCTGATCCTGTGGTTCTCGATGGGGCTCGGCTGGTTCCCGGCGGGTGGGCTGGAGAACCTCCGGCTGCCCGAGCAGACGTTCGGCGCCTCGGTCTCGCACCTGACCCTGCCGGCGATCACCATCATCCTGTTCACGGTGCCGACGCTGTCGCGCTATTTCGCGCAGTCTGTGCATGAGGAGCTCGGCCGCGACTATGTCCGCTCCGCCGCCGCGCGTGGCGCTTCGCCGATGCGGATCCTGCTGCGGCACGTGTTGCGCAACGCGTTGCGGCCGCTGGTGACGATCCTCGGGCTCTCGCTGCCGACGATCTTTGCCGGCGGCATCGTCACCGAGACGGTGTTCTCCTATCCCGGCCTGGGCTGGCTGCTGTGGCAGTCGGCGACCTCGCAGGACTATCCGGTGGTGGTCGCCATCGTGCTGGTCATCGGCGTGCTGACGGTGCTGGGCAACCTGCTCGCCGACGTGGTGAACGGCCTGCTCGACCCCAGGACCGGCTATGCCTGAGGGCACGCTCGCCGGTCCGTCGATGTTCGACCGGACCCGCGGCAGGAGCGTCGCGGGCAGGCTGGGCGGGGGCATCGGCAGGCTGTTCACGGGTCCTGGCCGCGGCGTGCTCGGACTCGGCATCGGGCTGGGGCTGCTGATCGTGGCGATCTGCTTCCTGCTGCCGCTGCTCTACACCGTCGATCCGTATGCGCTGCACCCGGCCGCCGTGCTGACCCCGCCCGGCCACCGCTTCGCACTCGGCACCGACGAGATCGGCCGCGACGCGCTCGCCCGGCTGCTCGATGCCGGCCAGTCGACGCTGCTGGTGGCGATGCCCGCCGCGGTGGTCACCTTCTGCGCCGGGCTGCTCTACGGGATGGTCTCCGGACTCGGACCCCGCTGGCTCGACAGCGTGATGATGCGGCTGCTCGATGCCGTGCTCGCCCTGCCCGGCCTGGTGGTGCTGATCTTTTTCGCGTCGGTGCTGAAGCTCGCGACCCCCTCGCTGATCCTGCTGCTCGGGCTGATCTCCTGGCCGCCACTGGCCCGGCTGGTGCGCAACGAGACGCTGGCCCAGCGCGACCGCGAGTTCATCCAGGCCTCGCGGCAGATGGGCGCCGGCTTCCTGCACGTCGCGACGACGCACCTGCTGCGGGTGCTGGCGCCGGTGCTGGTGGTGAACTTCACCTTCCTGGTCGGCGACATGATCCTGGTGCTGTCGGCGCTGAGCTTCCTCGGGCTCGGGGTGCAGCCGCCACATACCAGCTGGGGCGGCCTGCTCGAGAGCGCGCTGCAGCTGGTGGCGCTCGACCCCTGGTGGCTGATCCTGCCGCCCGGCCTGCTGATCTTCGCCTCGCTGCTGTCGGCGTCGCTGATCGGCCAGGGCATGCTGGCGCGACAGGGACGCCCGCTGTGACCGCGCCATTGCTTTCGCTCAAGCAGCTCGGCGTGTCCTTGCCGGCGATCGGCGGTGGCGGGCGCGCGCAGGTACTGGAGGCGCTCGACCTCGAGGTCAGGCCGGGGCAGATGACCGCGCTGGTCGGCGAAAGCGGCTCCGGCAAGACCATCGCAGCCCTGGCGGCGATGCGCCTCTTGCCGCGCGGCGCCGTCACCACCGGACAGGCGCTGTTCGAGGGCACCGACCTGCTGGTGCAGGACGAGCGTCGCATGCGGAGCTTGCGCGGCCGCATCGGCATGGTGTTCCAGAACCCGCTCTCGGCGCTGAACCCGTCCGCCACGATCGGCGCGCAGGTCGCCGAGGGCCACCGCCTGCATGCCGGGGGTGGTCGAGCCGAGGCGCGCGCGCGGGCGATCGACCTGCTCGGCGAGGTCGGCATCCCGGGGCCGGCCCGGCGCCTGGACGACTACCCGCACCAGTTTTCCGGCGGCCAGCGCCAGCGGGTGATGATCGCCGCCGCCCTGGCCTGCAACCCGTCCGTGCTGATCGCCGACGAGCCGACGACCGGGCTCGATCCGCTGGTCGCCCGGCAGATCCTGGCGCTGCTGGCCCGGCTGCAGGTGTCGCACCGGCTCGGTGTGCTGTTCATCACCCACGACCTGTCGATCGTGGAGCGGCACGCCGACCGGCTGACCGTGCTGTATGCCGGCCGCGCCGTCGAATGGGGCGAGGCGCGCCGGTTCTTTGCCAACCCGCGTCATCCGTACAGCCAGGCGCTGCTCACCGCCGTGCCACGGCTCGGACAGGCGACGCTGCGGGGTATCCCGGGCACCCTCCCAGGTCCCTCGGCGCGTCCTCCCGGCTGCCGTTTCGCGCCGCGCTGCGCCTACCATCGGCCACCTTGTGATGACGGCTTTCCGCCTGCCCTCGGTGACGCCGAGGAAGCCGTCGCCTGCCTGTTCCCGCCACCGCCGCCCGTTCTGGCACAAGGGCACTTGCCTTCGCCGGAGTTACGGCCGGGGCTGGCGCCGCTGCTGGTGCTGGAGAACGTCACCGTGCGCTATGGCAGTGCCGCACCCTCGCTGCAGGACGTGTCGCTGACGCTCCGGCGCGGCGAGTGCCTCGGCATCGTCGGCGAGAGCGGCTCGGGCAAGTCCACGCTCGGGCGGGCGATCCTGCACATGCTCGCCTTCGAGGGGCGGATCCTGCTCGACGGACAGGTGGTGGCCGATCTGCCGGTGGCTGATCGGCGGCGGGCGCGGCGGCGGATCCAGGTGGTGTTCCAGGACCCACGCGAGTCGCTGAACCCGCGGCTGCGCATCCATGACACCCTCGCCGAGCCGCTGCGCCTCGGCGGTGTACGCGAGCGCGGACGGCTGGGGCGCGAGGTGGCAGCGCTGCTCGAGAAGGTCGGGCTGGATCCGTCGCTGGCGACGCGCTTCCCGCACCAGATCTCCGGCGGCCAGGCGCAGCGCGTCGCGGTGGCGCGGGCGCTGGCCGCGCGTCCGGAGATCATCGTGCTGGACGAGCCGACCTCCGCACTCGACGTCTCGACCCAGGCGATGCTGCTGACCCTGCTGCGCGATCTCGCCCGCGCGGAGCATGTCGCCTACGTCCTCATCAGCCACGACCTGGCGGCCGTCAGCTGGCTCGCAGACCGGATCGCGGTGCTGAAAGGCGGCCGCATCGTCGAACTCGCCGACACCGACACCCTGATCGCCAGCCCGCAGGACGCCTACAGTGTCGCCCTGATCGCCACCGCGCCGCGACTCGAACGCGGACCTCTGGTGAGCATCGAGGCGTAGGCAGGAGGACGGTCGTGCCCGACTTCACCGGCGAAGGCTGGCTGCAGCTCGGCGAGCTGGCGATGGCGTTCGTGCTGTCGGCGCTCATCGGCCTGGAGCGCGAGGTCCGCCAGAAGAGCGCCGGCCTGCGCACCTACACCTCGGTCGGCGTGGCGTCGGCCCTGTTCATGCTGATCTCCAAATACGGCTTCACCGACGTGATCGTGCCGAACCGGGTCGTGCTCGATCCGTCGCGGATCGCCGCCCAGGTGGTGAGCGGCATCGGCTTCATCGGCGGCGGCGTCATCTTCATGCGCCGCGACATCGTGCGCGGCCTGACCACGGCCGCCTCGATCTGGTTCACCGCGGCCCTCGGCATGGCATGCGGCGCCGGGTTGCCGCTGCTCGCGATCGGCACCACGCTCGCCCACTTCACCATCATGCTCGGCTTCCCGCGGCTGGTGCGCCGCCTGAAGCGGAACCGCCGCAGTGCCAGCGAGATCCGCATCGCCTACGCCGACGGCCGCGGCCTGCTGCGCACCATCCTGATCCGCTGCACCGAGCTGCGCTTCGCGATCGACCACGTGCGGCTCGACCGACAGGATCGGCTCGACACGTCGGCGCGGGACAGCGGTGATCTCGCGGAGCACGAGCTCGAGGCGCTCGACCATCTGGGGGGCGCCGGGCCCGGGGCGGTCACGCTCCGCATGCAGGTCAAGGGTAAACGCCCGATCTCCCATCTCATCGCGGCGCTGGGCGACATCGACGGGGTGCTCGAGGTCGGCACCACCGATGACGAGGCGGCACTGGATTAGGTGCGTTGCCACTCAGGAGGCGCGCACCTTGGTAATGAAGCGCTCGACCTCGAGCGACAGGGTCTCCGCCTGTCGCGACAGGTCGCCGGCCTTGCCCAGCACCTCGGCAGCGGTGGCACCGGTATCGTTGGCGGCCTGGCTGACACCGGTGATGTTGGCGGTGACCGTCTGCGTGCTGATGGCGGTTTTCTGAACGTTTCGGGCAATCTCGGCGGTGGCGGAGCCCTGCTCATCGACCGCCGCGGCGATCGAGGTGGTGATCGCGCCCATCTCCTCGATCATCACGGCGATGCCGCGGATCGCCTCGACCGCATCGCGTGTCGCCACCTGAACCTGGGCGATCTGGCCGCCGATATCGCTGGTCGCCCGCGCAGTCTGCTGCGCCAGGCTCTTCACCTCGCTCGCCACCACCGCGAAGCCCTTGCCCGCATCGCCCGCCCGCGCCGCCTCGATGGTCGCGTTCAGCGCCAGCAGGTTGGTCTGGCTCGCGATGCTGTTGATCAGCTCTACGACCTGGCCGATCCGGGCCGCACTTTCCGCCAGCGCCCGCACGGTGCCGTCGGTGTCGCGCACGCTCCCCACCACCCGGCTCGTGAGGCTGGCCGACGCCGTAACTTGTCGGTTGATCTCGGCGATCGACGCGGCGAGCTGTTCCGAGGCAGCCGCGACCGTCTGCACACCGATGCTGGATTCCTCCGCCGCACGCGCAACCGCCGTCGCCTGGGTATCGGTCTGTGCCGCACTCCCGGTCATGGACCGCGCGGTGGTTTCCATCTCGGTGGATGCGGAAGACAGCATCGACACCGTGCCGCTGATTGCCTGCTCGAAATCCCCCACGATCCCGGCCAGCTGTGATGCGCGCAGCTCGCGTGCGTCATGTTCGGTCTGCTGCTCCAGCGCCAGTCGGTCGCCGGCGATCATGTTGTCCTTGAAGACCTGGACGGCGCCGGCCATCCGGCCGATCTCGTCACCCCGACCGACAGACGGGATCGCCACCGTCACATCCCGTTGCGCCAGGCGTCGCATGGCATCGGTCATGGACGCGATCGGGCGCGAGATATGGCGGATGAGGCCGATCGTCGTCGCCAGGCTGAGGCCGAGGCAGAGCACCAGGCTGAGCACGATCATCGACCTTGTATTGTCGTACACCATACGGCTGACGTTCGAGGCGATCGTTCCGGTCTTCTGGTTGTAGTCGAGATCCCAGGCCACGAACCGCACGAGCGTATCGAAATCCCTGGTGGATTTGCGCTTGTAGAGTTCGGTTGCGGCGGCGTCCTGGCGCCCATCCTTGTCGGCGAGGACCTGTTGGGCGTCGCTGTGGTATTCGGGCCAGATCTTGTCGAACACATTGGTATAGCGGGTGCGTTCCGGACCCTTGACGATGGTCGGCTCGATCCCGACACGCGCGGCATCGACGGCTGCAAACGCCGCCGCCAGCTTGGACGTCAGGTCGTGGCGCTCCGCAGACTCGACGTAGCTCGTCGCCATGTAGCTCGCCTCCCAGCGACGGACGCTGAGCAGCGCCAGGGCGAGCTTGCCATCCCACATCGTGCTCGGCAGGAAATTGTCCCGGACCGAGACGTTCGCCCGGTTCATCGTGCCCATCCGCTCCAGCGACAGGCTGCCGAGCCCGACGCAGAGCATAGTCAGCAGCGCGAACCCGGCGGCGAGCTTCTGGCCCAGGCTGAGGACACGGAATATCCGGAACGGCACGGCCAGGCGATCCAGCGGGAATTTCATGCGGAGGCTCGTCTCTGATCTGAGAAAACCAGTATGGTCACACGGAGGTTAACAACACCTTGCCGGCCGGCACCTGGTCCCCGGAAAGCCTGAACGCGAATGATGCTGACCGGATCTTGCGCTTGCGGGCATGTGCGCTACGAGATCAAGGGCGACCTTGTCGGGCCGGTGACCTATTGTCATTGCTGGCGTTGCCGCAAGCATTCCGGATCGAGCTTCGGGACGACGGCCGGTGTGCGGGCCGCCGACTTCACGATCCTCACCGGCCAGGCGCTGATCTCGAGCTGGGAGTCGAGCCCGGGCGTGCATCGGTGTTTCGCCAGGTGCTGCGGCTCGCCTCTGTACAAGCGCGATGAAGCCAATCCGTACGAACTCGGCTTCAGGCTAGGCACTCTCGACGTTGATCCGCTCAGGAAAGCCGATATCCATTTCATGGTCGGCTCGAAGGCGCCCTGGGTCGAGATCCGCGACGATCTTCCTCAAGCGGCCGGCGGATCGCCGTTCGGGCTGCGTGATGAGCTGGCTCGCGACGCGGCAGGCGGCGGGCCGGCATCGAAGCCCCGCCGACGTCGCACAGGCAAGGCGCCGGTTCATCGGTAGCGCCTGCGCCGCGTCGGCTTGGTGAAGACCCTCCCCATCACCCAGGTGATCGCAGTGCCCGACGAGGCCGCGACCAGGTCGAACCAGTATGGGCCGTCATGTGCGCCACCCTGGAGTGTCCTGAAGATCACCACCGCCAGCAGCGCGGCAATAAATGTCGATCCGTTGCGCATCATGCCCCGATCCACCGCTTGATGTTCAGACGACAGCCACTGGATGCGTCGTCGCACGCATGCCCATCCCAGCGATCAGGGACGGCCTTTCGTAACCGCGGTCCAGACGGCCGGGAGCCCGAGCGAGGCAGCATGGCTCTCGCTGTCGGTCCACACCGCGGTGATCCAGATCGCGTCGCCCCGTGTCGCGTCCTCCGCAATGATGTAGCTCAGGCAACCAGGCATCGCTGTCGTTCCGGCCGCCAGCACTCCGATCAGTTCATCCCATTCGTCCGGGCGGGCGATGAATTAACTGATCAATCCATACATGCTGTCATCCCGATCAGGCTGCCGGCGGTGAAGGCTCGCAGGTGCAATCCCCCGGCGTCGACAGTCCCGTAACCGTCGCTGCAATCGCCCGGCAGCATGGAACGACCGGCAGATCGCGATCAGGACGGATCGGGTGAGCGCGTGCGTTTCAGCGTGCGCAGCGTGAACACCGAGCGGCAGTTGCGCACGCCCGGCAGGCTGTACAGGCGCTCGCGCAGGAATACCTCGTAGCCTGCGGTGCCGTCGACCGCGACACGCGCCAGGAAGTCGTAGTCGCCACTCACCATGAACACCTCGAGCACCTCCTTCATGCGCGCCAGCCGCTCGCCGAAGTCGCGCACCAGGGCCATGTCGTGCCGGTCCAGGGTGATCTCGATGAACACCGTGTCGGCGAGCCCCAGCGCCTTCTGGTCGATCTCGGCGGTGTAGCCGGTGATCACGCCCTGCTCCTCGAGCCGGCGCACCCGGTTCCACACCGGCGTCGGCGAGAGCCCGACCTGCTCGGCCAGTTTCGCATTGCTGAGCCGGCCATCGGCGCGCAGTGCGGCAAGGATCCGGCGGTCGGTGGCGTCCAGAAGCGGTTCCGACAAGACGCGAACTCCAGAAGATGGTCCTCCTGCAGAATCACCGGCAGGCCCGGATTTATTCTATCGGGCCGCCTGGTCCTGGGAAAGATCAGGGAGATCATCCCACCGCACCGAGGCATCTTCTCCACGCACGCAGGAGATGCCCATGGTCCGCTTCGGTTCGTTCGCCAGCACCGTCCGGTTCCAGCCGGCCATGCTGCTGTTCGTGCTGACCCCGCTGCTGTTCGCCGGCAACATGCTGGTGGCGCGCGCGATCGCCGGCGACATCCCGCCGGTCACCCTGGCCTTCCTGCGCTGGGGCGGCGCCGCGCTGATCCTGCTGCCGTTCGCGCGTGGCTGGCGCGCCCACCTGCCGCGCCTGGTGTCACCGGATTTTGCCCTGCTGGTGCTGACCGGTGCCGTGCTTGCCGTGGCGCCGCTCTATGCAGCCGCGTCGCGCACCACGGCCGGCAACATCGCCCTGCTGATCTCCGCCGCCCCGGCCTTCGTGCTCATCGCCGAGCGCATCCTGTTCCGCACCCGGCTGCGGCTGCCGGCGCTGGGCGGCATCCTGCTCGCGGCGACCGGGGTGGTGACCGTCGTGACACACGGCAATCCGATTGCGATCACCGCACTCTCCTGCAACGGCGGCGACGCGCTGGCCTTCGCAGCGATGCTCTCCTGGGTCGCCTACACGCTGCTGAGCCGACGCCGTCCGGTCGTGCTGCCGCCGGTGATCGGCCTCGCCGGGCTGGCCACCGGTGCCGCGCTGATGCTGCTGCCGGCCGCGATCATGGAGCTCGCGCGTCATGCCGGTGAACCCGATCTCGGCCTGGTGCTGACGCCACGCAGCGTGGGAGCGATCCTGTTCCTCTGCGTGGTGCCGTCGATCGGCGCCTATGGCAGCTACCAGGCGCTGGTCCGCCGCTTCGGACCGGCCGCCGCGGCGTCGTCGATGTATCTGGTGCCGGTCTATGCCGTGCTGCTGGGCGCGGTGCTGCTGGGCGAGACGCTGCACCCGTATCACGCTGCCGGTCTGGCGCTGATCCTGGGTGGGGTGACCCTCACCGCCTGCGCCGCCCGGCTGGCTGCACCCCGCGCCGTCGTGGGCGCGGTGCCGGTCGCGGAGACGGCGATCAGTTGAGGGTCGCTAAAAGGCGCTCAGGTGATGGTCCGCTCGAACTCCCGGCCGAGCAGGGCCAGCAGCAGTTCGCCGCGCTCGGCCGGGCAGCACAGGTAGCAGCAATCGCCGTCGGCGCTATCGGACCGCGATCGCGACCCCGCCGTGGCCCCGATCGGCCAGGCCTGCAGCCCGAGATCGGCGTACACGTCGAGCAGCGATGATCCCACCCGCCAGAACACCGGTTCGCGGCCTTCCTGCAACGCGAGGTCGCGCAGGCGCCAGATCGTCGAAATCTGGTCGGCGGGTGCACCGGCAGGGTCGCCAAGCCCGGCCATGATGCGCCCGAGCCGCCGGAACGGGATCAGCGCCCGACCGGTCTCTCCGGAAACCAACCCGTCCGGCGGGGCCAGCGGCAGTGCGCTGTCCGGCGCCAATGCCCGGTAGCGGGCGGCGGCCTCGGCACTCCAGGGCGTCGGGCTGATCCGTCCGGGCAGGATCAGCCGGGCGATCGCCAGCAGCCCGACCAGCACCGAGAGCCCGACCGACAGGCGCGTGCGACTGCTCATGCCCTTGCCCGCGACCAGCTCCAGCCAGCTATTGTCGGCCAGGCTGCGGATCGCCGGCTCGAGCTGCACCAGGATCAGCACGCACCCCATCAGCAGCAGCAGCGGCAGCACGGTGGCCGGCGCCAGCGGTTCGCTCAGCAGCCGGGCATGGCGGTAGTACGAGCTGCGGAACGGCGCGATCACCAGGGCGGCCAGGATCAGCATGGCCGGCACCGCCAGCGGCAGCCCGCGCAGGGCGGTCAATGCGGCGGCGATGCAGAGCAGGATCAGCGTCGTGCCCCAGGCCAGCGTGACCCGCTGCGACAGGCCGATCGCGAGGCCCATCAGCACTGCGCCGATCAGCGAGGGGATGTAGTCGCCGGCGGCCTCGAGGAACCAGGACAGCGTGCTCTCGCCGCTGAACAGGCCGACCGGCGGCGGCAGCACGAATGCCAGGTCCGGAGTGGTTCCGATCCCACCCAGGGCAAGCAGCATCGCCCCGCACAGCGAGACCGCACCCGCCGCGACGATCACCGCGAAGTCGGCCTCGCTCTCGCGGATGAGGGTGGAGGCACGGACCCGCGCCGGTTGCGACAGGCCGTGGCGGCGTGCCAGCAGCATGTCGCCGCGCAGCAGCACCTCGTGGCCGGCGAACAGCAGGCCGGCGATGAACAGCGGCAGGATGTAGTAGAAGAGGCGGAACACCAGGATGACGCCGAGCGCCTCCGAGGCCGGCAGGTAGGGCGACAACCCCAGCACCATGGCGCCGTCGAATACGCCGAGCCCGCCGGGGACGCCCGCGATCAGCCCGGCGCTGTAAGATGCGATGTAGATGGCGAGAAACGCCGGGTAGTCGAGGCCGATGCCCGCGGGCAGCAGCGTGTACGCTATGGCGGCGGTGCAGGCGACGTCGAGTGCCGCGACCGCGACCTGGCCGATCGACATACGCATGCCGGGCAGCGGTATGGTCCAGCGCCACAGCGTGACCGACTGCAGCCGTGCCGACAATCCGACATAGAGTGCCACCAGGCCCCATGCCGCGACGCCGACTGTCGTCAGCAGCCAGTGCGGCACCCGGTCGAGCAGCATCGGCAGCGAGGACGGTTCCAGCAGCAGCACGCCGCCGATCAGGGCGGAAGCGCCCAGGATGTAGGTGAGCGAGCAGAACGCGATGATCTGGGTGATCTGGGCGGGCCGCACCCCCCAGTTGCCATAGAGCCGGAAGCGCACGGCGGCCCCGGAAATCGCCGCAAAACCGAGATTATGCGACAGCACGTAGGAGCAGAAGGCGGCGAAGGCGGTACGTCCGAAGCTGAGCCGGCAGCCGACATGGATCGTTGCCAGCCGGTCGTAGAAGCTCAGCACGAAGTAGGAGAGCAGGGTGAAGCCGGCGGAAGCGAGCAAGCTGATGCGCGGGATCCCGAGCAGGCTGTCGCGGATCTGCCCGACGCTCAGGTGCCGGACCTCCTTCTGCACCGCGTAGATCGCGCCCCCGAACAGCAGCAGCCCGAGCAGCGGCGGCAGGCGTCGGAGCATGCGTTGCCAGATCCGCGGCCGGCAGCCGGGCTCGCCTGGTCGAGACGGTTCCGAGGCGGCGGCGGGGCCCTGCGACATCATCGCGTCGGCTGCCGATCGGTGCCTACGACCCTGGTCCGGCCGGATCCGGAGGCGCCGGGTGCGGCCGGGCGAGTGCCGTCTCGATCAGGGCGACGGTCTCCGGAACTCCATACAGGGCGATGAAGATGCCGAAGCGCGGGCCCTCCTTCTGGCCGAGCAGCACCTCGTACAGGCAGCCGAACCAGGCTCGCAGCTCCGGGAAGCCGTGTCGCTTGCCGACCTCGAACACCAGGTTCTGCAGCCCCTCGGGCGTGGCGCCAGCACTCGGATCGACGCCGCGAAGGGTCTCGGCGAGGTCGGCCAGGGCTGCCCGTTCGCGCTCGTCCGGGGCGCGGTAGGTTTTCGCCGGACGGACGAAATCCTGGTAGTACAACACGGCATGCTCGACCAGGCGGGCCAGCAGCGGGTCGCTCTCCGGGGTGGCATCGGGCTGGTAGCGGGCCAGGAACGCCCACAGCACGTCGGCGCTCTCGGCGTTGGCGACGGACGCCAGGTTCAGCAACATCCCGAAGGAGACAGGCAGCGCGCCACCGGGGCGGCCGCCATCGATGAACCAGGCCGGGTTGGCGTGCAGGGTCGCGCCGGCCTGCTCGGGCAGCTTTGCCCGGTTGGTCAGGTACTCGTCGACCGCACGTGGGATCACGTCGAAGAACAGGCGCTTGGCGCGGCCGGGCTGGTTGAACATGTACTGCGCCAGGCTCTCCGGCGGGGCGTAACGCAGCCACTCCTCGACCGAGATGCCGTTGCCCTTGGACTTGCTGATCTTCTGCGCGTGCTGGTCCAGGAACAGCTCGTAGGTCAGGCTGACCGGCGGCTCGGCACCCAGCACCTTGCAGATCCGGGTCGACAGCCGGACGCTCTCGATCAGGTCCTTGCCGGACATCTCGTAATCGACGCCGAGGGCCGCCCAGCGCATCGCCCAGTCGGCCTTCCATTGCAGCTTGGCGTGGCCTCCGGTGACCAAGGTCTCGAACACCTCGCCGGTCTCGTCGCGCCAGCGGACGGTGCCGGCATCGGCATCGACGGCGTCGATCAGCACCTGCATCACGACACCGGTGCGCGGATGGACCGGAAGCACCGGCGAGTAGGTGGCGCGGCGGTCCGGCCCGAGCGTCGGCGCGATCACGGCGACGATCTCGTCATGCACCGCCAGCACGCGCAGCAAGGCCGCATCGAAGCGGCCGGCACGGTAGTACTCGGTCGAGGAGGCGAACTCGTACTCGAAGCCGAAGCCATCCAGGAAGCTGCGCAGCCGGGCGTTGTTGTGCGCGCCGAAGCTCTCGTGGGTGCCGAACGGATCCGGCACCTGGGTCAGCGGGCGGCCGAGGAAGCCTGCCAGCATGTCGCGGTTGGGCACGTTGTCCGGGACCTTGCGCAGCCCGTCCATGTCGTCGCTGAACGCGAGCAGGCGGGTCGGGCGGCCGGTGAGCTCGGTGTAGGCGCGGCGCACCCACGTGGTCCGCGCGACCTCGCCGAAGGTGCCGATGTGCGGCAGGCCGGACGGGCCGTAACCGGTTTCGAGCAGTGCAGGGGTGTCGGGGCTCGCACCCTTGGCGTCCATGTGCGCGGCCAGGCGGGCGGCCTCCTCGAACGGCCAGGCTTTCGGCAGATCGGCGAAAGCCGGCTCATCGGGACGGGAGGGATCGCGACCGGAGTGCCGCGCGGGCTGAACAGCTTGGGACATGGGGGCGCAGGCTAGGGCAAAATGCGCGATCGCGGAATTGCCTGCGGGCTCACTTCTTAATCGCATGGCCCCGGCTTTCTTTAACGCATGGCCGGGAGTTGCGCGCTATGTGTGGGCGGATGCATGACGCCGCCTCCCCCGCCACCAGCCCGGCGCTCGTCGCCGGATATGGTCGGGTCTCGCTGCTGACACCGGACGGCGAACTGCTCACCCTCACCCGGGCCGAGGCGGTCGACGCGCTGCGCGACCTGGCCCCGCCGCTGGTGGTGCATGCCCCGGCCAACGCCCGGCGGCTCGGCCTCCCGGGCCTGGCCGCCTACGACCTACTGGAGCTGTTCGCGTTCGTGCTGCCGGCGCGGTCCGCGGCACCCACGCCGCGCGGGCTGGCCCTGGCGCTGGACCTGGAGCCGCAGGAGATCGGCGATGCCGACGCGTCGCTGCTGCCGGAGCTCGCGGGTCTGCTGCTGGATCGCGCCGAACAGCTTGCCCACACCAGCTCCGGTCCGGAGTTGCGGGCGCTCGTGCTGCGGATGCGCCAGGCCGGCTGGAGCTGGGGCGAGGTGCTGTGCCAGCGACTCGGGGTCGGGGCACTGCTGCCTCCGGAAGCGATGCAGCCCGGCGAGGCGATGCGGGTCTGGCGCCGGCTGCCGAAATGGGAGGAGACCGCGCCACGTCCGCCGCCCGCCCAGCACGAGGTGGCGCCACAGGAGGCACGGGCGCGACTGACCGATCTGCTCGGACCGGATGCCGAGCAGCGCGTGGGACAGGCGGATTATGCCGATGCGGCGGCGGCGGCGTTCGCGCCTCGGCTGTTGCGTGGCGATCCACGGCTGGTCCTGGCGGAAGCCGGCACCGGAACCGGCAAGACGCTCGGCTACGTGGCGCCGGCCAGCCTGTGGGCCGAGCGCAATGCCGGCACCGTCTGGATCAGCACCTACACCCGCCACCTGCAGCGCCAGATCGAGACCGAGCTGAAGCGGCTGCATCCCGACCCGGCGGTGCGTCGCCGTCGGGTGGTGCTGCGCAAGGGACGCGAGAACTATCTCTGCCTGCTGAACCTGGAGGAGGCGGTGCAGGCGTCCGCCGCCGGGGGTGCGTCGGGCATCGTCGTGCCGCTGTCGCTGCTGGTGCGCTGGGCCGGCGCCACCAGCGACGGCGACGTGCTCGGCGGCGACCTTCCCGGCTGGTTCGCCGAGCTGTTCGGACATGGCACCACCGGCGGCCTCGCCGACCGCCGCGGCGAGTGCATCCATGGCGCCTGCGTGCACTACACGCGCTGCTTCATCGAGCATGGCATCCGCCGCGCCCGCGATGCCGACCTGGTGGTGGCGAACCACGCGCTGGTGATGGTGCAGGCCGCCTGGCACAGCCAGTTCGGCGACAACGCGGACGAGGATGCGGCGCCGACCCGCTACGTGTTCGACGAGGGCCACCACCTCATGGAGGCCGCCGACAGCGCGTTCTCCGCCGAGTTGTCCGGGCTCGAGGCGGCGGAACTGCGACGCTGGCTGCTGGGCGCCGAGGGCAGCCGGTCACGCGCGCGGGGCCTGCGCCGGCGGCTGGACGAGCTGGTGGTCGGGCAGCCGGACCTCGAGACGCCGATGGAGGCCGCCCTGATGGCGGCGCGCGCCCTGCCGGCGCCGGGCTGGTCGATGCGGATGGCCGAGGAGGCGCTGCCGTTGCTGGCGGGACCGGCCGGCGGCAATGCGGTCGCGCCCGAGGAGCCGGCCAACCCGACCGAGGCGCTGCTGCACGTGCTGCGTCGGCAGGTGCTGGCGCGGGCGAAGCAGCGCGGCGACACGTTCGGGGCGATGGAGTGCGACCTGCAGCCGGTGAGCGCCGAGCTGGCCGACGCGGCCGGCCGGCTGGAACGCGCGCTGGTGCGGATCACCGAACCGCTGACGACGCTGGTAACGCGCCTGCTGGCCAAGCTCGAGGAGGATGCCGACACCCTGGACAGCACCACCCGCGGGCGCATCGAGGCGCAGTGCCGCACCATCCGCAGACGTGCGATCGCGCGGCTGGAAGCCTGGATCGCCATGCTGCGCGAGGTCCCGGGGCAGGCAAGTCCCGAGCGGGGACCCGCCAGCCACGTGATGTTCCTGCGGCTGGAGCGGCGGCTGACCGGTGCACGCGGCGGGTCGGCGGGGGCAGCCGAGCGGGATGTCGGGCTGCACCGGCACTGGCTCGACCCGACGCTGCCTTTCGCTGCCGCAGTGGCCGCTCCCGCGCACGGATTGCTGGTGACGTCCGCCACCCTGCGCGACCAGCCACGGGCGGCCTCTGGAGCGGAGGCGAGCGAAACCGACGCCGACGAGGCATGGGCCGCCGCGGAGGCACGGGTCGGCGCCACCCACCTCCCCTCGCCGGCTCTGCGCGCGGCCCTGGCGAGCCCGTTCGACTATGCCCGGCAGACCCGGGCGCTGATCGTGACCGACGTGGCGCATGACGATATCGGGGCACTCGCGGCCGCCTACCGTGCGCTCTTCATGGCAGCCGGCGGTGGCGGGCTCGGGCTGTTCACCGCGATCAGCCGGCTGCGGCAGGTGCATGAACGGCTGGCGGGGCCGCTCGAGGAGGCCGGCATCCCGCTGTTCGCGCAGCACATGGATGCGATGGACAATGCGACGCTGGTCGACGTGTTCCGCACCGAAACCGACAGTTGCCTGCTCGGCACCGATGCGATGCGCGACGGTGTCGACGTGCCGGGCCGCGCGCTGCGGCTGGTGGTGTTCGAGCGCGTGCCGTGGCCGCGGCCCGACATCCTGCACCGCGAGCGCCGGATCCACCTTTCCGGCGGACAGCCTGCCGCGTACGACGACCGTATCGCCAGGCTTCGGTTGAGGCAGGCGTTCGGCCGGCTGATCCGCACCGCAACCGACCAGGGCGTGTTCGTCCTGCTCGACCGGCGCACGCCGACCCGGCTGTTCAGCGCCTTCCCGCCGGGCGTCGTGGTCCGGCGCGTCGGGCTTGCCGAAGCGGTGGCCGAGACGCGGGCCTACCTCTCGCTGACGGACGCAAGGCCCGACACCGAACGATTGCCCCCGATGATCCGCGGATCAGTCTAGCGGTTTAAGATTTGTCGCGGCCGCCTTGCCGCGCTCCATAGCGATCTCGTAGCTGACCTTCTGGCCCTCATTGAGACCGCGCAGGCCGGCTGCCTGCACGGCGGTGATGTGCACGAACACATCCTTGCCGCCGTCATCCGGCATGATGAAACCGAAGCCTTTTGTGGTGTTGAACCACTTCACCGAACCGATCGCCATGTCGGTTTATCCTTCTCGCCGCCAGGCCGCCGCGCCGGGTTCCGTCCGCTCCGTCGCCCACGCTGGAGATGACGGCGCTACAACGACCTATTCGTTATGGGGGCAGAAAGGTTAGGCGGTGTCAATCGTAACGTAACAACATGTCGCACGTGAAAAAGGGGCGGCCCCTCGCAGGACCGCCCCCTCTTTCGTTGCGAGAGTTTCCGAACCGCGGTGGCGGATCAGAAATCCATGTCGCCCATGCCGCCGCCCGGAGGTCCGCCGGCGGGGGCCTTCTTCTCGGGCTTCTCGGCGATCATCGCCTCGGTGGTGACGAGCAGGCCGGCAACCGACGCCGCGTCCTGCAGGGCCGTGCGAACGACCTTGGTCGGGTCGATGATACCGGCCTGGACGAGGTTCTTGTACTCGCCGAGCTGGGCATCGAAACCGAACGCGTATTCCGGGTTCTCGAGCACCTTGCCGGCGATCACCGCGCCATCCTCACCCGCGTTCTCCGCGATCTGGCGGAGCGGGGTCTGGATCGCCTTGCGGATGATCTCGATGCCGAACTTCTCGTCCTCGTTGGCCGGGACCAGGTCGGCGAGTGCCAGCGAGGCGCGGGCGAGAGCCGTGCCACCGCCGGGAACGATGCCTTCCTCGACCGCGGCGCGGGTCGCATGCAGCGCGTCGTCGACGCGATCCTTGCGCTCCTTCACCTCGACCTCGGTGGAGCCGCCGACGCGAATGACCGCGACGCCGCCTGCCAGCTTCGCGAGACGCTCCTGCAGCTTCTCACGGTCGTAGTCCGAGGTGGTCTCCTCGATCTGCGCCCGGATCTGCGCGCAACGACCCTGGATGTCGGCCTTTTCGCCAACGCCCTCGACGATCGTGGTGTTCTCCTTCTCGATGTGGATCTTCTTTGCGCGACCCAGCATGGAGAGGGAAACGGTCTCGAGCTTGATGCCGAGGTCTTCGCTGATCACCTGGCCACCGGTCAGGATCGCGATATCCTCGAGCATCGCCTTGCGACGATCGCCGAAGCCCGGTGCCTTGACGGCAGCGATCTTCAGGCCGCCACGCAGCTTGTTCACCACGAGGGTGGCGAGCGCCTCGCCATCGACGTCCTCGGCGATGATCAGCAGCGGACGGCCGGACTGCACGACGCTCTCGAGCAGCGGCAGCATCGGCTGCAGCGACGACAGCTTCTTCTCGTGGATCAGGATGTAGGGCTGATCGAGATCAGCGATCATCTTCTCGGCGTTGGTGATGAAATACGGCGAGATATAGCCGCGATCGAACTGCATGCCCTCGACGACATCGAGCTCGGTCTGGATGCCCTTGGCTTCCTCGACGGTGATGACACCCTCGTTGCCGACCTTCTGCATGGCCTGGCTGATCATCTCGCCGATCTCGGTCTCGCCGTTGGCGGAGATCGTGCCGACCTGTGCGGTCTCGGCGGGCGTCGTGATCTTCTTGGTGTTCTTCTCGAGTTCCTTGACCACGTGGGCCACGGCCTTGTCGATGCCGCGCTTCAGGCCCATCGGGTTCATGCCGGCGGCAACCGCCTTCATGCCCTCGCGGACGATCGACTGCGCCAGCACCGTCGCGGTGGTGGTGCCGTCGCCGGCCACGTCGTTGGTCTTGGAGGCCACTTCGCGCACCATCTGTGCGCCCATGTTCTCGAACTTGTCGGACAGCTCGATCTCTTTGGCGACCGTCACACCGTCCTTGGTGATCCGGGGAGCGCCGAAGCTCTTGTCGATGACGACGTTGCGGCCCTTGGGACCGAGCGTCACCTTCACTGCGTCTGCGAGAATATCAACGCCGCGCAGCATGCGCTGGCGGGCTTCGCTTCCGAAGCGTACGTCTTTGGCAGCCATGTATTATTCTCCTTTAGATGAAGAGGGAATCAAGAACGGTTCGAAATCGCGCCAGTTCAGGCAGCAGCTTCGATCACGCCCATGATGTCGCTCTCCTTCATGATCAGCAGCTCTTCGCCGTCGATCTTGACTTCGGTGCCGGACCACTTGCCGAACAGGACGCGGTCGCCCGCCTTGACGTCCAGGGCGACGATCGCACCCTGCTCGTTGCGTGCGCCGGCGCCGACGGCGATGATCTCGCCTTCCATCGGCTTTTCCTTGGCGGTGTCGGGGATGATGATGCCGCCCGCGGTCTTCTCTTCGCCGGTCAGGCGCTTGACGACGACGCGGTCATGCAGGGGACGGAACTTCGCCATAGCGGTTCGCTCCTCAAAGCGTATTGGCGGCGCCCTCCGTGGAAGCGACGTCGCCGGTTGTTGTGCGCCCGGGCTCGAGTGCCCGCAACGCGATTGGCACTCGGGGCTCCGGAGTGCCAACGGCGATTTAGGCCTCCCCTCGGGGGCTGTCAAGGATTTGGCAGCACTCTTGTGGTATGAGTGCTAAACCATTGACCGCACGTGGTTTTTTATTGCGTCGCGGGCTTGGGACCGGAGAGGATCGAACAAGCGTCACGCAGGTGTCACGCGACCGACACTGCCGTCCAACTGTCATCGGAGGTGCCATGTCTCTGTTCCAGCAGCTCAAGGACTACCGTCTGACCACGGCCGAGATCCTGTATCGCCTGCCCGACCATCCGGCGGTGCTGCAGAGCTATATCTGGCAGGAGCTCGACATCGCGCCCTCCTATCCGGTGCTGCGCAAGTTCCTGGATTTCTGGGAACGCCAGATCGAGGGCCGGCTGCACTCGGTCCGGGTGGGCTCGCTGGACCTGGTCGCGGCCGCCCAGGTGCGGGTGCCGGGCATGGTGCTCACGCTCCACTAGGCTCGCTGTCCGGCGGCGGCGCATTCGGCTCGATCCGGGCGCCGTCGAGGATGGCGCGCTGCCGGGCTGCCTCGGTTTCGTCACGCGCCTTTTCCGCACGCGTGCGCCCATGCCGGCTGCGGTTGTCCGCGGCTGCCAGCGCCTGTGCCTGCCGGTCGCGTTGCCGCCGCACGCCCCTGAGGTTGACGATCTCGCCCATCGGGGCAACCTGCCGCGGCAACGCATCCACGGCAAGGACATCACCCATGGGCCAGATGATCACCCTCACCGCCGCCGACGGCCACGAGTTCGGCGCCTACCAGGCGGGTTTCGCCGACGCACCCCGCGCCCTCGTGGTGGTGCAGGAGATTTTCGGCGTGAACCACCACATGCGCGCGGTCGCCGACGGTTTTGCCGATGCCGGCTATCTGGTGATCTGCCCGGCCTTGTTCGACCGCGCCGAGCGGGGCGTCGAGCTCGGCTACACGCCCGAGGACGCCAAGCGCGGCATCGATCTGCGCCAGCGCATCGCCCACGAGGGCACCGTCGCCGACCTGCTGGCCTCGGCCGAGGCGCCTGGCCATGAGAAGGTCGGCATCATCGGCTATTGCTGGGGCGGCGCGCTGGCCTGGGCGGCGGCGACGCAAACGACCCGGTTCGCGGCTGCGGTCGGCTGGTATGGCGGCGGCATTGCGGCGACCAAGGACGCCCGTCCGAACTGCCCGGTGCAGCTGCATTTCGGCGCCGACGACGACCACATCCCGCTCACCGACGTCGAGGCGATCCGGAGCGCCCAGCCGGGGGTCGAGGTGTTCGTGTACGAGGGCGCCGGCCACGGCTTCGGTTGCTCCGAGCGCCCGAGCTACAACGCCCGCGCCACCGCCCAGGCGCAGGAGCGGAGCCTGGCGTTTCTGCAGCACGCGCTCTAGGCGGCGCTTAAGGAACGTATAGTACCGCGTCGACCGCTACTTCATGTCCATCGCGCAGATGATGGAGGCCGATGCCAGCTCATTGCTGGCACAGCCGTAGCATGAGTTTCATGCAATCGAGGCTTTTGTTCGGCAAACCGGTGCGCGCTAGCAGTCCAGGCGGATATATCTTCGACGCGCTGATGCTGCTGTTTCTGTTCGTGGCGTATCTCGGCTGCAAGGATTTGCGAGCCTTCGCCGAGGCATTGCCGATCGTCACGGTGCCGAGCTCTGCCTTCGTCTTCTTCGGAGCGCTTGGCATTTATGGCATCCGCGCTGCCATGTACGTGGCGATGATACGGCGGAACCGTATGCCGCAGGCCATCGAGTGGCTGGTGTTCCTGATTCCAATTGCTTTTGCGATCGCATGCTTCGTTGCGTCGAGTCCCCTACTGCGCATCTACGCCGAGTTTCACGGCTACGCGTTCTGCTCCGTGCATGGCACCCGGGCGACGATGTACACCTTTGCCAGAAAGCGGGGGGACTGCCCGCCGGCTTCCGTTCCGGAAGACTGACCCGAAGTCATTATCTGATGGAACCGCATGCCGACACGCAGACTGCCGTCCTGTTAGCTCGCGACGCCAGAGCTGGGTCTTAGTGGATCCACCCGCTTTGAAAGCAACGCCGCCACCAGCCCACACGCCGCCGCCAGAGTCAGCCAGAGCCCCGGCATCGCGCGGTTGCCGGTGAGTTGGATCAGGGCGGTGCAAATTGCGGGCGTGAAGCCGCCGATGCAGGTCGCCAGGCTGTAGGCGAGCGAGAAGCCGGTCGTGCGGACGCGTGCCGGCACCAGTTCGGTCAGCGCCACGACCATCGCACCATTGTAGCTCGCATACAGGAACGACAGCCACAACTCGACCACGAGCAGCCGCCAGAATTGCGGCGCGCTCGCGAGCCACAGCATCGCCGGATACGCCGTCAGCATCACCAGCACGCTGCTCGCCAGCAGGATCGGGCGGCGGCCGATGCGATCCGACAACGCGCCCGCCAACGGCAGCCAGATCATGTTCGACAGGCCGACGCACAGCGTCACGATCAACCCATCCGAGGCCCGCAGCCGGAGCACGGTCCTGCCGAACGATGGAGTGTACGCCGTAATGACATAGAACAGGCTGGTCGTCGTCACCACCATCAGCATGCCGATCAGCACGACGCGCCACTGCGATGCCAGCGTCCGCAGCACCTCCGACAATCCAGGATGGCTCGGCTGTGCTGTGAAGCTCGCGGTTTCCTGCAGCGAGCGGCGGAGGATGAACAGCAGCGGCACGATCGAGCAGCCGATCAGCAACGGCACGCGCCAGCCCCACGCGGCGATCTGAGCGGGGCTCAGCCAGCCGAGCAGCAGAATGCCGAGCGATGCGGCGACAATGACAGCCACCTGCTGGCTCAACGACTGGAACGACACGAAGAAACCGGCATGTCCGGGGGGTGCGATCTCGGCGAGATACACCGACGCGGAACCGAGCTCGACGCCGGCGGAAAAACCCTGCAGCAGCCGGCCCAGCAGCACCAGCATCGGAGCCGCAAGCCCCAGTGTCGCGTAGCCTGGCACACAGGCCAGCAGCAGCGTGCCGATCGACATCAAACCGAGCGTCAGGATCAGTCCGCGACGCCGCCCGACGCGGTCGACATAGGCGCCGAGAAACACCGCACCGAGCGGACGCATCAGGAAACCGGCGCCGAAGGTGGTGAGCGCGAGCAGCAGCGACGCGAGTGCGCTGGTCGACGGGAAGAACACCCGACCGATGGCGGCGGCGTAATAACCGAATACCATGAAGTCGTACATCTCGAGGAAATTGCCGCTGGCAACACGGATCGTCGCCAGCGCCAATTGCCGACGGCTCGGCTCGGGCGCGGTCATGAACGGAGGCGGGACACGCCGAGTGTCACCTTCAGGACACGCTCGCTTGTGCTGTGCATTGCACGATCGAACCAACCACCGCTGCGGTCGTTCTCACGGCTCGTCGGGTCATTACTCAAGGGGACGTCTCAAATGCTGGGTACCATTCTACTGATCATCCTGATCCTGCTGGTGATCGGTGCGCTGCCGACCTGGGGTTATAGCGGACAGTGGGGCTACTTCCCGTCGGGCGGCCTCGGGCTGATCCTGCTGGTCGTGATCATCCTGCTGGTGCTCGGCCGCATCTGATCGACAACACGCCCTCGCACTGAACGACGCGGTCGGGCCCCAGGGTCCGGCCGCGTCGTCGTGCGCGCTATGCCGCCAGAACGCGCCCGGCAATATGTTGCAACCGGCTGACCATCTCCGGGTCGCGGGCGGCCGGTGCGGTGATGATCGCGTGTTCCAGGGCGCGGTCGCAACCGGCCCAGCAAGCGCCCCGGCGCTCGCCCAGAACCGGGATGACCGCGCGGATCAGGTCGCGTGCCTTGTCGGCGTTCGACATCATCACGCCCACGACTTCGTCGACGGTGACGGCGTCGTGGCCCTCGCGCCAGCAATCGTAATCGGTCACCATCGCGACGGTCGCGTAACAGATCTCGGCTTCCCGGGCGAGCTTGGCTTCCGGCATGTTGGTCATGCCGATCACCGAGCATCCCCAGCTCCGATACAGGTTGCTCTCGGCCCGCGTGGAGAATTGCGGGCCCTCCATCACCAGGTACGTGCCGCCGCGGCTGACCGGCAATCCGAGCGTGCGGGCGCTGGCTTCGAGTGCGTCGCCAATGCGCGGGCAGAGCGGGTCGGCGACCGACACATGCGCCACCAGCCCGGTGCCGAAGAAGCTCTTCTCGCGGGCGAAGGTGCGGTCGATGAACTGGTCGATCACCACGAAATGGCCGGGCGGCAACTCCTCCTTGAGGCTACCGACCGCGGACAGCGACACGATGTCGGTGACGCCGGACTGCTTCAGCGCCGCGATGTTGGCGCGGTAGTTCAGCGCCGAGGGCGGGATCGGATGGCCGCGGCCATGGCGCGGCAGGAACACGCAGGACACGCCGTCGAGCCGGCCGAACAGCAGCTCGTCGGAGGGATCGCCCCACGGAGTTTCGATCCGGCGCCACTGCTTGTCCTGCAGGCCGGGGATATCATACAGGCCGGAGCCGCCGATCAGGCCGATCACCGGCTCGATGGTCTCGTTCGTTTCAATCGACATGGGTCCAGATCCGACGCTTGAGGAAGAACAGCAGCAGGGTCAGCAGCGCCACATACAGCACGACACTGACGCCGACCCGACGTCGCTGCTCGAGATGGGGATGCGCCACCCAGCCGAGAAACGCCGCCACGTCATGCGCCATCTGCCCCGTGTTGGGCCGGGTGTTGTCGGTGAAGGCGACCTGGCCGTCATGCAGCGGCGGCGGCATCGCGATCAGCCGGCCGGGTGCGGCCGTGTTGTAGTAGCTGCCCGGCGGCACCTCGAACCCGGCCGGAGCCTTCTGGTAGCTGGTGAGCAGGCGCTCGATATAACGCTGGTGACCGTCCAGGGTGAGCGCCAGCCGGGACATGTCGGGCGGCAGGGCGCCGTTATTGGCGACCCGCGCTGCGGCCTCGTTCGGGAATGGCGACGGCAGGTGGTCGTCGGGACGGCCGGCGCGGTGGATCGGCTGGCCGTTTGCGTCGGTCCCGTCGGTCACCGTGGCGCCGGTGGCCAGTGCCTTCAGCTGCGCCGAGGTCAGACCGAGATCACCGAGATCGGCGTAGGTGACCTGCTTCAGCGAATGGCAGGCGCTGCAGACCTGGGCATAGACCGCGTAGCCACGCTGCACGCTGGCGAAATCCGCCGCGCTCGACAGCGCCGGCACCGCGCCCGACACGACCACGGCGGCCGCGATCAGACGCCGCATCAATGGGCACCGTCGGCGATGGCGTCGGGGAGTGCGAGCGGCCGTTCGAGGCGTGGCAACAGCGGCAGCAGCACCAGGAAATACAGGAACCAGTAGGCGCTGGCGACGCGGCTGATCACCAGCCAGACACCTTCCGGACGGCGCAGCCCGGCCATGCCCAGCGCCACGAACGCCACCAGCAGCAGCAGCAAGGCCCGCCGATAGATCGGGCGGTAGCGGGCACTGCGCACCGGCGACGGATCGAGCCACGGCACCGCCGACAGGACCACCAGGCTGCCGACCGCCAGCACCAGGCCGCCGAGCTTGGACGGCACCGCGCGCAGGATCGCGTAGAACGGCGCGAAGTACCATTCGGGCGAGATGTCGGAGGGCGTCGAGAGCGGGTTGGCCTCGATATAGTTGTCAGGCAGCGTCAGCAGGTTCGGCAGGAAGAAGATCAGCACCGCGAACGCCATGATGAATATCGCCAACCCGAGCCCGTCCTTGGAGGTGTAGTACGGATGGAACGGGATGGTGTCGCGCGGACCCTTCACTTCGACGCCGGTCGGGTTGTTCGAGCCGGTCACGTGCAGTGCCACGACATGCAGCACCACCACGGCGACCACCGCGAACGCCATCACGAAATGCAGCACATAGATCCGGTGCAGCGTCGCGTCACCGAGGGTGGGACCGCCCTGCAGCCAGGACGCGAGCGTGTGGCCGATGACCGGCACGGCGGAGAGCGCGTTGGTCGCCACCACCAGGCCCCAGTACGACATCTGTCCCCAGGGCAGCACGTAGCCGGCGAACGCGGCTGCCATCACCATCGCCAGCAGCAGCATGCCGGTCAGCCAGAGCAGCTCGCGCGGCGCCTTGTACGAGCCGTAATACAAACTCCGCCAGGTATGGATGTAGAGCACGGCGAAGAACATCGAGACGCCGCCCATGTGCAGCGACCGGATCAGCCAGCCGCTCGGCACCTGGCGCTCGATCGCCTCGACGCTGGCGAACGCACCCGCCGTGGTGCCGGTATATTCGATCGCCAGGAAGATCCCGCTGAGCAGCAGCACCGCCAGCGCCACCGTCGAGAAGGCGCCGAAATTCCACAGATAGTTGAGGTTCCGCGGCATCGGGTAGGCGACATATTCGCGCCGGAATCCCGAGATCAGCGGCAGCCTCGCATCGAACCAGCGGGCGGCAGGATGAGACGTCGCCGGCAGCGGCGAGACCAGGTCGCGGCCATGACGATGCTCGGCCTGCACGTCGTCCGGGCCCAGGTCCACAGTCTCGCCGGGCGGACGCCCCGGGGCATGATCATCCGGCCGCTCGGCCATCCAGGGTTCCTCAGACTGACAGATCGGTGGCCACGTGCCGGATGTTAGGGTCCCCGGGGCCTGCGCGGCAATCACCAGACCTGCAGCTCGCGTTGCCGAGCCGCCGCACGTCTGGGATAGTGGTGTGCCGATGAGCAGCATGGATGCCCTTCCCGCCCGACCGCCGCATGAGGCGCTGAAGCAGCAGGCGCGCGCCTGGTTCGAGGGCCTGCGCGACCGGCTGTGCGACGCGTTCGAGGCGATCGAGCGCGCACCGGACCTGCCGCTCGGCGACCGCCCGCCCGGACGCTTCGAGCGCCACTCCTGGAACCGGCTCGAGGATGGCACCGGCGGCGGCGGCGTGATCTCGATCATGCGCGGCCGGGTGTTCGAGAAGGTCGGCGTCAACGTCTCGACGGTGGAGGGCGAGTTCAGCCCGGAGTTCCGCAGCCAGATCCCCGGCGCCGAGCAGGATCCGCGCTTCTGGGCATCGGGCATCAGCCTGGTGTCGCACCCGCAGAGCCCGCTGGTGTCGGCCGCCCACTTCAACACGCGGATGCTGATCACCACCCAGGGCTGGTTCGGCGGCGGCGGCGACATCACGCCCATGCGTCCGGAGAGCCAGCAGGCGCAGGCCGACGCGGTCCGCTTCCACGCCGCTTTCGCCGCAGCCTGCGACCGTCACGATCCGGAGTACTATCCCCGCTTCAAGGAATGGTGCGACCGCTACTTCTTCCTGCCGCACCGCAACGAGCCGCGCGGCCTGGGTGGCATCTTCTACGACCGGTTCTTCTCAGGCGACGCCGAGGCCGACTTCGCCCTCACCCGCGATGTCGGCGAGGCGTTCCTCGGCATCTATCCGGCCCTGGTCCGCGACCGCATGGCCCAGCCCTGGAGCCTGGAGGAACGCGAGCACCAGCTCGTACGCCGCGGCCGCTATGTCGAGTTCAACCTGATCCACGATCGCGGCACGCTGTTCGGTCTGAAAACCGGCGGCAACGTGGAGGCGATCCTGATGAGCCTGCCGCCCGAGGTGCGCTGGCCCTGACGCCTCGGCCTCGCGCGCCGACTCCGATGCCCGACACCGCGCCGTATTTGGGACATCGTGCGGGGTCATGTATGACGGCACCATGAACTGCAAGGCTTCCAACCCTTGAAAAGCGCCTGGCCGTGACTGCCGACAGCCGGCTTCCCCGCCGGTCTCTGCTTCTGGCCGCACCTGCGGCGGCCCTTGCGGCGCTGGTCCCGACCGGACCCGCGGGTGCCCGCGTGGGCGTGACAGCCGGGGCCGTAAAGGGTAGCGGGGCGAGCGCTGATCCGGCGCAACTCGGTGCGGGTGGGGGTGGGCTGGATCCGGCTCCCGCCAGCCTGCACAACCCGACTCTGCTGGTCGCCGGACCCGCCGATGCCGGTCCGGGGCTATGGGCCCGCCTGCTGGCGCCCCGGCTCGGCGACGCGTTGCAGACCGGCTCGACGATCGCGGTATCGGCCACCGGCGGGCGAGATGGCGTGACCGGCGCCAACGCCTTCGAGGCGCTCACCACCCCTGACGGTTCGACCGCGATGCTGGTCCCCGGGGCGGCCGCGATCGCCTGGCTGGCCGGCGATCCACGCGTGCATTTCGACGCCGGCCGCTGGGTCCCTGCCCTCGCCGGCCTGTGCTCGGGCGTGCTGGTCGGGCGCTTCCCGGGCGGCGACCCGTTGGCCGGTCGCCGCATCGCCATCGCCGCCTCGACCGCCACCGGCCCGGAACTGCCCGCCCTGCTCGGCCTGTCGATGCTGTCCGCCGTGCCGCTGCCGACCTTCGGGCTGTCCGAGCCGCAGGACGCAGCGTCTGCGTTGCGCGCCGGCCACGTCGATGCGGTGTTCCTGACCGGCCACGACGTGCCGCAGCGGCTCCGGCAGCTGACCGATGTCGGCTTCGTGCCGCTATTCTCGCTCGGCGGCAGTGACGACGACATCGAGGCGCGCGACCCGGCAATCCCGGCCGTCCCGACATTCGCCGAGCTGTTCGGCCAGCAGACCGGTCATGCGCCGGCCGGGCCGCTGTTTGCCGCCTGGCGTGCGACGGCCGCAGCCGCCCGGCTCGATGTGGCACTGGTGCTGCCTTTGCTGGCGCCGCCCTCGCTGGTCGCGCGCTGGCGCAGCGCCTGCCAGTCGGCGGTGGGAGATCTCGGGCTGGTGAGTGCCGCACGCACCGCACAGTCGACCCGGTTTCGGCGCCGGCGTGCGTCCAGGCGCTCGCCCGGATCGGCGCCGACGAGACCGCGCAGTTGACCCTCCGACGCTGGCTGGCCGCCCGCAAGGAATGGCGCCCGGCCTGACCGTCGCCGCGACCAGGCACGCGGACACGGTGGGTGCCTGCAGACGAGCCAGTCATCCCGTGCACGGAGAGTCCCCGCGACCGGCGGCAAGCCGCATGCGACATGGTGCTCAACCAGCTCGAATTGCGCTCGATCCGCGGGCGATCGCCACGGCTCAGACCTGATCGCCACGATCCATCGCCGCCAGGAAATCGCCCGCCTGGGTCTGGAGCGACGTGCGCTTTTCCGGGGCCATGCGCTCGAGCGTGCGCAGCGGCATTGCCATGCGCGTGTTTCCCTCGAGCTTCTGCGCATGGCGGGACATGAAATCCCAGTACAGCGCGTTGAACGGACAGGCACCCGGACCGACCGACAGCTTCGGGTCGTACGCGCAACGTCCGCAATAATCGCTCATCCGGTTGATGTAGGCGCCGGACGCGGCGTACGGCTTCGATCCCATGATGCCGCCATCGGCAAACAATGCCATGCCGCGCACATTGGGCATCTCGACCCACTGGTACGCGTCGGCATAGACGATCAGGTACCACTCATCGACCTGGTCCGGATCGAGCCCGGCCAGCAATGCGAAGTTGCCCGTCACCATAAGGCGCTGGATGTGATGCGCATATGCGTTGTCGTGCGTGTCGCGAACAACCTGCGCCATGCAGTTCATCCGGGTCTCGCCGGTCCAGTAGAAATCCGGCAGCCGGCGGGTCGCGCCAAGCGCATTGCGGCCGCCATACTCCGGCATGTTCAACCAGTAGATGCCGCGCACATATTCGCGCCATCCCAGCACCTGGCGGATGAATCCCTCGACCGCATTCAGCGGCGCCAGGCCTTCCCGCCAGGCGGTTTCCGCCGCGCGGCACACGACCAGCGGATCGAGCAGGCCGAGATTGAGCGACGTCGAGATCAGCGCGTGGAACAGCACCGGATCGCCGGTGCGCATGAAATCCTGCCAGTCACCGAACCCGACCAGCCGCTCGGTCACGAAATGATCGAGTGCCAGCGCTGCCTGTTCCGCGGTCACCGGCAGCGAGAAGTCCTCGATGTTGCCGAAATGATCGCCGAACAGTCGCTCCACCATGTCGATCACCGCGAGCGTGGTGGCATCCGGCGGGAATGACGGGGCGATCGGCGGCACCACGCCACGCGGCATCGCCTTGCGGTTCTCCTTGTCGAAATTCCAGCGTCCGCCGGCGGGTTGATCTTCCTCCATCAGGACGCCGTGGCCGCGTCGCATCTCGCGGTAGAAGAACTCCATGCGCAGGCTCTTCCGCCCCGCCGCCCAGTGCCGGAACTGCCTCGAGCCGCACAGGAACCTGGTATCGTCGAGGATCTCGGTCGGAACCCCGGACAGCTCCTGCCAGCCCGCCATGTCCTGCGACAGCCGCCACTCGCCCGGTGCCGTCGCGATCACCCTTTCCGGCGCATGACGCTCGACCGCACGCAGCATCTCGCCGCGCAGGCTGTGGGTGTTGTCCGGATCCTCGAGCGTCACGTACTCGACCCGCACGCCGCGCGCCCGCAGCCGCTCGGCGAAGTGCCGCATCCCGGACAGCACCAGCACCAGCTTCTTCTTGTGGTGGCGGACATAGGTGCACTCGTCGCGCACCTCCGCCATCAGCACGACATCGCGCGCCGGATCGAGGCCGTCCAGCGCCGACAGAGGGTCCGAGAGCTGGTCGCCCAGCACGATCCGGAGGGCAGACCTGGGTATGCTCATCGCCGCCGGCCCGGGTGATCAGGTTTCGCTGCCGGAATCGGCCGCCGACGCAGCAGCACGCGCACCGAGCCGACATTGCCGGCGCGCGGATGCACCGCCGCCAGCACCAGGTGCCGGAGGTCGTGCCGGTTCAGCCAGTGCGGCAGCTCGCGGCGCAGGATGCCGCCCTCCGGGCCGGAGCCGGCGCCGGTGATGATCTCGACGCAACGCAACCGCTCGGACTGGGCCCGCAGCAGGAAATCATGCAGCAGCTGGAACGCCGTCTGCGCCCGCTCGCCATGCAGGTCCAGGCGCCGCTCCGGACGCAGCCGGCCGCTCGACAGCGCACGCCAGCTGGTGTCGTCGAGGCCGGCCAGCCGCACGCCGATCTCGACCGGCCGCCGCGGCGCCGGCACCGGGCGGCCTGGCGGCCTGGTCGCCGCGGGAGGCAGGACCGGCCCGGCGGCAATGGGTGGGGTGGGCGCAGGTGGCGGCACCGGCGGCGGCAGGTCGGGCAGCGACTTCGGCGGGCGGCCACGCAACGGACGCACCTCGCGGGCGTACTCCACCCACAGGCGCTGCTCGCCTTCCTTCAGCCGGCGTGCCATCCGCTCCCGCTTCCAGAGGCTCGGTCGGGTCGGGGGCGGCGGGACAGCGAACCGGACAGCGGATATCCTCGGATCATCATGCAGACACGTCAGTCTCTCACGGAGCCGGCCCGGCTTCCAGCACAGCCGCGGTCTTGGAGACGCGCACGCGCGCGCCCGCACCTGCTGGCGGCGGCGATCATCCTGGTCGTGCTGGGTGCGCTCTGGACCCGCACCCGGGTAGAGCCCCTGAGCAGCTACGACCAGGGCTTCTATCTCGGCATCGCCTACGACCTGGTGCATCACGGCCGCTTCACCGACGGCTACCGCTTCGCCGGCGGTGACGCCGACACCATCCGGCCGCCCGGCATGCGTTTCACCCCGCTCTATCCCGCCCTCCTGGCAGCCGTCGCCACGGTGGATCCCGGGTTCCGGCACAACCTCGACTGCCTGGTGGCGACCCGCGGACAGGGCACCTGCGGTCGTGGCGCCGGCCCGATGCGATCGCTGCAGCTGCTGATGATGGCGGCCACGTTCTGGATGATCTGGTGGTCGGGCTGGGCCTGCACCGGACGCATCCGCACCGGCTGGCTGGCACTCGGCCTGGCGCTGCTCACCGCGCCGCTGCTGCTGCTGTCGGTCGACTACCTGATGACGGAGTCGATCAGCCTGCTGCTGTTCACCGCCGCCAACACGCTGGCCCTCAAGGGCTTTCTGGTGGCGTGCCGGCGTAATGGCTCGGTCACCCGGATGAGTGCCGCCCCGGCCGACGCTGCCTGGATGGCGGGTGCCGGGGTGGCACTCGGGCTCGGCGTTTTGACCAGGCCGGGTTTCGCGTGGCTGGCCTACATGGCGGTCGCGGTCGGCCTCGCCTGGGTGCTGGCCGGAGGCGGGGGATCGCCGTCGATCCGGCAGCGGAGCCGGATGCTGGCAGCCTTCGTGGCGGCGGCCCTGGTGGTCGTGCTGCCCTGGATCGTCCGCAATGGGCTGGTGCTGGGTCGCCCTGCCCTCACCTTCGGCTATGCGTCGCACACGCTCGTGCAGCGGCTCAGCTTCGACAGCATGACGGGCCGCGAATACGGCATGAGCTACGTGTGCTGGCTGCCGGACGGCAATGCGCTCGGGCGTGCGATCGCCGGCCCGCATGCCTGCGACCGCTTCGGCTGGGACGACCACCCCGACAGTTTCTATGCGATCGGCATCCGCGGCATGCTGGCCTCCACGCTGCGCCAGGCCGGCGGCTACGCGCACCACATGTCGTTCCTGGTGCACCACTACCTGCTGCAGGACCCGCTCAGGCAAATCGGCTGGCACGTGATGGTGACGCTGTCGCTGGCGCTGCGTGGCCTGTATGTCGACCATTATTGGGGGTTGCTGCTGGCGCCGATCTGCCTGGGCTGCACCGTGCGTGCGCTACCCAGGGCTGGTCGCCGGCGTGATGGCTGGCCGCGGCCCTTCCTGCTGCTGTCGCTGCCGGCATGGTTCATGCTCGCCTTCAACGCCGCGGTCGCTGTGAACCAGGTGCGCTACAACCTGATGCTGATCATGCCGTTCTCGATCGCCGGCGCACTGGCGCTCGAAGCCCTGTACGCGCGGGTGCGGCAGCGTCCGGAGGCCGACATCGGGGCGGCGCCGTTAGCACGTCCTTAACCGTCGATGCGGCACTCTTCCTCCAGGCGTTCGGCACGTAGCGTGCCTGTCCAGGGAGAGGCTCGTGTTCGGCAGGACTGAGATTAACAAGGTGCGCGACGACGCAGCCACGATTGCGGCATTCGACCGCGGACAGGCGATCATCGAGTTCGACATGAACGGAATGGTGCTGGCTGCAAACGCCAACTTCCTCAAGCTGCTCGGATACACCCTTGCGGAGGTCAAGGGCCGCCACCACGGCATCTTCGTCAAGGAAGCGGACCGCCGGAGCGACGACTACAAGCGGTTCTGGGAGATGCTCAGGACCGGCGTGTCTCAGCTGGCGCAGTTCAAGCGCATTGACAAGACCGGAAAGGAGGTCTGGATCCAGGCATCCTACAACCCGGTGCTCGACGCCACCGGCAAGCCCGTGAAGATCGTGAAGCTCGCCAGCGACGTGACCGCCGAGAAGCTCAAATACGTCGAGATGCTGGGGGTGTCGAACGCCATCAACGCTTCGCAGGCGGTGATCGAGTTCGACATGAACGGGACCATCCTGACGGCGAACCGGAAGTTCCTCGATATCATCGGCTACACGCTCGCCGAGCTCAAAGGCAAGCATCACAGCGCATGCCTCGAGAAAGCGGAACGTGACTCGCCCGACTACAAGCTGTTCTGGGAGAAGCTGAGGCGCGGCGAATACGTTGCCGGACAGTACATGCGGATCGCCAAGGGCGGCCAGCCGTTCTGGATCGAGGCCTCGTATAATCCGATCCTCGACCTCGATGGTACGCCTCTCAAGGTCGTGGAATACGCGACCGACATCACCGCGCAGGCGCAGCTGCTTGCAAAGCTCGAGTCGATGATCGGAAAGGTCCACTCGGCCGTCGCCCATTCGAACAGCCAGACCGAGATGGCTGCGAGTGCCTCCAGGACCGCGTTCAGCAATGTCCAGACGATGGCGGCCAGCACGGAACAGCTTGCTGCCTCGGTACGCGAAATCAGCGCCATCATGGTCAAGTCCGATGCCGCCACGGTCGCAGCCCATGCCCACGCCACTGCCGCCGCTGGAGCGGCCCTCCGCCTGGCCGATACCTCGTCCTCGATGAGCAGCATCGTCGATCTGATCCGCAGCATCTCGGGCCAGATCAACCTGCTGGCGCTGAACGCCACCATCGAGGCGGCGCGTGCCGGCGATGCCGGCAAGGGGTTTGCGGTCGTCGCGAGCGAGGTCAAGAACCTGGCCAATCAGGCCCGCACCGCCACCGACCGGATCGCCGAGGGCATCGACCGCCTGCAGGGCGTGTCGAGCGAGGTCGTCGGCGCGCTCGGCGAGATCGAGAAGTCGATCCAGGCGGTCGGCCAGCTCGTCGCCGGATCCTCGGCAGCGGTCGAGGAGCAGAGTGCGGTGACCCGGGACATGTCGACGCGCATGCAGACCACCGCGCACGGCGTCTCTGCCATGAACGACAACATCGACGAGATTGCGGCCGGCATCCAGCAGGTCTCGACCGCCGTGACCGAAGCAGGGGAGGCAGCGCGCGCCGCGTCCCATTGAGATCGACGCCCCGGCCACCTGAAGCGCGCCGCCGGGGCATGTCCCGGACACACGGCGGTCGGATCCAGGCGATGCCCGTCCGGCGGGGCGGGCGCCGGCCCTACCGGAGCGGGTCGGTCGAGAAGAGCGGCTCGCCGTCATCGGCAGGCGGTGCTGCCGGATCGCCGGGACGGCTCGCCGGCGATCCGTCCACGGCGGTTTCAGCCGGGAGGACCGGCGCGAAGTTGTCGCCCTGGACCGCGATGTCCAGAGCGCCAACCGCCGGGAGATCAGGAAAAATCGACATGGGGCGGCTCCGTCGAATTGCGAATCCAGCATTGTAGGGGATAACGGCTGGCCTGCCGAGCGGAATGGCTGCGGCACAGCTCGATGACGCGCCGCATGCGGGACTCCGTTGGTTTCCCGGATCGTTCCGGTATCTAAAAAGCGACGTACAATTGTCATTGGTCGCCCGCTGCGACTCTGTTCACAAACCGCGACCGTGAACACGTTTGCGGCAGGAAGATCAGAATGAGCGACTCCACCACCGAGGTTTTCGTGCCCGGGGACCTGGTGATCAGCGTCTATGGCGACGGCGCCAACACCGGGACCTACACCGACAACGCCGCCGCACCGATCGTGCTGGAGCAGATCACCACCGCCGGCACGTTCGTCAGCCAGATGGAGCTGCCGCAGACCACCACCGTGGTAAATGGCGTCACCGAGAACGCCATCTCGGGCGAATACGGGTCTTCGTCGGAGGGATCGCTCGAGCTGGCGGCCAACGGCCAGTCGCTGGTGCTCGCCGGCTACGGGATCAACGCCAACACCTACAATGCCGGTGGCGCCGCGGTGTACGGCAACAATGCACTGGCGCAATCGACCAGCATCCAGGGCGGCGGATACACCGCGGTCTCGCGGGTGATCGCCGACATCAACGCCGACGGCACGGTCGATACCAGCACCGCGCTCTACAACGTGTTCAACACCAACAACCCGCGCAGCGTCGCCACCGTCGATGGCAGCACCTTCTATATCTCTGGCCAGGGCGTGAAGGGCGACGCCACGCAGGGCGTGTTCGAGGCCAAGGACGGCGCCAGCAGCGCCACCGTCATCGACGGCAGCACCGACACCCGCACCCTCGAGATCTATGACGGCGAGCTGTACGTCTCGCGCGACAGCAAGCAAGGCAGCGGCGGCACCTCGAACATCTCGAGCTACGGCACCAGCCTGCCGAACTCGGCCACCACGCCGATCCCCCTCTCCGGCATCATGACCTCGGTCAAGCTGACGGCGGCGGAGGAGAATTCCGTCAACGGCTCCGCGGTCGGCACCAAGGTGGCGCTGAGCCCGGAGAACTACTTCTTCGCCAATGCGACGACGCTCTACGTCGCAGATAGCGGCAATCCGAAGGAAGCCACGCTCGGCGATGGCGGCCTGCAGAAATGGATCTTCAACGGCAGCAGCTGGAAGCTCGCCTACACGCTGTCGGCCGGCCTCAACCTGGTGCCGAATACCGCCAGCGCCGGCACCACCGGATTGATCGGGCTCACCGGCACGGTGGAGGCCAACGGCACGGTGCAGCTCTACGCCACCAACGCCACCATCGGCGACCTCGACCAGACCTACCTCTACGGCATCACCGACACGCTCGGCGCGACGACCAATCCGGGCGAGAGCTTCACCACCCTGGTGACCGCGGCACCCGACACCAATATCCGCGGCGTCTCGTTCGCGCCGGTCGCGGCCGATCTCGCCTGCTTCTGCCGGGGCACCCGGATCCTGACCGAGCGCGGCGAGCTCGCGGTCGAGAGCCTCCAGGAGGGCGATATCGCGCTGACCCTGGCCGGCGGCACTATGGTCCCGGCCCGCATCGTCTGGATCGGCCAGCGCCGCATCGACCTCGAGCGGCATCCGACACCCGCGATGGTGCGGCCGATCCGCTTCGCGCCGGACAGCCTCGGTGACGGCCAGCCGAGCCGTCCGCTGCTGCTCTCGCCCGATCACGCGGTCCTGCTGGACGGGGTGCTGGTCGCAGCCCGGCAGCTGGTCAATGGCGGCAGCATCACCATCGAGACCCCGGCCTCGGTGCAGTATTTCCACGTCGAGCTCGAGCATCACGCGATCCTGCTCGCCGATGGCGCCGCCGCCGAGAGCTACCGCGACACCGGCAACCGCGCGCAATTCGCCACCAGCGGCGCGGTGACTGCGCTGCACCCGGATTTCACCGGCTCTGCGACACCGCCCACCTGCGCGCCGCTCATCACCGAGGGTGCCTTCGTGCAGCCGATCTGGCAGCGCCTGTCGGACCGAGCCGCCTCGCTCGGACTGGCAGCCAGAATCCCGGTCGGCGACAAGGATGCACGCCTGGCACTCGTGCTCGCGGATGGGCAGGTGCTGCAGCCGGCCGAGCGGCGGGCTGACGGTCTGCACGTGTTCTGGCTCGACGGCGCCGAAACCGTGGCCCAGACGGTGCGCCTCCGCTCGCGTCACGCGTCGGTGGCTGATGTGCAGCCGTGGCAGGACGATCGCCGGCAGCTTGGCGTGGCGATCGGCGCGATCGAGATCTGGCGCCGCCAGGATGGCCTGTCGGCGACGTCCGTGCCGCTCGACAGCGATGCGCTGTCAGGCGGCTGGTGGGCCGGCGAGACCGACGGCGGTCGCCACTGGCGCTGGACCGATGGCAATGCCGGCCTGACGCTGCCCGCAGGCCTCATGCAGCTGGCGGTCAGGGTCGAGGCGACGTCCACCTACCTTCCGGATGCGACCGAGAGCATCCAGCCGGCGCACGCCCGCGCCGCCTGACGCCGGCGTCGCTCACACCCGCACCAGTTCCGGAACAGGAACCTTGGTGCGGGTTGCGGCCAGCAGCATGTACACCGCAGGCAGCACGAACAGCGTGAACAGCGTGCCGATCGACAGGCCGGACGCGATCACCAGCCCCATCACGTAGCGCGACGCCGCACCGGCGCCGGTCGCAAACACCAGCGGCAACACGCCCAGCACCATCGCCGCCGTGGTCATCAGGATCGGGCGCAGCCGCAGCGCGCAGGCCCGCTCGATCGCCTCGCGCTTGCTGAGGCCCAGCTGCTGGCTCTCCTTGGCGACCTCGACGATCAGGATGCCGTGCTTGCTGATCAGCCCCATCAGCGTCACCAGCCCGACCTCGGTGAACAGGTTGATGCTGGCGCCGCCGATGCCGAGCCACACGAAGAAGAGCGCGCCGGCGATCGACATCGGCACCGACACCAGGATGATCAGCGGATCGCGGAAGCTCTCGAACAGCGCGGCGAGTGCGAGGTAGGTGATGATCACCGCGAGCGCGAAGGTGGCCGCAAAGCCGCCGCTCTCCTGCACGTACTGGCGCAGCGGCCCCACCGTGTCGGTGGTGTAGCCGGCCGGCAGCGTCTCGGCCGCCAGGTGCTGCAGATATGCATAGGCCTGCGCCTGGGTGACGCCGGGTGCCGGCAGCGCATTGATCGTCGACGCGTTGAGCTGCTGGAAGTGGCCGACCGATTCTGGCACCACCGAATTGACGATCTGCGCCACCGACCGCAGCGGCACCGAGACGCCCTTCACCGTGGTGATCGGGTAATCGAGGATCTGCGTCGGGTTGAGCCGGAACCGGCGCTCGACCAGCGGCTCGACCTTGTACGAACGCTGGTCGTTGGAGAAGAAGCCGACATAGGTGCCGCCGAGCATCGCGTTGAGCGATGTGCCCAGGTCGTTCATGGTCAGGCCCAGCGCCGAGAGCTTGCCGCGATCGACCGAGATGGTGGATTGCGGCTGGTCGATCTTGAGGTCCTGCTCGGCATAGGCGAACAGCCCGCTGGCCCGTACCTTGGCAAGGAACGCCTCGCCGGCTGCACCGAGTGCGCGGAAGTCACCCGAGCTCTGCAGCACGAACCCGATCGGCATGCCCTCGGCACCGGGCAGGTACGGCGGCTGATAGACCGCCATCTCGACGCCGGCGACCTTCTGCAGCGCCGCCTGCACCTCGTTGCCGATCTCGAATACGCTGCGTTTCCGGTGCGCCCAATCGGTCAGCACGATGCCGTCCGTGAGGCCGGGCGGGAACACGACGTGCCAGTAATTGTCGCGCTCCGAAATCGACCGATAGATGTCCTGGATCTGCGTGTCGTAGAGCCTGAGGTTGTCGAACGTCGCGTTCGGCTCGCTCTGGCCGCTGGCGATCAGCACGCCCTGGTCCTCGGCCGGCGACAGCTCCGCCTTGGAGTGCGAATACAGGAACCCGATGCTGACCAGCACGCACAGGCCGAACAGCAGCACCACCGGCTGTATCCGCAGGCTCGCCCGCAGCATCGCGAGGTAGCCGCGCTGCACCCGCATCAATACGCGCTCGATCGCCTCCTCCATGCGCGTCGACAGCGAGTGCGGCTGCCCCGGGCCCGGTCGCGGCTTCAGCAGTCGCGCGCACATCATCGGCGAGAGGGTCAGCGCCAGCAGCGCCGACATCGTGACCGAGCCGGCCAGGGTGAAGGCGAACTGGGTGAACAACGCCCCGGTCAGGCCGCCCTGCAGCCCGAGGGGCAGATAGACCGCGATCAGCACCACGGTCATCGCCAGGATCGGCTGAAGCAGCTCGTGCGCCGCCGCCGAGGCCGCGCGTAGCGGCGTCATCCCGGCTGCCAGGTGGCGGTTGACGTTCTCGACCACGATGATCGCGTCGTCGACCACGAGGCCGGTCGCCAGCACCAGCGCCAGCAGGGTGAGCAGATTGATGGAGAACCCCATCAGCGCCATCATCGCGAAGGTGCCGATCAGCGACAGCGGGATGGTGACCACCGGCACGATCACCGAGCGCGGCGAGCCCAGGAAGGCGAACACCACCAGCGACACGATCACCAGGGCGGCCGCCAGCGTCGTGATCACCTCGTGGATCGAGGCGCGGATGAAGGTGCCGACATCGAACACGATGGCGATCTTGAGGGCCGGCGGCGCCTGCAGCTTCAGCTCGTCGACCGCGCGGCGCAGGTCGCTGGTCAGCTTCAGGGTGTTGGCGCCGGTGCTCGGCTTGACCGTGATGAAGACGCCGGCCTGGCTGTCGCTGATCGCCTCGAACTGGTCGGGATCATGGCCGAACTCGACGCGTGCGACGTCGCCGAGCCGGATGATCCGGTTGTCCTGCTGGCGCAGCACGAGGTTGCGGAACTGGTCCGCGGTATGCAGCCCGGAGGTGATGTCGAGGTTCGCGAAGGTCATCGCACCCAGCGTCGAGCCGATGCCGGAGACGAAGTTGTTGTTGCCGAGAGCGGTCTGCACGTCGGCGGCACTCATGCCGACCGCGGCGAGCTTCTCGGGATCGAGCCAGACCCGCATCACGACGTGCGGTGCGGCCTCGACGACGACCTTCTGCACGCCGGCGATCGCCTGCAGTCGCGGCTCGATGATGCGGTGGGTGTAGTCGCTGACCTTGCCGGGATCGAGCTGGGTGCTGCTGACGAAGATGTTAAGCGCCTGCTGGCCGGCGCCGTACAGGGTGATCGAGGAGGTCTGCACGCCGGCCGGAAACTGCGCGCTCGCCGCCGTCACGTAGGCCTGGATTTCCGACAGCGCGCGCGCCGGATCGTAGTTCAGCTTGAGGTGCACGATGATGTCGCTGTCGCCGGTGGACGAGCTCGACGTCATGTAGTCGATGCCCTCGGCCTGGCTGATCTTGCCCTCGATCGGCGTGGTCACGAAGCCGGCGATGGTGGCGGGATCGGCGCCGTAATACTGCGTGTCGACCTCGATGGTGCCGCTGACGGTGTGCGGGAACTGCTCGATCGGCAGCGACTGCTCGGCGCGGATGCCGAACACCAGCACCAGGATCGAGACCACGCAGGAGAGCACGACACGGTTGATGAACAGGTCGGTGAGGCGCATGGCGGGTCTCCTGCTCACTCTTCCGGCGGGTTCGGTGCGGCGAGATTCTCCGGCTGCACCCGGTCATCGACCAGCACCGACGAGCCGTTGCGGAGCTTGACCTGGCCCGCGGTGACCACCCGCTCGCCCGGCTTCAGGCCGCTCACCACCTCGACCTGGTCGCCCTGGCTCTCGCCGGTATTCACCACCCTGGAGGTTGCGGTCATGACGCCACCCTTGGCACCACCCGGCGTCAGCACATAAACGAAATCGCCATACGGGTTATAGCTGATTGCCGCCGCCGGTATCGTGACAGCCTGGTGCGCGGCGCCTTCGGCCAGACCGACCGTCGCGAACATCCCGGGCAGCAACGCGTGATCCGGGTTCTGCAGGCTGGCGCGGACCTGGGCCATGCGGCTCGAGGCGTCGATCCGGCTGTCGGCCGCCAGCACCCGGGCATCGAACACCCGCCCGGGATAGCTGTCGACGCGCACCTGCACCGCCTGCCCCGACGCGATATGGCCGATCTGTTGCTGCGGCACGTTGAAGTCGACATAGATCGGATCGAGCGCCTGCAGCGTCACCACCGCGGTGCCGGCCACCAGGTACTGGCCGAGATCGACCATTCGGATGCCGAGCCGGCCGGCGAACGGCGCCCGGATGATCTTCTCCTGCATCAGCGCCTGCTGCGCCGCCACCTGGGCGCGGTAGCTGTGCAGGTTGGCGTTGTCCTGGTCCAGCGTGGCCCGGCTGATCGCCTGCGCGTCGAATTGCTTCTGGTCGCGCGCCACGTTGGCCGCCCACAGATCCGCCGTCGCCTGCAGCGTCGCCAGGCGGGCATCGTCGTCATTGGCGCGCAGCCGCAGCAGCGTGGTTCCGGCCGCCACCTCGGTGCCGGACTGGAAATCGATGCGGTCGACGATGCCCGACACTTCCGACGAGAGGTCGGCACCCTGGACGGCGCGGACCTGCCCGAATGCGCGGATCCGGCTCTGCCAGGAGGAGGCCCTGACGGTGATCGCCGAGACCACCTGAGGCGGTTGCGCGGGGGCCTGGCTGCCCGCCTGGCTCACTGCCCCGGCACGCGACGTGAGCAGCCAGCGGCCGCCGCCGACCACCGCCAGCATGGCCACGCAGAGCAGCGCGAGCAACAGGAGTTTCCTGGTCATCGGGATATATCCTGCAACGAAACGGTTCGGGATGTCATGGCAGCGGCGAGCTGAACAGGCCGGGCGGCGGCGGCGGCAGGTCGTTGCGGTTCCACCAGCCGCCACCGAGCGCCTGGTAGAGTGCGACGCTGTCGGTGAACCGCGCGGCGCGGGCCCGGATCAGCGTGATCACGGTGTTCTGGTAGGTCTGCTGGGCGCTCAGCACGCTCAGGTAGCTGACGCCGCCGAGCTTGTACTGCAGGCTGGCCAGCGAGAGGCTGCGCGCGGCTGCGGTCTGCGCGATGTTGGCGTAGTTCAGCGCCACGGCATCGTTCTGCACCGCCGCAAGCACGTCGGCGACGTTCTGGAACGCCTGCACGACGGTGTTGCGCCATTGCGCGGCCGCCTGCTGCATCGCCGCCTTCTGCGCGCGCTGCTTGTGCAGCAGCTGGCCCGCGTCGAAGATCGGCTGCACCGCCTGGTTCACCAGCGACCACATGCCATTGGTCGGACTGAACAGCTGGTGGGTGTCGGCCGCACTGGAGCCCACCGAGGCCGTCAGGGTCACGTTCGGCAGCCGCATCGAGATCGCGACGCCGAGGGCCGCCGTCTGCTGGTGCAGGTTGGCTTCGGCGGCACGGATGTCGGGACGTTGTGCCAGTAGCGCGGACGGCACGCTGACCGGCAGCTCGCCCGGCAGCGTCAGGCCGTCGAGATCGAGCGGCGGGATCACCACGCCGGACGGCGCCTGGCCGAGATAGGACGCCAGCTGGTCGCGGGTCTGCACGAGCTCGGTCTGCAGCGGCACCAGCGTGGTCTGCGCCTCCGCCACCTGCGCCTGCTGGGTCGCGACGTCGGTGCCGGTGGCGCCGCCCAGCTCGAACTGCTGGCGCACGGTGTCGAGCTGCTTCTGCTCGAAGCCGATCAGCTGCTGCTGCACCGCGATCTGCCCTTGCAGCGAAGCCGCGAGGATGGCGCTGTTGGCGACGCCGGCACTGAGGGCCAGGTATGCCGCCTCGAGCTGGTAGCGCTGGTAATCGACCTGCGCCTCCGCCTGCTCCACCGCACGGCGCAAGCCCCCCCAGAAATCCAGCGTGTAGGAGAGCGTCAGCCCGGCGCTGTAGTCGCTGAACAGCAGCGGCGGCGACTGGCTGCCCTCCAGGGACAGCGGCTCTTCCTGTCGGGACCGGCTGATCGTGCCATCGATCTGTGGGAACAGCGTGCCCTGCTGCGCCATCGCCTGTTCCTGGGCCACCCGCAACGCCGCGTTGGCGGCATCGATGCTCGGGCTGTCCCGCAGCGCCGTCGCGACCAGCGTGGTGATCGCCGGCGAGCGGAACAGCTGCCACCACTCACCCGGGATGTCGCGGCCGACGACCAGGTGCTGCGCCTCGCCACCCGCGACCTTCGACGCCACGGTGACGGCATCGGGCGCGGTCTCGTTGTAGCGCCCGGGGGTCAGGTGGGTGGCGTCGCCGTAGCCCGGCCGGTGGAAGTCGGGACCGACCGCGCACCCGGCCAGGAGTGCCGAGGGGCCGGCCAGGCTGGTGGCCAGCAGCAGCCACGGTCGGCGCCGCAGGCTGACGGGGACGAGGCGCTTCCAGCAGAGGCGCCGTGATCGTCTGGGGATGGGCTCGGCCGACATGACACCTCGTGGTGGGGGCCGCCATCGGGTGCCGCCGCATTTCGTCCTGTTACAGCAGCTTCCGTGCCAGCCGGAAGAGGCGCGCAGGCCAACCGCAAGGTGTTGATATAATTTAATTCCTGGAGAGGCTCGGATTAACCTCGAAACGCCGGTTGGCGAGCTTCACCACCCCGTGGTGGATTACGCCAGAACCTGTCGCTCAGCCGTGACCACGGATCGTGGATAGCAGGCGGGTCCGGGCGATTCCGACATAGCCCGCATCGAGATCGATGCCGATGCCGCGCGCGCCTTCCTGTTCCGCAGCGATCAGGGTGGTGCCGGTGCCCATGAACGGGTCCAGCACCACCGGCGATGCCTGCCCGTGCAGCCGCATGCACATCCGCGGCAGCATCACCGGAAACGTTCCGGGGTGGTTGAACTTCTGCGACCGCGCCTGCACCGTCTCGTACGGGATGAACCAGCTGTCGCCGCGGCAGCGCAGATCCTGGGCGTGCTGGCGACGCGCGATGTTGGACTTGTCCTTGAACGGCACGCCGACGGCCAGCCGCTTGAGCGGGACGGCGCCGTTCAGCGTCAGGTGGAAGATGTGCTCGTGGTTTCGATGCAGGAAGCGCTCGCTGCGCACCGGCTTGAAGTGGCCCACGGAATCATCGCCGATCGAGATCGACTTCACCCAGGTGATATGGTTCTGCAGCCGGAACAGCGACCGCAACCGGACGATCAGCTCGAACGGCAGCCAAGGCATCGCACTCGACCCGGTGATGTTGAGAAAGAACGACCCGGTCGGCGCCATCACGCGCCGAACCGCCGTGGCCACCCCGACCATCCAGTCGAGGTAATCCTCCTCGGCGCGGCGGTCGCTGTAGGTGCGATAGGACAGGCCGATATTGTATGGCGGCGAGGTCACGACGACATCGACCGATGCGGCGGGAAGCCGGCCCATCACTTTCACGCAATCGCCGCGATACAGCAGGTGCCGGCCGACCCCCTGGCGTCGTGGAACCGGCTCCGCCTCCGTGACCGGGCGCGCACGCTGAGGCTGTTCGACCACCGACTCGATGTTCAGTGCGTTGAGATACGTCATCACGGCAGTATCGCCAGCGAGGCCCAGTCCAGGCCACCCCTCGCCCGGCCGGTGTCGGCGTCGGTGCGCGATCCAGGGGCGGCGGCGATACAGCGCGTCGGCGCCGAACCGCCGGGGGGTCACGGTCCGGGCCGCTGGATTCAGGTGGCGGGCTGGCGGGGCAGCAGCAGGATGATGCGGCCGCCCGCATGCATCGCGCCGGCATTGCGCGCCGCATCCGCACCCCAGCCGAAAAACAGGTCGGCGCGGGTCGGGCCGACGACATCGGTGCCGAGGTCCTGCGCCAGCATCAGCCGGTCGAGCGGGGCGCCGGATGGCAGCGTGGTCTCGACGAACATCGGCACCCCCAGCGGAATGAATCGGCGATCGACGGCCGCCGACCGCTGCGGCGTCAGCGCAAGTCCGAGCGCCCCGGGCGGCCCCTGGTTCGGCGCCAGGTCATCGAGGGCGCGGAAGAACACGTAGTTCCGGTTCTGCTCCAACAAGTCCTGCGCGTCGGCCGGGTGGGTCTCGAGCCAGCCACGGATCGACTGCATGCTGACGCCGCTGGGATCGAGCTGGTGCCGGTCGATCAGCACCCGGCCGAGCGGCGTGTACGGCTGGCCGTTGCGCCCGGCATAGCCCAGCCGGACGATCTGGCCGGTCGGCAGCCTGACCCGCCCGGCGCCCTGGACCTGCATGAAGAACAGGTCGATCGGGCTGTGCAGCCAGAGGATCTCGAGGTTCCTGCCCCGCAAGGCGCCCTGGTCGATCTCCGCCCGGGTCAGATAGGGGACCACCTTGCCCGCCTGCGCCCGGCCGGTGACCGCCGGCTGGCCGGGTTGCGGATTGGCCAGGGTGACCAGGTCCCGCGGCCGGGCATAGACCGGAACCGGCGTGTCGGGGCTTTCGGAGAGCGCGCCCGCCACCTCGGGTTCGAAATAGCCGGTGAGGTTGGCCTGCACGTCGCCCCGGTCCGACGCCTCATAGGGCAGGAACCAGGTTTCCAGATACCGCCTGACCGTGGCGTCGTCGTCGGATGGCAGCGCCCGCGCGGCGCGGCAGGCCGGGCGGTACAACCCCGCATGCGCCGCCGCCTCGACAGCGTCCGGCGCCTCGGTGGCGGGCGGTTGCGCCGTGCTGGTGCCGTCCGTGGACGGCCCCGGCTGCGGCGGATCCAGCAGTGGCGTCTCCACCGGCAGGCGGCCGAGCCGTTCGCATTCCGCCAGCAGCACCGGCAGGATCTCGCCGACATGGTCCTGCTGCCAGCCGGCGAGGTCGGCAAAGGCAAGGCGGCGCAACGAAAGTGTCGGGGAGGCCGGCGGTGTCGCGCAGCCGGCCAGCAGAAGCGGACCGAGCAGCATCATTGCCGGCGAGGCGCGGCGCCGGCGACCGGACATGCCGGAAGAGCGGAGCTGGAACGTCATGCGGTGATCATCCGGTAGCCGCGGCCGGACGCTGCGCGCCCTTGCCGCCGGGTTTGCCAGGCTCGGCTGCAGGGCCTTGAGCGGGAGACCCGGCGCCGGCGTCGTCAGGCGCTGCGGGCTGCGGCGAGGCGCCAGGGCGGGGTGTTGGCATCCGAGGGACGTGGACCACCGATCCAGCGCTCAAAACTCCACAGATCGGCGAGCTCGGTCACCGCATCCGCCCCGGACACCGGCAGGCCGTCCTTGGCCAGCAGCACGCTGACCTGGTCGGAGACGAAACGTACGTCGAGCACCGCGCGCCAGGTGCCGTTGGTCTGCGAGAGCGACGCATCGACGATCTGCGCCTGGGTGATGGCGCGGATCTCGGCCCGCTGGGTCTGTCCGGCTTCCTCGCGGGCGATGATCGCGGCCTCGAAGGCGCCGTATGCGTCCGGAGTGAGGTTGGTGCGCAATGCGGCACGGTCGCCCTCGGCGAAGGCCTGCACGATCCGGCGGAACGCCGCTTCGGCCTGCAGCAGGAAATCGGCCGGGTCGAAACCGCGCTCGCGCTCGCGGATCCGGGCCAGCGTCACGCCGATCGGGCTGGAGCCGTCGGGAACCTTGCGGTCCGGGACCGCCGGGATCGGCTCGGCACGCGCCTCGATGATCGGACCGGTGCCGCGAAGCATGCCCGGAGGCGGCGCCGGACGCTCAAGCCCGGTGCGCTTGCCGAGCACGCTGCGCAGTCGCAGCACGAGGAAAGCCGCAACGAGCCCGATCAGGACCAGGGCGACCGGGGAGTTGCCGGCAAAGGGGTTCATGCGGGTCTCGATCCTCCAGGAAGGCCCAAGGCCAGTACCCGCCCGGATGGCGGGGGCCTCTGGCATCGGCAGATCCGACGCAAGGCAGCCCGCATCAGCGCGGAACAGGGATAGAGATAGGCGCAGCGTGCGCCAGAGACAACTTGGTCCTTGGGCGTGCCGGGCCCGGCCGCTCCGATTGCAGGGCTCCGGAAGGAGGCGTATCCGGAACGCGATGATTCTCCTGCGGCACTGTCAGAGCGAGTTCAACCTGCACTTCACCCGCACGCGCTGCGATCCGGGCATCATCGATCCTGCCTTGACCGCCGAGGGACTGGCGCAGGCCGACGCAGCCGCCGTGGCCCTTGCCGGACCCGACGCCCGGGCGGACGGCCGCATCACCCGGCTGATCGTCTCCCCGTACCGGCGCGCCCTGCAAACCGCTGCCCCGATCGCCGCCCGGCTCGGTCTGGAGGTCACCATCGAGCCGATGGTCCGGGAGCGGTTCGCATTCGTCTGCGATGTCGGGTCGCCGCGCTCGTCGCTCGAGCGCGACTGGCCCGGCATCGACTTCTCGTGCCTGGACGAGATCTGGTGGAATGATGGCGCCGCCACCCCGGACGCGCCACCGGAGCGAGAGAGCGAGGCCAGCGTGATTGCCCGCGCCGACCGGTTCCGGGCCCGGATGGCCTCCGATCCCGCCTGGCCGGACACCCTGCTGGTGTCGCATTGGGGCTTCCTGCTGGCGTTGAGCGGCCGCAGCATCGAGAACGGGCAATGGCTGCGGATCGATCCCACCGAGCCGTTGCGCGAGCCGATCGTGTGGCGGCACGCGACCACGCCCGTCTTGCAGAAGTTGCCGCCGCGGACCTGAACACTGTCCAGGCGCGTGCGTATGGTCGCCCCAGCGCGCGCGCGTAATCGCCCCAGCGGGTGCGCGTAATCTCAAGGCTCCTGGCGCACAGGTGGCGGGCGTGCTAGCGGCGGCCGCAGCCGACACAGGAGAAACGTGATGTCCGAAACCAGTCCCCTGCCGCAATCGGGTCCGCCGGCGCTGCCGCTGACGATGAACCTGCAATACACCAAGGACCTGTCGTTCGAGGTGCCGTCGGGCGCCGAGATCTTTGCGACGCTGCGGGCCAATCCGCAGATCTCGGTCAATATCGACGTGCAGGCGAACCGGCTGCAGCAGGACCAGAACGTCTTCGAGGTCATCCTCTCGATCAAGGCCGACGCGACCGAGCCGGCCGCCGAGGGCACCAGCGCCGCCGCTGCCTCCAGTGGTCGCACGGTGTTCATCGTCGAGCTCGCCTACGCCGCGATCGTGACCCTCGGCGACACGCCGGAGACCATGTTCGAGCCGCTGCTGCTGGTCGAGGTGCCGCGGCTGATCTTCCCGTATGCCCGCAACATCGTCAGCGAGGTGACCCGCGATGGCGGCTTCCCGCCGGTGGTGCTGCAGCCGATCGACTTCGTGGCACTGTGGCAGGCCAAGCGGGCGCAGGCGGCTGGCGGCATCGGCGAGACGGCCGGCAACGCATAGCTCCGGAGCCTGGTCGGGCGGTCCCCTCAGCGTCCGGGCGGGTCGCCCAGCAGCGCGAGCAGCGAGGCGGCATTCGGCATTTCGGCCGCCTCGACGCTGCACCAGGCCATGGGCTGCAACGTCGAGGCCACCGCGCGGCTGATCGCCAGCGCCCGCACCGAGGCAAGGGCGGGATGCAGTGCGATCGGCAACAGCCGGCCGAATGCCGAAGCGGTCTCGCCGGAAAAGAACAGCGCCGCGTCCAGCGCACCGTCCTGCAACGCCTCGTGGGCGATGTCGGGGAGTGCCACCGCAGGGTCGGCGGCATACACGCATCGCCGGATCACCGTGAAGCCGCACCGCCGCAGCGTCCGGGCGAGCGGGATCCCCTGCCCCCGGCCGCACGCGAGCAGCAGGGCGCCATCGACCGGACGAAGCGTACTCGCCACGAGGCGGGCGAGTGCATCGGCGTCGCCGGCAGCACTCGTCACATTGGCGAGTCCGGCCGCCCTCGCCCGGGTTGCGGTGGCGTCGCCGACGGTCAGCACCGGCCGCTCCTGCAGCATCGGGCCGAGTGCCGCGACCCCCGCGACCGACTGGCCGCTCGTCAGCAGGAGCGCCTGGATCGTGATGGCCGATGACGTCGGCAGCGACCAGTGCAGCGGGCGCATCGCGAGCAGCGGTGCGGCAACCGGCGCCCATCCCGCATCCGCCAGCGCCGCCATGGTCTCGCCGAGACCGGGCTCCGGCCGGGTGACCAGGACCTGGTGTCGCCGGCTCACCGCGCGAGGGTCACCCGGCAGCAGATCATGCGAACAGGTTGGTCGGGCTGTCCCGACGCAGTCCGGCGCCGAGCTCGCGGCCGAGCCGTTCGGCATCGCCGGCCGGCCCGACGATGTTGCGCCGGAGCAGGAACGACCCATCCTCCCGCGCCACCAGGCCGGTCAGTTCGAGCTGCGGGCCCACCCCCGGTATCGCCGGGAGCAGCCGCGCATAGCCGCCGATCGGGGTGTGGCAGGAGCCGTCCAGCTCGGCCAGAAGTGAGCGCTCGGCGGTGGATACCGCTCGCGCCTCGTAATCCTCGATGGCGCCCAGCAGTTCGCGCAGCTCGATGTCGCTCTCGCGCACCGTCACGCCGACGATGCCCTGCCCGGCCGACGGCACCATCACGTCGGGCTCCAGGATCAGGTCGGCGCGATCCGCCATGCCCAGGCGCTTCAGCCCGGCAAGTGCCAGCAGGGTCGCGTCGCACAGGCGCTGCGACAGCTTGTCCAGCCTGGTCTGCACATTGCCGCGCAGCATCACGATCCGGAGGTCGGGCCGTGCATGCAGCAGCTGCGCCTGGCGACGCACCGACGCGGTGCCGACCACCGCACCCTGCGGCAGGGCCGTGAGCGGTGCCGCAGGATCGGGGATCGATATCCCGGGACGCAGCACCAGCACGTCGCGCGCATCCTCGCGCTTCAGGGTGCAGGCCAGCACGAGGCCTGGCGGCAGCGTCGTCTCGAGGTCCTTCAGGCTGTGCACGGCGAAGTCGATGCGGCCGTCCAGCAGCGCCTCGTGGATCTCCTTGGCGAACAGCCCCTTGCCGCCGATCTCGGCGAGCAGCCGGTTCTGCACGATGTCGCCGGTGGTATTCATGGCGCGTTCCTGGAACGCACCCATGTCGCGCAGGACGGGACAAAACCGGGTCAGCATGGTCAGGAAGGCACGGGTCTGCACCAGGGCCAGCGGCGATCCGCGCGTACCGACACGGAGCGGCAGCATCCGGCGATGCGGCACCGCCCGCTCTGCCTGCCTCGCGGACGCTGCCCGTGCCGCCTCCTGCAATGCCGCGGAGGGCGGTGCATCGGCGGTCATGCCGGTGGATGTCGCTTGATCGGTGAAGACAAGGCCGCGGCTGGGATCGGGCTGTGCGGGAGGCATACGACTGTCCTATTACCGGCACAACATTAAGGAAAGGCGCGGATGGATCAACCGAGGGCGGACCTGATCTGGAACGGCGGGCCGGTGCTGGCGATCGAATCATCGTGTGACGAGACCGCGGTGGCGGTTCTGCAGCATGACGGCGTGATTCTGGCCGAGCGCGTGCTCAGCCAGCAGGAGCATCTGCCGTTCGGCGGCGTGGTGCCGGAGATCGCCGCACGCGCCCATCTGGCCCATCTGCCCGGTCTGGTGCGCGCCATATTGGCGGACGCGGCATTGTCGCCGGGCGACCTCGGCGCGATCGCCGCCAGTTGCGGGCCGGGACTGATCGGCGGGCTGATCGTCGGCAGCGGACTCGGGCGCGGCATGGCGCTGGCGCTCGAGGTGCCGTTCGTGGCGGTCAACCATCTGGAGGCGCATGCCCTGACGGCGCGCCTGCCCGGGCTCGCAGAGGGTGGCGCGCCGTTTCCGTATCTGCTGCTGCTGGTGTCCGGCGGTCATTGCCAATGTGTCGCGGTGGACGGCTTCGGCCGATATCGCCGGCTGGGCGGCACGATCGACGATGCCGCCGGCGAGGCCTTCGACAAGGTGGCGAAGATGCTCGGCCTCGGCTGGCCAGGCGGCCCGGCACTGGAGCGGCTGGCCGAAGGCGGCGATCCGACGGCGCACCGGTTGCCGCGACCGCTGCTCGGGCGGCCCGGCTGCGACTTCAGCTTCAGCGGCCTCAAGACGGCGGTGGCGCAACGCCTCGCGATCCTGCCGGCGCCGCTCCCCGAGAGCGACGCAGCCGATCTGGCAGCCTCGTTCCAGGCAGCCGTGGCGGATGTGGTGGCGGACCGTGTCGGCCATGCCCTGGCGCTGATGCCCGAGGCGCGGCTGCTCGTGGTCGCCGGTGGTGTTGCGGCCAATGCGACCCTGCGCGCACGCCTGACCGGCCTCGCCGCAGCACGCGGGATCGCCTTCGCGGCACCGCCGTTGCGGCTCTGCACCGACAACGCCGTCATGGTCGGCTGGGCGGCAATCGAGACGCTGCAAGCGGGGCGTGCGGCGGGCATTGCCGTGGACGAGCTCGCCATGCCACCCCGGCCGCGCTGGCCGCTCGAGCAGATGGCGGACCGGCTGGGCACGTCAGCCCGGGCAACGGCGCCGGCATGAACTATCGACACGCGTTCCACGCCGGGAATTTCGCCGACTGCATGAAGCACGCGCTGCTGGTCTGGCTGGTGCGGGCCCTGCAGCGGAAGCCGGCGGCGATCCAGGTGCTCGACAGCCACGCCGGCGCCAGCCTCTACGAGCTCTCCTCGGGCGAGGCGGAGCGCACCGGCGAATGGCGCCAGGGCATCGGGCAGTTGCTGCAGCAGCCCCCTGCCGCGGCCCTCGCGGAGTATCTCGATCTCGTCCGGTCGATGGGTGCGCCGGTGCATTATCCGGGCTCGCCGCTGCTGGTCCGGGCGATGCTGCGGCCGCAGGACCGGCTGACAGGGTGCGAGCTGCATGCCGAGGACCATGCCACCTTGCGGGCGCTGCTCGGGTCCGACCCGCGTGCGAGCATCCACCACCGCGATGGCTACCAGGCGATCCAGGCATTGCTGCCGCCACCCGGTGCGATCCGCCGCGGCCTGACCCTGATCGACCCGCCATTCGAGCAGCCTGGCGAGTTCGCCCGCATCGAGGCCGCGATCACCACGGCGCGACGGCGGTTCCCGACCGGCATCATCGCCGTGTGGTATCCGATCAAGCATCGTGCACCGGTGCGGGCGTTCCATGACCGGCTGGTCGATGCCGGGGTGGCCGACGTGGTCACCGCCGAGCTGCTGCTGCGGCCGCCGCTCGATCCGACCCGGCTCAACGGCTGCGGGCTCCTGGTCGCAACGCCGCCGTTCGGCTTCGAGACCGCCGCCACCGGGATCCTGTCGGCCATCGACAGCACGCTCGGCATCGGCCAGGCTGACAGTCTGGTGCGCCGTCTCACCCCCGAGCTTGCGCGATCATGACCGGCGGCGGTGATCGTCCGCATGTCGCGGTGATCGGCGCCGGGGCATGGGGAACCGCACTGGCCCTGCAGGCCGCGCGCGCCGGTGCACGGGTCAGGCTTTGGGCCCGCGATCCGGGCTCGCTCGACAGCCATCGTCGCATGGCGCGGCTGCCCGGCGTGGTGCTGCCGGACGACATCACGGTCGATGCCCTGCTGCCGGACGCCGCCGACCTGGTGCTGCTGGCGGTCCCCATGCAGCACCTGCGGGACATTGCCGGCCGGTTGACCGTGCGGGCGCCACTGATCGCGTGCTGCAAGGGACTCGAACGCGCGAGCCTGATGCTACCGGGCGAGGTGCTGCGCGAGCTGCATCCGGAGCATCCGCACGGCGTGCTGTCCGGGCCGAACTTCGCCGGTGAGGTGGCGCGTGGGCTGCCCGCTGCTGCGGTGCTGGCCTGCCACGACCAGGCGCTGGCGACCGCCCTCGCGCGGATGCTGTCGACCGCCGCGTTCCGGCTCTACGCAGGCGACGACCCGGTCGGAGTGGAAGCCGGGGCGGCCGCCAAGAACGTGATCGCGATCGCGGCCGGGGCTGCCATGGGGTCGGGTGCGGGCGAGAATGCGCGGGCGGCGCTGATCACCCGTGGCATCGCCGAACTCGGCAGGCTGATCACCGCGCTGGGCGGCAGGCGTGAGACCGCGGCGGGGCTGTCGGGGATCGGCGACCTGGTGCTGACCTGCACCGGTCCGGGGTCGCGGAACTACAGCCTCGGCGTCCAGCTGGGCCAGGGGACGCCGCTGCGCGACATCCTGGGCGCGCGCTCCACCGTCACCGAAGGGGTCGAGACCGCGCCGGCGCTGGCGGAACGGGCGGCAAGGCTCGGCGTCCGGGTGCCGATCATCGAGGCGGTGGCAGCATTGCTCACCGGCCGCATCGACCTGGCCGAGGCACGTGATCGACTCCTGTCGCGGCCGATCGGCTCGGAGTAGCCGGCCCCGCTGCGTTAGCGGAACCGGAAGGTGAGCGGGCCACCACGCTCGACCGCCCGCGCCCAGGCCGGACGCGACTCCAGCCGCTGCACCCAGTCACGCAGCCGCGGATGGTCTTCGAGCCTGCCGGTCGCCAGCATCGCCTGCAGCGGGAAGCTCATGATGGCGTCGGCGCCGGTGAATTCGTTGCCGGCGAACCAGGGCCGGCCGGACAACTCGGCTTCTAGAAAGTCGAGGTGGGTGGCAAGTTGCGGCCCCAGGAACTGCATCTCGAGGCCGCGCGAGATCAGCCTGGCGACCGGGCGAAGGGGAAACGGCATCTGCCGCGGCAACCTCGAGAACACCAGGGACAGCAGCATCAGCGGCGCCAGCGAACCTTCCGCGTAGTGCAGGAAGAAGCCGTAGCGATCCCGGTCGGGCGTGCCCGGCGGCGGGCGCAGCCGACCCGCGCCGTACCGGTCGATCAGGCTGTCGATGATGTGCCCGCTCTCGGCCAGTATCAGGTCGTCGTCGACGACGAGGGGCGATTTGCCCAATGGATGCACCGACTTCAGGGCGTCCGGGGCGAGCATCGTCTTGCGGTTGCGTTCGTAGCGCCGCACCTCGTACGGCACGCCGAGCTCCTCCAGCAGCAACAGCACGCGCTGCGAGCGACTCTCGTTCAAATGATGGACCGTGATCGTCACCGGTGGTCTCCCGCCTGCGACCCCGTGATGGAGCCGCACCGCATCAGCTGTCTGGCCTTTCGTTTACTGAAATCAACGTTCTGTTAACCATCATGGCGCTTCATGGGGTGCGGCGAGGATATCGTTCGGCAAGGAGGCGTTCCCATGGAGATCATTCCCGTCAGCAGCGCTTCCGCCATCACGGGCAGCGCCGGCCGGGCATCGAGCCGGACTGCCGTCGCAGAGTCGCCCACCGGCGCCGACGGCACCGCCGCCGCGGACAGTTCCGCCACGACCGGATCGACGAGCAACGGGAAGCCTGGTGCGCGCCTGCTGAACCCGCAGCCGGTCATCGACCCGGCCCTGGGCATCGTGGTGACCGAGTACTTCAACCAGGCCGGCCAGATGACCGCACAATACCCATCCGCGAAGGTGGTCGACAGCTACCGCATCTATGGAATGAGCGGCTCTGCCGACGCCGGCACACCCACGCCCTCCGTCCACGTCTCCTAGGGACCGGAATGGCGGACCCCGTGATGCCGGACATCCAGCCCGCCGCAGCCGATTTCCAGCGTGCCCGTCAGCAGCTCGAGGCAACACTCGACCATCCGTTCCTGGCTACGGAAGCGCACTACCTGCTCTGGGAGGTGTGTCAGGCCTGTGGTGACCGGGACGGTGCGCTGACGCATCTCCGGGCGGCGATGAAGCGAAATCCTCTACGAACACGTGTCGGTTCTGCAACGACGATGCGCAGCGTACTCGCGCTTGCGACGCCGGGCGACTTCCAGGCCAACCTGCCGATCGCCATGCTGCTCGACCAGTCGACGATGCTGCACACGCTATGGCTTGCAGATCCGCAGGAAATCGAACGCGATCCGAGGGCGGCGATCCCGCCCGACCTGCCACCGATCGATTGCGTGTTCATCACGATCGCCGAGGATGCCCAGGCGGCGTCGGCGTTGCGTGCCGCCGACCTGCTGGCCCAGGAGCTGGGGGTTCCGATCATCAATGACGGTGCCCGGATCGAGCGCCTGTCGCGGACCGGCGCGGCGCTGCTGCTGGAGGGCATTGTCGATGCGGTGGTGCCGCTGCAGCAGGAGGCCAGCCGTGCCGGACTTGGCCTGTATCCCCCGGCGGCGCCCTTCGTGATTAGGCCGTGCGGGCGGCATGCGGGCGACGGACTGGCGCTGATCCGCGATGTGGCGGCCCTCGGCGATTACCTGGCCCGCGACGCCGGGCCGGATGCGTTCTTTGTCGCCCCGTTCATCGACTACCGGAGCCAGGACGGGCTGTACCGCAAGCTGCGCGTGGTGTTCGTGGCGGGCGTGGCATATCCGTTGCACATGGCGATCCACGATGACTGGGCCGTCTGGTACTACAACGCCCACATGGAGCAGCAGCCCTGGAAGGGCCGCGAGGAACAGCGGTTTCTCGACGACATGGCGAGTGCTGTCGGGGATCAGGCGATGGCGGCGCTGCACGAGATCGGCCGGCGTGTCGATCTGGATTATTTCGGCCTCGACTGCGCCGTGATGCCGGATGGGCGATTGCTGGTGTTCGAGGTCGAGACCGGGATGATCGTGCATGACGACACATCGCCCAGGACCGCGGCCCGAGGAGAGTCGGCAGCCGTGCGCATCCTGCGCGCGCTCGAGCAGATGATCGACGCGCGCAGGCTGGTTCCCGCGCCACCTTGCACACTCCCCGCGCAGAGATCGATGGTGGAGGTCTTGGCGGCCGGCTGACCATCCCGGCTGGACTGTCGCTGTCCACCGCGGGCCGCGCGTGCTTCAACATCGCCGCAACGAGGCATGCCGGAAGGACCTGGGCAATGACGAAGACGGATCAGACCCCGCGTCCGATCGAGGCGTTGATCTTCGACATGGACGGGCTGCTTCTGGACAGCGAACTGCTGTCCATGGACGCGCTGATCAGCGCCGGCGCCGAACTTGGCTACGACATGCCGCGGGCGTTCTGCCTTTCCGTCATCGGCAGCCCGATGGATCGGTGCGCCGAGATTCTCGTCGAACGATTCGGGCCGGACTTCCCAACCGAGCGTCTCGTGGCACTGCACGCAACGCACCTGCAGACTGCGGTAGCCACAGGTGGGCTGGAGATGAAGCTGGGCGTGCTGGAACTGCTCGACCTCCTGGATCGGCGCGGCATCCGATACGCCGTCGCCACCTCGTCGGGACGGGCGCGCACGCTGCATCACCTCGAAATCGTCGGCATCGTGCAGCGCTTCGCCCACATCGTGACGCGTGACGACGTGACCCGGGGCAAGCCGCATCCGGAACCCTATCTCACGGCCGCCGCGCGTCTCGAGGTTCTGCCCGAGGCCTGCCTGGCGCTGGAAGATTCCTACAATGGGGTTCGTGCCGCGCATGCCGCCGGGATGCGGGTCATCATGGTGCCGGACCTGCTGCATGCGACCGACGAGATGCGGGGCACGGCGCACCGGATCGTGGACAGCCTGCACGACGTGATCGCGTTCCTGGACGAAAACGATCAGGCGGCGCCGCGTGCCGACAACCTGGCGCGGTAGGAGTCCAGGATCACCGCCAGGATGATCACCAGCCCGGTGACGATCTGGCGCACGAAATCGGTGACGCCCATCAGGATCAGGCCGTTGGCGAGCACGCCGATGATCGCCGCACCCAGCAGCGTGCCGACCAGCGAGCCGCGGCCACCGGACAGGCTGGTGCCGCCGATGATCACCGCGGCGATCGCGTTCAACTCGAAGCCGATGCCCAGGATCGGATTGGCGATGGTCAGCCGCGTCATGTAAACCACCGCCGCGATGCCGACGCAGAGCCCGGTCACGGTGAAGGCCGCCACCTTGGTGGTGAACGGCCGATGCCCGGACAGCCGGACCGCTTCCTCGTTGTTGCCGATCGCGTAGATCATCCGGCCGAACACGGTCCGGGTCAGCACCACCCAGCCGACACCCAGCAGCACCAGCGCCAGCACGAAGATCACCGGCAGGCCCAGGATGGTCGCGGTGCCGAACGCGTTGAAGCTGTCGGGGAAGTCGTAGATCGTGCGCGCGTTGGTGACTTCGAGGGCCGCACCGCGTGCCACGTTCAGCATGCCGAGCGTCACGATGAAGGCCGGCACGCCCCAGAACGACGAGATGAAGCCGTTCAACCCGCCGCAGACCATTCCGACCACCAGGCTTGCCAGGATCCCGAGACCGATCGCGGCAGGGTCGGACAGCCAGTCGAGCTTCAGCACCGTGCCGGCGACCACCGCGCACAACGCCATCACCGCACCCACCGACAGGTCGATGCCGCCGATCAGGATCGCGAAGGTCATGCCGGTGGCCAGGATCAGGTTGATGGTGATCTGGGTCAGGATGTTGGAGATGTTCTCGTGGGTGGTGAAATCCGGCGCCATCACGGCAAAGAACACCACCATCACCAGCAGCGCGATGCCGATGCCGGCCTCCCGCAACGCGCGGTTGGCAATGCCGCGCGCGGTCGGTCGTGCGGCGGCCGGGCGGGATGAGGAAGCCTCGGATGCTGACATGATGGCCCTCAGGCTTCCTGCATGAACTGGCTGTAGGCGAGCGAGAGGATGCGCTCCTCGCTGAAATCCGGCCGCGCGACCTCGCCGGCGAGCCGTCCGCGCGACAGCACCAGGATGCGGTCGCACAGATGCATGAGCTCGGGCAGCTCGGACGACACCACGATCAGCGCCCTGCCCTCCGCCGCGAGCCGGCCCAGCAGCGCGTAGATCTCCGCCTTGGCGCCGACATCGATGCCGCGGGTCGGCTCGTCGAGCATGACGACCTGGGCGGTGCCGAACAGCCATTTCGCCAGCACCACCTTCTGCTGGTTGCCGCCCGACAGCTGCACCACCGGCTGCTCCGGGCCGCTGAGCCGGATCGCCAGCTCGTCGGCCATCCGGATCGCCGCCGCCCGTTCGACCCGGGGGCGAAGGAACCCGGCGCGGGACACCTTGTCGAGCCGCACCAGCGTGGTGTTCACCCGCGCCGCCATCGGCAGCACCAGCCCCTCGGCCTTGCGATCCTCGGTCAGCAGGCAGATCCCGGCCCGCGTCGCATCGCGCGGCGAGGCGATGTCGACCGGAGCGCCATCACGCAGGATGCGGCCGGCAAGACGCGGATCGGCGCCGAAGATCGCCCGCACAACCTCCGTCCGGCCGGCGCCGACCAGCCCGGCCAGGCCCAGGATCTCGCCATATCGGACCGCGAAGTCGATCCCACCGCCGGGAGGCGCGCCGCGCGGACGCAAGCCTTCGACCCGCAGCGCCTCGCCGCCCTGCGCCGCACCCGCCAGCGGCACCTGCGCTGCCAGAGTGCGCCCGATCATCTGCCGCACGAGCTCGCTTGCATTGGTGTCCGCGGTGCGGCTGGTGGCGACCTTGCGGCCGTTGCGCAGCACCGTCACCCGGTCGCACAGCGAGAAGATCTCGCCCAGGTGATGCGACACGTAGATCATCGTCATGCCCTCGGCCTTGAGGGCGTTGATCTGCTCGAACAGCCGCCCGGCCTCGCGCGGCGTGAGCGTGGCGGTCGGCTCGTCGAGCACCAGCACGCGGCCACTGCTCGACAGCGCGCGGGCGATCTCGAGCAGCTGCATCTGCGCGATGCCGAGTCGCTCCACCTTCAGGCGCGGCGAGATCTCGGACAGCCCGACCCGCGCCAGCAGCGCCTCCGCCCGGGCGTCGAGGGCGCGCCGGTCGACAAACCCGAAGCGGTGCCGCGGCAGGTGCTCGAACAGCAGGTTCTCGGCGACGCTCAGCGCCGGCAGCAGGTTGAACTCCTGGTGCACCACGCGGACCCCGGCGCGGATCGCATCGTGCGGGGTCTGCGGCGCATACGGCTCGCCGCCCAGCAGCATCCGCCCGGCATCCGGCCGATGGATGCCGGCCAGCAACCGGATCAGGCTCGACTTGCCGGCACCGTTCTCGCCGGCAAGCGCGTGCATCTCGCCGGGCTGGATGTCGAGATCGACCCCGTCCAGCGCCACCACGCCCGGGAAGCGCTTGGTCAGCCCCTCCAGGCGCAGCATCGGCGCAGGCGTTTCGCCCGGCAACATAGCTGCCCCCGCCGTCACCCCATCGTCTGCGCCGTCACCAGCTTCACCGGCGTCTTGATCCAGCCGGTCAAGGTTGCGCCGGCGATCTCCTTCATCGCGTTGTCGATGCCCATCGCCGCCAGCTGCGCGCCGAACTGGTCGACCGTCGCGAGCACCTTGCCGTCCTTGAGCAGCGGCTGGATCGCGGGGATGTTGTCGAAGCTCACCACCTTGATCGCACCCGGCTTCCCGGCGGCGTCGATCGCCTTCACCACGCCGAGCGCCATCGAGTCGTTGGCGGCCATCACGCCCTGGATGTCGTGGTGCGCAGTCAGCATGTTGGTGAACACGGTGTTGGCCTCCTCGGTCTCCCAATGGCCGGTGCGGCTGTCGACCAGCGTCAGGCCGCCCGCGGTGATGGCGTCCATGAAGCCCAGCTTGCGCTGCACGCCGTTCTCCGCACCCGGGTTGCCCTCGATGATGACAACCTTGCCGCCGCGTCCGAGCGCCTTGGCCAGCACGTCGCCCGACAGCTTCGCCCCGGCACGGTTGTCCGGGCCGACGAAGGCAATGTCGACATGGTGCTTCTTCATGCTGGCCGGATCGAACGCCACGTCGATGTTGATGACCTTGATGCCGGCCTTGATCGCCCGGACGATCGGCGAGAGCAGAGCGCGGCTGTCGGCGGGCGCGATGACGATCGCATCGACCTTGCGGGTGATCAGGTTCTCGACCGCGGCGATCTGGCCGTCGATATCGGTCTCGGACTGGATGCCGACCGGGATCAGCACGAGGTCGCCGCGCTCCTGCGCGTGCTTCACCGCACCCTCCTGCATGTCCTTGAAGAACTCGTTGGCGAGCGACTTCATCACCAGCCCGACGACCGGCTTGCGCCCGCCTGCTGCCGTGGCCTGGGCGAATGCCATACGCGGCGCCAGGCCGGCGCTGCCCGCGGCGGCGCAGACGGCCAGGAATGTCCGACGATCCATGTTCTGTTTCCCCACTCTGTCGGAGGTTTGCCCTCCGTATCGGGCAAACATCTACAAGCGTGTTCCGACAAGCGGAAGGGCCCGCGGCAGGTCAGCCGATGAACAGGCCGGCAATGGCGGCGCTCATCAGGTTCGACAGGCTGCCCGCGAGAACCGCACGCAGGCCCATGCGTGCCACTTCCGATCGGCGCTCGGGGGCGATGCTGCCGTAGCTCGCGAGCAGGATGCCGATCGAGGAGAAGTTGGCGAACCCGCACAGCGCGAACGAGGCGATGGCGATGGTGCGGGTCGACATCGCGTGCGAACGGATCATCGGCGAGAGGTGCACGTAGGCGACGAACTCGTTGAACACGAGCTTCTGGCCGATGATCCCGCCGATCGGCCGCGCGTCCTGCCACGGCACGCCGATGATCCAGGCGAGTGGGGCGAACAGCCGGCCCAGGATCAGCTCGAGCGACAGGCCGGGGATGCCGAACCAGCCACCGGCCAGGCCGATGACGCCGTCCAGGCAGGCGATCAGCCCGATGAAGGCGATCAGCATGGCGCCCACCGCCACCGCAACCTGAACGCCGTTGGACGTTCCGACCGAGATCGCCTCGAACACGTTGGCGGCGGGCTTGGCGTCGAACGACACGTCGAACCTGGTGATGCGGGACGGCTCGGTGCTTGGCACCAGCAGCTTGGCGAACAGCAGCCCGCCCGGGATCGCCATCACCGAGGCGGCGAGCAGGTACTGCATCGGCACGCCGAGGCCGGCATAGCCAGCGAGCACGGAGCCGGCGACCGAGGCGGTGCCGCTCGACATCATCGCGAACAACTCGGCCCGCGTCAGCATCGGGATGTACGGCTTGAGCGCCACCGGCATCTCGCTCTGGCCGAGAAAGATCGTGGTCACCGCGGAGAAGCTCTCGATCCGCGAGGTGCCGAGCGCCAGCCGGACGGCACCGCCGAGGATGCGCGTCAGCCACTGCATGACGCCGAAATGATAGAGCACGCCGATCAGCGCCGAGATGTAGATGATCTGCGGCAGCACCCGGAGCGCGAAGACGAAGCCGCCATCGGCCGGAAACAGGCTCGCCATCTGCGGCGAGACCAGGTCGCCGAACAGGAAGGCGATGCCCTGGTTGCCGTAGCCGAGCACCGCATCGACCGCATCCGCGGCAACGCGCAACGCCGCCCGGCCAGGGGCCACGAACAGCACCAGGGTGCCGAGCAGAAGCTGCACGCCGAGTGCCGCCAGCACGACACGCCAGCTGATCCGGCGCCGATCGGTCGAGAACAGCACGCCCACCGCGAGCAGCAGGAGGATGCCGGCCAGGCCGCGCAGGGTCGTTTCAGTCACGTGAACCTACCCCCTCGGCGAGGCCATCTTCGCGGAAGCAGCCTGACCCGCCAGCTCTGGGCCGGCCTAGCTGGGGTGCGCGGACGCCAGGATCGAGTCGTCGACCAACTCCGCCGCCATCTCGGTGCAGATGACGTCGAAGCCGCTGAGACGGCATGGTCCGAACGTGGTGGCGATGGCGACGTCGGTGGCGTCGCGGCCGCGCGCGATCAGGATGCGGCCGATCCGCGGGGTGTTGTTGCGCGCATCGAAGGTGTGCCACTCGCCGCCGAGATACACCTCGAACCAAGCGGCAAAATCCATCACCCCGTACGGCGGCAGGGTGCCCATGTCGCCGAGGAAGCCGGTGCAGTAGCGTGCCGGGACGTTCATGCAGCGGCACAGCGTGATCGCCAGGTGGGCGTAGTCCCGGCACACGCCGCGGCCGTCGCGCTCGCCGTCGGAGGCAGTGCGGGTAGAGTCCGCGTGCTGGTAGTTGAAGACGATCCGCTCGTGCGCGTAGTCGCAGATCGCCTGCACCAGCGCCCAGCCGCGCGGGCCGCCGCCGAACAGATGCCAGGCGCGGTCGGACATGCGATCGGTGTCGCAGTAGCGGCTGCCCAGCAGGTACACCAGCGTGTCGGCGGGGAGCTCCTCGACCGGGTGTTGCTGCGCCTCGGGGGTGATCCGGTCCGGCAGCCCGGCGTCGCTCACCACCATGCGGCTGCTGATCGTGAGCCGGCCCTCGGGCGCCAGGATGCGGGTGCAGACGTTGCCGAAGCTGTCGAGATAGCGCTCATGCGCGATCGGCGGGTCGAACAGCATCTCCTGCGGCGCCGCGAGATCGGTTTCGCGGGACGGGTGCGGGCTCAGCAGCAGGATCATCGGCGTCGGGTGCGGGCAGTCATAGACGATGTCGAAGCCGGCTGAGATCTGCATTCTGGGTCGTTCCGATTGGCAGTGGTTGTGACCATCGAGCTGCCGACATGGAACCGCGAGCTGACGTGCGACCAGAAGGACGGGCCGATCAGGGCCCAACAGCTTGTTGATGCTCCGAACATGACGGTGCGCCCGATGCACGGCAAGGCTTCTGTTGCCGGGCCTTGTTCCAGCCGCCAGCAATCGTAGAACCACCCGCATGTCCGAACCCGCTGCCCCGCCTGCCCCCGCCGCGCCTGCTCCGCTCCCGCCTCCCCACGGCGTGCCGACCCCCGCCGAGCTGGTGCCGCCGATGCAAGTGCAGGAGCCGGCGCCGGGCGGTCCGCATGACGGGCTGTACGGCGGCGCGCGCACGCTCGCGATGCTGGCGGTGGCGCTGTCGGTGCTGCTCTCGGTGATCGATTACGCGATCGCCAACGTGGCCCTGCCGACCATCGCGCACGACATCCACGCCAGCCCGTCCTCGTCGATCTGGGTGATCAACGCCTACCAGCTCGCCTCGGTGATCTCGATCCTGCCGCTGGCGGCGGTGGGTGACCGCATCGGCTATGCGCGCATGTGCCGGATCGGACTTGCGCTGTTCGTGCTGGCCTCGTTGCTGTGCGCGGCCTCGACCACGCTGCTCGAGCTGTCGCTGGCGCGGGCGCTGCAGGGCTTCGGCGGCGCCTGCATCATGAGCGTGAACGCGGCACTGCTGCGCTTCATCTATCCGCACCGCATCATCGGCCGCGGCATCGCGCTCAACGGCCTGGTGATCGCCGCCGGCGTGGCGCTCGGGCCGACGATCGCCGCCGGCGTGCTGTCGGTCGCCAACTGGCCGTGGCTGTTCCTGATCAACCTGCCGCTGGGCGGCGTGGCGCTGCTGTTCGCGATCACCTCCCTGCCCCGCACCCCCACCCGCGATACCCGCTTCGATGGGCGCTCGGCGGTGCTGAACGCGCTCGCCTTCGGGTCGCTGATCGTGAGCTTCGACCGGCTGGCGCATGGCGACGGCCCCATCGGGTCGGTCGCACTTCTGGGGTTCGGCACGATCTGCCTGGTGGCGCTGGTGCGACGCCAGCTCGGCCGGCCGGACCCGCTGCTGCCGATCGACCTGCTGCTGCTGGGCGGTTTCCGGGCGGCGGTGCTGACCGGCTTCCTCGGCTTCGTGGCATCGAATTTCTTCATCATCTCGATGCCGTTCACGCTGGAGGACGTGCTGGGCCGCACCGCGGTGCAGACCGGCCTGCTGATCACCCCATGGCCGCTGGCGATCGTGGTGGTGGCGCCGTTCATCGGCCGGCTGTCGGACCGTGCCCCGGCGGCCGTGATCTCGACGATCGGCCTGCTCATGGTGGCGACGGGCTTCTGCGCCCTGTGGCTGATGCCGGCGCGTCCGAGCGATCTCGACATCGCCTGGCGCATCGGGCTTGCCGGCGCCGGCTTCGGGGTGTTCCAGCCGCCGAACAACCGGGCGATGCTGGTGGCGGCACCGGTCGAGCGCGCCGGCAGTGCGAGCGGCATGATCTCGGTGGCACGGCTGCTCGGGCAGACGGTGGGGGCGATGCTGGTGGCGATGACGTTCGCGCTTCTCGGCAGCAGCGCCAATCGGGCCTGCCTGGCACTCGCTTCCGCCACCGCACTCTGCGCCGCCGGGATCAGCGCCAGCCGGCTGCGGACGTCACGGACGACGGTTGCCGTTCAGTAGGGCGGCGGTCGTTTCGCACGCTGGATGCGGGCGGCTTCGCTCCACCAGGCAAGGTCGTCGGCGAAGCGGGTGAAGGCGCGGTCCAGCGTCTCGCCGCCATGGCCGGTCGGTGTGCCGTCCGCGGCCAGGGTCTCGCCGATCGGGCCGACCGTGAGCGTGCTGGAAATCACCACCATGCCCATTTCCGACAGGATCGGGTGCCACGCGGCCGCTGCATGCGCGCCACCCAGGCGGCCGGCCGAGTAGCTGGCGATTGCCGCCGGACGCCAGAACCAGTGCTCGAGGAAATGGTCGGTCAGGTTCTTCAGCCCGGGCTGCGGACCCCAGTTGTACTCGCCGGTCACGAACACGAAGGCATCCGCCGCGGTGATCTGGTCGGCCAGCTTCTGCATCGAAGCGGGCGCCGTGCCCGGTGGATACTCCTTGTACATCCGGTCGAGCATCGGCAGGTCGACGAATTTCGCGTCGATCAACTCGGCGTCCTCGCCCCGGGCGCGGAAGCGGTCCACCAGATAAGTCGCGAGCCGGATACCGATCCGGTCGGAGCGATACGACCCGTACAGGACGAGAATCGACATGGCTGCTCCACGCTTAGACGGACAGGTTCACTCGGTGATGCGGATATAGCCGCGGGTCTCGAGATTGATGAAAGTGACCGTCGCGGACAGGTTCGTCTGCACGAACGGCAACAGGGATTGCTGCTCGTAATGCTGCTCGCGGGCGGATTGTCCGCAGACGGTGACGAGCAGTCCTGCATCTCTCAAATGACGCAGGATCTGGATGTTCGGGTTGGCGCCTGCATGGGTGCGCTGGCTGTAGGTCTGGTCGTTGGCGACGAGAACGATCGTCCGGCCGTGGAACATCGCCACCAGGTGCATGTGGGAGGCGGGAACGCCGTCATGCCGGAAGGTGTTGATCAGCCCTGCCATGGCCTGCAGCGCGGGATCGACGTCGCCGGGGGCGCCCGCGAGCGTCTGCACGTCGAACACGATCTTGTAGTCGAGGGCGGGGTCCGGCAGCTCGTGCGCGCCCGGAATGTCGCCCATCATGCCCGCGTCGGGGACTGCAAGCGGCTCGGCGGCGATGGCCCGCGGAAGGGCGGCTGCGAGGAGTGCCAGAACGAGCAGAGGCAGTTTCATGCGGCAGGACGTCCTGATTGCGAGAGAGCGCGAGGGATGACCGGACCGCGGATCATTCCCGCCTGGCCGGGGACAACCCGGGCACCGCTCGCGGCGTTGCCATGCGACCGTAGTCCAGCCGCCAGATTGCGTGCCATCGATTTCTGGCGGCGATCGCGGGGGAGTTCTTGCCGGGAGATCGCATCATGACCAACAGCAACCCAGGCATCGCCCTCGTCGCAGGGGCGAGCGGCATCATCGGGGCGGCCCTGGTGCAGACGCTTCGGCAGGCCGGATGGCAGGTCCGCGCGCTCGCCCGGCGCGCGGTTCCGGGTGTCGAGACGATCGCCGTGGACCTGACCGACGCGGCGGCGACGCAGGCGGCACTCGCCGGAGCCGCCGACACCACGCACCTGTTCTACGCGTCGCTCAGCCCGGATGCCGACCTGGCGGTGGAGGCCCAACGCAACGCCGGCATGCTCGGCAACCTGCTGGACGGGCTCGAGGATGCAGGCGCGCCGCTTGCCCGCGTCGTGATCTATCAGGGCTTCAAGATCTACGGCATCCATCTCGGCGCCAAGGTCCCGACGCCGGCGCGGGAGAGCGATCCGCCGCACATGCCGCCCAACCTCTACCAGGCGCAGGAGGCGCAGCTTCGGGCGCGGGCCGAGCGCAGCCGCTGGGATTACGTGGCCCTCCGCCCGGACGTCGTGGTCGGCGACATCCACGGCAACCCGATGAACATCGCCGTCGTGGTGGGTGTGTTTGCCGCCCTGTCGCGTGAACTCGGGGTACCGATGCGTTTTCCCGGCAGCGATCTCGCCTACCGCCAGCTGGTGCAGTTCACCGATGCCGGATTGCTGGCGCGGGCGAGCCTCTGGGCCGCACTCAGCGACAAGGTCGCTGGCGAAGCCTTCAATGTCACCAATGGCGACGTGTTCCGGTGGGAGCGCATGTGGGGCGATGTGGCGCGGCATCTGGGCCTCGACACGGCGTCGCCGATACCGCTGAAGCTGACGCGCCACATGGCAGACAAGGGGCCGGCCTGGCAGGCGATCGCCGAGCGGCACGGGCTGATCGAGCCGGAGCTCGACCGTGTGGTTGGATGGAGTTTCGGCGACTTCATCTTCCATACCGAAACCGACGTAATCTCCGACGTCAACAAGATCCGTCATTTCGGCTTCCCCGAGCGGATGGACTCGACGGCCTCCCTGCTTGGCGCGTTGGACAGCCTGCGACAGCGGCGCGTGTTGCCGTAACAGGCGCTAGGAGGACGTGGCCAGCGACGTGCGTCCGGCGTCCCAGAACAGCGTCTCGAGCCGGACAGCCTGGCGGAATTGTCGGAGCAGCAACGGGTAGCGCGTCTCGCCGCCATGGCTTTCCGACAGGCTCTCGAGCTGCTCGAGGCCGTTCCGGATCAATCGGTGATACGCGGCGCCTCCATAGGTTTCGATCCAGGCGGCGTATGGATTGCCCTCCAGCACCGTCTGCGGATCGGAAAGCAGCCTGAGGCCGATTTCGCCGTATCCGGCCAGGCATGCCGACAAGGTCACCACGAGGTCGAGCACGTCGCCGCTCTGCGCCCGATCGAGGATATAGCGGCCGTAGGCGAGGGTTTCCACGGTCTCCGGGATCTGCTCGAGGTCGCTCTCCGATATGCCCGACGCCGCAAGCTGCAGGCGATGCAGCGCCATCTCGTCGGTGAGGAGACCGAACACGATGGTGGCGGCCGCTCGCATCTGCGCCACCGTGTCGCTCTTGTAGATCAGCAGCGCGTACGCCCGCGTGTAATGCACCAGATACAGATAGTCCTGCACCATCCAGGCAACAAACTCATCCTGCGGCAACGTGCCGAGTGCGAGCTCCTGCACGAAACGGTGGCCGACATAGGCCCCCCACTCTGCCCCGGTGCCGGCTCGCAACCGTGCGTAGAGTGTGTTGCGCGCGAACGGCATTGCCTGGTCGAAATCGAACGCCATGGTCCCAGCCTTCCGATTATAGGTGTGCGGTCGTATCCGGAGCCCAGTACAGCACGCGCTTCAGCACGCGATCGACCAGCACCCAGAGCAGGATTGCCATCACCGCCAGCACGAACAAGGCAGCGAACATCACGTCCGTCTGGATGCGCGCATTCGCGTTCAGCATCACGTAGCCGAGGCCGGCCGAGGCGCCGACCCACTCGCCCACCACCGCCCCGATCGGCGCGATCGCGGTCGCCACGCGCAATCCCGAGCCGAACGCCGGCAACGCGGCAGGCAGCCGGACGTGGCGCAGGATGGAGAGCGGCGAGGCATCCATGGTTCGTGCGAGATCCAGCCAGCCGAGTTCGGTCCGGCGCAACCCGTCGGAAAATGCCGCGGTGATCGGGAAGAAGATCACCAACACCGACATCACCACCTTCGAGGCGATGCCGAAACCGAACCACAACACCAGCAGCGGCGCCAGTGCAAACACCGGGATCGCCTGGCTCAGCAGCAGCAGCGGCATCAGCCAGCGCTGCATCACCGGCGAGAACACAACGCCGAGGGCGAAGACGGAGCCGAGCACCGTTCCGATCAGCAAGCCCAACACGGTTTCCGACAATGTCGTGACGGTGCTCCAGAACAGCAGCGTCCGTTGCTGCCAGAGGGCGACCGCCACGGATCCAGGGCCCGGCAACAGATAGGCCGGCACGTCGCTGACCCGGGCGCCGAACCACCACACCGCGATCAGCCCGGCCACCGTGATGAACGGACGCGCCGTCGCAGATAAGCGGGCACGGCTGGAGCGGTCGGCGGTCATGCCGGTTCGAGCTCTGTCAGCATTCGCAGCAAGTGGCCCTGCGTGCGCAGCAGTTCCGGATCATCGAGGGCGCGCGGGGTCGGGCCGTGCACCCGGATCGGCGGACCAATCGTGGCCGGATGACCGGACAACACCACGAGATGCTGACCCAGCCTGCAGGCTTCCAGGGGATCGTGCGTGATGAGCAGCACCGTGCGGTCCTGCAGCAACTCCGCCGCCAGATCCTGCACGCGCGCGCGGGTGAAACTGTCGAGGGCGGAGAAAGGCTCGTCCATCAGCACGATCGGACGGTCCTCGTAGAGCGTGCGGGCGATCGCGGCGCGCTGGCGCATGCCGCCTGACAGCTCCGCGGGCAGTGCTGCGGCCCGCTCGGCGAGTCCGACACGCCCCAACAGGTGCAGCGCCCGGGCACGGTCGGGCTTGTCTCCGCGCAGGCGGGCGCCGAGCATGACGTTGCCGATCACGTCGAGCCACGGATAGAGCAGGTCCTGCTGGCCCATATAGGCGATCCGGTGTGCCAGGCTCCGGCCGTCGGTCGCCTGCACGCGGCCGGCGCTCGGGGCGGACAGGCCGGCGACGATCTTGAGCAGGCTGGTCTTGCCGACGCCACTGGTGCCGAGCAGCACCATGAACGCGCCGCTGTCGATTTGGAGATCCAGGTTCTCGAAGATCGTGCGTGCGCCGTAACGCAGTGTCAGCCGCTCGAGCCGTAAGCCAGGTGGGGCGCCTGCGGTCGGGTCCTGAACGCGCATCATGGACGGCTAAAGGCGCCCTGATCTGCTATAAAGCATCATTTAGAATCAATGTGTTGCCCAGCTTCCGAAACAAATGTTGAACAGACTGTAGAGATCTTTCCTACGCATGCACACCCGCTCCGGGCAATGGTGGTTGCAGTCTTCGGGCTCGGCGTGTGTTGTCCCGCCATCCGCCGAAGACGTGCCGCCCCCGCTTGCACTCCCCGATCAGCAGCCTAATATCTTACCGGTCGGTATGTTTTGGAGGAAGTGATGGCTAAGCTTGATGGAAAAGTTGCAATCGTTACGGGAGCTTCGAAGGGCATCGGCGCGGGCATCGCGCTACGACTGGCCGCCGACGGGGCCAGCGTCGTCGTGAACTACGCACGAAGCGCCGATGCCGCAGGGCTGCTGGTGGCGGCGATCAAGAAGGCCGGAGGGCACGCGACGGCGGTGCAGGCAGACATTTCCGAGCCGGACCAGATCAAGACGCTGTTCAAGAAGGCTGTCGATGAATTCGGGCATGTCGACATTCTTATCAACAATGCCGGGATCTACGAGTTCGGCGACCTTGCCGGCGTCACGCCGGAATCGATCGACCGGCAGTTCGGGTTGAACGTGAAAGGCCTGATCCTGGCGACGCAGGCGGCCGCGGAGACTTTCCCGGCGGCGGGTGGCGTCGTCGTCAATATCTCCTCCGGCGCCGGCGTGACGCCGATCGCGCAAGCGCAGGTCTATAGCGCCACAAAGGGTGCGGTCGACAACCTGACGCGCTCGCTGGCACTCGAACTCGGGCCTCGCAAGATCCGCGTCGTGGGTGTGGCACCTGGCCTCACGGCGACCGAAGGCACGAGTGGGATGGGCGAAGAAGGTGCCGCTCCGTTCGTCGCGCGCACGCCACTCGGCCGCATCGGGCAGCCGGCTGATATTGCCGCCGCGGTTGCGTTCGTCGTGTCCGAAGACGGCAACTGGATTACCGGTGAGACGCTGCAGGTCGGCGGCGGCTTGCGGCTCTAGAAGTTTGAAGGCGGGCAGCCGGCACCGTGGGTCTCCCACGGTGCCGGCTGCTCGTTCCCGCACCTGGTTCGCAAGGCCGCTCGCTACACGTCGAGGTTGGCGACCTTGAGCGCGTTGCCGACGATGAAGTCACGACGCGGCTCGACCACATCGCCCATCAATGTCGAGAACACCTGTGCTGCGTTCTCGATGTCGCCGACACGCACCTGCAGCAGCGTGCGCACCGCCGGATCGAGCGTCGTCGTCCAGAGCTGCTCGGCGTTCATCTCACCCAGGCCCTTGAACCGGTTGATCGCGAGGCCCTTGCGGCCCTGCCCCAGGATCCGGTCGTACGCCGATGCGGGTCCGGCCATCGCGTGCATGGCGCCGTCCAGCGTCAGTGTCGCCTCGCTGCCGAAGTCGCGCTCCAGCAGCTCGGCATGCTCGGCCGCCCACAGCACATCGGCGCTGCGCAGCGTCACCGGATCGAGGCGATACAATTCGCCGACGCCGCGGACGGTGCGGCCGAACTGCAGCCCGTCCTGGTCGGCCGACACCTTCCAGCCGCGCTCGGACACCGGCGACGCCGCATCCAGGCGCGCCGCCAGCGCCTGCGCGCGTGACTGCGACCGCGCGACATCGCTGGTCAGGGCACCGGAAATCGCTGCCTGCTCGAGTAGCCAGACCGGCGCCTTGACGCTCAGCCGTCGCAATGCACGCGACGCCTCGCGCAACCAGACGGTTTCGGCGGCCAGCTCGGCACCGGCAAGGCGGCGACCGTCGGCGTAGGTCAGCGTCGCCGCGTTCAGCGCCTTGTCCAGCAGATACTGCTCGAGTGCGGCATCGTCCTTGAGATAGCGCTCGTCGTTGCCGCGCTTGGCGCGATACAGCGGCGGCTGCGCGATATAGAGATGCCCGCGATCGATCAGCTCCGGCATCTGCCGGAAAAAGAACGTCAGCAGCAGCGTGCGGATATGCGAGCCATCCACGTCGGCGTCCGTCATGATGACGATGCGGTGGTAGCGCAGCTTGTTGATCGCGAACCCACCCTGTTCCGGCTCGCCACGGCCGATCCCGGTACCGAGTGCGGTGATCAGCGTGCCGATCTCGGCCGATCCGAGCATCCGATCGAAGCGCGCACGCTCGACATTCAGGATCTTGCCCTTCAGGGGCAGGATCGCCTGGAAGCGCCGGTCGCGGCCCTGCTTGGCGGTGCCGCCTGCGGAGTCGCCCTCGACCAGGAATATTTCCGCCTTCGACGCGTCGCGTTCCTGGCAGTCGGCGAGCTTGCCGGGCAGCGACGAGATGTCCAGCACGCCCTTGCGCCGGGTAAGCTCACGCGCCCGACGGGCCGCCTCGCGCGCCGCGGCTGCGTCCATCACCTTGGCGACGATGATCCGCGCTTCCTTGGGATGGGTCTCGAACCAATGCGAAATCGCGTCCGCGACCGCCGCGTGCACGACCGGCTGAACTTCCGAGCTGACCAGCTTGTCCTTGGTCTGGCTGGAGAATTTCGGATCCGGCACCTTCACCGACAGCACCGCCGTCAGACCCTCGCGCATGTCCTCGCCGGACAATGCGAGCGCATCCTTCTTGCCGATCCCCTCGGCATACTTGCCGACCACGCGGGTCAGCGCCTGGCGAAAACCGGCCAGGTGCGAGCCGCCATCACGCTGCGGGATGTTGTTGGTGAAGCACAGCATGGTCTCGTGGAAACTGTCGTTCCAGGAGAGCGCGAACTCCACCTTCACGCCATTGGCGTCGTCGGCGCCGTCGGCGGTGATCGGATCAGGCACCACTGCGATCTTGCCGCGATCCAGCCACTGCACGAAGGCAATCAGACCGCCCTGGTAGCAGAAATGCTGCTCCTGCACCGGCGCGTGCCGCTCGTCGCGAAGGTTGATCTCGAGGCCGGAATTCAGGAATGCCAGCTCCCGCAACCGCCGTTCGAGAATCGGGAACTCGAAATCGACGCGCGCGAAGGTCTTCGCACTCGGCTTGAACGTGACCTGGGTGCCGCGCGGCTCGTCGCTCGGTCCGACCACCGACAGCGGTTCCACCGCCTCGCCGTGCCGGAAGCGAATGACGTGCTCCAGGCCCTGGCGCCAGATCTTGACCTCCATGGTCTCGGACAGCGCATTCACCACCGCCGCACCGACGCCGTGCAGCCCGCCGGATACCTTGTAGCTGTTCTGGTTGAACTTGCCGCCGGCATGCAGGCGCGTGAGCACGACCTCGGCAGCGCTGATGCCTTCCTCGACATGCATGTCGGTGGGAATGCCGCGGCCGTTGTCACGCACCGTGACGCTGCCATCGCCGTTCAGCACGACGTCGCAGCTCGTCGCATGACCGGCCTGCGCCTCGTCGACCGCGTTGTCGATGATCTCGAACGCCATGTGATGCAGGCCGGAGCCGTCGTCGGTGTCGCCGATATACATGCCGGGACGCTTGCGCACCGCGTCTAGACCCTTCAGCACGGAGATCGACGCCGCATCGTAGTCGCCGCCCGGAAGGGAGCCGGGAGTGTCGGGCATGTTGGCGGGTACGGCGGTATCGGACATGCCGGTTGGGTGCTCCATGAAGGCCGGAAAACGGACTGGATTTGTCTCTAGACTATAGTCCCTCCAGGGCTCCGGAACCAGCGTCCTGCAATCGTCCCTGCTCCGCGCGGACGTAGCCGGCGACGCCCTGCAAGGGTGCGAACGGCGCGCCGTCGGTGCCGGTCAGCAGCACGTGCGACTCGAGTTCCGCGAGTGCCCGGAACAGCGCCTCGCGCCGGGTGGCGTCGAGATGCACCAGCGGCTCGTCGAGCAGCAGCAGCGGTGCGTCACCATGCAGGCCGGCGATCAGCACCGCATGCGCCAGCACCACCCCGAGCAGCAGCGCCTTCTGCTGGCCGGTGCTGGCGGTCGCAGCGGGCCGGCCGGTCAGCAGGTCGGAAAGCAGCAGGTCGGCCCTGTGCGCCCCGAGAGTGGCGCCACCGGCCCGGGCATCGGTCGCGCGCGCGGCCGCCAGCGCATCACGGAGCCAGTCCTCGACGGCCAGAGCCGGTTCATCCTGCAGGCGGTCGGCGACGGCGCAGGAGAGCGCCAGGCGGGCCGCCGGAAAGCCCTCGTGGGTTGCGGCGACCCCGGCCTGGTCCCCCGATGCGGTTGCGCGCGCATTCAACCGCCCGACCAGCGACCGCCGCGCCGCCGACACCGCCACCGCGTGACGCGCCATGGACGCCTCGAGGGCGCCGAGCCAGGCCGCGTCGGCATGCCCGGAAGCCAGCAGCCGGTTGCGGCCCTGCATCGCCTCGTCATGCGCCGCCACCTCGCGCGCGTGTCCGGGCTCCAGCGAGAGCACCAGCCGGTCCAGGAAGCGGCGGCGACCGGACGGACCCTCGATGAACAGCCGGTCCATCTGCGGCGTCAGCCACACCGCCGAGAGACGCTGCGCCACCTCGCCGCGATTGCGCACCGGCTGCCCGTCCAGGCGGAAGACGCGGCGACCCGGTGGGCCGTCCGCGACGGTTCCCGTGCCGATATCGAGGCTTTCGCCGGCGCGTTCCAGCCTGGCCGCCACCGCCCAGTGCGCCGAGCCGTGACGCGGCAGGTCGGTTATCCTGGCGCCGCGCAGGCCACGGCCGGGGACCAGCAGCGACACCGCTTCCAGCAGATTGGTCTTGCCGCTGCCGTTCGGCCCGGTGATGACGGTGATGCGGGAGCCGACACTCCAGTGCAGGCTCTGGTAGTTGCGGAAATCGGTCAGCACCAACCGTGCGAGCCGCATCGAGCCCGACGCATCCGGCACAGCGCTCATGCAGGCCGCCGGACGCGCGCCGTGCGTGTTTGGCGCTAGACCCGCATCGGCATCAGCACGTACAGCGCCGACGGGCTATCGACGTCGCGCACGAGGGTCGGCGCGGCGCTGTCGGAGAATGCGAATTCCACATCCTTCTCGATCTGGTCGGTGATGTCGTTCAGGTAGCGCGCCTGGAAACCGATCTCGATCGGGGTGTTGTCGTAGGTCACCCGACCGTCATCGAGCTCCTCCTTGGCGGTGCCCTGATCCGCACTCGCCGCCGACAGGGTCAGCAGATGCCGCTCGAGCGACAATTTCACCGGACGCGAGCGCTCCTGGCTGATCGCCGAGACACGCGCCACCGCATCGGCAAAGTCCTTCTTGCCGACACGCAGGATCTTGTCGTTGTCGCGCGGAATCACGCGCTCGTATTCCGGGAAGGTGCCGTCGATCAGCTTGCTGGTCAGCATCACCGTTCCGATGGTGAACTGGATGCGCGTCTCGGACAGCGCGATCTCGACCTGTTCGCCGGCTTCGTCGAGCAGCTTGCGCACCTCGGCCACGGTCTTGCGCGGCACGATCACGCCCGGCATTCCGGCCGCACCGGCGGGCAGCTCGGTCTCGACACGCGCCAGGCGATGACCATCGGTCGCCACCGCACGCAGCATGTCGCCGGCATCGCCCGGCGCCGTGTGCAGGTAGATGCCGTTCAGGTAATAGCGCGTCTCTTCGGTGCTGATCGCGAACCGGCTGCGGTCGATCAGCCCGCGCAACACGCCGGAACCGATCGTGAAACGATGCGGCAGCGTGCCTGCGGTCATGGACGGGAAATCATCGACGGCGAGCACGTTCAGGCTGGTTGCGTAACGACCGGCGCGCAGAGTAAGGGGTGCGTCGCCGCCGGCCTGGTCGAGCTCGACTTCCGCGCCGTCGGGCAGCTTGCGGACGATCTCGAACAGCACGCCCGCCGGAGCGGTGGTCGATCCGTCACGGCTGGAGCTCGCCGCGACTTCCTCGACGATGGCGATCTCCATGTCGGTCGCCGTCAGCGTCAGGCGGCCATCCTGCACGGCGATCAGGACGTTTGCCAGGATCGGAATGGTGTTGCGCTTCTCCGCGACACTCTGGATGTGGGCGAGCGCCTTGAGCAATGTGGCGCGGTCGGCCTTGAGCTTCATGGTCCTGGTCTCGCCGGAGAAAAAGAAGGGGATCGCACGGGGGAGGCCGATGCTAGCAGTCCGGGATTGACAGGGAAAGCTGGCCCGGAAGCGCCATTCCGGGAGGCGGCGTCAGCTCTCCAGCATGCGGCGCAACAGCTCGACGTCCTCGGCGAATGCGGTGTCGCGCTCCATCAGCTCGGTCACCCGGCTGACCGCGTGCATGACGGTGGTGTGGTCGCGATTGCCGAACTTGCGACCGATCTCGGGCAGCGACCGGCTGGTCAATTGCTTGGCGAGATACATCGCCACCTGGCGCGGCCGCGCCACCGCCCGGGCACGACGCGCCGACGACATGTCGGTGAGGCGGATATTCCAGTGCTCGGAGACCTTGCGCTGGATTTCCTCGATGGTGACGCGCCGGTCATGCGCCTTGAGGATGTCGTGCAGCACCTCCTGCGTCGCATCCAGCGTCACCGAGCGGCCGAACAGATTGGCGTGCGCGATCATCCGGTTCAACGCACCCTCGAGCTCGCGCACGTTGGTGGTGATCTTGTGGGCGAGAAACTCCAGCACCTTGGGCGGCACCGCGACGCCGGATGCCAGCGCCTTGGCCTCGAGGATGGAGATGCGCAGTTCGAAAGTGGTCGCGTGCAGGTCGGCGACCATGCCGCAGCCGAGCCGCGTGCGCAGCCGGTCCTCGAGGCCGGACAGATCCGACGGCGACTTGTCCGCCGACACCACGATCTGCTTGCCGGCATCGACCAGCGCATTGAAGGTGTGGAAGAACTCCTCCTGCGTGTTGTCCTTGCCGATCAGGAACTGCAGGTCGTCGATCATCAGCACGTCGACGGAACGCAGCTGCTCCTTGAATTCCATCGTCGATTGCGAGCGGATCGCCGCGATGAAGCGGTACATGAATTTCTCGGCCGACATGTAGGCGACCGACACGGCACCCTGTGGCCGGGCCGGGCGGGTCAGCTCCAGGCCGATGGCGTGCATCAGGTGGGTCTTGCCGAGCCCGACGCCGCCATACAGGAACAGCGGGTTGAAGCCCGGGCTGGACGGCCTTTCGGCAACCCGGCGCGCACAGGCATAAGCGAACTCGTTGGGCTTGCCGACGACGAAGGCCTCGAACGAGAAGCGGGGATCCAGCGGCGCTGCCAGATCGCCACGCGGCTCCGGGATGGCGGCCGCCGCGTGGGGCACCGACACCGTGCCTGAGGATCGAGACGACGCAGCGGAAAAACCCCTGGGCGCCTCCGAGGCTGTCTCAGGGGAAAACGCCTTGCTCGATCCGCCGGCGACCAGCGGTACCGGCGCGGCACCCGGCGCCGTCGATGTCGCGATCCCGGCAGATGGTCCCGCGGCATGCGCCTCGGGTGACAGCATGAGCTCGACACGCCGGATTTGCGGGACTTCGGTATTCCACAGGGCGCCAAGCCGGTCGCCATACTGGCTGCGCACCCAGTCGCGCAGGAACCTGGTCGGCAAATAGAGCGTGATCTCGTCGTGATCGACAGCGCCAAGCGTCATCTGCCGCAGCCAGGTGCGATATTCGACCTCGCCGACCTCGTTCTGCAGCCGGCCGCAGATGCGTGACCAATGCTCGCCGAGCGGATGCCCGGACGTCGAATATTGCTCGTCAAGGCCGGAAGCGCCTGCGGCAAAGGCCTGACGGTAGGGCGCGCAGGCGGGCGCCTCGTTTCGTGTTTCGACAGCCGCATCCACTTCCGGGGCGTCGCGCTCATACCTGCTGGACGTCACTCTCACCCACCCCGCTCCCGCCATCGATCCCAAACGACCCAGTCAACAACAATCAACTCTCGAAGCTGCAGACAAAACGTGGACACCCGCAAGGGCGGTTACGTTTGAGCGCAGCGTTCGAGGGAGGGCCGTCTGTTGCAGCGGCCGGTCAGTCTCACGACCGTCATTTAGAGTAGGCCGGGGCGGATTGAGGAGGCAACGGGAATCTGGCCGCAAGAGGGGCGTTCCCAAAAAGAACACAGCGTCAAGTTACTAACATGACTGAACACGTCACTAACAAGTGTGGACGCCAGCCGGACCGGAACGAAAACGGGCCGCGGCTTGCGCACGCGGCCCGTCATCAAATATGGGTGGTCGAAACTCTGTCGTCGCGACGCGCGAGACGGATTGTGAGAGCCTGCTAACCGCCCGTCAGCGCAACTCGTGATCAGCCAGCGGCGATTGCCTTGATGCGCTTAGACAGGCGCGAGATCTTGCGCGAGATCGTGTTAGCGTGTGCGACCCCCTTGCCCACGGCGCGCTGCATTTCCGGCTGGGCCGCGCGCAAGGCAGCGACAGCCTGTTCCTTGTCGCCGGACGAGATCGCCGTCTCGACCTTCTTCACGAAGGTACGCATCCGTGACCGGCGCGCGGTGTTGCGCGCGCTGCGGACTTCGTTCTGCCTGATGCGCTTGCGCGCCGATGCGGTGTTCGCCATGGGTCTCTGCTCAGTTCAGCACGTCGATGTGGGCCGGCTGCCGCTGGTCGAGGCCGAAGCCCCGGACGAACGACCCGGCGAAGGGTCGGGTTTCTAGGCCCGGGAGATGCGGCAAGTCAAGTCGGTCGGGGTGGCGGCGGTGATCGTCTCAGCGTTGCAGGCGCGGGCAGTGGAAGCTGCTTCGGCCTGACTGCACCAGCCGCTGGATGCCGTTGCAGGTGGGGGCGCCGGGACAGTCCGGACAGCCCTCGCCCTCGCGGCCATAGACCCGCCAGGCATGCTGGAAATAGCCGAGTTCGCCGTCCGGCTGCACATAGTCGCGCAGGCTCGAACCGCCGGCGGCGATGGCCTCGGACAGCACGGCCCGGATCGCCGCCACCAGCCGCCCAGCCCGTGCCGGCCCGATCGTGCCGGCCAGCCGCTCCGGCGAAAGTCGTGCCCGGAACAGCGCCTCGCACACGTAGATGTTGCCCAGGCCCGCCACCAGCCGCTGGTCGAGCAGTGCTGCCTTCATGGGTGTGCGTTTGCCCGCGAGCGTGTGGTGCAGGTGGCTGGCGGTGAATGCCGGCTCCAGCGGTTCGGGGCCCATGCCCGCCAGCAACCGGTGCTGGTCCTCGGCGTCGGTGCGCATCAGGTCGATCGCGCCGAACCGACGCGGATCCACCAGACCGAGCCGGCAGCCCTCCTCGGTCTCGATCACCACGTGCTCGTGAGGCGCCACCGCGACCGGAACCGCCGGGTCGAGCCGGGTCAGGTTCACCCGGCCGGACATCCCCAGATGCAGCAGCATGCTGTCGCCGCCCTCGAGACGCATCAGGATGTACTTGCCGCGCCTGCGGAAACTCTCGACCCGCGCGCCGCGCAGCCGTGCGGCCAGGCCCGGCGGCATCGGCCAACGCAGGTCCGGCCGGCGCACCTCGGCCCGGATGATGGTGTGACCCTCGAGATGCGCCCGCATCCCGCGCATCACGGTCTCGACTTCTGGGAGTTCCGGCATGGGTCCGAGGCAGGCTATAGCCTGACCCCATGAGCGACAACCTGCCTCCGACCCCTGCCCCCCCTGGCGCCGCCCCGCCCGGCCCCACGGGTGCCACCACCGATTTCGGCTACCGGAGCGTCGCCATCGACGAGAAGAAGCCGATGGTCCGCGCGGTGTTCGACAGCGTGGCGCCGAAATACGACCTGATGAACGACGTGATGTCGCTCGGCATCCACCGGGTCTGGAAACGCATCTTCATCAACGCCCTCGGCCCGCGGCCGCAGCTCTCGTTGCTGGACCTGGCGGGCGGCACCGGCGACGTCAGCTTCGGCTGGCTGCGTGGCGGTGGGGGTCCGGCGATCCTGTCGGACATCAATGCCAGCATGCTGTCGGTGGGCCACGGCCGGGCGGTCGGCAACGCGCTGCTGCCGCGGCTGAGGTTCCTGGTCGCCGACGCGGAGCGCCTGCCGCTGCCCGACCGCAGCGTCGAGCGGGTCTCGATGGCGTTCGGCCTGCGCAACTGCACCGACAAGGCGGCGGTGCTGGCAGAAGCCAGGCGGGTGCTGAAACCGGGCGGCCGCTTCCTGTGCCTGGAATTCTCCCGCGTGCAGGTCGCCGCCCTGGCACCGTTATATGATGCATGGTCGTTCGGCGTGCTGCCGCGGCTGGGCCAGGCGATCGCCGGCGACTCGGCGAGCTACCAGTACCTGGCCGAGAGCATCCGGCAGTTTCCCGACCAGGAAACCCTGGCGCAGATGATGCGCGAGGCCGGCCTGGCGCGGGTCGCCGTGCGCAACCTGTCCGGCGGGATCGCGGCGATCCATTCCGGCTGGCGCCTGTGAGCGCTGCTGCATCCGGGGCCGTCGCCCTCGATGGCAGGCGTGTCCTGCTGATCGTCAGTGGCGGCATCGCTGCGTACAAGTCGCTCGAACTGATCCGGCTGCTGACCGGAGCCGGCACCGGCGTGCGTTGCGTGCTGACCGACGCGGGAGGCCAGTTCGTCACGCCGCTCAGCCTGCAGGCGCTCAGCGGCGAGCCGGTCCATACCACCCTGTGGTCGCTTACCGACGAGAGCGAGATGGGCCATATCGCCCTCTCCCGCTCCGCCGACCTCGTCGTGGTGTGCCCAGCCTCGGCCGACATCCTCGCCCGCATGGCGCACGGCCTGGCCTCGGATCTTGCCACCACGCTGCTGCTGGCCACCGACACGCCGGTCCTGGTGGCGCCCGCGATGAACGTGCGGATGTGGCAGCACCCCGCCACCCAGGCCAACCTGGCGACGCTGCGGGCGCGCGGCATCACGGTGGTCGGGCCGGATGACGGGGTCATGGCGTGCAACGAGTTCGGGCCCGGGCGTCTTGCCGAGCCGCCCGTCATCCTGGCCGCGATCGCTGCCCTGCTGGCCCGGGAGCCGGTGCCGCAGGATCTCGCCGGGCGGCACGCGCTGGTCACCGCCGGGCCGACGCACGAGCCGATCGACCCGGTGCGATACCTCGCAAACCGCAGCAGTGGCCGCCAGGGCTATGCGATCGCGGGCGCCCTGGCCGCGCGCGGGGCACGAGTGACGCTGGTCAGCGGTCCGGTTAATCTCGATCCATCGCCCGGCACGACGCGGATCGCCGTCGAGACCGCGCAGGAGATGCTGGCCGCCTGCGAGGCTGCAATGCCCGCCGATATCGCCGTGCTGACTGCCGCAGTCGCCGACTGGCGGGTCGACGTGCCGGCCGCCTCGAAGCTGAAGAAGCAGCCGGGCCGGTCGCCGGCGCCGCTCGCCCTCACCCTCAATCCCGACATCCTGGCAACCCTGTCGAGACCCGGTCCGAGCCGCCCGAAACTGGTGGTCGGGTTCGCCGCCGAGACCGACGACCTGCTCTCCAATGCGGTCGCCAAGCGCGCCGCCAAGGGCTGCGACTGGATCGTGGCCAATGATGTCGGCCAACCGCTGGACGGCTCGCCCGGGATCATGGGCGGCACCCATAACGAGGTGCAGCTGATCACCGCTGCCGGCGCCGAGGCCTGGCCCCACCTCGACAAGCACGAAGTCGCCGCCCGGCTGGCCGCCCGCATTGCCGCCTTCATCACCGGCGACCGCTCGGAGACGCACGCGTGACCGCACCGATCCGCACCATTCAGGTCACCCGGCTGCCGCACGGCGAGGGCCTGCCATTGCCCGCCTACGCCACCGCAGGTGCTGCCGGCATGGACCTGCTGGCCGCGGTCGCCGAGACCATCATGCTCGCACCCGGAGCCCGCACCTTGGTCCCGACCGGGCTCGCCATCGCCCTGCCGCCGGGTCACGAGCTGCAGATCCGGCCGCGCTCGGGCCTGGCGCTGAAGCACGGCATCCTGTTGCCCAACGCGCCGGGGACGATCGACGAGGATTACCGCGGCGAGCTCCAGGTGATCGTGATGAATGCCGGCGACGCGCCGTTCGCCATCGAGCGCGGAATGCGGATCGCGCAGGCGGTGCTGTCACCGGTGCTGCGGGTCGAGTGGCAGCCGGTCGAGACGCTCGATGCCACCACCCGGGGCGCCGGCGGTTTCGGCAGCACCGGCGTCACGACGGTATCCGCGCCCGACAGCTGAATTGTCATGAAGGCCGGCCCGGCGACAGCCCCACCCGTCTGGCGGTGGCCGGTGAGGTGCGCTAAAGGCGCGACACGATGACATGACACGGTGCCGACATGATGCTGCCGACGCGCTTCGCCCCCGGTCGGTTCGCTTATGTGCGTGGTCACACCAACAGCACCATCGAGACCCGTTTCAACCTGTTCGACCTGGCTGCGATCCTGGTGATGCTGGGCCTGGCCGTCGCCATCGGCAGCATCGCGCGGCATACGCTGGCGCCACTCTCGGCCCCCGGCGCCACCGACATCCATCTCGAGGCCGCATACCTGCCCGCCTATGCCGTGCGCACGACCTTGCGCATGTTCGCGGCCCTGGTGGCGTCATTGCTGTTCACCTTCACCTATGCGGTGTGGGCGGCAAAGAGCCGGCGCGCCGGCGCGATCCTGGTGCCGATCCTCGACATCCTGCAGTCGATCCCGATCCTGGGCTTCCTCACCTTCACCGTCGTTTTCTTCATGAGCCTGTTCCCCGGCCGCGTGCTGGGCGCCGAGCTGGCGGTCATTTTCGTGATCTTCACCAGCCAGGCCTGGAACATGGCGTTCAGCATGTACCAGTCGCTGAAGACCGTGCCGGCCGATCTCGAGGAGGTGTCGCGCAGCTTCGGGCTCTCCTCGTGGCAGCGCTTCTGGCGGCTCGAGGTGCCCTACGCCATGCCGGGGCTGGTGTGGAACACCATGATGTCGATGTCCGGCGGCTGGTTCATGGTGGTGGCGTCGGAGAGCGTGTCGGTCGGCAATACGACCGTCGTGCTGCCCGGCATCGGCTCGTTCATCGCGACCGCGGTGGCGCACCGGGACCTCACGGCGGTGATCGAGGCGATCGTCACCATGCTGGTGGTGATCCTGCTCTACGACCAGCTGCTGTTCCGGCCACTGGTGGCTTGGTCGGCGCGGTTCCGCTTCGAGACCACGGCCGGCGCCGTCGCCAACGATCCCTGGATGCTGGCCCTGCTGCGTCGCACCCGGCTGCTCAACCAGGCCAGCCGGCTGTTCGGCGACATGCTGACCTCGGTGGGCGGACTGCCGATCGGACGCCGCCCGGGTGCGCCGGGCCGCCAGCTGATCTCGCCGAAGGCCGGCGACCGGCTGTGGCTCAGCGTCCTGGTGCTGATCGCAGCGATCGGCGCCTGGCAGGTCTTCCTCTATGCGCGCGCCAACCTGAGCCTGCACGAGATCGGCCACGTCATGCTGCTCGGCGTGTTCACCATGACCCGCGTCGTCACGATGATCATCCTCGCCAGCCTGGTCTGGGTTCCGATCGGCGTCTGGCTCGGCCTGCGTCCGGTCTGGGCGCGTCGCGCGCAGCCGGTGGTGCAGTTCATGGCCTCGTTCCCGGCCAACCTGTTCTACCCGATCTTCGTGGTGGCGATCGTGCACTACCACCTCAGCAGCAACGTCTGGCTGACGCCGCTGATGATCCTCGGGACGCAGTGGTATATCCTGTTCAACGTGATCGCCGGTGCGGCGGCCTTCCCGGGCGACCTGCTCGAGGTGGCTCGCAACTTCCAGATCGGCGGCTGGCGCTGGTGGCTGCGGGTGATGCTGCCGGGCATCTTCCCGTACTACGTGACCGGGGCGCTGACCGCGTCCGGCGGCGCCTGGAACGCCTCGATCCTCGCCGAGGTGGCGAGCTGGGGCAGCACGACACTGACCGCGACAGGGCTCGGCAGCTACATCGCACAGGCCACTGTCGCCGGCTCGATCTCGCACGTGGCGCTGGGCATGGTGGCGATGTCGTTCTTCGTCATCGTGTTCAATCGACTGGTATGGCGTCCGATGTATGAGTTCTCGAGCCGCCGCCTCACCCTCGCATAGCCGAAAACTCGCCTGATACGGCCCGGGAGGACACCGACATGGACGCAACATTGGACAAGCCGGGCCTTGCCCCGCCCGCCACCGCCGATGCGCCGGAGGAGCTGGTCCGCGTCCGCCGCTGCCGCCAGGCGTACATGAAGGAGAGCAGCGCCGCCCTGGTGGTGCTGGACGATGTCGAGCTCACGCTGCATTCGGGCGAGATCGTCGGGCTGCTGGGGCGGTCCGGATCCGGCAAGTCGACGCTGCTGCGGATCGTGTCGGGCCTGCTGACGCCCACCTCGGGCGAGGTCTGCTGGCGTGGCAGCCCGCTGGTCGGGCCGGCGCCGGGCGTGGCGATGGTGTTTCAGAGTTTCGCGCTGTTCCCGTGGCTGACCGTGCAGGCCAATGTCGAGCTCGGGCTCGAGGCCAAGGGGGTGGCGCGGGCCGAGCGGGAGCGTCTCGCCGAGGAGGCGATCGAGCTGATCGGCCTCGGCGGCTACGAGAACGCCTACCCCAAGGAGCTGTCCGGCGGCATGCGCCAGCGCGTCGGGCTGGCGCGGGCCCTGGTCGTGCATCCCGACCTGCTGCTGATGGACGAGCCGTTCTCGGCACTGGACGTACTGACCGCGGAAAACCTGCGCACCGACCTGATCGAGCTGTGGTCGGAGCGCAAGCTGCCGGTGAAGGCGATCCTGATCGTCACCCACAACATCGAGGAGAGCGTGCTGATGTGCGACCGCATCCTGGTGTTCTCCTCGAACCCGGGTCGCGTGGCGCACGAGCTGATCGTGCCGTTCCCGCATCCGCGCAACCGCCACGATCTGGCCTTCCGGCAGTTCGTCGACCGTATCTACGGGCTGATGACCCGGCGCGAGACGCCACCGCCGGTGGATGCCGCCGAGGCCACGACTGCAACGGCCGCCTTCAGCCAGTCGCTGCCGGAGCTGCCGATGAACCTGATGGCCGGCCTGATGGAGACGCTCGCCGAGGAGCCGTATCGCGGACGCGCCGACCTGCCTCTGCTGGCGGGCGCCCTGCAGCTGGAGCTCGACGACCTGCTGCCGCTCGGCGAGAGCCTGCAGATGCTGAAATTCGCCGAGCTCGAGGAGGGCGACATCCGGCTCACTCCGGACGGGCAGAGCTTCGTCCATGGCGAACTCGACGAGCGCAAGCGGATCCTCGGCGCCAGCCTGATGAAGAACCTCCCGGTGGTCTCGGTGATCCGCCAGGTGCTGGACGAGCGCTGGAATCACCGCGCGCGTGCCGAGCGCTTCCGCGACGAGCTCGAGGACCACATGTCGCCTGACTATGCGCGCCAGACGCTGTCGACGGTGATCAGCTGGGGCCGCTACGCCGAGCTGTTCGACTTCGACGAGGAAGCCGACCAGTTCTTCCTCGACGAGGAGGATGGCTGAAGCTCGCGGGAGGCGGCGCGCGCCCCCGGCGCCTTCAGCAGACCGGGGAACTGCATGCGAAACCTCGCGAGCTTCGGCGCAATCACCACCCGGCAATAACCGGCCTCGGGGTGGCGCGCATGATAGTCGTGATGCTCGGCCTCCGCCGGATGGAAGAGTGGCAGCGGGCTGATCTCGGTGCCGATCGGGCCATCCCAGAGGCCGGCGCCGGCAATCTCGCGCATGACCGACCCGGCGACGGCGCGCTCGTCCGCGACGCTCGTGAACACGACCGACCGGTACTGCGAGCCGACATCGGCGCCCTGGCGGTTCAGGGTCGTCGGGTCGTGGATCGTGAAGAACACCCGCAGCAGGTCGGCATAGGACACCAAGGCGGGTTCGTACTCGATGCGGACCACTTCGGCGTGGCCGGTGCGGCCGCTGCAGACCGCCTCGTAACCCGGCGCCGGATCATCGCCACCGGCATAGCCCGGCTGCACGTCGATCACCCCATGCAGGTCGCGATAGACCGCATCCAGGCACCAGAAGCAGCCGCCTCCGAGAACTGCCGCATGACGGCCGGGCTCGATGGATGGCGCGGCGTCCCTGTCCGACATGGGCGTGCTTCCGTAAGCCGTTGTCGTGTAGATGGCATCGGGCCGCTGCAGCGCAACGCCTGCGGCGTCCAGATGCTGCTGGGAACCGGGCCGGTTAGACGGCGCTTCATCGCTGGCGGCCCGCCGCCATTTCGGAGGAATACGATCAGATGTCCGACAACCCGCTCGAGAACGACCCGGCACGGGACGCACGCATCAGGGAACGCGCCTATCACCTGTGGGAAGCCGATGGTCGTCCGCATGGGCGCCACGACGAGTACTGGGAGCGCGCGAGCGAGCTCATCGGCATGGAAGGCAATCCGGAGTTCGGCCAGCTGCCGAACCCGGCGACCCTGCCGGGTGCCGATCCGAACCGCACCGAGCCGGTGGAGGAGGCTTTCCTGCAGGCCAATCTCGGCGAGTTCCCGGACCGCTTCGCCGACCAGGGCGAGGCCCATCCGACACCGATGTCGCGCGAAGATGCCAGGGAGGCGCTCGCCGAGGACCCGCCGACCGGCGCCGAGGGGCTTGCCGCCGACGCGCCAGGGCAGACCCCCGCCAAGAAGACCAAGCCCCTCTCCGCCGGCAAGGCCGACACCAAGCCGAGCCGAAGAGGCAAGTCGAAGGGTGACTGAGCCAGGCCTGGCGGAAAGCCGAACCTAGCGCGGCACCACGACACCATCGGCATCCGGCCCGGTTCTCCCCGGCCGGATGACCGGGGTGCTCTGCGGCGGCACGTGCGGCGCCATCACTCTCATGCCCGGATCGACGCCCGCGCGTGGGAGAACCACGCCGCGGGGCACTCCGCCGGGAGGCCGCGCGACATGTCCGGACACTGGCGGGCGCCCGGCTGGTCTGTTCGGGTCGGGCAGCGCCGTCTGGCTGTGCGCTCTCGGACCCAGTACGGATAATGCCAGCGACACGGATCCGACGGCGACCATTCGCAGGGTGGTTCGACGGCTGTAGCTACCCATTTGGAACCCTGATGTTGCTGTAGAGCCCTTGAAACGAGGGGTCTGCAAGCTGGTTCCGGCCAGCCGACCCCACGCGGTCCGTTAGCGTCTGTGGCCTCGCACCGGCCTGGGTCGATCGGCCGCGTCACGGCTCGGTTAGGCAGGGCTCGCTCCCTGAGCGAACCCTCACAACCTGAAAGTACGCTTCCTCAAGCCGCCATCGGCGCGTAGCGTCTATGACCTTTCACGTCGTAGCGATCGAGCATCATCACCTTGTCCCAGGCCTTGATGAAGTCGCGAACGAAGCGATGGTGTCCATCGCTGCCGGCATAGACGTCGGCGATCGACCGCAGCTGCGCGTTCGCCCCGAACACCAGGTCGTTTCGCGTTGCGATGAACTTCGCAGCGCCGCTCTCGCGATCCTTGAGAACGAAGTGCATCGCCGCGTCGTCCGACTTCTCCCACACCAGGTCGGTGTCGGTCAGGTTGACGAAGAAATCGTTGGTCAGCACGCCGACCCTGTCGGTGAAGACGCCGCTATTCGAGTTGTCATGGTTGGCGTTCAGCACCCGCAGCCCGCCGGCGAGGACCGTCCATTCCGGGGCTGTCAGCTTCATCAGGTTCGCCTTGTCGAGGAAGAACTCCTCGGGGGCCACACCCTGCGAGACCTGGCTGAACTCGTCGCCAACGTAGTTGCGGAAACCATCGACGATCGGCTTCAGCCATTCGAACATCTCAAGGTCGGTGCGCGGCTGCGTGGTATCGACCCGTCCCGGCGTGAACGGCACGCCGGCTTCGATGCCGGCATCTCGCGCTGCCTTCTCCACGGCGGCACAGCCACCGAGCACGATCAGGTCGGCCAGGGAGATCCTCGTGCGACCCGCCTGCCTGCTGTTGAAGTCGGACATGACGCCGCGCAATGTCGCCACCACCGGCGCCGCCCGGCGATTGACCGCCCAGTCCTTCTGCGGCGCCAGCGCCAGGCGACCACCATTGGCGCCGCCACGCTTGTCGCTGTCACGGTAAGTCGCCGCTGCGGAAAACGCGGTGAAGACCAGATCCGATACGGTCAGCCCGGACGCCAGGATCGCTTTTTTCAAGGATGCGACGTCGGCATCGTCGACCAGGTCGTAATCCCGCTCGGGTAGCGGATCCTGCCAGAGCAGGCCGTCCTCGATCGTCACTTCCGGGCCGAGATAGCGATGCTTCGGTCCCATGTCCCGATGCGTGAGCTTGTACCAGGCCTTGGAAAAGGCCTGGGTAAACGCATCGAAGTCGCCGAGGAATTTCTCGCACACCTTGCGGTATTCCGGATCGACCTTGAGCGCGATGTCGCTGGTCATCATCATCAGGTCGTTCATCTGACCCGCGACATGCGCGTCCGGCGTTTTCGGCGCGGTTGGGTCGATCGGCTTCCACTGCAGCGCGCCGGCCGGACCCCTGGTCTGCTCCCACTCGAACTTGAACAGGTTCTCGAGGTAGCTGTTGTCCCACTGCGTCGGGTTCGGCGTCCAGCTGCCCTCGATCCCGTTGGTCATGGTGTATTGCGCGAAACCGGGTCCCTTCGGATTGTTCCAGCCGAGGCCCATGGCTTCCATCGGGGCGATTTCCGGCGGCGGTCCGACCTCTTTCGCAGGCACCATGCCGTGGCTCTTTCCGAAGGCGTGGCCGCCGGCGATCAGCGCCACCGTCTCCTCGTTGTTCATCGCCATGCGCGTGAAGGTGATCCGGATATCGCGCGCCGATCCCATCGGATCGCCATTCGCATACGGCCCTTCCGGATTGACGTAGATCAGCGCTTGATGCGATGCGGCAAGCGGATTTTCCAGGTCGTAATCGGCATCGCCGTTCCTGCCGCGCCAGCGCTTGTCCCGGGTGACCATGCTGTCGAAACTGTCGACGTCCTTCGGGTCCCAGATCTCCGGGCCCCAGTAGGTGGCGTTGTCCGCCTCCCACGCGTCGAGCCTGCCGCCGCCAAAGCCATAGGTGGGCAGGCCCATGATCTCGAGGGCGCAGTTGCCGGTCAGGATCATCAGGTCGCCCCATGACAGGCCATTGCCGTATTTGTGCTTGATCGGTTGCAGCAGGCGACGCGACTTGTCGGTATTGCCGTTATCCCACCAGCTGCTGATCGGGGCGAAGCGCTGCATCGCCGTCCCGGCACCACCGCGCCCGTCCGAAATGCGATAGGTGCCGGCTGCGTGCCAGGCCATGCGGATCATCTGCGGGCCGTAATTGTCGTAGTCCGACGGCCACCAGGCCACCGATGTCGTCAGGAACTGCTTGATGTCCTGCTTGAGGGCCGCGAAATCCAGCTTCGCGAATGCGGCGGCGTAATCGAAGTCCGAGCCGAGCGGATCTGCCGCGAGACCGTTCTGGTGGAGAAGCTCGACCCGCAGCCGGGCCGGATACCAGGTCTCCAGGGTCGGCGGTGTTCCGAAGGCGCCTCCGACCCTGTCGCCACCGAACGGGCACTTGCCGGCCATCTCGAAGGTCTCGGTGAAGGTCTTGTCGTTCGTGATTTCATTCATTGAAATCTCCTTGCACGGCGCCTGATCGAGCTTGCGGTTGCCCGAGGCTTCCATCGGCCCGGACGCGGATTGTTCTGCCGGCTGACCAGGCAGCCGCCGGATGGGTGATTGTAAGGCGTAAGCCCGCACACAGGCGACCTAGAACTGGCCGCGGAACCGGTCAGGCAGCCGCCAGAGCTCGTCGCCGCTCAGATGCAGGTCGATCCGGTAGAGTGCGTCGGTGCGCTCCGCCACGCTGTCCAGCACGCGGGCCTGCCACGCCATGAGCAGTGGATCGTCTGCCAGCAAGGTGACGTCGGTGCGTTTCGGCAGGCCGGCCATGCCGCGCAGCATGCCCTCCCACCGCGTGTCCGGCGTGCGCTGGTGGGACCCTGCCTCGGGGGTGATCCAAGGCTGGGTTCGCGTGCGGGCCAGGCGGGCCAGGCCCGAGACCAGGTCGACGTAGCGCAGATGGAACAGGAACAGGTCGCGGAACGCCGGTGGCGCGTCGATGCAGTGGAAGCCGGGCGCCCAGGCGGCGCGGCGACGGATCAGCACCGGTTTGCACATGGCGCTGCTGAAGCGGAGCCAGTCGCGCTGCGGTCCGATCGGCTGGCCCCAGTCAAGCGAAGGCTCCAGGTCCGGCACCTGCACGACGTCGAAGCCCAGCGCCGTCACCACCTCATCGGCGCGAACCGTGGCGGCGAACGCCAGCAGTGACGGGTAGGCGGCCGGGTCGGGCACCAGGAGCTCGTCGACGTCGGTGTAGATGACGGCGTCGTACCAGTTCAGCAGCGACGCGCAGAAATCCGACACGAAGCCGCAGCGCCTGGTGTCGTCCTGCGGCGAGCGCGGGATCCTGACCACGCTGGCACCCTCCACACGTGCGGCGGCGGTGCTGCCGTCGGTCGAGCCGTGATCCAGCACGAAGCAGTTCGCAGCACCCACCTGGCCGCCGTGATGGCGCAGCCAGACCGGCAGGAAGATCGGCTCGTTGTAGGCCATGGTGACCGCAGCCAGAGGCGCTTTCATGCCGGCGATGCTACAATGGTTCCGCCCCGGGGGTGTAATGCGGGCGCCACACTTGAACCCGGCGGATGCCTCCTCCATACGATCGGTGCATGGCAACCATGCACTCGCCCCCCGCACCGCGCCCGGATCCGGCTGGCGGCGCCCAATGAGCATCACCACCGGCGTGCGTGCGGCTGGACCGCGCTCGGGCCGGTTCCGGCTGCGCAAGACGCTGGCGCAGATCGAGGCCGAGACCAACACGCACGGCCTGAAGCGCAGCCTCGGGCCGCTCAACCTCACCATGCTGGGCATCGGCTCGACCATCGGCGCCGGCATCTATGTGATGACCGGCACGGCGGCCGCGAACTACGCGGGTCCGGCGATCCTGCTGTCGTTCCTGGTGGCCGGCCTCGCCTGCGTGTTTACCGCCCTCTCCTATGGCGAGCTCGCCTCGACCATGCCGGTCAGCGGGTCGGCCTATACCTATGCCTACGCCTCGATGGGCGAGCTCGCCGCCTGGGTGGTCGGGTGGCTGCTGCTGCTTGAATACGGGATCTCGTGTGCCGGCGTCGCGGCGGGCTTTTCCGGGTATGCCACCAGCCTGCTTGCCGATTTCGGGGTCAACCTGCCGGCCTGGGTGTCGACCTCGTTCATCCAGACGATCCCGGCCGCCAACGGCACCATGACGCTGGATATCGGCCACGGGGTGAACCTGGTCGGCGCATTCGCCTCGGTGATCGTCACCGTCCTGCTGGTGATCGGGGTGTCGGAAAGTGCCACCGTCAACAGCGTGATCGTGGTGCTGAAGGTGTCGGTGCTGCTGGTGTTCGTGGCGCTGGGCATCAAGGCGATCCACCCGGCGAACTGGGTGCCGTTCATTCCGCCGAACCAGGGCGGCTTCCGCTACGGCATCCCGGGGATCTTCCGCGCCGCCTCGGTGATCTTCTTCGCCTATGTCGGGTTCGAGGCGGTGTCCTGTGCCAGCGCGGAGGCCAAGAATCCCAGGCGCGACGTGCCGATCGGCATCATCAGCTCGCTCGCCGTGTGCACCGTGGTCTATATCGCGGTGGCGGCTGTGATGACCGGCGTGGTGCCGTACAAGCAGCTCGGCGTCGCCGATCCGCTGGCGATCGCGGTCGATGCGATGGGCCAGCCGTGGCTCGCGCTGTTCGTGAAAATCGGTGCGGTGACCGGGCTGTGCTCGGTGATGCTGGTGCTCCAGTACGGCCAGAGCCGGATCTTCTTCACGATCGCCCGCGACGGGCTGCTGCCGCGGATCTTCTGCGTGCTGCACCCGAAATTCCGCACCCCCTGGCTCGGCACCATCCTGCTCGGCATCGGCGTTGCGGCGGCGACCGCCCTGCTGCCGATCGACATCATCAGCGACCTGGTGAGCCTCGGCACCACGACCGCGTTCGGCATCGTCTGCTTCACGGTGATCTGGCAGCGCAACGCCATCCCCGACCTGCGTCCGCCGTTCCCGGTGCCGCTCGGGGGCGTCCGCATCCGCGGGGTCTGGATCGGCGTGGTGCCGGCGCTGGGCATCCTGTTCAGCATCGTCATGGCGGCCCCGCTGCTGATCGACATGACGCGCTCGCTGCTGAACCACAACCCGGTGCCGGCGTCCCTGCTGATGGGCTACGTGGTCATCGGGGCGCTGTGCTACGGATGCTACGGCTACCGCCACTCGCGTCTTGCGGCTGAGAATGCGGCAGCACTTGCTGCGGGACATGCAGCGGGCGACACCGTCGTCCGCAGCCAGAAGGATTAGCCGGGATGTTGCTGAAACGGGTCTATCTGATCGTCGCCCTGATGCTGATCGGCTTCATCATCGCCTCGATCAGCGTGTGGTCCCTCGCCTTCAACATGAACTCGGCCAACGTGCCGGCCTGGACGGCGAACTGGCTGATCGCCCGCGTGCCGATCCTGGTCGGCGTGCTGCTGGTGGTGGCGGGCTTCCTGCTGCTCTCGCACACCCGGGTGCGTCGTCCGGCGGGCGTGATGATCGATCCCGAGGATCCGGCGCCCTGAGGTCGGCCGTGGAAGGCTGGTTCTGGCGGGCAGGCTGTCCGGCAGCCGGGTCCAGCCGGTCGATTCAATCCCGGAGGGGCGCCGGGCTCGGCAGTGCCTGAACTCGCTGAAACATGCGGCGACCCGTCAGGAACTAGCGCGACTTGCCGCCAGGATCGCGCCTTACTCGACCCGCCAGGAAGCTAATCGTTGACCGCCAGGACCATGATCGGGTCGGTGATCTTCTCGGGAGCGATCTCCTGCTCCAGAGCCAGGACCGCGGTTCCGATCGCGAAGAACTCGATCACGTGGTTTTCCAGCTGTGGCTTCCCTCGTGAATATCCAGGCCGACAACGCTTTCGGCCTTTGCGGAGGTGGAATTTTCCAGCTCGACGTTGCGGCCGACTTTGCCCAGGCCGGATAAAACGCCCCGGTGGGTGACATGATAGACGCAGCGTCCCATCACCATCTCGATCGGCCGGTATCCGGCGTGCAGCAGGGACCAGAAATCCTGGCCGGATAGGTCCGACGCGAATGGGCCGCCATCGTGGGCTCGGAACCCCCTTGTGCCCGTCGCCATGCACCACACTCCCGCAACGTCGTTTTGCCGCCACCGGACCGCGAACGCGGCATGCGCCGCTGCCACCAGCAAGAAAACGATCGACATCGATCTCAAGTGGCCCCGCCGCCGACGACGCTTGCGACGTGGGCAAGGACGCCGGCGGTCAGGGCTATGTGGAAGTGACCTGCCGGGCCGACAAGCCTGGTACTGTCCTACAAGCCACTTGCCGCAGGTGTACCATGACTTTCTATACGGGATCGTATTGAAAACGGCCCGGCTGGGTTGGGAGTGATCGATTAGGGGACCAGAAACCTTTCTGTTACGAATACGGTTTGTTCTCAACTGTTAGCACAGAGCAAGCATTTATCATGCAGAACTCGATAATCTTAACAGGATGCGTTCTGCTGTGGGTCGTTGCTTTTTCAGCAACACCGGGCGCACACGCCACGGCGCCTGCCCTGTCGTCCGACGTCGGTCGGCAATACGCACGCCCGCATGACCTTGTTGATATCGGCAAGGGCAAGAGGATCAATCTGTTCTGTATGGGCACGGGTGCGCCGACCGTCATATTCGACTCGGGCCTCAGCGACTGGTCGAGCATCTGGGCGCTTGTGCAGCCTGGCGTCGCCAAACTGACGCGTGCCTGTTCATACGACCGCGCCGGCATGGGTTTCAGTGACGCATCCGGTACGGCAGCAAGATCACCGATCGCGAACGACGAGAATTTACACGCGCTGATCCGGGCTGCAAGGATCCCGACGCCGGTCGTGCTCGTCGGTCATTCGCTGGGTGGCTTCAACATGAAGCTCTATGCTGCACTTTATCCCGAGGACGTCGCAGGTCTGGTTCTGGTCGATCCCGCCGAGGACCGTAACATCGAGCGCACGGCGTCACGTCTCAGGGCGAAATATGGTGAAGCGTTCGCGGCGCGGGTCGCCCTGGATGATTTATCGTATCTGCAAATGACCGTTGCCCAATATGACACGTGCGCCGAGGCTACGACCACCAAGGATCTCGACCCGGCATCGGACGAGTACAAGAATTGCACCGACCCGGTACGCCCGCTGCTCGGCCCGGACATTGCGGCAGCGCGCCTGAAGATCCAGGTCGAACGCCGGTATCAGGTCACGCAGGCATCGGAGTTGGCGAACAGCGTCTATGGTGACCAGCGACCTGATCCGATCTACGCAAGGTTGTTCTCGGGGCACCCGTTCGGCAACCGGCCACTGATCGTGCTGACGCACAGTATCTACGACGCCAAGGACCCCGAGGACGCAGCCGACGACCTGGCCTGGAACACGACCCATGATCAGACTGCGCAGTTGTCGCGGCGAGGCATCAACAGGATCGTTCCTGGAACGCACCATAATATCGAAGTCGACCAGCCACAGGCGGTTGTCGAAGCGGTCAGGCAGGTCCTGAAAGCGGTTGCTGATCCTCACGCCCGGATTGCTCGATGATTGCGAGGGATTGCCGCGCAGACCACCAGGCCTCGGACGGCAGCTTTCGGGAGGGTTGGTCTTGCTCTGTTACGTCTGAAATAGCCTTAGCGGAAATCTCGCGTCGGCACCTTGATGCCTGACCTGATGTGCAGGTCCGGCACGTAGATGTCCCGGACGGGGCGCCCGCCCGGTCCTGCTCCGGGTCCGTCGCGTGGATCCGCAGCACCTGGGTGCGTCACCGCATCGCCGCGACCATGCTGCAGAGGGAACGGCGTGTCCTGGTTGCCGACCGAGCGCAGCAGCGGCGTCAGGTCCTCCAGCCGATCCGTGACCACGTGGGTCACATCCCCCTCACGCTGCAGCTTGCCATGGCACGCGATCATGCCGGCCGACAGCACCAGGCGGCGCTGCTTCTCGAACCGGTCCGGCCACAGGATCAGGTTTGCCACCCCGGTCTCGTCCTCGATGGTGATGAACATCACGCCCTTGGCGGAGCCCGGCTTCTGTCGCACCAGCACGATCCCCGGCACGATGACCCGCCGCCCGTCGCGGATGGTCCTGAGTGCCGCGCAGGTGATCATCCCCCGCGTCCGGAGGCCGTCGCGGAGGAAGGAGACCGGGTGGGAGCGCAGGCTCAGCCCGACGCTGCGATAATCCTCCACCACCTCGCGGCCGTCCTTCATCGGGATCAGCACGACCGGCGGCTCGACCAGCTCGGGCCGCGGTCGCCGACCCAGATCGGCGGCGGCAAACAGCGGCAACGCCTGGTCGGCCAGCCCCTTCACCTGCCAGAGCGCCTGCCGGCGATCGAGACCAATTGCCTGGTAGGCGTCCGCCTCGGCCAGCCGCTCGAGCGCCACTGCCGGCACGTCCGCGCGACGCCACAACTCCTCGACGCTGCCATACGGCGTGCTGCCCCGCTGCGAGACCAGCCGCGCGCCATGCTCGTTGGACAGCCCCTTGGTCATCCGCAGGCCCAGCCTGACGGCGAACCCAGTCCGCCCTCGCCGGCCGGATGCGGGCTCCAGCGTGCAGTCCCAGCGGCTGGCATTGACGCAGACCGGCCGGATCTCCACGCCATGCTCGCGTGCGTCCCGCACCACCTGCGCCGGCGCGTAGAACCCCATCGGCTGGCTGTTGAGCAGAGCGGCACAGAACACGTCCGGGTGGTGGCACTTCATCCAGGACGAGGCGTAGGCGATCAACGCGAAAGACGCAGCATGGCTCTCCGGGAAACCGTAGGAGCCGAAGCCTTCCAGCTGGCTGAACGTGCGCTCGGCGAACTCCCGCTCGTAGCCCTTGTCGACCATTCCCTCGATCAGCTTGGTCTTGAAGTGCGAGACGCCGCCGGTGAACTTGAAGGTCGCCATCGAGCGGCGCAGCTGGTCCGCCTCGCCCGGCGTGAAGCCCGCGCACTGGATGGCGACCTGCATCGCCTGCTCCTGGAACAGCGGCACGCCGAGCGTCTTGCCGAGCACCGCCTCGAGTTCGGGCTTGGGATAATGGACCGGCTCGGTGCCGTCCCGCCGGCGGAGATACGGGTGCACCATGTCGCCCTGGATCGGTCCCGGCCGGACGATCGCGACCTGCACCACCAGGTCGTAGAAGGTGGTCGGCTTGAGCCGCGGCAGCATCGACATCTGCGCCCGGCTCTCGATCTGGAACGTCCCGAGCGTGTCGGCCTTGCGGATCATCGCGTAGGTCGCCGGATCCTCGGGCGGGATGCCGGCGATATCCATCGGGATACGCTTCTCGGACGCGAGCAGCTCGAACGACCGGCGCATGCAGCCGAGCATGCCCAGCCCGAGCACGTCGACCTTCATGAACTTGAGCGCGTCGATATCGTCCTTGTCCCACTCGATGACCTGACGATCGGTCATCGCCGCCGGCTCGATCGGCACCAGATCGTCCAGCCGGTCCTGGGTCAGCACGAAGCCACCCGGATGCGTGCCGAGCTGCCGCGGAAAGCCGATCAGCTGCCGGGCGAGCTCCAGCGTCAGGCGCAGGCGCCGGTCCGACAGGTTGAGGTTGAGCTCTTCCGCGTGCTCCTCGCTGACACCGTCGTTCGCCCAGGCCGAGACCTGGGTCGCCAGCGCGCCGGTCAGATCCTCCGGCAGCCCCATCGCCTTGCCGACGTCGCGAATGGCGCCGCGGGCGTGGAAGCGCATGACGGTGCAGCACAACGCAGCCCGGTCGCGGCCATAGCGGTCATAGACCCACTGGATCACCTCCTCGCGGCGCTCGCTCTCGAAATCGACGTCGATGTCGGGTGGCTCGCGCCGCTCGGCCGAGATGAACCGCTCGAACAGCAGGCCGGAGCGGACCGGATCGATCGAGGTGACGCCGAGCACGTAGCAGACCGCCGAGTTGGCGGCAGACCCGCGGCCCTGGCACAGGATGTCCTGCGACCGTGCGTAGCGGACGATGCTGTTCACGGTCAGGAAATAGGAGGCGTAGTCGAGCGAGCCGATCAGATCGAGCTCGTGTCTCAGCTGCTTGGCCACGTCCGCCGGCAGGCCGTCCGGGTAGCGCAGGGTGATGCTGTCACGCACCGCGCGCTCGAGCGCCTGCTGCGGCGTCTCGCCCGGAACGTCGGCCTCGTCGGGATACTGGTAGCGCAGCTCCGACAGGCTGAAACGGCAACGATCGGCGATCTCGACGCTCCGCTGCAGCGCCTCCGGGTAGGCTGCGAACAGCCGTGCCATCTCGTCGGGCGTCTTGAGGTGCCGATCGGCGAACCGCTCGCGCTTGAAGCCGAGGGTGTCGATCGTGCGCTTCTCGCGGATGCAGGTGACGACATCCTGCAGGATGCGACGGGCAGGATGGTGAAACAGCACATCGCCGATCACCACCGTCGGCACGCGCGTCGCCTGCGCCAGATCGTGCAGTTGCCGGAGCCGGATGGCGTCACCTGGGCGCCGGCGCACGGTCAAGGCGAGGTGGCAGCTTTCGGGGAAGCTCGTGCGCATCCGGCGGAGCTCGGTCTCGAGACGGGCGTCCGGCGCGTCGGGCAGCAGGATCAGCAGCAGCCCCTCGCCCAATGTGACCAGGTCCTGCCAGCACAGGTCGCAACCGCCCTTGCCGGTCCGCCCCTTGCCCAGCGTCAGCAGACGACAGAGCCGGGCGTAGGCGGCGCGATCGGTCGGATAGACCAGCAGCGGCAGCCCGTCGCGGAGATCGATACGGCAGCCGACGATGAGCCGGATGCCGACCTCCTCGGCGCGGGCGTGCGCCCGGGCGATGCCGGCCAGCGTGTTGTGGTCGGTGATCGCGATCGAGGACAGGCCGAGCGCCTTGGCGGCAAGGAACAGCTCCTCGACGTGGCTGGCGCCGCGCAGAAAGGAGTAGTTCGACGTCACCTGCAGCTCGACGTAGCTATCAACTTTCAGCATTGGCGCGCAACGAGTCTGGACAATTGCGAATGATTGAAGATGCCTTCAGATGGCGAAAGAAACCTGGACCTCTTGTCCAAGAGGATGAACACCAGCGTTCGGGTCCGCCGCAGCCGCATGACGGCATCATTCCCGAGTTTCACGAGGGGACCTGAATTCATGGACTCTACAAGGGCAATCGTACTTGATCAGTCGTTGTTCGAGTACCGGTTGTCGCTGATCGACGGCGCTCTGGCGTCCGGTCGCTTCATCAGCACGTAGCCGGAACGTTCGAGATGTGCCACCAGCCGTTCGGCAGTGATCCGTGCCATGGCGTCGTCGGCGTGGCGGACCCGCTTGCGGCCATCATAGCGCAGCGCAAAGGACAGGCTCTGCTCGATCTCCTCGGCACTTGCCGGGCGGAGGGTGCGTTTGTCGTCGTCGGTCATGGCAGGAACATCGCAATCAGAAAAAGCCGTGCAGGAACCAGGAGAGACCGCCGGTCGCCGGATCGACGCCGTCACCCTGGCGGAACAGCCAGAAGCGCCGGCCCTCGTCGTTCTCGACCGTCCAGTAGTCACGCACCGCCGAGATTTCGGAGGACCGGTGCCACCACTCGCCGGTGATCCGCTCGGGCCCGTCCGCACGCCGGATGCGATGCCGGATCTTGCGCCAGGTGAAGGCCCGGGGCGGGTGGTCCGGCATCATCGCCAGGGCCTCGACCGGCTCGGGACGCGGCAACAACCTGACCGGTCGCGGCCAGGGGGAGACGGGCGTGCTCGCGGCGGCCGGCGCATACACCGAGACAAGGTGCTGCGACCGCTCCGGCACATCGCTCTCGACCGCCTGCAGCCGATGCACCTTGTCGGGTCCAAGACGGTTCACCAGCCGGTCGATCAGCTCCGACAGATCGGCCTCGTCCTTGTCGCCCGGAGCTAGGCCGCCGCTCCGCTGCGTGTAGGCAAGCGGCTCGACCAGCGGCAGCACCAGGCGCATGGCCTCGACCCCGGGACCGGGATCGACCTCCTCGACCCGCTCGTCCAGCAGTCGCGCCAGATGCCGGACATCGCGCACCGGTCGCGCAGTGCCGATCCGGATCACCTGCACCGTCGCATCGACGCGCTCGAACACCAGGTCGAGCCGGCGGGCACCCTCGCCGCGCTGCTCCATGAGCGTGCAGGCTTGCCTGACCAGCACCAGGATCACCGTCACGAAGGCTTCGGCGGTCGAAAGCGGCTCGACGAAGGTGCGGCGGATCGCGATCGTTTCGGGTGGCAGCACGGGCTGGATCGGCTCCCGCACCCGGCCAGTCGCCTGGTCGAGGCGGATCATCAGCCCGTTGCCGAACCGCCTGGCCAGCGGCGCTCGGGACGCGCCGACAAGCTGGCCGACGGTCTCCAGTCCGAGGCGGCACAGGCCGGCTGCGGTGTCGGCGTCGAGGCGCAGGGCGGCGATCGGGAGCGGTGCGATGGCAGCCGCCTGCCCGTCCGGTGCAATCAGCGTCACCGGGTGATCGCCGTAGCGTGCAACCGCATGCGCGGCACCCGGGGTATCGGCGATCGCGATCCGTCCGGTGAGGCCGGACCGGGCCAGATGCTCCGACAGCATCCGCAGCATCGGCTGCTCGCCGCCGTGCAGATGGGTGCAGCCGGTCGCGTCGATCCAGACACCGTCCGGCGGGTCCGCCGCGGTCATCGGTGATAGCCGCAGGCACCAGGCGGCGAGCCGCTCCAGCGCCTCCGCATCGTCGGCCGGCGTGGCATCGACGATCGTCAGATCCGGAACCATGGCCTGCGCATGCGCGAGCGGCATCCCGGCCTGCAGTCCCAGCTGGCGCGCGGCCGGACAGGCGGCGGCGATCGTCATCCGACGTCCGTCATGGCCGCGCGTGACCAGCGGGGCATCAGCCGGCAGCGCGGCGGAGTGGTGCCGGCGCAGCCGTTCGGTCGGCCAGAACGGAAGCCAAAGCGAGATGACCCGACGCATCGCTGGCCTCCACGATCCAGGTTGCAGAGTCTGCGCCGCGACAGCGCAGCAGCTCGAGGCGCCAGAGCGGTCGGCCAAGCCCGGCCAGGTCCGGGGCATGCGCCAGCGGAGGCGGCGACGGCAGGCCGCTGATCCGCCAGCGGCTGGATGCGGCAGAGGGCGCGGTGAGCGCAGGGTCGTTGAACTTGCGGCTGCGGCGCAGCACCAGGCCCAGCACGTCGGAGGCTTCCGCGGCGAGTTGCAGGCGACGCGATGCGACCAGGTCGAGACGGCCCTCGATCTCGCAAACCACACCGGCGAGATCGGGATGCCGGAGCCCCTCCTCCATCGCCAGCAGCGCCTGCTGTCGCGCCCGCACCAGAACCAGGCGCGCGGGATCCAGCCCGGCACCGGCCAGTCCGGCGCTGAACAGGTCCTGCCGGCCCAGGATCCAGAGCACCGGACCTGGCCGACGCGCCAGCAGCCCGGCTGCAAACAGCGCCGCGCAGGCACCCTGCTCCACCTCCGGGCCGGCGGCAGACACCTCATGCACGGCACCAAGGGCCAGGCCACCACCGGGCAGGTGGCGATCCACCGCCTCGATCCCGAACGGCAGCACGGCAGCCCCTGCAGGGTGTTTGGCGCCGCCTCGTTCCAGCGCCGAGATCTGCGCACGCAGGGCGGAAAGTGCGATTGCCGTCACGATGTTCCTCCCTCTCTTCCGGTCCCGAGAGCGGAACGTATAGTGAACATGGATCATGACGGAAGCGTCTTTTACGGTGCCGAGCGCCACTTTTCTGGGAGGTCGTGCGACTCCAAGGAGATAGCCTCCGTTCTCCGAGTCAGGCCGCAGGATGGGCCAGTCGAGCGCGTCGCCGGATCTGAAACGGCAGCGATCTGGGCGGCTAAGGGATTGAAGTGCCTTACATCCCGCTCGTCATTGCAGCTGTCTGCAGCGTCACGCGATTTCCGCCTGCCCGGGGTCCAGGGTGACAAACCAGGCAAGCAGGAATGCCCGGCTATCCGATCGGCTTGTTCCACCTCGACATTGACCAAGTGCAGACGGCAGAGGGCGCGGACCAGGACGTGCCGGTGGGAAACCTGCAACGTGATCTCGCTCTCGATGGACTCGTTTACGATGTCCCAACCGGGCAGGTAGAGGTGGTGGTTCCCGGGACGCTGTTGCGGCCGTGGGCACGCCGAAGGACGATGATGGCCGGCGCGGCCGGTCTCGCCTGACCGAAGCTTGAAGGCTCGTTTCGCTCAGCGGTGCATGTGGTTTCGACCTGAAACGGACTGCCGATTTGAAAGTCTGGCTGATGGCGCCAACCTCGAATACGAGTCATTACGATAGCACCGGGTTGTCCGGCCGACTCTTTGCCGCCCTTGTAGAAAAAGGCCTTGGGGGCCGTCGCCTGTCTGCATCGGAGCCGGCGCCGCTGGACCAGTTCCACACCAGCGGCCTGGGCGGTTCATCCCGCTATCTGGCGGCAAGTTTCGGGTGCACTGTCACGGGTATCGATTTCTCTCGAGCTGCGTGGAGGCGGCCACGGTGCTGTCGGGGCTGACCGGCCTGGCCGATACGGTGCGCTACCGTGCTGCGAACGCACTGGCCGTGCCGTTCGCCGATGCCGGTTTCGATGTCGCCTGGTCGCAGCACGTCGCCATGACCATCGCCGACCGGCCGGCCCGCCACGCGAAGATCCGCCGCGTGCTGCAGCCGGGTGGCTGCTTCGTCGTCTATGACGTCGTGGCCGGCTCGGGCGAAGCGCCGCATTTCCCGGTCTCGTGGTCGACCAGCCAGGACACCGGCTTCCTGCTGAGCCCCGACAACATGCGCCAGCTTCTGGAGCAGCAGGGCTTCCGCGTGCAGGAGTGGACCAACCGCACGAAAAACGGCGTCGCCTGGGTCCGGCAGCAGCGGGCGCGCGCCAGCAGGAGCGGTGCCGACGGCAAGCTCGGGCGGAACCGTGTCGAAGGGCGTATCGGCCTGCAGCAAGCACTGCTGCCGCACGCGTGACCTCGCTCGCGCAATCGCAATGCGACCGCACTGCCGTTCATGCGCGCGCAGAGCCGGTCCAGGCGCCCTACCCTCGCCTGGTGCTGGCAACCTGCATCCTGGCCTCCAGCCTCGCCTTCGTGGACGGCTCGGTGGTCAATGTCGCACTGCCGGCGATCGGCCACGCCCTGGACGCGCCGGCGAGCGGCCTGCAATGGATCGTCAACGGCTACCTGCTGCCCTTGTCGGCCCTCCTGCTGCTCGGCGGTGCGGCGGCCGACCGCTGGGGCCGCCGCCCGTTGCTGCTCGCGGGCATCCTGCTGTTCGGCCTTGCCTCGCTGGCATGCGCGCTGGCGCCCGGCCTGCCGACGCTGGTGGCAGCCCGCATCCTGCAGGGCTGCGGTGCCGCCATGCTGATGCCGACCAGCCTGGCAGTGCTGGGCGACACCTTTTCCGGCGAGGCGCGCGGCCGGGCGATCGGGATCTGGGCCGCCACCGGCGCGATCGCCGGTGCCGTCGGGCCGATGCTGGGTGGCGTCCTAGTCGATACCGTGGGCTGGCGCGCGGTGTTCCTGATCAACCTGCCACTGGCCGGCGCCGCGCTGGTCCTTGCCAGGCGGGCGATTCCGGCGACCCCGGCCAGCACCGTACGGAAGCTCGACCTGTCGGGCGCCCTGTTCGCCACCGCCGGGCTGGGCCTGGTCAGCTGGGCCCTGACCGAGGGGTCGGGGCGCCTCGGCTGGTCGGCGTCCGTGGCTGGCGGAGCGGGAGTGGGTGTCATAGCGCTGCTGCTGTTCCTGGTGGTGGAGCGACGACGCGGCGACGCGGCGATGATGCCGCTCGCGATGTTCGGCTCCACGAGCTTCACCGGCCTGACGCTGCTGACACTGCTCGTGTACGGGGCGCTCGGCGGCCTGTTCGTACTGCTGCCGTTCGTGCTGATCCAGGCGGGCGGGTATTCGGCCGCCATGGCCGGAGCGGCCCTGCTGCCGTTGCCGCTGCTGCTCGCGGTGCTCTCGCCGCTGGCGGGGAGCATGGCCGGCCGGGTCGGGCCGCGCCTGCCGCTGACGATCGGGCCTGCCATCGTCGCGGCCGGCTTCGTCATGATGCTGCGGATCTCACCGCCGGTGAGCTACTGGACGGATGTGCTCCCGGCGCTGCTGACGGTGTCGATCGGCCTCGCCGGTGCCGTGGCGCCGCTGACCAGCGCGGTGCTGGGCTCGGTCGGCGCCGACTACACCGGCTCTGCCTCCGGGCTGAACAGCGCGGTCGCCCGGACAGGCGGCCTGGTCGCCACTGCGCTGATCGGCCCGGTTCTGGCGGCAACCGGCAGCGCCCTGGTCGGCGCCTTCCATGTCGCCACCCTGTGCGCCGCCGGATCGTGCCTTGCCGGGGCGCTGGCTGCGTTCTGCATGATCCGGCGCGCCTCACCCGGGACCCAGGCCCATTGACCGGATCTGCCATCGGCCTGGCCTCGTGATCCGCCGCTGTTCCTGGCGGCCGCAGCGGCCGGAACCCGGTTCCCGGCCGAAACAGTGCCGAGCGCCGCAGGGCTGATTTCAAATCGCGCCCCGGCTCGACAGCGACGCCGCCGCTGTCGGCCCTGTCTGCTTCATCCGGCTCAGCCGATGCGACCACGCAAGAAAACCGCCGCACAGCATAGTGCCAGATGCATGATGTCTGCGGCGCGAGCCTTCGCCGAAGCGCACTGCCGGGAGCTGAATGGCGAGCGCAGTTGCCTCCGGGGCGATCCGGGAGGCGTCCTGTCCGGAGAGGAGCATTCCATGGCAGCAACGGAACACGTCGACATTCTCATCCTTGGCGGCGGCAAGGCCGGCAAGACACTGGCGATGGACCAGACCCGTGCCGGGCGACGGGTCGCGGTGGTCGAGGTCGGGATGATCGGTGGATCCTGCATCAACATCGCCTGCATCCCGTCCAAGGCGCTGATCCGCAGCGCCGAGATCGCGACACTCGTCGATCGGTCCGACGAGTTCGGCACCCTCGTCGACGGGTCGCGACTGGATATGGCGCAGGTCGCAGCCCGGACCGCCGGGATCGTCGGCGGGATGGTCGCGCTGAACCGGAAGGCATTCGATGCCAGCGGCTTCGAGCTGGTCCTGGGCTGGGGACGCTTCGTCGAGCCGCGCGTCATCGAGGTCGCCCAGCCAGGCGGCACGCGCCGGCTGACCGGAGAGCGGATCTATCTCAACCTCGGCACGCGGGCCGCCATCCCCGATCTTCCCGGGATGGCCGAAGCGCTTCCGCTGACCCATGTCGAGGCGCTGCAGCTGAATGAATTGCCGACACGCCTGGTCGTGATGGGCGCCGGCTATATCGGCATGGAACTCGGACACGCCTTCCGGGCACTCGGCAGCGAGGTCGTGATGCTCGATGCCGGACCACGCATGGCGCCGCGCGAGGACGACGACGTGGCAGCCGCGATCGCCGGGCTGTTCGCGGCGGACGGCATCGAGGTCGTCGGCAACGCACGTGCCCGGAGCGTTGCGGGCGTGTCCGGGCGAGGCGTCGCGGTGACGATCGGCGACGGCCGGGTGATCGAGGGCTCCCACCTTCTCGTCGCGACCGGGCGGGTGCCGATGACATCGGGGATCGGGCTGGAAATCGCCGGCGTGGCACGCGACGACCGCGGCTTCATCACGGTCGACGAGCGGCTGGCGACCAGTGCTGCGGACATCTGGGCGCTCGGCGAGGCAGCCGGCACGCCGATGTTCACGCATGCCTCACTCGATGATTATCGCGTGGCCAGGAGCGTCATCGCGGGCGGGGAGCGCACGACGACCGGGCGATTGATCCCGTCCTGCCTGTTCATCGAGCCGGAATTTGCCCGCGTCGGCATCAACGAGCAGGAGGCGCAACGTGGCGGCATCCCATACCGCCTGGCCAGGCTGTCGATGGACCTCGTCCCGCGCGCACGGACGATGTCGAGCCGGAAGGGCTTCATGAAGTGTCTGGTCGCCGCCGACACCGACCTGATCCTCGGCTTCGCGATGCTGGGCGAGCGGGCCGGCGAGGTGATGACGACCGTGCAGACCGCGATGCTCGGCCTCGTGCCCTACACCGTGCTCCGCGACGCGATCCTGGCTCACCCGACGATCGCAGAGGGCCTCAACATGCTCTTCGCGGTAGTGTCGCCGGCTGCTCATGACGCGCATTGAGCGACGATGCGGAATGCCCACGACCGTAATCGCCCGGGAGTGCCGCCGTTCGCGAGAAGGTCGCGCCGGCGCCTCGACCTTCGGGATCGGGCGGCGCCGACGAAGCCCGGCTACCACCTCGATGGTGGCGGCCGGGACGCTTGCGGCGCCTCCAGGATCACACCGCTGCGCCGTGTTCGCGCTCTACCTCCTCGCGGGCATGGAGCCCGGATCGGCGGACCAGCGGCAGGTGGTGCCTGATGAGACGTGCATGAGCACCTCTAGCGGATCGCGAGGCCGATGGTGCGGGTCTGCGACGGGACCGGCAGCGAGATCGTCAGGTTGCTCAGGAAGGTGAGCCTGCCTGTCGCATGGTCGACCTTGTAGGCGTACACCTTGTTGCTCTTGTTTGCCGAGGCGGCGCTGTTCTCCTCCTGCAGCACGTAGAGGAAGTTCTCGTCCGGATCGAGCGAGAACTGGTTGAAGCCGCCCACACCACCGGCGACGACGTGCTGGATTTCGACCGGTCGTCCAGGGTTGGACAAGTCGAACACCGAGATCGACTGATCACCGGTGTTGGACGCATACAAATAGTGACCGTCGTGGCTGGTGCGCAGCCAGCAGAGGCCCTGGCCGGAATCGGTGGAGGTTCCGACCAGCTTCAACTGGCCGAACTCGTCATAGCGATAGGTCGCGAGCAGATTGTTGGTGACCAGGCCGGCATACACGTACGGCGCATGCGGATTGGCCCACAACCCAAGCACCAGCGCTTTCGATCCGTTCTCGACCGGAGGCGTCACGGTTCCTGTCTTGAACAGGTAGCCGCCTGGAATTTGCGCGTAGGAGTCGATCACGCTGCCGCTCGGAAACCCGGAGGTGAACACGAACGGCCCGGTGTTGGTGGTCAGCACCTGGCTCGGATCGGCGCCGGGATGGAGATAGGTTTCCGTGTACGGCAGGTAATCGAGCGACCCATTTGGCGCAACATCGAACACGTTCAGGCGCGGAGCGATGTCGCTGTCGGGCGCCGCCGGGTTGATGGCGTAGTCGGCTGTCACCAGCGTGTTGTCGTGCAGCCCGAGCGAAACCGGCGTCGCCCCGTGCGCGGCGACGGGTGACTGCGAGAACGGAACCAGGCTGCCATCCGCCTTCACGTGCATGACCGCGATCGTGTTCGAGCCGCCGTTGATGGCGTAGAGCACGCGCTTGTCAGGGCTGAGAATGATGTTCTGGTCGTTGTCGAACGGTCCGAGGGCATAGGTAGTGTCGAAGAACCCCGTGCCTCCGGTCAGGTAGGGCGATCCCGCCTTCGGATGCAGGCTGCCGTCGGGGGCAATGTCGTAGGCGAGGATGGAGTTCCGTCCCGCCGCCGTCAGGTTGCTCTCGACATACAGGACGTGCGGCTGCGCTGCCGGCGCGGATGCGGCATTCGGTGTGCTGGACTGCGCCAATGCCAAGGTCGGCAGCAGGCAGGTGAGCGCGGTCGCGGCCGTCAGCCGAAGGCGCCGCGTGTACTGGTTCGTCATCGTAGTCTCCCAGGTGCAACGAATGACCATTCGTCGCACTCGGGACGTCGGTTACACGGCACACGATCCCGGGCCCATGCCAGCAAAGCTGCCGGACCGGACGAAAGAGGATTTGAACGACCGAACCCGCATCACGTCGACCTCGCCCTCCTCCCGGCCTGATGCGCGCGTGCAAGTGGTCGGTTCGGCGAGGACGCTGAGCAGCGCCCAGGTCGCCATTCAGGCGGCGATCGAGATGGCAAACTGCCGCAGGTCGTCGGCATATAACTCGGGCGCCTCCCAAGCCGGGCAATGCCCTCCGCGCGGAAAGACCGTATAGCGCCGGACATTATAGAGCCGCTCGGCCATCTCGCGCGGCGGCAGCGCGACGTCGCGGGGCCAGATTGCTATGGCGGTGGGTGGACGTACGTAAGTCTCCGGCCTCAATCGTGGACGATGGTGAACGGCCTCGTAATAGTAGCGGTTCGAGGAGGCGATGGTGTTGGTCGTCCAATAGACCATCAGGTTGTCGACCAGCGTTTCCGCAGGGAACACCGAGAGGACGTCGCCGCGACAATCGGACCAGGCGCGAAACTTGTCCACGATCCAGCTTGCGAGCCCTGTGGGAGAATCTGCGAGCCCGAACGCCAGGGTTTGCGGCCGCGACGTCTGGATCGCCTGATATCCGCCCTCATCTCGATCCCAGACCACGTCGGCTGCCATGTAGGCGAGCTCCGCCGCAGTGGGTGGCGGTTCACCCGCGGAGGCCGGCTTGTGTGAGACAGCCGATATGTGCACCCCGAGAACCCGATCGGGATAATCCAGCGCCAGTCGTGTCGCGACCCCTGTTCCGATGTCCGTGCCGGACACCATGAAGCGATCATGACCAAGTGCCGTCATCAGCTTGGCATAGAGGTCGGCCGGCTCGACCTGGTAGGGCCGCGTCGGCCGATCGGTAAAGCCGAACCCTGGATATGTGGGGATCACGATATCGAAAGGCGGTTCCCCCTCGGCCAGGAGCGGCGCCAGGCGCTGGTATTCGACGAAGCTGGATGGCCAGCCATTCATCAGGAGGAGTGGAATGGCGTTCCGCCCGTAGCCGCGGAAATGCAGGAAATGCACTCCGAACCCATCGATCGTGGCTCGGAAATGGGGAAGCCGGTTCAGCTTTGCACGGCGGTCCGACCAGGCATAGTCGCGCTCCCAGTAGGCCGTCAGTTTGGCGAGGAAGCCCTCCTCCATTCCGTAGGACCAATCGGTCGTGACGGCATCGGGCCAGCGCGTGGCCCCGAGGCGGCGATCGAGGTCCGCAACCATGTCGGGATCCCACGGGATTTGAAAAGGTTCGATCAGAACGGTCTCCTTCGCAAGTGCTGAAGCGGTACAGCCTAAGGCAGCGAAGCCGACGAGAGCCTCGCGTCGCGTGACCAACATGGGAGCATTTCCTTTTCTTAATCGACGAGGCCCGACGCTGGCCTAGGTCCGGACACTCGCGAAACACGCCCGCAGTTCCGAGGTGAACAGCGCGGGCTGCTCGAACGCCTCGAAATGGCCTCCCCTCGGCGCGCGGGTCCAGGAGAAGAGCCTGGGATAGGTCCGCTCGCCCCGGATCCGCGGCGGCAGGTCGATCTCTTCCGGAAACAGGCCGACGCCGACCGGAACATCCAGCATTTGTCGCCCGGTGTGGGCCGTGAAGCTTTGCGCATGCAGCCGCGCCGACGAGGCGGCCTTTGCCGTCAGCCGGTAGAGCATGATGTTGTCGAGCATGGCAGCGCTGCGTCGTCATCTGGTAGAGTTTCGTTCACCGATTTTCCTATCTGGTGGAACACCGCGGGACGGATGATCCGCATCATCGCAGGCTTCGTCTCCCACAGGGGAGAAGCGCGTCGCGCGATCCTGCCCAGCGACCGGCCCGATCGGAACCGGTCTTCGACCAACCGCGCACCGGGCTCGATGAACGACGCGAAAAGGATCTGCGTGGAGCCGGTCCACGGGCTATACGTCTTCATGCACGCACCGAGACCTCGAACGCCCCTCAGGGTGCGACACCTCGATACGGCCTGGGCGTCGATCGTCGGCTTCTGGCTGCTCTACTTCCTGGTCAGCACGGTCCGCGCCGTCGCCGTCGCGCGGCCGCACCAATGGGACATGATCGCCCGGCGCGCCGTGGTGATCCTGCTGATGATGGGGGTGACCTGGGCGGTCCACCGGCTCTTGAAACGGATGGCGGGATCGTTGCCGCGCAGCATCGTGGCCGCCGCAGCGATCGCCCTGCCGGCTGCCCTGGCCTACTCGATCCTGAACGCGTTGGTGTTTGCCGTTCCGATCGCCGTGCCTGGCGGCGGGCTGGTCCCCGGGCAAAGCTGGGGATGCCCGCGTGCCGGGAGCACCATGGCCGGTGCTGCGGCAGGCGGCGGACTGGCTCTCGGCCAGCTCGATTGCGACGACGAAACTCTGTCCGAGCAGATCATCGGCACCACGGCGGATGGCTACTTCCTGTTCATCGCCTGGTCAGCCCTGTACCTGGCCCTCCAATACGCCGGCGAGGTGCGCGCCCTGGAACGGCGCGGCGCGGAGCTTCGGGCCACCGCCCAGTCAGCCGAACTCCGTGCGTTGCGCTACCAGGTCAATCCGCACTTCCTGTTCAACACCCTGAACTCGCTCTCCAGCCTGGTGATGACCGGCCGCTCGCAGGCGGCGGAGCGGATGATCGTGAACCTGTCGATCTTCTTCCGCACCAGCCTCAGCGGCGACCCGACCCAGGACGTCACCCTCGCCGAGGAAATCGCACTGCAGCGGCTCTACCTGGACATCGAGGCCGTGCGCTTCCCCGAGCGCCTGATCGTCGACATCGACTATCCTCCGGAACTCGGGAGTGTGCGCGTGCCGGGACTGATCCTGCAGCCGCTGGTGGAGAATGCGGTCAAGCACGGCGTGTCGGCGACCGCGCGCCCGGTGACGATCACGCTTCGCGCGGAATTGGTTGGTGCCAGGCTTGTTCTGTCGGTGGCGGATGACGGGGCGCCGGCCGCCGGTGACGGAGCAGATGGCACGGACGTCGGCCTGCGCAACGTCTCTGACCGCCTGGCCGCCCGCTATGGCGACGCGGCCGGCTGCCGCTGGGTGCGCGGACCCGGGGGCGGCTTCCGGGTCGAGCTCACGCTGCCCCTGGCGCACCGTGCCGGCTGATCGCCCCCTGCGCACCCTGGTGGTGGACGACGAGCCGCTCGCGGTGGAGCGGCTGCAGGTGCTCTGCGCCCGGTTGGACGCGGTGGAGCTGGTGGGGGCCGCATCCGACGGCGAGGCTGCGCTACGGCTGATCGAGGCGCTGTCACCCGACCTGATCCTGCTCGACATCTCCATGCCGGGCCTGGACGGACTGGCGGTGGCACGCGCCCTGGAGCGACGACCCGTCCGTCCGGCCTTGGTGTTCTGCACCGCGTTCGACCAGTTCGCGGTGAGCGCCTTCGACGTCGCCGCCAGCGATTACCTGCTCAAGCCTGTGGAGCTCGAGCGGCTGGCCAAGGCGGTGGCCCGCGTATCGGACGCCGCGCCCGCCGTCGGCAGGACCACGTCCTCACCCTGGGTCGAGGAGCTCTGGGTCCCGCACCGGTCGGAGATGATCCGACTTTCCGTCGCCGAGATCGACCGGATCGAGGCGGAGCGCGACTAAATGCGGCTGCATGTGGGGGCACGCAGCTATCTGGTGCATCGAACGCTGGGCGAGCTGGAGCGCAAGCTCGATCCCGAACGCTTCCTGCGGCTGCATCGGTCGGTCATCGTGCGGCGTGCGGCGATCACGCGACTGCGTCACGACGGCCTGGGCGCCTGGCACGCGGCGCTCGCTGGCGGGACGGAGGTCAGGATCGGACGTACCTACCTCGCGGCGGCCAAGGCCATGATCGGGTCATGAGCTCCCGACCTGGGCTGAGTTCCGGCCGATCGGGGCGGTGTCGGGGAGCTTCGATCAACCGAACGCGGGACGCTGCGTGCACGGCGTCCCATCAGTGTCGCAGCGGCGTCGCATTGTGCCCCGGCCTTGCTTTTTCGTGATCATGATCGATGTTCGACACATGCACGGAAGATCAGGCGGCGTCTATGATGGGACGCAACGTGATATCGCGGCAGCGACGGCGTCGCACATGCTGCAGTACTTCGGGACGGTGTCACCTTTTCGGTGATCGCCACCTCCGGCAACGTCCTCAACCGTAGCTGATCCCACAATTACCACGCGGATCATCACGCGGATCAGGCTGTCATCTTCTCGTGGCGTTCCGTCAGCGTCTGCAAGCCGCATTGGCTCTGCAGGGGCACTTCGTGACGGCACGACGACATCCGGGCGATCGATTGAACGCCATTTCGGTTACAAGGCGATGCAGATCGGGCGGACATCGATGAATTCAGCGTCGCGGCAAGGTTGGCATCAGGCGACAGCGGCGTTGCCAAGGTCGTGCCCGAATTGGCCTGATCGCAATCCCTGAGCGGTGCGGGTTCATGCCGCAGCAGGGAGCTGGGACAGCATCCGCATCAGCTCGGACTGTCGCCGGGTTTCGGTCTTGGACATCAACCGTCCAAGCAGGCTTCTGACGGTGTTGATACTGCGGCCGCTCCGCGTTGCGATCGCCTGCAGGTCGTCGCCGCCAAGCAGCTCGGTCGCGAGATGTGCCTCCGCCGGCGTCAGGTCAAAGAGCGCCACGAGCTGGCTCTGCGGCAATAGACCACGCACCGCCGGGTCGATGATCGTCAGCAGCACGCGCGGAGACGACAGTGGCAGGAGTTCCGCGATCGGCTCGCTCTCCGCTGGTGGCCGCCCTTCCGGAAGCGGCAACGCAATGAGCAGGAGCGCCGGGCCACCAGCCGGCCTCTGCAGTCGGATCGCTCCGGATCGTCCCGGACGACCGTGTACACCCGCAGCACGGCTGATCATCACCTCCAATCGACGGGTCTCCGTGCTGTTTGCTGCGGCCAACCCCGTGGCGGTCAGGACGAGGCCGTCACCGGCGTCGAGCAGCCGGCGGCCGGCAGCGTTCCGGTGGATCGCACGGCCACGCCGGTCCAGCACCAGGATCGCCGTCCTGATCTGGTCCAGCGCGGCCAGCCCGGCCCCTGCGAGCATCTTGGCCTCGTCCAGCCGCCGGCTGACCATCCGGGACCGGCACAGATGCGGCAGCAGTACTCGTGCCGCCCGGAGTTCTCCTGCCTGGAACGGGCCCGCCTTCCAGTCGCGCAGAATGGAAATATCCTCGATGACTTCCGTATCGGCGAACAGGTCGAACCTCAGGCCCTCGTGCAGCCCGCGGACGTCGAGATATTCGTTGAAGAGTTCGCTTGCTCGCAGGTCGCTGATCGAAACCATGTCCCGCGTTGTCAAAATCTCGCCCGCCCTGACGACCGGACGCTTCTGACTCCAGACATTCCGCTTGACCCATATTCCGAGAAACTCGTCTTCGTAATCACGACGGTCGAGACCATGGACCCTGCCGCTGAAAGTGGAAAAATCGACAGTTCGAGTGAAGCTGTCCGAGAAGTGCGCGTTGAAAAGACTTGCAAGTTCCGCGAGCAGTCGAGGTTGTCGGTGTCGATCGACCGCAGCGTCGTATATAAGTTCAAGGGCACCGTCGAGACGGTCGAAATCGATCACCGCGACACCATTGGCAGCCCTTGGACTGGGTCGGAAGCCTAATCGCAGCCGCGCTATTGTAAAGCGGGAGAGTAACGAGACTGCCCTGAACGAGCGGTAATAAAACGGGAAAGGAATGGTCGTCATGCATATGCATGACGACTGTTTCACGACCCCTGCCTAGCTTGCCGCTCACGACGCGACGGCACCGTGAGGCGACTTCGATGACTGGGTTATACTTGCCGACTGAAGCATCATGACCCCCCCGGCCGTATCGGCATCGACCAGGATTTCCGCCATTCCGGCCTGCATCGGCCCGCATGGTGTTCGTTTCGACTTCAATGAGGGGTGCCGGATCCTGCTGCCGCCTGGGAATTGGCAGGTGCGCCTGACGGATCTGGAAACCGGCAGCGTGTTGTGCGACGCAGCCTCTGCCGGCGGGACGATCCTCAGCCTCAAGAAATACTTCGTCCGGTTCCATATCGAACTGCGGCTGGACGGCAGCCTCGTCTTCGACCATCGGCTCGACCTCCGCGAACGCGAGGTGTTAATCCGGATGGAGCTTGGAGGGCTCGGCGACCAGCTGGCCTGGATTGGCCAGGCCGCTTCATTCGCCGTTGCCCATGCAGCTCGGGTGACCTGCTGCGTCGCTCCGGCCCTCGTGCCGCTCCTGGGTTCGATGCAGCCGGAGCTGCGCCTCGTGACCGCCGCCGAGCTGGCGACGCTGCTGGAACGCACGGCGTTCTACGCCACCTACAAGGTCTGTATCTTCTACAACGACCACGATCATGACTGGCAACCCAGCGATTATCGTCAGGTCGGGCTGTCCCACGCCGCTGCTCACATCCTGGGATTGTCGCTGGAGGATCGCCGCCCGAAGCTGTCGATCGATCCGGGCGGCCGGCCGATCGACGAGCCGTATGTGTGCATAGCGACGCAAGCAACGAGCCAGGCCAAATACTGGAACAATCCGCTTGGCTGGACGCAGGTCATCGCGTTCCTGAAACAGGCTGGCTACCGGGTGATCTGCATCGACCGGCAGCCGGTCAACGGCAGCGGCCTGGTCTGGAACCACCTCCCCCACGGGGCCGAGGACGAGACCGGCGACCGCCCGCTTTCGGAAAGGGCGCGCTGGTTGCGCCACGCTGCATTCTTTGTCGGTTTGTCGAGCGGCCTCTCCTGGCTTGCCTGGGCGGTCGGCACCGAGGTCGTGATGATCGGCGGCTTCACGTTGCCTTTGAACGAATTCGCGGCGACGTACCGCGTCACCAACGATTTCGCTTGTAACGGCTGCGCCAACGACCTCCGCCACCAGTTCAACCCTCGCGATTTCCTGTTCTGCCCGCGGCATGCCGGCACCGCCCGACAATTCGAATGCAGCCGCCTGATCACGGCTCAGCACGTGCAGACGGTGATCGAACGCATCCCCGGCTTCGGCGCGCACCGGCAGACGGTATCAGCCAGGGTCGGGCGAGCCGCATGAACCAGCTGCTTCCGATCGATCTCGAAGCTGCCGGCCCGGCAGCGCAGGTCAAGGACGAGCCCCCGATCCGGATGCCCAATTTCCCGCCTCCGGCGGCGCGCCCGACCCAGGAGGGGCCCGTGGGGATCCGCTACGACTTCAACCTGGGTGCGCGGCTGCAGCTTCCCCTGGGACAATTTCGTGCAAGGCTGCGCGACCTCGACACCGGCAACATCCTGTTCGAGAGCACCCGCGGCGGGGTCACGATCCAGAGCGGCAAGCGCTTCTTCGTGCGCTTCTCGCTCGAGGTCTGGGACACGGCCGGCGTCCTCCTGATGTCGCACCGCTTCGACGCATGCGACCGCGACGTGCTGATCACTTTACCGGTCGGAACCATCGGCGACAGCGTCGGCTGGATGCCCTACGCCGTGCGGTTCCAGTCCGTGCATGAGTGCCGGCTGACCGTGGCGATGGCGGAGCGGCTGATCCCGTTGTTCGAGGGTGCCTATCCGCATATCCGGTTCATCGGCCATGCGCAGGTGGAAGCAGACCGATACTACGCGACGTATAATATAGGCCTGTTCTTCGACGACGCTGAAAACATCTGGCAGCCGACCGACTTTCGGCATGTCGGCCTGCATCGTACGGCCGGCTACATCCTGGGCGTCGACCCGGTCGAGGCAGCGCCCGAATTGTTCTTTCCCGACGAGAGCAGGCCGGTCGCGGAGCCGTACGTCTGCATCGCCGTGCAGGCCAGCACGCATGCCAAGAAATGGACCAATCCGCATGGCTGGCTGGAGATCGTCCGGCACCTGAAGTCGCAAGGCTACCGGGTGATCTGCATCGACAGGGAGCAGGTCCACGGCAGGGGCCTGGTCTGGACGCCGATGCCGCATGGCGCCGAGGACGAGACCGGCGACAGGCCGCTGATCGAGCGCGCGCGCTGGCTGCGTCACGCTGCGGCTTTCGTCGGTTGCTCTTCGGGACTGGCCTGGCTCGCCTGGGCGGCCGGCTGTCCGGTGGTGATGATCTCGGGCTTCACGCATCCGACCAACGAGTTCGCCACGCCAGGCCGCGTGATCAACTGGCACGTCTGCAACTCGTGCTGGAACGACCCTCGGTACCGTTTCGACCACGCCGATTATTTGTGGTGCCCGCGTCACAAGGGCACCGACCGTGCCTTCGAGTGCACCCGCTCGATTACTGCCGAACACGTGAAGTCCGGCCTGCGCGCCATCGGCCTTCGCGATCTTTCAGCTGCAGCCAAGCGATAACAGGAAACACCAGACATGACTGAAGTCACCAGTGGCTCCACCAGCACCGGTTTGATCGCGAGCCCGATCAATGAAGTGATCGTCGATGCGGGCGGCACGGCAATCGACACCACCGTCATCGTCGGCGGTGTCGAGCTGGTGCATGGCGGCGGTGTCGAGATGGGCGCCGACGTACTGCTCGGCGGCACGCTCTATCTGGACGAAGACGGCGGCGGCATCGGCATCCTGGACGGTGGCACCATCGAGCTCGGCGGCCTCCTATCCGGCGAGGCCGACGGTCTGCTGCTCGGGACCGTCACCAACAGCGGCACTGCCGCGGGCAACCTGCAGGTCTCCGGCACCCTTGCCGGCGGCGTCTATAGCGGTGGCGGACGGCTGCTCGTGGATGCCGGTGGCGTCATCAGCGGCGTGACGGTCGAGAACGACACCTATGTCGGTGCCGGCGGCACAGCCACCCACGACACGATCCTCGCCTACGAGGAGATCCAGGCCGGCGGCACGGCGCTGTCGGAAACCGTGTCCGGCGGCAGCCTCTACATCGATGCCGGTGCCACCGGTTCCGGCACCGTCATCAGCACCGGCTTCGAGTATGTCCGTGGCGGCGGCAGCGAGACCGGCGCCATCGTCAGCAGCGGCGGCACGCTCTTCCTCGATGCGGACGGCGGCGGCGTCGGCAGGATGAGCGGCGGCACCATCGTGGCTGGCGGCATTCTTTCTGGCCTGGCCGATGGCCTGCTGCTCGGCACCGTCCTGAATAGCGGTACTGCCGAAGGCACCCTCGACGTCTCCGGCATCCTCAGCGGCGGCGTCTATAGCGGTGGCGGGCGCCTGCAGGCAGATGCCGGGGGCGTCATCTCGGGGGTCTTGATCGAGAACACCACCTATGTCGGTGCCGGTGGCACAGCCACCCACGACACCATCGTTGCCTACGAGGAGATCCAGACCGGCGGCACGGCGCTGTCGGAAACCGTGTCCGGCGGCAGCCTCTACATCGACGCCGGTGCCACCGGTTCCGGCACCGTCATCGGCACCGGCTTCGAGTATGTCCGGGGCGGCGGCATCGAGACCAACGCCCTCGTCAGCGGCACGCTCTATCTCGACCAGGACGGCGGCGGCATCGGCGTGATGAGCGGCGGCACCATCGCGGCCGGCGGCATTCTCTCCGGCCTGGCTGACGGCCTGCTGCTCGGCACCGTCACGAATGACGGCACCGCGGAAGGCAGTCTGCAGGTCTCGGGCACGCTCGCCGGCGGCATCTATGGCGGCGCCGGACGGCTGCTCGCCGATGCAGGCGGCGTCGTCAGCGGCGTCATGATCGAGAACGCCACCTACGCCGGCTCCGGTGGCACGCTCACGCACGACGCCATCCTTGCCCGCGAGGAGATTTACGCCGGCGGGACGGCGTTGTCGGAAACGGTCTCCGGCGGCAGCCTGTTCATCGATGGCAGTGCCACCGGATCCGGCACCGTCATCAGCACCGGCTACGAGTATGTCCATGGCGGCGGCAGCGAGACCGACGCCATCGTCAGCAGCGGCGGCACGCTCTTCCTCGATGCAGACGGCAACGGTGTCGCCATGATGAGTGGCGGCACCATCGTGGCCGGCGGCATTCTTTCCGGCCTGGCCGATGGCCTGCTGCTCGGCACCGTCACGAATAGCGGTACCGCCGAAGGGACCCTCGACGTCTCGGGCATCCTGAGCGGCGGTGTCTATAGCGGTGGCGGGCGCCTGCTGGCAGATGCCGGGGGCGTCATCAGCGGCGTGACGCTCGAGAACACGACAGTGGTGGCTGCCGGCGGGACGGCAACCCATGACACCATCGTCGCCGGCGAAGAGGCCCAGAACGGCGGCACGGCACTGTCGGAAACCGTGTCCGGCGGCAGCCTCTACATCGATGCCGGTGCCACCGGATCCGGCACCGTCATCGGCACCGGCTTTGAGTATGTCCGTGGCGGCGGCATCGAGATCAACGCCCTCGTCAGCGGCACGCTCTATCTCGACCAGGACGGCGGCGGCATCGGCGTGATGAGCGGCGGCACCATCGCGGCCGGCGGCATTCTCTCCGGCCTGGCTGACGGCCTGCTGCTCGGCACCGTCACGAATGACGGCACCGCGGAAGGCAGTCTGCAGGTCTCGGGCATCCTGAGCGGCGGTGTCTATAGCGGTGGCGGGCGTCTGCAGGCAGATGCCGGGGGCGTCATCAGCGGCGTGACGCTCGAGAACACGACCCTGGTGGCCGCCGGCGGGACGGCGACCCACGATACCATCGTCGCCAGCGAAGAGGTCCAGACCGGCGGCACGGCGCTGTCGGAAACGGTGTCGGGTGGCAGCCTGTTCATCGATGACGGCGCCACCGGCTCCGGCACCGTCATCAGCGCCGGCTACGAGCTGGTCCATGGCGGCGGCAGCGAGACCGACGCCGTCGTCAGCGGCACGCTCTATCTCGACGCGGACGGCCACGGCATCGGCGTGATGAGCGGCGGCACCATCGCGGCCGGCGGGGTCCTGTCCGGCTACGCGGATGGCCTGCTGCTCGGCACCGTCACCAACAGCGGCACTGCGGACGGCAATCTGCAGGTCTCCGGCACGCTCACCGGCGGCATCTATAGCGGCGGCGGACGGCTCATCGCCGATACGGGCGGTGTCGTCAGCGGCGTGACGCTCGAGAACACCACATACGCCGAGGCCGGCGGGACGTTCACGCAGGACACCATCCTCGCGTACCAGGAGATCCAGGGCGGCGGCACGGCGCTGTCGGAAATCCTCTCCGCAGGTGGCAGCCTCACCATCGATGCGGGCGGCACGGGATCTGCCACCACCATCACCAACGGTGCCACCGAGCTCGTGCGCGGTGGTGGCTCCGAGATCAACGCGATGATCGAGAGCGGCGGCACGCTGTACGTCGATGCGGACGGCAACGGCTATGGCAACGCCATCTTCGCAGGCGGCGGCACGCTGACCGAGAGCGGCACCATCAGCGGCGGCGGGGACGTGATCGTGTCCGGGCCAGGCACCGTCGTGCTCGCCACCTCCAACGGCTACACCGGCGGCAGCATCATCAGCGGCGGCACCCTGGAACTCGGCACCGTGTCCGCTGCCGGCAGCGGCGCCATCAGTTTCGCAGATCCCGGCACGCTGCGGATCGACACTGCGGCCGCGCCGACCAACGTGATCTCCGGCTTCGGGTCGGGCGACTTCATCGATCTCGGCGCCTACGCATACAGTCCGGGTGCCGACAGCATCCTCGTATCCGGCGATACCGTGACCGTCACGACGCCGACCGGAACCGTCTCCCTCGACATCGCCGGTGCGTCGACGGTGATGCCGAGGCTGGATCAGGCGGCGGACGGCACCATCCTTGTCGAGGCGCCCTGTTTTGCCGCCGGCACCAGGCTGCTCGGACCGGCCGGAGAGGTCGCCGTCGAGGAGGTCAAGGCCGGCGACATGCTCGTGGTGCGCGAGGACGGCCGGGACCTGCTGCGGGCAGTCAGCTGGGTCGGCGAGCGACGCCTGGAGCCGGCACGGCACCCGAACCCGGCGCGGGTCAATCCGGTCCGCTTTGCCCCGGGCTCGCTCGATGTCGGCATTCCGTCTCGTCCGCTGCGCCTCTCGCCCGATCACGCGCTGCTCCTGGATGGGGTGCTGATCGCCGCTCGCCAGCTGGTCAATGGCAGCAGCATCACCATCGAGTCGGTGCCGGCCGTGCATTACTTTCACGTCGAACTCGAGCGGCACGGCATCCTGATTGCCGAGGGCGCCGAGGCGGAGAGCTATCTCGATACCGGGAACCGCTGCATGTTCAGCAACGGGGGCGCGCCGCTCGCGCTGCATGCGGACTTCTCCCGCAGCGACGACAGCCGCGCCGTCGCCCCCCTGGTCACCGCGGCTGCGCGAGTCCAGCCGATCTGGGAGGCACTGGCCGCGCGCGCCGTTGTTCTCGGCCATGAGGTGCAGAAGCCTGCCACGAGCAGGGATGCGGCACTCCAGCTGGTGATGACGGACGGGACGTCGCTCGAGCCGGAGCAGCGGTCGCCGGGTGGGCGGCACATGTTTCTGCTCCGGCCCGGATGCCAGACACGGCTCACGCTTCGGTCCCGGCACGCTGCTCCGGCCGACACCATGCCATGGCTCGACGACCGCCGTTCACTCGGGGTGGCGGTCGGGCATATCTGTGTGTGGACCTCGTCCGGCGGACTTGATCCGGTCGCGATAGGGCTCGAGACGCTCGAGCAGGGATGGTGGGCACTCGAGGCCGACGAGACGCACGCATGGCGCTGGACCGATGGCGAGGCGGATCTGATGCTTCCACCCGAGGCAATTCTGGTGGAGATCACGGTGGTCGCGACCCTGGAGTATCCGGTCGTGGACACCGCGCCTGCGGCGCCGAGGCGGCTCGTGGCGTCGGCGTAGCCGTTCGACGAGCGGGACGATCTGGAGTGCCGCTCGGGCAACGGCAGGCCAGATCGATCCTCTGGAGACCCCGAGGCCCGATGTTCGGCCGCGCGGACATGCAACCCTGAGTGCGACCATGATGCCGCCAGGCGATGGTCGGTGCTCGCATGGATGCTGGTGGTCGCCGTCGCCCGTGCGTGGCTGCTGCCGCCCGATGCGGTAGAGGCCACTCGTCGGGCACAGTGTTGAACGCGCATCGCTTGGATGCCGGCGGACCCGCGAGCGGCTGCTGCCCGGCAGATCGAATGGCAGTAGACGGCCGACCTGCTTCGCGCTTGACGATAGCCGACCGCTCGCGGCTTCGATGGCGGATGGTGGCTTCACGGAGAACACCCGATGCCTCGGAAACGCGCCGCTCTCGTCGGTTGCGGCTTCTTTGCCGACAATCATCTCAATGCCTGGCGTGACCTGCGGGACCGCTGCGACCTGGTCGCCGTCTGCGACCTCGACCCGGCCAAGGCGAAGTCGGCCAGCGACAGGTTCGGCGTCCCCGGGGCCTATACCGACATCGAGGAGATGCTGGTCGCCCAGAAGCCGGACTTCCTGGACGTGGTCACGACCGCACCGTCCCACCTGCCCATCGTCCGGCTGTGCGCCAGGCACGGCATTGCCGCGATCGTGCAGAAGCCGCTGGCACCGGACTGGAACGATGCCGTGGCGCTGGTGGCGGAGATGGACCAGGCGGGATTGCCCTTGATGGTGCACGAGAACTTCCGCTTCCAGCGCCCGATCAGCGCCGCGATCGACAGGTTCCGGAGCGGCGAGATCGGCCGACCGACCTGGGGACGGTTCTCCTGGCGCACCGGCTTCGACGTCATCGCCGGACAGCCCTACCTCGCCGAGCTGAACCGCTTCATCCTGCTCGATCTCGGGATCCATGTCCTGGATGTCGCCCGCGCGTTTCTCGGCGAGGTCGACCAGGTGTTCTGCCGGACACAGAGCATCCGGCCCGGCATCAAGGGCGAGGACATGGCGACGGTCATGCTGGGGCACAGGAACGGCGCCACCAGCATCGTCGACATCACCTATTCGAGCAGGCAGTCGCCGGATCCGTTCCCGCAGACCCTGATTCACCTGGAGGGGACCGAGGGATCGCTCCGCCTCGAGGACCGCTACCGCCTGACGGTGACGTCGCCTGCCGGCACCCGGACGGAGACGATCCCGCCGGCGCCGTCGTCCTGGGGCACCGAGCCCTGGCTGCTGACGCAGGACAGCGTCGTCTCGACCCAGGCGCACTGGCTCGATTGCCTCGAGACCGGCGCCATCCCGGCGACGTCGGGCCATGACAATCTGCGCACATTCGCGCTGGTCGAAGCCTGCTACCGCTCGGCCGAAACGGCACTTCCGGTCGAACCCGCATCGAGCTGAACAAGACAGGCTATGCGGGGGAAATATCAGACTGGTGCTCTTCACCGACACCGTGTTCAGGTCCGACCCACCCGGCATCCGCTGGGTATATCGGAACGTGACGTGAGGTGGCCAACCAGTCGATGGCACTGGAAAGTGCGTCGCCTGCCGGCGCAGCGTTTGTCCGGGCGTATGGTGGGCGGAAGCCAGACCACCTCGGCCTTTCGACTGCCGATCCAGCGCAAAGCCTCACCAGTTGGCGCGCTCCGCCTCGGGAGTCGCCACGAGCTGTGCCGCGACGATATTCGCGTGCTCGAGTGCCGGCTTCATGAGTTCGCCTCGTGAAATCGCGGCTGCCAGGGTTCCCACGAAACTATCACCGGCACCGTGTGTGCTGCGCACCGTGATCGGAATCGCCGCAATTTCATGGTGCCCGCCTTTGCGGTCAACATAGGCGACCCCGTCACCACCCGCCGTGACGACCACCGCAGGAAACCGCTCGCAAAGAATGCGGGCTGCGTGAGAGGCCTGGGCAAGACCGTCGACCGTCCCGCCTCCCAGCATTTCCGCCTCGATTGCGTTGACGACCAGGACATCGACGAAATCCGCCAGGTCCGTGGTGAATGGCCGAGCGGGCGCTGCGTTGAGGATCACGGTCATGCCGTGCGCGCGAGCGGACCGCGCCGCCTGCGCGTTGATGGCTTCGGGGATCTCGTTCTGCAGGACGAGGATCCTGTCCGTGCCGAACAGGTCCGGCCGCAATTGTCCGGGCGTGATCAGCAGATTGCTGCCGGACACGATCACCGCACCGTAATCGCCCTCGTCGTCGAAGATCGCGATGCTGGTGCCCGAGCTCACGTCCGGGTGCGCCACGACATCGGAATGATCGACGCCGGCCTTTGCCAATCCGGAGACCAGCGCGTCGCCGAACGGGTCGTCACCCACCGCGCCGACAAACGCCGTGGCAACGCCAGCCCGGCTCGCAGCGACCGCCTGGTTGCCGCCCTTGCCGCCGCATTTCCGGTTCAGGCTGCGTCCGGTGACGGTCTCGCCTTTGCGTGGCCGGGCGGCCGCATCCACGATGATGTCGTAATGCAGGCTGCCGACGACGACGATCCGGGCCACGCCGCTCATGACCGGCCTCGCGTGAAGCGATCGAGCAACATTGCGAACAGGATGATCAGGCCGGTCGCCAGGAGCTGGTAGAAGGCCTGCACGTTGAGCAAAGTAAGGCCGTTGCGCATCGCCCCCAGGATGATGGCGCCGAGCAGCGTGCCGATGATGCTGCCCTTGCCGCCCATCAGCGACGCCCCGCCGATCGCCGCGGCGGCGATCGCGTCGAGCTCCCACGAGCTGCCGAGGATCGGCTCCGCGGCACCCAGGCGGCCGATCAGGATCATCGCCGCGAGGGCCGCCATGGTGCCGGACAGCGCGTAGGCGCCGATCTTGGTGAGCGCGATCGGGACGCCGGCGATGTGCGAGGCTTCCTCGTTGCCGCCGACGGCCAGCAGATATTCGCCGAACGGCGTCCGGCGCAGCATGATCCCGGCCAGGATGGCGACCAGCCCCACCAGCAGCACCGACGTCGGGATCCCGAGCAGGCGGCCGTTGGCGATCGCGCGCAGCGTGTGCGGGATGCCGAGGATCGGGTTGCCGCCGGTGACGATCAAGGCGAGCGCCCGGTACGTGCTGAGCGTGCCCAGCGTCACGATGAAGGGCTGCAGGCCACCGAACGAGATCAGCATGCCGTTCACCGCGCCACACAGCGCGCCCAGCACCAGGCCGGCCAGGATCGCCAGCGGGACCGGCACGCCGACGGTCATCAGGCTCGCGGCCAGCACGGCCGCGAGTGCCGCGGTCGGGCCGACGGACAAGTCGATGCCGCCGGAGATGATGACCAGGGTCATGCCGAGCGCCACGAAGGCGTTGATGCTCGATTGCTGCAGGATGTTCACGAGATTGCGCTCGCTCAGGAAGCCGGGGGCGATGGCGGCAAAGATCGCCATCATCAGCACCAAACCGATGAGGGTGCCGAAATCGCGGATGTTGATGCGTGGAACGCGGAGCGATCGGGACTGGTCCGGGACCGTCTGCATGGTGGTGGACATGGAAACCTCGATGTTTGCCGGAGGGCGGAGAGGTCAGGTGTGCGGCGTTGCTGTCGTATGGCCGTGCAGGCCCGGATCGGCGGCGGATTGCGGGATCGCGTGGGCGACGATGGCCTGCTCGCTCAGCTCCTCGCGCCCGAGCTCGGCGGCGATCCGGCCCTGGCGCATCACCAGCACCCGGTCGGCGACCCGCAGGATCTCGGGCAGCTCGGAGGACACCACGATCATCGAGCGCCCCTCGGCGGCCAGGCGCTCGATCAGGGCGTAGATTTCCGCCTTGGCGCCGATATCGATCCCCCGCGTCGGCTCGTCGAACAGCAGCACCTGGGTGTCGGCCGCGATCCAGCGGGCGATGATCGCCTTCTGCTGGTTGCCGCCGCTGAACAGCCGGATCGGGCGGTCGATCTGCATCGGCCGCAGGTTGATGCCGGTCAGGATCTCGGTCGCCCGCTTTCGCAGCGCGCGGCGGCGGATCAGGCCGCGCGGTGCGAAACGCGACATCGACGACAGGGCGATGTTGTTGACCACGGACCGCTGCGGCACGATCCCGTCCCGCTTGCGCTCCTCCGGCACCAGGCCGATGCCGGCAGCGATCACCGATCGGGTGCTGCGCAGGGACAGCCGGCGGCCATTGAGCGTGACCGTGCCGGAGCTCGATCTGTCGGCGCCGGCGACCAGCCGAAGCAGCTCGGTGCGACCGGCCCCGATCAGGCCGGCGATGCCCAGAACCTCGCCGCGATGCAGGTCGAAGCTGGCATTGAGGACCTTGGTTCCGGATCCGAGGTTTCGCACCGACAGCACGGTCTCCGTGGTCGCGAACGAGCTGTGCGTTGCCGCCGCCAACGTGCGGCCGACCATCATGTTGACGACGGCCGACTCCGTTGTTTCAGCGAGGTCGAGCTCACCCACCAGCTGGCCGTCACGCATCACCGTGGCGCGGCTGCAGACGCGGAACACCTCGTCCATCTTGTGCGACACGTAGATGATCGAGACCCCGCTTGCGGACAGGTCGGCGATCACCTCGGCGAGCCGCAGGAACTCGCTCGGCGTCAGGCTCGAGGTCGGCTCGTCCATGGCGATGACCTGGGCGTTCTCCAAAAGCGCCCGCCCGATCTCGACGATCTGCCGCTGGGCGACCTTGAGCGTGCGGATCGGCGCGTCGGGACGGATTGCCGGGTCCAGAGACTGCAGGACCGCCGCCGCCTTCGCCTCCTGCTGCGCCCGGTCGGTGAACAGGCCGCGGCGCAACGGCCGGCCGAGGAACATGTTCTGCGCCACCGTGAGCTCCGGCACCTGCTGCAGCTCCTGGTGGATCATCGCGATCCCGGCACGTCGCGCATCAAGCGGTCCGTCCAGGGTCAACACGCGGCCGTCGAGCGACACCGTGCCGGAGTCCGGCTTCTGCACGCCGGAGATCGTCTTCAGCAGGGTCGACTTGCCGGCGCCGTTCTCGCCGAGCAGGGCGTGCACCTCCCCCGGCCTGACGCGCAGCGACATCGCACTGAGCGCCCTGACCCCGGGAAACGTCTTGGTCACATCCTGAACCTGCAGTCGCAGCTTGGCATCTTGCATGGAACCGGCCTCCGGATGGGCGCCTCGGATCGGTGCCCGTGGGTCAGCTGCCTCTCTGGACATCCTGTTCGAGGGCGGCGCGGATCTGGTCGTCGGTGCCCTGGTAGCGGTCGGCGGTGTCCTTGGTGATCAGCGCCTGCGGGGTGGCGACCACGCGCGGCAGCTTCTCCTTGGCCAGGATGCGCAGGCTGGCCTCGAGCGCCACCTCGCCGGTCAGCACGGGGAAGCTGTCGACGGTGCCGGTCAACTCGCCGGCGCGGATCGACTTGTACGCATCGGTGATGCCGTCGGTGCCGAACACCGCGACCTTGCCGAGCAGGTTGGCGTTCTTCACCGCCTCTACGACACCGAGCGCCATAGTGTCGTTGTTGCAGTAGAACCCGATCAGGTCCGGATGCTGCTGCAGGATCGTGGTCGCCGCGTCGTAGGAGATCTGGCGATCCCAGTTGCCGGGGATGCTGGCCACGACCTGGAACTTGCCCCCTGCGGCGGCAAGCGTCGCCTTGAATCCGTCGGTGCGTTGCGCTGCCGCATACACGCCGGCCTGGCCTTCGATGACCGCCAGCTTGCCGCCGTTCGGCCGGTTGGCGATATACCATTTCGCCACGCGGACGCCGTTGTCACGCTGCACGTTGCCGACATAATGCTCGGCGGCCGGGATCACCGCATCATTGACGTTGATGACCGGGATATTCGCGCTGGCCGCTTCGGCCAAAGCCGGCTCGAGGTTTGCATTCGTCTGCGGCGAGACCATCAGGACACTCACGCCCTGGGTGATCATCGTTTCCGCAATCGAAAGCTGCCCGACCTGGTCACCCTCGTTCTGGGCCGCCTGGTACGACACCGGCACGCCGACCGTCTTGCCGAACTTCTGGTAGCCCTGCCCGAGGAGGCGCCAGTATTCGTTGGTCAGGGTCTTGGACACGGCGCCGGCGCGGGTGCCGGCCGGCAGCTTCGGGAACGGCCCGAACTTGGCGCTGAGCTGCGTCCAGTCGATGCGGTCGGCCTCGGTATCCGGATTGAGCGGCTTGAGATCCTGCGCCAGGGCCACCTGGGCCACGAGCAGCATCACGCCGGAAAGCAGAATGGTCTTCATGGTCGTTCCCACCTTGGGTTCGTTTGTTTTTTATAATGAAGGTCTGACGCAGCCGGATTGTTCCTGGCTGCCCTCAGTTGCCGAACATTGCCTGCTGCACCACCATCTGTGCCGAAACCGGGTCCTGTTCGGCGATCGCGGCGCCGAGGCGGTTATCGGCGTCGAGCCTCTCCACGATGCGCAGCATGGCGCGGACCGTGGCAATATTGGCTTCGCATTCCCGCACCGGATCCAGCCCGGTCAGGTCGGGGAACGTGTCGAAATAGATCGGGCCGTCGAAGCCATCCGATTTGACCTGGCGGAGCAGCTCGATGGTCTGCTGGGCATGCACCGCGCCTACCATCAGGCCGTCATCGCGCTTGGAATAGCCGTCATTGAGGTGCAGCCCGAGGATCCGGCTGTGCCGGTTGATCAGGGCTGCCGCAAAAGCCGGTTGTTCGTCGGCGTAGAGCACGTGCGCGAAGTCGAGCGTGACGCCGGTATTGGGAAGATCGATTTCCTTCAGCGCCAGCAGCGTGGTCGCGCAATCCGGGAGCAGCGCGTACGAGCGCGGCTCGTTCGGCTTGTATTCGATGCTGATCATGCAACCGGGATCATGCAGCGCCACCTCGCGGATGCCGTCGATCTCGTCTGCCCAGAGGCGCGCATAATCCGCCTGGAACGCGTAGTCGAAGCCGTCCTGGCCGAGCCAGATGGTCAACAGGGTGCTGCCGGCCTCGCGTGCGGCATCGACCCCGCGCTTGGTCAGGTCGATCGCCTCGCGACGCACGACCGGATCGGGGTTGGTGAAAGCACCGATCTTGAAGGCAGGGTTCGAGTAATACCGCATCGCCAGGCCGTTCACCTCAAGCCCGAGATCGCGGATCGCGGCACCCGTGGCGCTGGGATCCGGGCCCAGATGATCCGGATAGTTAAGGTCGACATCGGTCAGTCCCTCTGCTTTCGACGCGCGCTCCGCCATCTGCAGCGGGGTCGGTTTGCCCTGACCCTTGGGCCAGTAGGCGTCGGGGCGGGAGGCGAACGAGTTCAGACGGGTTGCGAAGCGGAGGTTGCCTTGCTGCACGAGATCCACCCTGGCACCGCGACCGCGACATCACCGATATCGCGGCCTTCGTGAAGGCCGTTGCGGGAGCATCCCGGCAGAGAGGCCTGACGACGGTGTTTGTAGTGGAAAGAAAACGTCCCGTCCAGCACCTACTTTACGGGTCAGTCGTTATTTGTGATGTTTTGCCGTGCCGGCTTGCTTTGCTGTGGCCTGATGGCACACCCGACCGAACCAGGATCATGGAGCGACAGCATGGCCGAGAAGCGAGACCCCCGGTCGATCGGGCCCAGGGTTCGGATGATGATGCCGAGCCTCACCCCGCTCGAAGCCAAGGTGGTGGAGCAGGTGCTCGCTCGCCGGGACTTCACGGATGCCACCTCGCTGCGGGAAGTCGCGGACGATGCCGGCGTGTCCGAGGCGATGGTGGTGAAAATCGCCAAGAAGCTCGGCTTCTCCGGATACCGGGACTTCCGCGAGAACGTGGCGTCCTACAACCGGTTGTCGATCGACGAGATGCACGAGGAGTTGTCGCCAGACGATACCGGGCTAGAGATCGTCCAGAAGGTGTTCCGGGCGTCGATCCAGGCGCTCGAGGAAACCATGGCGATCATCGATGTCGGCGCTCTGGAACGCGCGGCCGAGCTCATCCACGGCGCGCGCCGGCTCGATTTCTACGGCGTCGGCGGGTCGGCGCAGATCGCGCGTGACGTGGCACACAAGTTCCTGCGCATCGGCATTCGCGCATCGGTCCAGGACGACGCGCACATGATGCTGATGTCGGCCTCGCTGCTCGGACCCGAAGACGTCGCGATCGGCTTCTCCCATAGCGGCTCGACCACCGTGACACTGGAGGCGCTGCAGGCCGCGCGGCGCAACGATGCCCGTACGGTTGCGATGACCAACTATCGCAACTCGCCGCTCGCGGAAGTGGCGGACGTCGTGCTCTGCTCGACCGCGCGCGGCTCACCCCTGCTCGGCGAAAATGCAGCCGCCCGGATCGCCCAGCTCAACATCCTCGACGCGGTCTTCGTGATGGTGGCACAGCGCGATTACGACGCTGCGGAAGCGAACCTGTCGCGCACGCAGGGTGCGGTGCGCGGCAAGCGCACGCGTTGACGGCGGGGGCTTGACCGAGCCACCACCGGATGACGGCTACGACCAGGGCCAGTCGCCTATGCGGCACCTCTGGGTATAACCGATAATCGTTACCGACCTGAAGCGGCGTGATTGAAGCCAGACCGGAACGGTGTCTCTTGATGCGGTAGTGACCTTACTTGGCGCGGGACACTCGCCGATGGGCATTCTTCCGTGCCGCGCTCCAGCCATAGAGAGCCGCTCGAGGGAAGTTGAGCCTGCACTCGAAGCAACCGAATTTGAGTGGCTGCGCGATGGCCCTGACATCGATGCGGCGTGGTCTCGGCTGCGGTCATCTGAGTTGCAGCAGCGTGGCATTTGTACGTGGGATTCCCTCGAGGCTGCGTGATTTTCCCTCGACGAGCCGACAGCCGCGTCGGATAGGGAACGCAAGAGCAAGATGTACGCCCTCCGATGCCCTCTCCCGAACACGACAATCATCTCGATCATGCATGCTCCTAAAAGCAATAAAGTCATGGAGTGCCCTGCTCGAATGGCTTCATGAGGAAACCGGTTCTGCCAAAAATCAGATATGCGCCGCCCTCGACCAGGCGGCGCGATCATACTGACCTGGAGGGTCGAAGCTGAGCTTGTGGCAGCCGGCGGTATCAACCGCGACGATATCAGGACTCGCGGTATAGTTCATCCTGACGATCCACGTAGGGCTGAAACGTGTGCAACGGCCAATTGCCGTCAACGCTCGACGTCCGTTCAAGACACTTCCAAACGCCGTTGCGCTTCTCCCAGTTATCGTCATAGGTCCCCGTCGAGACGATGCCCTGGGTCTCCCGGCTCCATCGGACCAGCCAGCGCCAGTGTGCGGTTGCCGTGTCGCCACGTCCGTCGATGCGGAACGGGCCCATGTGATGGCTCCATTTCTCGATCGGGAATACGCTATGTGCGTAGTCGTACATTCGCTTGAGACCGTCGGCGCCTTCGAACGTCGTATGCCGAAGATCGATTACCGTGAATTTGCCATCCGGCCAGTAGAGGTCGACATACGCCCTCGCCTGGTCGAGACCCCATCCTGCATCTATGGCCTGCTGGTGCAGGTTCATCTGCTCAAAGATGGCGAAGCGATCTTCCACGGAAAGCGGCTCTGGGTCTTTCATTACGGCTCCTGCCATCAGGGATTGGGGATGCTGTTTGTCTCGATCACACAAAGAGGAAGAGGCTCGAGTGCGCCGGGTCCTGAATGAAGAAAAGACCACCTCACCGATCAAGTACATTTCTACCCGCCAGACGCGCGGACGCAGCTCTTCTCAGGGAGCGACGGGATGGCTATGCCGGCTTTATCGGGTTCAACTCAAGCAGCCGCGCCACTCGAGCGAAATCTTCAAGACAACTCCCGAGCAGCCACCTTGTGCAGGCAGCGATTACCTGAATAGACCGCAAAATCGAGAAAGCCTTTCCCATGATTGGTAGCGCAGGTCATACCCTAGCTTGGAGCCGGGGATTGCCGGCTCACCAGTTCGGCGCCGTTGCGATCCTCAACCGACAAAAGCCTCCGTTGCAGAAATGGGAAGCTCATTTCCGCCGGCACCCCCTAACGAACATGCGATCGATCCCGTAGGCGTCGTGGATTACGGGCGGGTACGCCGGCTTGTGGAAGGCCGCATGAACGGACTGGAGCGTACGGCGCAAGCCACCATCCGCGAGTTCCTCGTCCTGCAGAGCAACACCGCCCAAACGAACACGCATCGCGCTCCGTAAGGAGCCCTGCGGTGTCTGGGAGCTTAGAAATGACCGCCAACCTTCCGAAAGCATGCAGCTGGATCAACGGCGAATGGGTGGATTCCCCGAGGCGTCTGGACAGCATCGACCCGGCAACCGGAACCGTGATCGGCAGCTATGCCGAAGCGGGCGCAATGGAGGCCGGGCTGGCCATCGCGGCGGCCCGGGAGGCGTTCCTGAGCAGTCCCTGGCGCCATGACCGCCGGCTGCGCGCCAAGGCGATCAACGAGCTCGCCGACCTGTTCGAGGCGCGCACGGACGAACTCGTGGAGATGCTGTCGCTCGAGAACGGCAAGATCAAGCCGGAGGCCCTGTTCGAGGTGTCGATGGTGCCTCCGAAGCTGCGCTTCTATGCCGCATTGGCGCTGACCGAAGCCGGACGCGCGGTGGAAACCGCTCCCGGGCGTTACTCCACCGTGCTCAGGGAACCCATGGGGGTCGCTGGCGTCATCGCGCCCTGGAACTCGCCGGTGGTGCTGTTCATCCGGTCGTTGGCGCCTGCGCTTGCCGCCGGCTGCACCGTGGTCGGCAAGATGCCGGGCCAGGTTGCGCAGACCGTGTCCCGCATGTGCCGGATCTTCGCCGAGGCCCGGAGCCTCCCGCGCGGCGTGATCAACGTCTTCTGCGAGATGCGCAGCGATGGCGCGCGGCTGATGATCGATGCGCCTGAGGTGCCGACCATCAGCTTCACCGGCAGCTCCAGCACGGGCCAGGCGATTTCCGCGGCAGGGGCGAAAAACATCAAGCGGTTCGGCCTCGAGCTCGGAGGCAAGTGCCCGGTGCTGCTGTTCGACGATGCGCGTCTGGAAACGGCCATTCCTGTCGTGGAGAAAGCGCTGACGACCTTCGCCGGCCAGTTCTGCATGACCGGCAGCCGCCTGCTGGTGCACCGGCCGATCCTGGAAACGGTGCGCAGCATGCTGGCCGGTCGATTGCAGGCGGTGAAGGTCGGACCCGCGTCGGACCCGTCGAGCGACATGGGGCCGGTGATCAGCATGGAGAACGTCCGTCGCATCGACGAGATGGTGGACGCGGCGATCGCCGGCGGGGCGCAGGTGGTGGTCCGTGGCGGGCCGTTCGCCGAGGGGCCGCTTGCCCGGGGTGCCTTCTACCGCCCGACGCTGCTGGAGGTCACGGATCCATCCATGGCGATCGTCCAGGAGGAGGTGTTCGGGCCGGTGCTGGTGATGCAGGCGTTCGACACCGAAGCCGAGGCGGTGACGCTCGCGAACGGCACGCGCTACGGCCTCGCGGCGTCCATCTGGTCGCGTGATGTCGACCGTCCGCTACGAATTGCGCGGCAGATCGAGGCGGGCACGATCTGGATCAACAACTGGGCGGTCGTGTACTCGGAAACCGAGGAGGGCGGCACCAAGCAGAGCGGCCTCGGGCGGATGAACGGCGTCGCGGCGATGGAAGACTTCATCGAATACCGCACGATCATCCATGAAGTCGATCTCGCATCGCCCGCTGCCTGAGGCTGCAAGCGCCCACAATCGAGGAGGAACCGGGATGCCGGAACAACAAGTCGACATCGAGACGACGGCAGCGCTCGTCGCGGCGGTGGCGCAAGGGGTCGCTGTCGTGCGGGTGGCGGCACAGCTGATCGACGTGCCGACGCTGCAACTGCACCCGGGCCAGGCCGTCGTCGGTTTCGGAGGGTCCGCGCGGCTTGCCTTCGGTGCCGGGCAGGACGGGCTCGAGCTCTGCTCCGACAACTGCGTCGAAGGGCTCGAGCTTGCTGCCGATCCCGACCGGCGCGCGATCTTCAACGACACCAGCGTGGACGATCTCGGCCGCCTGGAGCTGCGCCAGCTGCGCATCACCGGTTGCGTGCGCCTGCTCGCTGCCGATCGGGTTCGAAAGGGTCATGTCGAGGCGCATGACGTTCACATCCTCGCCGCCGATGCCCGCGGCTTCGATGAGCGGCCGGCAGGCTTCGGGGTCGAGGTGGTGCCGGGCGTCTTCACCGTGTGGAACCGCCAGGTCGATCCCTCGGTAACGATCACGGCCGACCTGACCGGCCTGTCGATCGGCCTCGCGGGTGCGCCGGTGCGCGGCGGCGGCGTGTTCGTTGCCGGCGCCGGCGACGTCGGTGGACGGCTGCTGGTCGCCCGTCTGGAAACCGGCGAGGTGCATAGCGACGGCGGCATCGCGCCCGGAACACCGGATCGCATCTCGGGTGGCGTGTTCACGGTGTCGGGCGCGGTCGTCGACCAGGTACGCAATCGTGGGCCGGTCACCACCTACGGACCCAACGACATGGTGCTCGACAACTGGGGCGTGGTGGATCGCTGGACCGCGGAGGCCAAGATCACGTCATACGGGCCGAGCGGCATCGGTTTCGTGAATTTCGGCAGCTTGCGCTCGCTGCAGCTGCTGGCCCCGATCGAGACTTTCGGCGGTGGCGCCAGGGGGTTCAACATCTATGCCGGCAGCCTGGTGGAGGCCGAATTCGACCGGGTCGTCACGCATGGCGACGGCGCGGTCGGCGTGCAGATCAGCCAGCCGGTCGGATGCATCACGGTGCGGCGCGGCATCGAGACGCATGGAGGCGTCGGCGACTCCCTGGTCAAGGGTGTCGTGACCCGGCTCGCGGCGACGGCACTCAGCATCAAGCCGGGCGGCGCTGCGCGCGAGGTGAGCGTGTCGGGCGGGCTGGTCACGCATGGGGCCGGCGTGGAGGCGCTCGAGCTGCACGGGGTCGTCGAGGCCCTCACCGTGCAGGGCGGGCTGGAGGCAGCGGGCAAGGGTTTTGCGTCGATGTGACGCGGCGGGATGGCAACCGCCATGATGTCGCCGGCACACCATCGCGACGTGCCGATCCGTCTGCTGCTGGCGACCTTCGTGCTGGACCTCGCGTCGCGTCGGCCTTCCGGCGACAGCCGTCATCTCAGGCGGGACCCCGCTGGCGCTTTTCCCGGCACCCCGCACTTCACCCTCGACCGCGGCCTCGTGCTGATCGTCGTCGCTGGACCTGCAGCAGCTGGTCGCCGAGAGCCGTCAATGATGTGCACGACGACGGTCGTGCCCTGCTGTGGAAGCAGCTTTTCGAAAGCCCGGCTAAACCTGCTCGCATCCATGCGCTAGCTGTTCGGCATCACGAGGCTTGCAGGAACGGCTGACAGAACGGTCGCTGAACCAGGACACGAAACAATGCCCGATACAGTCGCCATCAACTCAGCGGGCAATCCCGTCATCGACACCTTGATCGTCGGAGGCGGGTCTGCGGGAGCGGTGCTTGCAAACCGGTTGAGTGCCCACGCCGAACGTCAGGTTCTGCTGCTGGAAGCCGGACCGGCTTACACCGCCTGGAACTATCCGCGATCGATCGCATCGAGCGATTCTGTCGGCGCCAGCACCGGTGCGGATTGGGGCTATCTCACCGAACCGGGCTATGTCGGTCACCCGATCGCGGCGGTGCGGGGCAAGGTGCTCGGTGGATCTTCCGCGATCAATGCCGGCGTCGCCATCCGCCCCCGGCCGCAGGACCTGCTGAACTGGAACCTGCCGGGCTGGTCGTTCGACGAGCTGCTGCCGGCGATGAAGCGTCTCGAGGACAGCGACTCTCTCAACACATCCGTGCACAGCCACGGCGGCCCGCTGCCGCTGCGTCAGCTGACCCACGACGACCTTTCGCCAATGCAGCAGGCGTTCGTACAGGCCGCCGCCGCGAACGGGCTTGCGGTGATCGAGGATTTCGACGGCGACGCGGTGAACGGCGTCGGGCCGTATCCGATGAACATCGTGAACGGCGTGCGGATCAACACCGGCATGGCCTACCTGACCAACACGGTGCGTGCGCGGCCGAACCTGCGGATCCGCGGAAATACGACGGTGGATTGCGTGCTGTTCGACGCGGATCGGGCGGTCGGCGTCCGCCTGCTGGACGGCGACGTGGTCCGGGCGTCGGAGGTGATCCTCTCGGCCGGCGCCTACGGCAGTGCGGCGATCCTGCTGCGCTCGGGGGTCGGTCCGGCGGAGGATCTGGCGGCGCTGTCGATCCCGGTGGTGTCCGACCTCCCGGTCGGGCGACGGCTGAAGGATCATCCCTTCTACTACAACGCCTATGCGGCGCGTCCGGACCGGATCGGCGCCCAGGTTCCGGTTGTCGGCGCGGTGGCCTGGACCCACAGCAGCACGGCGGAACATGGCGACGAGGATCTGCACATCTCCGCCACCCACCTGTTCCCGCACGAGCTCAGCCCGACCGGCGTCGGCTTCGTCCTGGCGACCGGCCTGACCCGCCCACGATCGATCGGTCGGCTGTCCCTGGCCAGCCGCGACGCTGCAGTTGCGCCGCGCATCGACCTCAACTTCCTGGCCGACGCGACCGATCGGGCCCGACTGCTCGAGGGCGTCAGGCTGGCCCGCCGGATCGGACAGACCGCGCCCTTGGCCGGGCTCATCCACGCGGAGCTGTCACCCGGACCGGAAGCACGCTCCGACGCGGAAATCCAGGCCGCCATCAACGCGACCCTGGATACCTACCATCATCCGGTCTCGACAGCGCCGATGGGTGTCGAGGGCGATCCGACTGCCGTCGTCGACCTGCAGGGCCGCGTGCGCGGCACGTTCGGAATGCGCGTGATCGACGCGTCCATCTTCCCGGATGCGGTGTCGACCGCGACCAACATCACCACCATCGCGGTGGCCGAGCATCTCGCAGCACGGCTCGCCTGATCCATGCGAGTAGAAACAGCCTGGAAGACATACTACGCGAACGCAGCGCTGCCGCCGCCACATCGTATCGGCGGCACGGCCGCGCGTTCTAAAAAGTCGCCCGTATGCGAAGGGCGTGCTGCTACAGGGCCGTTTCGTCGCCAGGGCCGCTCCCGCAGGCATGAGGATGGCTGCCCGCATGCGGAGCGACGCGGTGCTGGTGCGGTTCCGGAACTCCGCCGGCGCGCCGCACGTGCCGGCTCGGCTGAAGCCGGGCATCATGGCGTGGGGGGAGCAGGTTTGGCAGTTCACAGCGCAAGCGACCGAACCGCCTTCCAGAGGCGCGCCCAGGGTGATCCGAAGGTTGCAGATAGAGCATGACACCACGTGATGCGGCCCCGCCGGAGAAACCCGTCGTTGCTCCGGCCGGCAATCTTGCGACCGCTCAGGAACAGCGCGATGCACGAACCGCCAAGCGGCTACGTGACTCGGCTCGCGCGGTCATCTACCGATCGAACGAGAGTATCGCACTGCGGATGACGATCGCCTTCGGCAGCATCTGGTGCGTCTATGCCTTTACGATCTTCTCCCTCGTGCCGCTGCTGGTGCCGAAGGCGCAGAACACGCTGCTCTACGTCAGCAACTGCATCCAGCTGGTAGCGCTGCCCGCCTTGATGGTCGGCAGCGCATTGCTGGCGCGAAGCAGCGAGCAGCGCGCTACCCAGGATCACGAGGCACTCGTCGAGATCCTCGCCGACGTTCGCGAAGAGCTGACCGCCTTGAAGGCGTTCGCCAGGCTACAGGAACAGGAACAGGATCAGCGCACGCCGGCGCTTCGGGACCCGGATCACCTCCGCTCCCCGGCGGCCTAGGCGGCGCTGTCGGCGGTGGCTCGGCCATGACGTGGCCAAGGCTGCAGGAACGGATCCGCGACGTCTTGGAGCCCGGCTTGACGGGCGCCTCCGGCAGCCGGCAACGGCAGACCATTCATCATCGTCACGACATAAGCAGATCCCCCTCCTCGAGGGGCCGTGCGACGTGGTCCCGCAGACATGAGAACTGCCGGGACTGGAACCGCCAGATGGAAGCGACCTGGACCGCGTCGGGACCTGCAGTCGATCCATCCTGACGAGTCCGCAAGCGAAACTTCCTGACGCGAGGTGCGACGTGCAGCTATGGCCGGGAGCGGCGCGTCCGCTTTGGGCAAGAACCTTCGGGAAGCGGACACGACCCGGTGCATCGCGGGATCCTGTAGTTCGCCACGCCGCTGAGCGCCGACCATTGCGGCGGATGGCAGTATCGCGCGTCAGCAGGCGGGCAGGCATCGGACCCCGATCGAGTTGCTGTACGCGCAGCGGGAGCAGCTGCTGGCGGACGTCAAGCTCGCCCGCGCCGCCCCGACGAGATGATCGTGGCAGTCCGGTTGCGGGCGGCTGAGCGCTGCAACACGCCTGGGGCGAAAACCAGGGGCGGCCGGACCGGTTTTGCGTCGTTCGCTGCAACGTCATCGGGAATTTGGAACATCACCGGTTGCGCAGCATAATCCGGTCCTGTGACAGGGAAGACCAGGATGCCCGACCTCAACGCCCTGATCGTCTTCGCCAAGGTCATCGAGGCGCGCAGCTTCTCGGAAGCGGCCCGTCGCCTCAAGATGCCGGTCTCGACGGTGAGCCGGCGGGTTGCCGACCTCGAGGACCAGCTCGGCACCAGGCTGCTCGAGCGTTCCACCCGGGCCCTCCGCCTGACCGATGTCGGGAGCGACGTGCTCGAGCACGCCATCCGGATCTCCGAGATCTCCGAGGCGCTGGACGGGCATGTCTCCAACCAGCTGTCGCGTGTCGCCGGAACGTTGCGGCTTTCGGCCCCCCCGAGCATCTCGGACTCGCTGCTGACACCGCTGGTCGGCGCGTTCCAGGCCTCCTACCCGGATGTACGGGTGCAGATCCTGATCACGGAGCGCAAGATCGACCACATCGCCGATGGCGTCGACCTCGCCTTCCATGTCGGCCCGATGCGGGATTCGTCACTCGTCGTGCGCCGCATCCTGACCTACCGTCACCAGCTCGTCGCCAGTCCGGCCTATATCGCCAGCCGGCCGCCGCCACGAAGGCCGCAGGACCTTCTGGATCACCGGATCCTGGCCTTCTCGCACTGGCAGCCCGAGAACCACTGGGCGTTCAGCCACGTGAACGGACAGGACCAGGAGTCGATCTCGTTTCTGCCGCATGTCGGCATCAATGACTTTTCCGGGGTGATCAGCGGCGTGCTGGCCGGCCAGGGTGTCGGCGACCTGCCACCGATCGTGCAGCCGGACCTGATGCGCGACGGACGTCTTGTCGAGATCATGCCGGACTGGCGGTTCCCGGTATTCGATCTGTCGCTGCTGCATCTCGGCAACCGGCGCCTGCAGCACCCGGTCCGTCTGTTCAAGGACTTCACCTACCGCATGGCACCGACGATCTTTCCCGATCTGCCGATCTAGCCGGGATCAGGAGAAAGGCTGCCACTGTCAGCGTGCCGAACAGCAGGGCGACGGCGAGAACGGCCGGACGGGTACCGCTGCCGGTCGCGACCACGGCGACGGTGACACCGATCAGCGCGAGCACCGCGACATTTCCCGATATCCACGCAATATCCGTTTTCGCCCGACCCTGCCTGTGTCGGATCGACCGCAGGTGGGTGATCGTGAAGATCGCCCAATTTGCCAGCCCGGTGATCGCCGACATCGTCAGCAGGCTCACGAACAGCCGGCCCGGGACGAGAAGTTCCAGCCCGATCGCAACTGCCACGAGACAGGACGAAACGGTGACGGCGGCGCCTGGCGCACCATTGTCGTTCCTGAGGCCGAGGCGTGGCGGTGCCAAGCCTTCCTCGGCCAACGAGGCCAGAACCCTGGTGGCTCCATACAGGCAGGCATTGCCGGATGACAGGATCGCCGACAGAACGACCACGGCCATCACCGTCGAGGATCCCGGCAGCCCGACCCGCGCCAGGAAATCGACGAACGGGCTGTTCGCGACCGAAACCGTGCGCCACGGCATCACCACGAGCAGCGCCGTCGTCACGCCGACATAGATGACCGTCGTGCGGATCAGGATCGCCCGGCCGACGCGTGACGCCAGGGCAGCCGGCTGCTCGGCGTCGGCGGATGCAAGCCCGACCAGTTCGCTGCCGCCGAATGCAAACACGGCAGCGGGCAGCGCCAGGAGCAGCCCGCGCCAGCCGTTCGGCAGGAAGCCGCCATCCACCCAGAGCTTGTCGATCCCGACCTCCGGCCGCCGTGCCGGGTCGGCGGCCAGCATCAGGCCGAGCACGACGATCGCCACGCAGGCCACGACCTTGAGCATCGCCATCCAGAACTCGATCTCGCCGAACACCCGGACCCGCATGCGGTTCAGGCCGGACAGCAGGACGAGTGCCGGAAGTGCTGCCACCCATGGCGGCAATGCCGGCAACCAGACGCGGAGCAGAATGCCTGCCCCGACGAGTTCCGCCATGCAGGTCAGCACGGTGCAGGCCCAGTAGCTCCAGCCACCGATGAAGGCCACGCGGGGACCGAGATTGAGCCGCGTGGTCCGCACGAACGTCGCCCGGCCGCCCACCGCGAGAGCGGTTTCGCCGAGGCAGCGCGCGACCACAAAGACCGCGCATCCGGCAGCCAGGAACGCCAGTATCATCGCCGGACCCGCCGCGCGGATCCCCTGCCCGACGCCAAGGAACAGGCCGCCACCGATAGTACCGCCGAGGGTCAGGAACTCGACATGGCGCCGCGTCAGTCCGCGTGGAGCGTGTTGCATGTGATCCAAGGCTATCCCGAATAGCAGGTGACCGATCCGGACGCGCGGGGGTCTATGTCAGCACAACGATCTTGACCCCGTCTCGATCGTTTTCCAGGCAGCGATGTGCTTCGACAATTTCGTCGAGATGGAAGAGCGGGCCGATCTGCACCTCGAGCGCGCCTGCTGCAACCTGCCCGGTCAGTTCATCGAGCGGCATGCGCATGAAGTCTCCCGACGTGCCCTCGTAGGTCGTGAGACAGACAGCCGTCGGGATGATGGTCATCGGGCGGAAATCCGGCAGCAGCATCCTGTGTTCCATCATCCCGGTCAGGCACACGATGCCGCGCGCCTTCGCGCAGCGCAGGCTGTCGTGCAACGTCGTCGCGCCGATCAACTCCAGGACCTTTTCGGCGCCCCCCGGACACACCTCATGCACCTGCTCCGCGATCCAGCCGCTATCGATGAATACCTGGTCGACGCCGCTTCGCCGCAGCAGCCCCTGGCACTCGGGTTGGCGCGTCGTCGACATGACCAGTGCGCCGTGGTTCCTGGCGATCGACGCAGCCGCAAGCCCGATCGAGGTCGTGCCGCCACGGATGAGCAGCCTCTCGCCCGCTTGCAGCCGTAGCGCCTTGAACAAAGCGCCCCAGACCGTCTGCAACATCTGCGGCAAGGCGCCGAGCGTGGCCCAGGGCAGGTCGGCATGGATCGGCTGTACCTGGGACGCAGAAACCAGCGTGTATTCCGCGTAACTGCCGTCGAACCGACGCCCCATGCCCCCCATGGCGGTGGCAACCGTTTCTCCCTGGATGAATTCCTGGCCCGGCGCTGATGCGACGGTTCCGACGGCCTCGATACCGAGTATGCGGGGGAACGACACGTCGGCGCTCAGTCCCTGGCGCGTGAACACCTCCGAACGGTTGAGCCCGAACGCCCTGACCCGGATCAGCACTTCACCGCTCACCGGAACAGGAACCCGCACGCTCTCGATCTTCAAGACTTCAGGGGATCCCGCCTCTCGAACCACCGCCGCTTTCATCATGGTCAAGGCGCACCACTCCCGCTGCTGAGGGATGAAGCTGCTGGCAAGTTCGTTTTTTCCAGCCACGAGGCTTGGAAATTCGGCACGATCGGACAGACACGGCCGCCTGGTGCGTTGAGCCGGAACGGTCAAGCAGGAACCAGGATCCTGCAGGAAATACCGTTGATTTTCACTCCTCCTGCCCGACCGGGCACGTCGGCGATCGTGCTGACACCGGGCTTCGAGCCACATGCGATCGTAGTGCTTCGCAGCGCAGGCCATTACAGCCCATTTTGCAAAAGCATTTCCCGGCAAAGGCCGGAACCAGGGCGGCTGATTTCCCTGAATGTCCCTCGACTTCATCGGAAGCGATGCTTACAGGATCTGGCCTGCTCTTCCGTATGCGACAGATCAGGGTTGCCGCCTCTGCATCCTCCACAATTGCACGCTCCTTGATTAAATCATGCGCGGCTCTGAAAGGATCGAACCCATGACAGGACCGTACATCGCCGCACCTGTCGATCCGGCACCGCCGATGCAGGCTGCGTGATCGCATGACCGCCGCCGCCTTGCAGGTCACGACACGTCCGGACAGGCCGCTCAGCGGCGATCCGCAGCCACCGCATCGCCTCCACCCCAGCCTCTACGTGGCCGAGCTGGTCGGTACGCTGCTTCTCGTCGCACTCGGGCTGTCGACCATCATCGCGCTCTGGGGCACCGGCGGCCCGTTCGCATCGCTGCCGCTGGCGCCCGGCACGCGACGGTTCCTGAACGGCTTGCTGTTCGGCTCGACCGGCGCCGCGCTGGCCTACTCGCCGCTCGGGCGGGTCAGCGATTGCCACATCAATCCCGCCATGACCTTCGCGTTCTGGCTCGAGGGACGACTGCGCTGGCGCGATGCCTCCTGCTACGTGGCGGCGCAGCTGCTCGGTGGCGCACTGGGAGCGGTGTGCCTCCTTGCCTGGGGCCAGACCGGCGCCAGCCTGCATTGGGGCGCGACCGTGCCGGCACGGCAGCTGCCGCTGCTTTACGCGATCGCCGGAGAGGTGGTCAGCACCTTCCTCCTCGTGGCGCTCATTTTCATCTCGGCCAGCAACCGCCGGAGCCAGCCCTTCACGCCGCTGGTCACCCCGCCGCTGTTCGCAATCCTGAGCTGGTGCGAAGGTCCGGTCTCCGGTGCGAGCGCCAATCCGGCGCGATCGTTCGGGCCAGAGCTGGTCGGCTGGATGTGGTCGGACTGGTGGGTGTACTGGCTCGGACCGCTGATCGGCGCAGCCCTTGCGGTGGCGTTCGTCCGCTACGAGGTGCTCGGGCCGCATCGTCCGTTCCAGGCACGGCTGTTCCATTTCGGCCATCACGGCGGCACCATGCGGAAGCAATCCGGATCGTGACGGCGTATCGCACGCCATGAGCACGATCCCTGCCTTGTGGTTGTCGGCGCTCCTGCTTGCAGCGTGCGTGCCACTCGGAATGGCGACAACGCGGGCGCCGCTCTGGGCCCGGCTGGGCTGGCAGGCTGTCGCACTCCTCCTGCTCTCGCTGCTGCTCGCCCCGGTGCTCGGATCACCGCTCGCGCCCGAATTCGCCCCTCGCTTCGGACCGACGCGCCTCCTGGAGCAGCTCCTCGCGATCGGCTGGTGGCTGCTCGTCGCGCGGGTTGCGGTCCTGCTCGCGCGCGGCGCCATGGCGCTGGGAAATCCGTCACGCGAGGCGCGCATCCTGACCGACCTGGTCGCGGGTGCGATCCAGCTCGCCGTGGCGCTGGCGGTGATCGCGTTCGTGTTCGCGCTACCCGTGCGGGGATTGCTCGCCACGTCCGGCGTGGTCGCGATCGTCCTCGGCCTCGCCTTGCAGAACACCCTCGGCGACCTGTTCTCGGGCATCGCGGTTGGCGCCGAACGTCCCTACAAACCTGGCGACACGCTGAGCGTCGACGGCGTCACCGGACGGGTGACCGAGATCAACTGGCGCTCGACCCACCTCAAGGTCGGACAGGATGTCGCGATCGTGCCGAACAGCGTCGTGGCGCGCGGCCGGCTGCTGAACCGCAGCGCGCCGCTCGCCGCCACCAGCGAGGTGCTCGAACTGAAGCTCGATCCCGGGATTCCGCCGGAAGATGCGCTCGTCGTGCTCGATGCGGCGCTGCATGCCGGCAACCGGTTCGTCCCGGGCATCGAACCCGGTGTCACCTGCACCGCACTGGCCGGCGACGGCACCACGTTCGCGCTGCAGTTCGCCGCTGCCAGCAGCGATGTCGTCGGTCAGGTGCGGTCGGAGATGCTGGCCCGGGTGCATCGCCACCTGCGTTTCGCGGGCATGCGTCTGGCGATCCCGGGCCAGGCCGCCGACCCGCCGGTGACGGTCGTGACGCCTCTGGGTGTCGAGGACCTGCTGGCACATTCCGCCCTGTTCGGTGCCATGACCGAGACGCACCGGACGCTGCTCGGGCGTCGCTTCAATCCCATCGAACTGGCGGTCGGCGACCTGCTGTTCAGCGAGGGCGATCGGCCGGAAGCTTTGTTCATGATCGCGGCTGGCGTGATCGACATGATCACCGGCCCGGTCGATGCGCCGACCACCCGCTACCGTCTGAGCCCCGGTGAGACGATCGGCGCGGTGGCGCTCATCACCGGCAGCGCCCAGCGTGCCACCGCCCGCGCCGCGACGATCGCCAGGGCCTTCAAGCTGGATGAAAACGATCTTGCCGCCTGCCTCGACGGCGCACCGGAGCTCGCGACCGATCTGGAACAGACGGTCGATCGTGCGATGCGTGCGATGGCACGCCAGGCCGCGGCGCGCGGCAATGCCGCCGGCGAGGCATCGGACGTGTTCTCCGGCCGCCTCCGCATCTTCGTCCAGCGCCTGATCTCGGCAGGACGGGCGCGCTAGCCCGGCCGCTCCTTGGTGGCTCGGTCGGTCCGGTCAGGCTGCGATTTCTTCCATGGCGCGCCCGCAGCCTTACCCCGCCGGGATGGTGACCACCGCGCCGGGGGGCTGCTTGCTCTGGGCAAGCGCCAGCAGGTTCTGCAGGACCGCGAAAGCCAGCTTGCTGCGGAAGTCCCGCGAGGAAATCCAGTACCAATGACGGTCGTATTCGATGGCGACAAAGGCGTCGTCCGGTGCCGACCGGCCGGAATGGATGGCGACCGGACTTGCCGCCGGCATCGTCGGCATCGTCCTCCCGTCGGCCACGTCACCGGGCGGCACATCGATCGCGAAGGCCATGGACCCCAGCACCCCGAGCACCGACCGCGTGAGGATCGCCACCTCGTGCGGACGCACCGGCCGCCGGTCGAAGACGATGTCGAACGGCGTCTCGTCGTCCGGCAGGCCGAGAAGACGCCGCGCCTCGGCAGCCACCGCCGTCATCCGCGCATCGTCGCTGTTCAGGATGGCCAGCTTCACGACATCGGCGGCCGCCCTGCGGTCACTCCTGCCCTGCCCGATTGCTGCCTGGCCGAGCCTGACATCGAGCCGTCCCGCCACCTGCAGCACACGAAGATCGTGCAGCAGCCGCGCGAAATCCTCCGACATCGCACCGACACTGCCGGCAAGCACCTGCGCGTTGTCCATCCCGTTGATCGACTGCACCACCAGGGCGAACAACAGGTCGATCGGGATGCCGGTCAACACCAGCGGCAACACCGTCCCTGGTGGCAGCGGCCGCAGGAAGGTCTCGCTGAACTGCTCCCCGGTGACGGGCGCGTAGGTGAAAGTCGGATTTTCCTGCAGTTGCATTGAACCACCGCCGCCGACGGAGGTGCTGGCGTGACTGCTCGGGAAGAGATCCAGCGAGCCGCTCAGGGTCTGCTGCGCCTGGTAGCCGGAAATCACCTGCGTGAGATCGAGAAATGTCGGGGCCTCGGCGTAGCGCAGCCGGACGATGTTGAGCAGCGTCTGCTGATTATCCGAGATCGCGAGCGCCCGCGAGAAATCGATCTCGTCGCGCGACAGCCGTTCCGGCCCGATGCCGAAGCAGCCCCCAAGCGGCAGGCAGGCAACCAGGGCAGCTATCACCCTGCAACGATGCTGGGTCACGTCCGGGCTTCCTTCCGGTGTTTGCATCCGGCCTGTGCGGCCAACGCTGCTTCAGCGAAGCAGAAGAAGCTTGCCCGCTCAGGCGTCCGGAACATGGTCATGCGCCTGGACCAAGCGATCGAGCGGGGGACGTTCCGCAGGAGGGATGGCTAGCCTGCCGCTGCGCGCGGCCTCGGCAGCATGAGCCGGGGTCATGGCATCGTTCGTGGCCACGTATGCAACAATCCTGAGGCGCCGGTGATCGTGGGCCTGGTCGAGGTTCCCCGCGGTTGAGACAGGCGGTCCACCCTTCCCGACCAGAGGACGCAGGCGATCTTCCGCCGGACCGCGCACCGTACTCACGGTGATCGCGACGTCCCCCCAGCTCACCATGTCCGCACGACGATCTTGCCGCCAGCGGTGTTGTCCTCCATCGCCTGATGCGCCTCGACGATCTCGTCCAACTTGAAGACCCGGCCGACCTGGACATGCAAGGCGCCCGCGGCAACGTCGTCGACCAGCTGCTGCATCGGCATCGCCATGAAGTCGCCGACGCCGCCGTCATAGCAGGTCAGGCCGACAGCCGTCGGGATCCATTCCATCGGGCTGAAATCATCGATCGACCATTTGTTGCCGACCATGCCGGTCATGCAGACCAGTGCCGGTTCGCGCGTGCAGCGCAGCGAGTCCCGGAGCGAGCTGGTGCCGACCAGTTCGAGCACCTTGTCGGCACCGCCGTTCCATTCGTGGCGGACCCTGTCGGCGATCGCGCCATCATCGACGAACACCCGGTCGGCTCCGCAGTCGCGCAGCAGCTGCTCGCGGTCGGCGCGGCGGGTCGTGGCACCAACCTCGGCGCCGTGCCGTTTCGCGATGGCCGCAGCCGCCATGCCGACCGAAGTCGTGCCACCACGAATCAGCAGCCGATCGCCGGGTTTCAGCTGCAGCGACCGGAACAACGAGCCCCACGCAGTCTGCAGCATTTCGGGAAGAGCGCCCAGCGTCTCCCATGGGAGTTCGGTGCGAAACGCCTGCACCTGGCGTGCGGGAACCACGGTGTATTGCGCATAGCCGCCATCGAAACTCCGGCCCATGCCACCCATCACCGTCGCCACCACGTCACCTTTGGCGAATTCGCCGCCCGGTGCCTCCTCCACCACGCCGACCGCCTCGATCCCCAGGATGCGCGGGAACATGACATCGGGCGACAGGCCCTGGCGCGTGAACAGCTCGGACCGGTTCAGCCCGAACGCCTCGATTCGGATCAGCACCTCGCCCGCCGACGGGCGCGGCACCGGGCGTTCCTCCAGCTTCAGCACCTCCGGGCCACCCGGGGCGTGGATAACGGCCGCCTTCATCGTTGCCGGCATGATGGCCTCCTATTTCTCATCGTTGAAAACTGCTCACCCGAACAGACGACTTCAAGCAAGAGGCTGCAAGTCCGTTAGGCGCAGCATGCAGGACACAGCGTCTTGGGAGATACGAAATTCATGATCGACCGGGTATTTTCCGCGAGTTGGTCTCGTTCGCAGTGTCGTGGATACCGATCATGGTCCGCGATGATGGCCTGGCAGCTCAGAGGCGAGCATACAAATCGTGAGCACGACCGTCGGTGGCAGGGTGAAGGCCCCGAGCAGCGAGGTTAGGCGAACGAATATTTCCATCAGGACACGGGCGCCGAGCATCCTCTCCTCGCGGACCCTGCTCACGCCGTGCACGGTCGTGATCGGAGAACCTCCCGATCGGCGATGGAATAAAGTCAGGCGTCGACCAGGACAATTTCCGCATCATCCACTGCGCTCACGCGAATGCTCGCAAAGCTGCTGACGGCAACACCATCGTCCGCCTCGGCGCGTTGGCCTTCGCCTTCGATGGTGCCCGACGGGGACACCAGATAGAGGTGGCGGCCGTGCCCGAGCCGGTAGCTGGTGCTTTTACCCGCGCGCAACGTTGCGCCGGCGAGCCGTGCGCCCTGGCTCGTCGGCTGGATCCAGCTCTGGAAGATCCGTGTCGCCTCGGGTTCCGGATTATATTCGGAATGCGTGATGCCATTGCCGGCCGACATGACCTGAACGTCGCCGGCTCCGGTGCGACCTTCATTGCCCAGGCTATCGGTGTGGGTGATGGCACCCTGGCGGACGTAGGTGATGATCTCCATGTCAGAATGCGGATGCGGCGGGAAACCGCTTCGTGCCGCGATCGAGTCGTCGTTCCACACGCGCAGGCTGCCCCAGCCCATGCGCGTCACGTCGCGATAGCCACCGAACGCGAAATGGTGCCTGGCATCCAGCCAGCCGTGATTGGCCGCTCCCAGGCCGGCAAATGGTCGTATCTCGATCATTGCGAGCTCCATCTTGGACCGGCAACTCGGCTTCCGTAAGGGCGGGGTGCGGTGCCCATGGATTCAACGATAGATGCCTCGTCTCTCCCGTCGGGAGAACAATCAGAGACGGGAAGCATTATCCCGAATATCGCTCGAATCGCCGGCTCCGATGGTTGGACAGCCGGAAAGCTGAGGACGCCCTCTGGGCCGGTCCCCGGCGTTCCCACGCCGGCACCGACAGTCAGGTCGAGGGAGCAGAGGCCTCTATGGAAGCTGTCCGGTCTTGGCTGATCCAACTACAGGCACAGCCGATCGAATTGGGTAACCGATCCGACGCTCCGAACCAGGATGTGTCGCGTCAAGTCCCATGATCACCGCCGCCAGCACGCGGTTCATAAACCGGTCGAAACAGGCGGCATCAGACTCTACACAACGGTGGTCGGGCTTCCTTACTATGATGCACATGCCAGCCAATGCCGGATTTTAGTGCGCCTTTCAAAACCCCTTCTGCAGCGTGTTGAAGCAGATCAATAAGCAGGCGAGAGCGGTGAACGCGTGGTGGATATCGCTTCTGCGCTCGAAGCGCGTGACGAGCCGGCGGTAGCGGTTGATCCACGCGAAGGTCCGCTCGATGACCCACCTGTGTCGGCCCAGCTTCTGGCTGGTCTCGACGCCGCGCCGGGCGATGCGGGGTAAGATCCCACGGCGGCGGCAGGCCTGGCGGCAACGTTGGTGATCATAGGCCTTGTCGGCGTGCAGCTTGTCCGGCCGGTGTCGTGCCCGGTCCGGCTTGCCGCCGATCGGCAGGATGCTGTCGAGCAGTTCCTCGAACGGCATGCTGTCGTTGGTGTTGGCGCCGGTCAGTATTTCTCCTCATGAATCAGATCGCCGGGAAGTACAAGGTTTTGAAAGGCGCTCTAGGGAGCCATTATATTAGGCCACGTCGACCCCGCCAGTATGGCGGTTTTTGTCGTCAACCGAAGCGTGCTTGGCGACGGATACGAGATGCCGATGGTTGCCAAGCTTGAAGCCGTACGGTTGGTGGCATGCAGTGAGAAATTGCTGCTCGATCCGGATTATTGCGAAAAGGCGAGTGTTGGCCTCCTGGCGATGATTCGCGCGATCCCGAGGGACCTGGGTCGGCGCGCCGACTGGCCGGGCGCCTCGCAAGCGAATTGACGCTTCAGGAAAGCGCAATGGTGCGTGCGCTTTACATCCGCCCCGTGCCCGGCAGGCGACCTTCTGCATCACAGCGACGAGCTATCGTGCACGTTCACCGAGTATGACCGGTCGCTCGTCATGATGCGTAGCGTGGAGTACCATCATGGCCTGATGGGCAGGAAGAAGTCAGGATACGCTCGCAAGGTGGTGAATTCTTATAAAAGTGGATACAGATGTGGTGTTGATCAAAGCAGTGGGACCATCTTGAAGGGCAGTGAGACAGTTGCGCCGGAATTGGCAGCCGCGCGCATTCACTCTACAGCGGCTATGTCGGGCCCGCCCGGCGCGGGGTTGCGCCAACGCGTCTGTGTTCTTGGGGCCACCGGCACCATCGGCCGCGCGACGACAGCCGCGCTGGTGCGGCGTGGACACGAGGTCGTCTGTCTTGTCCGCAAGCGTCCTGGCATCGGCGGATCGGCGACACCGGTGGACATCGCCAGGCTCTTTGAAGGAGCCACGGTACGGGTGGTTGATCCCACCGATAATGCGTCGCTGTCCCGCGACGGATTTGCGAACGAGCGGTTCGACGCCGTGGTGTCGTGCATGGCCTCACGCACGGGCGTGCCCAAAGACGCCTGGGCGATCGATCATCGCGCCCACCTCAACGTTCTGGACGCCGCGCAGCAAGCCGACGTCGGGCACTTCGTGCTGCTTTCTGCCATTTGCGTGCAAAAGCCGCTCCTCGCCTTTCAGCACGCCAAATTGGCATTCGAAGCAGCGCTGACCCTGTCCGGCTTGCGCTACTCGATCGTCAGGCCGACGGCTTTCTTTAAATCGCTTTCGGGCCAAATCGAACGCGTCCGGCGGGGGCGGCCCTTCCTGGTGTTCGGCGACGGGACACTCACCGCCTGCAAGCCCATAAGCGACGCGGATCTGGCTGATTACATTGCCGGCTGCCTCGAGGAGGAGAGCCGATGGAACCGCATCCTGCCGATCGGCGGACCCGGCGAGGCCATCACGCCGCGCCAGCAGGGTGAGGCGCTATTCGCGTTGCTGGGTCGCCCGCCCAGATTCCAGTCGGTACCCGTGGCGCTGCTCGACGTCATTGCCGGAGGCCTCGGAGCCCTTGGCCGGATCGTCCCGTCGCTGGCGGAAAAAGCGGAATTGGCCCGGATAGGTCGCTATTACGCGACTGAATCCATGTTGGTGTTGGACCCGCAGACGGGTCGGTACGATGCGACCGCGACGCCCTCGACGGGAACCCAGACCCTCTTTGAGTTCTACCGCTCAGTCCTTGCAGGCACCGACGCGCCCGAACGCGGAGATCACGCCGTCTTCTGACACGGCGACAAAGCCAAGGCTGAACCTCGCATCTTGCCATGACCATGAGCTTCCTGCAGCGCCGGCCGGTCCTCCCTGCACCGGCGTCAAGCAACGGTCGTGGGCTGCCCCCTCGTCTCGTGCCGCAGGGTGATCTGTAAGAGGTTGGTCGTTATACCGTGAAGGCTGTCAGCTGTTTGTTGCGGGAAAAAATGGAGCGGCGGGCCTTCGCGTTGTTCACCACCATGGCCCTGCCATTCGATGACGTGTATCGTTTAGCGGTTGCCCTCCGAAAGCAGGAGGGCGTCGTCGCCGCTGGCCTCAGCTTCCAGATCATGACGGCCTGCCGCAAAGGCGAGATCATCCAAGCTCGCCGGAGCGAGATCGACGAGGCCAGACGGCGCTGCATAGCACGGCTTCCGTTCGTCCTTCCGCGAGTGATCCCTTTCCGGCGGTTAAGGCGGAAGACGAGACCCCCGGGGCGCCGGCTACCCAAGGCTTGTGGTCTGTGCCGAGAAGGGATACCGCAACCTCTGCGTCAGATGCGCGGTTGCAGGAGCAGTCGCGAGGCTCGCTGGAAAATGGTGCTGTGCTCAGCCGCAACCCGATCGAAGGAGCGGACCGCTTGCGAGCGCGCCAAAGGCTGGACCGGCTTACGCTGCTGGAGACCGGGCCACACGTGATAGCTTAATGCAGCTTCGCGCCGACATCATCAGCCGGCCGCTGCATCGGATCGAGGAACAGCAGCTCTCGCCGCTTCGGAGCGCACATCTCGCAGCAGGTGGGTCAGGGGTAATCCTCCCCTACAACCTTCTAGTCCATACCTTCGTCCCAGCTCCACATTGTAGAAAGTTCGGTAATCTACCTACCAGCGATGATGGAATGATTGCGCAATTAGGTCCACACCTACACGGGCAGGCACAGCTCGAATATCGGAGGGTGTAGCGATCTGCTGGCCGTCGCCTGGCAGGGAAAACCGTCAGCGGCGCAGCCTCGAAATCCGACGCTCAACCATGCTGGCTTTTGCCATCCCGATGGCCATAGCCGCCGCACCGATGACCTGGCCGGCGCGACACTTAGTTCGGGTGTGCACGTCCGGATCATGTGAGCCGTGGCGTGACCCTATTTGCTTCTCCCAAGTCGGCCTTATTGTCTGACTGGTTAGAAGAGCTAAATTGTCTCCCTGACTTTCTAAATTGCGCTAATCCGCACGAACTCCGATCTTCGGCGCGGGAACAATTTTCAGCCTCTGCCCGGATCGAATGCCAGGGAAAGAGAATGGAGCGCCCACTGAGCGCCGCTGTCATTCAGCAGGTCACAAGGCGCCCATCATAATCAATGGACGGCGGCAGCGTCGTCGGGGACACGAACATGAATCTTTCGTCGTTGCTGCTGGAACGAGCGGCCCTCGGCCGACCTGTTCGCGTAGGCCTGATCGGTGCCGGCAAGTTCGGCTCGATGATCCTGTCGCAGGCGCAGAGGATCGACGGGTTGCACATGGTAGCGATCACGGACCTGTCGGTGTCGTCGGCGCGCGAATCATGCGGGCGCGTGGGATGGCCGGAGGAGCTTTACAGCGCACGAAGCGCCGGCGAGGCGGTGACAAGTGGCAAGACCTTCATTACCGACGATGTCCACGCGATGTTGTCGTGCCCGGAGATTGACTGCGTGATCGAGGCGACGGGACATCCGCTAGCCGGTACCCGCCATGCGCTCGCTTGCATCGAATACGGAAAACATGTGGTCATGGTCAACGTCGAAGCCGACGTCATGGTTGGGCCAATCCTGGCCGCCAAGGCGCGGGAGAAGGGGCTCATCTACTCGATGGCGTATGGCGATCAGCCGGCGCTGATCTGTGAACTCGTCGACTGGGTACGCGCTTGCGGCTTCGAGCTGACCGCCGCTGGAAAAGGGATGAACTTCGAGCCGCGCTACCGCTACTCGACCCCCGACACGGTCTGGGGCCTGTTCGGCTGGAGTGAGGAAGACGTCGCACGGGACAAGCTGAACCCCAAACTCTACAATTCCTTCACGGACGGGACCAAGGCGGCCATCGAGATGGCTGCGGTGGCGAACGGCACGGGTCTCGACTGTCCTGAAAACGGACTGGCGTTTCCGCCTGCCGGCCTCCACGATCTTGCCCGTGTCTTTCGTCCCAGGAGCGATGGCGGTCGCCTCGATAGCCCTGGACTGGTCGACATCGCCGCCAGTCAGGAGCCAGACGGGCGGGAGGTCGCCAACAATATCCGCTACGGGGTATTCGTTACCTTCAAGGCGCATAGCGAGTATGCCCGCAACTGCTTCAGGCAGTATGGGCTGCTGACCGATCCTTCCGGCTGGTATGCCTCGATGTGGCGGCCGTTCCACCTCATCGGCCTCGAGGCCTCGATCAGCGTGCTGTCGGCAGTGCTGCGGGGAGAGCCGACCGGATCCTCAAAAGAATTCCGTGGGGACGCCGTGGCCACGGCCAAGAAGGACATGCAGGTCGGGGAAATGCTCGATGGCGAGGGCGGCTACGCGGTGTGGGCCAATGCGATCCCCGCGCGTCGAAGCCTTGCTCTGCGTGCTTTGCCAATTGGTCTTGCCCATCATGTGCGGCTCAAGCGAGCCATCAGGAAGGATCAGATCGTCAGCTACGATGACGTCGATCTTGTCGACGACGACGACGTAGTGGCCCTGCGTCGGGAAATGGAGGATCGTTTTCGTCCGCAGTCGGCGGTGGCGGCCGAGTAATGGCGTGGGACGCGCCGCCGGCGCGGGCCGCTTTCGTGGTGATCGCAGAGGTCAAGGTCAAGCGACAAATGGCTGAGATGTCCCTCATTGCGCCCCGAACCAGAACTCAGGCAGTTGAACGCCGCGTTCGTAGCCGCCCGGCGGGTGACGGCGGCGCAGCCTGGATGACGCCCCGGCGCGCAGCCACTCCGGGCTCCTCCTTGTGTTGCAAGGCCTGCCAGCTATCGCGTTCGCGACGAAGCCAGTCCAGGAACAACTGCACCTGACGCTTCCGCAGGTGCGAGTTCGGGCAGATGATCCATTGTGTGACCAGGCGGATCCTGGGCGCCTCTCGTAGCGGCAGGATCAGGAGGCCGCGCGTGAGCTCCCGCTCGATCATGAGCGTGCTCTCGAGTGCTACACCCAAACCATCGACGGCGGCGTCGATAGCCATGTGGCTGCGGTCGAAAAGGACCTTGCGCCACCGTCGGTTCGGCTCGACGCCAGCAGCTGCGAACCAACGTGTCCATTGCACCTGCGATTTCACCGAATGGATCAGGCGGCGATCGAGCAGCTCCAACGCCGAAAGGCTGCCCGGGGCAGCGTGGGACGGCGCGCAGACTGCCAAGAACTCTTCCTCGGCAAACGGCTCGACGAAAAGACCCGGCCAGCGTCCGTCGCCATGCCGGATCTCGACATCGACCGTCTCCCGCTCGAAGTCCGTAGGCTGGCTTGTACCATCGAGCCGGAGTTCAAGATCGGGGCGCTCGTCAACGAGTGAGGCAAGCCGGGGGAGAAGCCACTTGTTCGAGAGTGTTGGCGAGGCGCGCACGTTCAGCGCCATGACCGATCGCACGCCGCGTATCTGACTCGTCGCCTCGGCAATCCGCTCGATCTGGTCACCGATCGAGGCGAAATATCGCTCGCCGGTTTCGGTCAAGGTAACACGACGGCCCGTCCGCACCATGAGCGACGTTCCGAGTTGTTCCTCGAGAAGCTGGATCTGCTGGCTGACGGCAGACGGGGTCACACCGAGTTCCGCCGCCGCCCTTGAAATGCTTCCCGCTTTGGCAGCGGCGTGGAACACGCAAATCGCACGGATCGGAAGCTGCATTACGCCGCACCGCAACAGAAAGACCTGATCATTATAATTAAGACAGCCTAACGTATCATGCAAGCCAACTACATTGCCCTTAACGAAGTTCCGGCTTTAAGCTCGGTGTAAGCGAGCGACGGCGCTTCGGCATGGAAGGCCGGCCGACAGTGCCATAAGCGGCTCGCTAGATGGGGCAAGAGACCCCACTGAAGCGGAAGCAATGCGGTGCAAAACTGCGTGGGGGAAACATGAAAAGAATTCGCCGAGATCTCGCGGCCAGCGTGAGCGTGGTGGCCTTGCTGATGGGCAGCGTCGGAGCACACGCCGCCGGATCGTGCTCCGCCTACCCTACCGGGACGGCGGCAACGATTGATAGCACCGCGCTCGATACCCAGTTTGGAGCCGTCCCGAAGCCGGTCAAGAACCTGCACTTCTCCTATGTTACAAAGACCCTGATCAACGAGTTCTGGCAGGATGTTGCGGCCTCCGCGCGGGACAAGGCCTCGAAATACGGCATCAAGCTGGACGTCCAGGCGGCCAAGGACGAGTCCTCGATGGTCGAGCAGCTTAACCTCGCCCAGACAATGGTCTCACAGAAGCCCGATGCTCTGCTGCTGTCGCCGCAATCGGACTCTAACCTTGTCCCGGTGATCAACGCCGCGCGTGCCGCCAACATCCCAACTGTGATCATCGACGACGCACGGAGTCCAGGCGGCAGCACCTATATCGGCACCGACCAGGTCAAGATCGGTGCCGAGGCGGCAACCTTTCTTCATGAGGTCAATCCGGGCGGCGGCAACGTCGCGCAGATCGAAGGCGCCGCAGGCTCGCCCAATGCGCGTTTGCGCATGAAAGGGTTCAAGGAGCAGCTTGCGCAGTATCCGAACCTCCATCTTGTCGCCAGCCAGTCCGGCAACTGGGACCGACTGACCTCCCTGAACGCGACGAGCAACATCCTGCGGCAGCATCCCGATATCGTCGGAATCTACGCGAACAACGATGGCATGGCGCTTGGCGTCTTCGAAGCGGTGCGTAATGCCGGCTTGGCGGCCAAGGTTGCCGTGGTCGGCACGGACGGCATCCGCGAGGCCAAGAGATCCATCGCCGGGGGCGAGATGCGCGCCACCGTCGCCGAGTTCCCGCTGGAAGAGGGCAAGCTCGGGGTCGATGTCGCGCTCCGTCTGCTGAATTGCCAACCGCTCCCGCCCTGGATCGTTTCGCCCAACGTCGTGCTGACGAAGGACAATGTGGCTCGTTACACCGCTCCTCCAGCCAAGTAGGGTCGCATCATGGCGACTTTCGCATTGGCGGAGGAGCACGTGAATTCTGCACCCACGTTGGAGATGCGCGGGATCTGCAAAAGCTTTGGGCGCGTCACTGTCCTGAAGGGTGTCGACCTGACGCTGCAGAGCGGCGAAGTGCATGCGCTTCTCGGCGAGAACGGAGCCGGCAAGTCGACGCTGATGAAGGTGCTGTTCGGGATCGTCCAACCCGATGAAGGCTCGGTCGAGTTGCAGGGGCTGGGCGTGGTGAGCGTCGAGAACCCGCGGCATGCGCTGTCGCTTGGCATCGGCCTGGTCAGCCAGGAACTCAGCTTGGTGCCACAGCTCGACGTCGCCCAGAACATCTATCTGGGCCAGGCTCGTGGGGTGAGCCTCGTGCCGCGTCGGCGCAACCGCGAGGATGCGGCCGAAATTCTTCGGACGCTTGCGCCGCATCTGAGGGCGGACACGCCGATCTCGTCGCTCGGCATGGCGGACCGCCAGCTCGTCGAGATCGGCCGCACTCTGGCGCGGGGAGGCCGTATCATCGCCTTCGACGAGCCGACCTCCAGCTTGACGCCCACCGAGCGGGACGGCCTGTTCCGGGTTATCGATCGACTGCGTCAGGCGGGCAAGGCAATCATCTACATCTCGCACCGCATGGAAGAGATCCGCGCGATCGCGGATCGCTTCACGGTCATGCGCGACGGCCAGGTGATCGCAAGCGACAGCATGCAGAACTTCACCGACGCTGAGCTCAACGAGCTGATCGCCGGCCGGGAATTGTCGGTCGCCCTGGAGGGCAAGCCGGTCGGCAAGCAGACCGAGCAGAAACCCCTCCTGGAGCTCTCGAGGCTTTCGACGGCGCGACTCCGTGACGTGGATCTCGCAGTGAGATCTGGAGAAATCGTTGGTCTCGCCGGTCTTGTCGGTTCGGGCCGATCCGCCATCATGCGCACGATCTTCGGGATCGACCCTCTCACGGGTGGCGAGATCCGCGTCGCCGGCCGACAGGTCACCATCGACAGTCCGAAGCAGGCGATGGCCGCCGGGATCGCCCTGATACCCGAGGACCGGCGCGGGCACGCCATTGTCCCGATGATGTCGATAGAGCAGAATTTCGGTCTGGCCAGCGACACCCGCTTCAGCCGCTTCGGGGTGCTACGTGGCGCGACACGGCGGGCGGAAATCCGTCGCTACGTTGCGGACCTGCAGATCCGGCCGGCCGACATTGCGACCCCTATGGCCAATCTTTCTGGCGGCAACCAGCAGAAGGTCGTCATTGCTCGATGGCTCGCCACAGGCGCTCGTATTCTGATGTTCGACGAGCCGACGCGCGGCATCGACGTCGGCGCCAAGGCGGAGATTTATGCGCTGCTGCGCCGGCTCGCCGCTGACGGGGCGGCGCTTCTGGTGATCTCCTCGGAGCTGCCGGAGTTGCTCCTGCTTTCGCATCGGATCGGCATCGTCAGTCACGGCCACCTGACACACGTTCTGGATAATGACGGTGAGCTCAACGAGGACATACTGATGCGTTATGCGAGCCTGGGAGGCTCTCGATGATCGATGACACTGCAAACCCGGCCAGCGTCCTGCACCGGCCGGCCAGACGCCGGCTGACGATCGATAGCAGCCTGTTCCGGCAGGCAAGTACCGTTCTGGGCTGCGTCGCACTCTTCATCGTCTTCTCGCTCGCGACGCACAGCTTCTACCAGCCGGCCAACCTGGTCGACATCATGCTGCAGTCGTCGATCAACTGCGTGATCGCCGTCGGCATGACACTCGTGATCATCACCCGCGGCATTGATCTGTCGGTCGGCTCGATTGTCGGCCTATCCAGCATTGTCGCCTCGGACATGCTGTCGCACGGCCTGCTCGTCGGGCTGCTGGCAGGATTGCTGGTGGGCCTTGCCTGCGGCCTGCTGAACGGCCTTCTGATCGCCAAGCTACGCCTACCAGACTTCATCGTCACGCTCGGCACGCTGAGCGTCTATCGGGGTGCTGCTCTGATCTACACGAACGGACAGCCGATCTACGGGCTGCCGCAATCCATGCGCGATGCCTTCGCGGGCCAAGTGCTGGGCATTCCGACGCCCGTCGTGCTTGCGATCCTCGTGGCGTCTCTCGGGTTTCTTCTCATCCGTTTTACTGCCCTCGGCGAGCGGATCATCGCAGTCGGCGGCAACGAAGAGGCGGCACGACTTTCCGGCATCAATATCGAAGCCGTCAAGATAACTGTCTACGTGCTGTCCGGCCTGCTTTCGAGCCTTGCAGGCTTCGTGCTGATCGCGCGCATCGGTGCTGCGGAGCCGATCGGAGGCACCGGGTTCGAACTGCAGGCGATCGGCTCGGCGGTGATTGGAGGCGCCAGCCTGTTCGGCGGGATCGGGAACCCGTTAGGCTCGGTCATCGGTGCCCTGACGCTCGGCGGCCTGCAAAACGGCCTGACCCTGCTGAACGTGCCGTCGTTCTGGCAATACGTGGCGTCGGGCACCGTTGTCATCCTGGCGGTCTATATCGACCGGCTCGCGCGCCCACGCCGATGAAGGACGCTGTGCCGGAGCACATCGATGACATACGAACGAGCGTTGCGCCGCTGGCCTTCGTGGATGCTCACCACCACTTCCAGGATCTGGCGAACAATCCCTATCCCTGGCTTAGCCAACGAGATCGGCCGCCACAACTGGAAGGCGATCTCGAGCCGATTCGTCGCGACTACCTGCCCAGCGACTATCGACGTGACGTGGCAGGAGCCGATGTGCGCAAGACGGTACATGTCGAGAATGGCTGGGATCGGAACGACCCTGTCGGTGAAACGCTCTGGCTCGATTGCCTGATTAGGCAATCAGGTCAGCCCACCGCGATCGTGGCTCATGCCGACCTGGCCGACCCGCGTGTCGAGGAGGTGCTCGAAAGACACAAAGCTGCAAGCTCCGCGTTGCGTGGTATTCGGCAGATCCTGAATTGGCATGCGAATCCGGCACTGCGCACCGCGTCATCCGCCGATCTCATGGAGCGGACCGCTTGGCGGAATGGCTTCGCGCTTCTCCAAGCCTATGACCTGAGCTTCGATCTCCAGATCTACTGGCAACAGATGGAGCAGGCCTTGGTCCTTGCTCGAGCGTTCCCCAACACGACGCTCATCCTCGATCATTTTGGCATGCCGATCGATCGGACGGTGGTGGGCGTGCACGCCTGGGCGACTGCGTTGTGGCGGCTGGCTCAGGCACCCAATGTAGCCGTCAAGTTGTCCGGGTTTGGCCTTGGACATCCGAATTGGACAGCCTCCGACACCGTCCCGTTGCTGACGCGCACGATCGAAATCTTCGGTCCTGAGCGGGTAATGGTTGGAACAAATCTTCCGGTCGATCGCCTGTTCGCGCGGGGGTCGATGATCTTGCATGCAATCGCGCAAGCTGTCTCGCACCTGTCTGAACGTGAAGCCTACGCGGTCCTTTCTGGCACAGCTGAGCGACTGTACCGCATTTAGGCCTCCAGGCGCCTGTTGAGGTGGTGACGGGCGCTTGCCGGCTCTGCGGTTGCTCAAGCTCTCACACTGCTGCGGTGATGATGACCGCGGCAACGAGGTCGCACTGCGGCTCGGATACCCTCGACAGTCACACGATCTGGACGGGGTGTGCGCGCGGCTCAAGCCCCGAGACTTATCCGTTGCATGGCCTGCCATCGGCCTTCCCCCTCCCCCGCATCTCGCGCCGCTCTTTACCGGCGATCAGGTGATGATGACCAAGCCGGCCCGGCAGCCGATCAGGCTTCAGCGCCTGTGAGCAAGGAGCCCCACGAGCCTTGGATGCTGTCGGTCATCACCGGGCCGCATGGCGACGTGCTGCATGCGAGCTAGAACTTCGCTTCCGCGGGATTACGCAGCGCCGGTTGGCAAGCGATCGCCACCAGCGTGCCGAGCGCCAGCACCAGGTGCATTGGCTCGCTAAACTCAAGCAGCCCACGGCCGAGCAGCCGGAGGTAGGTGCCCGGCTTGAACGGCAGGTAGATGCCCGTCAGTAGCCGTGACGCCTTGCCAGGACCTCCGAGCCACCGCCACGGAGCGCCACCAGGCAGGCCACCTCAAGGGCCGGTAAAGCGACTTCTGCGGGCTTTCTGGGAGAACCTTGTCGCGACAGGGTCGCCAGGTTGCGACCGGAACCGCACCGGCCGTGGTGATCCGCATTAGTGCCAGCAGCCACGCATTGGCAGCTGAAGCACAGATCGATCGGGCACCACGGCAGGCTGCGACGTCACGAGACGAACCCCTCGATGGTCCGGTCCCCGGCCGTCTCACCTTCGAGGCGCTCCCTCCCGAGCCGGCGCAGCTGGCTGCGGCGCAGCACTGACAGCCGGATAACCGCCCTCTATGAGCTTCCTGAACTTGGCCTTGCGCACGATGTCGTCAAACCTCGGCTTCCAGCCGCGGCCCTGCTTCCCCTGCCACAGCGGGCTTAGACGCATGGCCTCGGACGCGACCATCCAACCGGCTAGGCCGCCAGTTCCGCGAGCCAGGCCCGGAGCGTCGTGCGCCGTCCCTCGTCGAGCTTGCTGGCTGCGGCAACGTGCGAAGATGCGGCCAGCGCATTCCATTCAGCGAGAACGGCTGCCTCTTGGAGCGGGCCCTTGCGGCGGAAAAATCGATACTTTGCTCGGTGTGGTCGGTTCGTTGAAACCGACGAGTAGCGCAATAGCATTATTACTCTCTTGATTCTCTCTTTTTGCGTTCTTCTTCTCTCTTCTTTCGCTTTATTTTCTTCCTCCGGTGCACCACTATTCTTTTAGAAACTACAGCGTTTATAGACAGCGGCCAGGATGCTCGGATCACTTGTGCAGCCGAGGGCCCCGTCCGCGTCCAAAGCGCCTACCATCGCCATCCCGGGCTGTTCGACAGATAAGCAGGTCGGCAATGGCAACAGTCGACCGCGCACCGGTTGCCACTCGGTTCCCCAAGTTGGCCGTTTTTCCAGCCTATCGGTGACCGAGCCCTTCTTACGCAAGTAGGATCGATGCGCTAACCTGAGCGTGATCAACCGTGTGACACGGTCTGCCTGGCATAGACAAAGCGAGCCAACCCATGTTCGACGAACCCGGTTTCCCAAGCGACCCTGACTATGACCCCACCGCGCCCAAGCTGTACACTTTCGTATATTGCAGTCGGGCCGCCGATGGCGTGGACGACGCCGAGGTCAACCGTCTCATCGTGTCGGCACAACGCCACAATCTCACCTGCGGCATCACCGGGGTTCTAGTTTTCGGCAGCGGCGTCTTTTTCCAATGGATCGAGGGGCCGGCAGCGGAAGTGCGGAAGCTGATAGCGAGCCTGCATGGCGATCCGCGCCATTACGATATCGTCTCGCTGGACCAGAGCGAGGAAAAGCGTGAGCGTCTTTATCCGAATTGGCAGATGGAGCGGGTCGGTGCCGACGACATCCGCGAAGTACTCCAGGACGCACTCGAAAGCGCCGAAGACGAGAACAATATCGCAGCACTGAAACGTATTCTCGATCACCTGGCCACGAGGTCGCTGGAATCACTCGGGCGAGCCGAGTAGGTCGGCAACCGGCAGCTTCGAGCCGATCAGCCACTAAGCCGAGGCGGCGGAAAGCTCAGCCCCCCCCACACGCGACTGCATCGTCAGACTTCCCGTATCGTGTTGGTTCTAGAACAACGTCCGGATTGCCACCCGTCGCACCATTGATCGACCCGGTTTCGCGCTGGTCGAAAGAGCGCACCATGCGACGGATGCTGGCGTTTGAGCGCGTCGCTCAGCACCTCGTCGTAGGCCGCTTGCATGCCGGCGAGCTTGAACTCGCGCATCAGGTCCAGGACTTCATGTCGTTCCATGGTTCGTGCTCCGCAGGGTGTCGTAGCGCGCGCAGTCCGCCACCGGCTCATGTCGGAGGCGGAGCGCGTCGGGGGTGATGATGGTGGGGGCCGTCACCATCGGACGGCGCCGCGACTGGGCGTTGAGCACCACGTCGCTGCTGCACAGCCCGGCAGACAGCGCCTCGCCACAGGCCGCCTCGACCGCTGGCAGGCCGTCCAGCGGCACGGCGTTGAGGATGGCCACCATCTGCCGGTCGCCATCGGCGGATCCGCGCAGGCGGCCCTGGACGCGGCCCAGGGCACCCGGCAGCACCCGGCCCTTGAACGGGGCGCCGTTGCGCAGCGCACCGGGCTTGCTGGGCCAACACCGGCACGTAGTGCCAGGGATCGTAGACGGTCTGATCACGAGCAAAGCAGCGGGGATGATCGCCCACCATCTGGCCGTCCTGGCGGATTGTGATGCGGTCGGCGTAGACATGCACCCCGACCGGACGCCCGACCGCCTGCGCCATCACCGAGTATCGGTTCTTGTCGTAATGCACGAGGCAGGTCTTGGAGACCGCCGCGGTACGGGCGTTGAACCCGTCGAAGCGTCCGGCATACGGCACCAGACTTGGCCGCTCCTGTTCGAACATCTCCCAGACCGGCCAATCCTTACGCTCAGGATGCGGATGGCCGCGCGCATACAGCACGCACTGCTCGAGCAGCCAGCCGTTCATGTCGGCAAAGCTGTCCAACCGCAAACGGGGTTTGAAGAACCGATCCCGCATCACGTTGACCTGGTTCTCGACCTGACCTTCCGGACGACTTACGCGGCCTTCGGCCAAGGTTCGTCCGAAACCCAGCCCGATGCTGGTGTGCAGGCGGTCGGCTCGACTAGGTTGTGGCTGCACATCTGCGCAAAGCGTCGGTTGAAGTGGCGCTCGCGGCCGATCAGCAGCGCGTCCACCGCGGTGCGCATGTTGTCGTAGATGCCGCCCTGAAAGGTGCCACGGTAGAACGCAAACGCCTTCTTGTGGGCGTCGAACACCATCTCCTGCGCCTGGCGCGGGTAGGCGCGGACGAACGGCATCCGGCTCTGGCAGAGCCGGACCTGCGCACATGGCGGCATCATCGCCGTTCCGAAGGGGGTCAACTTTGAACGCCGATCACCCCACTCAGGGGGTCAATATTCAGCACCGATCCACACGCAGAGGGAGAAAATAGCTGAGATACCTCGGTTTGCTGCAGCCGTCGGCGAAATGGCGGACTGAGCGGACAATTCGCTTGGGCAGCACCAACACTTGATCCATTACGACGTCAGCAATGGTGGCAGGCTCCTTGAGGAGCCATGCATGCAGCAGAGAGATAGTCGACGTACGGTCAGGCGCCGTCCTCGCGGAGGCGACAAGAGTGGTGAAGGCCGGTCAACTCACACCAAGCCTCGACCCGGGCTGCTTCGTCTTGGCAACAATCGAAGATTTCAAAGATTTCATCGGGTGGAATGAGTTGCGGGACAAGCTTGTGGTCGAAATCGGGCCGTCCTGATCAGGCGCCTTCCCGGAGATGAAGTCCCATCAAGACCCTGAACCTCCCGGAATGACATCGATGGATTTGTACCTCTTCGGGGTCATCTGCTGATCCGGCAGATACATGAGTTGCGTCAGCGCTTTTGTGAAACCGTAACCCGATCGTCCGCATCGGCCCGAGCCGGCCGGCGATCCAGGAAACACGAATTTGGAAAAGCGCATAGGCCCAAGCCATGGCGGCGAGGGCGCGGGCGATTTCCTGAATGTCGAGGTTGCACTCTCGTCCGATAGTCGGCGACAGCACCACCATGACCGGCTTATTCAGCTGCATCAGAAAGGCTGCCGCGACCAGCACCAACCCGGCTTCGAGGCGCCAGACTGGGGACCATGCTTGAGGTCAAGGCGCCGGTGGCAAAGGCCAGTGCGGCGGCGTCGACCAGCGACTGGGCATGCGCTTTGGCTACCGCGGCACGCGACGCGGCGAGCGTGGACAACGCGTTGATCGCGTCGGTGATGGTCCCGACGCCATTGCTGTAGGCCTGGCTTGCGGAATCCGCGGCTTGCTGCGACGCCGCCTGCAGGGCGACGGCGGCGTCGTACTGGCTGAGCCCGGTCTCGACCTGGTCGTATGCCAGCGCCACCTGCCGCATGTCCTGCTCGCTGCCCTCGGCAAGTGCTGCTTCGGCTTCGGCCTGCCGCGATTGTGCCAGACGCAGCCGGTTCTGCAGCAGCCCGCCCTGGTAGAGCGGCCAGTCGAAATGCAGGAAGACGCCGGTCTGCGGCTGCTCGACGCTCTGATAGCGCTGACCATCGACGCTGATGCGACCGATGTTTCCCTGGATATTGGCGCTGAGCGACACCTTCGGATACAGCTCCGCCCGCGCCTCGGCGACACCGGCCTCGGCTGCCCGGAGCCGTGCCAGATCGGCCAGCAGGTCGGGCCGGCGGGATAGTGCCTCGTGCATCATCGTGTCGATATCGAGCCCCGTCTGTCGCACCAGCGGACGACCGGAGCTGTCCTCGACACGCAGCACGGTGTTCGGCGGCAGATCCATCGCCGACAGCAGCGCATACATCGCGTTGTGCTGGGCTGAGGTCGCGGCGGCGATGTCGAACCGCGCCTGGGCCGTCCCGCGCCGGGCGAGGGCCGTGGCGACGACCGTGCCAAGGCCGCGCGCATCCAGGGCCTCGGCGGATTGCTGCAGCAGTTGCGCGCTCCCGAGCGTCTGCTTCGCCGCCCGTAACGACGCGTTGACCCCATCGAGGGTGAAGTAGGCCTGCGCCACCGACAGGATCAGGCTCTGATGCGCCGCGGTGAACACCACGTTGGAGGCGAACGAAAGCTGTCGCGCGCCGCGCACGACCGCGTCACGGCTGCCGAAATCGAGCAGCAGGTAGCGGATGGCGAGTTCCGGAAACACCTCCTCGGCATTGGCGGTGATGTAGCCGCGGTTGACCAGGTTGGAGGGGAATGGCGACGCGATCCGCTGGTAGCCGGCGATCGCGCTGGCGGTCAGCGTCGGCAGATATGCTGCCTGTGCCATGCCGACGCCGATCGCCGCCTGCCGCGCCTGCTCCCACGCGATGCGCGTCGTCTTGTTGCGCCGCTCGGCGATGTCGATCAGCTCGGCAAGCGAGTAGCTGTGGTTCGGATCGATGTCGGCCGGCTCACCCGGCCATGGCAGCGCCGGATCCCGCGGCACGGTGAAATGCGGCGCCGCGGCGGTGGTGGTGGTGGCATCTCCCGACGGCGTCCCGGTGGCGACGTCGATGCGCCACGGCGTGTCGGGCGAGGCCGGCGCGAGATCGCGGGTGTCGTTGCAGCCGGCCAGCAGCATGCAGCCGGCCAGCAGCGCCCGGCGACGATCAGGCGAGCGCAAGCGTGGCATCTCGTTCCGCCTCGTGATCGGCCGTGCGCTGCGGCTGGAACTGGTCGAGGATCGTGCGGATATCGCGTTGCATCAGCGCGTACCAGACCGAGCGCGCCTGGAGATGGACCGCGACGTCCGGGGCAGCCGGGTCGATCGATGGCGTTGCGCCCGGCACCTCCAGCCGCGGCGGGTCCGGAAGCGGTGCGCAATCCGCCGCATCGCCGCGGATCCAGGCAGCGCACTCTGCGAACCAGCTGGCCATGTTGCGGTGATGCGCCAGGATGACCGCCTGCATTGCCTCCGGCACCGATGGCCAGGCGGGATCGCTGGCGAGCGCCAGGATCACCGCGGACGGAACGACGAGGGCGTGCACCCGGGCCAGCGTCGCGGCGTCGATCGGATGCGGCGCGGGCGGCCGGCGGGTCTCGTATGCATCGTTCACCAGCAGCCCGTTGGCCTTGCCGATCGCCTGGCTGATCCCGTGCCATGCTTCCGAGCCGGCGGGTGTCGCATGCCCGACCGAGGATACCGGCTGCATGAGGCCGGCAAACTGCCCGACCGCCTTGGCGAGGTTGGCCCGCACGACGCCGGCGACCCGGACCGGCCAGATCGTCGTGAACACCACGAACACCACGACATTGCCGAGCAGGATGCCGATGATCCGGTCGCGCGCGGTCTGCATGTCCAGCGTCGGGCCGAAGCCCTGCAGCACGGTGAGGTAGAAGGCGAGCGCGATCTGCCAGCCGGCATAGCTGATGCGGTCGCTGCCGGTCGCCACCCAGCCGGCGATGAAGGTCACCACCGCCAGCACCAGCAGCAGGCTGCCGAGATCCGTCATCAGCGGCATCAGCAGCAGGATGGTGCCGATCCCGAGCGCGCCGCCGATCAGGCATCCGGTGATGCGAAGCGCCGCCTTGTGCACGGTCTCGCCGACCGTATCGAGCGACACGAAGAAGCAGGTGATCATGCAGGTATGGATCGCCGGCCAGTCGGTCAGCGTCTCGATGGCGTAGCAGGCCATCACGGCAAGCGTCACCTTGAAGGCGAAGCGCGGGTAGGCCGGGTTGCTGAAGGCGTCCGGTGCGAGCAGGCGACGTGGCGAGGCGGCGGCTCCGGGCGCACGCGTCGCTGCCCGCGTCGTCGTGAGGGCGGTACGGAGTGCAGCCAGCGTGCGCGCAAGCTCGCGGGCCAATGGGCGGGCGCCTGGCACATCGTGCGGGTCCGGCACCGCCACCTCCCCCTGTGCCAGTGTGCCAGGCGTCGTGCCGGTGCGTACCGCCTGCCCGGCCGCATCGCAGAACGCTGCCGCTTCGGACAATGGCGCTCGTGGCGGCGACGCGCCCGCCAGTCGCGCCCAGGCCAGCAGCACCAGTCCGAGGCGGTCGATCTCGCGGATCAGCGCGTGCATATCGGCCTCCGGGCGACGATGCCGATGCAGCAGGCCGGACAGGTGGTCGAGCCCGAGCAGCCCGTCGATCCCCTGTGCGGCGAGCGCACCCATCCCCGCCTCGGCACCCGACTCGCCGCGGCAGAGACGCGCCGCCATGGCCAGACGCTCGCCAAGTTGCGTCCGAAGCAGCAGCCCAGGATCGCGTCCGGTCAGCAGGTTGAGGCCGATCACCAGGGCGATCGGCATGCTCACGACCAGGCCGATCCACAACAGGAAATGCACCAGCGCTTCCTCGGGCGGCATGAAGGCCAGCTCGGGGAGCGCGAACTGCGCGGCGTTGGTCGTCTCGCCGGGCATCAGCGAGAGCTGCACCACCTGGTCGCCGAGGGTCAGGGCGTAGGCGATGATGAAGCCGGCGCCGAAGAAAGCTGCCCCCAGCGACGAGGTGCGCGACAGGAACATCGCAACGAACGTCGCCAGCGCCACCAGGGGAATGCGCAGCGCCGGCTCCGCCAGGCTGAGACCGAACAGCGCGATGGTGAGCAGGAGTGCCAGCACGACGGCGATGCAGACGATCACGGCGGTCATCACCGTCGAGGCTGCCTCGCCACGCGACACGAACAGCACCACGTAGGCCGAGAGGGCAGCTTCGGGGATGCGGAAGATCTCGCTCAGGGTGATCGTCACCAGCACCAGGATGGTCAGTCGCAGCGTGTTTCCGAGGCGGCCGGGGGTCGGTGCCAGCAACCGGAGAAGCTGTGCAGCCCCGAGCGGCGGATCGCCCCGGTCGACCGCGAGCCGCGGGTGCCGGCGGATGATGCGGCCGGGCGTTCCAAGGACGGTGCCGTCGCTCATCTCTCGATGACGATGGCGGCCGACGCGCCGATGCGCATCAGGTTGGCAGGTGGCGTGTCGAGCCGCACCCGTACAGGAAAGCGCTGCGCGATCCGCACCCAGTTCAGGCTCCGCGGCACCCGCGGCAGGCCCTCGAACTGCGCACCCTCATCCGGCGACACGCCCCAACCCAGGCTCTCGACGGTGCCTGCAAGCGCCGCGCCGGGTGCCGCGAGCACATACACGAGGGCATGCTGGCCGGGCTGCAGTCCCGACATATCGGTTTCGCGGAAATTGCCGACAGCCCACCAGTGCTCGGTATCGATGATGGTGAAGAGCGGCTTGCCGGCATCCGCGAACTCGCCGGCGGCAATGTCGAGGCCGGTGATGCGACCGTCGCACGGCGCACGCACTGCGGTCAGTCGCAGGTCGCGCTCGGCCAGTGACAGCGAAGCCTGCGCTGCCGCAAGATCCTGCTCCGCCGGCTTGATGCTGCTGATGCCTTTCCTCGCCTCCTCGGCCTGCTGGCGTGCCTGCTCGAGCGACAGCTGCGCGGACTTCCGGGCGGTGCGAGCCTGATCCACCTGCTGCGCGGTGACGAAGCCCCGGGCCAGCAGAGGTTGCAGGCGTGCAAGCGTGCTGCTGGCGAGATCCAGCTGTGCCTTGGCGGTGCCGATGCCGGTGTTGGCGGCCTGTGCCTTGGAGGTCTGCGAGGCGACCTGGTCGCTGGTGACGCCCAGCTTGCCTTCGAGACCACGCACCTCGGCCGCAGCCTGCGCTACCCTGAGCCGATACGGCTCGGGGTCGATCTCGAACAGGAGCTCGCCCGCATGCACGAGCTCGTTGTCATGCACTGCCAGGATGACGATGCGTCCGCTGACATCCGGCGCCATGTGGACGAGATCGGCCTGCAGGAACGCATCGTCGGTGCGTGGACGGACGCTGAGCCGCTGCGAGGCGAGCACGGCCAGGACCACCAACGCCACGACGGCGATGACCGAGAACAGGATACCGAGCAGCCGGCGCACGACCAGCATCGATCAGTGCCCGAACCACAAGAGCCAGGCCAGCAACGTGACCGCGCCGGCGACCGCGATGTAGCTGAGCGGTGCAACCGGAACGTGTGTCCCGATGCCGGTCGCCCCGAGCAGAAGCCGCAGCACGACCGATCCGGCGACACCGATGACGGCGCACAGCATCCAGGCGGGAAAGAACGAGCCGAGGATGCTCTGCGCCGGGGCGGCGCTGCAACCGGACGTGAGCGGCGGAAGCAGCAGGACAAGATATCGGGTCGTCTGTCCGGACCACCGCATCCTGGGCTCCGTCGTCATGTGCAGGTGAACGGGCGGTGAGATCCCTCAGCGTTTCCGAGGGATGATGACTCGGCCTGGATCGTTGCGCAAGGCGCGTGAACTGCTGTGTCGGCGTTCGGGGCTGGATCCTGAAAAGCCAGCGCGCGATGCGTGATCTGGAACAATCGGTCTGCACGCTTGGCTAGGTTCGACAGTCTGATCACCCGCACCTAAAGATTGCCTGGTCGCTATACTGGAGTCGATTTTTGCTGCCAATCCGTGAATATTTTTCAGCCTGCCACTGAATTGAAGTCATCCTGGAGATCATCTTGACCCTGCGAAGCGTCGACCTGAACCTGTTCCGCGTCTTCGAGGCGATCATGCAGCATCGGAGTGTCAGCGGCGCCGCCGGCGAACTCGGGCTGACCCCCTCGGCCGTCAGCCATGCCTTGGCGCGCCTGAGAAAGACCCTCGGGGACGAACTCTTCGTCACCGGTCCCGGAGGAATGGAGCCGACGCCAAGGGCGGCCGACCTGGCGCCGGATATCCGCAACGGCATGCAGCGGCTTCTCGATGCGGTCGCGGCAAGACCGTTCATTCCACGCGATGCGGTCAGGAGCTTCGGGATCATCGCGTCCGATTATCCGAGCTGCACCATCGTCCCGCCGCTCGTGGCAGCGCTCGCGGCGAAGGCGCCCAATGTCACCTTGCGGGTCTTTCCGGGCAATCGAACGGACGCCGTGCGGTTCCTCGACGAAGGCCGGGTCGACCTGCTGCTGACCTGGGTCGACGACATTCCCGAGCGGATGTGCAGCCGGGTCGTCATGAACGACGAGGAGTCCATCGTCGTACGAACCGACCACCCACTGACGCGCGGCGTGCTGACCAGGGAGCGATTGTTCGAGTTTCCTCATGTCGTGGTCGAGCTCACCGGCAGCGAGGATCGCGGCATGGACGGTTTCATCGACGAGCGTGGGGTCGTGCGAAGAACCTGGAGCGAGCGGCTCCTCATCGAAACCGGCCCGGAGAGCGGGCTGGTCGGCCGGATCGCGATCACCGTGCCGAACTACGCGCCGGTCGCCCCCATCCTCGAACAGACGAACCTGATCGCCTCGCTGCCGCGCAGCCTGGCGCTGCAGATGTCGCGTCAGAACTCATTGGTCATGCTGGAACTGCCGTACGAGCCGTTGCGCTTCCCGATGGCGGCGGTGTGGCATCAGCGTTCGGCACGCGATCGGGGTCTGTTGTGGCTGATCGACGAGCTGGTCGAGGCTAACGCGGCTTCACTATAACAAACCGAGGTTCATCACAGAAGCAAGAGGAAGCCGATCTTCAGCGGCGCCTGCTGGTAGCGAAGGTTCCAAGCCGCTAGCATGTCGAATGACCAGGGTGCCTAGACCTGTCAATGAAGCGGCGCGTCTCCAGGCGCTGCATTCGTACGACATCCTGGACACTGCGGCCGAGGCAAGTTTCGACAGCATCGTAAACCTGGCCGCGCGGTTGACGGGCGCCTCGGCCTCGATGATCTCGTTGATCGACGCTGAGCGGCAGTGGTTCAAGGCACGCTACGCGATCGAGGAAACCGAAGCGGCACGGGATACGGCCTTTTGCGCGCACGCGATCCTCAATCCTGACCAGATGCTCATCGTACCAGAGGCGCTTGACGATCCTCGTTTTGCCGAAAACGGGCTTTTCCTGGGTGGCTCAAGAATGCGGTTCTATGCCGGCCAGCCGCTCGTAAGCTCCGAGGGGTATGCACTCGGCACCTTGTGCGTCATCGGCCCGCAGCCGCGCGATGTTTCAGAAGACGAGCGTTACACATTGAAGGTCCTGGCCGACTCGGTCATGACGACACTCGAGTTTCGGCGCCTGGCACGGATCGATGCCTTGACAGGGCTCCCGAACCGCGGCGCTTTCATGGTTGAGCTCGACAAGCAACTTGGCTTGCTCCAGCAAACCGGAAAGCCTGTTTGCATCCTCTATCTGGATCTGGACGGGCTCAAGCGGGTCAACGACCTTAATGGTCACGAAGTCGGCGATCGCCTGTTGCGACAGGTGGCCCTCAGTCTCAGAAGTATGCTTGCGGCTAAGGACATCGTCGCCCGGATTGGCGGCGATGAGTTTGCAATCCTGGTGCAGCAGGACTCCGACATCGCTGCGTTGGCAGAGCGGCTCCGCGTGTTGCTTAGGGATTCCATGCGCGCCCTTGGCTGGGAGGTGACCGCCTCGATCGGCGCAGTCACTCTGACCGCATTGTCGGTTGACGGGGCCACGGCGCTCCGGGAGGCTGACAGGGCCCTATACAATGCGAAGCGAAGTGGCCGAGACCGAGTGGTATGTCGCACGATCGAGACAGAAGCCGATATGCAGAGATGAGCTAGGCGGCTTCACGCCGTCCCATCTCGTGAAACACCCTGATCTCGGCGTCCACGAAACCGGCAGCAGCTCATTGCGGCGTCAATCCTGACCGGGCAGCAGCCGGTCGGGCTGACTGCAAACCGATTGATGCAAGATACCCGCCTGCCACGAGCCTGGGATCAGCAGCGCAAGGCGCTCGGGGGTCGCGGACCTGTTTCTGGCGCGGATGCCGGCCTAGGCTTACAACCCGACCCGAACCTCAACAGCAAGACGAGGCGCTTGTGCTGGAAAGCGCTTTTCGTCGTTCGTGCATAGACTTAAAGAAGCGCTTCAACGCCACGAGGCGGCAGGTTCCACCTGAACGACACGACCAAAAGCGTCTCTCAAGACCGTTCAGAATCGCTCGTCGAAAAGGTGAGCCTCATAGGCAAAGCACACGACTTTTATGGCGGACGGGGTGGGATTCGAACCCACGGTAGGCTTGCACCTACGGCGGTTTTCAAGACCGCTGCCTTAAACCACTCGGCCACCCGTCCGGGCGCTGTCGTCTCTATGCCTGACGCGCCGGCAGCGGCCAAGAGGATCGCCGTGATCCAGCTACTCGGTCCGACGCCAACTCGATCGACGTCCGGGTGCCGGACCAGGCGGCGCAGGTGGCGTCGTGGGCGCCGGTTTCGACCTGCTCCAGGCGGCGACCGGCGCCGTGGTCGCAGGCGGTCTCGACGGCGCGCCTGGCACCGGGGGCGGCTGCGGTCGCGGAACAGCCTCGATGACCGGACCGGGCTGCGGTTCCGAAGGCACGGCGCGCGGTGGTACCGCCGCCAGTACTGGCGGCAGTATCGGCGGCACGACCTGGGCCGGCTGCATGAGGCCCAGCAGGATGTCCCGCAGGTCAAATTCGTCGGCCGGGATCGCCGTCTTCAGCCGCATGGTCGGATCCGCCGGCGCGGCGGGCGCATCGGTCGGCGGACCTGGCGCCGGATCGGGCAGGAGTACTGCCGTGGGAACCGGGTGAAGCAGCTTCGGTAATTCCATGACAGGCAACTCGGACGGGGTGTCGGTCAGCACACGGTTCTCGTCGATGGCCTGCGGCGTCAGGCCGTTCCAGATCCCGGACAGCGTCGCCATCACCTTCGGGTCCTCGATCCGGATCCGGGCCGCGCCGTGCGTCGGCAGCCCATGCGGCGTGCAGACGATCCGGTCGCCGGCCGCCCGCAATCGGAGGCAGAAATCGACGTCGCACGCCAGATCCGGCCTGATGGCCGCGTTGAACCCGCGCAACCGACGGGCCTGGTCGCGCCGCACCAGCAGGCAGCCGCCACATAACGCCGAGACCGCCTGCTCCTGCAACGGCCGGTCGGCACGAGCCGCAGACGGGACCAGCCACGGACCGACGGCGCCAACCTCCGGGTCGCGGGCGACCGCCAGCAGCGCCGGCAACAGCGCATCGCCGAGCTCGACCTCGGCATCGACGAAAAGCACCAGCGGATGGGCTGCCCGGGCGAGGCCATAATTGCGCAGGGCTGCCCGCCCGGACGCCGAATGACGCGGAAACGGCACCGCCCGCGCCGACAGCGCCTGGAGCGGGGCGATATCGCTCATGCCGAGCGCGCCGCCATCGATGACGAGGATTTCCGCCTGGACGGAGTCGAGACCGGCATGGCCGAGCCACCGACGCAGGCTCCGAACCTGATCGACCACCTGATGGCGCGCGGTCCGCGTCGGCGCACTGGCTGCCGAAACGGTCAGCACGATCGACAGGAGATCGGCCCCGGACCCTGCCACGGCCCGACCGCGCACCGGCTCCTCGACCAGGTGCAAGCGTCGTTCCTCAAGCTGATCCTGGTCCGACATCGGCGGGATGTCCCCACGGTTACCCAGCCGGCGCATCGCAGCCGGTCATGGATACTGCCATATCCTGCCGGAACATGACAGCTTGTTCACCTTCGCGCGACGGGCAGGCCAGCTCGACCAGCTCTGGCGTCGGCTTCCGTCACGCGCTGAGAGCACGGCAGGTTTCTTGCTACAACGCTCTCGATACAGCAGCATCCGCTGGACGGGGTGCGATACCGGGGCCACAAGCCGACCGGGCTCCGCCAATCGACACGGGCGCAAGCACGGGCCATTCGGACGCGAAGCACGGGGTCGGACGCAGTTGGAATACGGATCGAGATGAGCGGGTCGGACAAGATTGCTGCAGCCGACACCGGTTCGATGACCGGTCTCTTCGCAAACTACGGCACGCAGCACTTCTTCTGCGAGATCATGAACGCGACCAGCCGGAGGAGCCCGCGATCCGGCTGATCCGCGACCGGCTGCGATCGCTCGATGTCGAGGAACTGCGCCGTCGCGCCGCTGCCGCCGAGGCCGAGCTGTACAATCTCGGCATCACCTTCACGGTGTATTCGGACCGCGACGCGATCGACCGCATCCTGCCGTTCGACCTGATCCCGCGGGTCCTGACGGCGGCCGAATGGTCGCTTGTCGAGCGTGGCGTGATCCAGCGGGTGACCGCGATCAACCGCTTCCTGTGGGACATCTACCACGAGCAGCACATCCTGCGTGACGGCATCATCCCGCGCGACCTCGTGCTGGGTAACAGCAATTTCCGCCCGGAGATGATGGGGCTCGACGTGCCACTCGGCGTCTATGTGCATGTCAACGGCACCGACATCGTGCGAGACGAGGCCGGACGCTTTCTGGTGCTCGAGGATAACGCGCGCACGCCGTCCGGCGTCTCGTACGTGATCGAGAACCGGCACATGATGCTGCGCGTGCTGCCCGACCTGGTGGCCGGCATCGGCATCCGCCCGGTCGAGGAATATGGCGTCCGGCTGGCGCAGGCGCTGGCGGAAATCGCACCCGTGGGGGTCGGTGATCCGCAGGTCGTGCTGCTGTCGCCGGGCATCTACAACGCGGCCTATTTCGAGCACGTGTTCCTGGCGCGCGAGATGGGCGTGCCGCTGGTCGAGGGCCGCGATCTCGTGGTCGAGAACCACCGCGTGTACATGCGCTGCATCTCCGGGCTGCGGCGCGTGCATTCGATCTACCGCAGGCTCAACGACGACTTTCTCGATCCGGACGTGTTCCGACCGGACAGCCAGCTCGGCGTCCGCGGGCTGGTCGAGGCATGGCGGCGCGGCAATGTCGCGATCGCCAATGCGGTCGGCACCGGCGTCGCCGACGACAAGGCGATCTATGCCTACATGCCGCGCATCATCCGCTACTATCTCGACGAGGAGCCGGTGCTGAACAACGTCGATACGCGGATCTGCCGGGAGCCGGAGGGGTTGCAGTACACGCTCGACAATCTCGAGAAGCTGGTGGTCAAGCCGGTCGGCGAGTCCGGCGGATATGGGCTCATCATCGGTCCGCATGCGAGCCGCGCCGAGCTGGCGGAGTTTCGCGAGAAGCTCAAGGCGGACCCGGCGAACTATATCAGCCAGCCGGTCATCAATCTCTCGACCGCACCCACGCTCTGCGACGACGGCGTCGAGGCGCGCCACGTCGATCTGCGCCCCTTCGCGGTGACCGGGCACTCGACCTGGGTGCTTCCGGGCGGACTGTCGCGGGTCGCGTTGAAGAAGGGCTCGCTGGTGGTGAACTCCTCGCAGGGGGGTGGCTCGAAAGATACCTGGGTGCTGTCATGACCGAGGCATCCGCGTCGATCCAGATGCAGGAGGCAAGCGGCGACCAGCCGATGCGCACCCAGGCATTGCTGTCGCGCTACGCCGAAAGCACGGTCTGGCTCGCCCGCTACATGGAGCGGATCGAGAACCTGGCCCGCATCCTCGACGTGACGGAGACCTTCACCCGCACCAGCCACGTCGAGAATGGCTGGCGTTCGGTGATCCAGATCAATGCCGATGACGAGCGCTATTACAGCACGCACAGCGAGGCCGACGTGCGCGGTGTGGCCGACTTCTACGTGCTGGACCGCGACAATCCGAACTCGATCGCCAGCATCATCACCGTTGCCCGTGAGAACGCGCGCACCCTGCGGCCGCTGATCTCGACCGAGATGTGGACCCACATCAACGTGTTCCACAACTGGGTCAGGCGACTGACCGCGCGCGACATCCGCTCGTCGCAGCTCTCTGCCCTGTGCGCGCGCCTGAAGCAGGAGTGCCAGACCCATTACGGCATCACCGAGGGCACCTTCTACCGAGACCAGGGCTGGTACTTCTACTCGATCGGCAAGTTCCTGGAGCGCGGCGACCAGACCACCCGGCTCGTCGACATCAAGTACCACACGCTGTTGCCGCGCGAGGCCGGCGTCGGCAGCCAGGTCGATATCAGCCAGTGGAGTGCCGTGCTGCGATCGGCGGCCGCCTATCATGCCTATCGCCGGGTGATGCCGAGCTCGCTGACCCCGACTGCGGTCGCGGGCTTCCTGCTGCTGAACAACGCATTTCCCCGCTCGCTGGTGCTCACCCTGCGCCAGGTCAATTGGGCCATCGGACAGTTGCGCACCGACTACGGATTGCGACGCGGCGGCGATGCGCTGGAGCGGATCGACGAGCTGCGCGCGGCCCTCACCGACCAGACCATCGAGCAGATCATCCTGCGCGGCCTGCACGAGTTCCTCGACTGGGTGCAGCTGCAGTTGCGCCACATCCAGAACGACATCGCCGATGCCTTCTGGACACTCCCGGTGCCTCCCGCGGTGGCACCCGAGGACACGCCGCGGACGGCCGGGATGAGCCAGACGATGGGCGGCATGACCCAGACGATGGGCGGCCGGAACATGACGCAGAGCATGGGCGACATGAGCCAGCCCGCCGAACCGCTGCCGGACGGCCAGTCGCAAAGCTAGCCGCGACGCCTGACGCAAGCCTGACACAATTTGTCGCGTTTCGTGGCGTCAGTTCGGTGTCGCCACCCGCAATTTAACCGCTACGTTCAGGCTACGCGCGTCGGCCTCGGTACACTGCCGGGCGTTGGCGGGACTGATATTACGTTCCACGCATGCATCGCTCATCCGATCGCGTGCGGTGGCCAGCCAACGGATCGTCGCGTGCGACGGCGTCTCACAGAAAGCGACCGTGCCCGAAACAACCTCCGATCCGCAAGATCGAACCAGCCGCAGCACGATCCCGTCACTCCTGCTGCGTGGCGACGGCGGGTCCTGCGCGATCCGCACGCCCGAACATGACGGGCTGACCTATGCCGGCCTGCGCGAGCTCTGCGGCCAGCTAGCGACATTCCTGCACGAGCGCGGCATCGGCCCCGGGGACCGTGTCGCGATCCTGCTGCCGAACGGCCCCGAGATGGCGTCCGCGTTCCTGGCGATCGCTTCGGTGGCCACCGCAGCACCGCTCAATCCCGCCTATGGTTCCGCCGAGTTGCAGTTCACCCTGCAGGATCTCGATGTCCGGGCGCTCATCCTGAAGCGCGGCGAGGCCGAAACGGCGCGGGCGGTGGCCGAGGCGCTCGGCGTCCGGATCATCGAGCTGGATGCCGATCCTGCCACGCCCGGGCGCTTCACGCTGGCAGCCGAGGCCTGGCCGCCACTCTCGCCAGATGAGCACGCACCGGCGCCCCGCCCTGTCGGTCCGCGCGACATCGCCCTTGTGCTGCATACCTCCGGCACGACCGCGCGACCCAAGATCGTGCCGCTGTCGCACGCGAACCTTACCGCGTCGGCGCAGGCGATCGCCGGCAGCCTCGCCCTTACGCCGGACGATCTCTGCCTCAACGTGATGCCGCTGTTCCACATCCATGGGCTGGTGGCGGCGGTGTTGGCCAGCCTCTCGGCCGGCGGCGCTGTCGCCTGCACCGGCGGGCTGAACGGGTTCCGCTTCTTCGGCTGGCTCGAGCAGTGCCGGCCGAGCTGGTACACCGCCGTCCCCACCGCGCACCAGACCATCCTCGAGATCGCGCCGCGCTACCGGGCGATCATCGAGGCCAGCCGGCTGCGCCTGATCCGCTCCTCCTCCGCCTCGCTGCCGGCGCCGATCATGACCGCACTCGAGGAGATGTTCGGAGTGCCGGTGATCGAGGCCTACGGCATGACCGAGGCCAGCCACCAGATGGCCTGCAACCCACTGCCTCCGCGCCTGCGCCATCCAGGCTCGGTGGGCGTCGCCGCCGGGCCGCAGATCGCGATCATGGACGAGGCGGGCACGCTGCTCGAGGCGGACCAGGTCGGCGAGATCGTGATCCGTGGCCCGGGCGTCATGGCCGCCTACGAGAACAATCCCGAAGCCAATGCGCGGTCGTTCACCGCGGGTTGGTTCCGCACCGGCGACCAGGGCGTGCTGGACCAGGCCGGCTATCTGCGCCTGACCGGCAGGCTGAAGGAGATCATCAACCGCGGCGGTGAGAAACTGTCGCCGCTCGAGCTCGAGAGCGTGCTGCTGCTGCATCCCGAGGTCCGCGAGGCGGTGGCATTCGCGATGCCGAGCCGCCTGTATGGCGAGGAGCCGGCGGCGGCCGTGGTGCTGACGCAGGGCGCCTCGGCCACCGCCGAGACGCTGCGCCGGTTTGTCGCCGGCCACGTGGCGGCGTTCAAGGTGCCGCGCGCCGTGCTCGTGCTGGAAGCGTTGCCCAAGGGTGCGACCGGCAAGCTGCAGCGGATCGGGATGGCCGAGCGGCTCGGCCTGGCGGAGGAGGCGATCGCGTCATGACCGATCTCGAGCTGACCCGTACTCTGATGGCGACGGTGCGCGAACAGCTGCACCAACCGGACCTCGAATACGATCCCGCGTTGGCGTTGCGCGCGGTGCCCGCCTATGACTCCGTGATGGCGATCCAGGTCGTGCTTGGGCTGGAGCGCACGTTTGCCCTCATGCTGGACGAGGACGAGATCGAGATGATGAATACGCTCGGGGACATCTTCCTGATCCTGCGGTCGCGGATTCCAGTGGATGCTTGAGCGCACGACGCCTGCCCCGGCCGGGGGCAACGACACGCTCGATCAGGCGACCCCCGAGGCGATCGCGACCTTGCAACCGTCGGCGACCCTGACGATGCCGTTCCGGTTCGTCTCGCTCGGCTCCGACTGCCAGGCCGGACACCAGCTTCGACGGGTCCAGGTTTCCAACACCTCCGGCGTGTTCGACTTCGTCACGACCCAGACCCGGCATCTTATCCGCCTGATCGAGAATGATTTCGCAGGCTTCCTGGACCTGGAGAACATGTTCCCGGTCTATCATGACGTCACATTCATCGGCGCCGTGGATACCCGCTACCGCATCGGCTTCAACCACGACTTCGCGAAGCTCGACAAGGAGGACGTGGACTACGTCCGCACCCTCTACAGCATGCGGATCCGCTGGTTCCGGAACCTGTTCGACCCGAGACGCCCGCCGCCCTATTTCATCCGGCGCCACCACCCGCGCGACGGCTATGCGGACGAAAGCCTGGCCATCGCGCTGTTCGAGCTGCTGCGCAAGAAGCGGTCCGACATACGCTTCCTCTACCTGCACGGCGACCCGGAGCGTCGCGAATTCATGATGGATGGCTTCCGCAGCGCGTTTCTCAGGCAGCATGAGCCGTTCGCCTGGCAGGGCGACGATGCTGCCTGGACTGAAATCCTCGGTCATTTCGCGATCAAGCCCTTCGCCGGCGATCGGATCGCATTTCCGCTACCGGAAATGCTCCCGGAGATGCGCCCAGAAGCGCAACCAGAAATGCGACCGGAGCCACGACCGGAGACGAGGAAACCCAGGTTCGGCTAACCTGCGGCCGGTTGGGTTAACGGGATCGAACATGCTGGACCAATTGTGATAACGTTTCTTTGACGGTCATGCGATAGTTGCAGCATGAGGGAAGCGACAGGAAACACCGCTGCAGTTCGTGACCGGTCCCCTGCGGCATGCTCCGGTTGCCTGCAGGACAGGTTCGCAGTGCCGATCACCATGGCATTCCAGCCGATCATCCGTGGCGACAACAGCGTGTTTGCGCACGAGGCGCTGGTTCGTGGCCTGAACGGCGAAGGCGCCGGCACCATCCTGTCGCAGGTGAATGCGGACAACCGCTACAGCTTCGATCAGCAATGCCGCACGACAGCCATCGAGACCGCGGCGTCGCTCGGGCTGCTGGCGACCGACGCCCTGCTCTCGATCAATTTCAAGCCGAACGCGATCTACGAGCCGTTGCGTTGCCTGGCGACGAGCCTGGCCGCCGCCGCAAGGGCCGGGCTGCCGAACCGGTCGATCATGTTCGAGATCACCGAGGACGAGGAGGTGCTGGAGCCGCGCCGGCTGCGCGACATCGTCACCGCCTACCAGGAGATCGGCTTCACCGTGGCGCTCGATGATTTCGGCGCCGGCTATGCGAGCCTCGGCATGCTGGTCGACATCCGACCGGACGTCATCAAGCTCGACATGAAACTGATCCGGGGCGTCGATGCCGATCCGATCAGGATCGCCGTGGTGCGCAGCATGGTCTCGCTCTGTCGGGAGCTCGGCATTGCGCTGGTGGCGGAGGGCGTCGAAACCGTCGAGGAACACCGCACGCTGCGGACGATCGGCGTCGATCTGTTCCAGGGCTACCTGTTCGCAAGGCCGACGATCGGACTGCTGCAGACGCCCGGTTCGCTCGCCGCCGCATGACGACTGCACACGGCGCCGCATAAAAAAAGGGCCCCGGCATCACGCTGATGCCGAGGCCCTGATCTAGACCCGTCGGGGATCAGCCCGGCGGGTTGGCGGCGGCGGCGGCCTTCTTGTTGGCTTCGTGGTGGCCGACGGCGCAACCGGCCGCAGCACCCATCACGCCATGATGACCGGCCACGTGACCGGCAACGCCACCGACGGCGGCACCCTTGAGGCAGCCCTTGGCCATGGCCGGGCCGGACATCACGGAACCGAGTGCGAGAACTGCGGCAACAAGGCCGGCAGCGGGGAGACGAACGCTCATGGGACAATCCTTCGGGTTGTGCGGAATAGCCGTTCTACGCAGCAGGCACAGCTTCGTTGCCGTCGATGTGCCGCCACGGAGTCTGGCCTTGTCCTATGTCGTGCCCGAGAACCGCGGCTTTTTCATGTCGATCCGGGAGGCGCGCCGGCGGGCCAGAGCAGCATCCGATCGACCTTGCGTGTCGATCGGATAGAGCCGCCCGCAGAACAACGAACCGGAGTTGTTGCGATCTCTCTCGATCGTAAAAGCTTCAGTGCTGCGTCCAGCCGACATAGCTCCCGACATTCTCCTTGGTGATGAGCTTCGGCGCCATCAGCATCACCTTGTCGGCCGGGGGGTGACCGTCCAGGATCTGCTCGCCCATCTTCACCGCGTTGCGGCCCATGGTGTACGGATCCTGCGAGGCGGAGGCCTGAATCAGGCCGTCGGTCTTGAGTGCCGCGACGATGTCGGGCGCGCCATCCACCGATGTGATGACGATGCCGTTGCGATGCTGCTGCTTGGCCGCAAGCTCCGAGCCGATTGCCTGCGGATCATTGATGGTGAACACGCCCGCTATGTCCGGATAGCGGATCAGATAGCCCTGCATCACCGCCAGGCCGCCGTCGCGCGAGCCCTTGCCGTCCTGGTCCGAGGACAGGATCTTGATGTCGGGCGACTTCGCGAGTGCCGCCTTGCAGCCATTGACGCGATCGATCACCGACGACACCTGCGGGCCGTTCTCGATGATCACGTTACCCTTGTTGCCGATCTTCTGCGCCAGGAACGTGCACGACAGGTTGCCGGCGGCGGTGTTGTCGGTCATCGCCGTGGCATCGGCGCCGTTGGCCGAGACATCGGCGGCGACCACGGCGATCCCGGCCGCCTGCGCACGCTTGATCGCCGGCAGGATGGCGTTCGGATCGACCGCGTTCAGCACGATCAGGTTCACGCCGGCGGCGATGAAGTTGTCGATCTGGGTGAACTGCTTGTTGAGGTCGTAATCGGCCGACACCGCGGTGACCGCCACCTGCTGGCCGTTGGCCCGCGCCTCGGCGGTGACGCCCTTCACGAGTGCCACGAAATACGGGTTGCCGAGCGAGCCCATGGTCACGCCGATCGACGTCACCGGCTTGGCCTGGGCGGCACCGGCGAGCCCGGCGACGGATGCCAGGACAGCGGCACCGGCCAGGAACTTCGCCCGCAGGCCTGGGTTGGTCTTTTGCATGGTCGTCATCCTCATCCACCCCGTTTGTTGGCGGACGCTGCAGGCGGGGTAGACCCCGCAGCGCCTCGTGTCGGTCAGGTGCGGACGCCGCTGCCCTGCCGGAACCGGTCGAGGGCCACCGCACCGATGATGACCAGGCCCTTGACGATGAACTGCCAGATGTCGCTCACGCCGACCAGGATCAGCCCGTTCGACAGCACCGCAATGATCAGCGCGCCGATCAGCGTGCCCCAGATCGAGCCGATGCCGCCGACGAACGAGGTGCCGCCGAGGATCACCGCGGCGATCGCGTCGAGCTCGTACGACTGGCCGAGCTGCAGCCCGTTCGCCGCATACAGCCGCGCCGACGACATCACCCCGCCGAGGCCGGCCAGCGTGCCCGACAGCGCATACACGAACAGCAGGATCGCAGGCACGTTGATGCCGGACAGCCGGGCCGCCGCCGGGTTGCCGCCGACCGCATAGATCCGCACGCCCAGCACGGTCCGGCGCAGCACGTACCAGGAGGCCACGATGACCGCGACCGCGATGATCGCGAGCCACGGGATCGCCACGCCGGGGAGGATCGTGACCCCATCATTGCCGATCCAGGCATAGTTCAGCGCCGGATTGAACACCGTGTTGTCCGCACCCATCAGTCGGGCGAGGCCACGCACGGCGGTCAGCGAGCCGAGCGTCACGATGAACGGCGGCAGCCGCACGAGCGCGATCAGCATGCCGTTGAGCAGGCCGATCACCAGTCCGACGAGCAGGCAGACCGGGATCGCCAGCCAGCCGAGCCCCGGCACCAGCGACATGATCAAGGCGCCCATCGCGGACGCGGCCAGGATCGATCCGACGGAAAGGTCGATGCCGCCGGTCAGGATCACGAAGGTCATGCCGGCGGCGAGCACGCAGTTGATCGAGGCCTGCTGCGCCACGATCGACAGGTTCTGCACCGACAGGAAGCGATGGCCGCCGAGCAGGTGGAAGCCGATCGCCAGCAGGATCAGCACCGGCAGCATCCCCGCCGCCTGGATCAGCGAGCGCACCTGCACCTGCCGCGACGAGAGCCCGGCACCCTGCTCCGGGCCTGGCGGCGCGCTTGCCGGCGGGATACCGGGCTGGCTGGCTCCGGGGCCGCCCCCCTTGCTGCCGGATCGATCGACCATGACTTCATCGTCAGACATAGGAATCGCCCTCAGGCAGCCATGCCGGCTGCGTGAACCATCACGTTCTGCTGGTTGATGACCTCGCCACCCGGGCCGCCGACCTCGCCGGCGATCGAGCCCTCGCGCATCACCAGCACGCGGTCGCAGATGCCGACGATTTCCGGCAGGTCCGACGAGATCACCAGCACGCCGAGCCCGTTCGCCGCCAACTCGTCGATGATGCGGTAGATCTCGGACTTGGCGCCGACATCGACGCCGCGGGTCGGCTCGTCGAGGATCAGCACCTTGGGCCCGGTCTCGAGCAGACGCGCCAGCAGCACCTTCTGCTGGTTGCCGCCGGACAGGCTGCCGACCTGCACCGCCGGGCTCGCCGCCCTCACCCGGAACGACTTGAACGCACGCGTCGCCCGCATGCGCGCCTTGGCCCGGTCGAGCCGTCCGCCCAGGTGGCAGTCACGATCGATGACGCCGAGATTGATGTTGGCGCCGCACGACATGTCGAGGAACAGCCCGAGTCCCTTGCGGTCCTCGGTCAGGTAGGCGATCCCGGCATCCAGCGCCGCCTTGGGGCCACGCGCCGGCAGCAGCTTGCCGGCCAGGGTGACGGTGCCCCCGGCGCGTCGATCCGCACCGTAGATCAGCCGGGCAAGCTCCGTGCGCCCGGCGCCCACCAGCCCCGCGACGCCCAGCACCTCGCCCTTGTGCAGGCTGAACGAGCACGGATGCACCCGGCCGCCATCGGTCAGCCCGTCGACCTGCAGCACCACCTCGCCGCGGGCACCGGTCGCGTCATGCTGCTTGGTGTAGAACGAGGACAGGTCGCGCCCGACCATCATGCGCACGATAGCTTCCGCCGAGAGCTGCTCGCGCTCCAGGGTACCGACATAGCTGCCGTCGCGCAGCACGGTCACCCGGTCGGCAAGCTCGTACACCTCGGCCATGCGGTGCGAGATGTAGATCAGCGCGATGCCCTCGTCGCGGAGCTGTCGGATCAGCGTGAACAACCGGTCGGTCTCGCGCGCCGAGAGTGCCGTGGTCGGCTCGTCCAGCACCAGGATGCGCGACTTGCGGTGCAGTGCCCGCACGATCTCGACCAGCTGCTGCTCGGCGATCGACAGCGTGCCGACCAGCGTCTCCGGCCCGAACGGTGTGCCCAAGCGGGCCAGCAGCGGCCGGCAATCCTCGATCATCGCCCGCCGGTCGAGCCTGCCGCCCGGGCGGCTGATCTCGTTGCCGAGATGGATGTTCTCCGACACCGTGAGGTTCGGCGCCAGCGCCAGCTCCTGGTAAATGATGGCGATGCCGGCTTCCTTGGCGACCTGCGGGCCGGTGATGCTGATCGGCTTGCCGAACACCCGTATTTCGCCGCCGGGATCGGCCTGGTAGGCGCCGGACAGCACCTTCATCAGCGTCGACTTGCCGGCCCCGTTCTCGCCCATCAACGCCAGCACCTCGCCGCCCCAGGCGTCGATCTGCACGCTGGCCAGCGCGCGCACGCCCGGAAACGTCTTGGAGATGCCGCGCATCTGCAAGGCCGGGGGCCCGCGTTCCTCGCTCCTGTCCATTCCGATCCCTCGGGTGTTCTGCTTTTTGATTACGCCCATGTAAGCCCCCGTTGGTGCGGGAGCGCAACACCCTCCTGCCTGGCGGCGTCCGGATCAGGTCGGTCGGCGGGCGGCCCAGATCTCGCGGGCCCGCCGGTCCGCGGCGACGGGATCCTGGCCCGGCTCCAGCGCCAGCAGTCCGAGGGCGATGCTGCCGACGATTATCTGGACCGCCCCCGGACGGCCCTCCCCGCCATGCCATGTCGCCACCCACTGATCGATGTTGTCCGTCTCGCGGGCGTCGGGCGCATCGATCAGAGCCGGCAGCAGCAGCTCGGAGCGGCCCCCGTCCTGCCGCCAGAGATGTGCCGCGGTCGCCTTGGCCGCCGGACGCTCGGCCTCGCCGCCGCCGCCCTTGATCACCAGCAGCGACCGCCGCCCGAGCCGCTCCGCCACACCCAGGTGCAGCGCGATGTAGGCAGGATGGAACACCCCATCGACGGAGGCGCGCGCGTCACCGGGATCGAGCAGCCGCGCCACCGTGTTGACCGGCGAGCGCAGCCCGAACAGCCGTCGCATGCCGAGCAGCCGGTCGATGCCGGGCGAGAGGTCCGCGATCGGCCAGTACGCGAAACCGGTGCGGTCGAGCGCGTCCGCCACCGACGATGCGCCGGTCGCGGGCGGCCGGCCGAGCGCTGCCAGTGCGGTCACGACCGGGATGCCTGAGGAAAACTCGTTGCTGCCATGCATCAACACCCGAACGCCGGACTGCGACAGCGCCAGCGCCGCCAGCAGGAACCAGGGCGCGCCGCGGGTGCGCCCGGCGCCGTAGCTCGGCCAGTCGAGATCGACCTGTCCCGCGGACAGCGTGCCGCACGTCTCACGCATCGCCGAGCGCGCCGCCTCGACGAGGCCGGTGATCTCGTCAAGATCCTCGCCGCGGTAGCGCAGCAGCATGAGGAATGCGCCGACCTGCGCCGGATGCACCGCGTCGGCCAGCACCAGCGCGAAGGCGTCCTGCGCTTCGGCCCGCGTGAGGGCGCGCGACTTTCCGGGCCCCCGCCCGAGCGTCGCGACGTAGCCGGCGAACCGCTCCTGGGTGGATGAAAATGCCTGGTCCATGCGCTGCCCACCGCGATCCGATCCGCCGGCAGTTTTTACTCGATCCCGGCGGGGTTTGTCATAGACTGACCATCGTGAATGCGTTGACCCCGATCCAGACCAGGCTGAGCATCGAGGTCGTGCACGACTTCGTATGCCCGTGGTGCTATCTCGGGGTCCGTCGCCTGCTGCGCGGCCTGGCATTGCGTCCGAACGATGCGTTCGTGATCACCTGGCGGCCGTTCCTGCTCAACCCGGACATCCCGCGCGACGGGCTCAGCCGGCTGGACTACGTGCAGCGCAAATATGGCGGCGAGGATCGTGCACGCCGGCTCTATGCAACCGTCACCGAACTCGGCCTGCAGGACGGCGTCACGTTCCGCTTCGACCGCATGCACCACATTCCCTCGAGCGTCGAGGCCCACCGGCTCGCCGGATGGGCGGCACGGATCGGGCCCGCGGACGCGCTGGTGGAGGCGTTGTTCGCCGCCCAGTTCACCGGCGGACTGGATATCGGCAACCTCGAGGTGCTTGCAGGGATCGCCGCCTCGGTCGGGCTCGACCGGGCCGCGGCGCTGGCGTTCCTGCGCGCGCGCGAGGGCATCGATATCGTGCACTCGGAGAATTTGCGCGCCCATCGCCGCGGCATTAGCGGCGTGCCCTGCTTCGTGTTCTCAGGGCGCCTGGCGGTCTCGGGCGCGCAGGAGACCGAGGTGTTCTCCCGCCTGCTCGATGTCGCCGCCCTCGACGGCTGAGCCCTATTTCCTGACCGCGGTGACCTCGATCTCGACCAGCCAGCCGGGATTGGCGAGGCCGGCGACCTGGAAGGCGGAGCGCGTCGGCAGGTTCGGCTGCGCGGGCGTGCCGAAGAACTGCGTGTAGGCCTTCATCATGCCGGCGAAATCCAGGTGCCCGAGCTTCGGGTCGGCCACCATGTAGATGTGCATCTGCACCACGTCGGCGAAGCTCAGGTGCAGTGTGGCGAGCGACTCCTGGATTTTGGTGAGTGCGCTGCGCACCTGCGTCTCGGTATCGCCGTAGGCCGCCAGCGTCATCGGCGTCGCGGTCTTGTCGGCGATGTCGGCGCCCATCCCGGAGAGATAGATCGTGGTGTAGCCGGGCGGCACCTCGATCGCGCTGGCAATCGGGAACTTGCCCGTCGAGTGGCGGACCAGATCCTGTGCCGCCACCGGGTTCGCAAGTGCCGCGGCCAGGATCGCCGACAGCGCCGCGCATTTCATGAAACTCGTGCTCACGGCTATCTCTCCATCGTCGGGTTCGGGCCGCGTACCGCCGCGACATCCTCGGGCTTCACCGCGTCGGCATAATGATTGCCGAAATTGCTGCGGACATAGGTCACCACCGCCGCCACCTGCGCGTCGCTCAGCATCGACGAGAACCACGGCATGCCGCCGTTGCCGTTCAGCACCATGTACACCGGGTAGCCGCTCGCCTTGAGTTTCGGATTGCCGGCAAGTGCGGGGATCGTCCCGGCGCCGACCCCGCCCTTGGCGTTCGCCATGTGACAGCCCTGGCAGACCTGCTGGTAGATCACAGCACCGTCCGTGCTGGTGGTGGCAGCACCGGCAACGTTCGCCGCCGTGTCGGCCAAGGCCCGCTGCACCGGCGCCGCGGCCAGCGTCGCAAACAGGATTGCTGCAGTCGTGCTGAGGAAGATACGCATCAGGCGGCTCCGACCGCACGCTGGTGGAGGCGGGTGATCGCACTCACCGAGGAGAGGATCGCGCCCTCCTGCCAGCATCCGACATAGGAGGCGTGCTCGCCGGCCAGCACCACGCGGTTATCCATCGCGACCAGTGCCTGGTAATGCGCTTTGCGGCTCTCCTCGCTCCACATCGAGCAGCAGCCGAGCGTCCATGGCATCCGGCTCCACGCGACGCCGATGCCGTTGCTGAATTCCTGCCGGTACTGCGCGTGGAACGCGCTGCCCTGTTTCAGCGCCTCCTCGACGCGCTGCTCCGGGGTCATGCCGGCGAAGGCGTACGCAGCCGGCCCGAACATGTAGCCACCGAGCAGAACCCCCGGACCGTTATCGAAGTATTTCGTGCTTGGATAGGAGATCTGGCTGATCGGCTGGTCGGTGAAGCTGATGCCGCCATAGATCTGCTCGTCCTGCTCCCAGAAACGCCGCTTGAACTCGAGCCCGATCTTCACCGACGACGCATAGGGGACCGCCTTGATCGCCGCCTTCATCGGGCCGCCGACTTGGATGTCGATTTCCGCCAGGACCGGCAGCGGGATGGTGCAGACGCAATAATCGGCTTCCGCGTCGGTGGCGGCACCACCCTTGTTGTTGTCGAGATAGCTCACCGTCACGCCATGATCGTCCTGCGCGATCTTGGTCACCTTGACGTTGTGCGTGACGAGGTCGTTGACGTGCGCCGCGAAGCCCTTGCCGATCATGTCCATGCCGCCGACCGGCTGGAACATCGTCGTCTGCACCTCGTAGCTCATGTGGAACGACAGCCATTCCCACAAGCCGGACTTCATCAGCTCGGCCCGCGGCAGCAGCGGTCCCGGCACGGGTGCGCCATCGGGGCCGCCGCCCTGGTCCTTCTGGTAGCCGCGATGCATCGATGCGAGCTCGCCGCTCTTGTAGGAATAGTCGGCGCCGAGCATCCCCCAGCTTTTCATCGCCTTCAGCAGATCCTGCTTCTCGTCGTCGCTGATCGGCTGCTCGAGCTGTTTCTGGTTGATCGACTTGGCCAGCAGCTCTGCGGTGTAGCCGGTGAAGTCGCCCATCACGTCATGGTAGCGCTGCGGCTTGCCGCCGAATGCCGAACTGCTGTGCAGCAGCGTGTTGTGGTTGAGTTCGATGAACGGCTCGAGCTGAACGCCGAACAGCTTGCAGTAATGCAGCAGCCCCTGGTGATGGTAGGGAATGCGCCACGGGCCGGGATTGAGGTAGTTGCCGGGCGCGAAATTGACCTGCTGCGTGGCGCCGCCGAGCTCGGTCAGGGTATCGCCGCCGCGCAGGGTGAAATTCCGGCCGCCGGACCGGTTCTGATATTCCAGGACCCGCACGCTGTAGCCGGCCCGCCGCAGTTCGTAGGCGGCCAGCATCCCCGCGAGGCCGGCACCCAGCACCAGCACGCTGGTGCCGGACTTGGCCCCCGACAGGTCGGGTGATCCCGCGAAATCGGTGCCGGCTGCGTGGCCCAGGCGGGTCATCGCCTGGTACATCGCGACACTTCCCGCCGCCGCACCGATCCGCATCAGCACCTGTCGGCGCGTCGGCACGCCACTGTTCCGTCGATCCAAACGCTCTGCTCCGATAGCCGAGGCAGATCCCTGACTGCCTACGATGAAGGCTATCCGCACCTGATTTGGTTCGTCAAGCTGCACACATTACAGGCGAATGATTGATATACCGGCATTGATAGTGATGTCTATTTGTCGCAGTCCGAGCATGTGCTTTTTCCATGTGCAACTTGGTCTTGATTTATGGCTCCGTTCGCGTTCGAGTTCATCACGACGATGGAATGGCTCACGGCGCATCGAGATGGAGATCGGGACATGGGTATGATCAAGGCGGGCAGTTTTCGTTGCCTGTTGATGCTGACGGTTTGCCCGCTGGCCGTCGGCGCCGGCTCGATCCCGGCACTCGCGCAATCGACCACCCCTGCTGCGTCGTCGACCGCTCCGGCGGATACGACCGCATCCTCGACCGCCCAGGCGAAGCACCACGCGCACAAGCCGGTGCCACACAAGACCGCACACATGCGCCACCACGCTGCGGCCGGTGCAGGCATCGGGGCGATGGCTGCCTCACCGGCAGCCGCATCGCTGGGGGGCTCGAACGCCAGCAGCACCGGCATTCGCACCAGCCCCGGCGCTCCGGATGCCGGCATGGCGACGCCGGCGGCAGCGGATGCGGGCGAGACCGTGATCGTCACCGGCACCCGCAGCCTGAACAAGAAGGCGCGTGACAGCACCAGCCCGATCGACGTCATCACCAACGCCGCCCTCACCCGCACCGGCCAGCCGAACCTCGCCGACCAGCTGAGCCGCACCGACCCGTCGGTCAGCATCCTGGCGATGGGCCAGGACACCGAGGCACTGACGAGCTCGATCCGGCTGCGCGGCCTGAACCCGAACGACGTGCTGGTGCTGATCGACGGCAAGCGCCGCCACGAGACCTCCAACATCGCCGCCGACGCCGGTCCGGACCAGGGCTCAACGCCGGTCGATATCGACATGATCCCGGCCGCCGCGATCGATCATATCGAGGTGCTGCGCGACGGTGCGGCGGCGCAGTACGGCTCCGACGCGATCGCAGGCGTCGTCAACATCATCATGAAGAAGGGCGACAGCGGCGGCAGCGCCAGCGCCTTCACCGGTGCGGACGCCTATAACGGCGACGGCTGGACCTACCAGCTCAATGCGGACCAGGGCTTCTCGTTCGGACGCGACGGCTACGTCCATCTCGGCGGCGCGCTGTATCACGCGGACTCGTTCGTGGCGCCCGCGACCGACGATCGCGCCGCCGCCGACAACTTCCCGGGGAACTCGAACAAGATCCTGGGCGTGCCCGAGCAGACACGCGAGACGCTGAGCATCGATTTCGGCGAGACCCTGCTGCCCGACCTGTTTGGCGGCGTGCAGGGGTACGGGCTGATCACCTACGGTCATCGCCATGCCGAATCCTACGAGAATTATCGCACGCCGGGGACCCTGCCGGAGGTGTGGCCGAACGGCTTCTCCCCGCTCGAGACCGACGAGGAGAACGACTATGCGGCAACGCTCGGCGTCAAGGCGGACGACTTCTTCGGCTTCCACGTCGATCTGAGCACCACCTATGGCGCCGACCAGACCAATATCGGCAACAAGAACACCGCGAACGTCTCGCTCTACCAGAACGGCGACCCGGCCTACGGCTTGCCCGCAGGCTTCACACCGACAACGGTGCTCGCGCAGAGCCAGAGAAACTCGCAATGGACCAACAATCTCGACTTCACCAGGCCGTTCACGATGTGGAACACGCCGATGACCCTGGCGTTCGGCGCCGAGGAGCGGAGCGAGGAATACGAGCTCGGTGCGGGTGAGCCGGCCTCCTACGTCCTTGGCGGCACCCAGGGTTTTGGCGGATTGCTGCCGGCCAATGCGGGTAATTTCAGCCGCAATGTCTGGGCGACCTACCTCGATTACGACGTCCATCCGATCCGGCATCTCGACATCGATATCGCAGGACGTTTCGAGCACTACACCGATTTCGGCAATACATGGGACGGCAAGATCTCGTCGCGCTACGACTTCACCAAGTGGCTCGCGGTTCGCGGCACCATCAGCAACGGCACCCGCGCCCCGACACTTGCCGAGGAGAATTACAGCGCGCTCAACGTCTCGCCCACCGGCGCCAGCGGCATCCTCGGGGTCAACTCGCAGGCCGCCGCGTCGATCGGCGCCACGCCGCTCAAGCCCGAGCGATCCACCAACGCCAGCGCCGGCATCGTGCTGCAGCCGCTGCCGAACCTCAGCATCACCACCGACGTCTATCAGATCAACATCCGCGACCGGATCGTCGGCAGCCTGAACGTTCCGGGCCAGACGGCAATCACCGCGATCGAGGAGACCGGTGCCACGCTGGCGCCTAACCTGACCCCGTCCGATGTGTATGCCAACTACTTCACCAACGGCGCCAGCACCCGCACCCAGGGCCTCGACATCAACGCCAACTACTTCACCGATTTCCGCAACCGGAACCTCGGCACCGTCACCTGGACCGCCGGGATCGACCTCAACCGCACCCGGATCCACCACGTCGCCACGGACGCGAGCGGCCAGTCGGTGCTGAACGCGCAGGGCATCGCCTACCTGACCACCGCGTCACCGCGGTCCAAGATCGTGCTGAACGCGTTCTGGAAGATCCAGAAGTTCGACGTCGACCTGCGCCAGACCCGCTACGGCCAGACCACCGACGAGGAGACCTACCAGGATCTCGCCCCGGCCTCCTTGCAGTACTCGACCACCCAGTTCGCACAGTTCGTGAACACGCCTGTCTGGGTCACCGATCTCGAGGTCGGCTACCAGATCAACAAGCGCCTGCACATCGCGATCGGCGGCGACGACCTGTTCAACGAAAGGCCGCGTCGCCTGCCGGCCGACCAGGCCTATCTCAACGTGCAGTATTACGACAACGTGGTAAGCGGCGCGCCGATCACCGGCGGCTTCTATTACGGGCGCCTGAACGTCACCTGGTGACGTCCTTGTTGAAGATACGTCACCTGGTGACGTCGTTGCTGAAGATACGTCACCTGGTCACCGCCTCCTCCGCCACGGCCAGCCGCGCATAGCGGCGGGCCAGCACGGCACACACGAACAGCTGCAGCTGGTGGAAGATCATCAGCGGCAGCACGATCTGCCCGACCATGGCCGAGGAGAACAGCACGTTGGCCATCGGCACCCCGGAGGCCAGCGACTTCTTCGAGCCGCAGAACACGATGGCGATCTCGTCATCGCGGCCGAAGCCCGCCGCCCGTGCGCCATATCGGGTGGCCAGCAGCACCACCGTCAGCAGCATCGCGTCCACCAGCAACACGAGGCCCAGCTGCGAGACCGGCACCTTGTGCCACAGCCCTTGCACCACCGCCTCGCTGAACGCGGTATAGACCACCACCAGCACCGATCCGCGATCGGTGACGCTGAGCAGCCGGTGGTTGCGCAGGGCCCAGCCTCCGATCCAGGGCTGCAGCAGCTGGCCGGCGGCGAACGGCAGCAGCAGCTGCAATGCCACATCGAGCACCGCGCCTGCGGATACCCCGGCATGACCTTGCATGCTCCCCGCCAGCACCAGCCCGGTCAGGATCGGCGTGATCAGGATGCCGAGCAGGTTCGAGGCCGTCGCCGAACACACGGCCGCCGGGATGTTGCCGCGCGCGATCGAGGTGAAGGCGATCGAGGACTGCACCGTCGACGGCAGCACGCACACGAACAGCACGCCGAGCCAGAGGGTCGGTGTCAGCAGGTGCGGCAGCAGCGCGTGCAGCCCGAGGCCGAGCAGCGGGAACAGCACGAAGGTGCAACCGAGGATCGCCAGGTGCAGCCGCCAATGTGCCAGCCCGGCGACGACCGCCGCCCGCGACAGCCGCGCACCCTGCATGAAGAACATCACCGCGATCACGGCGATCGTCAGTCCGTGGAATATCGGCACCGCCGCGCCGTGGGCCGGCACGAACGAGGCCAGCAGCACGGTGCCGATCAGGGCGAGCAGGAATGGATCGGGCTTCAGCATGATGGTCCCCATGAGGCAGCTCTGACACGCGCCGCTCCCACCGCCGCTTATGGCCGCAGATGCGTGATCCGGCCACCGGCCCTGGCGTGCCTCCCAGGCGCGCGGTCGAGCCCGTTGGAGGGGTGCGATCAGGTCGCCTCGTCGCCCTCCATGGTGGCGCCCGGAAGCTCCGCCGGCTGCCGTGCGGCCACCAGTGCCACCAGCGCCGATCCGAAGATCACGCACCCCTTGATCGCGCGCGCCAAGCCGAACGTGGCCCCGCCCCAGGGCACCACGAAGCTCGCCAGACCCTGCCCCGCCGAGGCGAACGCGTAGCTGAGCCCCATGCCGAGGGAGCGCGTGCGGGACGGGAAGCGCTGCGCCAGGAAGTGCGGCACGAGGGCGAACACGCTGTTTCCGAAGCCGCCCATGATGAACGAGGCGGCCAGCAGCCACGCCAGGCCGTTGCCCGACGCGAACGGCACGATGTCGAGCACGGTGATCGCCAGATACAGGAACAACACCCGGCGCTCGCCGAAGCGGCCGACCGCCCATCCGCAGGTCGGCTTGCCGATCAGCGAGCCGACGCAATACGCCGCCACCAGCGGGAACACCGATTCCGGGGTGAAGCCGTGCACGGTGCGCAACAGCGTAGGATAGAAGCTGTAGATCGCCGCGTTCTGGAACTGCAGCACCAGCATGAAGGCCAGCGCCTGGATGGCCGCCGCACTCAGCCTGAAACGTGGCCGGGCCACGGCCGGCTGCTCGCGCCGGTTGCCACGCTCCGCCTGCGCCTGCAGCCAGACAGGGCTCTCGGGTACGCCGATGCGGATGAAGATCGCCAGCAGCGCCGGCACGATGCCGATAAAAAACAGCACCCGCCAGCCGTAATGCGGCAGGATCAACGCTTGCGCCGCGGCCGCCGCGAAGAAGCCGACCTCGTAGCCCGCCATCATGATCGACGACGCCAACGGCCTTGCCCGGGCGGGCACGCTCTCCATCAGCAGTGCCGCCGACGCCGTCCATTCGCCGCCGAAGCCGACCCCGAACAGGAACTGGATCGCCACCATCGCGGCGTAGCTCCAGGCGAGACCCGACGCGCCCGAGAACACCGCGAACCAGATGACCCCCACCATGAAGGTGAGCTTCCGGCCGTACTTGTCGGCGAGCCAGCCCTAGCCGGTATTTCCCAGCACCCTGCCGACGCTCTGCGCGCTGATCACCAGGCCCATCGCGGTCAGGTCGGCGCCGAGGCTCTTGCCGATATCGGGAAGCGCCAGCAGCAGCACCACCTGGTCGAACGCGTCCAGGAACCAGCCGAGAAAGGCCGCCAGGGTGACCTTCCAGTACGGTCGCAGCAGCATGAGTGGAGACGGTGCGCCATCCGACGCCACCGCCCGACCGGGATCGTTCTTCGGCATTCTGTTCCCTCCGGTGCGTGGCGTGGCTTGCTGGGTTGGATCCTGCAGCCCGTCCCGGTCCGGCACCTCGCGCGTGTCGGCATCGCGGGGGGCACGGAACCTGGGACCGGCGACGCCCAACGTGACGAGGCGGGTGCCGTTTCCACGCCTCCGTCGGGGCAAGGTTCTGCGGTTGCAGGGTGCGGGGTCCGGATGCCGGCGATGGGCCGGCAGATGCTGCAGTCTCGTCCTGCGCAAGGCCCGTGACATGGCGGGGACACTGGGCGACGGCCCCGGATGCGGTGCCCGCGCCCGCCGATCCGGGGACGCGCGTCGGGTCGAGGTCCGGGACCGGCGAGCCCGATCATGCCGCTGTGGCAATACCCTGACGCCGGGCCGCGAAGCGCCGCCTGCGCAAGCGCATGAGCGCGCCGTCATGGCCTCTCTCCGGCGGTCAGCGTGTCGCCGCAAGGTCGCCCCCACGGTGCGGCCCCGACTCGTCCGCGGCATGGCGAGTTGCCACCGGGCGGGGGCTGCGCCACTTTCGATCCCCGATGAGCATCGATCCCAGACCAGCCCTCGCGGCCACACTCCTGTTGTCCGCCTCCCTGCTCGGTTCCGGCGCTGCCCGCGCCGCCGATCTCGACCTGCCGGGCGGATGCGCCACGGCGGGCAGTGCCAGCCTGGACGAGGCGGGCCCGAATGGCGGCTTCGAGGCCGGGCGTCTGGAGGTGGTGATCCCCGGAGCCAGCACCACGCCGCCGCCGGCCCTGCACGCGGCCAGCCTGCGGGTGACCAGCCAGCGCGCCGCCGCGGGCGTGAGTACCGCCCAGCTCGAGCAGGCCGCCACCGCCGCTGCCGCAACCCTCCTGACGGCGCTCTCCGTGCACCACACCGGCGCTTGCCCGGACCACGTGCTGCAGGAGGCGATGCGGCCGCTGGCACATGGCGTGCAGGCGGGTGGCGCCTATGAGTTCACCTGGAGCGATGTCTCGGTCCGGGCGGGGAGCACCCGGTTCGGCGCGCATCGCCTGGCGCTGCGTGTCGGCGGCGACGGCCGGACCGCCCAGCTGGTCGGATCGCTGGAGGGTGCGGCCTCGAACGATCGCGCCGCCGCGCTGCTGCCGGAGAGCCTGGAGGTCCGGGTGGCATTGCCCGCCTCGGAGCTGCCGCCGCTGCTGTCGGCCGCCGGCGGCCATGGTGCCCCGGTCGACGTCGCCATCGAGCAGGTCCGTGCGAGACGCGGCGACAGCACGCTCGAGGGCCACGGCCAGGCCAGCATCGCGGGCGAGCCCGGTGCCGGCAGCGGCCAGGGCCAGGTCACCATCACCGGCCTCGACGCGCTGATGGAGGCGGCGAACGCACCAGGTCTGGAGCGGCTGCGCACCGGGCTGTTCCTCGCCAGGCTGGTGGCGCATCGCGACGGGGACCGGTCCGAATGGGATCTCGCCTGGCGGCAGGGCACGCTGCTGGTGAACAACGTCCCGCTGCCACTCCGCTGAGGCTCCGGCGTTAACACCTGGGCCTCCACAGAGGTCGGGTGGCCGGTTTCGGTGCCCGCAAAGCCGTGGCATACCAGTCCACCCCGGCCGATTTCGCCAAAAAGGAGCCTCCAATTATGGCTGACGACACCCCCACTCCGGCCATCAAGACGGTCCCCAAGCCACGCGACCAGCACCTGCGTGACCTCGCCGACTGTATCCGGTTCCTGTCGATGGACGCCGTGCAGGCCGCCAAGAGCGGTCACCCCGGCGCGCCGATGGGCATGGCCGACATCGCGACCGTTCTCTACAAGGATTTCATGCAGTTCGATGCGGCCGATCCGCATTGGTTCGATCGCGACCGCTTCCTGCTGTCGAACGGCCACGGCTCGATGCTGCTCTACAGCCTGCTGTATCTGACCGGCGTCCAGGACATGACGCTCGACGAGCTGAAGCGCTTCCGCCAGATCAACAGCAAGACCGCCGGCCATCCCGAGTACAAGCACGCCGACGGCATCGAGACCACCACCGGCCCGCTCGGCCAGGGCATCGCCAACTCGGTCGGTTTCGCGCTGTCGGAGCGCATCCTGAACGCGAAGTTCGGCGATGACCTCTGCAAGCACTGGACCTACGTGTTCATGGGCGATGGCTGCCTGATGGAGGGGATCAGCCAGGAGGCGATCTCCATGGCTGGCCACTTCAAGCTCGGCCACCTGATCGCGTTCTGGGACAACAACTCGATCTCGATCGACGGCGCCACCAGCCTTTCGGTCAGCGACAACGAGGTCGAGCGGTTCCGTGCGTCCGGCTGGCACGTCCAGGAGATCGACGGCCACGACACCGACGCGATCCGCGACGCCATCACCGCCGCCCGCGCCGTCACCGACCAGCCCTCGATGATCGCCTGCAAGACCATCATCGGCTTCGGCTTCCCGACCAAGGCCGGCACCCAGAAGGCGCACAGCGACGCCCCGGGCGAGGAAGAGATCGCCGGTGCGCGCAAGATCCTGGGCTGGGACTCGCCGCCGTTCGTGATCCCTGAGAACCTGCTCAGCGAGTGGCGCGCGATCGGCGCCAAGGGCCGCGACGCCCGCATGGCCTGGGCCGAGCGCGTCAAGGCGGCACCCGCCGAGCTGCGCACCGAGTTCGAGCGCCGCAACGACGGCGAGCTGCCGGCCGACTGGAAGAAGGCGATCGTCGCCGCCCGTGCCGAGTTCATCGCCAGCGGCAAGGAGATGGCGACCCGCTCGGCCAGCGGTGCGGTGCTCGACCATCTCGCAAGCGCGATCCCGGAACTGCTCGGGGGATCGGCCGACCTGACGCCCTCGAACAACACCCGCGCCAAGGGCATGATCGAGATCCGGCCTGGAGAGTACGACGGCACCTACATGCATTACGGCGTGCGCGAGCACGGCATGGCGGCGGCGATGAACGGCATCGCGCTGCATGGCGGCCTGATCCCGTACGGCGGCACCTTCATGTGCTTCTCGGATTATTGCCGTCCGGCAATCCGTCTTGCAGCGCTCATGCATATCCGCACGATCTTCGTGATGACGCACGACTCGATCGGCCTCGGCGAGGACGGCCCGACGCATCAGCCGGTCGAGCAGCTGGCAGCGTTGCGGGCGATCCCGCATCTGGCGGTGTATCGTCCGGGCGATCCGGTCGAGACCGCGGAGTGCTGGGAAATCATCCTGGATACGCCGCGCCAGGCTGCCCTGCTCGCGCTGTCGCGCCAGCCGATGCCGCTGCTGCGTCGCGAGCCGGGCTCCGAGAACCGCTCGGCGAGAGGCGCCTACGTGCTGCTCGAGGCCGAGGGCGGCGAGCGCAAGCTCACCATCCTGAGCACCGGATCGGAACTGCATCTCGCGGTCGAGGCACGGGAGCAGCTGCAGAAGGACGGCATCCCGACCGCCGTCGTCTCGATGCCGTGCCGCATGCTGTTCGAGGAGCAGGACGCCGCCTACAAGAAGTCGGTGCTGGGCACCACGCGCGCACGGGTCGCGGTGGAAGCAGCGGTCGAGATGGGCTGGGATCGCTATATCGGTCTCGAAGGCCGCTTCATCGGCATGCACGATTTCGGCGCATCCGGGAAGATTGCCGACGTGTACAAGAAGTTCGACATCACCACCGAGGCCGTCGTGCGTGCGGCGCACGAGACGCTGGCGGAAGTCGCAGCACTGTAGGAGCTGGTTCAACGGCGGTCGGGCGTTGTTGCCTGGCCGCCAGTTCCAGGCCGCCATGCCTGCTCTGCCACTCAAAGCGGCGTCACTATGCAGACGGCTTTACGCGCGCCTCGCGCACCGTCGAAGCAAAACCCCAGCCCCGGTGTCCATCCAGTTGCGGTCCGGCCTCGACGACCGGCGGCCGCTTCAGGCTGCTTTTGCCTGCTCCGCCAGACGGTTCAGGTTGCCGACCACGTCGCGGGCCAGCTTGATGCGGGCGGCCGTGGTCATTTCCCGAACGATTGCCAGCTTGTGGTCCGGACGCAGGCGCATGTCGCTGCCCTTGGCGCCGATCCAGCCAACAAGACCGGCCGGGTTGCTGAAACTGTTGCCACGGAACTGCACGACCATGCCTTTCGGCCCGGCCTCCAGCTTCTCGATACCGGCACTCCGGCACAGCCGCTTCAGCGACACCACCTGCAGCAGGTTCTCGACCTCGTCCGGCAACTTGCCGAACCGGTCGACCAGTTCCGCCGCCATCGCCTCGGTTTCCGCATCGCCCGGCAACGCGCCGATCCGGCGGTAGAGCCCGAGCCTGACCGGCAAATCCGGCACATAGGTGTCCGGGATCAGCACCGGCAGCCCAAGTACGATATTAGGCGTCCAGTCGCGATCCTCGGACTTGCGCTTGCCCTTCTCGCGACGGAGATCCGCGACCGCATCCTCCAGCATCTGCTGATACAGCTCGATGCCGACCTCTCGGATATGCCCGGACTGCTCGTCACCCAGCAGATTGCCGGCGCCTCGAAGATCGAGATCGTGGCTGGCCAGGGTGAAGCCGGCGCCGAGCTGGTCGAGCGTCTGCATCACTTCCAGGCGTTTTTCCGCCGACGCCGACAAACGATGCTGCTGCGGCCAGGTGAGATACGCATACCCCCGCTGCTTGCCACGCCCTACCCGGCCGCGCAGCTGGTACAACTGCCCGAGCCCGAACAGGTCGGCGCGATGGATCACCAGCGTGTTCACCGCCGGCATGTCAAGCCCGCTCTCCACGATATTGGTCGAGAGCAGGATGTCGTACTTGCCGTCGCCGAACTCGGTCATCACCCGTTCGAGCTCGGTCGGAGCGAGCCGACCATGCGCCTGCACCAGTTTCGCATCCGGCACGATCTCGCGCAGCCGGTCGGCCATGCGATCGAGATCCTCGATGCGCGGCACCACGCAGAACACCTGGCCACCACGGAAGCGTTCGCGTTGCAGCGCCTCGCGGATCACCACGGAATCGAACGGCATGATGAAGGTGCGCACCGCCAGCCGGTCGGTCGGCGGCGTCGCGATCAAGCTCATCTCGCGCACGCCTGTCAGTGCCAGCTGCAACGTGCGCGGGATCGGCGTGGCGGACAGCGTCAGCACATGCACGTCCTCGCGCAGCGCCTTCAGCTTCTCCTTGTGCGACACGCCGAAATGCTGCTCCTCATCGACGATCAGCAGCCCGAGATCGGCGAACTCGATCCCCTTGGCCAGCAGCGCATGCGTGCCGATGACGATGTTCACGGTGCCGTCGGCCACGCCGCGCTTCACCATCGCCGAATCCTTGGCGTTGACCATGCGGGACAGTTGCTCGACCTGCACGGGAAGTCCTGCAAATCGGGCCGAGAACGTCCGGTGATGCTGGCGCGCCAGGAGGGTGGTGGGCACCACGACCGCCACCTGCGAGCCGGACATTGCCGCGACGAAGGCGGCGCGCAACGCGACCTCGGTCTTGCCGAACCCGACATCGCCGCAGATCAGCCGGTCCATCGGGCGGCCGGCGGACAAATCCTCCAGCACATCGGCGATCGCGCGAGACTGGTCCTCGGTTTCCACGAACGGGAAGCGTGCGCAGAACTCGTCCCAGCTGCCTTCCGCCGGCGCCAGGCTCGGCGCCTCGCGCAACTGCCGCGCCGCCGCCGTACGGATCAGCTCACCCGCCATGTCGCGGATGCGCTGCTTCATCTTTGCCTTGCGCGACTGCCAGGACGCGCCGCCAAGCTTGTCGAGCGCCACGCCATTCTGCTCGGACCCGAACCGGCTCAGCAGCTCGATATTCTCGACCGGCAGGAACAGCTTCTCGTTGCCGTCATAGATCAGCCGCAGGCAGTCATGCGGCGCCATGCCGAGGGCGACGCTCGCCGGAAGGTTCGGGTTCGACCCCGCCTTGACGATGCCGATCGTCTCCAGCCCGTCATAGCGGCCGATGCCGTAATCCTGGTGCACCACCAGGTCACCCTCGGCAATCTCGGTGGCCTCGGCGATGAACTGGTCCGCACGCTTGCGACGACGCGGCGGCCGCGAAATGCGCTCGCCGAGCAGATCCTGCTCCGACACCAGCGCCAGGTCGTCGCCGACGAAACCACGCTCCAGCCCGAGCGTCAGCAGCCCGATCCGGCCCGGCTTCAGCTTTGCGGTCGCCGCCCAGTCATTGACCGCTTCCACCTCGAGCCCGGCATCGCGCAACAGCGTGCCGATGCGTTCGCGCGATCCACGCGTCCAGGCGGTGACGAAACAGCGCCGCGGCTTCCTGCCCCCGGCCCAGGCGCGCACCTGCTCGCCCAGCATCTGGAACACCGTCTCGCGGCTGCCGGCCGGCAGGCTTCGCGCGAACATGATGCCCGGCCGACCACCTGCATCGAAGCCCGCCGCACCATCCGGCTGCGCGAACGGACTGAACGACAGCGCCGGCAACTGCGCCAGCATCGCGCCCCACGCCCCGCGATCGAGATACAGCAGCTCCGGCGGCAGCGCCCGGTACGGCACCTCGCCATCCCGCGTCGGCAGCGCGCGCGCCTCTGCGTGATCCGCGATCATTTCGAGCCGGCCGGCAAGAACCTCGTCGACCTGATGATCCAGGCTCAACGAGACGCCCGGGAGATAATCGATCAGCGTCTCGACCTGCTCGTGGAACAGCGGCATCCAGTGCTCGATGCCGGGATGCCGGTGGCCGTCCGAGACGCTGTGGTAGATCGGGTCGTTCGCGGCCTCCGGTCCGAACCGCTCGCGCCAGCCGCTGCGAAACCGTGAGACGCTGTCGGCATCGAACGAAACCTCCGATACCGGACGCAGCACCAGCTGGTCCAATCGCTCGGTCGACCGTTGCGATGCGGGATCGAAGTGGCGGATGTTCTCGACCTCGTCGCCGAACAGGTCCAGCCGGATCGGTTCCGCCTCCCCCGACGGAAAGATGTCGACGATGCCGCCGCGGGTGGCGAACTCGCCCGGCTCCATCACCGTGTCGGTGCGGTTGTAGCCGTTCGCCACCAGCACCTCGATCAGGAACGCGACGTCGAGGCTCTCGCCCGACTTCACGCTGAGCGACTGGCCGCGGAACGCCGCGCGCGGTGGCACCCGCTGCACCAGCGCATTGACCGTGGTCAGCACGATGCGCGGCGCCGTCGTCGTCTCCAGCAGCCGGGTCAGCGTCGCCACCCGCTCCGACACGATCGCCGGATTGGGCGACACCCGGTCGTACGGCAGGCAGTCCCACGCCGGAAATCGCAGGATCTCGGCCTCCGGGCGCACGAACGCCAGCAGGTCGGCCAGCCGCGCCAGGTTGGTGTCGTCGCGCGCCACGTGCAGCAGCGGACCGTCATGCTCGCCGCCGAACTGCACCTGCCGGCGTGCCAGCAGCAGCGCGTCGTACCCCTCCGGCGCGCCCCAGATCGTGGTCGTGGTCGTCGGCGCCGAAGCCCCGTCGGCGCTCATCGGCCCATCCCCTCGAGCGAGCGCGACCGGGCCGCAGCCTGGACCGCACGCAGCATCGGGCTGTCGCTCTCCGGCGGGATCGGCAGCCGGCCCATCAGCCAGTCGGCGAGATCGACATCCGGCAACTCCATCAGCTCCTCGATCGCGTCCAGCTCGGCGTCGCTGAACCCGGCGATCCGCGGCGTCACGAAGCCGCCGATCAGCACGTCGGTCTCGTGCGTGCCGCGATGCGTTGCGCGGAACAGGATGCGCCGCCGTCGCGGATCGAGCGCCGGCGGATCGGAGGCCGCGGTCGGATGCGGCGGGACGGGCTCGGGGGGCTTGGCGTATGATTGCATGGCGCGCGCTGTCATATAGCCGTGCACCCCCGCCATGTCAGCCCATCGGCCCGAAAGGCCAGAACACCGCTTGCTCATCGATCCGCCAGGCGCCGCCTTCGCAGTCTCTCTCGGTGCCGCCATCGCACCGGAGCCGGGCGCGCTGCTGGCATCCCTCATGGTCCCGATCACCGGGCTGCCCGGCGTCGGACCGGGAATTGCCGGATTGATCGCACGGCTGACCGGCGGCCCGCGCGTGATCGACCTGCTGCTGCATCTGCCGGACGGGATCGTCGACCGCAGCTACCGGCCCACCCTCGCCTTCGCCGAACCCGGCCGGATCGCCACCCTGGCGGTGACGGTGGAGCGCATCGAGCGCCCGTCCCGTCCCCGCCAGCCCTGGCGCGTGCAATGCTCCGACGGGACCGGCCAGCTCGAGCTGGTGTTCTTCAGCCCGCAGCAGGCGCGGTCGCTTGTCCCCGGGCAGGGGCTGGCGGTGTCCGGCACGCTGGAGGCGTACGGCAACCGGCTGAGCATGCCGCACCCGGATCACCTGCTTCCCGTCGCCGCCGGTTCCAGCGGGGAGCAGGCGCTGGCGGCGATCCCCGCGTTCGAGGCGGTGTGGCCGCTCACCGCCGGCCTGTCCAACCGCATGCTCGGACGCACGATGCGCGCGGCCCTGGCACGGCTGCCGGAGCTGCCGGAATGGCTCGATCCCGAGCTGGTCCGCCGCGAGCGCTGGCCCGGCTTCACCGACGCCTTGCGCTGCCTGCACACCCCCACCAGCAATGACCCGGAAGCAGCCGCCCGCGCCCGCCTCGCCTGCGACGAGCTGCTCGCCGACCAGCTGGCGATCGGCCAGGCCCGCTCCCAGGCACGCAACCGCAGCGGCCGGGCGCTCGTCGGCGACGATCGGCTCCGCACCATGGCGCTGTCCCGCTTCGGCCACGCCCCCACCGCCGCGCAGAGCCGGGCGATCGCCGAGATCGACGCGGACCTCGCCCGCCCGACCCGGATGCTGCGGCTGCTGCAGGGCGATGTCGGCTCCGGCAAGACCCTGGTGGCGCTGATGGCGATGCTGCGCGCCGCCGAGGCCGGGGCGCAGGCATGCCTGATGGCGCCGACCGAGATCCTCGCGCGCCAGCACCACCTGACCCTGGGCAAGCTCTCCCCGGTTCCGGTCGGGCTGATCACCGGCAGCCTGAAGGGCGCCGCCCGCCGCACCACCCGGCGGATGCTGGAGAGCGGCGACATCCCGCTGGCCGTCGGCACCCACGCCTTGTTCCAGGAGGGCGTGGTGTTCCGCGACCTCGCGCTGGCGATCATCGACGAGCAGCACCGCTTCGGCGTCGAGCAGCGGCTGCTGCTGGGCGACAAGGGGGCGGCCACCGACGTGCTGGTGATGACCGCGACGCCGATCCCGCGCACCGTGCTGCTGACCCAGTATGGCGAGATGCAGGTCAGCCGGCTGGACGAGAAGCCTGCCGGCCGGCTGCCGATCCGCACCACCCTGCACAGCCTGGCGGCCGAGTCGGAAATGCTCGAGGCGATCACCCGGGCGGTGGGCGGCGGCGCGCAGGTGTTCTGGGTGTGCCCGCTGGTGCAGGAAAGCGAGATGCTCGACCTGGCCGCGGCACAGGCCCGCCACGAGTCGCTGAGCCAGCGGTTTCCCGACCGCGTCGGACTCGCCCATGGTCGCCAGGACCCCGAGCTCAGGCATGCGGCACTCGACGCCTTCGCTGCCGGCCGCACCCGTATCCTGGTCGCCACCACGGTGATCGAGGTGGGCGTCGACGTGCCGGCCGCGACCATCATGGTGATCGAGCATGCCGAGCGATTCGGCCTCGCCCAGCTGCACCAGCTACGCGGCCGGGTCGGTCGCGGCACCGCGGCGAGCTACTGCCTGCTGCTGCACGACTCCGCACTCAGCGCCAGCGCGCGCCGCCGGCTGGCGCTGCTGCGCGACACCGAGGACGGCTTCCTGATCGCCGACGAGGATTACCGGATCCGTGGCGGTGGCGACCTGATGGGCAAGCGGCAATCCGGAATGCCCGGCTTCCGGCTGGCGAACGGCCCGGATTTCGACAGGCTGCTGCGGACCGCCTGGCAGGATGCCGAACGGCTGCTGCAACGCGACCCGGACCTGGCCTCGCCGCGCGGCATGGCGGCGCGGCTGCTGCTGGAGCTGTTCGGCCGCGCGGATGCGGTCCGCACGCTCGGGTCCGGCTGACCATGCCCGGGTCGGGATGCCCCCGCCGCCGCGGCCGGGCCTCGGGGATTGTGACAGCTGCTCTTGCGTTTCACCGCGCCGCAGCAGAGCCTTTGCGTGCGAGGCGGAGCCTTCGGCGGCCGGAGGGGATGACGAGATGATGCGAAACGGGTCCACCTCCTCCACCCGGCCGGCAGTCCTCGACGAGCGGCTCACCCTGCCGCGCACCGACGGCCGCACCGACGAGGCGGCAGAGACCCCGCTTTCCATCTTCACCCGGCTGGCCACCCGTTGCACCGGCAGCACTCTGGCCGTGCTGGTGCTGGAGGCGCCCTCCGGGCTGCAGGTCCGCGCCGTCTCGGGCGCAACGAACGGCGAGTATCTCCCGGTATCGGTGCTGCGCGCGCAGATGAGCCGGCCACGGCGGGTGACCGTCGAGATCCTCGACCTTGCCGCCGACCCGCTGTTCATGACGGCTCCGGCGCATGAGCGCGGCGCCGGATTCGGCGCCTATGCCGGTGCCACGATTCGCGACCTGGCCGGTACCGCGATCGGCGTGCTGTTCCTGCTCGAACCCGAGCGCAGGCGTTTCGGCCGCGAGGTCCTGGTCACCCTGTCGGACCTGGCGCGTGGTGTGGCGGCGCTGCTGGCGGTGCATCAGGGCGGACCGGTCGGAGAGGGCGGCGGTGTCGATGCGGTCACCGCACTTCCCGGTCGGCAGGGCCTGGAGCGCTACCTCGAGCAGGCGCTCGAGCAGCCGGCGGCGGACGGAAACCCCGCTGGTGCGGCGAACGGTGCGAGCGGACCCTCAGGCAACGCGTCGGCGCCCGGCATGGCGCTGTTCCGCGTCGATCTCGGCCGCCTCTCGGCGCTCAACGAGATGTATGGCCGCGAGGTCGCCGACCAGTTCCTGAAGCAGGCCGCCGACCGGTTGCAGACCATCGCGCCGATCCCCAGCTTCCTGGCCCATCTCGGCGGCAGCGGCTTTGCGCTCGCGGCTCCCGGCCGGATCGGTCCGAGCGACGCCGAGGCGATCGTGTTGCGGATGATGGAGCGGCTGCGCGAGCCGGTGCAGGTCGGCAGCCTGGAACTGCCGGTGCGACCGTCTGCGGGCGTCGCGCTGTATCCCGCGGACGGCCGCGACGTGGCCTCGCTGCTGCTGGCGACCGAGGCCGCGCTGGCGGAGGCCAAGAAGCACGGCGATGGCCGCCATTGCCGGGCGACGAGCCAGCTGACCGCTGCCTACACCCTCTCCACCGGGCTGGAGCAGGACCTGCAGGCGGCGGTGGCGCAGGGGTCCTTCCACCTGAACTGGATGCCGGCGATCGACACCGCCACCGAGCAGGTGGTGAGCTTCGAAGCGCTGGTGCGCTGGAACCGGCCCGGCCATGGCGAGGTGTCACCGGCCCTGTTCATCCCCGTCGCCGAGGCAGGCGGACTGATCGAGCAGATCGATGCATGGGTGCTGCGTGCGGCCTGCCTGGAGGCGCAATCCTGGGAGCAGGCGCTGGGTGTCAGCGTCAACGTCTCCACCGTCTGGCTGTCGAACAATCGGCTGCCGAACCTGCTCCGGCGCGTGCTGGGCGAGACCGGACTGGCTCCGAACCGGCTGCAGATCGAGCTCTCGGAGCGCAGCGCGCTGGACGGGGACGGCAATGTCCGGCGCGAGTTGTCGCAGGTGCGCGCCATGGGTGTGCGGCTGGCGCTCGACGATTTCGGCACCGGCTATTCCTGCCTCGGCACCCTGGTCACCTACCCGTTCGACCAGATCAAGCTCGACCGGCAGTTCGTGCATGCGCTGGGCCGCGACCGTCGTGCAGAAGCGGTCACCAGGGCCGTGTTGCAGATGGTGCAGGCGCTCGGCATGACCAGCTGCGCGGAGGGCGTGGAAACCGAGGAGCAGCTGGCCTTTCTCGACGCGCATGGGTGCGAGGAGATCCAGGGCTACCTCGTCGGCCGACCGATCCCGGCGCTGCCGATGCGCCGGCTGGGCAAGCCCGCGTCCGGCGAGGCGGAGATCAGCAAGACCCGCGAAGGCGAATCGCACACCATCCTGCCGTAGGACACCGGCTGCAGTCGTGGGGAGACCGCCGTTGCCCAGCCCGGCCGAGGCCCAGGGCTATCGCCGCTTCCTGGCGCCCGCGGAGGGTCCGGCAGGGCGGCTGACGGTCATTGCCAGGCCGGTACTGATGACGCCGAGCATGACCGGCAGGATCCACGCCGGGCGGACCAGGAACGGCACCACGACACCCGACCACATGCCGTTCGACGCGTCGTGCACGACGATGCGGCGCAGCGACGACAAGGTCGTTTCGTCGAGCAGCAACAGGCCGCCGGCAAGCGTGAGGCCGAGCGGCGCCAGGGCGGCGATCGCGAATGCCGACACGAAGCACGCGGCTGCGAAGGCCACGAGCAACCGGTAGAGGATCAGCCGGCTCTTGCGCTGCTTCATGCTTCCATCGCGGGGAACCACTGTCAGGACGATGTCACTCCGGCAGGCACGTCGGCGGTCGTTCAGAATTTCGCCGACAACGCGACCGAACCGAAATTGAACAGCGCCTTGGAGTTCTGGAACTCGTTGGTCTGCCAGGTCTGGGTGTAGGACAACCGGAAGCCATGCCAAAGCACTGCCGCGCCGCCCTCGAACTCGCCCACATCCCAGATCTTGGACACATGCGGCTCGCCCGAGCGGAAGGTGCTGCCCTGCAGCGTCGCATCATAGGCCACCGCCTGCCCGTCGGCGCCGGCGAAGGCGTACCAGACGAACGGCCGGGTGGCCTTGTAGGCGTCGGTGCCATCGAGCCCGGGAGTGATCCGCGGGGTGCCGAAATCGCTGTCCAGCCCCTGGCCGATCCTGACCGTGCCGCCGATCTGGGCGTAGGTGCGGAAGTCGCCGGCCTCGCCGCTCACCTCCGGCAGCACGTCGGCCGAGATGCCGTAGCGGGTGATCAGCGGCAGCCGCCAGGTGCGGCCGGCATCGATCTCGAGGATCGGCTGGTTCGGCAGCTGGTGCGACCAGCCGCGGTTTGGGGTGTCGCTGATCAGGCTGTGGAAGCCGTTCTGCACCTGGTAGCCGCCCGCATAGGAGCCGAGCACGCCGGCCTGGATGCCCGCGACCGAGCGGGTCACGTCGGTGTCGCTGATCAGGTTGACGGTCGCCAGCAGCACGCCGGCATAGGGGCGATCACCGGGGGCCGGCTGGCTCACCTGGGTCTGGCGCGGCGTGAAGATCAGCTGCTGCAGGCCGATGGCGATGCGTTGCGTACCCGGCCCCCAGATGAAGCTGTTGAGGTTCGAGATCGCCGGCGGCTGGTTGTTGGTGCCCGACGTCCAGCCGAACCGCAGACCGCTGGTGTAGTACTGGTCCGAGGTTCCCTTCAGCGTCGAGACCGCATCGTTCTCGGCCTGCAAGGTCCAGGTGCCGTAGGGGTCCTGCAGGGGATCGGCCTTGGCCGCCTGCACGGTCGCCGCCAGCGCCACCCCGACCGCCAGGCCATATGCCACAGTCTGGCCGCATGCGGCGGGACCGGAACGGCCCATAACCGGAACGGTCGCGTCTGTGCGGGTGGTCGGGCTGCGCATCATCATGCTCACTATGTCTTCGTCACAATCCTTCTAAGGGCTTGCCGGCGCCGAAGAAACCCCCGCCTCGCCGGCCGCCGTCCCGGTTCGGCCAAGCCACCGAATCGCCGAGAGAAATCACGTCAGAAAAACTACACGTTGCAGTGATCTATGGTGGTGGTCCGTGCAGGCCCGATCGTGCTATGGCATTGTCAGGGCATCAATCGGACGTGCTTTCGAGCCTGGAAGCATCACAATAATCGTCCGCTTGCCGACCCATTCACTCGGCTCGCCTGACATCAGGCGTGACCTTCTAGACCTCGGGATTACGACCGTTGAGAAGTAACAGAACCGACCGCAGCCCCCGCTCTCCGCGCCGCGGCGGCTTCGATGATGATTTCATGCCCACGCCGGCGCCCTCGTTCGGGGACCGCACCAGCAGCGGCCCGCCGCGTCGTCCGATGGGCGGCGGCGGCGGTGGCGGTGGTTCGCAGGTCATCGCGTCGGGCCCGGAGATCAGCGCCAGCGTGAAGTGGTTCAACAGCGAGAAGGGCTTCGGCTTCGTCGAACTGTCGGACGGTTCGGGCGACGTCTTCCTGCACGCCAACGCACTGTCGCAGTCCGGCCATGACACGGTCAGCCCGGGCGCCACGCTCGGTGTCCGCATCGGCCAGGGCCCCAAGGGTCGCCAGGTCGCCGAGGTCATCTCCGTCGACGAGACCACCGCGCAGCCCGAGCGTCCCCGTTCGGCGAGCTTCGGTGCCCCGCGCACCGGCGGTGCGCCCGGTGGCGCCAGCGGCGGCTTCCGCAGCGGCCGTGCGGCACCGGACCTGTCCTCGGCTGAGGAAGTCCGTGGCATCGTCAAGTGGTACAACGCGACCAAGGGCTTCGGCTTCATCACGCCCGATACCGGCGGCAAGGACATCTTCGTCCACGCCTCGGCTCTCGAGCGCTCCGGCCTGTCCAGCCTGAACGAGGGTCAGGCGACCCGCGTGCAGGTCGTGCAGGGCCAGAAGGGCCCCGAGGCCGCGGCGATCAGTCTGGCCTGACGGCATCGCCGGCGCGGGTCACCGCGCCGGTCCGATATGACACCGCCTCCTCCGGTCACGGAGGAGGCGTCGTTGTTTCTGGTGGTTGGCTGCGACGCTACTGCAGCGGCTCGACAGGGAGCGCCCAGAGCAGGCCGCCCTGCCCAGCCAGGGCACTCTGCCCGCGCGGCAGTTGCAGCGAGGAGCCGGTGCCGAGATCGCGCTCGTAGATCTCCCCGGCATTGCCGACCGCCGCGATCGCACGCGCGAAGCCGTCGTCCGCGATCCCGAGTGCCCGTCCGATCCACGGGGTGGTGCCGACCAGCCGCCGCACCACCGGATCGGTACTCTGTCCAGCCGCGCCGACGCTATCGTGGGAAAGCCCGTGCGCTTCCGCCTGCTCGGCTGCCCACACGGTCCAGTCCACCAGCGCCGACCACTGCGGATCATCCGACCGGTAGGCTGGCGAGAGCGGATCCGTCGAGATCGTCCCCGGCAGGATCGAGAAGTCCTTCGCCCGCTTGTTGAAGCTCACCCGCACGTTCGCCATCCAGCTGATGTCGCCGGTGATGGCGTCGCAATGGCCGTCGAGCAGCGCGATCTCCATCTCGCCACGCTCGGAATAGGGAAACCGGTTCTCCCGCTGCTTCAGCCGAGGCTCGAGCGCGTCGTAGAGGATCTGCTCGGGCGGCGACGCATTGATGAAGCAGACGTTGCGGCCGGCCAAATCGTCGATCGACTTCATGCCGAGCCGATTGGCCACCAGGAAGCCCTGCCCGTCGATCAGGATCGGCGGACCATAGGCCACGTGATACACCGCACCCAGAACCGGATTGGGCGTGGCGCCGAACAGCACGTCGGTCCGGTGGTCGCGCAGGGCGCGGAGTGCCGCGGGTTCGTCCGACGAGGTCAGGAAGCGTGCCCGACGCGCGTCGCCGAAGATCTCGGCCGCCATCGCCCGGCAATAATCCGCACCCAGAGTGGAGACGTTGCCGTGGGTGTCGGCCTCGGAAATATCGTCGTCATCATGCACGACACCGCACACCAGCATCCCCGACCTGCGGATCCGCGCCAAGGTCGGGCCGGTCTGCGGCGCGCCAAGCACATTCGCCGGTGTGCCGACCTGGGGTGCGGCGGGGGAGCTCGCCACGCTGGCCGGAGGCGCTGCGATGACGGTGGCAGCCCAGGCGGGGCCGGTCGCAACCCAGGCGGGGCCGGCAAGCAGTACGGCCGCCGCGATCGCCAGCGGCGCTTTCAACAGGCTGTTCACGTTCCAGGCTCCAAACAAAAAGAAGGGGAGCCGGTCGAAACCGGCCCCCCATTTACTGCGCCGTGACCTGGATCGATCAGGGCGTCCAGGTGCCCGAGGTCGGGATGCCCGGGGTGGTCGAGGGGCGCGGGTTGAAGTCGGCCGGCGCCGGATCGAGCAGCTTGTCGCCCGCATAGTCGGTCGGGACGATGTTCAGCGTGTAGCAGCCGCCGGCCGCGTAATGCGGCAGGGTCGGCTTCTGGCCCGGCTGGATCTCGGCATAGGACGCCGGCAGCGGCGCCGTCGTGCCCTGCAGGCGGGAGTTGTCGAAGGCCGCGAGCATGTCGCCGATGCCGGGGACGTTGGCATCCGCGGGACCGACATTGTCTTCGCCGAACTCGGTCTTGCCGAGTGCCACGCCGCGCTTCTCGTCAGGCAGGTTCGCCAGCGGGGTCAGGTCGAACAGGTTGTTGATCAGCTTGATGATCGAGCTGTGCTCGGTGTTGGCGCTGATGATCGCGTGCGACTTGCCATACGGCGAGATCACGATCGTCGGGATGCGCGAGGACGGCTCGAGCGGGTTGCCCTCGGGATCCTTCACGCGGGTCGTGTTCGGAACGTGGTCGTAGAGACCGTCCGTCTCGTCGTACGTGATGATGATCGCGCTGTCCTTCCAGTACGGGCTGGCGGCGATCGCGTTGACCTCGTCGGCGAGCAGCTGCTCGCTGATCTGGGCGTCGGAGTATCCCGGATGGTCGTCGCTGCCCGGGAAGGCGGCCTGCACGGCGGGGTTCGGATCGACCGGCAGCAGCCCGTCATTGTTGTCGTAGCCGCCACGCACGTAGGCGACGCCGCCAGCGGCCGGGAACACCTGGTACTGGATCGCCCGGAAGAAGTCGTTCAGGCCATACAGATGGCTCTGCGCCACGACCGGGTTGTCGGCGATGTAGCCGAAATACTGCGGCGCGTTGTGGTGAATGACGTACGAGCTGTGCAGCGGAATGGCGGTGGAGTCGGTGGGCTCCGCGTCGTAGCCTTCCTGGAACCAGGCCCAGTTGGTCGGCTTCTTGCCGTCGCCGGCGATGGTCTTCATGTCGTGCTGCACGTCGGCCAGGTCGAGCGCCGGGTTCTGGTCGGTCGACACCGTCTTGGCGATGTCCTTGCCCATGAACGACAGCGGCAGGCTGGCGTAGGTCTGGTTCAGGCCGGGGGTTGCCGGATTCTCGTCGCCCGGATTGTACGGCGGCTTGATCGGCGAGGTGTCGAGGTTGGAGCCAGGGAACGGACCCGGATCACCGACGATCGGCTCGCCGCCGCTCTCGGCGACCACCGGGCTGATGGTGTTCTCGCTGCCCTCACCCGGATGCAACGCCCACTGCGTCAGGCCGGACTGGCCGGCGATCAGCGCCAGCGCGTTCGGCGTCGACGGTGCGGCAACGGTCATGTGGAAGTTGTCGAACAGCGCGAAGCGGTCGGCGAACTGCCACAGGTAGGGCGCGGTGTCGCAATCGACGTGGCTCATCGCGAGCTCGCCCATCTGCTTCTGCGCGAGCGTCGGGGCCGAGGTCGGTGCGAGACCGGTGCTCTTGCTGACGATCTGCCCCTGGGCGTTGGTGGTCAGGCCTTCCTCGTCGAGCGCGAAGCGGTCGTTCTGCGCGACGCCGTTCACGTAGTCCTGGCTGACATCGATGCCGGCATGCGAATGGTCGGTCGACGCGGTGTCGGCCGGGTAGATCGGCACGACCTTGCCGGCTGCGGTCTTGACCGTCTGCGGGATCAGGAACGGCGAGATCGTGCCGACCGTGCCGTCGGTGTTCACGATCTTCTGGGTGAAGCCGGGGGTGTTCGCGGCCGACTGGCTGAACAGGCCGTGCACGCCCGGGAAGGTGCCGAAATAGAAGTCGAAGGAACGGTTCTCCTGGAACAGGACGAACACGTACTTAACCTTCTTGCGGAGCAGAGCGACCTTCTGGGCCGTGCTCAGCACCGGCTGCTTCGCCATGTCGGTAGCGTAACGGGCGACGAGCGGGCTGCTGCGCGGCGCGATCGTCACGTCGCCGGGGGCTTCCTGGGCAAACACTACAGTCGGCTGCAGCAGGGCCGCGGCCAGCGTCAACGCGCAGCTCGACCTGCACCAATTCTTGAACGTCATCTTTATCCACCACCGCAGTTGCGAAATTCGTCTCTGCAGCCACGTCGCCGCAGCCCGGCGCTCTTTTGAAACACTTTGACGAAACCAACTATCGAGGTTTTGTTAAGGTTTTTAGACAGTGCTTCGGAGTGTCTCCGCAATGAATGGCATGGCCGGCGGGCGGACCGATCATGCGTAGATCGGCTGCGTTGTCTAAGGCTCGAGACTGATCTCTGTCAGCTTCACGGCCCGGCCGAGATCCCATACGAGAATCCGGTCCGGACCACCACCGGTCAGGGCGATCGACAACAGCGTGTCGGACTGGCGCACGACGCCGGTGATGCGGGTTCCTGCCGGCTCATGCGCGATCGCCCGGCGCGGCGGCATCGCGGCCTGTGGCGCCTGGTCCAGGCTCGCCACCGCGATCGCGTGCGGTTGCGGGTGAGCCAGGCGATGCACCACCACCGCGACCAGCCCGGTAGTCCCGGCGACGATCAGCACGCCCATGACGATGACCAATGCCAGCAGCGCCCGGGTCCCGTTCATCGTGTTCCCCTTTGCTGGCCGGCGACCCGGCGGCGTTCGCGTGGTCGCCCGCCGGCGGATCGGATAAAGCAGCGCAATGACCGACCCGGAGCATCCCGACCTGCAGCCCGCCGACCTTGCGCCACATCCCGGCACGGAGCCGACCTCCGGGATCCTGTCCCTGGTGGCCAGCCCGGAGCATGACGGCATGCGCACCGACCGCTATCTGGCGGAGGCCACCCCTAGCCTGTCGCGGTCGCGCGTCAAGGGCCTGATGGAGGAAGGGCACGTCCGACGCAACGGCCAGGTGCTGCGTTCGCCGGCCGACCTCGTGCGGCCCGGCATGCGGTTCGAGGTGGCGCCGCCTGCCGCGGTGGCGGCACGACCGGCCTCGCAGTCGATCCCGTTCACCATCCTGTACGAGGACGACACCCTGATCGTGCTCGACAAGCCGGCGGGCCTCGTCGTCCATCCGGCGCCGGGCAACGAGGACGGCACGCTGGTCAACGCATTGCTGGCGCATTGCGGCGACACCCTGCCGGGCATCGGCGGCGAGCGTCGTCCGGGGATCGTGCACCGGCTCGACAAGGACACCTCCGGCACGATGGTGGTCGCCAAGACCGAGCATGCGCTGGCCACTCTCTCCGCCGACTTCGCTGCCCGGCGCATCGAGCGCAGCTACCTGGCGCTCTGCTGGGGCGTTCTGTCGCCGGCCTCGGGTGATCTCGACGGGGCCATCGGACGGGATCCGCGCGACCGCAAGCGCATGGCCGTCGTCGACCGCGGCGGCAAGCTCGCGCTGACCCATTACCGCACTTTGAAGGTCGCGCGCATGTCGGTCAGCCTCATCGAGTGCCGGCTGGCCACCGGGCGGACGCACCAGATCCGGGTGCACCTCGCCCAGAACGGTCATGCTCTGCTCGGCGACCCGGTGTATCTGCGTCGGATTCCCGCCGCCGCCAGGTTGCTGCCGGAACCGGAGCGCAGGGCGGCGCTGGATTTCCCGCGCCAGGCGCTGCACGCGGCGGTCCTGGCGTTCGTGCATCCGGCGACCGGTGTCACGCTGCGCTTCGAGACGCCGCCGCCACCCGACTTCACGACCCTCCAGCGGATGCTGTTCGAAGAATAACGATGCCGCGCGCGTGATGAAGATGAACACGAGTTCAGGTTCCGCAGGGCAGCATTTTCTTGACCGGACCGCAGCGGTCCGGTATCAAAGCGTCAATTCCGACGAGCGGGCGCGCCCGCCGGTCTGGACGTCACGAGATGCCATTGCCTGAGTGAAGGGGTGGGTCCCGGGGGCGTGAAGTCCAACCCGCGCCCATGCTGATCGAGCCTGCGAAACCATGCTCCGACTGTGCCGTAAGGACTGTCGACATCCCGCAGCCACTCGAGCGAAAGGAGCCTCCGATGGCAGTAGCCGTCATAAACGTCAGTCCCGAAGGCAACCTCTCGCGTTACCTTCAGGAAATTCGCAAATTTCCGATGCTGGCCCCGGAAGAGGAGCTGGCGCTGTCGAAGCGCTGGCGGGACCACGAGGACACTGCGGCTGCGCACAAGCTGGTCACGTCGCATCTGCGCCTGGTTGCCAAGATCGCGATGGGCTATCGCGGTTACGGGCTGCCGATCGCCGAGCTGATCAGCGAAGGCAATGTCGGCATGATGCAGGCGGTGAAGCGCTTCGATCCGGAGCGCGGCTTCCGCCTTGCGACCTACGCGATGTGGTGGATCCGGGCTGCGATCCAGGAATACATCCTGCATAGCTGGTCGCTCGTGAAGATGGGTACGACCGCCGCGCAGAAGAAGCTGTTCTTCAACCTGCGGCGGCTGAAGGGCCAGATGCAGGCGATCGAGGATGGCGATCTGCAGCCGGAACAGGTCGATCACATCGCCACCACGCTCGGTGTGTCACAGATCGACGTCGTCAACATGAACAGGCGCCTGGCCGCGCCGGACCACAGCCTGAATGCGCCGGTCCGCGCGGATAGCGAAGGCGAGTGGCAGGACTGGCTCGTCGATGACGCCGACAGCCAGGAGCAGACGCTTGCCGAGACCGAGGAATTCAGTGGCCGCAAGGCTCTCCTCGGCGAGGCGTTGAAGACGCTCAACGAGCGGGAGCGCCACATTTTGGTGGAACGCCGGTTGAACGAGGAGCCGTCCACCCTGGAGGATCTGTCGCAGCAATACGGCATTTCGCGCGAGCGGGTGCGGCAGATCGAGGTCCGTGCGTTCGAGAAGGTCCAGAAGGCGATGAAGACGCAGATCACCACGCGCCGCCTCGCCGACCAGGCGGCCTGACCCGGCCGCTCGCCGATCCGCTTCATGACGTTCTGCAGAAGGCCGCCGGGGTTCCTCCCGGCGGCCTTTCTTCATATGAGCAACTGAAGCCGGGTTGGAGCTACTCCAACGGCGCCAGCGTGCCCCATTCCTCCTCGAGAGCCTCGAGCGCCGAGGCAAGCGAACGGCGATGGGCGGTGGCGCTGATATCGGCCAGCAGGCGGGTGATCATCGACGCCGCCTCGCAGGCGAACCAACCCATCAGGATGGCGGCCCAGCAGGTCAGCATGATCAGCGGCTGCCCGAGCAGCCCGATCGCGGCAGGGAGAGACAATCCTGCGGCCCAGAAGAGCAGCAACGGATGGATGCTGGCAGCCAGCCCGAGCAGTGCGGACGCCTTGAGCGTATGTCCGCTGCGGCCATCGTCCGGCAGCATCGCCACCAGCAGCAGCGGCACCAGCAGGACCACCAGCAGCAGGATGCCTCCCGGCGCGAAAACGATCATCGCGCCGCTGATGAGCCCGCCCCACAACAGGCTCGCCTGGCGCCCCGCAGGCACGACGCTCGGGGGGCTTGCCGCGCGGGCGCCGGTTTTTGCAGAGGAAGTCCTCGGTTGGGCGGCAGGCGCCTGCGCCATCAGAAGATGATCCCGCCGGCGATCGCCCCGACGATCGCGATGATGCCGATGGCGACGGCGATCTCACCACCCACCACGCGTGCGGCACGCGCCCGGAACGCGCCCGCGTCCGCTGAATCCTGGATCGCGGCCCGAATCGCCTCTGCCCGCAACCGTGCCTCGTTCATTGCCGCGTCATCGGCCGCCCAGGCATCGTCGCGACATGCAAGATCGAGCATCGCCACGAGATCGCCCTGTGCTGCCGCCTGGTCGAGTCGCTCGAGGCGCGAGCGGCGGCGCCCCTTCCCGGGCCAGTTGAGCAACCGTTCCCGTGCCGCTGGCAGCAATCGCGCCGCGAGCTTCGGCAGGCCCGGTGGCGTCTTCCGATCGGCGGCAGATGCGCCGGTCGAAGCGGCCGGATCCCGGCTCATGGTCAAGGTCTTCAACTGCGCCTGCGCAAGCGCATGCAGATCCAGAAGTCGCACATCGGCATCGGCAGGAACGACGAGCTCAGCGCCACCCATCGTGTCCTCCGACCTGGCTGCCAGCAGGGCCAGCATCTGCGGGTCGAGCAGACGGGGGGCGGCGGCAGGGATCGTCGACACGAGCTTCTCGAGAGTCGCGAGCAGGTGCTGGGGCAGCAGTACGCAACTGCCGACGAGAGCCGGCGAGTTGCAGGCCAGGTAGGGGTTGAGGCCATACCCAAGCACAGGCAGCCGCAGCGATACCGACTGCAGCCTGGTTATCTTCGCCATGCGACGCTCCAGATCCTCGATCAGCAGGCGAAAGTTGCGCCCCGTGAGGCTCGTCCATTGCCGCAACGCGTTGTGCCGCAGAGCGTCCTGCAGCGCCTCGCCGCCGTTCCCGGTGATCATGTGACTGGCAAGGATGCTCGGCGCCGCGTCCGGCCAGAACCAGGAGCCGGCCCAGAACATCGGCGCGAGCGGATCGAGCAATGCCACCGTCTGCATCAGGATCATGGTGTCGCCATTATCCGTTGCCCGGTCGCGGGCGCTTCGCACCGCCTCCTCGATACGACCCGCTGGCAGCGACTGCTCGAGCGCCCGGCGCAACCATTGATCCACCGTCCCGGCTCGCAGCAGCGCCAGCGCCTCGGTCGGCTGGCGGGCAAATGCGACTGCAAGCATCCGCGCGGTCCAGACCGGGGTCTTGCCGAGCATGAGCGGCCGCGGTGCGCGGGGTTCGGGCCTGGGTGCCTTGGGCCGTTCGGCGCCGACACCGTTTTCGGCAAGTGCCTCGAGTGTCGGCCGGTTCTGCGGATCGTCCGACAGCATGACGCGCAGGAGCGAGATCAACACCGGCGACAAGCGCTCGTTCATGGTCAGCGCCTGAAAGCTGCCGAGTTCGAGCTTGCGCCACAGGATCTGTTCCTCGTCGAGCCCGGTCATCGGCGGTCGGCCCAGGGCCAGTTCGAGCAGGACGACGCCGAGCGCATAAACGTCGTCGGACGGCGCGCCCAGGCCGCGGGCGGGTGGCGCACAGATCGCCACCGAGGGCGGCTCATACAGCGTCGGCTGCCCGAACGCCGGCGGCGTCACGCATCCCGGTGCCAGCAGGATGCGACCGCTCTCGAGCGAGCGGAACAGGTTCGCTGGCCGGATCGCCCGATGGGCGAGCCCGAGCGACTGCAAGCGGGCGACTGCGAGCGCCAGCGGGCGCAGGTAGGTGGAGGTCATCTCGACTTCGGATGGCGGCGTCCCGCGATCACCGAGCATGTCGCGCAAGGACGGGCCGGGCGGCGCGTCGCACACGATCCAATACTCGCCGGCACCGGCACCGTGGCCCAGGGGCATCAGCAGCGAGGTGTTGTAGGCGTTGAGGAAGTTGGGAAGATTGGCTCGCGGCGGCGCGTCGCGGCGGGTCTTGACGGCGATCAGGGGCGTCAGCGCTCGCTCGGTGCTGCGGGATCCGGGTCCGACAGCCGTGCGGTGCTGGGCGACGAAGGCGGGCAGGCCGGCAAACTCGCCGCACGGCATGTCCGGCAGCACCATGAAACGCCCGTCGATGACGACGGCCCCAGCTTGCGCGCCGCCACCCTGGGCATCGCCTTGCTGCCCACCCTCATCCTGCCTCGCCCGCAAACCGATCCCGGACATCCCGCTCCCCGCCCAAGCACGTGTCGGGGTGGATAATGCGGGCGGATTGCTTAAGCGGTCGTTAAGCCGGCCGCGGTCGCGTCAACCCTCGAACGGGTCGCGCATCAGGATGGTGTCGTCGCGCTCCGGGCTGGTCGAGAGCAGCGTCACCGGCGCCTCGACCAGCTCCTCGATCCGGCGCACGTACTTGATCGCGGCAGCCGGCAGCTCGCCCCACGTGCGGGCGCCACGCGTGCTGCCCTGCCACCCCTCGATGGTCTCGTAGATCGGCTCGACCCGGGATTGCGCCGCCGGGGCTGCCGGCAGATGGCGCACCTCCTGCCCGTCCAGCCGGTAGCCGGTGCAAACCCGGATCTCGGCGAACCCGTCCAGCACGTCGAGCTTGGTCAGCGCCAGGCCGGTGATGCCGCCGACCCGGACCGCACGGCGCACCAGCACCGCGTCGAACCAGCCGCAGCGACGCGGCCTGCCGGTCACGGTGCCGAACTCGTGGCCGCGCTGTCCCAGCAGCTGGCCGGTCTCGTCGAACAGCTCGCTCGGGAACGGCCCCGCGCCGACGCGGGTGGCGTACGCCTTGGCGATGCCGAGCACGAAACCGACCGCACCTGGCCCCACGCCGCTGCCGGTGGCGGCATTGGCGGCGACGGTGTTGCTGCTGGTCACGAACGGATAGGTGCCGTGATCGACGTCGAGCATCACCGCCTGGGCGCCTTCGAACAGTACTCGCGTGCCCGCGCGACGCGCCTCGTCGAGCCGTTCCCACACCGGCTCGACATAGGGCAGCAGGCGGGGCGCCAGCTCGAGCAGGTAGGCCAGCAGCTGGTCCTTGGCGAAGGTCTCGGCGCCGAGCCCGGCCAGCAGTGTGTTGTGGTGAAGCAGGATCTCGTCGAGCTTCCAGTCCAGCGTCTCGGGCTCGGCCAGGTCGCATAGTCGGATCGCTCGGCGGGCCACCTTGTCCTCGTAGGCGGGGCCGATGCCGCGTCCGGTGGTGCCGATCTTGCGGTCGCCGCGGGCGATTTCGCGCGCCCGGTCGAGTGCGCCATGCACCGGCAGGATCAGGGTGGCGTTCTCGGCGATCCGCAGCGTGTCAGGACCCACCGGCAGACCCTGCGCGCGCACCCGGTCGATCTCGCCGAGCAGCGCCTCGGGATCGACCACGACGCCGTTGCCGATGATGCCCATCTTGCCGCGCACCAGCCCGCTCGGCAGCAGCGACAACTTGTAGGTCTGGTTGCCGACGACCAGCGTGTGGCCGGCATTGTGGCCGCCCTGGAAGCGCACGACGATCTCGGCGCGGCTAGCCAGCCAGTCGACGATCTTGCCCTTGCCCTCGTCACCCCATTGGGCGCCGATCACCGTGACATTGGACATGAGCAGGCTCCGAAGGATCGTGGTCTGGTGTTGCGAGGGTGCAGGGCAAGGATGCCGGCCGGCGGTTCAGACCGGCTCCGCCACGCCCCTGCGCAGGATGTGGGTGCAGCCGAGACGCAGCGCCTCGACCCTGTCGTCGACAAATGGCGACAGCGCCAGAACGGTAGCATACCCCTCGGCCCGCAGTCGCCTCGCCGTCTCCGCATCGGCATCCGGCGGCAGCAACAGCCGAGGCCGCGGCGCACGGGCGGGAGCCGCACGCAGCAGCGCCTCGGTGCGCAGCGTCAGCCCGCAGGCCGGCTCGTTGCCGCCGCTGAGATAGCGCCCGCCGCGTCCGAGCTCCTCGTGACGCCCGGCCGCATAGACGGTGACGCACACGCCAATGTGGTAGCGCCAGCCGCGGAACTCGATCGGGTCGATGGTCAGGCGCAGACCGGGAGCGCGGGCCTCGATCGCCGCCACGGTCGCCTCCAGCCGGTCGCTCAACATCCGGGCGGCGGCACTGAGCGGGGCGCGGCGCAACACGTCGAGCGCGCGCGCGGCAGGTCCGGCCGCCAGCAGCAGGTCGGTCAGCACGTGGGCCAGCGGACCACCATGGCGGGTGACGGCGGCGGCGTCCTTGCGGTCCAGCGCACGCAGCAGCGGCGCACGATCGGCGGCGGGCAGCCCGGCCTCCTCGATCAGCGCCGGGGCCAACGGCGGCAGCGTCAGGTCGAAGCTCACCCGGGGCACGCCCAGCACCGCCAGCGCCTCGGCGCCCACGGCCACCATTTCCGCATCCGCCTCCGGGCTTTCGGGTCCGATCAGCTCGATGCCGGCCTGGCTCACCTGGCGATCGGAGCTCAGCGAGCCGCCATGCAGCTGCACGCAGGCGCCGGCGTAGGACAGCCGCAGCGGACGCGGTGCATTCACCAGCCGGGTTGCGGCGATGCGCGCCACCTGCGGGGTCATATCCGGACGCAGACCCATCATCCGGTGGGTATCCGGGTCCATCAGCCTGAAGGTCTGCTCGGCGACGGCGGCACCGGAGCCCGACAGCAGGCTGTCCTCGAACTCCAGCAGCGGCGGCTTCACCCGCTCATAGCCGTGCGACGCGAACACCCCCATCAGCGCCTCGATCCCCAGCGCCTCGTTCTCGGCATCCGGCGGCAGCAGGTCGCGCAAACCGGCAGGCAGCAGCGCCTGGCTCGATGCGGTGCCGATCTCGGGCGTGTCGTCGGTCATGGCGGCCTCCATCACGCGAATGCAGCGCGGGTGCTTGCCGCCGCCCAGTCGAACCAGGGCAACGCCGCCTCGATGTCCGAGGTCTCGACCGTGGCCCCGCCCCAGATCCTGAGGCCGGCCGGAGCGTCGCGGTAGCTGCCGACATCGAGCGTCGCCGCCTCCGACTGCAGCAGTGCCACCAGGTGCGCGCCGGCGGTCGCGCGGCGGTCCTCGGGCAGTCGGGTGAACCACTCGGCATCGAGGCGCAGGCAGATCGAGGTGCTGGACCGGGTGGCGGGGTCGCGCGCCAGGAACGAGGCCCAATCGGAGCGGCTTTCCCACTTGGCGACCGCGGCGAGATTGGCCTGGGACCGGCCGATCAGCGCGTCGAGCCCACCGATCCGCTCGGCCCAGCGCAGCCCGTCGAGCGCGTCCTCGACGCACAGCATCGACGGCGTGTTGATGGTGTCGCCCTCGAAGATGCCCTCGATCAGGCGGCCCTTGGCGGTCAGCCGGAACAGCTTCGGCAGGGGGCGTGGCGGCGGCACCGACTCGAGCCGCTCGACCGCCCGCGGTGACAAGGCCAGCATGCCGTGCGCCGCCTCGCCGCCCAGCACCTTCTGCCAGGACCAGGTGACGACATCGAGCCGGTCCCAGGGCAGACGCATCGCGAACGCTGCGGAGGTGGCATCGCAGATGGCGAGACCGTCATGCTGCGGCGGGATCGGATGGGGAGCGCCGGTGAGCGGAGGCAGGCACACGCCCGAGGTGGTGCCGTTCCAGGCGAACACGACGTCACGCGACCAGTCCACCGCTGCCATATCGGGCAGTGCGCCGTATTCGCCCTGCAGCACGCGCGCGTCCGGCAGCTGCAGCTGCGCCACGATGTCGTTGGCCCACGCGGCGGAGAAGCTCTCGAACGACAGCACATCGACCGGGCGTGGGCCAAGCAGCGACCACAACACCATCTCGACGGCCCCGGTGTCGGAGCCGGGGACGATGCCGAGCCGCCAGTCCGCAGGCATCCCCAGCAGCGTCCGGCTGCGCTCGATCACCTCGTGCAGCCGCGCCCGGCCATCGGCGGCGCGGTGGCTGCGACCCAACAACGCCCCCGACAACGCCTCCAGGCTCCAGCCGGGACGCTTGGCGCAGGGCCCCGAGGAGAAGCATGGATTGGCAGGCCGGGCGGATGGCCGCGCCGGTCGGGACGTGGGCAAGGACATGGTGGAGTGCGATCCGCAACCTGCTGGTACGAGAGGGGGGATTCGAACCCCCATGCCTTGCGGCGGTCGATTTTGAGTCGACTACGTCTACCGTTCCGTCACTCTCGCGCGGCCGGATGGTTACCAGTGCCAGCCGCCGCCGGCAAACCCAGTTTTGCGTGCCGATCGCCTGCTCAGGGGCTGCCGGGCGACCCGTGGATGCCGCACTCTACCTTCGCCTGCCCGGCCCAGCGACCGGCCCGTGCATCCTCGCCGGCACCGACGGCGCGGGTGCAGACGGCGCAACCGATCGAGGCATAGCCGCGCTGCACGAGAGGATGCGCCGGCAGTCGGCGCCGCTGCAGCTCGGCGCGGACCCGGGCGCCATCCCAGTCGGCGATCGGATTGAGCTTGACGCGCTCGCCGACAAGCTCGACGAACGGCAGGCTGCTTCGGGTGGCGCTCTGGAACCGCTTCCGCCCGCTGATCCAGGCGTCGAACGGTGCCAGCGCGCGGCCAAGCGGCTGCACCTTGCGCAGGCCGCAGCAGGCGTCGGAGTCGTAATACCACAGCTCGCCGGTGGGATCCCGGTCGGCAAGGGCCTGCGGTTGCGGTGCCACTGCGCGCGCGTCCCGCAAGCCAAGATGCGCCACCAGCTCGTCGCGATAGGCCAGGGTTTCGGCAAAATGCTTGCCCGTCTGCAGGAAGATCACCGGCACCGTCGGATCAATCTCGGCGATGAGGGACAGCAGCACCGCGGATTCCGCGCCGAATGACGAGACCGCAGCCACCCGCCCCGGCAGGATCGTCCGGATGGCGTGCAGCAGGATCTCGCGACCGTCGGCTCCAGCCAGTTCGAGCGCACGCAGCCGATCGAAGGCCGCGACCGGCTCGAGCCGGCCGGACGACACCCCTGCCGGGCGGCGGTCGATCTGTGCGTCGGCAAGCATGTCCATCGGAGCGTAGCCTTTGTGCAATGCCGTATATAGCCGTGGTGCAACTGCACAAAATAGGTTGCACGATCGAGCAGGGCAGAATTGTGTTCCTGTGGCAGCTCGGCCGCACTTTCGGGCCGCAACCGGTCCCGGACGGATGTTGCAGCCGCCCGGGTTAACTAGGCGTGAACGACGGTGTCGCAGAAGCGGCGGGCGAGCTTCGCGGAATCCTGCTCGTCGGGAACCAGCCCGATCAGCTTCAGCTCGTCGAAATATTGTGCGATCTGCTCGCGTAGTTCCTCGCCGATCAGGTGAACGCCATGCCCCTCGGCGTGCAGCATCCGCCCGACGGTGGCCAGGTCCATGTCGGGCAGCTCGTCGGCCAGCATGCTGGCGGCGTCGTCGAGATGCCGGGCCACGGTCTGCGCGGCCTCCTGCAGCGCCAGCACGAGCGATACCGCGGCTGCCGGATCGGACTGCAGCAGCTCATGGCGCAGGCCCAGGGCGCGGGTCACCCGGGTGCCGTAGCTGCCGGTCATGCTGCTGGCGAGTTCCTGCAGATGGAGGGAGTCGCGCACCTGCCAGATGACCGGATCGTGACCCACGACCGCCTGGATCTCCCGCGATGCCAGCGCCGTGCGGAAATCGGCCGGCGCCACCTGAGTCCAGGTCACGTCGCGGTTCGGATCCATGCCCTTGCGCCGCATCATGATCGAGAAGAACAGCCGGTCGGCGCTTGCGAACGGACCACCCCTCGCGTCGGCCATGCCGATCGACTTGTGGAACAGGTCCTCGATCCGCTTGATAGACGACTTCCGGTCCACCAGCAGACGCGCACTGCCGCTCTGCAGGCCGGCCACCAGGCGCCCATCGAGCCCGGCCATCAAACGGGGCAGCCAGGACAGCACCGGCGCGATCGCCCCGTCCGCGTGGGCATCCCTCACCCGGTCCAGCGCATCCTGCCCGGAGGTGAGGCCGCCGAGCAGCACGATGTCGAGATTGTAGCGGGCGAAGATGCCCTGGCGCTGGGCGACGATCAGCACCGGATCGTGCGCCGGATGCGGGCAGGCCAGCACCAGGCGACGAAAGCGCCCGTCCGGCCTGGAGGTCTTGTCGCGATGCGGATGGCGGAGCTGGTTGCGCCCGACGAGGCCGCCGACGACGGCCAGGCCCACCGCCCCGCCCACGATCGCGCGGCGACCGACCTTCGGAGGCTCGAACGCTGCCATGGAGACCCTCTCGAACTTCCTGCCGACCAGGTGCGGGGGCCGCTCGCGCAACCCGGGCCGGGAGGGCTTTACGTGCCGACGCCGGCTCCGCTATAGGGTGCGCCGCCGGTCCCGGATAGCTCAGCGGTAGAGCAAGCGACTGTTAATCGCTCGGTCGTAGGTTCGATCCCTACTCCGGGAGCCAGCTTTCCCAATGCCCATGCAGGCTTGCGGCATGCCCATCCAATACGGGTGCTTGGCAAGTGCGGCCGTTGGCGGCAAAAGGCATCATGACCGTCCAGCCCAACGATGATGCGATCGAACCCGCCGATGCATTCGCCAGCCTGGACATCCGGGTCGGCACGATCACCGATGCGCAGCCATTCCCCGAGGCACGCAAGCCGGCCTTCCGGCTCTGGATCGATTTCGGGCCCGGCATCGGGATCCGCAGATCCTCCGCGCAGATCACCCGCCACTACAAGCCGGACCAGCTGATCGGTCGGCAGGTCTGTGCGGTGGTCAATCTGCCGCCGCGCCAGATCGGTCCGTTCGTCAGCGAGGTGCTGACGCTGGGGCTGCCGGATGCGGCTGGCGAGGTCGTGCTGATCCGTCCCGACCACAAGGTGGCGGACGGCGGCAGGCTGTTCTGATGTCGCTCAACGATGCGCCGGGCAGGCAGGTGCAGGGCAGGCAGGCGCCGTCGAGCCCTGGGCAGGTGAGCTACGCCACCGTCACCTGGGACCAGCTGCATCGCGATGCACGGCTGCTGGCCGAGCAGCTGATGCCGCTGGGTCCGTTCCGCGGCATCGTGGCGATCACCCGCGGCGGGCTGATCCCGGCGGCAATCATCGGACGCGAGCTGGATCTGCGGCTGATCGAGAGCATCTCGGTGATCTGCTACGACCAGCCGCGCGAAAATGGGGGCGAAGGTGGGCGCGACGCCGGGGGCAGTGCCGGCGAGCAGGTGCAGGGCGAGCCACGCGTGGTCAAGGCGCCCACCGCGGCCGGTGACGGCGACGGGTTCCTGATCATCGACGACCTCGTCGATTCCGGCGTCACCGCCCAGCTGGTGCGCAGCCTGCTCCCCAAGGCGACCTTTGCCTGCCTCTATGCCAAGCCGTCAGGCCGTCCCTGGACCGACCGGTTCGTCGTCGAGGTGCCTCAGGATACCTGGATCCTGTTTCCCTGGGACACCGCGCCGCTGTTCGTGCCGCCATTGGCGCGCAAGGCAGCCGGCGCTGTCTGAGCGCGCGCCCGGACCGGCTGCACCGGCGACCGAAGGCCACAGCGCGCGACATGTCTGGCTGGATAGCTGGTCAATGCGTGAGCAGCTCGACAGCCTCTGGGAGGGCCAACTGGCGGCGGTGGCGGCGATCGGTCCAGCGCTCGGAGCACTGGCCGCTTCGGTGGAAGCCGCCCTGCCCCGGCTGCGTCAAGGCGGGCGTCTGGTCTATGCCGGCGCCGGCAGTTCCGGACGGCTCGGCGCGCAGGACGGCGCCGAGCTCGAGCCGACCTTCGACTGGCCACGCGACCGCCTGGTGCTGCTGATTGCCGGTGGTGTCGGGGCGCTCACCCAGGCCGTCGAGAACGCCGAGGATGACGCGCCGGCCGCAATCCGACAGCTGGAGGCCGAGACGGTCGGTCCTGCCGACGTGCTCATCGGCATCGCGGCCAGTGGCGGCACGCCATTCACCGTTGCGGCGGTGCGGGAGGCACGCAGGCGAGGTGCCCTGACGATCGGCCTGGCCAACAGTGCGGGCAGCGCGCTGCTTGCCGAGGCCGAGCATCCGATCCTGGTCGCGACCGGCTCGGAAGCGATCGCCGGCTCGACGCGGATGAAGGCCGGCACGGCACAGAAGGTGGTGCTGAACCTGATCTCGACGGCGCTGATGACCGGGCTGGGCCGGGTGCATGCCGGCCGGATGGTGGACATGCGGGTGCGCAACGCCAAGCTGCGGGCCCGCGCGGTGACGATGGTGACGGAGCTGGCCGGGTGCGATGCGGCGCAGGCGGCGGGCGCCCTGGAGGCGACCGGGGGGCGGGTCAAGCCGGCGATCCTGGTGGCGATGGGGCTTTCGCCCGTCGAGGCGGCGGAGGCACTGGAACACGCTGGCGGCGGGTTGCGCGGTGCGTTGGCTGCGGCGGCATCGGATGCCGGGCTTGCCACCCGGAGGGTCACCTCATAGTTTCCGCGCAGGTTCGGGGCGTGGCGCAGCCTGGTAGCGCGCGTGTTTTGGGTACACGAGGCCCCCGGTTCGAGTCCGGGCGCCCCGACCAGTCCGACCTGGAGACCAACGTCCAGCGACAGAGGTGGCGATCATCATGCGTGCCCGGATCTTCCAGCAGCCCAAGACCTCGATGCAGTCCGGCCAAGCCAACACGCACGACTGGATCCTGGAATACGGCCAGTCGGAGCAGCGGCAGCAGGACCCGCTGATGGGCTGGTTCGGCAGCGGCGACACCAAGAGCCAGCTGCACCTGCACTTCCCGACCCGTGAGGAGGCGGTGGCGTACGCCGAGCGAGAGGGCATTGCCTACGACATCGAGCTACCGACCCCGCGGATTCGCCGGGCAAAGGCCTATGCCGACAATTTCCGCTTTGACCGCCGGCAGAACTGGACCCACTGATCCGGCTGCCTGCGACCTGCGCGCCCTTAGCTCAGTCGGATAGAGCAACAGCCTTCTAAGCTGTGGGTCGGTGGTTCGAATCCACCAGGGCGCGCCAATCCATCAGGGGCTTACACCTCCAACACGCACGGCCGTCGCCACTTTGACTGGTTTGGGTGTTCCAAGCCTGCCGTTACAGGGCCTCTTGTCACAGACCAGGACCGCCTCTGATCGTGCAGACATTACATACTGTGATCGAAAGCACGCACACGTGAAACCGTGCAGCGGCGGAGAAGATTATTCCCGCAGCGTGTTAACGATTGACCAACTCTCTGCGCTCACAACCTGCGTCATGGCGCATGGTCCGGTCTGTCCTACCCAAATCTTCCCAGCGTCGTCGTCAGCGCCTGCGGATCCGGCCCAGGCATGACGCGCCGCCCACTGGTCTCGGTCGGGGAGCGGCGCTCCCGCGACGGCATCTTGCGGCCGACACGGCAGATCATGCTGCTTGGGCTCGGCAGCCTCCTGGCGATGACCCTCGCGATCCTGGTCGTCGTTACGCTCGTGCTGCAGTCGAGCCTCGACCGTCAGGCGTGGCGGCAAGTCGACATCGATACACGCATCGGGTGGCACATGCTGCACGAGCATGGCGATCGCGCCATCATCCGAAATGGGCACTTGACGTTCGGCGACCTTCCGTCGTCGAGCCTCACCGCCGTACCCGACGATCTGCAGCGGGTTGCCGGCGGAACCGCGACCATTCTTTAGGGCGACCTACGGATCGCGACGACGCTGCGCCGTCCCGATGGCTCACGCGGTGTCGGCTCGCGCCTGGCGCCTGGCCCGGTTCGCGACGCGGTGATAGGTCACCACCGACCTTACCGGGCGAAACTCCGCATCCTCGGCACCGATTATTACGCCGCCTACCTCCCGATCGATGACGCCGCCGGACAGGAGATCGGCATCCTCTGCATCGATCTGCTGCAGCGGGATTATCTCCAGACCTACCATAACACCCGCAACTCGATCCTCCTGATCTCGATGCTGCTGGTGCTTGGCGGCGGCCTCGCCTTCTGGCGGATCAGCAAGACCATCACCACGCGCATCGAACGGGACGCCGATGAATTGCGCGAGTTGAACAGCCAGTTCGACGCAACCCTGAGCAACATGTGCCAGGGCCTGATCCACTACGACGACAACGCGAACGTCATCGTCGTCAACCGGCGCTATGGGGAGATCTTCAATCTACCTGCAGATGCGGTCAGGCCCGGCATGACCTTGTCCGAAGTCATCGCGGTGCAGGCGGAACACGGCAACTACCTCGACATTACGGCGGCAAAACTGAAGACCTGGCTCCCGTGGGTCGACACCGCCGCCTACGACCGTCAGGTCGGCTCCCGGAGTATCGCCGTCAACAAGAGTCCGCTGCCCGGCGGCGGATGCGTCTTCACCTTCGAGGACGTGACCGTGCGTCGTCGGGCGGAGGAAGAGAGTGCCTACCTGGCGTGGCACGACCCACTGACCGGCCTCGCCAACCGCTCCCGCCTCCATGAGCGCTTGAACCAGACCCTGCAGCGTCTCGGTCCAGGCGAACGTCTTGCCGTGTTTCTCATCGACCTCGACAACTTCAAGATGGTCAACGACCTGCTCGGCCACCCGATCGGTGATCGCCTCCTGCAGATCGTGGCGCGACGGCTCGAAGGCTGCGTCCGATCGAAAGACGTCATCGCGCGGCTGGGCGGCGACGAATTTGCCGTCATTTCCGTGCATTCCGCCGATGGCCCGTCCGCGGACGAGATGGCCGTCCGCCTGCTCGGCGCTCTGGATCGACCCTTCGAGATCGACGGACATCAGGTCGACGTGACCGCGAGCCTCGGGATCAGCCAGGGCGAACGAGACTCCGACGTGGTCGCCCTGCTTCGCACCGCCGATCTGGCGCTCTACACCGCGAAGGCGGAGGGGCGTGGCGTTCACCGCGCCTTCACTCCCGAGATGGAGTTGAAGCTCCAGACGAGGCGCGCGCTGGAAGCGGATCTTCGGCAAACCTTCTCCGAGGGCGGCTTCGAGCTTTATTACCAACCGATCGAGTGTGCGCGCAGCGGGCGGATCGTGTCCTGCGAGGCCCTCCTGCGCTGGCCGCACCCGCGCCGCGGCATGGTACCGCCGTCCGAGTTCGTTCCCGTGGCTGAAGAGATGGGCCTGATCGTGGAACTTGGCGAATGGGTCTTGCGCGAGGCCTGCAGGGAAGCCGCCAGCTGGCCCGACCCGATCCGTGTGGCGATCAACATCTCGCCGTCGCAGTTCCGCACCGGACATCTCTGCGCGGATGTCGAATCCGCCCTCTTGCAGTCGGGCCTGGACCCACGACGCCTCGACCTGGAGATCACCGAGTCGAGCCTGATGCAGAACAGCGAGCAGATACGCGGACAACTTCACGCCCTCCGCGCCCTCGGCGCGACGATCGCGATGGATGATTTCGGCACCGGCTATTCGAGCCTCAGCTATCTCCGCTCGTTTCCGCTCGATAAGCTGAAGATCGATCGAAGCTTTGTCGCCGATCTTGGTGAAAGGCAGGATGCGGTCGCCATCATCGGTGCGATCAAGCAGCTGGCTGACAGCCTGCATATCAGCGTCGTCGCCGAGGGTGTGGAAACCGAGGCGCAGCTGGTGGAGTTGCGCGCGGTCGAGATCGGAGAGTTGCAAGGCTTTCTTCTGAACCGCCCGATGCCGGCAGAAGACCTTCGTTCCCTGCTCCAGTCGAGACTGTCTCAAGAGGCCGCCTAGGAGGACATAGCCCCAGAGGTCCGGGTAGCTGGTCGTTGCATGAAGTGATGCTCACGGATCCCGGCCATCGCGGAGCCCTCGATCTGGCGCTCGCGCTCCAACCCGATCCCGACCGTCCGCGTCATCGACATCAACGAATTCCGGTCGAGCGCAACGCCGCCCGACCCTCTCGCTCGCGCAGGAATGAGATCCGTCTGGAGCGCCTGTAAGACACGCGTCCGGGCGCCTGGCTGTGCAAGCCTGGACGCCTGCCGCGGGGCGCACTTCAGGTCATCTTCGGAGTGCGACGCTGCTCGACACCCTGGACCCTATTCCGCAGTCCCCTCCCCGGAGAGGTCCGCCGTATTGGCGCCGATACCTCCCACCGCGCCCGGCCTGAGGCCTTCGATGACGCGGTCCCTGCCAGCTTCCTTCGCCTGGTAGAGCGCCTTGTCGGCCCTGCCGACCAGCGACTCCCAATCATCTCCCCTGACCGCCCAGGCGATACCGATCGAGCAGGTGACGCGGATCGGCCCGCCCCTGGTCAGGAGAATTTCGCTGCGGATCGCGTCGTGCAAAGCAAGCACCCGCTCGGCCCCACGGCCGTCGGCGTCCGCCATCACGAGCAGGAACTCCTCGCCGCCGTATCTGCCCGCCTGGTCGGCCTCGCCCATCGCGCTCCCGACAAGCCGTCCTAGAACGCGGAGCACGTCGTCGCCTCCGAGGTGTCCGTAGCTGTCGTTGATCCGCTTGAAGTGGTCGATGTCGACGAGTGCGACGATGATCTCGTCGCCGCCCCGGGTGCCGCAGAGCCTCGCGGCCAGGCGCTGCTCGATCTCGCTGCGGTTCAGCAAACCGGTGAGGCTGTCATGCGCCGCCTGGTATCGGAGTTGCTCGGTCGCCTTGAAAACCAGGCGCCGGAGCTCGGCTTCGCGACGGAGGATGCTTCGAACGCGCAGTCGCACCCCGCCCCATGCGGCGGTGGCGGCGAGCAGGGCGCAGGCTGCCTCCGACCACCAGCGACGCCACCAGGGATAGGCAATGTCCACAGTGAGGGAGGAGGCGTCGGAGGATCGATGGGTCATCCGGTCGGTGGCGATCACCTCGAGGACATGGTGACCTGGCGGCACGAACGGGTAGCGGACATCGCCTGTTTCCGACTCTGCCCAACCGGCATCGACCCCGGACAGCCGGTAGCGGAACACGACCGAGCGCGCGTCCCCGTAGCTCGTGCTGCCGAACTGAAGCGACAGTGCCTGGTCCGTCCAGGGCAGCGGCCGCCCATTCAACTGGCGCCCGGCGATCGCCGCGCCGCTGATGACCACCTTCACCGGCGGCCTCGCGAAGAGCAGGGCTGGATCCAGCAGGTGCGACACGCCGATGCTGGTCGCGACCCAGATCGAGCCATCGGTGTCCTCGGTGATCCCGCCCTGTGACACGTCGTTCGACAACAGGCCGCCATCCGCATCGACCGACACCCAGCGATGGCCGTCGAAGGCGGAGATCCCGAGCGGGGTGCCGACCCAGACCCAGCCGCGGTCATCCACCAGGACCGCCACGACGCTGTTCGTCCTGATGTCGCCCTGCGGGATCATGTCGCAGGACACGGCCTTGCCGGGCCCGACCCGGATGCGGAAGAGCCCGCCTGCCCCTCCGACCCATACGTCGCCGTCGCCACCGCGTGCCATGGCGAGCGGCTCGAAGCCCCCGGACGGCCAGGAACTCCAGACCGTGGTGTCGGCGCCTGCGGCGGTCATGTGCCGCACGCGGCCACCGGAGAGGTAATAGACACCGCCGCTTCCGTCGCCGACCACGGCCAGTACCGGCGACGTCAGGTTGCCTTGTTTGGTCGGCACCGGAATCTGCCCGGGGCCGTCGCGCGTGCCGAACAGTCCCTTCTGCGTCCCGATCCAGACTTTGCCCGACTGATCGGCGAAAATCGCGTCGACCGCCGGCATGTCGAGCCTGGTTTCGACCCCACCCGACGGATCGACGATGCGCAGGCCGGAGGCGCCGATGGAAGTCCACAGCCTGTTGCGGGGGGATACGGCCATGACGAACGCGTTCCCGGGGAGCACCCTGTCGACAGCCAGTACGCTTCCCCTGCGCACAACCTCGTCGATCCCGGTGTCGGTCGACACCCATAGGGCGCCGCCCGGAACCCTGGTGGCCATCCAGGGGAATCCGTCCGAAAGACCCTGGCCTTTCTGCAGCCACTCCCACTCCCCGTAGCCGATCGACCGGGCGAGCCCGACGCCGAGGATGCGGTACCAGAACTGGCCGCCGGCGTCGGTCATCGCACCTGCGATCATCCCGGCCGGGGCGCCGAGGGGCGACGCCGCATCCTCCCACCGGCCATCGCGGAATGTCGCCATGCCGCCATCGGTCTGGGTGGTGATCTGGCCGCCGGGCGACCTGAACAGTCCCAGGTCGGCAGCGAAGTTGATGTAGCGGTCGCCCTGTCCCGGCAGCGGCGCGATGGTCCACCGGTCGGCTCCGGGAGCGAGGGTTGCAACCGTCTTGAGCGACCGTGCCATCACGCTGCCGCCTGGCCCCGGAGCCGCATCCACGAGCCGGGTCCCGTCCAGGCCGTCGCTCTTCGAGAAGCATCTAACGGCTCCAGGGTCGGCCATGCAGAGGCTGCCGTTCTCGGTGCTCTCCCAAAGGCTGCCACGGATCGAGAAGATGGCCTGCGCGTCCTTGAGCATCGCGGCCTCTGTCGGCGTATAGGCCATGCGTGCCAGGCTTGGCGGCCCGGCGCCGGGCACGGCGATCCGCACGGTGCGTCCATCTGCCAGCAAGGCCAGACCGCCGTGCCAGGTCGCCAGTCGATGCGGATATTCGTCGTAGAATTCGAGCCCGGGGTGGGCGACGGCACGGAAGGTGAGCGAGGACGGCAGGCCGGCAGAACCGGAGGGACCGTCGGACAGGAACAGTTTGTCGGCGAACCGAACAGCCAGGCGGCCGCTTGCCGTCGCGACGAGGTCGTAGGCGACACCACCGTCGCTCAGGCCCTGTTGCGACCCAAGGCCGAGGAAGCGGCGGCCGTCATAGGTTGCGATGCCGTGTTCGGTGCAGACGAGAATGAGGCCGCCCGGCCCCTGCATCAGACACGACCCGTCCGCGCTCGAGAGGCCTTGATCCGCGTCGTAGATCTGGAACGGGGCTCGGTCTGCCCGGGCGGGCCGCACGCCGAGCGAAAGAATACCTACGACCGCGGTCACCAACCACCAGGGCAGGATCCTGCGCCGCCCTCGGGATGCCTGACGCCCTGTCATGGAGACCTCGACAAGCCGAGGGCGCCATCCTGGCCGTAGGACGGCTCCAGGGCTGGCGGCATCATAACCGCGCCGAAAGTCCGCACAATACCCGGGCGCAAACCAAGAAACGAGACGACGGCCATGATGACCTAATAAACGTCTTGCCGTCTCATCCGATGCGACTTCGTACTGGCCGGTGCGTTCCGGTCGCGGTAACGATGGGCCGCGAGGCGGTCTTCAGGCAGGCGGGTAGCGGTGAATGATGACGGGGTCCGGATCCTGGCCGATCGCAGCGTCGGCAACCGTCGAGCCCGCGGCGGCGGATGGCGGGTAACGATGGATGATGAGCGGGTCGATATCGGCAACCCGGGTCGCGGCGACCTGTGCAGCGGCGCCTGCCACCGGATTGGAACCGCCGGCTGACAACACGGCCACAGCGGCAAGTGCGGTAGCTGCTGCCCCGGAAACGATGCCGCAGAGGCTATATCTCATCGCGATCACTCCTACAGACGAGGGCGTTTTGCCCACGAGGCTGAAACTATGGTCGAAGAACCCGTGGCGCAAGTAAAAACTTGAATAAAATGAAATGCGTTACAATCTTTATTTAGACAATTCTCAAGTTTTATAAGTATTCACACGGGAATGACGGTACGGCGTGTAGCTCGTTGCTTTCTATACTGTTGTTGCCCCTCCCGATATGCTTCGTTCGATCGTTGAGCGGATCCTGGCATCTGCATGCAGGTTCAAGCAGTTGCGCGGCTGACCTCGGACACCGTCGAGCCTGGAGCCGCCCGGTGCATGGCCGACGTCGCAATCGATTGGCTCGGCCTGGCCACGTCGGTGCCGGACCGGATCCTCGGTCGTGCCCGCTGCCAAGCTGGGGGACCCGGCACAGTGGCCCATGGATGGCCGCAAGCCTGCCACGATCGCCCTGCGCATCGCAGTTGCTGGACGCTGGCTCATGTACATGCTGACGCGTCGCCGGATCACGTTCCAAGGCGAGCCCTGCCGGCCCGGGTTCAGCCGGCGATCGCCGCCGCCTGGCTCCCGGCCGCCGCGGCGTTCTCCGCGGCCTGGACCTGCGTGAGCTCGGCCGACGCCTTGTCGACGCCCTTCTGGTGTAATGCGACGCAACCGGGACGGTGGGCGCGGCGGTCCGGATCCCCGCGGCCTTGCGCCTGGTTCATGGCCTGCCTGGCAAGTGCAATGGCCCGGGCGTCCCGCTTCGATCTTGCCGCGACCCGCTCCTGGCTGTGGGAGGCCGTGGCATCGGATGCGGTTACGCTGGCGATACCGGGCATTTCGGCTCCTGCTGAGCCAGCGTGATGCCCGGCGGCAATCAGCAAAGACTGATGAAGCATGCACCACACGAATTGGCGTCGGTGGTCCGCGCTTTTCGCCGCCGAAGCTCTCGTCCCCTGATCGCCTCGGTTGGCACCGGAGGCCAGGGCGCCCGTGCTGCAGGCCAGTGCGGCGGCGTTGACCGCTGCCTGCGCGTGCGCACGGACAACCGTGGCACGGGCCTCATCCAGCGAAGTCGCCGCGTGCGAAAACGTCACTCGCCGGGTCGCTGAACCACGACGCGCCCGACGACGACCGCCGTCCTGACCGTGGGGGCGCGCTTCGTCTGCGAGCCGTACAGGCCGACGTGGGCGCAGACATCAGGTTCGGGGATCCGGAAAATCTCCGCCACCACCACGGCGAACACCACCAGCCGCATCGTATCCGCCAGGCGGCCGGGCCGCGGGCGCAGTCCGCGCGGCAAGGCTTGCGGACCACCGACGCGTTCGTCATCGACGAGCGGCAATCAGGATGCGGTGATGGAGGCGCTCACCGCTCGATCACGATGGCGGCGGACGCGCCAAGCCGGACCAATTCTGGCGGTGGCGCCCGCAGGACCAGCCGCACCGGTGAACGTTGCGCGATCCGCCCCCAAGCCCAGGCTGCGTCTCACCTGTGGCAGGCCGCCGAGCGCCACCCCCTCATCGGGCCGCACGCCATACGCGATGCCTCCCACCACGGTCGCGCGGCGCGTCCGGGCCGGTCGTCACAGGGACGGGCGCGTGCGTTACGGCGCGGTCCCGGCCGAGCAGACCGCGGCGTGACCGGACAGGCCGGGCTTCGTCATGGCCGCGTCGGCTCGGCGGAGTTCGCCTTCCTAGCGGGGCCGCAGGTTCGTGGTCGCGAGATCGATGACCTCGTCGCCGCGGCCGCTCATGACCGCACGCAACACCCACAGGCTGAACCCCTTGACCTGCTCCAACCCGATCGTCGGCGGCATCGACAATTCGTGTTTGGCCGTGACGACGTCGAGCAGCGCCGGGCCGTCATGGGCCAGCATGTCTGCGACAGCACCGGGCAGCTCGCCCGGATCCTCGACACGGCTGGCATGGATGCCCATCGCCCGAGCCATGGCAGCGAAATCGGGGTTCTGGAGGTCGGTCCCGGCATCGACGAAACCGGCAGCCTTCATCTCGAGCGACACGAAGCCCAGGATGCCGTTGTTGTAGATGACGACCTTCACCGGCAGCTTCTGCTGCGTCAGCGTGATCAGGTCGCCCATCAGCATGGTGAACCCGCCGTCGCCCGACAGCGAAACGACCTGTCGGCCGGGTGCCGCCGCCTGGATGCCGATCGCCTGCGGCATGGCGTTGGCCATCGACCCGTGCACCAGCGAGCCGATCAGCCGACGCCGGCCGTTCATTCGCAGGTAGCGCGCAGCCCAGATCGTCGGGGTTCCAGTATCGAAGGTGAACACGGCGTCATCCGATGCAGCGTCGTTCACGACCTTCGTCAGATATTGCGGATGGATCGGCCGGCGGCCCGGCGTGCCTTTTGCGAGATCGTCCAGGCCCTGCCGCGCGCGCTTGTAGTGGGCGACGCTGTCATCGAGGAACCCATGCGATGTCTTGCCGGTCAGTTTCGGCAGCAACGCCTCGATGGTGGCGCCGATATCGCCAACGAGGCCGAGCTCGAGCCTGGCGCGCCGACCGAGATTTTCCGGGCGAATATCGACCTGCACGATCCTGGCATCGTCGGGAAGGAATTGCTTGTATGGGAAATCGGTGCCGAGCATCAGCAGCACGTCGCAGGCATGCATCGCGGCATAGCCCGAGGAGAAGCCGATGAAGCCCGTCATGCCGACGTCGTACGGGTTGTCGTACTCGACGTATTCCTTGCCCCCGTAGGCATGCACGATCGGACTTTTCAAGCTCTCGGCGAGCTGCAGCAGCGGCGCATGGGCGCCCGCGCACCCTCGGCCGCAGAACAGCGTGACCCGTTCGGCGCCGTTCAGCAGGGCGGCAAGCGCATCCACATCCTGGTCCGCCGGCCGGATGACGGGTGTCGGCGGCAACAGGGTCTGTGTCGCAGAGCCGCTGCGGAGCATCGCCGGGCGAAGTGCGACATCGCCTGGCAAGACGACGACGGCCACGCCGCGCAGCCCGACCGCCGCCCGGATGGCGTTGCCCAGCACGAACGGCAGCTGGCTGGGTTCCGAAACGAGTTCGCAATAGTGGCTGCATTCGCCGAACAGGTTCTGCGGATGGGTCTCCTGGAAATAGCCTCCGCCGATTTCGCCCGATGGGATCTGGGCGGCGATCGCCAGCACCGGGGTCCGGCTGCGGTGGGCGTCGAACAGCCCATTGATGAGGTGCAGGTTGCCGGGGCCGCACGACCCGGCGCAGACGGCGAGATTGCCGGTGAGCTGCGCCTCCCCGGAGGCCGCGAAGGCCGCGACCTCCTCGTGCCGGACATGGACCCATTCGATCACCGATTGCTGCCGAAGGGCTTCGGTGATGCCGTTCAGGCTGTCTCCGGCCAGTCCGAAAATGCGCCTGACCCCGGCTTGCGCCAGGGTCTGCACGAGTTGCGTGGCAACGTTCTCACTCATCATCGCCTCCTCGAAAATCGGTCAAAGACAGGCTGCACGGCTGCGTAACCAATCGACCCGGCTCGGGTCAGGGCGCTCGAACAGCCCGGTGTCGCGAGATATCCGTTGCTGTCAGGACCTCACGAACTCCAGGAGGTCGGCATTGATCTGCTCGGCATTCGTCGTCGGCATGCCATGCGGCAACCCCGGGTAGGCCTTCATCGTGGAATGCCTGAGCAGTTTTGCCGATAGCGGTCCTGCGTCCGCGAACGGCACGATCTGGTCATCCTCGCCATGCATGACGAGAGTCGGCACGTCGATCTGCTTCAGGTCGGCGGTGAAATCGGTTTCCGAGAAAGCCTTGATGCAGTCATATTGTGGCTTCACCCCGCCCATCATCCCCTGGCGCCACCAGTTCTCGCGCACGCCCTCGGAGACTTTTGCGCCCGGCCGGTTGTAGCCATAGAACGGCAGCGTGATGTCCTTGTAGAACTGCGAGCGATTATAGGCCGTACCGGCGCGGATGTCGTCGAACACGGAGATCGGCAGACCGCCCGGATTGGTCTCGCTCTGCACCATGATCGGCGGCACCGCGCTGATGAGCACCGCCTTGGCCACCCGGCCATGCCCGTGCTGCGCCACGTATCGCGCGACCTCGCCGCCTCCGGTGGAGTGCCCGATATGGACGGCATCGTGCAGATCGAGGGCGGCGGTGAGTTCGGCGACGTCGGCTGCGTAGGTATCCATGTCGTTGCCGACCCAGCTCTGGCTCGAGCGGCCATGCCCGCGGCGGTCATGGGCGATGACCCGGTAGCCATGCTGCAGGAAAAACATCATCTGTGCGTCCCAATCGTCCCCGGAAAGCGGCCACCCGTGGTGGAAGACGATTGGCTGCCCGGTCCCCCAATCCTTGTAGAAGATCTTCGTACCGTCCCTCGTCGTGATCGTATCCATCGCTTGCAGCTCCTGTTTCCATTTCTGCTCAGACTATCGTGGTCGAACGGCAGCCGGTGAGTCCAGGCCGACAGAAAACGCCGACGGGGCAGCGATCGGCAGGCTGTCGGTCTGCACCGCTCGCCGTTGGAGCTGACGAAAATACCCGGCGGTCTCCGGAGAGTGCCAGTATTGGCATGGCGCGGAAAGCACCCATGGAAACGTGAACATTTGCGAACTCGAACGCACCCGGCCTGCTGGCCACCAGATATCTGCTCTGAAACGACTTCTATGCGGCCTTCACCCGGTCAGCGTGACGTGTTCCGCCGACGCTTCCAGGCCTTTGCTGAGCGGCCTCCAGGCGCAGGGAAACATCAACACCATCAGGCATGCGAGACGCACCTGTGGCGCCGGAGCGGCCGGCCGGGACAGAGTGACGGCCAGGCAACGACCGGTGACGTGAACCGCGTCGGTTGGCACGTGTTGTCTGCGCCGGACCTGCTTCGCCGTCATTCGCCGACCGAGGCTTACGGCGACCGGCTGCCCCACCCGAATGCGCTGGCCGTCACATGCGACACATGCGGCACATCGGTCGGGCTCGTGCTGGCCATCGCCAGGATGCTGCTGCCACGGCGGTCGTGCGCCTGGCCGGTGATGGCGGTTGCGGCGGCTCTGGCCGGGAACGGCCTGCGTCGCGTTCAGCTGTTCGGAACGCCCAACCAGAGTTGCGCCGCCCACATCATCGTCCCGATCGCGAAAGCCATCCCAACCACGAAGACAGCCGTGAAGACCAATCGGCGTCGGAGCGGACTCATGCTGGGTCGATCACGCGAGACATGCTCGACCGGGCCATTCCTCGACTCATCATGCTCGCGGCAGGTCCTTGGACTGTTGCAACCAGACCGGAAAATGGTCGCCCTCGGGTGGCCACGCCGGGATCGCGGCGGCTTCAGACTGACGGTCTGTCGCGCTGCGCCCATGGGAGTGATCCGCGGCCGCATTTTGTAGGACCTGCACCTCCGGAGAGCAACCGCGGCGGCATCGGGTCGAGATCCAGGCGCGCGACATCCGCCGCGACGCCGGCACGGAGGCAGGCGGCATGGTAGAGGAAGTTCCGGGATGCCCGGGGCTGCGCGTCAGGCCCAGTCCGACGCGGTTGCCGGCGTCCTGGACATGGCTCGAACGATGTCGGCCCGGCTGACGATCCCGACCATGCGTCCATCCCGCATGATGGGCACGCGCTTAATGCGATGCGTGGTCAGCAGCTCCGACAACTCGGGAGCGGTCGTCGACTCAACCGCCGTTATGACCGGGCTCGTCATCAGGTCGCGAACCAGACGCCGGTCGCGCCTCACGTAATCGGTAAACACCGGGGCCAGGTCATTGCCTTCGGCAAGCAGGGAAAGCCACCACGCACGCCGCAACTCATGGGACTCGGCGAACGGCTTCAACAGATCCCCCTCGCTGATAAGGCCGACCAGAGTGCCGGTGCGGTCACAGACCGGGACGGCACTGATGTCGTTCGACGCAAGCATCCGGGCGGCATCGGCAACCGTCTCGTCCGGGCCGATCGTGTAGAGCTTGTGCGTCATGAGGGAGGCCGCGTCGTATTCCATGGGCGTCTTCGAGACCTTCACTGCCTGCGTATCCGGCTTCCGGATCGGCCAGCCGTACGCCGCAGCCGCCGTTTATGGAAGGGTCGGAAAACACCTAGACAGGGATCATCGCATCCACGGTCGCCCATCATGGCCGGCATCCGCATTCCTGCCCGGTCGCGCCGAATGACGACGCAGCGCGCCACGCTAGCGCAGGACCCGACGCGCCCGAGCGTTCCTGCGCAATTCAGGCGATGCGCAGAACCCGGAACAGCTGGAATTTCGCGGTATCGAGGACGAGGCTGAAAACGACAGCCGCAAGGAGCAGTCCGGCCAGGATCGGCGGCGCGAGCGGTGCCATCAATATTCCTTTCAGCGCAAGCACGCTGACAATCGACACGTCGATCACCGATGACAGCAGGAGCCACGCGCCCGGCCTCGAGCTCCACATATGGCGTCGCTCGCGCGCCACGTAGAACACCGCCTGGCCGCTGAAGACCAGCGTCGCGACGGTCAGGGTCTGCAGGGACGCCGCATCCAGGTCGAGTGCGAACCTGCCCACCGAAAGGCAGCAGATGCAGAAAGCCAGGTCGACGAAACCCAGCACGATGCCCGCGATCGTGAGCGGGCCGATATGCCAGACGCTCGGCAGTCTGGAGGGATGCACGGTGTCGGTCGAGGACGACATCGCGAGCAGGTCGCCGGTCACCATCATCAGCACCATCAGGGTCGGCGTCAGGATCGCCCCGCCGGTGACGACCAGGCCTGTCGTCAGGAACAGCACCTGCACCACCTTGTGGATGATCGAGCGCAACGTGTAGGTCAGGATGCGCTGGTAGGTCATGCGCCCCTCCTTCACCGAGGCGACGATCCCGGAAAGTCCAGGCTGGGTCAGCACAATCCCGGCGGCGGCCTTCGCGGCATCCGTCGCGGTGGACACGGCGATCCCCATCTGGGCCTGCCGCAACGCCGGCGCATCGTTGGCGCCGTCGCCGCACATGCCGACGATATGGCGGTCGGCCTGGAGTGCCTGCACCAGCCGGAACTTGTCCTCGGGGAGCACGCCGGCGAAGATCGCATACGCTTCCGCCTTGATGCTGGCCGGCAGCGGCGTGCGGCCCCAGACCTTGCCCCTGATGCCGATCGCAGCGCCAACCACCCTGGCGGTCAATTCGGCGTCTCCCGTCACCATCACGGTCCGTACGCCGAGCCCCGCCAGCTCTGCCACCAGGCTTGCGGAATCATCGCGTGGCGGGTCGCTCAGCGCGATGAAACCGGCTAGACGCACGGCATTCTCCGGCCCGGCCACCACCGCCAGCACACGAAAGCCCTGGCCCTCGAGCGTGTCCAGCTTGTCCTGCGCGCCGGGCTCAGCAGGCGCCAGTTTCGCCACCATCCCGTAGGCGCCCTTGATGACCCGCCAAAGGGTACCGTCGGCCCGACGCACGGTCGCTTCGGAGGATTTCCTGGCCGGATCGAACGGGAGGAAGCTCACCAGGCTCGGGCCGGCCGGGAAAGGCTTGTCGGTGGAGGCGGTGCGGACCGCGGCGTCGACGGGATCCTGGCCGCCATCGGAACTGGCGAGTGCCGCCAGCCCGAGCAGCTGGGCCTCGCCGAAACCCGGCATCACCTGCACCGCCATGACGGCGAGCTCGTTGCGGGTGAGCGTGCCGGTCTTGTCGGCGCACAGCACGTCGATGCCGGCGGCCTCGTCCACCGCGGACAGGCTTGTCGGCAACACGCCCTGCCGCGCCAGCGCGCGTGCGCCGACCGCGGCGGCGAGCGTGAACATCGCCGGAAGTGCCACCGGAACCGACGCCAGCACCGCCACCAGGGCCAGCGAGATGATCTGGTCGCGCGGCATCGACAGCCACGTCGCATACAGCGTCAGCAGGATCGTGACGCCGCCGTTGAACAGCACCAGGTTGCGCACGACGGCCATGATCGTCTTCTGCTGCGTGCTGACGACCCGGGCGCTGCGTACCAGCTCGGTGGTGCGGCCGAACCTGGTTCTGGCACCGGTCGCCGTGACGTGTCCCACGGCCTCGCCGCGTCGGACCAGCGCGCCGGCAAAGGCGTCTGCACCGGGCCCGAAATCCACCGCGATGGACTCGCCGGTCAGCATGGACTGGTCGATCAGCACCACGCCGGTATCGATCCGCATGTCTGCCGGCACGACGGCTCCGAGCGACAGTTTCACGACGTCACCCGGCACCAGCGAGGCTGCCGGAACAGCACTCCAGGTACCATCGCGGCGGACGGCCGAGGTCAGCGCCAGGCGGGATTTCAACGCATCGAGCGTCGCCTGTGCGCGGCCCTCCTGGAAATAGCCGAGTGCTGCGTTGCTCACCAGCAGCACCGCAACAACGCCGGCCCCGGTATAGGCGCCGGTCACGAGTTGCAGCAGGATGGCCGCTTCCAGCATCCACGGCATCGGCGCCCACAGCTTTTCGAGCGCCCGTCGGGCGGGATGCTCGGCAATGTCGGCGACGGTATTCGGGCCGCCACTCGCCAACCGGCGGGCGGCCTCGCGCGTGCCGAGGCCGGGTGACGGGTCCGGCATCACCAGGGCCGGTGCAGCGGCTAGCGTGTCGATGAGACTGGGTTTCGGTTGTCGTGGGACATCCTACAGGATGGGTTTTCCCACGGCCTGTCGGACAGGGTCGGAAACTACGCATGCACGGTGGGAGGGTGCCGGCTTGCTGGCGTCGGACCGGAGCACTCCCGCGCGCATCACTGGCCGAATCCGGACCGGCTCGCGGTCTCGCCGGCAGCAAGCTCGATGATCTCGGCGGTGATCTCCTCCTGCCGGACCATGCGCTGCATCGCCTGCAGCGACGACAATTCACGTCCGATCTGGTTGTGGGCCGCGGCCATCGCCTCCATGCGGGCCTGGTTCTCGGCGGCGAAGCCATGCAGCGCCGCCTCGCAAAGCTGGGCGTGCATGTAGTTCGCGGTCAGGTCCTGCAGCAGGATCGCCGGCGCCAGGTTGAGCAGCGGCGGATTCAGATCCGCCGGCCGCGGAAACGCCGTCATGTCGACCGGAAACAGGTGCTGGCGCTGCACCGTCGCGCCGGTGCCGGGTTCCCAACGGCCGAAGACCGCATCCAGCCGGTCGATCTCGCCGCTGGCGATCCGGACGTAGAGCGCGTCGACGATCCTGTCCGCGAGCCTGGGGATGCCCTGCGAATGCGCCGGCATGGCGCCTGTCCAGCTGGCCACGATGCCGCGCTCGAGCAGTGCGGTGTTGCCGCGCGTGCCGATCAGGAACAGCTCGCAGCGCGCCAGGTCGTCACCGGTAAAATCGAGCACGCGCTGGCTGAATGCTCCGGCAAATCCCTGTTCGGCACAGAACAACACGATGGCGGTTCGCAGGTGTGGCCGCCCGGCTCGGGTGTCGGACCGCCCCTCGCCCGCCGGCTGGTCGCGGCGCCCGGGGGCAAGCAACAGGGCTTGCCCAATCGCCGCCATGATGATCGCCGCATAACGGTCCACCGCGGCAAGTTGGGTGCCGGCCTGTTGCACGCGCGCCGCCGCAATGCCGCGCATCGCATTCACGACGGCGCCGAGCTCGCGGATGCCGCCGACCCGCGCATCGAGTTCGGCAAGCCGTTCGGTCACGCTGCCGGAGCCGCCGCAGCCGTGTCGCCCTTATCGGTTACAGCCTGGACAGGCATGATCGTCTTCACGTAGGCCTCCAGCATGGTCTGCAACGCCTGCCGGTTTGCGTCGTCGAGTGTCCCGGTCTGCTGGATGACCGCGACGGCGGCGGCGGCTCCCTGGTCGAGTGCGGCGGGCAGTCCCAGGCGGAAGCCGACCAGGTCGGGAACCGGGATGGCGTCGAGCAGGCCTGATTGCACCGCCATCACCAGGGCCACCTCGTCGGCGAGCCGGAACGGTGCGTGCTGCGGCTGGTCGAGGATGGCGCGGATGCGGGCGCCGCGTGTCAGTTGCGCCTTGACCCGGGTGTCCGGCATGCCGCCGAAGCGCGTGAAGGCTTCCAGCTCCAGGAACTGGGCGTAATCGAGCCGCAACGTCTTGGCGGCGTCGCGCAGGGCCGGCGCCTGGGTCTTGCCGCCGACCCGGCTGACGCTGGTGCCGACATCCACCGCGGGCTTCTGGCCCTGGTAGAACAGCTTGGCATCCAGCGCGATCTGGCCATCGGTGATCGAGATCAGGTTGGTCGGGATGTAGGCGCTGAGATTGCCGGCGTCGGTCTCCGCGATCGGCAGCGCGGTGAGGCTGCCGCCGCCCTTCTCCTTCGAGAGCTTGGACGCACGCTCCAGCAACCGCGCATGTACGTAGAACACGTCGCCGGGATAGGCCTCGCGCCCAGGTGACTGGCGGGTCAGCAGCGCGATCTCCCTGTGCGTGGCGGCGTGCTTGGTCAGGTCGTCGATCACCACGAGGGCGTGCTGGCCGCGGTCGCGGAAATACTCCGCCATGGTGAAGCCGGCGAACGGCGCGATCCATTGCAGGCCCGGCGAACTGGCCGATCCGGCAACGACGATGATGCAGCGTTCGGGTGCGCCTGCCGCCTGGATCGCCTCGATCGAGCGCTTGACGCTGGAGCTCCGCTGCCCGACCGCGATGTACACGCAGATGATGTCGCTGGTTTTCTGGTTGATGATCGTGTCGATGCCGATCGTGCTCTTGCCGATCGCGCGGTCGCCGATGATCAGCTCGCGCTGGCCGCGGCCGAGCGCGAACAACGCGTCCACCACCACCAGCCCGGTCTGCACCGGCTGCACCACCAGGTCGCGATCGACGATTTCGGGGGCCGGGCGCTCGATCGGGTCCTGCGCCTCGGCGACGACCGGCCCCTTGCCGTCGAGCGGCCGGCCGAGCGGATCGACGACGCGGCCGAGCAGCCCAAGCCCCACCGGCACGCGGATCACGTCACCGGTGCCGTGCACGGCGTCGCCGGCCTCCACACCGTCAACGTCGTCCAGCAGCACGCAACCGATCCGGTTGTGCTCGAGCACCTGGGCGAAACCGAACTGGCCCTTGCCGAAGCGGAGGCGCTCATCGAGCCGGACATCGCGCAGTCCGGAGACCAGCGCGATGCCGTCCCCGACCTCCTCGACGCGGCCGATCTGCTCGGCATGCGGCCCGAGCCTGGCGCGGTTCAGCCGTTTGCGCGCGCGGTCCGCCCACGCGGCTGCCTCGGCGTCAGTGTCGGGTTTCATGCGCAAGGTCCGAAAGGATCGTGCCGAGATCCGCACGCCATGAGTTGGCGACCGTGAAATGCCTGGCCCGGAGCTCCAGGCCGGCAATCAGCGCCGGGTCGACCGTGAAGGTGATGTGCGGCTGCATGCCGAGCGCCTTGCCGATCAGCGCGCCTGCCCGCTCCTGCTCCTCCGGATCGAGGGCCGTGGCACTGAGCGCCTCGAGGGACGCACCGTCGGCGACGACAGCCTGGCGCTCCTGGGCCGGCATGGCCACGATCGCGCTGACCAGCCAGTCGAGAAAGGCACTCTGCACCTGCCTGCCATCGAGGCGGGCGGCCAGGCGTCCGGCGATTTCCACCGCAACCTCGCTCGAGCGCCTGGCCCAGGCCGCCTCGGCGTCCGACCTCGCGTTCTCGATCTCCGACTTCGCAGCCGCGACCAGGGCAGCAGCCTGTTTGGACGCATCGGCCAGCTTTGTTGCCGATGCCGCTTCTGCGGCCTCATGTGCGGCGTCGAGGATCGCTTTCCTTTCCTCCTCGAAACCGGCGCGGGTCTTGTCGATCGCGGCGAGCGCGGTCGCGGCACCGGCACGGCTTGCGGCTGCGTCGGCGACGGATTTCTCGGCAGCAGCGCGGCGCTGCTCGATCATCGCCGCGACCGGGCGCCAGAAGAAATGCTGCAACAGCCATACCAGGATCAGGACGTTGACGGTCTGTATCCCGAGCGTCCACCAGTTGATGGTCATGTCCCGTCACTTCAACAACGGGTTGGCGAAGAGCAGCAGCAGCGCGATCACCAGGCAGTAGATCGCCATGGTCTCGATCATCGCCAGGCCAACGAACAGCGTGCGAGAGATCGTGCTGGCTGATTCCGGCTGGCGGGCGATGGCGTCCATCGCCGCCGCGACAGCCCGGCCTTCGGCGAGCGCCGGGCCGATCGCGCCGAAGGAAACCGCCATCGCCGCGGAGATGATGCTGATGAAGGCGAGCCAGTTCATGGCGTTGTCCTCGGTTCGGGTTTATCGGGCGCAGGTTTTGGCTGGCTGATGGCGCCGGATATGAACACCATCGCAAGGATCGCGAAGATGTATGCCTGCACCGCACCGGTGAGCAGATCGAGCGCCATGAGCGGGATCGGCACGAGGAGGCCGGCCAGCGACAGCACGATGCCGACGACGAATACGCCACTCATGACGTTACCGAACAGGCGCACCAGCATCGAGAAGGTGCGTGTGATGGTCTCGATGAAGTTCAGCGGGACCATGAACAGGCTCGGGGTGGCGAATGTCCTGAGATAACCGCCAACGCCGCCGGCGCGGATGCCGAACCAGATGATCGCTATGAATACCGCCAGCGCCAGCGCCGCATCGGTCTCGATCTGTGCGGTCGGCGGCTTCACGCCCGGGATCAGCGATGACCAGTTGGCGACGAAGATGAAGATGAACAAGGTTCCGATGAATCCGCGATACGGAGCCGGCGCCAGCTGCATCGTGTCGCGGATCTGCCCATCCACGGTCTCGACGATCAGCTCGAACGCGACCTGCGTGCGCGATGGGACCGGTTTCAAGTGGCGGGCCACCAGCGCACCGCCCGCGACCAGCACGGCCATGATCACCCAGGTCACCACGACAGCCTCGGTGATCGGCACCGGCCCGGCGTGGAACAGCACCGCGCTGGCAAGCGGCGACATCATGCTGCGAGCCGCTTGACGCTGCGCATGATTGCGGCGCGACCCGCCAGCACGCCCAGCACCACCACGAGCAACGGCATTGCGCCGGCACGACTCGCGAGCATCAATATCGCCGCGAGACAGGCAAAGCGTGCGATCCCGAGCCCGATGGTGAGCCCAAGGCTGGCACCACCGGCAAACAGCCTGGCGTTCCACCGCAGGCCGCGGAAATACAGCAAACCGAGTGCGGTTCCGGCGCCGAACTCCACGAGCAGGATCAGGGTCGTGTGCCAGCCACTCATGCCGTTCGGCCAGATCAAGGTCATGCGCCCTGCATCCACTTCCAGGCGGACCAGCATCCGAGTGCCGTGCCGAGCATCAACAAGGGTGCCGTGCAGAACAGCCCCGAGCCGAACCGATGGTCGAGCCAGCGGCCGCTGAACACGCCGATCAGCATCGGGACGACAATCATCCATCCGAGCACGCCGATCTGGGCGAGCCGCTGTGTCACGTTGGGATCGCCGTCGCGCAGCCACCTGTTGTGGCGCTCCCCGCGCAACCGCGTCTGCGTGACGAGTTTGTCCTCTTCTGCAGGCTGTATCACAAGAAGCTCCTACCGCCGCGCCCGCCCTGGAGGTTGTTGACGATCTGCCGGATCGCGCTCAACTCCAGCCGGGTGCTGTCGACGCGCTCGGTACGCTCCGACTCGGCGTCGGCGTGGAACCGGTCGAGGATCAACGTATCGAGCGTCACCAGGTCGTCGCCTACGACCGCCTCACGCGTGGCGATGGCGACATCTCGCCCGGCGGTGACTGTCAGCACGCCGCCGCGCACCGCACAATAATGCAACGCCCCGTTGCCGCTCCTCCACCGCAGCACGGCGACCGCGAGGCTGGTCAGGAAGTCGGCGTGGCGCGGCTGGATTGCGAACCCGCCGCTGGCATCCTCGGCAGCCAGCACGAGCAATCCGTCCTCCTCGGCGACGATGGCGAGAGGCGTGGTGATCGTGAGTTTCATGATGCAGCGGCCGGCATGGTTTCGGGCGTCGGCTTCTTCGCGCCGGCCGCCTGGTGCGATGCGGCCTCCTTCTGGCGTGCCTCCTCGAAATTTCCGATCATGTAGAGCGAGCTTTCGGCCCACCCATCGGCCTCCCCGTCCAGGATCGCGCGACAACCGGCAAGGGTATCGGCGCGACTGACGCTGCGACCGGGCGTTCCGGTGAAGGCTTCCGTCACCACGAACGGCTGGCTCAGGAAGCGCTGCAGCCGGCGCGCCCGCTTGACGAGTTTCTGGTCGGCCGGTCCCAGCTCCTCCACTCCCAGGAGCGAGATGATGTCCTGCAGGTCCTTGAAACGTGCCAGCGCCTCTCTGACGCGCTCCGCCAGGCGGTAATGCTCTTCTCCCACGACGAGCGGGTCGAGCAGAACCGAGGTCGAGGAGAGCGGATCGATCGCGGGATAGAATGCCTGCGCGGCGAGCTCACGAGACAACATGATCATGCTGTCCATGTGACTGGAGATCGCGGTCACCGCGGGGTCGGTGAAATCATCGGCCGGCACGTAAACCGCCTGGATCGCGGTCACCGACGCGCCTGCCACGGACGCGATCCGTTCCTCGAGAAGTGCGACCTCGGTCGCGAGCGTCGGCTGGTATCCGACACGCGACGGCAGCCGGCCAAGCAGGCTCGACAACTCTGCACCCGCCTGGACGAACCGGAAGACGTTGTCCATCAGCAGCAGTACGTTCTGGTGCTTCTGGTCACGGAAATACTCGGCGATCGACAGCGCCGTCAACGGAACCCGCCAGCGCGCGCCGGGCGGTTCGTTCATCTGCCCATACACCAGGACGGTGCGCGCCAGCACGCCGGAGCCCTGCATGTCGGTCAGCATTTCATGACCTTCGCGCGACCGCTCGCCGACGCCGGCAAATACCGAGATACCCTTGTACTTGGCGACCGTCGCGTGGATCAGCTCCATGACAAGAACGGTCTTGCCGACGCCGGCACCTCCGAACATCGCCGCCTTGCCGCCCTGCGCCAGCGGTGCAAGCAGGTCGATGACTTTTATGCCGGTCTCGAAAAGGCTTGTCGCAGACGTCTCCTGTGCAATCGTCGGGGGCGGACCATGAATGCTCCGGCGGGGCACATCGGCAGCCAGCGGCGGCCCGCGATCGCGTACAGCGCCGACCACGTCGAGAAGACGACCAAGCACGGCCTCGCCGACAGGCACCGTCACCGGCGCTCCGGTTGCCGCCACTCGCATGCCCCGGGCCAAGCCGGACGTTGCCTGCAAGGCGATCCCGCGCACCGTATTCTCGTCGACGTGGCTGTGAACTTCCAACACGAGCGCCTCGGGACGATCCCATCTCACGATCATTTCGGTATTGACAGGCGGCAGGCCCTGTCCCGTGAAACTCACATCCACGACCGCGCCACGAACCGCGACGATGATGCCGGTAGGTGCCTTCTGTCCGCCAGCTTCTGAGCCCGTCTCCGGCTGCAGGCGGAGCGGCAGATCTCCCTTGAGCATGCTTGAAGCAGGCGGCGTCACCGCGTCTGATATCGGGCCATCAAGCATGAACGGGGGTCCCTCTGCCGGTTTGCAGATCAGGCGTCCGCATGAGCCAAATGGCCCGCTGGAGACGCCATGTGCTCGGCACCGTGCACGGGGTCGAGCCTGAGCGGGTTCGTGCCCGCAAGGATCGATTTCGCCCGCGCCATTTCGCCTGCCGTGCCATGTGCCATGACCAGGAAACCATCGGCCTTGATCGCGGTCTCATACTGGACCACGCTGTCGTGCGGGACGCCGATGCTCGCCAGTGCAGCGCCGATGGCGCTGAAACCACCGACGACGACAGCGCCCTCGGCTGCGGAAAGCGCGATTGCGGCAAGATAGCCGAGTACGACCACATGGCCGATGATCGGGATGCTCAGCAACAGCCCTCCGAAGAACAGGCCCCAGAGGCCGCCCCAGAAAGCTCCCCTCGAGCCCCAGAGCTTGACGCGATCACCCACGTTGTAGAAACCGATGACCTTCTCCTCGGTATGATAGCCTTTCCCGATGACGCTGAGATGTCGCATCTCGAAGCCGCCGGCATTCAGTCGCTTGACCGCCGCATCGGCTTCCGGATGATCCGCGTAAACGGCTACCACGGCATCAACGATATCCATCTCGACTTCTTTCCAGCTCCTCGTGGATCACCCCGGCGGACAGCACAACGCTTCCGATCCGGACACACGATTGCACGCCCTCCGTCTAGACCACGGTCGGGCACGCCGGGCAGCCTCGGAAATTACTCAGAGGCCGGGGACACGCGCTATGCCCGGTTGCCGCTCAGGGCAGATGCAGGGCGTGCCTGATCCGAAGCTCGATGCGGCCCGGCACGCTGCCAGGTCGCTCTCGGCCCTTGGAAAGTCCGGCGACCCGATTTCGACCGGCCTCGATGCGGGCCGCCATGACCTGGTCGAGGGTCGTCATCATGGCAGGCCATTTTGCAAGAATCGGCGAGATGTCCTGGCTGGAGATTTCGAAGACGACAGCCTTCGTCAAAGCCTTGAACGTGAAGGGAGACGTGCCGCCGACGACGACAGCTGCCAGTGCAAAGCAGTCGCCGGGCGCCAGGCGAAAGGCCTCGATCTCCGTCGCGCCGTAGCGCTGCGACGCCGCCAATACACCGGAGGTGAGAATCAGGAGAGCAGGTGGCGCGGCGCCTTGCTCGATGAGGGTCTCCCCCGCCTTGAAGCTGCGCCGATGCATCTTTGGAGCGAGTGTCAGCCGTTCCTCTTCCGATAGCTGCACGAACATTGGCAGGTGCCCGAGCAGTTGCCGGGCCGCGTCCTGTGGAGCCTCCGGCTTGTTCCGAAGCGGGATGGTCACGGCGCTCTCCGCCGGAGGTGCGAGCCCGATCCCTGCCGACGTGCAATGCCGGAAAATTCGATCGAACACCTCGTTCTGCGCGTCCGGGCCGTCCTCGACGGTCGCGACGAAAAACGTCAGCTCGCACTCCACGGCAATTGCGTCGAGGTGACGGATGGCAACCCTGGCTTTCGGCACGTGAAGGATACGGTCACAACTCAACATCGCAGTCTCGAGTATCTGCACAGCGGTCAGTGGCGCCATCGTGGCATCGAGCCTGACGGTAGTGGTGAGCCCGTGGATTTCGTTTGGCCGGCTCGCGTTCATCAAGGCCGCCTTTGCGATCAAGCTGTTCGGAACGATCGCAAGGCTGTTCGTCAAGGTAAGGATCTGGGTTGCACGCCAGTTCGTCTCGACCACGCTGCCTTGCAGGCCACCATCGAGGATGACCCAATCGCCCGGGTGATAGGGCTTTGCCATGTTGAGAACGACGCCGGAAAAAAGGTCGCTCAGGGTACTCTGGAGGGCAAGACCGAGAACGATCGCCACGATGCCGGAAGCAGCAAGCAGTCCGCTTATCGGCATATCGAAGACATTCGCCACGATGCCGAGTATTGCGCCGATATAGACGATCCCGGCGAGCAGATCCTGCAGAAAACGGGTCTCCATTGGCTGCCGTGTCAGGACAAAGGCCGCCCGTACAAGACCGGCAGTCAGCCATGCCGAAGCGATCCACCAAACGATCTTCAGGCTGATGACGGTGACGAATGTCACGGTGAACGCCATGATCGGCGTCGGCTTCGTCGGGATCACCCCCGCAATCACGAGCGCTGACGTGAAGCCGATGAATGTCGCGAACTGGCAGATGAATTGCGCTGCGGCGCTCTTCCAGGCGATGAAATGCGTAACCAGGAACCCGGCGATAAGAATGGCTGCTGCGAGATAGAGTGGCTCCGTGACATGCACTACAAGATAGCCCAGCCAGCTCGTGCGCATGTTACAGGGCCTGAATCACGTATCGCCCTCCCGGGACTTCGAATATTCACAGTTCTGGCACGCGCCTCGTGCATCGATTGGATGCCATCACCATCCGTAACTTGGCCAGCCGTAGTAGCGGTGGAGACTTTTCTGAAATGTGCTGTTGATGGCATCGGCCGGGTCCCAGACCGGGCCGCCCTGGACCTGGTCGCGCGTCACGTCGACCGCGATGTTACGCTCCGCCCAGCTGATGGCGCGCACCGCGTAGGGCGACAGGAGCACATGCTTGCCTGGCCACCAGTTCAGCGTGTCGATGATGAAATAGCGGATGCCCCATGTCGCATCATCGACAAGAATGTTCTCGATGTGTCCGATCGGCCCGTCCTTTGCCTGGAGGTGATAACCCGTGACGGAAGTGACGCTTCGAAGATGCGGATCACCCTTCGGCACCGGATCAGCGCGAGCCTCCTGCAACAACTCTCCATCCCCGCTGCCGGGTGTTTCCGTAACCCCGGACGCCAACCCGAATGGATAGACACCGAAATAATTCGTGCCTCCCCAGAGTGGGTCCCACCCATAATAGCCGTAGAGTTCGGTTTCCATCTGTTCGGAGACAGGTTGGTCCGAAAGAATATCGGGGCTCTCCTTCACCTGGGTCGTGGTCAGTCTGACCGATAATTCCTCCCGCCTGTAGTTCGGTTGGGAAATAGCTGAAGGGTGGATCAGGATCTTGCGCCCCTTCAGCCAGCCACCGGTATCGACCACCATCCAGCGTATCTTCCACGTCGTGTCGTCGAAGAGGAAGTCACTGATGGTGCCGATCCTGCCGTCACTGGCGTCCACGAGGAAGCCCTTGAGCGCTGAGATTGCCAACATCATCGGACTCGTCCTGTTTCTAGAAGCGGGCCTGTATGCAGGCGGCCGCCTGGTTGATGTCACTGGCAGCAGCGCTCAACGCAAAATGTGCCGGGCTTGTTCTTGAAAAGCCTTCCCGGACTAGTGCAGGCATGCAACCTGCTGGACAGTGTCGGAAACTACCTATGGCAGTCACCCGGAGCGGATCCCTGGAATCGTACCCCCGCCGATCGGCTCACAAGCCTGTCGTCGACGATGCCGCAGCTACCTCTCCCGATATCGCACCGCGCGCCGACATGACAGGTGCCGTCTCAGCGTTTCCTGTGAACCGCAGGCGAGCCGCGGACGCCGCGAAATAGGACTGCGCAGTCTCAGCCCTCCGGCCGACGAGGTTGGCGAAGTCAGGCGATACCGGGGACTGTTCGCCGGCGTCGATGGCCTGGAACCAGCCGATCTCGAGATCCTGCAGCCATGTCGGCCTGCCAGCGCGGTTCAATCGCGCGCGCATGTCCGCAATACCCTCACTCTCCTCGCGCAAGCCCAGGCCAGAATTTACCGACAGCAATCGGATCATGTCGCCGACGCCAAGCAGCTGTGGGCCCGTGATGTCCTGCGCCCGGCCTGGTTCCTGCTCAACGGCTGCGGCAACAGCCCAGGCAACATCTTCACGCGAGATGAACGCGCCACGTCCGATCCCACCGAGTGTCCGGATCACCCCGTTCGCGTCGATCTTGTCGAAAAACATGTCTTGATAGAAAGCAATCCGGAGGATCGTATGGGCCAGGCCGGTGTCGGCGAGATAACCCTCGCTGACATGATGATCCCTGCAGAATGGATAGAGCGAAACCGGACTGGCACCTTTCAGTGACAGATAGATGACATGGCGCACGGCTGCACGTGCTGCGGCCTCGAAGGCGTTGCGGTGGAGCAGTGCCCTTTCACCCGGCCTGCCCCCGGCAGAGATGATGCAGGCGACGTCGACCCCCGCGAACGCCGCCGCCAGCGTATGCGGCAGGCCGAAGTCACCCGCCAGCGTCGGGATCCCCGGAATTTTCACCCGATCGGGCCGACGTGACATCAGGCGCAACGGGACGCCCCGTCCGGCCAGCAACTCGGCAGCACGCCGGGCCACCCGGCCCGACGCGCCCGTGATCAGGATCATGCTGCCGCCGTGTCAGGCAGCATCCTTGCGGCCGTCCACTTCCTCGAACTCCGTGTCGACGACCTTATGGTCCGGATCGGCCGACGGTTGACCGCCGGGCGCCGGACCTGCGCCGGCCTGACTCGCGCTGGCAGCCATTCCGATGTTGATCAGGGCCTTCTCGAGATGGTCGATCACGACCATGAGCGCATCATGATCGCCGCCGTCCATCGCCGATTGCGCCGCCGCGACGCCCGCTTCAGCCTCGGACTTCACGGCGACAGGAACCTTGCCATCATGTTCCGCAAGCGCCTTCGCGATCTGGTCGACCAGCGCGTCGGCTTGGTTCTTGGCCTCGACGAACGCTCGGCGCTTCTTGTCCGAACCGGCATTGCTCTCCGCCTCCCGCACCATCGCCTTGATATCGGAGTCCGACAATCCGCCGCTCGACTGGATGCGGATCTGCTGCTCCTTGCCGCTGGCCTTGTCCTTGGCGGAGACCGACACGATGCCATTGGCGTCGATATCGAACGTCACCTCGATCTGCGGCACGCCACGCGGTGCTGCTGGGATACCGGTCAGGTCGAACTGGCCGAGCACCTTGTTGTCGGCCGCCATTTCCCGCTCACCCTGGAACACCTTGATACTCACGGCACCCTGGTTATCGGCAGCCGTGCTGAAGGTCTGGCTCTTCTTGGTCGGAATCGTGGTGTTGCGATCGATCAGGCGTGTGAAGATCCCGCCCAGCGTCTCGATGCCGAGCGATAGCGGGGTCACGTCGAGCAGCAGCACACCCTTGACGTCGCCGGTCAGCACGGCGCCCTGGACCGCCGCACCGATCGCCACGACCTCGTCGGGGTTCACGTTGCGTGCAGGCTCCTTGCCGAAGAACTGCTTGACCGCCTCGATGACCTTGGGCATGCGGGTCATGCCGCCCACCAGAATCACCTCCTCGATTTCCGCGGCTGTGACGCCTGCATCCTCGAGTGCCGCCGCGCATGGTCCCATCGTCCGCGCGATCAGGTCGGCGACCAGACACTCGAGTTTGGCGCGGGTCATCTTGATCACCAGGTGCTTCGGCCCGGTCGCATCGGCGGTGATGAATGGCAGGTTGATCTCGGTCTCTTTCGCGGAGGAGAGCTCGATCTTCGCCTTCTCAGCCGCCTCCTTGAGCCGCTGCAGAGCGAGCTTGTCGCTGCGCAGATTGATGCCGTGCTCGCGCTTGAACTCGTCGGCGAGGTAGTCGATCACCCGGGCATCGAAATCCTCGCCGCCGAGGAAGGTATCACCGTTGGTCGATTTCACCTCGAACACGCCGTCGCCGATCTCGAGCACCGAGACGTCGAACGTGCCACCACCGAGATCGTACACCGCGATCCGGCCGCTGGTCTTCTTGTCGAGCCCGTAGGCAAGTGCGGCCGCTGTCGGTTCATTGATGATGCGCAGCACCTCGAGACCGGCGATGCGCCCGGCATCCTTGGTAGCCTGGCGCTGGGCATCGTTGAAATAGGCGGGCACGGTGATGACAGCCTGACTGACCTTCTCGCCAAGGAATGCCTCGGCGGTCTCTTTCATCTTCACCAGAATGAAGGCGCTGATTTGTGACGGCGGATACTTCTGGCCCTTGGCCTCGACCCACGCATCGCCATTATCGCCAGATACGATGCCGTAGGGAACGAGACCCTTGTCCTTGGCAACCAGCGGATCGTCGAAGCGACGGCCGATCAGCCGCTTGACCGCATAGATGGTGTTGGTCGGGTTGGTGACCGCCTGGCGCTTCGCCGCTTGTCCGACGAGACGCTCGCCGTTATCGGAAAATGCCACGATGCTGGGAGTCGTACGCGTCCCCTCGCTGTTCTCGATGACCCGGACGTCTTTTCCCTCCATGATGGCGACACAGGAGTTCGTGGTGCCGAGATCGATCCCGATGACTTTGCTCATGATGAGTTCCCCTGGCGTTGTTTCTTGGCGAGGCTGACGCAGTGCTTGGTAATCCGCGGCGCGCCGGAGCTCCGGTCGATCACCACGGTGCGCCCCTTGGGCTCAAGCGTGATCTTCACAGCTTCGGCCAGGGTATCGCTGAAACGAATGTTTCCGGCTGCCGACTAATCGTATCTCTGCTCGAGTGTCAGGCGACTTTGGCAAGGGCATGTGGCCCCTCGATGACGCCCATCAGATCGCTCTCCTTCATGATCAGGAACTCCTCGCCGTCGATCTTGACCTCGGCCCCGGACCACTTGCCGAACAGCACACGGTCTCCCGCCGTCACATCGAGCGCCACGATGGCGCCCTCCTCACTCCGGGCACCTGGTCCGACGGCGACGATTTCGCCCTCCATCGGCTTCTCCTGGACGGTGTCCGGGATGATGATCCCGCCGGCGGACTTTTCGAGCGCGGTGACACGGCGGACGACGACCCGATCGTGCAATGGGCGGAACTTCATGTTTTCTGCTCCGACAAGGACTGGTGGATGCAAGGACCGGCGCGCCCGGCCACTGCCGCGGCAGGATGTTCTTAACCGCAACAAGGTCGAGCAGAACTGGCCAGATCGAATGTACGGCGACCGCATGAGCACCGACAGGCTCGGGAATTACCTAGGGGAGCGGGGCGGATCTGCTCGCGACGGCTCCTGGACCATGACCGGTAACGTCCGGAGCACCGCGTCGAAATCCGCCGCAAGCAGGCTTGCGCCGCCGATCAACACACCATCGACGTTCGCGAGTGATAGGATCGACTGCACGTTGTCGGACCGGACCGAACCGCCATAGAGGATGCGGATGTCGGCTCCGGACGCGCCTGCAATGTCCATCAGGCACTCCCGGATATGGCGGTGAACCTCGATGATCTGAGCCGGCACCGGGACGTGCCCGCTACCGATTGCCCAGAGCGGCTCATAGGCGATAGCAATACTGCCGGACTGCGCGACGTCTGCGGGAAGGCTGCCGGCGATCTGCCTGCCACACGCGGCAAGCGTATTGCCAGCTTCGCGTTGTGCCTGCGTCTCGCCGATGCAGATGATCGCGGCGACGCCGGATCGCCGCGCCGCACCGGCCTTCGCGGCCACCATGGCATCAGTCTCGCCGTGGTATTCGCGTCGCTCCGAATGGCCGACGATCACTGTGGTGGCGCCTGCATCCTTCAGCATGTCGGCGCTGCAATCTCCGGTGAAGGCACCCGAAGCCTGCGCGTGACAATCCTCACCGCCGACGGCAATGCGACCACCGGCAATCGACGCCGCCCTGGAGATCAAGGTGGCCGGAACGCAGATCAGCACGTCGGCTGCAGGCCTTCGCACTTGAACAAACGCGGATATGGCCTCGATCTCCGCGAGTTGCGCTGCCAAGCCATGCATTTTCCAGTTCCCTGCAATCAGCGGCCGCACCGGCATCACGTCACTCCCTGAGGCTTATGGGGACAGGAGCATTCACCGGTCACGCGCGGCCGGTGGAGTCCCGGGGACGACGGCCCGTGTCGTCGTCGATGGCGGATGATCGGTCTGCGACGTGGGACTGACCGACAGTCGGGGGATCAGAAGCAGGCTCAGCGCCATCCCGACGGCGAGAGCGCAGTACAGGATGGTGATCGGGGCGATACGCGGCGACGTCGGCGCCGACTCCGGGGCACCCGATTGCGACACCGTATGCGTGCCCGCGGGCAGCAGCTGCACCAGCCTTGCAGCACTCGCGTGGGCACCGGCAAGGGCGGCTGGCGCGAGCGGCATCTCGGCGATGCTGCGTGCCAGCGTCTCGATCACGACGGATCTCGGCAATGCCGTCCATCGCGCCGCCTCCATCCAGGGGTCCTTGCCGAGCCGCGCCAGGATCGAGAGGATCGTGAGCGTCGATCCGTTCGCCTCCGGCCCGACATCGGCGTACAGGAAGGGCTCGAGGCCGGTTTTCCTGAGGTCGAATACGTTGGGTCGCGTGGCCTGCATCGAGGGTCTCCTGTGGAAGAGCGGCTTCGCCCGCATGTCACCGTCGACTTCGTACCGCGAGCTCGCTCACTATCCATAACCGGGCCAGCCGTAATGGCCGTGCAGCTGCCTCTTGAATTGCGCGTCGATGATGTGTGCCGGATCCCAGGCCGGGCTGGATTTCACCGTTTCTAGGGTAAGGTCGAGCGTGATCTGCTGATCGGTCCAGTCCACTGCCGTCACCGCATGCGGCGAGATCAGCACATGCTGCCCGATCCACCAGTTCGAGGTCTCGACGATCAGGTAACGGACGTCCCAGCTTTCGGTCTCCACGAGGATATCACCGATATGACCGATGGTGCCGTCGATGGCGCGCACGTGGTAGCCGGTGACCTCGGCCATGCTGCGCAGGTGGGGGTCGCCCGCATCGAGATCGATCTGTCCATGCTCGGCCTCCCGCACGGCACTTGCGCCGAAGAATATCGGGGCCGACAGCGGAGCCGAGATCACACCGGTTCCGGCGCCATACATGCCGCCGCCACCGCCGGACAATGCCGAGCCCCAGGCGGGATCCCAGCCGTAATAATTATAGAGGTCGTTCTGCATCTGTCGCGAGACCGGGCGGTCCTGGAGGATGCTTGAGCTTTCCTTCACCTGCGCCGTCGACAGCGCAACGGTCAGTTCCCTCGCACCGTAATTCGCCGATACGACAGCTGAAGGATGGATCAGGACCGTTCGCCCGGCCAGCCACCGACCGGTATCGACGACCATCCAGCGCACCTTCCAGGTGCTGTCATCGAACAGGAAATCCCTGACGCTCCCGAGACTGCCATCTTTCGCCCGAAGCTCGAAGCTTTTGAGCGAGGATACGACGTTCAGCATGACCGATCCCCTGGCGGATTGATGATCGTGCACATCATGCAGCTGAGCTGGCCGTGCTTCACAGGCTCGGAAAACACTTACGCCGGCGCGGGCTTGCTGAAGACCGTGCAGTGCATCCTGCGCTGCCTGCCGGATCTGCCGAAGATGAGCCTCGCTGCGTTCCACCCATCATGCACCGCCGGCTCGAGCCCGCCGATCGCGGCACCGTCGGCCGGCACGATAGTGATGCTTGCCCGGCAGGCTCGGAAACGACGTATCGGTCCGTTCCATGCATCGGCAGCACGCAGGTAAGTAGTTTCCGATGCTTCGCCTCAAAGAGCCGCTTCGATAGCTTCCGGGCAACGGGAATGTCCGGCCATTTGGCCGGCATCGTCGTCCTCATGGGAGATCGTGATGTCGTTAGACAGTCAGCTGCAGCAATCCGTCCTGGCGGAATTCGACTGGGAGCCGAGTGTAACCGCAGGCCATATCGGCGTCACCGCCAGCGCCGGCGTCGTGACGCTTTCCGGCCATGTCGACAGCTATGCCAGGAAGCATGCCGCCGAGACCGCCGCGCGCCGGGTCAAGGGCGTGAAGGCGCTCGCCGAGGAGATCGAGGTCCGGCTGCCGTTCGAGACGCAACGCTCGGACGAGGAGATCGCCGCGGCCGCCATCGAGCGCCTGTCCTGGAATGCGTCGGTTCCCAAGGACAGCGTTCAGGTCAGGGTCGAGAACGGCTGGGTCACGCTGATGGGCGAGGTGGAATGGTGGTACCAGAAGGATGCCGCGGAGCAGGACATCCGGCCGCTGTTCGGCGTCGTCGGCATGTCGAACCAGCTGACGATCAAGCCGCGTGTCGATACCGCCAATCTCAGCGACGACATCACGCACGCCTTGCACCGCTCGTGGTTCTTCGATCCTGAAGCGGTGCATGTGCGCGCAAACGGCGGCAACGTCGTGCTCAGCGGAACGGTGCATTCCTATCACGAGCGCCAGGTCGCCGAGCGTACGGCACGAGCCGCACCAGGCACGACGGACGTCGAGAACGATATCGCCGTCGTCTGATCCGCGACGTCGGCGCCGACGGCACCGTCCGGTCGATGTGCCCCGACATTTCGGGGCACATCGGAGATCGCACGCATGAAAATGGAAATCCGGAAGGATCGCACTGTGGACTCACCGATCATAGACGTAGCATTCGGCCCCCCTGCAGGGAACCCGGCCATGCTGTCGACGGCCGGCCGCCGGACGCTCCAGGCGCTGTTCCGGCACCCGATCGCACACAACCTGCAATGGAAGCACGTCGTTGCGCTCTTCAAGATGCTGGGCACGCTCGAACAGGAGACGCACGACGCGATCGTGGTGCGTATCGGCGGCGCGCAGCACCATGTCCACAAGCCGCACTCCAAGGATATCACGGTGCACGAGCTACTCGAGTTCCGCAGTATCCTGACGCAGGCCGGTTGGTCGCCTGACGCCGAAGCCGGGCAGAACCCGCCGGCTGCCGAGCCCGCTATTACGACCTCGCCGCCCGATCTCCTGGTCACCGTCGCGCATCATGAAGCCAGGGTCTATCATCTCGACGTGCACTCAGCCGATCCGCTGGATCATGTCATCACGCCCTATGATCCGCATCATTTCCTGCATCACCTGGCGCACAAATCCCTGCCCCGCGAGCGCGGCCAGAGGGCGCCGGAGGATCCGGGCTTCTACAAGCGCCTCGCGGAAACCGTCGCGTCGGCCAGGGCAATCGTCGTGGTAGGTCATGGCGCAGGCCACAGCAACGCCGCCGACCAGCTCGTCGAATTCCTCAGGCTCCACCACCCGGAGACGTTCCGCAAGGTCGCATGCGAGGTCGTGGCCGACCTGTCCAGCCTGACACCGGCGCAACTCCTGGTACTCGGCCGGCACACGCTTTTCTCGATGACCGTGCGGACCGCATAATCCCGTGCCCGGACCGGGCGCGCTGCATGCCGCCCGGTCCCGCACGGTGCCACCCTCATTCAACGCGCCTCGGGCTGCCCGGACATGTGCCGCATGTGCAGGCCACCACCCGTCGCCGGGCCTGACTGCGCCGCCGCCAGCACGCCCGCATGTACGGCGGGCCGAGGCAGTGCCGCGACCGGCTTGGCCAGCCACAACCGCTGTCTCAGGCCGTCATGTTTCCTGCGCACGAGTGCTGCCGTGTTCACGTGCCCCGCAGGCGTTCTTCCACAGCGCGACGCCAGCACCGACCAACCCATCGCTTCGAGTACGCCGGATACGGCATCGACATGCTGCCCCTCATCGTCGCTGTCCGAGGGGTAGGAAATGATGAAGGATCCTTGCAGGGCTCCCGGCCCGGCATCGTGCGCGACCACGATCATCCCGCGGCGCCGGTCGGATCCCGGCTCGCGGACGGCATCGAGATCGGCTTCCACCCAAACCAGTGTGCTCCCATCCCGCCGCTGCAGGGGCCGGGCCGAGCCTATCCGGTTCGTTGCCTGGGCCGGGGCCAAGCCTGCGGAGGCGTGCGCCCTCGACCTGGTGTCGATCAGTGCGGCGAGGTAGGCAACCCATGAGAGCTCCCGACCGGAACCCGGTGTTCGTTGAATGCGATTCATGCCCTGCCTCCTGCGACCTATGTGGCTTCAATGGTGGGGATCGATATCTGGAACCTTGGGCCGCATCGCAACCCTAGAATCGCCCGCCCGTCCGGCGAAGGATCGGAAACTACCTAAACGCAGACACCGACAATCGCGGACGTACGGCGCCTGGTGCAGGCGGCCCGGGGTGCCGTTTACTCACGCAGCCAGCATCGGCTGGCTTGACGCGAGGGTGGGCTCGCGAAGCCACCGCAACCGTGCACGCGACCTCTGGTGACAGCGAATGCCGCAGCGGCAGCATCAGGCACCGGGGAGGCCAAGGAGTCGGAAGCCGGGCGGGAGGGGCAGCAAGGACAGGCCGTTCTCGCAGATCTCGATGACGATCTTCAGAGCATCGAGAAGGTCCTCTGCCCGGAACGGCTTCCTGATGAAGGCGGTCCCGTGCGCGCGGGTCAGCGGCGTGTCGAATACATTGTCGCTGGCAAACAGGATCCCCATGCATGTGGGGGCACCCAGCTGGCTGATGAGCGCCGTCCCGGGAAGCGCATCAGCGAGATGCAGATCAACGATCGCATGATCCGGGTCGTGCGCCCTGCAGAGCCGAACCGCCTCCGAAACCGTTCGGGCGATGCCACTCACCTCATAGCCGTTAGCCTCGAGGAGATCCCCGATCAGCTCGGCCACAACGAGATTGTCTTCAACGATCAATAACTTGATCATGGACTTTTGGCCAGCAAGGCCGTGGTGATATCATACGGAAGGATAGGCACGACCTCAACGACAGGAAAGCCTCGGCTTATACCTAAGGCCGCATCGCCCCGGCGTGTCACCCGAGGGCTGGCATGACGATCTCGCCATCGGCACCACCCCAATTCGCCGCGAGCGCCAGGCGCGCCAACGCGGGCAGCGACTTGGCGCCGGTCTTGCGCATCACCGAGGCACGATGGTTTTCGACAGTCCGTTGGCTGATCCCGAGATCGGCCGCGATATTCTTGCTCGGCTGCCCGGCAAGCACCATGACCATGATCTGGCGCTGCCGCTCCGTCAGTCCGCCAAGATGGGAGGACGCCGTTTCCCGCCACGCGGCAAGCCGTTCGAGGCCAGCCGAGCTGTCAATGGCGCGCCGGATACTCGCGAGAAGTTCCGCAGCACCGACCGGTTTCTCGATGAAATCCGATGCACCCGCCTTCATTGCAGCCACGGCCATGGCGACGTCGCTGTTTCCGGTGATCATGATCGCCGGCAGCGTGTCGCCGTCGTGGCGCAGCTGCCGCAGCAGATCGATCCCGTTCATGCCCGGCAGATAGGCGTCCACCAGGAGGCAGGCCCTCGGACCCGGTCGATAGGCGGCCATGAAAGCCTCCGACGTGGCGTAGGTTTCCACAAGCCCGCCATCCGCCTCTATGACGGTGCGGATGGCGTCGCCGATATGCTCGTTGTCATCGACAACAAGCACCAGGCACCCGGTGAGCCCGGGCTCCGTCGCTGCCTCGGCCCGGGATGCGACGGCTGTTACGCTGCGTGCCACGGAAAGCGCCCGCTGCACTGCCTGGGTCAACTCGCGCAACTTCACCGGCTTCGTGAGCCTGAGGTGGTTCGGCAGTTCCACCCCGGCAAACAATTCGGTGGAAACTTCGCCCGTCAACATGATCACCGGGATGTCGTACCCGAGCAGTTGCTGCAAGCGCATCGTGAATGCCGGTCCGTTGCGGTCGGCCGGGAGACGCGAGTCTGTCATGATCAGGTCCGGCCTCAGGTCATCGCGTTCGACCATGGCAAGCGCCAGCACGCAATCGCGAGACACCACCACCGAGTAGCCTTCGTCCTCGAGCAGCGCACTGAGACTTGCCGACGTTTCCGGATCATCCTCGATCAACAGGATGGCAATGGTGCGTCGCGCCAGCCGCGCCAGGCCATCCTCGATCACGCCCACCGCCTGATGCTTGGGAATTATCGCATCGCCGCCCGCGAGCGGAAGCTCGATCGAGAACATCGACCCGCTGCCGGGTCTGGAGCTCACCTGGATGGTATGATGCAGCAGCCCGGCAAGACGTTGCACAATGGCGAGCCCGAGGCCCAACCCATGGTTCGAGCGATGACTCCCGTATTCGAGCTGGTGATATTCCTGGAAGATCGCCTCGACCTCCAGCTGCGGAATTCCGATCCCGGTATCCCAGACTTCGAGTCTCAGCATGCCATCATGACGCCGGCATCCGAGCAAGATCTTGCCCACGTCGGTGTACTTGACGGCATTGGCAACCAGATTGCGCACCATCTGTTCCAGCAGGCGGGCATCGCTGTGCACGTAAAGACTGCACGCAACAACACGAAGCACAAGTCCCTTGGCATGGGCATCGAAGGCGAACCCGTCGATGATCCGGTCGAGGATATCCTCGATCCGGACGGCGCCGACCTCGATCCGTACCGCACCAGCCTCGATCTGGTTCAGATCCAGGAGCGAGGTCAGCATGGACGACATGGAGTCCAGCATATGCCCGAGGCGGCCTATGAGCGTTCCGGCAGCCTGGCCGTGAACCATTTTTGCCAGGGTTCCCTGCAGCAGCAGGAGAGACTGCAACGGCTGCCGGATATCGTGGCTGGCCACGGCAAGGAAGCGGGACTTCGCCGCGTTGGAGAGGTCGGCTCGCTGACGCGCGGCCATTTCCTCGAGCAGAGCCGCATTCTGTCGCTCCAGCGATGCCAGGCGGTCGCGCTCCGCCGTGACGTCGAGCTGGCTTGCAAAGAAATAGATCAGGGTGCCGCTGACATCGTGCAGCGGCACGATATGCAGGCGGTTCCAGAACGGCGTGCCGTCCTTGCAGTAATTGAGGATCTCGATATCGACCGGCTGCTGCGCGAGCACCGACCCACGCAGCTTCGTGACTTCGCCCTGATTCGTCTTCGGCCCCTGGAGCAGGCGGCAGTTCCGGCCCAGCAATTCTGAACGCGCATATCCCGTCAGTTTGCAAAAAGCATCATTGACAAAAACCAGAGGATTGTCGGCGAGACGCGGGTTCGTCACGACGATCGGCATCCTGGTGGCCCGGACCGCGGCCGCAAGGGGATCCTCGACATCACCTGTCTGCGCAAGGGCGGCATCCATCGCGGCGAGTTTGCGATCGATCCGAGCGGGCGGGAAACTCTTCAAGGATGGTACCAGCAGCGCCCGCCTCCCTCTCTCCGGCCGTTCCCGTCAAGCTCCACGCGCATCGGCACCGAACATCAACTCGGGGCGCAGGCCCCACCGGTGACATTCCGTTCGCGCTCTGGCGCCTCTCCGGATGGCCCGCATTCGAGCCCGCCCCCCATGCTGCATCATGATCGGCTGCTTCATCATCGACCTGGCGGTCGCGGAAGCATTACGCTCTGCGGCCGACCGGCGGAAGGTTCGGAAACTACTCAGGCCGCAGATCCGGGACGGGATCACGGTGCAGGCAGCCCACACCTACGATCGAGCCGATTGCCGGACCGGCGTGCGTCGGCATCCACCCGCGCCGGATCCGGCGCACCTAGGTAGTTTCCGAAGCTGACGCAGCCGCCGTCGCACGTGAGTAATTGAGCTCTGCAAGTCGATGCGGATGTCAATAGGACGATCATGGTCCAGAGCTATTGGTACAACGGCTTCATCGGCTGGGGCTGGCTGCTCTGGTTCGGCTTCATCTTCCTGATGCTGTCGAGCTTCGGGAATTGGGGCTATACCTACCGCGCCCACCAGAGATTCTCGGGCCGGCCGGAAAATCGCTCCTTCGATATTCTCGATGAGCGATATGCCCGCGGCGACATCAGTCGGGAAGATTATCTCCAACTGAAAGCCGACATCGGAGGTGGCTCGGCAATCGTCGCGGGGCGCGGTCGCACCGGCTCGAACGGCCTCGCCTCGGGGATCGACAGTCGCGCCGCCTGACCTGACCTGTCGCGAGCGACCGGTCCTGCTCGTCGGGACCGGTGGGTTCGCCACGTGACGGAAATCGACCGCTACAGAGCAAGCCGGAGCGCCGTCGCTCGTGCCGGCAGCCAGGATGGAACGTACATGGCGACGCCAGGTCACGGCCAGGCGCAGGCAAAGCCGAGGTCCCGGCTGGCCAAAGACGGCCCGGACGAGATCAGCGAGAAAGACACCGACGCGTGTCTGGAATTCCTGACGTATATCCGGGGCCCGATCCCATGGATGATCGGGTTCGCGGTGGTCCTGTCCGGTGTGGTCGCGCAACGGCAGGGATTCTGCATCATCTTGTTGCTGCTCGTCGCCGGCGCCGGCGTCAGCGTCAGCGTCAGCGTCAGCGAGGAACGTCACGCCAGGCTGGCGACTATGTCACCGGCACCGGCAGCCATTTCGGCAGGGCCGCCGAGCTGGCGGTGAACTCCACGCGCTCACTCATTCACGGCCAGAACGCCGCTCTCTTGATCGGCAACGACCGGATCATGCAAGGGTGCACGATCCGATATCCTTCCAGTTGGAGCACAGCATGCTGATCGCGGGCGACATCGGCGGGACGACCACCAGGTTGGCCCTGGTTTCCTCGGAGGCCGGCCCGCGGAACTTCCTGTCTCGACAGGATTACAAGAGCGCCGACTATACCGGGCTGCAGCCCATCGTCGAGGCGTTCCTCGCCAGTGCCGGCGGGCATCCGACCTCCGCCTGTTTCGACGTGGCGGGTCCGGTGATCGCCGGCAAGGCGCACCTGACCAACCTGCCCTGGGACCTCGAGGAGCAGGCGCTGTCCCGGGCGCTGCACCTCGATCGCGTCACCCTGCTGAACGACCTCGAGGCGATCGCACATGCCGTGCCGCATCTGCTGCCCGCGGAAATCGTCGAGATCAACGCCGGGCGTGCCGTGCCGAACACCGCGATGGCGGTCTTGGCACCGGGAACCGGGCTCGGCGAGGCGTTCCTGATCTGGAGCGGCGAGAGCTACGTGACCTGCGCCTCTGAAGGCGGCCACGCCGATTTCGCGCCGACGAACGAGATCCAGGCCGGGCTCTGGCGCTTCCTGACCGAGCGTTTCCGTCATGCCGGCTACGAGCGGGTCTGCGCCGGATCGGGCCTGCCCAACATCTACGATTACGTGCGATCGCGCGATCCCTCCTCGGAAAGCCCCGCATTCGCCGCAATCCTGCAAGCGGCGCACGATCGCACCCCGGCTATCATCGAAGCTGCCTTGCATGACCCCGACAACAACCTGCTCGCGGCGGAAACACTGCGTATCGTGATCGACGTCTGGGGCGCCGAGGCCGGCAACCTGGCGCTGAAGGTCATGGCGACCGGCGGCGTGTATCTCGCCGGCGGGCTGCCACCCCGGCTGCTGCCACAGCTGCAGGACGGCGCGTTCATGCACAGCTTCACGTCGAAAGGCCGCTTCGCCAACCTCCTGCGAGATATCCCGGTGCACGTCATCACGGTGAATGCGGCCCTGCTCGGAACTGCGATCTATGGCCTGAAGCAGGAGGCCGGGCACAAGCTGCCCCGAACCGGCGGCACAGCCCCGAGCGCGTAGTTCGTCTCCGCCTCGGCTGAGTAGTTTCCGAGGCTGCACCCGGCCAGACCCCGACCATAGTCTCCGACCCACTCGCCGCGCGGGCCCAATCCCCTCGTGCCGCGGACAGGTTGGTCGGCGCCTCCTGCCGAACATGACGGACTTCCTGCGAGGATCTGCAAATGGATACGATAGTCACCAGCCCCCGGCTCCCGGTCTCCACGACGGCAGGGCCGCCAGAGGGCGCTGTAGCCACCACCGAAGAGCTCCGGCTGATGAACGCCTACTGGCGCGCCGCGAACTATCTTTCTGTTGGCCAGATCTATCTCTACGACAATCCGCTGCTTCGTGAACCGCTCAAGGCCGCTCACGTGAAACCCCTGGTTGTCGGCCATTGGGGCACCACTCCCGGCCAGAACTTCATCTATGTCCATCTGAATCGCGTCATCAAGAAATACGACCTCGACATGTTCTATGTCGCCGGGCCCGGCCATGGCGGCCCCGCACTTGTCGCAAATACCTACCTTGAAGGCAGCTACAGCGAGATCTATCCGACGATCAGCCAGGACGAGGCCGGGATCAAGCGGCTGTTCACGCAGTTCTCGTTTCCGGGCGGCATCTCCAGCCACGTTGCGCCGACGACCCCGGGATCGATCCACGAGGGCGGCGAGCTTGGCTACTCGCTCAGCCACGCATTCGGCGCCGTCTTCGACAACCCGGATCTCATCGTCGCCTGCGTCGTGGGGGACGGCGAGGCCGAGACCGGACCCCTCGCCACGGCATGGCACTCCAACAAGCTGCTGAACCCGATCTCCGATGGCGTCGTGCTGCCGATACTGCACCTCAACGGCTTCAAGATCAGCAACCCGACGGTGCTCGCCCGAATCGACCACGATGAGCTGGAACAGTTCTTCCGGGGCTGCGGCTGGACCCCCTACTTCGTCGAGGGTGACGATCCCGAAACGATGCACGCTCTCATGGCGACCACCATGGAGCGCGTGATCGATGACATCCGGCACATCCAGGAGCAGACACGCGGGACCGGCATCGCCACCCGCCCGCGCTGGCCGATGATCGTGCTGCGTTCCCCCAAGGGTTGGACCGGCCCCAAGACGGTCGACGGGCTCAAGGTGGAAGGCACGTTCCGCTCGCACCAGGTGCCCCTTCTGGTCGATCGTGGCCATCCGGACCACGTGGCGCAGCTCGAGAGCTGGATGCGGAGCTACAGGCCGGAGGAGCTGTTCGACGCGCAGGGTCGACTGCTGCCCGAGCTGGCGGCGCTCGCACCGAAAGGCAACCGGCGCATGGGTGCCAACCCGCACACCAATGGCGGCCAGCTGCTGCGCAACTTGGTGATGCCCGACTTCCGTGTGCACGCGGTCGATGTTCCGCAGCGCGGCGCCGTCACCGCGTCGGACACGACGGTGCTCGGGCGGTTCTTCCGCGATATCGTGGCGGGGAACAGCGAGCCACGAAATTTCCGCATCTTCGGACCGGATGAGACCCTATCGAACATGCTCGGCGCCGTCTTCGAGGTCACCAACCGGCAATGGGACGGATCGGAAGTTCCAGACGACGAGTTCCTGGCGCCTGAAGGTGGTGTCATCGATTCGATGCTGAGCGAGCATCAGTGCGAGGGATTTCTCGAGGGCTACCTGCTGACCGGGCGGCATGGCCTGTTCAACAGCTACGAGGCGTTCATCCGCATCGTCGACTCCATGTTCAGCCAGCATGCGAAATGGCTCAAGGTCACCTCCGAGCTGCCCTGGCGCCGCAAGATCGCTTCGTTGAATTACCTGCTCGCCTCGCATGTCTGGCAGCAGGACCATAACGGCTTCACGCATCAGGATCCGGGTTTTCTCGACCACGTGATCAACAAGAAGGCCGACATCGTGCGCGCCTACCTGCCGCCCGATGCGAACTGCCTGCTCTCGGTGTTCGACCATTGCCTGCGCAGCCGCCACTACGTGAATGTCGTGGTCGCGGGCAAGCACCTGATGCCGCAATGGCTCACCATCGACGAGGCGGTGATCCATTGCACCCAGGGGCTCGGCATCTGGACGTGGGCCAGCAACGACCAGACCGAGGAGCCGGACGTCGTCATGGCCTGCTGCGGCGACACACCCACCCTCGAGACCCTCGGCGCGGTCTCGATCCTGCGTGAGCATCTCCCGGACCTGAAGATCCGCGTGATCAACGTGGTCGACCTGATGCGACTGCAATCCGCGAGCGAGCATCCGCACGGGCTGAGCGACGTCGAATATGACGAGCTCTTCACCAAGCAGAAGCACATCATCTTCGCCTTCCATGGCTACCCGTCGCTGGTCCACCGCCTCACCTATCGCCGCACCAACCGCAATATCCATGTGCGCGGCTACGTCGAGGAGGGCACCATCACCACCCCGTTCGATATCCGGGTGCAGAACCGGCTCGATCGGTTTCATCTGGTGCAGGACGTCGTCGATCGCGTTCCGGGCCTCGGCACCAAGGGCGCGTATCTCCGCCAGGCGATGGCCGACAAGCTGGTCGCGCACACGCATTACATCGACAAGCATGGCGAGGACCTGCCCGAGATCCTGAACTGGAAGTGGAGCGCCACAGCATGAACCGTCGTCGACTTGCGGCAACCGCGCACGCACTGGTCGCGGAGGGCAAGGGCCTGCTCGCGATGGATGAGAGCACGCCCACCTGCAACAAGCGCTTCGCCGCCGCCGGCATCCCGCAGACGGTGGATGCGAGACGGGCCTATCGCGAGTTGCTGGTCACCACGCCGGGGCTCGGCGACTGCATCAGCGGGGCGATCCTCTATGACGAGACCATCCGCCAGCAGGACAGCCACGGCGTGCTGATGGTCGAACGGCTGGTGGCGGCCGGCATCATGCCGGGGATCAAGGTCGATACCGGTGCCAAACCGCTCGCCCTGCATCCGGGCGAAACGGTCACCGAGGGGCTCGACGGACTGCGCGATCGCCTGGCCGACTACGCCCTTCTCGGGGCGCGTTTTGCCAAGTGGCGTGGCGTCATCGCGCTCGGCCAGGGTCTGCCGAGCATGGCCTGCATCAGGGCGAATGCGCAGGCCCTGGCCCGCTACGCGGCACTCTGCCAGGAGGCGGATATCGTTCCGATCGTCGAGCCCGAGGTGCTGATGACCGGCAATCACACCCTCGCACGCTGCCAGGCCGCAACCGCCGACGTTCTTGCAGCCGTGTTCGACGAACTCGCGACCCAGGGCGTGGCGTTGGATGGCCTGATCCTGAAGCCGAACATGGTCCTGGACGGGCTGGATTGCCCGGAGCAGGCGTCACTCGAGAGTGTCGCGACGGCCACCATCGCATGCCTGCTGGAGCACGTGCCTGCGGGCGTTGCCGGTATCGCGTTCCTCTCCGGCGGGCAGTCGGCCGAACTCGCATCGGCGCGACTGAACGCGATGAACATCCAGGCGCAATATGCGTGGCAGCAGCTGCCCTGGCCGCTCGTGTTCTCCTTCGCCCGCGCCATCCAGCAGCCGGCCCTGGACCTATGGCACGGCGACGCTTCCAACCGGCAGGAGGCACAGGAAGCGCTGCTTCATCGTGCGCTGTGCAACCATGCCGCACTCCGCGGGCAATACGACGCCTCGATGGAAGACCACGTCGTACCTGACGCGCTTCCGTTCCGACCGGCAAGGCTGGCGGCGCCTGGCCATCCGGGTCTCTGACGATGGAGCGGCTCTCGAGCCCGCCGGAGATGCAAGCCGACCGGAAGCCGGCGTCCATTTACCTTGTGCGTCACGGCGAGACCATCTGGAGCGCGTCCGGGCAGCATACCGGCCGCACCGACATCGCGCTGACCGACCACGGCGAGGACCAGGCTCGGGCGCTGCGTCCGATGCTGTCCGCGGTGTCGTTCGACCAGGTTTTCGTCAGCCCGGCGACACGCGCGCGCCAGACCTGCAGCCTGGCCGGTCTGGCGGATGCGGCGCAGGTGGAGCCCGATCTCGCCGAGTGGGACTACGGCAGATACGAAGGGATGCGCTCGATCGACATCCGGGCGGAGCGGCCAGGCTGGGCAGTCTATCGCGACGGCTGTCCGGGCGGCGAAACGCCTGGGGAGGTCGTCCTGCGAGCGGACCGTCTCATCGCCCGGTTGCGGGAGAGGGGCGGCACCATCGCCCTGTTCTCGCATGGCCAGATCGGCAGCACCCTGGCGGTACGATGGATCGGCCTGTCGATCATCGAGGGGCAGCATCTGGTGCTCGGCACCGCGGCCGTCGGCGTGCTGGGATATAACCCAGGTCATGCCGACATGCCGGTCATCAGCGCGTGGAACCTCGGGCCGTCGCACTGATCGGACAGGTGGACGCCGCACGGTGCGAGCCCGGCGGCCCCTGGCCAGGGCATCGCCGGCTGAAACATATACCGGGGCGTCAGGCGTTGCCCACCGGCATCCCCTTGCCGCTCGCAGCGTGGATGACGCCGTTCGGAGCCGGAGCCTTGTCGGCTTTGTCGATAATTTCCAGGAACGGCTTGATGATGTCGATCGGCATCGGGAACACCACCGTCGAATTCTGTTCCGCGCCGATTTCGGTCAGGGTCTGCAGGTAGCGCAACTGCATGGCGGCAGGAATGCTGCCGAGTATCTTCGCTGCGTCGACAAGCGTCTGTGACGCCTGGAATTCGGCTTCCGCATGGATGATCTTGGCGCGCCGGTCACGCTCCGCCTCCGCCTGCTTGGCGATCGCACGCACCATGTTGTCGGTCAGCTCGACGGTCCGGATCTCGACATTGCTGACCTTGATCCCCCAGCCCTCGGTCTGGATATCGATGATCTCCTGCACGTCGGTGCTGAGTTTCTTCCGCTCGGAGAGCATCTCGTCCAGCTCGTGCTGACCCAGAACCGCCCTGAGCGTCGTCTGGGCCAGCATGTTGGTTGCCGGCAGGTAGTTCTGCACCTGGATGATGGCGCGCTCTGGACTGACGACGTTGAAATACAGCACCGCGTCGACCTTCATCGAGACGTTGTCGCGCGAGATGACATCCTGGCTGGGGATTTCGATGACCTGCGTGCGGAGATCGACCCGAACCATCTCCTGGACGAACGGCACCAGCAGGACGAGCCCCGGGCCCCTCACCCGCTCGAAGCGCCCGAGCGTGAACACGACCGCGCGCTCATATTCCCGCAGGATCTTGATCGACGTCCTGGCCAGCAGCAGCACGAGGAAGAAGAGCACCAGGAAAAAGAAGACAAGCCCGGTGGCTCTATCCACGAGGGAAAACAACATGAACCCGTACTCCCGATCTACCATGGCAATTACGACCGCCGTACATGGACCAAGGCGATCGCCGGTCTCGATGTCGGGACGCGCTTCCATGCACTGGTCGCCGGCACCAGCCACCACCTTCAAGGCAGCAACAGCCCGGCACCGATCGCATCCGGGCGATCGCGGCCTTGCTGTCGGTGCTGATCCGGGACTGGACGATGCGCCTCGCCGCGGCGCTGCGACAGGATCGGAAACTACCTATCACGCGATCTCCTCGATCGACGGCGTCGGCTTCCGGTTGTCGAACAATGCAGCGTAATCGCGATACCGTAGGCATGGGTAATTTCCGAGGCTGCTGTCAAAACAGCCGCTTGGCTAAGCTAGATTGCTGACGAGGACGATCTGGACCACCGGACGCGACAGGAGACCTCGGCCAATGGACAATGATCTCGCGCAACCCGGCACCGGTGGATATGGCGCACCGGCTGTCCGCCTCTCGACGCTGAACCGCCGGCTTAGCCGCACGGCCGTGATCGTCGGCTCGGCGACATTCCTGGCCCCGCCATTCGAAGGTGCTGCCATGGCTCCCGCAGTCTCTCATCGAGGTGCCTTACAATGATGCAGGTTCAGAAACAGGCGGACGGGCGTTACGTGGTTCGCGACATCGGCGGACAGGCCCTGGACGATGTATTGGGTGTCTTTGCCAGTCGCCGGGAAGCGGAAGAATGGCTGCTCGATCGCGCGCTCAGGGCCGACGAGGACGGTGACGGCCTCGGCGTGATGAAGCCCGGAAGTGGCCAGGCGGTCCGTTAGCCGCGACCGCCCTGCCCAACGCCGCCGAAATCGATCACCACCCGGGACGGGACCTCGCCGCGTTCCAGCCGCCCGAGCGTCTCGTTGATGGTCGACAGCGTCTGGATCTCGATATCCGCCCTCACCCTGCCGGCGGCTGCAAATGCCAGCGCCTCGGCCATGTCCTTGCGCGTGCCGACGAATGATCCGGTGACCGAGATGCAGTTCGCCACCACATCGAACAACGGCAGCGGAAACTCCCCGGGCGGCAGGCCCACCAGCACGCACGTGCCGCGTTTGCGCGTCATCGCCACGCCCTGAGCGAACGCGCCCAGCGACGGTGCGGTAATCAGCACGCCATGCGCACCACCGCCGGTGGCTTCCTTCACGGTGGCGGCCGGATCGCCATGACGCGCATCCACCACGACATCGGCGCCGAGCCTCCTGGCATGGTCGAGCTTGCCGGCATCGATGTCGACCGCACACACCAGCAGCCCCATCGCCTTGGCATACTGGATCGCCAGGTGTCCCAGCCCGCCGGCGCCGGAGATCGCGACCCACTCACCCGGCCGCGCGTTGGTTTGCTTGAGGCCTTTATAGGTGGTGATGCCGGCGCAGATGATCGGCGCCGCCTCGGTCGCGGACAACCCAGCCGGGATATGGGCGACGTAGTCCGGGTCGGCGAGAATATATTCGGCGAAACCACCGTTCTTCGTATAGCCGCCGAACTCGGCCTGCGCGCAGACGGTTTCCCAGGCCGACAGGCAGTACTCGCAATGTCCACAGGCAGAATACAGCCACGGCACGCCCACACGATCGCCCTCACGGACGACCGTCACGCCGGCGCCGATCGCTGCCACCACGCCGATGCCCTCATGACCCGGGATGAAGGGCGGCGCCGGTTTCACCGGCCAGTCGCCGCGGGCCGCATGGACATCCGTATGGCACACGCCGCATGCCTCGGTCTTCACCACGATCTGTCCCGGACCCGGCGACGGTACCAGCCACTCCTGGAGGACCAGCGGTTTGCCGAATGCCTCGACGACCGCGGCCTGCATTGTTTTCGGCATGAGACCTCCTGTGTTCGCGCAGATCAGGCGGCGTCGATCGCAGCGATGCGTACGAGCTTCTTGTTGACGAATTCCTGGATGCCCAGGCTCGAAAGCTCACGCCCATAGCCGGACGCCTTGATGCCGCCGAACGGCAACTCCGGCATGGTCCAGGTCGGATGGTTGACGAACATCATCCCCGTCTCGACGCGGCTCGCGATGCGTCGACCCCGTTCGACATCGGCGGTGAACACCGAACCGCCGAGGCCGAAATCTGAATCGTTGGCGAGGGCGACCGCCTCGTCCTCGTTCTCGACCCGGAAGAACAAGGCGACCGGCCCAAAGAATTCCTCCCGGAAGGCAGGATTTGCTGGCTCGATATCGGTGAGGATCGTCGCCTGCATGAAGGCGCCCGGCCGATCGATCCGGTGGCCGCCCATGACCAGCGTAGCGCCATGCGCAACGGCACGGTCCACCTGGTCCAGCAACCCGACGAGCGCACGCTCGCTGGAGAGCGGGCCGAGGGTCGTGGCCAAACTCATCGGATCACCTGCCACCAGGGTCTCGAGTTGCGCCCTGAACATCTCGAGAAACGCGTCCGCCACCGCGTCCACCACGATGAAGCGTTTCGCGGCCACGCAGCACTGGCCGGTATTGTTCATCTTGGCCCAGACCGCCCATTCGACCGTCCGCGACAGATCCGCGTCCTCCAGCACGATGAAGGCGTCGCTGCCACCCAGCTCCATGGTGGATTTCTTCAGGTTCTGCCCGGCGCGCTCTGCAATGATGCGCCCCGCCGCGACACTGCCGGTCAGGGCGACGCCCTTCACGCGCGGATCGTCGATGACCCGACCTGCCTGCTCATGGGAAATGAACAGGTTGGTGTAGGCGCCGGCGGGCGCTCCTGCATCACGCCATAATTCCTCGAACAGCGAGGCGCAGCGCGGCACACTTTCCGAGTGCTTCACCATCACGACATTGCCTGCCATCAGGTTGGGGGCCGCGAAACGCGCAAGCTGGTAGTACGGGAAATTCCACGGCTCGATCCCGAACAGCACACCGATCGGATCGTTTTCGATTGCCGCTTCGCCGGAGTCCGGAGCAAGCTGCTCCGGTGCAAGGAAGCGTTCCGCATTGGTCGCGTAATATTCCAGAATGTCGGCACTCAGCGTGACTTCGCCACGCGATTCCTCGATGAGCTTGCCCATCTCGAGCGTCACCGCAAGGGCGAACTCCTCCGAGCGGTGTCGCAGGATCCGCGCGGCCCCGGAAACGATCTTCGCCCGATCCGCGAAGCTGGTCAGGCGCCATGTCGAGAAGCAGCCCGATGCGGTCTCGAGGGCATGATCGAGCTGCGCGTCGGTGATCTCCTCGAACGTCTGCAGCAACGTGCCGTTCGCCGGATTGATGCTCTGGTAGTTCACGTGGATCCTCCCAGGGATGACGCTGATCGGTCGCGGGCTTTTGCAACCTTGCCAGGCTGGATAACCGCTAGTGCGCCATCAGCAGCGGGATCTCGGCGTGCTGCAGCATGTAGCCGGTCACGCCGCCCAGTCCCGCGCCGCGCACCCGGCTGTGCGTGAAAGCCCCCATCGCGAGCAGGCTGACCCCGAGCGCCGTGGCCTCGCGTAGCAACGCCGCACCTGGACCCTCATCCGGCTGCAGCGCGACATGCCCGACGGAGGCGCGCGCCCCCTGCCACGACAGCGCCTCGACAACGTCCTCGCCGGAAATCATGCACGGATCCGCCTCGCGCGGGTGCGGGGCCGCCAAGCTGAGAATTTCGACATGTTCGGCTTCGTGCAGGAACGGCATGGCGGCGGACAGGGCACGTACTGCCGGCAGACTGCTGTTCCAGGCAACGGCGACGCGCTCCAGCAGGGGAATATCACTCGGACCCGGGACAAGGAGCAGCGGCCGGCCGCTATCGAACATCGCGGCCTCGACAAGCACGTCACCCAGGCCACCATGCCCGTCCGGCTTCATCATGACGACGAGGTCGGCGAGCCGCGCGCGTCGCAGCAGGCCGATGATCGGTGACCCTTCGCACGCGGTCCAGGTCGCGTAGGTGCTGCCCAGCATCCGGTCCACGATGCGTGCGGGAACGTCCCGGCGTTCGCGCCATGCCTCGAAGCGGGCCGCCATCGTGCGAGCGACGTCCTCGCTGTCGATCCTGATCTTCTCGATCGGGCACATCCGCGCGAGTGCTGGATAGGCGGCTGCAAGCTCGGAGAGATCCGGCTGCAGGAGCAGGACTTCCAGATGCCCCTCCATGCGCCTTGCGATCTTGAGCGCCTGATCGAGCAGCGTCTCGAGCTCCACCGCCGGATCGAGGGCCACGACTATTGTGCGGATCGGCATGATTCTGTTGTTCCTTCGGCAGGACCTCACATCGGCCGGCTCCGGAAGCCGACGCGATCCGACGGGACATCACCCTACCGGCGTGGAAAACCAGCGGCAGGCTCGGAAACTACTTATTGCCCGGCCCTGCGACGGGACGGCCATCCCCATCGAAATCGCCGGGACGCAACCCTGCGCTAGGTACTTCCCGAGCCTCACGTCGACAGGATTGCAGGCGTAGAGCCACGACATGATCGACCGTGCCGCCAGCCGACCGGGGACGATGTCCCGACAATTCCCCCCACCGCTCAGCTGACGGGACCGATCATGCACGCCATGGTGCTGAAGCAGCTGCACAGGCCGATGGAGTGGACCGAGCTGCAGGATCGCCTGCCCGGCCCCGGCCAGATCCGGATCAAGGTCGGCGCGTGTGGCGTCTGCCGCACCGATCTGCACGTCATCGACGGCGAACTGCCGGATCCGGTGCTGCCGATCATCCCGGGCCACGAGATCGTCGGCCGCATCGACGCGATCGGCGCCGGCGTCACCGGCCTGTCCGAGGGCGAGCGCGTCGGCATACCCTGGCTCGGCCACACCTGCGGCGTCTGTCCCTACTGCATGGGCGGCCGCGAGAATCTCTGCGACCATCCGCTCTTCAACGGCTACACGCGTGACGGCGGCTTCGCGACCGCGACGATCGCCGACGCACGCTTCGCGTTTCCGCTCGGCGACGCCGGAGAGGATGTCTCGTTGGCGCCGCTGCTCTGTGCCGGCCTGATCGGCTGGCGTTCGCTCGGAATCGCAGGTGGCGGAAAATCCCTCGGTCTCTACGGCTTCGGCGCCGCCGCCCATATCCTGGCGCAGGTGGCACGCTGGCAGGGCCGCTCGGTGTTCGCCTTCACCAAGCCGGGAGACACCAGGGGACAGGATTTCGCCCGCAGCCTCGGCGCCTGCTGGGCCGGTGGCTCGGACGAGATGCCGCCGGAGCCGCTCGACGCCGCGATCATCTTTGCCACCGCCGGCGCGCTCGTGCCGCTCGCCTTGAAGGCCGTGCGCAAGGGCGGCCGCGTGGTCTGCGCCGGCATCCACATGAGCGACATCCCGGCGTTTCCCTATGCGCTGCTCTGGGAGGAACGCCAGCTCGTCTCGGTCGCCAACCTGACGCGGCAGGACGGGATCGACTTTCTGAAGCTCGTCCCGGAGATCGGGATCGTCACGCAGACCACGCGCTATCCGCTGACCCGGGCCAACCAGGCGCTCGCCGATCTCCGCGCCAGCCGCTTCGAGGGCGCCGCGGTTCTCGTGCCCTGACGAACGACGAAGCCCGGGTCGATCCGCCGGACGCCTTAGGTAGTTTCCGAGCCTGCGTCGGCTGCGCATCGCGCTGATAGTTTTCACCGCATGCAGATCAGTCAGCACATCGGCCGGCCGGACCACGACGCCCCCGGGGCTCGTTGATGGGCCCCGATCCGAAGCTGGAGCTGCGCGCGACGCCGGCCAGCCTACCCACCACAAGCCTGCCCGTCGCCGGCCTGCCCGTCGCGGAAGCACTGCCCGCCGCGGGAGCACTCGCCGTCATCCCGCCGACACCGAACCTCCCTGCCGTCATCGACACGCCCGACCCGCCGCCGCAGCAACGCCGCTGGCTGAAGCCGTTGATCGCCCTCGCGGCGTTGCTGCTGGTCGCCGGTGGCACCGGCTACTGGTGGTTGAACCGCCTGCCGGGCCTGCCACCGGGATTCGCATCGGGCAACGGACGCCTCGAAGCGGACGAGATCGACATCGACACGAAATTCGCCGGCAAGATCGCCACCCTCGAGGTCGATGAAGGCAGCGTGGTGGAAGCGTCGCAGACCGTGGCTCTGATGGACAGCCAGGATCTCGAGGCGACCTTGGCGAAATCGCAGGCGCTCGTACTGCAGGCACGCCAGACCGTGCGGTCCTCGTTGGCCACACTGGCACAACAGCAAACCGAGGTCGTGTTCGCCCGCAAGGAGCTCGACCGCGCGAGCGCGTTGTTGCAGACCGGTTTCGAGACCCGCGAGATGGTCGATCAGCGGCAACAGACGCTGAGCGGTGCCGTCGATGCCGTGCGGTCCGACGTGGCGCAGACCGCGGCGGCCGCACGGGCGCTCGACGCGGCTGCCCAGGACGTCGCACTCGACCGGGTCGACATCGCCTACGACACGCTGGTCGCACCGCGCGCCGGCACGATCGAGTACCGCATCGCCAATATCGGCGAGGTGCTGCCCGCCGGCGGCAAGGTCTTCACGATGCTCGACCGGACCTACGTGTACATGGACGTCTATCTGCCGACCGCATCGGCCGGGCGCACCCGCATCGGCTCCGAGGCCCGCATCCTGCTCGACGCCTATCCGGGACACCCGATCCCGGCCAGCGTCAGCTTCGTGGCCGCACAAGCGCAATTCACCCCCAAGACGGTCGAGACCAGAACCGAACGCGACAGCCTGATGTTCCGCGTCCGCGTACGGATCGATCCCGCGCGCCTGGCGCTCCGCACGACTCCGGTGAAAAGCGGGCTGCCTGGCGAGGCGATCATCCGCACCGACAGCAACGCGGCGTGGCCCGCAACATTGCAGGTCAGCATGCCGAAATGACCGAGGCAGCGGTTCCGGCCGCACGCCTCGAGGCGGTCACGCTGCGCTACGGCCACGCTTTCGCCATCGAGGACGTGACGCTCCTGATCCCCGGCGGCTGCATGGTCGGGCTGATCGGCCCGGACGGTGTCGGCAAGTCCTCCGTGCTCAGCCTGATCGCCGGATCCAGGCGCATCCAGCAGGGATCCGTCACCGTACTCGGCGGCGACATGGCCAGCACCCGCTACCGCACGCAGCTCTGCCCGCGGGTCGCCTACATGCCGCAGGGTCTCGGCCGCAACCTCTATCCGGACCTCAGCGTCGCCGAGAACATCGCGTTCTTCAGCCGGCTGTTCGGGCAGTCGAAAACCGAACGGCTCTGGCGCACCGACGAACTTCTGGACGCCACCGGCCTCGCCCCGTTCGCCGGACGCCCCGCCAAGAAGCTGTCCGGTGGGATGCGCCAGAAGCTCGGCCTCTGCTGCTCGCTCATCCATGATCCCGAGTTGCTGATCCTGGACGAGCCCACCACCGGCGTCGATCCGCTGTCGCGCCGCCAGTTCTGGACCCTGGTGAACCTGATGCGCTCGCGCCGGCCCTCGATGAGCGTCCTGGTCGCCACCGCCTACATGGAGGAGGCCGAGCAGTTCGACTGGCTGGTCGCGATGAATGCCGGCCATGTGCTGGCACAAGGATCGGCTGCCACGCTGATGGCCTCGACGCACACCACGTCGCTGGAAGAGGCGTTCATCGCCACCCTGCCCGAGGCCCAGCGCCACGGCCACGCCGCCCTGGTGATTCCGCCGCGCGTGGCGGCCGACGCCGCGCCGATGATCGTGGCGCGCGACCTCACGGTCCGCTTCGGCGCCTTCACCGCGGTCGATCACGTCAGCTTCAACATCGAGCGTGGCGAGATCTTCGGCTTCCTGGGCTCCAACGGCTGCGGCAAGACGACCACCATGAAGGTGCTGGCCGGGCTGCTTCCCGCCACCACCGGCAGCGTGCTGCTGTTCGGCAAGCCGGTCGATATCGGCGACATGCAGACACGCGCCCGCGTCGGCTACATGTCGCAATCGTTCTCGCTCTACACCGAACTCACCGTGCGCCAGAACCTCGAGCTGCACGCTCATCTCTTCCATCTGCCGGCCGCCTCGGCGCGCACCCGCATCGCCGACCTGGTCGCCCGCTTCGGCCTGTCCGCCTATCTCGACCAGCGCACGCTCGATCTGCCGCTCGGCATCCGCCAGCGCCTGTCCCTGGCCGTGGCGATCGTGCACGACCCGGAGATCCTGATCCTCGACGAGCCCACCTCCGGCGTCGACCCGCTCGAGCGCGACCGGTTCTGGTCGCTGCTGATCGACCTGTCGCGCAACCAGGGCGTGACGATTTTCGTGTCGACGCATTTCATGAACGAGGCCGCGCGCTGCGACCGGATCTCGCTGATGGATTCCGGCCGCGTGCTGGCCACCGACACCCCGGCCGCACTCGTCGCATCGCGCCATGCGGCAGATCTGGAGGACGCGTTCATCGGCTACCTCGAGGACGCGATCAGCGCACGCGCCGGACGCACGAACGCGGCACCGCCGCATGCCATGCCGCTCCACGCCCTCACCGCGCCCCGCCGGCGCCGCGCCTTCAGCGTCCGCAGGTTGATGGCCTACACCATCCGCGAGAGCCTGGAGCTGATCCGCGACAAGGTGCGCCTCGGCTTCGGCCTGTTCGGCACGGCACTGCTGATGATCGTGTTCGGGTTCGGGATCTCGACGGACGTGGATAATCTCTCCTTCGCCGTGCTCGACCGCGACCAGTCCAGCGCCAGCCTCGCCTATCTCGGCGAATTGCGCGGCTCGACCTATTTCACCGAAAAGGCGCCCATCACCAGCTACGCCGACCAGGCCCGGCGACTGCAGAGCGGGACGGTGTCGGCCGTCATCGAGATCCCGCCAGGCTTCGGCCGCGACATCAAGCGCGGGCGCCCGGCCTTCGTGCTGGCCACCATCGACGGCGCGATGCCGTTCCGCGCCCAGACCATCCGCGGCTACCTGCAGGCGATCCAGACGCTCTACCTCGCCGACCCAACGGTCACGACCACCCAGCCTGCCCCGAGGCCGCCGGCCAGCGTCAGCATCCGCTACAAATACAACCAGAACTTCGACAGCATCTACGCGATGGTGCCGTCCAACATCTGCCTGATGCTGGCCTTGTTCCCGGCCATCCTGATGGCGCTTGCCATCGTACGGGAAAAAGAGCTCGGCTCGATCATCAATCTCTACGTCACGCCGGTCGGCCGGCTCGAATTCCTGATCGGCAAGCAGCTGCCGTACGTCGCTCTCGCCATGGCCAATTTCATGATCCTGCTGCTGATGGCGATCTTCGTGTTCCAGGTGCCGTTGAAGGGCAGCTTCCCGGTCCTGTTCCTGGGCACGCTGATCTATGTGTCGGCGACCACGGCATACGGAATGCTGATCTCGGCCTTCACGAAAACCCAGATCGCCGCCCTGTTCGGTACCGCCATCCTGACGGTTCTCCCCGCCACCCAGTTTTCCGGCATGCTGAGCCCGGTCTCCTCGCTGACCGGGGTCGCGAAATATATCGGCCTCAGCTTCCCGATGACGTATTTCGTGCCGATCAGCGTCGGCACCTTCACCAAGGGCCTCGGCTTTGCGGATCTGTCCCGCGACCTCGTCGACCTGGCGGTGTTCGTGCCGATCCTGATCGGGCTGAGCGCGCTGCTCCTTGGCAAGCAGGAACGCTGATGCCGAATCCCGTCTGGCGCAGTGCGGGCAACATCTTCTGGCTCGGAACCAAGGAACTGCGCAGTTTCATGCACGACACGGTGCTGATCCTGCTGGTGATCTATGCCTTCTCGCTCGCCATCATCAGCCAGTCGCAGAGCAACGCGCAGGAGCTGAACAAGGCATCGATCGCCTTTTCCGACGAGGACAACTCGCCACTCTCCCGCCGCATCATGCACGCCTTCCTGCCGCCGCTGTTCCTGCCGCCACGACCCATCGCGGTGAGCGCGATCATCCCCGCGCTGAATGCCGGACAATACACCTTCATAATCGACATCCCGCCGCACTTCGAACGCGACGTGCTCGCCGGCCGGTCACCAGGCCTGCAGGTGAATGTCGACGCTACCGCGATGATCCAGGCCGGCCTCGGATCGGGTTATGCCGAGCAGATCATCGATACCGAGCTGTCGGACTATCTCTCGAACACGCAGAGCGTGCCGCTTTCCACGGTCAACCTCGTCGTGCGGATCGCGTTCAATCCCAATGTCACCACGGCCTGGTTCGCCAGCGTCATGGGCATCATCAACAACGTCACCATGCTCGCCATCATCATGTCCGGAGCGGCCGTGATCCGCGAGCGCGAGCATGGCACGATGGACCATCTGCTCGCCATGCCGCTGACGCCGCTCGAGATCGCGATGTCGAAGATCTGGGCGAACGGCCTGATCATCACCCTGGCGGTCGCCGCGTCGCTATACCTGGTGGTTCGCACGATTCTCGGCGTGCCGATCGCAGGATCGATCCCGCTCTTCATGGTCGGCGTCGTGATCTACCTGTTCTTTGCGACCTCGATCGGCATCTTCCTCGGCACCGTCACCAGGTCCATGCCGCAGCTCGGCCTGCTGTTCATGCTGGTATTCCTGCCGATGAACATGCTGTCGGGCAGCAACACCCCGCTGGAAAGCATGCCGCACTCGCTCGCGACGATCATGCAGGTCTCGCCCTCGACGCATTTCGTCTCGTTCGCACAATCCATCCTGTATCGCGGTGCCGGCTTCGGCGTGGTCTGGCCACAGTTCTTCGGCATCGCGATTGTCGCCGCCCTGTTCCTGGCACTTGCTCTCTGGCGGTTCCGCTCCGTCGCCGCACAGACGGATTAAAACCGCCGAGGCGTCAGTGCACCGGGTCCGGGATCGGCAAGAGCCTGCCCGGGACAAGGACATAGGACAGAATACCGATGATGATGTCGCGCCAGGAGTGCTCCGACGACGAGCAGGTCAGCACTCCCGACCGCCCGCTCGCGCGCCGGCTATTGAGTCGCGCCGTGATCTTCTGCAGCCAGGGAAGCCGATCCGCGTCGGTCGGCAGTGTACCGCCACCGTGGTCTTGCCTGATCCGGACATTCCATCACGACGGCAATGACGGGATGGTGCATCGGATGCTCGACCACCGGCGAGCACGATCGCCGGGCGCGTCCATCGATCCCTCCCATGCCGGACCGGCATGATATCACGCGCCTGACCATGCTGCGGCGCTGCCACCGGCGTCATTCCAACCGCCCTGGAACGCAATTTCCTGAAGCCTCGGAAATACGCACGGCGCGAGCACGCGTGCCCGGATCCGCTCTCCCCGGCTTCAGGCCGGCCGGAACCGTCCTGCGTCGCGGCTGATGCAACGTTGACGACGTATTCGAAAGCCTGCTCTCGAATGACCTGTCATGCAGACGCGATGCCGCACGGGACACCCTTCATGCTGCCTTCGACCACATCTTCGCGTGTGTCAGCGCACCGATCGTTCAATCGCGGCCGGGCAGCCGGTCGGCGTTTCGCGGCATGACGATCGTGCCGAATGCGGCCCTGCTCTACCACGCGTCCGGCTTCTCGACGGCGGGCCAGCAGCTGATGGGGATCAACGCCGCATCCGAGGGCCTGCTACGGGGGCTTGCGCGGTATGCCGGCGTCGACCTGCTCACAGCACTCGTCGGTTCGATGGCCGACGGGGAGCATTTCCGCCAGGCCGTACAGGCCGCAAATCCGCTGCAGGCCACACGGCTGATCCCGCGCCAGGCGCTGGGCGAACTCGCCTCGGTCGGCGCCTTGATGCTCTCCAGCCCCGGGCTCGGCGACCATGCCTGGCAGAGACGGGCGCTCGGGGCCGCCTCGTACAGTCTGGTCGGCATCACCCACACCACCGCGACGCCGCGGGTCATGGACGCGCTCGCCGCCTACGCCACCGCACCCGTGGAGCCGTGGGACGCGCTGGTCTGCACGTCGCAGGCGGTGCGCGCGATGGTGTTCCGGCTGCTCGACGACCAGGACGACTACCTGCGCGAACGGCTGGCACTCGGAACCGGCGCCCGCTTGCCACGACCGCAACTGCCGGTGATCCCGCTCGGCATCGATTGCGACGCCTTCACCCAGGATCCGGCGCACCGCGCGGACTGGCGGTCACGCCTCGGCGTCGGCGAGAACGACGTGGTCGCGCTGTTCCTGGGACGCCTCAGCCACCACCAGAAGGCCCACCCGATCCCGCTGTTCCAGGCGCTGCAGCAGGCGTCGGCGCAGCAGGCCCCCGGGCAGCGACTGATGCTGGTCATGGCCGGATGGTTCGGCAATCCGACGATCGAGGCCGGCTTCCGCGCCGCCGCCGTGACGTTCTGCCCCGACGTGCCGGTGATCTTCATGGATGCGCGGCTGCCCGACGTGCGACGTGCCGCCTGGTCGGTGGCCGACCTGTTCGTCTCGCCGGTCGACAACGTCCAGGAGACCTTCGGCCTCACCCCCCTGGAAGCCATGGCGGCAGGACTGCCCGTGGTGGTGAGCGACTGGAACGGCTACCGCGAAACGGTCCGCGACGGCGTCGACGGCTTCCGCATCCGCACCATCGCCGCGCCGCCCGGCCTCTCCGAGGACCTCGCCTTGCGTTTCAGCGAGGGCGGCCTCGATGGCTACGAGGCGCAGGTGGGCGCGATCGGCCAGAGTGTCGCGGTCGATATCGACGCCATGGCCGGGGCGATCGGCCGCCTGGCCGCGGACCCGTCGCTGCGCCGGAGCATGGGCCGGACGGCCCAGACCCGCGCGCGCCAGGATTATGACTGGTCGGTGGTGGTGCCACGGCACCAGGCGCTGTGGGGGGAGCTGGCCGAGCGTCGTGCCGCTGCCATCAGCCCGCCAGGGACCCACCCTGCTCGGCCCGACCCGTTCCACGTCTTCCGCGGCTACCCGTCGGAGCCGCTCTCGCCCCGGCACCGCGCCTTCCCGACCGGTCGCGATCCCGGCCTGGTCGCCGAGCTGCATGACCATCCGCTGGTCCGCTTCGGCCAGCCCGCGATGCCGGACGCCGCCACCCTGCATGCGCTCCTCGCAGCCGTCGATGGCTGCACGGTGAAGACGCTGGGCGGCCGTTTCCCCAACCTGGCGCCACGCGAGATCACCCGGGCGCTCCTCTGGCTGGCGAAATACGGGCTGATCACCCTGCGCGATTGACCCGCGTCGCCAGCGCTACCGCTGCTCCTCCTGCAGCAGCTGTCGCAGCTGTTCGGCCAGGCCGTTATCCGCATGCGCCTCGATCGCATCGCGCACCCGGCGCATGTGGCGCCTGGCCGCATACACCTGGTCGAGCAGCGACAGCACCACCGGCAGCGCCTCCTCGTTGATGTGCAGGTCGTCGCGAAGCTCCAGGATCAGCCGGGCCCGCGCTTCGTCGATCGGCTCGAACAGGTAATGCCCGGGCGCACCCTCCGGACGGATCCAGGCCCGCTCGATCCAGCCCTCGAGCTCGGCTGCGCTGACCCGCTGCAGCCGGACGCACAGCATCTCGATGGTGATCATGCCGCCGTCCCCTTGCTTTCTGGCGCTTCGCTGCTTCCGGGCGACCAGCCGCGCAGGAACGCCTTCAGCGCATCGTCGGTCGGACCCAGCACCACCCGCAGCGTCACGTAGAGGTTCCCCGCCTCGCGCTTGCCATGTGCGGCCACGCCGCGCCCGCGCAGACGCAGCACGCGGCCGGTATCGGAATCGGGCGGCACGGTCATCGCCACCGCGCCGGCCGGCGTCGGCACCTGCACCGACCCACCCAGGACCGCCTGCTTCAGCGACACCGCGAGCTCGGTGCGGATGTCGTTGCCGTCGCGGGTGAAGCGCTCGTCCGGCGTGATCTGGATACGGATCAACGCATCGCCCCGCCCGGCGCCCTCCTCACCCTCGCCGCCCTTGCCGCGCAGTCGCAGGGTCTGGCCGTCTTCGATCCCGGCCGGCACCTTGACGTCGAGCGTGGCCCCGGTCGGGAGCGTGATGCGGGTGGTGGCACCGGTCATCGCGTCGGCGAACGAGACCGTCAGGCTGTAGCTGTGGTCCTCGCCCCGCTGCGGACCGCGCGGCGGTCGGCCCGAGGCCTGGCCGCGGCCGCCACGGCCGAACAGGTCGCCGAAGATGTCCCCGAGATCCTCTTCGTCCCAGCCGCCGCCCGCCGCGCCTTGGCCGAATCCTGCCCCCGCCCCGGCATTCGCGCGATACCGCCGCCCTTGCGCGCCCTGCGCCTGCTCGCGGTAGCTGCTGCGTGGCGGCGGCCTCTCCTGTCCGGAACCGTCGATCTCGCCGCGGTCGTAGCGCGCGCGCTGCTCGGGATCCGAGAGCAGGCTGTTGGCGGCACTGATCCGCTTGAACCGCTCCTCCGCAGCCGGATCGCCCGGATGCAGGTCGGGATGGCTCTCCTTGGCCAGACGGCGATAGGCCTTGCGGATCGTCTCCTTGTCGGCATCACGGCTGATCCCCAGGATGTCGTATGGTCCTGTTTCGGAAGCCCCCGGGCCCTCTTGACGATCGTCCGCCATGCCTCTCCTTGGTGCAGATTGCCGACACGATGATGGGCGGCCTGGACCTGTGGATCAACAGCATCCGCCGGCGCGATACTTGAGGGATCTTGCAGCATGGACATGACGCCGGACGGATTCGCGGCTGCAACCCCGTTCGCACCGGCTTGGCGCGCGCGCAGCGAGAGCCGCCGACGGATCACCGACGCGACGCGACGCCCCGAGCCCGAGTGTGTCGCCGAGCTGTTGCGCACCGCACCGGTCACGCCTGCATCGGCCACCGCGATCGCCACCCGCCTGGTCGAGGCGCTACGGGCCCGCGGCCGTCCGGGTCCGGTCGAGGGGCTGATGCGGGAGTACGCGCTCTCCAGCCAGGAGGGCATCGCGCTGATGTGCCTGGCCGAAGCGCTGCTGCGGATCCCCGACGCCGCCACCCGTGACCGGCTGATCCGCGACAAGATCGGCGGCGGCGACTGGCGCTCGCATCTCGGCCGCAGCCCGTCGCTGTTCGTCAACGCGGCCACCTGGGGCCTGCTGATCACCGGACGCCTGCAGGAGGGCGGCGGCGACATCGGATCCTCGAAGGCGCCCGGCCTGCAGGCGAGCCTGATGCGCGCCCTCGGACGTGGCGGCGAGCCGTTGATCCGGGCGGCGATGGACCGGGCGATGCGGGTGCTGGGCGAGCAGTTCGTGGTCGGCGAGACCATCGAAAGCGCCTTGCGGGCGGCGACGAAACGCGAGGCGCGCGGCTTCCGCTACTCGTTCGACATGCTCGGCGAGGCGGCGATGACCGAGGCCGACGCGCAACGCTACCTGCGCGACTACCAGCACGCGATCCGGGCGATCGGCGCGCACAACAAGGGCCGCGGGCTGTTCGACGGCGCCGGCATCTCGATCAAGCTGTCGGCGCTGCATCCACGCTACAGCCGGGCGCAGCAGCAGCGCGTGCGGGACGAGTTGCTGCCGCGCCTGGCCGACCTCGCCAGCCTGGCGCGGGCGCACGATGTCGGGCTGAACATCGATGCCGAGGAGGCCGATCGGCTGGAGCTCTCGCTCGACCTGCTGGAAAGCCTGTGCGAGCAGCCGGACCTCGCCGGCTGGAACGGCATCGGCTTCGTCATCCAGGCCTACAGCCGGCGCACGCCGATGGTGATCGACCACCTGGTCGAGCTGGCGCGCCGCACCGGCCATCGGCTGATGGTCCGGCTGGTGAAGGGCGCCTACTGGGACAGCGAGATCAAGAAGGCGCAGGAAGCCGGTCTGTCGGACTATCCGGTGTTCACCCGCAAGCTGCATACCGACGTGTCGTACCTGGACTGCGCCCGCCGCCTGCTGGCCGCACCCGACGCGATCTTCCCGCAATTCGCCACCCACAATGCCCAGACGGTGGGTGCCGTCATGGCGATGGCTGGCCCGGACTTCGCCGTCGGCCAGTACGAGTTCCAGTGCCTGCACGGCATGGGCGAGAGCCTCTACGAACAGGTGGTGGCGCCGGACAAGTTCGACCGGCCGTGCCGGATCTATGCGCCGGTCGGCACCCACGAGACGCTGCTCGCCTACCTCGTGCGCCGGCTGCTGGAGAACGGCGCCAACAGCTCGTTCGTCAACCGCATCGCCGATCCCGCGGTTCAGGTCGCCGACCTCGTGGCCGATCCGGTGCAGGAGGCCGCCCGTGCCGTGCCGATCGGCGCGCCGCACGCCGCAATCCCGCGCCCGGGCGAGTTGTTTGCCGCCGGGGGTGCCGAGCGTCCCCGGCGCAACTCGTCCGGCCTGGACCTGGCATCGGAAGCGACCCTGGAACAGCTTGCCGGCCTGCATGAGGCGGCCACCACGCACGCCTCGATGCCGCTTCCGGTCGCCGAACCGCTGCTGGCTTTCGAAGGAGTTGGCGCCGAGGCTGCCGGCTGGCGGGACTGCCATGATCCTGCCGACCACCGGCGGCTGATCGGGCGCTGCCGTGACACCACGGTTGCGGATGTCGGCCCTGCGATCGGGGCCGCGACCGAAGCGGCGGCACACTGGGCGGCGACCCCGGCCGCCACCCGCGCCGATTGTCTGGACCGGGCGGCCGATGCGCTGGACGGCCGGCTTGCCGAGCTGCTTGGCCCGATCATGCGCGAAGCCGGCAAGTCGGCGGCGAACGCGATCGGCGAGGTGCGCGAGGCGGTCGACTTCCTGCGCTACTACGCAGCCGCAACCCGCCGGACGGACGACCTCCAGGGCCGGGCGCTTGGCGCCGTCGTCTGCATCAGCCCTTGGAACTTCCCGCTCTCGATCTTCATCGGCCAGGTCGCGGCCTCGCTCGCCGCGGGCAACACCGTGCTGGCCAAGCCCGCCGAGCAGACCCCGCTCATCGCCACCCTCGCCACGGCCATCCTGCACCAGGCCGGCATCCCGCGCGGCGCCCTGCAGCTGCTCCCGGGCGATGGCGAGATCGGTGCCGCCCTGGTTGCGGACCCGCGGATCGGCGGCGTGCTGTTCACCGGCTCGACCGACGTGGCGCGCTCGATCGCGCAGGCGCTGGCCCCGCATGCCGACGGTCTGCGCGGCACGATTCCGCTGATCGCCGAGACCGGCGGCCAGAACGCCCTGCTGGTCGACAGCGCCGCCCTGCCCGAACAGGTGGTGACCGACGCGATCTCGTCCGCTTTCGACTCTGCCGGCCAACGCTGCTCGGCGTTGCGCGTGTTGTGCGTGCAGGAGGACGCCGCCGCGCCGATCCTGGCGATGCTGAAGGGCGCCATGGCCGAGCTGCGTGTCGGCGACCCGCTCCTGCTCGCAACCGACGTCGGCCCGGTGATCGACGAGGCCGCACGCGAACGCCTCGAGCGCCACATCGACCGGCTCGCGTCCCTCGGCTGCCGCGTGACCCGCACCCCGCTCTCCGATGACGCGGCGCGCGGCACCTTCGTGGCGCCGGCGCTGATCGAGATCGACACCCTGGAGCAGATCGGCGGCGAGGTCTTCGGCCCGGTGCTGCACGTGCTGCGCTACAGCCAGGACCGCCAGGACGCGATGGTCGATGCGATCAACGCCACCGGCTACGGCCTCACCTTCGGCGTGCACACCCGGATCGACGAGACCATGCAGCGCCTGGTCGGACGCAGCACCGCCGGCAACATCTACGTCAACCGCAACATGATCGGCGCGGTGGTGGGCAGCCAGCCATTCGGCGGCACCGGCCTGTCCGGCACCGGACCCAAGGCCGGCGGCCCGCTGATGCTGCACCGGCTGCGCACCGCCTTGCACGAGCGCGCCCTGCTGCCCGGCAGCGCGCCCGACGCCGCCGTCCGGCTGCTCGACCTGCTGGGCGACCATCCGGCCGCATCCGCCTGTGCCGCACTCGTCGCGCGCAGCCCGCTCGGCTTCTCGGAAGCGCTGCCGGGCCCGGTCGGCGAGCGCAACCTCTACAGCCTGGCGGCGCGCGGCGACGTGCTCTGCGTGGCCGACGACGAGACCGATCTCGTGCTGCAGATCACCGCCGCACTCGCCACCGGCAACCGCGCGGTGCTGCGGCTGATCGGACCGGAAGCGGATGTGACCCGGCGGCTGATGGCGGCATGTCCCGCCCTCGTCGTGCGCGAGCCCTCGCCGCCGTCACCGGTGTCGGCGGCCCTGGCGAGTGCGGCGTTGCTTCCGGCGCTGGCGATCGAGCTGGCCGAAAGGCCCGGTGCGGTGACGCCGCTGCACCGGCTGGACGCGGCGCAGACCGGACTGGCGCTCGAGTGGCTGAACCACGAACGGTCGCTCAGCATCAACACGACGGCGGCCGGCGGCAATGCCAGCCTGATGGCCTTGAGCTGACGAGGGCGGCGCTTGGAGACAGGGCGACGGCAGGCTATTGCATCGACCGGGGACACGAAGGGGAGCCGCACGGATGAAGCCTTGGATGAACGTGGTCCTGATGATCGGCGGCTTTCTCGTCTTTCTCTATCTGATGAGCCTGCTCGGCAACCGCATCCCGAGCTGAGCCGCAGCGCCGTCAGAGAATCGGTCCGTCCTTGCCGACGTCGGCCTCGAATTCGGTCTGGTTGTCGGCGATGACCGTGGCACCCTCGTCGCGGTTGCGGCGACGGCGGAGGAAATCGGCCCCGGTCGAGACGATCGCGAACACGATGACGACGCCGAGCACCAGCACCATGCCGACCAGCAGATAATAGAACCTCATGTCGCGACGGACCGATCATGGTTGTGATGGAAGCGGATACGCTTTCATCATGGCGCCCTCGCCGGTGCAACGACGTTCGGCCGCTACCTGCAGCCGTTAACCCTCCGCTAACCATCCGCCGTCTAGTCTGCCTGCGGTTCCCGAATGCGGAAGGACCGTTGCGTGGCCCTCGACCAGACGACCTGGCTGCTGCCTCCCGTGGCGGGAACGAGCGTCACGAGTGCCGTGAGCGCCCCCGCGCCGGTCGCTCCGGCCGCCACCACAACCCCGGCATTGAGGGGCGGGTTCTCGTTCCACAAGCTGTTGGCCGACCTCAACCCGCTGCAATACATCCCGGTGGTCGGCGCGATCTACCGCGCGATCACCGGCGACCAGGGCAACGCCGACCTGCGATTCGCCGTCTCGCTCGGCACCAGCTTCGCCCTCGGCGGCCCGGTCGGCGTCGGCATCACGCTCGGCGAGAAGGTGCTGGGCATCGACCCGGAGAAGATCGGCAAGTCGCTCATCGCCAGCCTGTTCCACAAGAGCCCCGCCACCCCGGGCGCCGGCACCGTAGCGCCAGCAGCAACCACAGCCCTTGCCGCCACCGATAGCCCGGCTACCTCCGCGACCGGGGCCGGCAGCGCCCGCGCCTGGACCGCCGGCGAGCTCGCCGCCTATGGCGTCAGCAAGGACGCGCGAGGGGAGCTGGCCGCCGGCACGATCACCGGCTCCGACGTGCTGAACACCCTCGAGCTGCACCGGCTTTCCGCCACCTACGCCTGAGCCGGTTTCCGCGGACGACGATCCGCCCTATCTGCAGGAGATGCCGCCCCGCAAGAAGCCTGTCCCGGATCGATCGGCGGCGCTCCCCCCCATCGGCCGGGAACCGCTGCTGCCGAAGCTGTTCGCGCAGTGGTTCGCGAAGCGCGGCTGGTCGGTGCGCCCGCACCAGCTCGCCGTCCTGCAGGCGGTCACCGGCGGATCCGACGTCCTGCTGGTTGCCCCCACCGGCGGCGGCAAGACGCTCGCCGGCTTCCTGCCGAGCCTGATCGAGCTGGCAGCACCTGCACCGGCGGGCGAGGACAACCCCGTAGAGCGCCTGCACACCCTCTATGTCAGCCCGCTGAAGGCGCTGGCCACCGACATCGCCCGCAACCTGACCGCCCCGGTCGAGGAGATGGGGCTGCGGGTCCGCATCGAGACCCGCACCGGCGACACCCCCGCCGACCGTCGCGCCCGCCAGCGCGAGCATCCGCCCGACATCCTGCTCACCACGCCGGAAAGCCTTGTGCTGCTGCTCTCCCGCCGCGACGCCCCTGCGATGTTCGGGGGCCTCCGCCGCATCGTCATCGACGAGGTGCATGCGCTGGCCGGGCTGAAGCGCGGCGACCAGCTGGCACTGTGCCTGGCACGCCTGTCGCTGCTGGCGCCGGACGCCAGGCGGATCGGCCTGTCCGCCACGGTGGCGCATCCGGAGGCGCTGCGGGCGTTCGTCGGCACCCCGGACCACCCGGCCAGGCTGATCGAGGCGCCGCCCGGCAAACCGCCTGCCTTGTCGATGATGCTGCCGGACGCGCACGTGCCGTGGTCCGGCCGGATGGGACTGGCGGGTGCCTCGGTGATCCTGGCGCGGATCGCCGCGTCCGGCATGACCATCGTGTTCGTCAACACGCGGGCACAGGCGGAACTGCTGTTCGCGGCGATCTGGCGCATCAACGACGACACCCTGCCGATCGCGCTGCATCATGGCAGCCTGGATATCGGCCAGCGCCGCAAGGTCGAGGCCGCGATGGCCCGCGGCGCCGGTGCCAAGGACGGCCTGCGCGGCGTGATCGCCACCTCTTCGCTCGATCTCGGCATCGACTGGGGCGGCGTCGACCAGGTGATCCAGGTCGGCGCACCGAAGGGCGTATCGCGGCTGCTGCAGCGGGTGGGCCGCTCCAACCACCGCATGGACGAGGCCTCCGACGCGATCCTGGTGCCGGCGAACCGCTTCGAGGTGCTGGAATGCCAGGCCGCGATGCAGGGCGTGCAGGCGATGGAGCTGGACGGCGAGGCACCGCGACCGGGCGGCCTCGACGTGCTCGCCCAGCACGTGCTGCTGATGGCCGCGAGCGCGCCGTTCACCGCCGACGCGCTGTACGACGAGGTCCGGCAGGCCGCCCCGTATGCCGAGCTCAGCCGGCGCGATTTCGACGATGTGGTCGGCTTCGTCGAGGATGGCGGCTACGCGCTGGTCGCCTACGAGCGCTACCGCAAGCTGTTCCGCGACGCCGAGGGGCTGATCGAGATCCGCGGCGAGCGGGTGGCGCGCCAGGCGCGGATGAATGCCGGCACCATCGTCGAGGCGCCGGTGCTGAAGGTGCGCCTGGGTGGTCCCCGCGGTTTCACGTTGGGCGAGGTCGAGGAGAGCTTCGCCAACCAGTTGAGCCCGGGCGACGCGTTCATCTTCGCCGGCCGCAAGCTGAAATTCGTCAAGCTGCGCGAAGCCACGGTGGAGGTCGTCGAAGGCGGCGAGCGCGAGCCGATCGTGCCGACCTATGCCGGCTCGAAGTACCCGCTGACCAGCGGCCTGGCTGCACGCGTGCGGCAGATGCTGCACGATCCGGCCGCCTGGGCGGCGTATCCCGAACCGGTGCGCGAGTGGCTGCAGCTGCAGCAGGAGCGCTCGATGCTGCCCGGCCCGGACGACCTGCTGGTGGAGATCTTCCCCCGCCACGGCCGGTTCTTCCTGGTCGCGTACTGCTTCGAGGGCCGCAACGCGCACCAGACGCTGGGCATGCTGCTGACCCGGCGGCTGTCGCGCGAGGGTGCGGCGCCGCTCGGCTTCGTTGCCACCGACTATGCGATCGCCCTCTGGTGCGCCAATCCGCCACGAGATATTCCTGCTTTGTTCGCGCCGGACATGCTGGGCGACGATCTGGAGGCGTGGATGGCGGAAAGCTCGATGCTGCGACGGACGTTCCGCAACGTCGCGGTCATCGCCGGGCTGATCGAGCGCCAGCATCCCGGCCAGACCGGAACCCGCCGCCAGGTCACGGTGAACAGCGACCTCGTGTACGACGTGCTGCGCCGCCACCAGCCCGACCATGTGCTGCTGCGTGCCACCCGGGCGGAAGCCTCGGGCGGCCTCACCGACGTCGACCGGCTGGCCGGCATGCTCGTGCGCGTCGAGCACCACATCAAGGTGGCGCGGCTCGAGCGGGTGTCGCCGCTGGCGATCCCGGTGATGCTTGATATCGGCCGTGAGTTCGTGCGCTCGTCGGAGGACGAGGACGCGCTGCTGGCCGAAACCGAGATGCTGCTGGCGGAAGCCATGGGCGAGGCCGAGCCCTCGACCGAGGAGCTTGTGGTCGCACCCGGACACGCCCAGGAATTGCGTCGCCTGACCCGCAAATCCGGCGAACGCACCGGCGGCAGCCGCTTCGGCGGCTCCAGGGAGCGCGGGATCGGCGGCGCCGGCAGATCGCGCCCGCGCAGGGTGGCGGGCCCGGCATGAACGCGGCGCCGTTCCATATCGCCGGCGAGCGGGTGATGCTCGATCCGGCCGGCGTGCTGTACTGGCCGGCCGCAAAACTGCTGGCGGTGGCCGACCTGCATCTGGAGAAAGGCAGTGCCGCGGCCAGGCGGGGTGCCCTGGTGCCGCCCTGGGACAGCCGGCTCACGCTCGATCGGCTGGTGCAGCGGGTGGCGTTCTGGCGACCGGAAATCGTCGTGGCACTCGGCGACAGCTTCCACGATCGCGACGCCGCCGCCCGTCTGCCTGCCGCCGAGGCCGACCGGCTGCGACGCATCGCCGCCACCGCACGCCTGGTCTGGGTGCTCGGCAACCACGATCCGGTGCCTCCCGAAGGCCTCCCCGGCGAGCACGGCGACAGTTTCCGGCTCGGGCCGTTGGCCTTCCGCCACGAATCGAAGGGCCCGCCCGGCAGTCGTCGAATGCTGGCGGCGCCGGGGCCGGAACGCGCGGAGATCTGCGGCCACCACCACCCCAAGGCGCGGGTGGCGACACGTGCCGGCACGATCTCCCGTCCCTGCTTCGTGGCAGACGCCGGCCGCATGATCATGCCGGCATTCGGCGCCTATACCGGTGGCCTCGACGTCATGCACCCGGCGATCGCGAGCCTGTTCCCGCGCGGCGGCCGGGCCTTCCTGCTCGGGGCGGAACGGCTGTTCAGCTTCGCGCTGGCGGAAATCCGGGCGGCGACTGTGTGACGACACCAGGCATCGGAACCGCGAAACCCGAGCCGGGCTGAAGCTGTTTCGCCTCATGCAAGACTGGAGACAATGCAAGCGATGGCGGCCCGCAAGGCGGATGCAAAGGCGAAACCCCGCAGCGGGCGGCTGGCGCTGTTATGGCTCAGGCAGGATCTGCGTCTGGCCGACAACGCGGCCCTGCAGGCTGCCCTCGGGGATGCCGACCAGGTGCTGGCGGTATTCGTGCTCGACCAGCAGGCTGGTGAACGCTGGGCGCCCGGGGCCGCGTCGCTCTGGTGGCTGCATCACAGCCTGGAATCGCTCGGCCGTGCCTTCGAGGAGCGTGGCACCCGGCTGATCCTGCGCCGCGGCGATGCCGCCTCGATCATCCCGGAGCTGGTTCGCGAGACCGATGCCGCCGTCGTGCATTGCGGCACCCCGCACGAGCCCTGGCTCCGTCGCCTGGACGACACCGTTGCCGAACGACTGCCGGAGGGGTGCCGCCTGGAGACGCACCGGGTCGCGACGCTGTTCGACCTCGACGCCATCCGATCCAAGACCGGCACCCGCTACGGCATCTACACGCCATTCGCCAACACCTGCCGGTCGCTGCCCGACCCCGAGCAGCCGCTGCCGACACCGCGCGCGATCCCGGGCCCGAAGCGCCTGCCCGCGAGCGACCGGCTGCAAGACTGGCACCTGCTGCCCACCGCGCCGGACTGGGCCCAGGGACTGCGCGACACCTGGGAGCCCGGCGAGGCCGGCGCGGCCAGGCGGCTGCACGATTTCCTGGACCACCGGCTCGACGGCTACGGCCGGTCCCGCAACGTCCCGGGCGACAACCAGGGCACATCGATGCTGTCGCCGCACCTGCATTGGGGCGAGCTCTCCGCGACCCAGGTCTGGCATGCGGCGCGGGACGCAGCCTCCAAGCTCAAGGGACCACGCGCCGGCGGCTTCGAGACCTTCCAGGGCGAGCTGCTCTGGCACGAATTCGCGGCGTATTTGCTCCGGCACAACCAGGCGATGCCCGACGAGCCGCTGCGTCCCGCGTTCGCCGCGCTCCCCTGGCGCCGTGACAAGGCGGGTCTGCGGGCCTGGACCCAGGGCCGCACCGGCATCCCGATCGTCGATGCAGGGATGCGCCAGCTCTGGCAGCTCGGCTGGATGCATAACCGAGTGCGGATGATCACCGCCTCCTACCTCACCAAGCACATGCTGCTGCCCTGGCAGGAGGGCGAAGCCTGGTTCTGGGACACGCTGGTGGATGCCGACCTCGCGACCAACGCCGCCAGCTGGCAGTGGGTCGCCGGCACCGGCACCGACAGCCAGCCCTTCTTCCGGATCTTCAATCCGGTGACGCAGGGCCGGAAGTTCGATCCGGACGGGCGCTACGTGCGCCAGTACGTGCCGGAACTCGCCCGCCTGCCGGACCGCTGGCTGCACGAGCCCTGGGCCGCGCCCACTGCGGTGCTGGAGGCGGCCCAGCTGAAGCTGGGTCGCGACTATCCGGAGCCGATCGTGTCCCTCGATCACGGTCGCGACCGCGCATTGCGGGCGTTCCGCGACACCGTGCAGCGCAAGCCGGACAAGGCGGACGCACGCCACGAGGCGGCGTCATGAACGAACCCGCAACCGACCCGCAACCGGACACCCTGCAGCAGCCGGCTCCGGACCGGAGATGGGAGATCCCGCCCGACCAGCCGCTGCGCATCGTCGGTGACGTGCATGGCGATGCGGTGGCGTTCCGGCATGCCGTCGCGACGGACCGCTTCGTGATCCAGCTCGGCGACCTGATCGACCACGGACCGGACAGCGCCGGCGTGCTGCGCACCATGTTCGGACTGATCGACCGCCGCCGCGGGCTGTTCCTGCTCGGCAACCACGATCGCAAGCTCGGACGCGCCCTCGCCGGCCGCAAGATGCGCCCCGACCCGCCGCTCGAGGCGACGCTGGCGCAGCTCGATGACGGGCTGGCGACGCGCGCCTTCGAGGAGATCGGCCGGGCCCCCGCCTGGCTCACCCGCGGCACCTCCATCTTCGTGCATGGCGGCTTCCACACCGGCATGCTGCACCAGGATCCGCCACCGGGCCTGGAGCGCGTCACCCACCTGCTCTCCCGCGCGCTGTTCGGCGAGACCACCGGGCGCATGCAGGAGGACGGTTTTCCGGAGCGCAGGCTGAACTGGATCGACCACATCCCCGAGGGGTTCACCGTCTATTGCGGGCATGACCAGCGCAGCACCGACGGCCGCCCGTGGCGCAAGCAAGGTCGCGCCGGCGGCCTGGCGATTTTCACCGACACCGGCGCCGGCAAGGGTGGCCACCTGGCCTGGATCGACCTGCCGCCGCTTGGCGGGAAAGCGTGAGGGCGACCCGGTGTTCGCCGCTCTTGATGCCGGCGCGCAAGCGGTGCAGGGATCGCCGGCGGCAGCACGCAGCGGAGGGCATAAGTGGACACGGCGACAAGACGACCGCCCACGGGCGAGCAGGACCTGCAGCAATCACCGGTCGAGATGCTGGGCACGCTCCGCCGCAGCATCGACAATATCGACGCAGCACTGATCCACATGCTGGCCGAGCGGTTCCGTTGCACCCAGGCGGTGGGGCGCTTGAAGGCGCTTCACGACATGCCGCCGGCCGATCCGGCGCGCGAGGCGCAGCAGGTCGCCCGTCTGCGTGTGCTCGCCCACGACGCGCAGCTCGATCCGGATTTCGCCGAGAAGTTCCTGGCATTCGTGATCCGCGAGGTGATCCGGCATCACGAGGCGATCCCGCGCAACGCAGCCGCCGGATGATGGACGAGCCGTCTTGAGCCGACGGTTGATGCTGCTGCGCCATGCGAAGGCGGTGGCATCGACGCATTCTGACGGGGAGGCCGGCGACCATGCCCGCGACCTCTCGGAGCGCGGCCGCGGCGAGGCTTCGGCACTGGGGCGGCGTCTGCAGCAGCGTGGCATGCAGCCTGAGGTCGCCCTCGTCAGTGGCGCGCTTCGCACCCGCCGCACCTGGGATCTACTGGCGCCGTTCACCACGCCCGAACCGCAGCTCGTCGTCTCGGATCGTCTCTATCTCGCCTCGATCGGGGAGCTTCGGGCCATGCTGCGTGAAACCTCCGACGACGTCGCGTCGCTCATCCTGGTCGGCCACAATCCGGGCCTGCACGAGCTTGCGCTGAATCTCGCCGGACATGACGGCGATCACGCGGGCCTGCCGGCCGGGCTGCCGACCTGCACCCTGATCGGCTTCGAGGTAAGTGGCCGCTGGAGCGACCTCGGTCCGGGCACCACCAGCAACCTGATGATGATGCGGCCTTGAGCCGGGTCACCAGGGCTGTCGCCCGATGGCCAGGCGACCGGCAGCCGACGGCGCTCGGTTGCCTTGGCTTTTCCTTCCCCGTTACTCTGCCCGCCGATCCTGCAACGCCGACCCGGGCCGCGCGAATGGCCCTTACTCTCGACAGGAAACTCCCATGAGCGCGACTGCCTCGTCCAACGCGACCATCAGCTACGATGGCAAGACCGCCACCGTCCCCATGCTGACCGGAACACTCGGGCCGGCCGTCGCCGATATCCGCAAGCTGCAAGGCGAGCTCGGCATCTTCACCTACGATCCGGCATACGGCACCACCGCGGCCTGCGAGAGCAAGATCACCTATATCGATGGTGACGAAGGCGTGCTGCTGCATCGTGGCTACCCGATCGACCAGCTTGCGGAACAGGCGACGTTTCCCGAGGTCGCCTACCTTCTGCTGAACGGCGAGCTGCCGACCCAGGCGCAGAACGACGCCTTCGTCGGCCAGATCAAGCAGCACACGATGCTGCACGAGCAGCTCAGGCACTTCTTCAACGGCTTCCGGCGTGACGCGCATCCGATGGCGATGCTGTGCGGCACGGTCGGCGCGCTCTCGGCATTCTATCACGACCACCTCGACATCAATGATCCGAAGCAGCGCGAGATCTCGGCGCTGCGGCTGATCGCCAAGGTGCCGACGCTGGCGGCGTGGGCGTATAAATACACGCAGGGATTTCCTTTCGTGTATCCGCGCAACGACCTGACCTACGCCGAGAACTTCCTCTACATGATGTTCGCGATGCCGTCGGAGAAGTACGAGGTGAGCCCGGTGCTTGCCCGCGCGATGGATCGCATCCTGATCCTGCATGCCGACCACGAGCAGAACGCGTCCACCTCGACGGTGCGGCTGGCCGGTTCGACCGGCGCCAATCCGTTCGCCTGCATCGCGGCCGGGATCGCCGCCCTGTGGGGCCCTGCGCATGGCGGCGCCAACGAGGCGGTGCTTAAGATGCTCGCCGAGATCGGCACGAAGGAGAACATCCCGGATTTCGTTGCCAAGGTGAAGGACAAGAACAGCGGCGTGAAGCTGATGGGCTTCGGGCATCGCGTTTACAAGAACTTCGATCCGCGCGCGAAGATCATGCAACAGACCTGTCACGAGGTGCTGTCGGAGCTCGGCATCAAGGACGAGCCGATGCTCGACCTGGCCGTCGAACTCGAGCGGGTGGCGCTGGAGGATCCGTATTTCGTGCAGCGCAAGCTATACCCGAACGTCGATTTCTATTCAGGCATCATCCTGAAGGCGATGGGCATCCCGACCAGCATGTTCACCGTGCTGTTCGCAGTCGCCCGTACCGTGGGATGGGTCAGCCAGTGGAAGGAGATGATCGAGGAGCCGGGCCAGCGCATCGGCCGTCCGCGCCAGCTCTACACCGGGGCGGCGAAGCGCGACATCGTCGGCCTTGCCGATCGAGGCTGATCCTCGCCGCCGGCCTCCCGGTTCGGACAGGTCCCGGCGACGCACCCGGTCATGAGCCCACGGGTGTCGGAGCGTCATCCAATCGACCGTGCCTGTCGGTCGGTCGGTCGGATGAAGATGCTCGGCAAAACGACGAGCTGAGGTTTCCAGCTCGACCGGAACAAGCCCTAGTCGCAGTCGCATCCCGGCGTCTGCCCGGCAGCCTGGCGCACGACGTGGTGGTCGATCCACTCGGCCACGAGCCGGCGTGCCTCGCTGATCGAGGCGTCCGGATGATGGATCCGGTACAGGGTGGTGCAGGCATGGAACGCCTGCATGTCGAGAGTGCCGCACTCGCGGAGTTCCCGGTAGGCCGTCACGACGGCGCGCTCGCAGCTTCGCGTGATGATCGGGGGGGCGCCGTTCGTGACAGGAGGCGCGCCACCCGGTAGCCGGTCCGTCTCAGGAGGCATGTTGCAAACCGTTCTCAAATGCGAGCCTGATGTTATGCACAGGCCGGAGGGGGTTATTCAAGTCCGACCTTGGTTCGGCTCTAACCCGAGGCCGGCGGACCGAAGCATCGCCCGGGGGGGATTCAGAGCATGAACCGTCGTCGGATCGCGCGGGCGATGCGGCCAGCCTCGTCGAGCGGCGTCCGCGGCCAGCCCTGGAGACTGGTCTGCAGCGGACGGGCCTGGTCGACCGCGATCAGCCGGTCCATCAGCCAGCGCCGGCGTCCACTGCCGGCCGACAGCACGAACACCGGAGCCGGCCCCGCGCAGGCCTCGCTCAAGGCCTGGGGGCTGGTCCAGGCGGCAACCACCGCTCCGGCGCCGCCCAGGAAACCCAGCGTAGGGTTCTCGCCCGGCTCGCCTTCGCGATAGACCAGGTGGATGCAGCCGGCGAGGCCGGTCACGAAGGCGTCGACGATCTCGCGCCGGCAATCGGAGGCCGCACTGACCAGGATGCAGCCCGCCTGCTCCCGGGCCATCCGCTCGAGTCGCAGCGCCGCGGCCAGCGCCTCCCGCTGATCGGACGTGCCGCTCCCGAGCAGCACCACGATGCGCGGATGCGGCAAATGGGCCAGCCGCTCCTCCCAGAGCTGGCGCGCGCGGGCCAGCAGCGCCGGCGACACCACATGCGGCGGCCCCAGCACAGGCATCAGCCGTCCGGCGAGCTCCGCACCGCGCGGCGAGGTGGCTGCCGGCTGCAACCCGGCCAGCACCATCAGGTCGAACGGATACCCCGCCAGGCGTGCCGGCACCGGCGGCCGGCTGCTGGCGCAATGCACGATACGGCAGCCGTGGCGCGCGCGCAGGAGCAAGGCCCGCGCGGCTGACCGGCTTCCCGCCGACAGCACCAGCGCCGGGCCGCTGCCTGACCGCACCGTATCCTTCGGGCCGGCGGGACCGATCCGGCGGAACGGCAGGCCGAGCCGCCCGGCAATCGCGGCCGGCTGCCCGCTTGCCGCGGCGCCCTCATCTTCCATCACCCAGACGGGCGACTCCGGTAGCATCAGCAGCCTTGCGATTTCCATCGGTGCAGGCCTCCCGATCCGCTCGGGCCGGTGGCGACGTGTGGCATGCGCTGGATGCCCGTCATGGAATTCCTTCGTTGCCTGGGACGGCGGGGACCTGGAAGGGCGCGCCCGGATAGTGGAGACTGTCAGGTGGAGATTAGGCAGGCAGGAATGAAGGGATTACGACCATGAGTGCCACGACCGACTGGGACCGTGATGCGGCACTCACCACGGCGAGGCTGCTGCTCGAGATCAAGGCGGTGAATTTCCGCCCCGAGGAGCCGTACACGCTGACCTCGGGCTGGAAGTCGCCGGTCTATATCGACTGCCGCCGCATCATCTTCTTTCCGCGCGCGCGGGCCAAGATCTGCGAGCTCGGGGTGGAGAAGATCGGCCGTCATGTCGGCTATGAGAGCATCGACGTGGTGGCCGGCGGCGAGACCGCGGGCATCCCGTTCGCCGCCTGGATCGCCGACCGGATGCTGGCGCCGATGGCCTATGTCCGCAAGAAGCCCAAGGGGTTCGGCCGCAACGCTCTCATCGAGGGTGACGTCCCGGAGGGCAAGCGCACACTCCTGGTCGAGGACCTGACCACCGACGGCGCCTCCAAGATCGTGTTCGCCAAGTCGCTGCGCGATGCCGGCGCGATCGTCGAGCACGCCTTCGTGGTGTTCTTCTACGGGGTGTTCCCGGGCGCGCATCGCACGCTGTCGGAGATGGGCATCTCGCTGCATGCGCTCTGCACCTGGTGGGACGTGCTCGAGGCCTGCGCCGAGCGTCCGTATTTCTCCGAGGCGGCGAGTGCCGAGGTCCGGCGCTTCCTGGAGGATCCGTGCGCCTGGTCGGCGAAGCATGGCGGGGTCGCCAGCGTCGAGGAAGCGCTCGCCCGCAAGTCGGCGGCACTCGCGGAAGGCTGACCCGCCGCCGTCATGCGCCGGTTGCTCGCGTTCGATTCCGGGATCGGCGGCCTGTCGGTGGTGCGCGAGTTGCGCGCGCTGCTGCCGGACACGCCGATCGACTATCTCGCCGACAACGCGGTGTTCCCGTACGGCGAACTGCCGGACCCGGTCCTGATTGCGCGCGTCTGCGTCCTGGTCGAGACAGCGCTCGCCCGGCTGCGACCGGACGCCGTGGTGATCGCCTGCAACACCGCCAGCACGGTGGCGCTGGCAGAGCTGCGGCGGCGGTTCGACGTGCCGTTCATCGGCTGCGTGCCGCCGATCAAGTGGGCGTCCGAGGTCAGCGTGACGCGGACGATCGGCCTGCTGGCGACCAGTGCGACCGTCCGGCGGCCGTATCTGCGCGACCTGCAGAGCCAATTCGCGCCGGACTGCACGCTGCTGGCGCATGGCGCGCGCGGCCTGGCCGACATCGCCGAGGCCGCGTTCCGGCACCGGGCGATCGACCGGGACAGCGTCGCGCACGAGGTTGCGCAATTGTTCGAGCAACCGGGCGGCGAGCGGATCGACGTCGTCGGCATCGGCTGCACGCATTACAGCTTCCTGCTCGACACGCTGCGGGAGCTGTCTCCGCCCGGCATCACCTGGCTCGACCCGGCAGGCGCCGTGGCGCGCCGTGCGAAGTCGGTGCTGGAGGGGCTATCGGAAGCCGCACCGGAGGGGCGTGCCGCGGTTGCCGGAAAGGCCTGGTTCACCGGCCAGCCTGCCGACGCCGACCGATTGCTGCAAGGGCTGGCCACGTTCGGCTATGGCGGCTTCCTGGAGTTTGGCAAGATGCAAGTTCAACAGTCTCGAGAGCTATAGTCTCGAGGGTTGCGTACCGGACTGAGCGGGATAGGTCGGTGATAGATGCTGCGAGCGTCGGTCATAGGTCGGAAGAGAGTCTCCGGGGCAATTAGATGGCATAGACCGACTTGAGGTTGCAGTCGGGATGCGGCAGTTTGCGCTAAGTTGTTTGCTCACAGGCACTTTTGTGCGGGTTGAGGATAAGCGAGGGACATGGCCGAAACAGTCACTGGTCCTCAGAAGCCACCGTTGGCACGGAAAGGTCGAATGTAACTTAGTCTAAGCGCGGCAGTGGATCGGTTATTCGACGGGTCAACTAATTTTCTTGCGGAGGAAGGGGCGATGCCGGTTTCGCCAAAGTGGTCTTCGACAATGACGGCCGCGTTGAAGGACCAGCGGTCGTCAATGTACGACAAGACAATCCAAACGGAATTAGACGAATATCAGCGTCGATTCGCTTCAACTCCTGGCTTTTCCAAGTTGAGCTTCGCATTGTTTAAAGCGTTGCTGCTGACGGAGAGTGGCGGGCCAACTTCGGCCGCCTGGAACACCAAGCCATGTCAGATCGGAAACCTAGGCGATCCAGGCTACGCAGTCCTGGTCGATCATGCCGAAAATTCAGCGATCATCATGAGCCCACAGTTGCAAGCAGACATAGCGAGCAAGCCGATCAACGCTCCTATACTCAATATTCGGGCAGCCATAGCGCTTACGCTCGTCAAGGCGGCACTCTTTCGACGCCAATCCGAGGTCGATGCCACTGACCAATCTCTCCATGAGCATATTGTCATCAAGGGCGACTCGTTCGGCCGTATAAGTCGAACCGAACGAACAACCGTTCCTGAAATAAAACTTAGCAATCCTACCGTGGGTGCTAACCTGAAGCCAAAGCAGAAGCTAAACTTTCACCGTGCACATATGGTAACTCAAATCACTGGTTGGCGACCGATCACCCCGCAGTTTCTCGCCGATTACTACAACGGAGGCGGTGATCCACTGTATGCGGAAAAAATAAGCTTCGTCATGGAGAAAATCCAATGATGCGTATGTTGGCATCTTTGACGGCAGTTTTCGGCACGTTTACATGTCTACTAACGGTTTCATTTGCACAGCAACATCATACGCTGACGCAGAACGATGTAGCTTCCGCATTGCAACGAGATCGTGTTCTGGTTCCCGGTCGGGTCATGATGTCTGCGAGGTTAGTGTGCACGCTTGAAATCGACCACGTGCGATTTCCAGCAATCGAGTTGGTCGAGAAGATAATTAATGGGGTAGAGACACGAAAATATAGTCGAGTCATTATCCTAAATCAGAACCTGACAAAGGCAAATGAACTTCCTTTCTATCCACCCGCTGAGCCGCAAGCATGCAAAAGAGACGTCCTCGTCTTCTCCGGTCCCGTCGAGGTTGATAACACCCTACCCGAGGGAACCGCGGTTAGATTTTCCAATGGTGCTGCGGACGCGGAGGTACTACCCGGGTTGGGTGACTAGTGGGAGTCACATCTCCCCACTGGTTTCAAAGATGGCACAGGCAGAGTGCAACTAGCACCGCAATCTCGTTCCGTTCCGCTCCGCTCTACGGTACACCGCCGCGATGCCCTTCACGTTACCTGGCGCGGCTGACCGTGTAGGCGGCGATGTCGCCGAGCAGGCGGCGGATGCGGCTGTCGGGAAAGATCTCCAACGCCGCCTGAGCGCGCCCGGCATAGGCGGCGGCGTGCTGCAGCGTGGTGGCGATCGCCGCGGTGCTTCCGATCAGATCGAGCGCGTGGTCGAGGTCGTCCGGTTCCTGGGCGCTGTCCTCGATCACCCGGCGCCAGAACACTCGGTCGGGCTCGGTGCCCGCCCCGTACGCCGCCAGCACCGGCAGGGTGATCTTGCCCTCGCGGAAATCGTCGCCGACGGTCTTGCCGAGCAGACGCTGGTCCGCGGCATAATCGAGCGCATCGTCGACCAGCTGGAAGGCCATGCCGAGATTGGTGCCGTACGCGTCGAGCGCCTGTTCCTCGGCATCCGGACGCTCGGCTACGATGGCGCCCACCCGGCAGGCGGCCGCGAACAGGGCGGCGGTCTTGCCGTGGATCACCTCGAGGTAGCGCTCCATCGAGGTCGAAAGGTCGTTCTGCGTCGCCATCTGCAGCACCTCGCCCTCGGCGATGGTGGCGGACGCCTTCGACAGGATCGCCATGACGGGGAGCGAGCCGTCCTCGGTCATCAGCTGGAACGAGCGTGCGAACAGGAAATCGCCGACCAGCACCGAAGCCTTGTTGCCGAACACCGCATTGGCGCTCGCAAGCCCCCGCCGCAGCTGGCTTTCGTCGACCACGTCGTCATGCAGCAGCGTGGCTGTGTGGATGAACTCCACGCAGGCGGCCAGATTGATGTGGCGCGTGGTGCGGCCGTCGCGGCTGGGGGTTGCGGGATAACCGCACAGCCGGGCGCTCGCGAGGGTCAGCAGGGGGCGCAGGCGCTTGCCACCGGCCGCGATCAGGTGAGCGGCCAGCTGCGGGATCAGTGCCACCGGGCTGTCCATGCGCGCCAGGATCGCCTGGTTGCAGGCCTGCATGTCGTCGGCCAGAAGCTCCGACAACGCGGTGAGCGCGCTCTCGTCGGCGCCGCCATCGGGCTCTGCGCCACGACTTGTGGTCCCGGCGGAAACCGGCAGAGTGTCGGCAGGACCCAAGCGGTTACGCTCCACGCATCTTCGGGTGTGTCGCGGGGAGTGCCACCCCAAGGACCCGGAGGCACATATGAGCGGCGGGGATTGGGTGGTCAAGGCGGCCGCGCGGCCTGGGCCCCGATGCAAGCGCTGATGCAGACGCCGACGCAAACTCCGACGCAAACGGGGGCAACCACGCTCGGCACGCTGCTGGGCGGGCGGGTGTCGTACCGGCAGTTCCGAGACGGCTATCGGACCGGCATCGAACCGGTGCTGTTGGCGGCGGCCGTGCAGGCCCGGCCAGGTTCCCGCGTGCTGGAAGCCGGATGCGGCGCCGGTGCCGGGCTGCTGTGCCTGGCTTCCAGGCTGCCCGGCGTGCATGGCAGCGGCATTGAGCGGGATGGCCCGACAGCCGCCCTGGCCCGGCATAACCTCGACGAGAACGGCCTTCCCGACTGGCCGATCATCACGGCCGGGATCGCCGATCCGGAGGTGTCGGACCTGGCGCGCGCCGCCGGGCGCTTCGACCACGCGATCGCCAACCCGCCCTGGCACCGGGCCACGGCCAGCGCCTCGCCCCTGCCAAGGCGGGATCTCGCGAAACGCGCTCCGGAGGGCACGCTTACCAGCTGGACCGACGCGCTGGCGCAGCTGCTGCAGGATGCCGGCACACTGACGATGATCCTGCCGGCCGCGTCGCATGCCGACGCCGTAGTCGCGATGAGCCGATCCGGGTTCGGCGCGATCCGGCTGCTGCCGCTCTGGCCCCTCCCCGGCCGTCCGGCGCGGATCGTGCTGGTGCAGGGTGTGCTCGGCGGCCGCGGCGATGGCGCGGTGCTGCCGGGCCTGGTCCTGCACCAGCCAGGCGGCGGCTATACCGAAGCGGCGGAAGCGATCCTGCGGTCCGGGTCACCGTTGCCGCTGGCCTGATCCTGAGCCGCAAGCACGCAGGGCCACGGCGTTACCAGCAGCGGACGTCGACGAGCTGGGCTCTTCCGCACACCATCGATGCGGACCAACGCACACCGGCCGGGGCCGCTCTCACGCAGGAGTTCGTTTCGGCAGAAGACCTTGATCCGGAAACGCGCTCGGCCAGACTCCGAATGTGGCACAGCCCGGTTTCCCAATTCCTCGTTGGTGTTGCCACGTTGCCGCCGACGATTTCGGCGAAGGCGGACATGATGCACTCATGTTCAGCGGAACGACGCGGATCGGCTGGTGCCCGTCAAGGTTCCAGGCTGCACACAACGACAAGGTCGTTCAGGCCAGGGTCGCCGCGATACCGCGCCGGGGCCCAGGCGGCGGTCGGGCGAGCCCTGCGGCATCTCCGATCATTCCGTTCCGCCCATCACCGGAGTGCGGGCAGGGCAAAGGCCAGCTACAGACCCAACTCCGACAACCCGGGATGGTCGGCGGGGCGCGGGCCCAGGCGGATCCAGTGGAACAGCCGGTCCTCCTCGTTGATCGCCAGGTCGTTGATGCTGGCGAGGCGGCGGCGCATCAGCCCGGCCTCGTCGAAATCCCAGTTCTCGTTGCCGTAGGAGCGGAACCAGTCGCCTGCAGCATTGTGCCACTCATAGGCGAACCGGACCGCGATCACCGAGCCGGTGAACGCCCAGAGCTCCTTGATCAGGCGGTACTCACGCTCAGCCTGCCACTTGCGTTGCAGGAACTGCACGATCTCGGACCGGCCATGGATGAATTCGGCGCGGTTCCGCCAGGCGCAGTCCGGCGTGTAGGCCAGTGACACGCGCTCCGGATCGCACGAATTCCAGCCATCCTCCGCACGCCGGACCTTGGCTACGGCAGTCTCATGCGAGAACGGCGGCGATAGGGGGGAGTGGTCGGGCACGGCTCGGCTCCATGGTCGGGTTGCCCTTCTCGCATGGGTGGCGGCCCGATGCACGGAAGCTCGACCGGACTGCCAGCAGCAGCGGCTCCGGCCGGTGCAGCAGGTAGCCCTGCCCGAAATCGATGCCGAGCTCGGCCAGCACCTGCCTCTGGTCGTCGCACTCGATGAACTCGGCAATCGTCTGCACGTGCAGCTTGCGGGCGACGTCGCGGAAGCAGCGGACCGCCACCACGTCCAGTCCGTCCTGGGTGATCTCCTTGATGAACTGGCCGTCGATCTTGAGGAAATCCACCGGCAGCGTCTTCAGATAGCCGAACGAGGATGCGCCGGCGCCGAAATCATCCAGCGCCACCTTCACGCCCAGGCTGCGGACCTCGTCGATGAACGATTTCGCGTCGTCGAAGCGGGTGATCGCCGCGGTCTCGGTGATCTCCAGGCAGATCTTGCGCACATCGAACTGCGCCGCCCGGATCATCGCGCAGATATCCTGGTGGAACGACGTGTCGGCGATCGACTGCCCGGACAGGTTGATCGAGATCATGTCGATGCCGTCGTGGAAGTCCGGCTCGGCCTCCATCCAGGCGAACACCTTCTCCGCCATCCTGCGGTCGATCCGCGACGCCATGTGGAAGCGTTCCGCCGCCGCCACGAACGCACCCGGCAGGGTCAGCTTGCCGTCCGGCTCGCGCAGTCGCAGCAGCACCTCGCAACGCACGCCCACGCCCGCTTCGGTCAGGCTCTCGATCCGCTGGGCGTAGAGCTCGAACTGGTCGTCGTCGAGCGCCTGCTCCAGCCGCGCCACCCACTGCATGTCGCCGAGCCGCAGGCTGGTCGAGCGGTCGGCTTCGGCCCACACGTGCACGCGGTTGCGGCCGGCATCCTTGGCGGCGTAACAGGCGGCGTCGGCTGCCTGCATCAGCAGCGCGCGGCTCGACCAGCTGCCATCGAACGCCACCAGGCCGATGCTGGTGCCGACCCGGAAGCGGCGGCTGTCCTGCTCGAACCGGTGCTGGTCGACCTGCACCCGGATCCGCTCGGCGATCTGCTCGCCGTCATGCTCCGAGCAGTTGCGCAGGATGACGCAGAACTCGTCGCCGCCGAGCCGGGCCACGGTGTCGCCGTCGCGCACGCAGCCCTTCAGCATCATGCTGACCTGGTGCAGCAGCACGTCGCCGGCGGCATGTCCGCAGCTGTCGTTCACCACCTTGAACTGGTCGAGATCGATATAGAGCAGCACGTGCGAGGAGCTGCCACCGGGCGTCGACTGCAGCAGCTGGGCGTGCGCCAGCAGATCCCGCAGCTTGGCATCGAAGCCGGACCGGTTGGCGACGCCGGTCAGCGCGTCGTGGGTCGCGCGATGCTCCATCTCGCGGCTCTGGCGCTGCTGCTCGGAGATGTCGAGGAACACCACCACGGCGCCGAGCACATGGCCGCTCCCGTCCCTGATCGGGCCCGCGGAGTCCTTGATCGAGTAGTGGCTGCCACCGCGCGACACCAGGGTCATGTTGTCGGCGAGGCTGACCACCTGGCCGAGCCTGAGGCAGCACTCGACCGTATCCTTGAGCGGCGTCCGGTTGGTCTCGTCGAGAATGACCAGCACCTCGGAGAGCGGCCGGCCCTCGGCATCGTGCTTCGTCCAGCCGGTGAGCCGCTCGGCGATCGGGTTCATCCAGGTCACCAGAGCGTCCAGGTCGGTGGTGATGATGGCGCCGCCGATCGAGTCCAGCGTCACCTGCACGAGCTCCCGGCTCTCGGCCAGGTTGCGCTCCAGCAGCTTGCGCGCGGTGATATCCTGGATCGCCCCGGCAAGGCGGATCTTGGTGCCGTTCTCGACATCCAGCGACCCGGCGACGCGGGCCCAGAACGGCCGGCCCGTCGCCGACACCAGCCGCAGCTCGAGATCATACGGCTCGCCGGTGTTGAGGCAGTGCTGCACCGCCTGTTCCAGCACCGGCCGATCCTCGGCGACGTAGTACGCGAACGCCTCCTCCAGGGTCAGCCGGTGGCCGGGCTCGCGATCATGCAGGCGGCAGGTATGGTCCGACCACGTCACCTCGCCGGTCGCGAGATCGACCTGCCAACCCCCGACCCCGGCGATCGCGCCGGTGCGTTCGAGCAGGTTCTGGCTCGATACCAGGGCGGCCAGCGCCGCATCGCGCGCGGTCACGTTCTCGATGACGCTCATCACGCGCGCCATTCTTCCACCCGCATCGCGATCGACCATCGAGGACAGCTCGACATCGATCAGGCTGCCGTCCTTGCAGATCAGCTTGGTGTGCAGGGATGCCCGCTCCGCATCGGTGCAGATGGCCTGCAGGATCCGGGTATCCGATCCGAGAGCCACGAAATCGGCGAAACGGCGCCCCACGATCTCGTCCCGCTGGTAGCCGAGCTCTGCCACCCAGCGGTCGCTGATGGTGACGAAGCGGCCATGCTGGTCGGTCGATTGCAGCATCGCCGGGGTCACGGCGTAGAGATGCTCGAGCCGGTGCCGCGCATCCTCGGCATCGAGCAGCGTGGCAACCGTACGCTCGCGGAGCTTCAGCGCCCAGATCACCACCGAAGCCAGGCGCTTCAGGGTCGCGAGCTGATACGGTTTGAGCTTCCGCGGCTCGGGGTCCAGCACGCAGAGCGCGCCGAGGCGGGTGCCGTCATCCATGGTCAGCGGCGCGCCGGCGTAGAAGCGCAGCGGGTGGTCGCCGGTGGTGAGCGGATGCAGCTTGAACCGGGCATGGGCGAGCAGGTCCTCGAACTCGAGCACCTCGTCGCCCTGCATGGCGCGCGCACAGATCGACAGGCTTCGGGGCGCCTCGCGCGGCAGCGGTCCGCCGGCGATCGCCTTCGACCACTGGCGCTCCTCGTCGACAAAATTGATCAAACCGACAGTGGTGCCGCAGAGGTCTGCTGCAATTCTGGCGATATTATCGAAAATGTCTTCGGGGTCGGTGTCGAGCACCTTCAGGGCGCGCAGCCGCCGCAGCCTGGTCGTCTCGCCTTCCGGCCGTCCTACGAGCTGATCCACGTCAGGCCTTTCCATGCGCGCGACGGCTTCCGGCAGGCGGGTCGCACTGTTCGTCGACTACACCCTACAAATTGAATTTGATGGCGCAACATTCATGATTAAGATCATGTATGGGCAAAGCCGTAACGACCCTGCTTTTTGACGACTCGTCTCAAAGTTGCCGCATGACTTCGATTTCGAGCCCGCGTTGTAGAACAGTCACGGCGGATCGGGCAGCGTCTGCCCGGATGAGCAGCCTCGACCTCGCCGCTCCGGCAACACCGACGGAACCGGGCCGCAGCACCGGTCGCAGACCGTGGCAAGTCGGCTACGGTTGACGCAGCGGTCGTCCGGCACCCGCCTCCGGAGGCCGGCGGCCGTCCTCGCCACGCGTAGTTGCCACGATAATGCTCGCCCGGGTGTCAGGGCCGAGCCGCCCGTTCCTCAGGCTTCGTGATCGGTCATCCTCAGCCTTGCGACCCGCGAGACGATTGCCGGAGCCCTGGCGTTCGGTCCGGGCCGCAACAGCGCGGGGTCGATCTTGCCGCGCATCAGGCCGGCAGCCAGGTCGGGGGAGGAACGGCTGAGGATCGTCACGACCGCCATCACGCCGGACAGCCAGTCGAACTTCAGGCCGGTCAGGAACCCAACGCGAAGGCCGTTCGCGGCGGCGCGGCGAGCGGCCTCGGCGGCGGCATCGACCTGAAGCAGGATGTGACCCGCGCATGGTCGAGGAAACGGCGGCCGACGACCGCCAGCTCGATCCCGCGCGCCGAGCGGGTCATTCGGCTGCATCCGAGCTCGGCCTCGAGGTCGCGCATCTGGCGGCTGAGCGACGCCTGCGGGATATGCAGGCCCGGACGAGCGGCAGCATCGTCAAGATCTCGTCGACATTCGGCCATGACGGCGGCGCCGGCGCCCCGATCCATGCGAGGGGCTGACCAGGTTGGTCGCACGCGAGGCCGGTGCCTATCGCGTCCGTGTGGATGCGGTGGCGCCAGGCCCGATCGATACCGGTATGCTCGATCGCGTCACCGGCGGAGCCGACGGCAAGGCCGATCTCGCCACGCTCGATCCGCAAAAACAGATCGGCAAACCTGGACGAGGTGGCCCTTGCGACCCTGTTCATCGCGTGCGGTGCGGCATCGTTGATCACCGGCCATATCCTGGGCGTCGATGGCGGCAAGTCGGCCGGCTGCGCATGCAACCTGTGCGAGAAGAGGACAACCCTCGTTGATGGACAACCCGATCAGGATCCCGGGGCCCGATCATTCGATCACGATCAAGCCGGCCCGCAAGAGGGTGCGCGTGACATGGCAGGGTCACGTCATCGCCGATACCACGCGGGCGCTCACGTTGCGCGAGGCGACCTATCCGACGTGCATTATGTTCCGCGCAAGGATGTCGGCATGTCGCTGCTGAGCCCCAGCGCGCATCAGACCGACTGCGCCTTCAAGGGTGACTGCTCGTATCTCACCCTTGCCGGCAGCGACGAGCGCGGCGTCGACGCCGTCTGGTTCTACGGGAGCCGTTCGACGCGGTCGCTCCGATCAAGCACCATCTTGCGTTCCATCCCGACCGGGTCGAGATCGAACTGATCGAACGGTCGCTCTCCTAGGCGATCAGCTTGCGGTGCTTCCAGTCGAGGCGCAGGCTGTCGAACAGCTTCGGCGCCTGGTCCCACTTCTCCTGCGGGCGCGGCACCGTGTAGGTCTGCACAGCCAGCTCCTGGGCCGACACCTCCAGCCGCATGAAGCCGAACCTGTCGTCGTAATAGCTGTTCAGCACCACGCCTGCCTCGCCCGGGACGGTGTAGGGCGTGACAAGCGGTTGGCCGTTCAGCTTCGCCATCTTGTGCAGGTTGTGATAGCCGCCCTGCCCCGCGACGATGAACGGTGTGACGCCGGAGCCGGTCGGATCGGGCACGGTGAAGCGCTGGTAGTTGTGCACATGGCCGGAAAACACGATGTCAGGGCGACGCTTCGACGCGGCTGTCGCAACCGCCAGCAGGGTTGCCATGGGTTTGCTACCGGAATGGTAGGTGTCGAGCGAATAAGGCGGGTGGTGCAGCGCCACGATCAACGCACGATCCTTTGGCGCCGCCGCGAGCTCGCCCTCGAACCAGGCGGCCTGGTCGGGCTCGACCACGCCGCCTTCGGGCACGTTGGTGTAGAGCCCGATGATGGTGGCGAACGGCGTGTTCAGCGTCCAATAGACGTTCGGCTGGATCATCGCGGTGCGCGCCATGTCACCGGCATCGGGTGATTTCATCCCTGGCGTGGCGCTGCAGAAATTGCGCACGAAGGTGGCGAGCGACGGCAGCGGGTTGGTGCGTGTGCCGTCATCGAAGACGTCGCCGTCATGATTGCCCGGGATGCCGACGATCGGCCGCGGGTAATGCGCATAGGGGTCATAGAATTGCGGCAGATACTCCGAGGCCTGGCCATCGAAATACACCACGTCGCCGAGATGGTAGAAGAATGCCGGCAACCCGAACGGGCCGGCCTGAGCGGCATCGTGCTCCATGCCGTTTGCGACCAGCGTCTGCGGATTCGGGTCCTGCACGCCGCCGGTGTCGCCGACCATGTGGAACGCGATGCCGCCGGCCTTCCGCGCCGCCGCCACCGCATCCGGGACGATCTCCTCGAGATCGAGGCGGAACGGTGAAACCCCAGTCGGCGCCGGCAACGGCTGGAACGGACTGCCCTTGAACTGCGGCGATTGCTGCGGATGCATCGGCGCACTGTTGGGTCGCCCCTGCGCGAATTGGTGCGGCGCCTTGGACGGGTGCGGGTGCCTGCTCATGTATTATGCGGATCCACGCTCTTGAAGCCGTAGGTCTCGTAACGGGTGCTCAGCCGGTTGTTCTCGACCTGCACCACGGTGAAACCCTCCGGCGTGCCGAGATGCGTGCCGTGCCACCAGTTGCCGCTGACCGCACCACTGGTGATGTAGGGAATTCCCCGCCACAGCACCGTCTCGTTGATATGCGTGTGACCCTGCAGCACGCCGAGCACGTTGTGGCCTTCCAGCAGTGCGATCACCTCGTATGCGTTGATGACGCTGTTCTTGTGGTAGGGCGACGGGTGCTCCGGGGGCGGTGCGTAGTTGTCGAAAGCGGTCACCAGCGGGATATGGCTGACGACAATCACCGGCCGACCTGCCGGGAGTGCCGCGAGATCGGCACCGAGCCACGCGATCTGCTGCGCGTCGATGCGGCCTTCGTAGTTGCGATCCGCGGTGATGCCGATGGAATCGAGCACGATGAAATGCACGCCGCGATGGTCGAACGCGTAATACAGCCTGCCGAAATGATCCTCGAAGAACTTCTTGCCGTATAGCGGATCCGTCGGCACCACGCCGCTGGCCGGATACACGCCGAAGCAGTCATGGTTGCCGATGGTGTGGTGCAGCTTCATGCCCAGATCCTGCTCGGTCCGGTCGTAGAGCGAGATCAGGCTGTCGGCGCGCGGCCGGGCGACACCCAGCGCATCGAAGATGTGGTCGCCACCCTGGATCGCGAAGTGGCCGCCGATCGTCCGCGCCTTTGCGAAACATGCATGGCAGCCCTTCGCCGCCTCGAGTTCAGGCTGAAGATGGGTGTCGGTGATGAACAGGAACGAGAAGCTCTCGTGCGACAGAATCGGCTGTTCTGCAGGCGTTCCAGCACCGGCGCCCCAGGCAGGCATCAGCCCGACGGATGCCAGGCCCGCCATCCCCGCCGCCAGCCCGGCCAGTGTCAGGAAGCCCCGGCGGCTGCTGGTCCGGTAGGGGACCGACCCGGGCGACATCGGCTGCTTCATCAGGGCTCCCTTGCTCGGGCCAGGCCCGCGCGGAAACGTCACTGCCCTAGTCCAGACCGAGGCCGGCGTAAAATGACCGTTTCATGTCGGCCCAGCGGACGGGACACGTCTCTAAACTGTCTCGGATCTGTCACCCAATCCCGCAGCGACCTCGCTAAGACGTGCGTCGAAATCCTTCGACACAAAACCGAGAGGGCCCGCTTCATGCAACCAGCCGATCGTCGAACATTCCTGAAACTGCTCGGGACCGGCAGTTTTGCCGCCGCCATGCAGGGCAGCATCGGTCGCGCCCTCGCGATTCCGGCAAACAACGTCACCGGCACCATCAACGACGTCGAACATATCATCGTGCTGATGCAGGAGAACCGCTCCTTCGACCATTATTTCGGCACGCTTCAGGGTGTTCGCGGCTACAGCGACCCGCGGGCGATGAAGCTGCACTCGGGCAACTCGGTGTTCTACCAGCCGCTGCTCGCGACCGGCGGCTCGTATGTGCTGCCGTTCCACCCGACCGCGCCGGACCTCGGCCTGCAGTTCATCGAGGACCTGGCGCATGACTGGGTGACCACGCACCTGGCATGGAACGAGGGCAATTGGGACCAGTGGGTGCCGCAGAAGGGCACCACGACGATGGCGCACCTGAACCGCTCGGACATTCCGTTCCACTACGCGTTGGCCGACGCCTTCACGATCTGCGACGCGTACCACGCCTCGCTGCTCGGCCCGACGGATCCGAACCGCTATTACATGTGGACCGGCTGGGTCGGAAACGATGGCAGCGGTGGCGGCCCGGTCGTGGACAACGCCGAGGCCGGCTATGGCTGGTCGACCTACCCCGAGCGCCTGCAGGCCGCCGGGATCACCTGGACGGTGTACCAGGATGTCGGCACCGGGCTGACCGCCGCCGGCGAATGGGGCTGGGGCTCTGACGCCTATATCGGCAATTACGGCGACAACTCGCTGCTGTATTTCCACCAGTACCAGAACGCCGCACCCGGCACGCCGCTGGCGATCGGTGCGAAAACCGGCACCGACATCGCCGTGTCCGGCACGCTCGCCGACATCTTCGCCAAGGATGTGGCCAACGGCACGCTGCCGCAGGTGTCCTACATCGTTGCCCCGGAAGCCTATTGCGAGCATCCGAACTGGCCGGCGAATTACGGCGCCTATTATGTGTCGAACGTGATCGACATCCTGACCTCCAATCCGGAAGTCTGGAGCAAGACCGTCCTGCTCATCACCTATGACGAGAATGACGGCTTCTTCGATCACATGGTGCCGCCGACGCCGCCGCAGACGGCCGCGCAAGGCAAGTCCTCGGTGTCGATCGAGAACGAGATCTTCCCGGGTAGTGCCGAATACCAGGCCGGTCCGTATGGCCTCGGCGCACGCGTGCCGATGATCATCGTGTCGCCGTGGAGCAAGGGCGGCTACGTCAACAGCCAGGTGTTCGACCACACCTCCGTCATCCGCTTCATCGAGCAGCGCTTCGGGCCGAACAACCCTGCCCTGGTCGAGAGCAACATCACCCCCTGGCGCCGTGCGGTTTCCGGCGACCTGACCTCGGCGTTCAACTTCAAGACGCCGAACGCAGCCGTCGTGCAGCTGCCGCACACCGCCAGCTACATGCCGCCGGACGCGCTTCGCCACGCCGACTACGTTCCGGTGCCGCCGGCAGTCCAGGCGCTGCCGACCCAGGAGCCCGGCGTGCGGCGCGCCCGTGCGTTGCCGTACACGCCCTATGTGCGCGGCGCCGCCGATGTCGCGGCCGGTGGCTTCCAGATCACCTTCGGCAATCCGGGCGCTGCAGGCCTGGTCTATCAGGTTCGCTCGGCCAACATCCTCGACGTGCCCCGCACCTATACCGTCACACCGGGCGCTCTGCTCGAGGATGTGTGGCATGCGACGGCACTCGGCACCTACGACCTCTCGGTCTATGGCCCGAACGGCTTCCTGCGCGCCTACAAGGGCACCGTCACCGGCTTCTCGATGGCCGACCTGGCGATCGACGCGTCGGAAGATACGGCGGATTTCGGCCTGGTCTTCGACGTGACCAACAAGGGCAGCTTCACCGTCCAGCTGAACGTGCTGAACGGCTATACCAAGAAGACCTTCGAAGTCACCCTGGCCCCCGGCCAGCGGCAGAAGCTCGGCGTGCCGTTGTCGGACCTGTATGGCTGGTACGACCTCACCGTCACCGCGAAGCAGGATCCGAGTTTCCTGTTCCACGCTGCGGGGCACCTGGAGAACGGGCAGGACAGCATCACCGATCCGGCAATCGGCGCCGCCTGAACTCTTTCTGCAGTCTGATCCAACGAGCCGGCCGGGCATCCACCCGGCCGGCTTTTTCTTTCAGATGTCGGCGTACATGTGCGTCTCGGCCGCGCCACCCGGATGCGTCACCGCACCGAGATGCGCTGGACCGACCAGCTGGGCGAATTTCCAGATCGCGCCGCTACTGTAGTCGGTGCGACGTGGTGTCCACGCAGCCCGGCGCTCGGCAAGCTCGGTGTCCGACAACGATACGTCGATGGTGCCGGCATCCGCATCGATGATGATGCGGTCACCGTTGCGCAGGAGCGCGATCGGGCCGCCCTCCGCCGCCTCCGGGCCGACATGGCCGATGCAGAAACCGCGCGTGCCGCCGGAGAACCGCCCGTCGGTGATCAGCGCGACCTTTTCGCCGAGCCCCTGGCCATAGATCGCGCCGGTCGTGGACAGCATCTCGCGCATCCCGGGGCCACCCTTCGGACCCTCGTAGCGGATGACGATCACGTCGCCTTCCTTGTAGGCACGCGCCTGCACCGCCGCGAACGCTTCCTCCTCGCTGTCGAAGCACAGCGCGCTGCCTTCGAAACGATGCTGCTTCAGTCCAGCAATTTTCACGATGGCCCCGTCAGGTGCCAGGTTGCCCTTCAGCCCGACCACGCCGCCGGTGGTCGAGATCGCCTGCGCCACCGGATAGACCACGTCCTGATCCGCCGGAAACACCACGTCCTTGAGGTTCTCGGCGAGGGTCTTGCCGCTCACCGTCATGCAGTCGCCGTGCAACAGGCCGCCATCGAGCAGCGACTTCAAGATCACCGGGATCCCGCCGACGCGATGCACGTCGAGCGCCACGTATTTTCCGCCCGGCTTCAGGTCGGCGATATAGGGCGTGCGACGCATGATCGCGACCACGTCATCCATCGTGAAGCGGATCCCCGCCTCGTGCGCGATTGCCGGAAGATGCAGGCCCGCATTGGTGGAACCGCCGGTGGCACCCACCACGACGGCGGCGTTCTCCAGCGCCTTCATCGTCACGATGTCGCGCGGACGCAGGTTGCGCTCCAGCAGCGCCATCACCGCCCGCCCGCTCTCGACGGCGAACCGATCGCGTTCCTCATACGGCGCCGGCGATCCGGCCGAGCCCGGCAAGGCGAGACCGATCGCCTCGCTGACGGTCGCCATCGTGTTGGCGGTGAACTGCCCGCCGCACGCACCGGCGGACGGACAGGCGGCGCATTCCAGCTCGAACAGGTCCTCGTCCGACATGTTGCCGGCGGCATGCTGTCCGACGGCCTCGAACACGTCGACGACGGTGACGTCACGACCCTTGAAGCGTCCGGGCAGGATCGAGCCGCCATACATGAACACCGCCGGCACGTTCAGCCGCAGCATCGCCATCATCATGCCGGGCAACGACTTGTCGCAGCCAGCCAGGCCGACCAGCGCGTCGTATGAATGGCCGCGCATGGTGAGCTCGACCGTATCGGCGATCGCGTCACGCGAGACCAGCGAGGATTTCATCCCCTGGTGGCCCATGGCGATTCCGTCGGTGACGGTGATGGTGGTGAATTCGCGTGGTGTGCCGCCCGCCTCGTTGACGCCGATCTTCACCGACTGAGCCTGCCGCGACAGCGAGATGTTGCAGGGTGCGGCTTCGTTCCAGCAAGTGGCGACGCCGATCAGCGGCTGGTGGATCTGCTCCTCGGTCAGCCCCATCGCATAATAGTAGCTGCGATGCGGCGCCCGGTCCGGACCCTCGGTCACGTGACGCGACGGCAGCCGGCTCTTGTCCCAGTGCTTGCTCATGATACTCGGTCTCCTAGCCCAAGCGCCGCAGCGCTGCATCGAGGCGTGCTGTTTCCTGCTGGAAAGCACTCAGTCTTTCACGGTTCTCTTCGACCACTTCGGGCTTCGCACGAGCCACGAAATCGGCGTTGGCCAATTTGCGCTCGACCTTCACCGCCTCGTCCACGGCGCGCGCTCGATCCTTCTGCAGCCGTGCACGCTCGGCCGCCAGATCGATGATGCCGGCGAGCGGCAGGATCAGCGTCGCCTCGTCGACCACCGCCTGTGCGGCCCCGTGCGGCATCTCGCCATCGAGCGCCGAGACACCGGAGACGCGTGCCATGCGGCCGATCGCCTCGGACCAGGTAGCCGCACGCGTCAATGTCGTCTCGCTCGCATCGCGCAGCAGCAGCTCCGTCACCTTCGAGGGTGGCACGTTCATCTCTGCCCGCACCGCGCGGATCTCGCCGATGAAACGCACCACCCAGTCTAGCTCGCGGGCGATGTCCTGCGCGTCGTCGAGACGGTGCGCCAGCGGCCAGGGGGCCCGGATCAGGCTGCCCTCGGGCCCATAACCGAACTCCGCCCACAGCGTCTCGGTGACGAACGGCATCACCGGATGCAACAGCTTCAGGATCGTGCCAAGCACATGCGCGGTGGCCGCACGCAGCTCGACCGCCTCGGCCGACCCGCCCGTGTTGAACACCGGCTTGGCGAACTCCAGGAACCAGTCGCAGAACCGGTTCCAGGTGAAGCGATAGACCGAAGCTGCGTATTCGTCGAAACGGTAGGCCTCGAGTGCGGCATCTGCTTCCGCCACCGCAGCAGCCGCCTCGTCGAGGATCCAGCGCGCAAGACGGCCTTTCGTGGCGGCCGGGTCGAACCCCTGCACCGGCCGCACGTCGTTCATCTCGCAAAACCGCGCCGCGTTCCAGATCTTGGTGACGAACGACCGGTATTCCTCGACCCGCTTCGCACCGAGCTTCACGTCGCGCCCGAGCCCGGTCAGCGCGCACACGGTGAAGCGCAACGCGTCGGCACCATAGCTGTCGATCAGCTCCAGCGGATCGATGCCGTTGCCCTTGCTCTTGGACATCTTCTGGCCGCGCTCGTCACGCACCAGGCCGTGGATGAAAACCTGGCGGAACGGCACGTCGCCCATGAAATGCAGACCCATCATCATCATCCGGGCGACCCAGAAAAAGATGATGTCGAAACCGGTGACCAGCACGTCGCCCGGATAATAGCGCGCCATCTCGGCCACGCTCTCCGGTGTCTTGTGCGGCCAGCCGAGGGTCGAGAACGGCCACAGCGCCGACGAGAACCAGGTATCCAGCACGTCGTCGTCACGCACCAGCCTCGTATCGCTGCCGTAATGCAGCAGGGCCGCGTCGACAGCCTCGGTCTCGTCATGCGCCACGAACACATGCCCGTCCGGACCGTACCAGGCGGGAATGCGGTGGCCCCACCAGAGCTGCCGGCTGATGCACCAGGGCTGGATCTCGCGCATCCAGGCGAAGAACGTGTTCTCCCACTGCCGCGGAACGAACTGCACCCGCCCGCTCTCCACGGCCTCGATCGCCGGGCCCGCGAGCTTCGCCGCGTCGCAATACCATTGCGTGGTCAGTCGCGGCTCGACGATGGCGCCGCCGCGTTCGGCATGCGGCACCTGGTGGGTGTGCGGCTCGACACGATCGAGCAGCTCCAGCCGCTCGAGTTCGGCCACGATCGACTTGCGCGCAGCCTCGCGGGATTGCCCGGCCAGGGCGTGCACGAACTCCGGATCGGCCAGGCCCGGCACCGCCTGCAGCGCGTCCTCGATCTCGTCGAGCACGATGCGCGCATCGGCGTCCAGGATCGAAGGCGTCTCCAGCCCGTGCCGCTCGCCGACCGCGAAGTCGTTGAAATCATGTGCAGGCGTGATCTTGACGGCACCGGTCCCCTTCTCCGGGTCGGAATACGTATCCGCGACGATCGGCACCCGGCGCCCGGTGAGCGGCAGGACCACGAACCGCCCCACCAGGTCGGTGTAGCGCGCATCCTCGGGATGCACCGCCACCGCGGTATCGCCGAGCATGGTTTCCGGCCGGGTCGTGGCGACGATCACCGAACGACCGTCCTCGCCCTCGACCGGATAGCGGATGTACCAGAGGTGCCCGCGCACCTCGCGGCTCTCGACCTCGAGATCGGAGATCGCGGAACGGAACGACGGGTCCCAGTTCACCAGCCGCTTCGCGCGGACGATCAGCCCCTCGCGATACAGCGTCACGAAGGTCTCGCGCACCGCATCGGACAGGCCGTCATCCATGGTGAAGCGTTCGCGCTTCCAGTCCAGCGATGCGCCCAGCCGCCGCAATTGCTGGGTGATCTCGCCGCCGGACTGCGCCTTCCAGTCCCAGACGCGGGCGATGAACGCCTCCCGGCCGAGCTCGCTGCGTCGCACGCCCTCGGCATCGAGCTGGCGTTCGACCACCAGCTGGGTGGCGATGCCGGCATGGTCGGTGCCCGGCTGCCAGAGCGCGTCGCGGCCCTGCATGCGGCGCCATCGGATCAGGATGTCCTGCAGCGTCATCGTCAAGGCGTGACCCATGTGCAGGGTCCCGGTGACGTTCGGCGGTGGGATCATGATGGTGTAGGGCACCGCCGCGTCATGGTCGGGACGTGCGGCGAACGCGTCCCCGGCCTCCCAGAGGGCATACAGGCGGGGCTCGGCCTCTTCAGGCTTGAAACTCTTGTCCAGCATCCGGCGAAACTAGAGAAAGCTGCCGGCTGCGGAAAGCCGTCACGGCGCACGCGACGGGATCGCGTGCCAGAGGGCTCATCCGCCCGCCGCGGATCAAGGCGGGCTGATCAGGCGGGGCTAATCAGGCGGGGCGGCTCAGACGGGGCGCTGCACCAGCTGCTCGATCTCCTGGCGAACGACACGCTCCACCAGGGCGGGAAGGTTGGCGTCGAGCCAGGCCTTGAGCTGCACGGCCAGCTCCTCGCGGACCATGTCCTCGATGGTCGGGCCACCGGAGCGCAGCAGGCGCAGCGCGGAGAGCGGTGCCGGCTCGGGCCTGAACGCATCCTGCAGTGCCGCCAGTGACTGCGCAGCCGCGGCCCGGGTTTCCGGAGCGATCAGTGGGGAAGCGGCTGCACCCAGCACCGGACCGGATGCCGCTGCAGGCACAGGCCGCGGTCCCGGCTCTGCGATGGTTTGCAGCGCCAGCGACTGGCTGGCGAAAGCGGCAGGGTCGAAGGCGGCAGGCGGTGGCGGCGGTGGCGCCTGGACCACCGGAAGCGCTGCGGGCTCACGAAAGGCCACGACAGCCACGGGCTCGTCATCGTCGAAGAGCGAGGCTGCCAGTTCGGCAGCACTTTTCGCGCCCGTCGGTGCAGGCACGACGCTTTCGACTGCCATCACGCTCTCCTCTGAACTGGTCGGCTGCACCCGCATCGATGGCTGCAGCACCAGAAGCTCGTCCTCCTCGGCGGTCGTTACCGGCGCCGGACCACCCTCGTCCTCTCGGATGATCCGCCGGATCGAGGCCAGGATCGTCTCCATCGAGCCATCGGACGGATCGGCCGGAAAGCCGGGAAGGTCAGCCACGGTTCACCTGCCCGGCTGCGAAACGGCGTAGTCGTTGATGCCCCAGAGCCGATCCTTGACCGCGTTGTAGTAGGCGGTCTCGTTGTAGATCGGCACCGGCAGCCGGAGGTCGCGGGCGGTCAGGCGTCCGATCGCGGCGGCGACGCCATACGACGTCAGCACCAGGTTGCTCAGGCTCTGCACGAGGGCCACCTGCGCGGAAAGCAGCGTCTGCTGCTGCTGCAGCACTTCGAGCGTGGTGCTGGTGCCGACGATCGCCTGCCGCTCGACACCATCGAGGGCGACGATGTTGGACTGGATCGCAGCGCGGTCGCTGTCGATCGAGGCGCGGAACGAGATCAGGTTCTGCCAGTTCGAGATCGCCAGCTGTGCGGCACTGCGACGCTGCACATCCACCAGCCGGCGTCCCTGCTGCTCCGTCTGCCGCGCCTGGCGGACCGTCGCGTATTCCGCGCCGCCCTGGTACAGCGGCACCGTCAGGGTGATCAGCCCCTCCTCGAGGTCGCTCTGCGCACCAATCGCACCCTGCCCCGAGCTCTTGGTGTACTGCCCCTGCAGGGACAGCTTCGGCATCAGCGCCGACATCGCCACATCCACCGCGTCCTTGTCGGACGACTGGGTGAACAGGGCATTGATCACGTTGGGGTTGTTCGAGACGGACTCGGCAACCGCCTGCTCCTGCGTCTGCACCGGCAATGCCAGCGGCTGCGGCGGGATCAGGTTCGGCGGCGGCGCGTTGCCGACCTGCTGCGTGTAGGTCGCCTGCGCGGTCTGCAACGTGCCTTCCGCCTGCTGGCGTGCAGCGCGCGCACTCGCGAGTGCGGCTTCCGCCTGCGCCACGTCGGTGCGGGTGATCTCGCCGACCCGGAAGCGGTCGTTGGTGGCGCGAAGCTGCTCCTCGAGCACCTTCTCGTTGTTGATCTGCAGCTGCAGCAGCTGCTGGTCCTCGATCACGCCGACATAGGCGTTGACCACGTTGCCGAACACCTGCTGCTCGGTGGAGATCAGGTTGGCGCGCTCTGCCATCACCCGGTTCACCGCCTGGTGCGTCTGCGCCGTCGTCTTGCCGCCCTGGTAGAGCGGCTGGCTCGCCGACACGCCGGTGGTGTAGCCGCCGATGCCGTGCAGGACCTGCGTCGAGACGCTGCGGCCGCCCGCGGTGAACGGCGTTGCCGCATTGGCAAAGGTCGTCGACGAACTGCCGTTATAGACGGTGCCGCTGGTGGTCACCGACACGGTCGGCCGCCAGCCGGCTACCGCCACCGCGACGTTCTCGTCGATCGAGCGCAGCGCCGCCCGCTCGGCCGTGAGCGTCGGGTTGGTCAGGTAGGCGGAAGTGAGGGCCTCCTCCAGCGTGTGCGGGATGAAGGTCGGCACACCGCTGCCGTCATACTTCTGGGCCAGCGCTGTCGTGCTGTACAGCAGGGCAGCCAAACCTGCGCCCACCCCTCGCTTGATCGACATTCCGAGCCCTCTCCGTCACATCCCCGGCATCCAAAGGACTTCCGGTGTTCTTCCTCTGCCACAGAACCCGACGCTGCTTCTAGCCCCGCCGGCTTTACGCCGGGTTAACGCCGCGCCTCCGTGCCTGCCGGGTCACAGGGATGGGGCATCCTCGGCAACCGGCAGCGCTCAGAAACTGAAGCCCGGCGCCGGCGCGAGCTCCGGCAGCAGCGGCGTCGCGGCATCGAATTGCGGTCGCGGCCTGATCGCGGCGCTACCAGCCACCTCGCCGGCCTCCGCCACGAACGCGGTCGAGACCCGTCCCGGCAGAGCCAGGATCCCACCCAACCGGCCGCCGGGCACCAACTGCGAGGCAAGTGCCTCGGGGACCGCCCGCACCGCGCCGTCGATCAGGATCAGGTCGAATGGCGCCTGGCCCGGGCACCCGGCTGCGAGCGGACCGGTTTCGTAACGGACCGCAGGTGCCAGCTCGGCCAGCAGTGCCTTGCCGTGCCGGCCGAGGGCCTCGTTCTGTTCGAGCGCGACGACGACCAGCCCGAGTGCCTCGAGCAGGCTTGCGGCGTATCCGGTGCCCGCCCCGACCACCAGCGCGCGCTCGCCACGACGCGGCGCCATGGCCTGGATCAGCCGGGCGATCACGCGCGGCTCGGTCAGCACGCGGCCGCCGCCGAGCGCCACATCCTGGTCCATGTAGGCGATGGCGGCGCGGCCAGGGGGCACGAACCGTTCGCGCGGCAGCTCGCGCATCGCCTTCAGGATCCGCGGGTCGTTGACCTGGACCGGCCGGATCTGCGTGTCGACCATCCGCTCTCGCGCGAACAGCATGTCCGGCAACGGACCGGGCGGGGACACGTCGTCGTCGGATACGGGGAGGGCGGACTGGCTCATGGTGCTCCGTGCGCGAGGCGGGCTGCCGGGGAGCCGAACCATAGGAGCCACGCAGGCCGTCTGCAAAGACGCACGCAGCTCAGCCGTGTCCCCGGGGAGGCCGCAGGGGCCGCGCTTGACCTTGCGGTTCGACCGCGGGATACAGCCCCCGCATCCTTCGGTCCGGTGGCAGAGTGGTGATGCAGCGGACTGCAAATCCGCGAATGTGGGTTCGATTCCCGCCCGGACCTCCAGATCAACCTTGCAAGCCAGTGTGTTCAACGACGTTCCGGTCACTCGCCGGAACTTGTCAGATCGTCGCCCGGCTCAAGGTCAGGGCTGGCAGGGAATGTGAGGACACAGCCGAGGCGGCCTCGGCTTCGCGCTAGAGATGGGCGACCACTTACCGGAGCGCATCTTGTTTGAAGGCGCGACCAGCGCGGCACGGCGCTGGATCAGACCGGTCGGTGTCCGGCAGGGGGACCTTCCGGTTCCTCACGAGCCAGCGCGCATCGCTTGAAATCTACGGCGTCGCAAGAACGGGCCGGGAACTCCGTCGAACAGTGCCGGTCGGCTATGTGCGCTATTCGTGCAGCGGCGACAGCCGAGGTTCTGTCTGCAGCCACGAACGAGCCATGCCAGCCATCACCTGTCCGCACCGCGGCGAAGCGAGGCCTCGAGCGAGGCGGCCGGGTCGCCGCAAGCAGGCGCACCATCCGGTTCGGATGGAAGATCAGGATCTGCCGCGCAGCCCCGATGCCGTGGCCGGGGCCAGAGCCAGGATTGCCTGCGGGTCGATCTCGTGCAGCACCCACACGCCGTTCGCAGCGATCGCGGATCGAAGCCGCTCAACGACAACCGGGTGCGACAGCCAGGTCATGCGCGCCTGCGGACAGGCACCATGGGCCCTGTCATTTATAATCGGCCTCCATTGTGATCCTGTTATCGAAGAGAAATCATCCCGATCGGATGCTCTGAGCGTTGGCAGGATGCGATCGATGACGGAATTTGTGTTTGCGCCACAGACCCTGAACCAGGATGTCGACTGGTCCGATCCCTCGATCTGGAAGGGAGGGGTCGTGCCCGCTACGACGGATGCGGATGTCGTCCTTCCCGAGATCTACCAGCTCGGCAACGGAACGACCGGGAGCCAGCAATACGATTATTTCGTGACCGTCGGCGCCGCCGAGAGCTATGCCGTCGATACGGTCAGCATCGCCGCCAACTATTTGATCCTGCTCGGCGCACTCTCGGTTGCAGGTGATCTGTTGCTGCAGGATGGCGGCGAGATCGACCTGACCGGTGGCAGCTTGTCTTTCGGCGCGCTGCGGAATCATGGCTATGACATCCAGGGGCAGGGCACCGTCACCAGTCCCGGGGCTATCGACAATGACGGGTTGATCGTCGGCAGCAGCTTGATCGTGTCGGTGGAATCGCTCCGGAATACCGGAAGCCTCGTGGCATCATCAGGCGGCCTTACGGTGCATGCCGAGGGTGCAGGCGGAAGTTTTCTCGATGGCACCCTGACCGGGGGCACGTATGAAGCGCTCTCCGGCGGCACGCTCGATCTCGACATGGGGGGCCCGATCGTCGGCGACGACGCAACGATCATCATCAACTCGGGCGGTGTCGTCGAAAGCGTCGATCCGGGAACCGGCACGACGCTTTCCCTGCAGCAGACTCTGCAGCAAGTCGACGGTGCGGCCAGCCTCGACCTTGTCGGCGGGAGCTACGACACCAGCAATCAGCTGACGGTTGCCGGCAGCCTCGCGCTCGGGAACGACGCGTCGTTCTCGGCAGCCCAGCTCGTCGTGGTGGGCTCCGGCACGGTCGGTGGCAACGGCACGATTTCCGGTCCGATCATCGATGACGGCACCATCACCGCGAACACTCTCGACCTGCCCTTCGCGTTTGCCGTCCTGGACCTCAAGGGAGCGGTCAGTGGAACCGGCACGCTCGTCGTCGGCCCCGCCCCCGGCATTTCGACACAAGCATACGACGGCTCTCCTGACGCCCAGTCAGGAGACGTCAAGCTCGAACTGGACGGACCGGTATCGGTCGACGTTTCGTTCGCCGATAGCAGCGGGGTCCTGATCCTCGGTGATCCGCGTGATTTCACCGGCACCATCACGACGGCCACGCCGCAATTCACCAACACCGGACACGTCCCCTCGGGCCTCGTTGCGCCGTCTTTCGTCGACAACGTGATCCAACTGACCGGCTTCTCGCTCGCCTCCGTCACGAGCGAGAGCTACACCGGCACCGCGACCGGTGGCGTGCTCAGGATCGTCGCCGGCGGCGTGACGGACAGGCTCAGCTTTGTCGGAAACTTCGACACTGCCAGTTTCGCCTTGTCCGCCGGACCGCAGGCGGTTTCTTCCGCCTCGCCAAGCCTCGACATCACGGTGGCGCCGATCCCTCCCGCACCGACGGTCGGCGTATCGCTGGACGACGGCAACAGCGCCACTTCGGTGATCGTCAACACCGGGACGCCGACCGTGACCGGGACCGTCGCGGCCGGCGCCACCCTGGCTCTCGTTGCGGACGGCAGCCTGGCCGAGGGCGCCCCGCTACCGGTGGCAGCCAATCCGGGCGATGCGATCGGCACCTACAGTGCCGCGCTGACCACCCCGCTCGATCCAGGGCTGCACCAGATCACCGCCGTGGCCACCAATCAGGCGGCCAGCGTCGCTGCCACCGGCCCGGTTTCGCTGCTAGTGCTGCCTGATCCGGTGAACGGCATCACCACGGCAGCCTCGGTCGGCTCCGCACAGATCGCGGGGCTCCTCGATGGCGGCGCCCGCATGCAATTCGTCGCCGGCACCGAGGCGATCGTCCTTACCGACGGGACCTTGTCTGTCGGTCCCGACACAGATCAGGCCCTGGTGCAGCGTCTCTATGAAGGATTGCTGGGGCGGGCTGGCGACACCGGCGGCCTCGCCGGGTTTTCGACGCAGATCGCAACAGCCGGCGCGGCCTCAGTCGCGACCGCCATGCTGGACAGCCCGGAGTTCCAGCACCTGCACGGCACGCCCGCCAGCATGAGCGACACCGGGTTCGTGACGCTGCTCTACCAGGGCCTGCTCGGGCGTGCGCCGGACGCGCCCGGGCTGGCCAACTATGTCCAGGCCCTGGCGAACGGCGCGTCGTTCGGCTCGATCGCCGCTGGCATGGCGCAATCGGACGAAGCCAGAACCCACCTCGCAGCAGACACCGCCAACGTCTGGGTGCCGGACGCGAACGGCGCGTTGATCACCGAGCTCTACGAGACGGCGTTCGGCCGCGCCCCTGACCCGGGCGGCCTCGCCGTCTTCACCCAGGCGCTCCAGGGTGGCCTCACGCCACAGCAGATCGCGCAGAGCATTGCCGCCTCGCCGGAGTTCATGGCCGATCACGCCGGGCAAGGCCCCTCGGCACTGGTTACCAGCTTGTATGCCACCGGACTTGGCCGCGTGCCGGACCAGCCAGGGCTGAACCACTGGGTCACATCGTTGCAGGCCGGGACCACGACGGGAAGCGTCCTGTCCGGCATTGCCACCTCGCCCGAAGCCTACGGGCACCTGATCAGGCCTGTCTGACACCTGGGCCAGGCAGGTATGATCCTCGGGCGTGCTGCCGGTCGGGCCGGGCTGGACCAGGTGCAGGGACGCGTCGACCCGGTCGCGGCACACTCCGGCGCATGCCTCAGTCCCCAGGACAGGATCGTCACACCGCGCGACGGCAGCCAGTCTGGGCAGCCTGGGCTTTGATCGGAGGCCACCTCACGTCGCAGGAAACCAGCGAGTTGAACTTCCGCGAGAGTTCGGCTTCGATCAGAAAGTCTTGCCGGGGTGATGCTGTCTGGCTCGGGTAGCGTCTGGTCGCGCCACCCTGCCCGCGGATCATCGATGGAACGGTCTGCGCCCGCCTCAAAAGTCAACGCCAGGTGCCTCGTGCGAGCCGATGTCGCCTTCCGATGGCCTCCGGTCGCCCTCCTCACCATCCTCCCGGAGGTCTGCACTCCGCAGGAATACCTGGACACATGAGGAACGTGCCATCGATCGAGTGCCCAGCCCGAGCCTGGCGCCTCGAACCGTCCGGGCCCGCCAGGATACATCGGTGGGGTTTCCGCCAGGACGTATAGCCCGCGGGTCCGTCGAGAGCCCTTAGCCGAACGTGAAGGTGAACGCCGACAGACCCGCCCGCGGAATGTCCAGTTCGAGCTCGTGCTCGCCGTAATCGCTGCTGTCGAAGAGGGTGTAGAGCCTGCTGCCCTGGATGGTCACGTCCGCCGCGGGCTTGCCGTCGACCGTCACCTTCACCGTGACCGGCGCAGTGCTGCTCGCCACCATGAAGATCTTGCCGGAACGGCAATGCAGCAGGATCCGGCCGCCCGGTTGAGCCAGCGTCGCGCTCTCGCCCGCCAGGCTCCAGCGTCCGACCAGCGCGAACCGGTTCAGCGGCAGCGTGGCCGGGGCGGTGTAGATCTGCGCGCCGGCACGCGGCGCCTGCGGACTGGCCAGCATCGCGACCCGCTGCAGCCCGAAATACATCTCCGGCGAGCCGATCCGGCTGAGGTCGACGCCGTTCTCCGGGCCTACCGATGAGTGGTTGCCGAGCAGCGTGCGGATCGCGTTCTCGGTGGCGCCGTACTCGCCCTCGCCGGCATGGGCAGAGACGATGTGCCCGGCGCGATCGATCAGGTACTCCGCCGGCCAGTACCGGTTGTGGAACGCGTTCCAGGTCTGCATGTCGTCATCCTCGGCGACCGGGTAGTTGATGCCGAAGCGCGAGATCGCCGACTGGATGTTGTGCGGATTGGTCTCGAACCTGAACTCCGGCGTGTGCACGCCCACCACGACCAGGCCCTGGCTGCCGTACTGGCTCTGCCATCGCTCGAGGAAGGGGAGCGTGCGGATGCAGTTGATGCAGGAATACGCCCAGAAATCGACCAGCACGACCTTGCCGCGCAGACCCGCCATGGTCAGCGGACCGCCATTCAGCCAGCCCTTGATCCCCGCGAACTCCGGCGCCGGACCGACATCCTGCCGCGGCGGCACCGGACCTGCAGCACGCGACGCGGGTGACGCGGCACAGGTGAGCATGACGGCCGCGAGGCCGCAGACGGTGGAAACGAACCGATGGCGGCGGGTCATGACGAGCCTCTGTCTGCCGTGCAGCATTCGTGGGGTCGCCGCGTGCTCAGCCTGCCGCTGCCGATGCCCGACGGATCGAACCTGAAGATCGCCCGGCGGAGGGTCAAGCACGCGAGCCACGCCATGCGGACGCCATGGTCAGGAAATGGTTGCATTTCCGGCATGATTGGCATCAGGCTTAGCCTCTGCCTGACGAGGCCATGCCGCCGGAAGCGCCGCGGCCAGGGAAGACGCGATGCCACAGACCCCCCGCCCGCCGTCATCGGCTCCGCTCGGATCCCTGATCGTCATCGCCGCCGTGCTCGGCTGCACCGCCGGCGCGTTTGCCTACACCGCGGGCTGGCTCTCGCCGCACCGGCTGACCCCGTCCCGCCTCGTGAACGGACTCGGAACGCCGGCGCCGGGAGATCTCGGCCACCGGCGCAACCATGCCAAGGGCGTCTGCTTCACCGGCCAGTTCGAGGCCGACGGGAACGGCACGGCATTGTCCCGGGCGGCGGTGTTCGTATCCGGCTCCTACCCCGTGGTGGGCCGGTTCAATCTCGGAACGCCCGATCCCGATGCGAAGGATGCCACCGTCCGGGTCCGCGGGCTCAGCATCGACATCACGCCGCCGGGTGGCCAGGAATGGCGCAGCGGCATGATCAACGCGCCGTTCTTCGCGGTCTCCACGCCCCGGGCGTTCTATGCGCTGCTGACCGCCAGCGGCTCCAAGGACCCCGGCGCGATGGGCGGCTTCATCGCGAGCCACCCCGAGTTCAAGCCGTTCCTCGGCTGGGCCAAGACCGGCCCCTGGACCGGCTCCTACGCCGAGGACCGGTACAACGGCCTGAACGCCTTCCGCTTCATCGACCGCTCCGGCACCGCGCATGCCGTGCGCTGGTCGATGCTGCCGGCGACCCAGCCAGTGACGGTGGATCCCGCCACGCTCGATGCCGGCGGGCCCGACCTGCTCGAGCAGGAGATCACGAAGCGGGTGCAGGCCGGCCCGGTGCGCTGGACCATGCAAGTGACGGTGGCCGACGCCGCCGATCCCACCGCCGATCCCACCAGGCCGTGGCCCGCGGACCGGCACGCCGTCGATGTCGGTACTTTGGTCGTGAGTGCGGTGCAGCCGGAGCGCGACGGACCCTGCCGCGACATCAATTACGACCCGACCGTGCTGCCGGACGGCATGACCACGTCGGACGATCCGTTCCCGGCGGCACGCTCGGCGGCGTATGCGGTATCCTACGACCGGCGCACGGCGGAAGCAGCCGATTATCCGCGCACGGCACCTGACCAGGGAGCCAAGCCATGAGCGCCACCACCGCCGGCGCCACCCCGGCCGGGCTGGTCGTCCCGCCCCGCTTCACCCCGCTGCAGCGGGGCATCCACTGGCTGATGGCGGCCTGCATCCTGGCCATGCTGTTCATCGGCGTCGGCATGGTCTCGACGATCAGCCAGCGCTACCTGACGCTGGTTTCCATCCACAAGCCCCTCGGCATCGCCATCCTGATCCTGGTGCTGCTGCGGATCGCGGTGCGGCTGCGGTATGGGTCGCCGCCGCTGCCGGCCGACCTGCCGGAGCCGATGAAGCTCGCGGCCCGGCTGTCGCACTACGCCTTCTATGCGCTGATGCTGGCGATGCCGCTGATCGGCTGGGGCATGCTGTCCGCAGCCGCCTACCCGGTGAAGATGCTCGGCTTCACCCTGCCGCCGATCCTGCCGCAGAGCGACACGCTGCACAGCCTGCTCTGGACCGCGCACCGCACCCTGGCGTTCGCGTTCTTCGCGCTGATCCTGCTGCATCTGGGTGCTGCGCTGTTCCACGCGCTGATCCGCCGCGACGGCGTGTTCGAGGCGATGGCACCAGTGCCTGACCGCACCGTCGCCGAGCCGGCCGAGTAGGCGCCGGCTGCCGGGACGTGCTGGCGGTCCCGTCCGACCCTGCCGTCGCTGCCGCTAGCTCGCGCCGACCAGGCGCAGCATCAGCGCCGCGATAGGCGACGGGGCGACAAGGTCGACGACGGCCTGACCTGCTACGATCGCACCCACTCCCCAGACATAAGCCGGGTGGATGCGCTTGCGAATCGACAGGTCCATCGCCGGTCCGACGAGCGCGATGAGATCGAGCACCCCGTCCGCCACGAATGGCCAGGCCGCGCCGAACAGCGGCAACGGCAGCGATCGCTCCAGCCCCGGAACGACCACGGTCATGGCGGCGCACAGGGTGAGCCGCTTGTGCCACTCGGGTTTGCGGCGCAACCGGATCGCCGCGGTGAGGAGGCCGGCAAACAAGACCAGCCCGACGATGCCACGGACAATGAAAAGGCCGGGCGGATAGAACGGCGGGAGCGATTTATGCCACAGCGCGAGCAGGATGGCGCTGCAGCCGAGGATTATCATCGCACACGCCAACCCGACGCCGACCCAGCCGAGCCGTCGATGCATCACGATGGAGCGCCTGGCGACCAGGGACGCCTGAACGATGAACAGGAGCACCCAGGCGCCAAAGATCACGGCGTGCAGCAGAAGCAGCAGCGGGAGGCCAGGCGGGGCGAGATCGAAGGGGATCGTGTGGGAGAAGCCGAACACGACGATGCAGGCGAGAACGACCGACATGATCACATAGAAGCGTGCGCTCGATTGCACCGCAGGCGGGTGACTGCTTCCCATGTCAGGGCCTCGGTGCGGCATGCCATTCCGCTTGCGTTTCGGATCAGGTCGTCAGAAAGCCGCTTCTATATACTGAGTTTTGTTGCCGGCTGCGAGCGGTCTTGCCTCATGTGACGCCGTCTCGATCCCGGAGGGTCGACCGCTCGGTCTGCACGCGTCGCGGTCGTCTGCAGACGACCGCCTTAGTAGGAGCTCCTGCCCGTCTCCGCAGGCGCCGCGCAGCCGAACCGCGCGGCCAGGCCGTCCGCGCCGCGCCTGAGCAGTCCGACATCGGTGCCGACCGCGACGAAGCGGGCGCCCTGCCCGATTGCCCGTGCCGCCAGCGCCTCGTCGCCGAGCAGGATGCCGGCCGCCTTTCCGGATGCGATGATCCGCTGGAACGCGTCGTCGATCGCCTGGACCACCGGCGCCGCGGTCGGGTCGCCGAGGAAGCCGAGCGACGCGGACAGGTCGGCCGGCCCGATGAACAGCCCGTCGATGCCGTCGATCGCGGCGATCGCGTCGAGATTCTCGAGCCCCAGCCTGGTCTCGATCTGCACCAGCAGACAGGTCTCGGCATCCGCCTGGTGCAGGTAGTCGGCGCGACGGTCCCAGCCCGAGACACGCCCGACCGCAGCGCCGACCCCGCGCACCCCGGCCGGCGGATAGCGCATGGCGGCAACCAGGGCGGCGGCCTGCTCCGGTGTCTCGACCATCGGCACCAGGATGGTCTGCGCGCCGATATCCAGCAGCTGCTTGATCATCCAGGCCTCACCCGCGACCGGCCTGACGATCGGATGCACCGGGTAGGCCGCGATCGCCTGCAGCTGCGCCAGGATGGTCGGGATGTCGTTCGGGGCGTGTTCCCCGTCGATCAGCAGCCAGTCATACCCGGCGCCGGCGCAGAGCTCCGCCGAATAGGCATTGGCCAGCGACAGCCAGAGGCCGATCTGCGCACCGGGCTGGCGAAGCCGCGCCTTGAAGGGATTGCCCGTCCTGGTCATGGCGACATTGTCCTCTGCTCATTGTTCGCGTCCATCGGAGTCGGCTCAGGATCGCCGAAAAAGTGTCCCGCACGGTCATAGGAAAAGACCTGGGTGGTGCGGGCGATCGCGCCCTGCACATGGCGCCAAGCCACCGTGTTGCCACCTGCGCCCGCATCCGGGACCCCGATCGGTGATCCCGTTCCAGGACAGAACAGGTTCGACCGGCGCCACCCATCGATGCAGACCATCCGTTGCGCGCGGGCGTAGCTGGACACGTCGACATCAACCCCCGCCTCGGCTCGCACCGCGGCGCCGAGGGCGCAGACAACTACTGCCACTTTCGGCAGCACACGGAGAGGTCTGGCCGTTCCCGCAACGCGATGTCCGTCCATGAGCTGGTGGTTCCTGGACGCTTTCGCGTCCAGCCGTTTCACGCGCCGATGCGAGCACCCGCGACATCAATGCCCGGGTGACGCCGGCAGCCGGATGGCAGGATTGGTCTCCAGGCTGGCCCGTGTCGTACCCGGATAGAGCTGCATCAGCACGGCCAGCACGCCGTTGGTCCAGCCGAAACCGACCTGCAGCGGATATTCGCCGCCACCACCACCACCGCCGTCCGAGGAGGTCCGGTCGTCGCGCACATTGTATTTCTCGAGCAGAACGCCGCTCCGCGTATAGGCCGCGATCTGGCGCTCGATCCACCGGCTGGCGATGTCGGCGGCCAGCACGTCCTTGCCGTAAGCGCGCAGGCCTACCACCGCCATCCACTGCATCGGCGCCCAGCCGTTCGGGCCGTCCCATTGCTGGCCGTCGGCGTCCAGGCTCGTCGTCATGCCACCCGGACGGAGCAGTCGCGTGCGGACCGTGTCCGCCACGCGGGCGCCCTCCTCCGGGGTCGCGAGGCCCAGGAACAGCGGCACGACGGTGGCGGCGGTGATCGTTCCGGTCTGCCGCCGATCGGTCCAGAGATAGTCGGTGAAGACGCCGTCCGCCTGGTCCCACATCAGGCGACGGATCGCTGCGATCCGCATTGCTGCACGCTGCCGGAAATAGTCGGCGCGGCGCGGCTCGCCTCTTAGCTCGTAGCCGTGCGCGAGGGTCTGTTCCATGTGCGCGATCAGGCTGTTGAGGTCGACCGGCAGCAGCTGGGTCACGCGGATCGTACCGAGCGTGCGGCCATCCGCCAGCCAGCGCGAGCTGAAATCCCAGCCGGTCTCGCCGCCGGCGCGCAGCTCGCGATAGATCTCGGCGGGCGGCCGGCCGCTCGTTTTCGCGGTGGCGACATCCTCGGCATAGCTCTCGTCCCGCGGCACGTCGCGATCGTCCCAGTAGCGATTCATGACGATCCCGTCGGCAAGCCGTACGACATGACGGTGCGCACGCCCCGGTGCCAGGTCGTCCTCGCCCTGCATCCAGTAGCGATACTCGGCGGCCAGCTCCGGCAGATAGGTGAGATACGCCTGGGGCCCGTCATGCGCCGCCATCAGGTCGATCATGCATGCAAAGAACGGCGGCTCGGAGCGGCTCAGGTAGTAGGTGCGGTTGCCGTTCGGGATATGGCCGTAGCGGTCGATCAGCGACGCCATGTTGCGGATCATGTCGGTCGCGAGATCGTGGCGTCTGTCGTGCTCGAGCCCGAGCATGGTGAAGTAGCTGTCCCAATAGTAGATCTCGCTGAACCGGCCGCCCGGAACGACATACGGATAGCGCAGCGGCAGCAGCGACGAGAATGACTGCGTGGCGTCCGGCCGGCGCTGCAGCACCGTCCACATGCGGGCGATATAGTCTGCGATCGGCTGGTCGGGCCGCGGCGTAAAATCAAGACGATCCAGCCGGGACAGGGTGAAATGCGCTGCGACGAAAGCCCGCAAATCGAAGTCCGGCTTGGCCGACGCAACCGCGTAGTCACCCATGACCTGCTCCGGCGGCTTTCGCGGCACAGCGTCCGCAAACGTCTTCTGGTCGCCGAAGACATGCTGCATCTCGACCTCGCGGTAGAGGTCGCCGAACAACACCGAGGGCGGCTGCAGCACGACCGGCGGCGGCGCGGCCCGGGTGCGCGAGGCACCGCCCGCAGCGACACTCGCGGGAGCGTGCGCAGCCGGTGTAGCCGAAGCGGACCACGCAACCAGCATTGCCAGCATTGCCATGACCGGCGGTCGCCACCCGGCCCGGGCCGCCACCCGGTACGCTGCAGTCATGCCGGGATCTTTCCGCCGCTCGCCACGGCATCCGGACACCACGCGGCGGGGGCGTGCTCGCAGCTCAGCCGGCCGGCTGCGAGGTGGCGTTGCCGGGCTGTGTTCCCAGCCGGACCAGGCTGACCGCGGCGGCCAGGATCGCGCAGACGGCGGCCACCGTGACCGACAGCGCGGTGCCCCGCATCGGCGCCAGCGAGAAGATCATCGCAACCAGGGCGGCGCCCGTGGTCTGGCCGAGCAGCCGGGCGGTGGCGAGCATCCCACCGGCGCCACCCGACCTGTGCCTGGGCGCCGCCTGCAGCATGGCGCGATTGTTAGGTGTCTGGAACAGCCCGAACCCGATGCCGCACAGCGCCAGGCGCCAGACCAGTGCCAGGTCGCCGGGATGCGCCGGCAGCTGCACGATCAGGATCAGGCCGAGCCCCATGATCAGCAGCCCGAGACCACCGAGCAGGCCGGCTGAATACCGGTCGGAGAGCCTGCCTGCGAAGGGTGCGACGACGGCAAGCGCCAGTGGCCAGGGCGTCAGCAGCAGGCCGGTCTGCACCGCAGAGCGGCCGAGCGCGTCCTGGAAATAGAACGGCAGCGCCACGAAGGCGAGCATCTGCGCTGTGAAGGACAGGATCGAGGTGAGGATCGACAGCGCGAACACCGGAATGCGCAGCAGGTCGACCGGCAGCAGCGGCGCCGTACGGCCGGCCTGCCGGCGCACCAGGAGGGTGCCGCACACCACCGTCAGCACGACCAGGCCCAGCACCATCGGCAGGTGGGCGGAGTGCCCGGCGCCGTCGATGGCGGCGATCAGCAACCCGAAGGTGGCGGCACTCAGCAGCGCGCTGCCGGTATCGAAGCGATGGCTGGCAGGCGGTGTCGTCGGCAGGCTGCGGATCGCCACCGCGAACGCCAGCACGCCGATCGGCACGTTGATGGCGAACAGCCACGGCCAGTTGCCGACCGACAGGATGGCCGCCGCAACGCTGGGCCCGAGTGCGGAGGAGATCGCCACCACCATCGCGTTGATGCCGATGCCGCGCCCGAGCAGCCGGCGTGGATAGACGAAGCGGGTCAGCGCGGCATTCACGCTCATGATGGCGGCCGCGCCGAACCCTTGCGCCACGCGGGCCAGGGTCAGCGTCAGCAGCGAGTCCGACAGGGCGCAGATTGCCGAGGCCAGGGTGAACAGCACCAGCCCGATCAGATAGACGCGCCGGTAGCCATGGATCTCGCCGAGGGCCGCGACCGGCAGCAGGCTGATGGTGATGGCGAGCTGGTAGGCGTTGACCACCCAGATGGAGTCGGCGGGGCTTGCATGCAGGTCGCGGGCGATGGTCGGCAACGCCACGTTGGCGATCGCGCCGTCCAGCACCGCCATCGTCACGGCAAGGGCGATGGCCAGCATCGCCCAATAGCGACGCGGGACCGGGAGACCATCCTCCTCGGCGACGGCCAAATTCAACGCAGCGCGCCTGGCGACATACGGCTTGGACGGCGGGGTCTAGCGCGGCCGCGGGGCGACGGAGATCCGGCCGGAGGGCGCCATCGCGGTCGGAGCCGGAGGAGGAACCCCGACACTCGGGCTCACCAGGCCGCCACCGAACGTGCCCGGAGTGCCGATCGTCGTGTTCGGTACGCCCGGATTGCTGATCGCGTTCGGATTGCTGAAGCCGGGCCCGCTGGAGGTGGAGCCCCGGATCGTCCCGGGGCTGCTCAGGCCGGTCCCGGCGCCGGTCGTGTTGATGCCGCCCGAGCTGCCGCCACCAGGGGTGCCGAGGCCGGTCTGCGCCGACGCAGGCACGCATGTCGCGCCGGCCGTCGCCGCCAGGGCAACCGCGAGCAACAAGGCGCCGCGGGGAGAGGACCGGTCTGTCATGGGAGCTGTCTCCAGAGGCCGACCGAAGCCCGCCTCGCGCGTCCGTAACGCTTGCCCTGCGGGGCGGTTCGCAGACGCCGCGAGGGCCGGTCAGTCCATGTCGTCGGTTTCGATCAGGAACACGGCGAACTCGTCGGTCTCGTCCTCGGTGATGTCGCCATCCTCAAGCGCCTCGGCCAGGCCGGCATTGTAGAGTGCGGTCTCGTCGGCATCGGCCTCACGCACCGCGAGCTTGCCCTCGCCGTTCCAGACCGGCTTGCCGTCGCGCTGGAACTCCTGCAGCGCCTCGGTGACGTTGCCGGTAGCCGCCTCCTCCTGCGCCAGCGACAGGTCGTCCTCGGGGAACACCACGATGGGCTCACCTTCGATCTCGATCACGAACAGCTTCATGGGCAACAGGCCTTCCAGGTCGGCAGGTATGAAGTAGGGGCGGTGGATCACCAACGCCGGTAGGTGCGGTCCCGGTTCCAGGCATACAGTCCGACAATCACCAGCACGACGAGAAGCACGATCTCGCCCAGGCTGAGATGGCTGAGCAGGCGGAAGATCATGCCGTAGATCAGGCCGTGGATGACCGACGAGATCACCATGTGGGTGATCCACCCGCCGCCCTGGAGATGATGCATCCCGAAACCGCCGCCGTAGCTGCGATGCATCCAGGCGACGGAATGGAGCATGTCGGGAGACCGGTTCATCGCCGCGGTTCCGCCCGGTCCGTTCAGCTGGCGGCCGGCTTGTCGGTCTTGTCGCCGGTGTTGAGCACCGGGGCGATGGTGCAGGCGCGACCGTCGGGCAGCGGCAGCGTGCCGGTCTGCCCGGGATTGACCGGATCCGGGAAGCTCAGGCTGGCGCCCCTGCCCGGCGTGGAGGTCACGTCGATCGTGGCCGCACCGGCCAGTTCCAGGCGGCCGTCACAGGTGACCGACAGGTTGGCCGTGGGTGTGGAGTGACCGCCGCCGCACGCCGACAGCAGGAGTAGAAGAGAAACAAGCCCGATCGAACGCATCGTCATCCTCGCCAGCCCGAAGCCGCGGCGACATCAGTGCCAGACGGCGGCGTAGTGGCCAAGTGCGATGATGACGCTCAGCAGGTCGAGCAGCAGGCAGCCGAGCAGCAGCGGTGGTGCCAGCCTGCCCAGGATCACGGCCCGGAACGGCCAGGCCGCGGCCAATGCGAGCAGGCACAGCAGATCGGGCAGCAGCAGGTAGCGGCCCTGCACGCCGTCGATGAAGTCCGACCCAGGCGGGCCGTAGCCGATACGGAACGCCAGCAGCAGCGCCGCCAGGTAAGCGACCGCCACCAGAAGCAGCAGCACCGGTGGTGCGGTCATCGCCATGATCCTGGCTTGCCCGATCGCCCGGGGCGAGGTGCCGGGGCCCGGGAGCGGGCGAGACGCCTCGGCCAGCGTGAGCAGCAGCAGCAGCATCAGGAACAGCTCGGCCAGCCGCTCCGGCGTGGTGAAGTGATACGGCCCCGGGCCGCCGCCATAGCGTCCCCAGCCATCGCTCCACCAGAAGCGGCTGTCGTTCCAGGCATTGGCAGCCAGGATCCGAATGCCGTGCATTGGCGCCGATAGCAGAACGCGAACCGCCGCATGTGGATCGGCGCCGGTATGCCAATAGCGGCCGGGCACGAAGGGATATGCGAGGTTCCAGCCGAGGGCGACCGCGGCGCACACGGCGATCGCCGCGATCCGGTAGGTCCATGCGGCGCGCCGTGCCCTGGCAGGTGCGCCTGCGAACAGCCGCACGGGCACCAGCAGGAGCATCGCCGACACCACGCAGCAGATCGGCTTCAGGAGCCCGACCAGCACCACCAGGCCGAACAGCCAGGCCGGCCACCGGCGTGCCAGGATCGACCCCGGTGGCGGCACGGTCACCCTGCGCAGGCGCAGGCAGCAGGCGACCAGCAGCGCCGGCAGGGCGTTGCAGACCGGATCGGCGCTGAAGCTTGCGGCCAGGTGCAGCGGCGTCGGCATGGTCAGCAGGGCCAGCACCGCCAGCCGCCCGACCGGCAGGATCAGCACCACGCACCAGACCAGCCCGAGATAGCCGGCGAGATTCGCCAGCCGCCCGGCATGCATCTGCTCGAGCGGCCCGAGCCGGAGGACGCGCGCCACGAGGATCCCGGCGGCCGAGGGCAGGTAGGCGATCGGCGAAAACGAGGCGGTGGAGGGAAACGACACCACCGGCCGGCCCGACTTGCCCTGCGGCGCGGGCGATGCGGCGAGCTGATCCGACAGCGCGTGCAGCCCGGCCACCGATAGCGGCTGCGTGGCGGCGATCGCGGCATCCGCGCGGGTTTCGAAGGCCATCTCCCGCGGATCGAGCCGGCCACCCCAGTCGTTCGGACCGAGCCGGCGACCGAACGGATGCAGGTCGGCCACCTGCAATGCGCGCCGCCAGTGGTACGCCTCGTCGAAGCCAGCCATGGGCGGCGTCCGGAACACCAGGATCACCCCCAGCATGGCGACGCAGGCGAGGAACAGCCTGATCGACGCCCGGGTGTCAGCCATAGTCGGGCGGGCGGCACTGCGCGACGCCGTGCCATTCCAGCATCGCCGCCACCCGCAGCGCCAGCCCCTCCGCCCAGGGCCGCGCAATCAGCTGGACGCCGATCGGCAGCCGGTCGGTCGCCAGTTGCACCGGGACCGTCACCACCGGCAGCCCGGCGAAGCTGATCGGCTGGGTGTAGAGCCCCATGTTGGCACGTGCCGAGACCGGCTTGCCGTCGAGCATCATCGTGGCCTGGCCGTGTGGCACGGCGGCGCACGGGGTCGCCGGTGCCAGCAGCAGGTCGACGCGCTCGAACAGCTCGGCCACCTGTGCCCGGAACCGGCTGCGCAGCCGCTGCGCCTGGATCACCACGGCAGCCGGCATCATGGCGCCCGCGATCAGCCGGTCGCGCACCGCGGGCTCGTACTCGCCGGCCCGGGTTGCGAGCCACGGCAGATGCAGCGTCCCAGCCTCGGCCCCGGTGATGCAGAACGCCGCCGACCGGGCGATCGCGGCATCGTCGAGCTGTACCGGCGCGATGGTGGCCCCGGACGCGTGCAGTGCTGCGGCGATGCTGTCGGTTGCGGCCAACGCCTGGTCGGACGCGCCGTGACGGAACCAGCCCTGCAGCACGCCGACGCGCATCCCGCCCCCGGACAGCGGCGGTTCGTGGAGCCCGGCCAGGGCCGGATCGAACACGCCCGTACAGGATTGCGCCGCCTGCACCGGGTCTCGCGGGTCGGCGCCCTGCATCAGCTCGTAGGCAAGAGCCAGGTCACGCACGCTGCGGGCGAACGGACCGACGCAATCCAGGCTGGCGGAGAGTGAAAACGCGCCCGCGCGCGACAGCCGGCCATAGGTGGGCTTCAGCCCGAACACGCCGCACAGCGACGCCGGCACCCGGATCGAGCCGTTGGTGTCGGAGCCCAGGCTCAGCGCCACCAGCCCGGCGGCGACCGCGGCGGCCGACCCACCCGACGATCCACCCGCGATCAGCGACGGATCGTGCGGATTGCCGGTGGTGCCGTAATGGGCGTTCTCGGTGGAGAAGCCATACGCGAACTCGTCCATGTTGAGCATGCCGAGCAGGATCGCGCCGGCCTGCCGCAACCGGGCGACTGCGGTGGCGTCCTCGGTCGCCGCCGCCCCGCCGGCCAGCACGCGCGATCCGGCCAGGGTGGTATGCCCGGCCACGTCGAACAGGTTCTTCACCGCGAACGGAACGCCGGCCAGCGGTCCGACCGGCTCGCCGCGGGCATGTGACGCATCCACCCGGCCGGCCTCGGCGAGAGCAGCTTCGGCGCGCACGTGGGTGAAGCAGTTGAGCAGCGTGTCGTGCCGGGCGATGCGATCGAGCGCCGACCGGGTCAGCGCCGTTGCCGACCACAGGCCGCTCCGCACACCTGCAGCAAGGTCGATCGCATCGGCCATGGGCGCCTGTGCGGTCACGGCCGGAACACCGGTGCCGACTCGATGTCAGGCGGCAGCGGCACGGCCATCACCCGTGCGACATGCTGGCGGAGCAAAGCGAGGTGCGCTGCCACGCCGTCCAGATGATCCGGATCGAGCGCCAGGCCGAGCACCCTCGCCGCCTGCACCGCCAGCTGCCGATCGTCGTCGGTCATCCCCGCACCCCGAACGCGTCGCTGACATGGCTCCAGCCTGGGCTCCGGAACACGAGCTCGCTGCCGTTCGCAGCCAGAACCCGCACCCGGGCCGGACCGGTCTCGAAGGTTCCGATCCGGGTCAGCGCCACGCCCGCAGCCGCTGCCGCGCGCAGCAATATCGCTTCCGCGTCCGCGGGGACGGCCAGCAGCAGCTCGTAGTCGTCGCCCCCGGTGAGCCTGCGCTCCAGCCAGGCAGCACCGGCGACACGGGCCGCATCGGAGGCCGGCACCAGCGTCGCCTCCACCACCGCACCGACGCCGCTTTCGCGACACAGGTGCCCGAGGTCCTGGACCAGCCCGTCGGAGACGTCGATCGCCGCATGCACGAGCCTGCTCAGCGCCAGCCCGAGCCGGGGCTGCGGCACGTGGTAGCGGTCCGCCAGGAAGCCGGTCGGATCGTCGAGCTCGCCCTGCAGGCAGGCCAGACCGAGGCTGCCGTCACCGATCGTGCCGGTCACCCAGACGCCGTCACCTGGCCGGGCGCCGTTACGCCGGACGGCCTCGCCTGGCGCCACGTGGCCCAGGATCGTCAGCGACAGCACCAGCGGGCCGGTGGTCGAGGTAGTGTCGCCGCCCAGCAGCGACAGGCCGTAGGTCGCCTGATCGGCCGCCAGCCCGGCGCTGAAGCCCTCGAACCAGTCGGATGGCAGGTCGGGCGGCACCGACACGGTCATGAGGTAGCCGAGCGGCACGGCGCCCATCGCCGCGAGGTCCGACAGGTTCACCCGCAGTAGTTTGCGGCCGATGTCATAGGACGGGTCGTCGGGGAGGAAATGCACGCCCGCCACCATCGCGTCGGCGCACACCACGAGTTCGCGGCCGGCGGGCGGCATGAACACCGCGGCGTCGTCCGACAGCGCCAATGCCCCCGGGCCGGCGAGGGACCGGAAATGCCTGGCGATGAAGGCGAACTCGCCGGCCGGCTGGCTCACGGATCGGACGGGTCCGGGGCAGTATGCTCGGGCTCGATCAGGTCCGGCGCAACCGGGTCCGGCGCCGCGTCACGTATCGGAGCGGCATCGAAGTCGGCCGGACGCAGTCGGCGGCCGAGCGCGTTCAGCAGGCCGTTCACCATGCGTGGCTCGTCGCCTGAGAAGAAGCCGTGCGCCACGTCGAGATATTCATTGATCACGACCCGGCCGGGCGGCCCGTCGGGCATCGTCAGCTCGCCGCCGGCCGCGCGCAGCAACGCCCGCAGCACCGGATCGAGCCGGCCCAGCGGCCACTCCTCCGGCAGCACCTCGACCAGCATCAGGTCGAGCCGGTCCTGCTCCAGAACAGCCGTGCGCACGATCCGCCCGAACAACCGGACGTCGGCATCCGGCACCCGACCCTCCTCGTAGCCGCCGGTCCCCGGCAGCTCGCCGAGGCGGTGACGCACGAACTGGTCGATCACGCTCTCCGCACTCTCGCCGCCCTGCTCGCTCTGGAACAGCGCCTGCACCGCACCCACCCGTGCCGCGGTGCGCGACCGGGTCCGGGCAGGTTGTCGGCGGCGATTGACTCCATCGTCGCCCTCGATCTGGCCTTCCGCCATCAGAGGGCTCCCGGGCAGCGGTTCGGTCGGCGTGCGATGACGGTCATGCGGCGCTTCATCGCGCCTTTGGACGGTCAGGTCCAGCCTCGCCGGGATCGGCGACGTCGGGTGCCGCCAGCGAGCCGAGGATGGTCTCGAAGTCCCGCGCCTCGCGGAAATCGCGATAGACGCTGGCGAACCGCACATAGGCGACCGCATCGACTTCCCGCAGCGTGTCCATCACCAGCTCGCCCAGCTGCGCGCTCGGGATATCGGTCTCGCCGGACGCCTCGAGCTGGCGCACCAGGCCGTTGACGATCCGCTCGATGCGCTCCTCGTCGACCGGCCGCTTGCGCATGGCGATGCGGATCGACCGGGCCAGCTTGTCGCGCTCGAACGGCACCCGTCGCCCGTCCGACTTCACCACCACGAGCTCGCGCAGCTGCACCCGTTCGATGGTGGTGAAGCGCTGGCCGCAGCCGGTGCAGAACCGGCGCCTGCGAATGGCGGCGCCGTCCTCGTTCGGGCGGCTGTCTTTGACCTGCGTATCCTCGTGGCCGCAGAACGGGCAGCGCATCTGGGCTCTCTTCAACTTAAATTCGGGCCAGAGGTGCTCCCGCGCGACCATCGAGACAAGTCCGGCGTTACCAGGCCAGACGGCATATGCCGGATCCACGACCTGGCGAGGCTGCCCGATGACCCGACCCCGTTGCTTTCGTCTGCTTGCCACCCTGGCCCTGCTGGGCGGCACCGCTGCGGCGCCGGCGGAGCCGCCCAAGGGTGTCTCGATCAGCGACGGCAGCTTCATCCGCATCTCGGACCACGCTGCGCGCGGCTTCTTCACCGTGACCAACACCAGCGATACCGCGGTGCTGATCACCGGCTGGCAGTCGCCCGCCTGCAGCACGCTGAGCTTTCGCGACGCCAGCGCGTCGTCGCCGGCGGACAGCCTGTCGCCGCTCGACAAGCTGACGATCCCGGCCAAGGACAAGATGGTGTTCGCGCGCGGCGGCTATCACCTGCAATGCACCAACCCGGCCGCATCCGTGCAACCCGGCGGCACGGTTCCGGTGACGGTCAGCTTCCTGAGCGGCAGGACACTCACCGCGACGTTCCAGGTTCACGCAATGCCGACCGGCAGATAGCGTTCGAGCCGACAGGCCGTAGCGTCATTCGGATTGATTTTTAGAACAACGGCTCGAACCTTGCATATCGTTATTCGGCAACTCCGGACTTCTCGACGAGGCGCGTGATTTCGACGTTCCGCCGCGATGGTGCAGCGAAATATCGCCCGCAGGAATTCGGAAATCCGTGCCGCACCGCACCAATCGGGTCACCCGTGCGGCCTTTTTCATCATGCCGAAGGCAAATACTTCCTGACTCGAGCCATGGCGTTTTCTCGGCCCAGGCAAGTGCATCTCACATGCATGATCGAGATTAAATTCCTTGACGCTGTCGATTCTGCGCCCGGATTTTGAGGAATATTATTGAATTTCTGAAGCGATCCAGATCTTGCTTGCGGACCAAAGCCTGGGCTCCTAGGTTTGTTAGTGTCGACAGTCGACAGCTAGAATCAGGGATTTTGACGCTCGATCTTTCGAGTGAAGCACAACGGGGTTCGTCACAGGGACGACGTCGTCAGTTCATACTGTCGCCAGCCCTCGCGTCTGTACTGCACAGGTCAAGATATCATCCAGGCCCTGTCACTGCCGATCCAAAATAATAGAGGAAAGTCAGGAATGATTGGCATTAATGGCTGTCATCTGGCAGCGCGACTTGCAGGAGAGCAGCGGCCTCCGGAAAGCAGGGATACCCTCAAGAACAGGCGGCATTTCCGCTGGGCCGGTGCCGCCTTGCCGGCCCTTCTCGCCGGACTGGTTCCGCTTCACACCGCAGCCGCCGGACCGGTCGGCAATCCGGCCGACTGCCCCTGGTTGAACCCGAGCCTGCCTGTCGCCACCCGCGTCGACATGCTGCTCGCGAAGATGACCGTTGCCGACGAGATCGCACTTGTGCAGGGCAATGGCACAAGCGAGAGCACGCCGCCTGCCGTACCGTACGTGTTCTTCACCGCTGCAAACACGCGGTTATGCATTCCTGGTATCGGCTACGAAGACGGACCGGCGGGCGTCGCCGACTATCTCACCGGGGTCACGCAGTTTCCCGCCGGCATCGCGGTTGCGGCGACGTTCTCCAAGACGGACGCCCTGCTCTACGGCATCACGCTCGGAGCAGAGCAGGCTGCAAAGGGTTCCGGCGCCGATCTCGGGCCCACCGTCAATATCGATCGCGACCCGCGCTGGGGCCGCACGTTCGAGAGCCTGTCGGAAGATCCGGCACTCACCGCGGGGATCGGGGCTGCCGAAATCAAGGGCATCCAGAGCGAGCGCGTGATGGCGCAGGTCAAGCATTTCGACGCCTACAACCAGGAAACCAACCGCAACACCCAGGCAGACGACGACATCGTTTCCGAACGCACCCTGCACGAAATCTACCAGCCTGCCTTCCGGGCCGCGATCAACGATGCAGGCTCGGGCTCGCTGATGTGCGCCTACTCATCGGTGAACGGTTTTTACTCTTGTGAAAGTCGCTCGCTCCTGACCGGCGTGTTGCGGAACGAGGTCAATTTCAAGGGCCTCATCATGTCGGATTACGGCGCGATCCACGACGTCAGCGCCGCGACTGCCGGCACCGATGACGAGCAGCCTGAGAACACCTATTTCGGCGCCCCACTGCAGGCCGCCGTGCAGAACGGCTCGATCTCGCGCGCCGTGCTGAACTCCCAGGTCGAGCCGATCCTGTATGAGATGTTCCGGTTCGGATTCTTCAACGATCCGCCGCCGGTCACCACCTCGGCAATCGCCACGTCACCGGAGCACGTCGCCACCAGCAATGCGCTCGCCGAGGCAGGCAGCGTGCTGCTGAAGAACCAGGGTGGGTTGCTGCCGCTGCAGGCCAGCGCGGACGTCGTCGTCATCGGCCCGGCCGCCTCGGCGCAGGTGACCAGCAGCGGCGGCGGCAGCGCCCACGTCATCCCGGGCCCCGTCGTCTCGCCACTCCAGGGCATCCAGGCCGCCTCGACCGGCAGCGTCACCTACCAGCAGGGCATCCCGACCGACGCGGAGCTCACCCCGATCCCGGCGAGCGCGCTGTCCACGCCGTATGCCGCCACCAACTACGGCGGCTCCTACAGCGCCACGCTGACCGCGCCCGAAACCGGCCCCTACATCATTGGCTTCAGCAATCCCGGCAGCTACAACGTCGCGTCGCTGACCATCAACGGCACGACGCTCATCAACAACCCGGGCACCCCGCCGGTCTCCACCTACTCGGCGTCGATCGTGCTCACGGCCGGTCAGAAATACACCCTGACCCTCGGCGGCGCCGGTCCGACCAGCAACCTCGCCTGGGCCACGCCGTCCACGCTGCTGACGTACGCTACCCCCGCCCTTGCCGCCGCCCGGGCCGCCAAGACCGCCATCGTGGTGGTCGCCGACGACACCGAGTCGGAAGCTGCCGACCGACCGAACCTGTCGCTGCCTTCGGTGCAGGATGCGATGGTCGAGGCCGTCGCCGCGGTCAATCCGCACACCATCGTCGTGGTGCAGGCGGGTGCCCCGATCACCATGCCCTGGCTCAACAGCGTCAGTGCGGTGCTCGACACCTGGTATCCCGGCCAGACCGGCGGCACCGCGCTTGCCGACCTGCTGTACGGCAAGGCGAACCCCGGCGGACACCTGCCGATCACCTTCCCGACCAGCCTCAGCGCGATCCCGACGGCATCGGTCGCGCAGTTCCCTGGTGAAAACAACACGGTCGAGTATTCGGAGGGCTTGCTGGTCGGCTATCGCTGGTACGACCAGAACAAGGTCACGCCGCTGTTCCCGTTCGGCTACGGGCTGTCCTACACGACGTTCAAGTACAGTGACCTGCAGGTCGAGAACGCGTCCGTCGACGGTGTGACGCCGGTGCACGTCAGCGCCACCATCACCAACACCGGCAAGGTCGCGGGCAGCGATGCGGCCCAGCTCTATCTCGGTTATCCCGCTGCTGCAGGTGAGCCGCCACGCAAGCTGGTCGATTTCCGGCGCGTGACCCTGGCGCCCGGCGAGTCCAAGCGCCTGACCTTCACCATCCGCCCGAGTGACGAGTGGTGGTGGAACACCAATGGCTGGGACGAGACCACCGGCACCTACAAGGTGTGGGTCGGTGACAGCTCCGCCCTTGCCGACCTTCCGGCCACCGGCAGCTACGCGATGCAGAGCGGCATCGGAAACCGCCACGTTTCCGTCACGGCGCCGCGCAGCTTCACCGTCGGCGCCTCCGGGACCGCGGTCGTCACCGTCAGCGCCGGCGGCAGTCAGACGCTGGCCGACATCAACCTCTCGCTCGCCGCCCCCGGCGGGTGGAAGGTGCAGCCGACGACCGCCACCACGTTCAGCAACGTGCTGCCGGGCCAGGCGCTCAGCGTCGCCTTCAAGCTGACGCCGCCAGAGGGGGCGGTGACGCGCGACGTCACGCTGTTCGGCACGGCCGACTTCGCGTCGGGCAGCTGCACCCAGGTGGTCGACGCGCAGGCTGCCAACCCGGCACAGCTCGCACAGGCTGCGGCAAGCGGTGTCGAGCCCTGCAAGCCGGCGGTGCGGCACGGCGGCGTGCAGGTGCGCCTGCTGAAGTAGCTGACCGGCGGCGGCTCCGGCCGTCCGTGAAAGCCGGGGAACCCCGCCGCAATCCGCGGCGGGGTTCTGCTTTTCCACGACCCCCCGACCGCCATGACACCGAGCTGTCGGCTCTCAGCTTGTGTCGCCTGGCAGGCGGTTCCGGTGGCGCCCGTCCTGGCGGTCAGGAGCCCGCCTGGGCTCGACTTGCGTCCGCGCGGCCGGTCCGGGCATGTTGAGGCCGATCCCGGATCCCGAGCCGGCAGGCCATGGACGCTCCCTGCTCCCGCACATGAAATGCTTGGCCGTCAGCCTCAGGCAAGCGAGCGCCGCCATGGCCGCGTGCCAGGTCGGCGCGACACCGTACGGCCACTGAGGAGTGGCAAAGCCCGATCGGCCCCGCCGACCTGGACAGCCGCCGGCGGCGTCGTTTGCGGGTGCATCAGTCGGCAAGCCGGCGGATGAGCAGGTGTTGCGGGCGCAAATCGAAGCGGCCCGCCTGGACCTCGCAGCCCGCCCGGACGACCTGCGCGCCCTGTTCACACTGGCCGCGCTGCTGCTGCGGGCCGGTGATCCGGATGCCGCTTCGCTGCTGCCACGGCTCGAGCGGCACGGCGAATTCGTCGGCGGCTGGCTGGCGATCGCCGATGCGCTGCTCGCCCGCGGGCGCATCGAGGCCAGCCTTGCGGCGGTCGGCCGGGCGATCCGGGCCCTCCCGACCGCGGGTGCCGGGGGCCTGCAGGGTGCCCGCGCACATCATCTGCAGGCCAGGGTGCTGCGCGCGGCGGGTCGCGACGAGGACGCCGCAGCGGCTCTGGCAAGGGCGGTCTCGACCGGAGCCGCACCGGCGGAGATCTGGTTCAGCCTGGGGTTGCTGCGCCAGGACCAGCATGACGATGCCGGCGCCACTGCGGCGTATCGCGCGGCACTCCGGATGCGGCCGGATTTCCATGAAGCGGCGCTCAATCTCGGCGTGGCGCTCGGCGAAACCGGCCAGATCGAGGCGGCTCTCGATGCCTATGCGCAGGCATGGCGATTGCGGCCGGACAGCTTCGGCAGGATCGCGCAGTCGCTGGTGTCAGGACGGGCCGGGCTGCTGTTCCTCGACCCCGCCGCCCTGCGCGCCTGCCTCGACGGGCGCGAGCGGCTCGACTGCCGCGATGCCGCCGTCGGCGTCACCTGACCGGGCGGCGCGCGACAGCTGCCGGTAATGGCCGGTCTCCTCGAGCAGAATGCGGGCCGTCGCCTCGTAGCGCTGCTGCTCGTCGGCATCGAATGCGCCGGTTTCGATCACCAGCGGGTCGCGCCGGACCGGAATGCAGTGCGCCACCGGCATGCCGCGCGGCAGGGTGCCCTCGAAGGCGGGATCGAGCCACACCGCCGGGAACAGGATGCCGACCTGGTGGAACGCATCCGCATCCACCAGCCCGGTCAGCAGGCGGAACGGCAGGTCGTCGCGATTGACCGGGTGGGTGACGAACAGCGACCAGCCCGGATCGAGGCGGATGGTCCAGAACGAGTTGAACTTCACCACCAGCTGGTCCCGACGCATGAACGGCGTCCCGCTCACCTGTGCCGCCGCATGGAACGACATCGGTGCGCGCGGGTGGGTCGCCGTATCGGGTGGCGGCAGCTGCCAGTCCCAGGACAGCCGGCCACCTTGCACCCGCACGTCGCAAGGCAGCGTCATGACGAAGCCGTGCATCATCGCATCGACGAAAGGCGGGCACTGCTTCACGGTGCGGATCGAGGCCCCACCATGCATGTCGGACGCGGCATTGGCCGGCATCGTGCGCAGCCAGTCCGGCAGCGCCTCGCGCGCCGGCACCGGTGGCGGCAGCAGCCCGAGCAGGGCCGGGTCGCAGCGGAAGCGGATGTTCACGCCGGGGGGGTCCTAGCCCTCATCCACCGCCAGGGCCAGTCGGACGGCACGCTGCCAGCCGCGATAGCGACGGTCGCGATCCTCCGAGGAGGCCGTCGGCGAGAACCGGCGATCGAGCCGCCATTGCTGCTCGAACTCCTCCGGTTCCGGATACAGCCCGGCATCGAGCCCGGCCAGATAGCCCGCACCCATCGCGGTGGTCTCGCGGAACGCCGGCCGGTCGACCGGCAGCCCGAGCGTGTCGGCCAGGAACTGCATGGTCCAGTCGCTCGCCGACATTCCGCCATCGACGCGGAACACGACCTCGTCGGTCGAGTCCGGGTCGCGCCCGTCATCGGCGAGCATCGCCGCCAGCAGATCCCGCGTCTGGAAGCCGACACTCTCGAGCGTCGCCCGGGCCAGCTCCTTTTTCGTGGTGCCACGGGTGATGCCGGTGACCAGCGCCTGCGCACGGCTTTCCCAGTGCGGTGCGCCGAGGCCGGTGAAGGCCGGCACCAGATAGACCTGCTGCGCCGGATCGGCGGCCTCTGCCAGACGCCCGGTCTCGGCGGAGTTCTCCACCAGGCCGAGCCCGTCGCGCAGCCACTGCACGGCGGCCCCCGCCGAGAAGATCGAGCCCTCCAGCGCGTAATGCCGCTCGCCGCGGCGCTGCCAGGCGATCGTCGAGAGCAGCCGGTGTGCGGAGCGTTTCATCACCGTGCCGGTGTTCAGCAGGATGAAGCCGCCGGTGCCGTAGGTCGCCTTGATGGTGCCGGGGCGGAAGCAGGCCTGGCCGATCAGCGCCGCCTGCTGGTCGCCGGCGATACCGCGGATGGCGATCGAGCCGCCGAACAGGTCGGGCAGCGTGCTGCCGAACTCGCCGGCGCTGTCACGGATCTCGGGCAGCAAGGCTGCCGGGACACGCAGCAGCCGGAGCAGCTCGAAGTCCCAGGTGCCGTTGCGGATGTCGCACAGCAGGGTCCGCGACGCGTTGGTGGCATCGATCGCGTGCACCTTGCCGCCGGTGAGGCGCCAGAGCAGGAAGCTGTCGACGGTGCCGAAGACGAGCTCGCCATTCTCCGCACGAAGGCGCGCGCCCGGAACATGGTCCAGGATCCAGGAGATCTTGGTGCCGGAGAAATACGGGTCGATGCGCAGGCCGGTGCGCTCGGCAACCAGCTCGGCGTGACCATCGCGCTCGAGCCGGTCGCAGATGTCCGCGGTGCGGCGGTCCTGCCAGACGATGGCATTGTGGATCGGACGGCCGGATGCACGGTCCCAGATCAGGGTGGTCTCGCGCTGGTTGGCGATCCCGAGTGCGGCAATATCGGAGGCGTCCAGGCCTGCCTTCTCGAGCACGGCGCGCGCGGTTCCGAGCACCGTCGCCCACAGCGTTTCCGGGTTGTGCTCGACCCAGCCGGGCTGCGGGTAGATCTGCGGAAACTCTTCCTGCGCCTGCGCGACCGGACGCATGGCGGCATCGAAGATGATTGCGCGTGTCGAGGTCGTGCCCTGGTCGATCACCAGCACATGCGATCGATCCGACATGCTGCCGGAACCCGGGAGCGCTGAACTCATGGCGGTTACTCGGAACAGAAAGCGGCCCGGACATCCAGCATCGGATGTCCGGGCCTGTTATCGTGCAGATCAGCCCTTGTTCGCGTTCGGCGCGGGCTGACCGGGCGCCCAGCTCTTGAGCAGCTCGTCATAGTCGATGGTCTGGCCCTGCGGCTTCTCGTTGGCAAGCTTGCGCTGCGGCGCCAGGTTCCCGTCCGCCTCGGACTTCTTGTACCAGTATTCAGGCGTCATCACCGGGTTCATCTTCGGCCCGAGATCGCCCTGCACGCCGGAGCGCTCGATCCGCGACATGATCGCGTCCTGGTCGCGGGCCAGCCCGTCCATCGCCTGCTGCGGCGTGACCGAGCCGGCGATCGCGTTCGACACGTTCTGCCACCAGACCTGCGCCATCTTGCCGTAATCGGGCACGTTCACGCCGGTCGGTGTCCAGTTCTTGCGAGCCGGCGACCGGTAGAACTCGACCAGGCCACCGAGTTTCGGCGCGAGGTCGGTCAGCGCCTGGCTCATGACGTCGCTCTCGCGGATGAGATGCTGCGTCGTCACCGCCTTCTTCAGGGTCACCGACTTCGAGGTGCAGAACTGGGCGTAGAGCCAGCCTGCCTTGACGCGCTGCGGATCGCCGTATTTCAGCATGGTCCAGCAGCCGCAATCCTGGTAGCCGAGCTTCTGGCCTTCCTTCCAGTAAGCGCCGTGCGGGCTCGGCGCCATGCGCCACTTCGGCGTGCCGTCGGCATTGAGCACCGCCGAGCCGGGCTTGGTCATCGACTCGGAGAAGGTCGTGTACCAGAAGATCTGCTGCGCGATATGGCCCTGCGACGGCACCGGGCCGGCCTCGAGGAAGTCCATGCCGGCGGCTTCCGGCGGGGCGTACTTCTTGAGCCACTCGACGAACTTGGTCAGTGCATAGACGGCAGCCGGCCCGTTGGCGTCGCCTCCACGGCTGACCGAGGAACCGCGCGGCCGGCCGTCCTCCATGCGGATGCCCCACTCGTCGACGGGTCGGCCATTCGGCAGACCGCGATCGCCGCCGCCGGCCATCGACAGCCACGCATCGGTGAAGCGCCAGCCGAGCGACGGGTCCTTCTTGCCGTAATCCATGTGGCCATAGACGCGCTCGCCGTCGATCGTCTTGACGTCGTTGGTGAAGAACTCGGCGATGTCCTCGTAGGCCGACCAGTTCACCGGAACGCCGAGCTCGTAGCCGAATTTCTGCTTGAACTGCGCCTTCAGCTCCGGACGGGCGAACCAGTCATGCCGGAACCAGTAGAGGTTGGCGAATTGCTGGTCGGGAAGCTGATACAGCTTGCCGTCGGTGAAGGTGCCGAACGAAAGTCCGATGAAATCCTGCAGATCGAGCGTCGGGCTGGTGACCGCCTTTCCGTCACCCGCCATGAAATCGGTCAGCGAGCCGCCGATGATGTCCTTGTAGCGCGGATGGGTGCCGATGAAGTCGCTGTCGTTCATCCAGAAATCGTAGATCGGACGGCCGGATTGCATCTCGACTTCGATCTTGTCGACCAGCAGGCCCTCGTCCATCAGGTCGTGATTGACCTGGATGCCGGTGATCTCGGCGAACGCCTTGGTCAGCGTCTTGGATTCGTACTCGTGGATATTCAGGATCTCGGAAACGCAGCTCACCTTCATGCCGACGAACGGCTTGGCGGCGCTGATGAACCACTCCATCTCCGCCATCTGCTGGTCCTTCGACAACGTCGAGGGCTGGAATTCGCTATCCACCCATTTCTTGGCAGCATCGACCTGCTGGGCATGCGACGGGCGGCTGTTGATCAGGATGCCGGCACCGGCGACGCTGGCGATCGCGGCGCCCTTGATGGCAGTGCGTCTGGTAATTTCCATGGTTTTCCTCCTCTAGGGTTTGCCGGTCCATCGCCTTCTACGGGCTGGCTCCGGCCTGGTCGGGGTCGTACTTCTGCAGGGGGTCAGGCGAACCGGAACATCGCCGCGCAGTAGATCACGGACAATATCGCAGCCGGCCACATCATGATACCGCCTGTGAAACGTATCCAGAAGATGTAGATGAACGCCGTGCCGATCAGCGACACGAAAAGCCGGTCGCCGCGTGTGGTCGGGAACCGCAGGATACCGCGGCGCGGCACCTCCGGCCGGTAGATCGCGAGCAGCGTCATGACCGTCAGCAACAAGGCGATGACGAGAAAGAACGTCGCGGTGTACCAGTTCCAGGCCATCCAGCCCATGATCGTTCTCCTCAGACCCGACCGAGGGCAAAGCCCTTGGCGATGTGGTTGCGAACGAACCAGATGACGATGGCACCGGGGATCATCGTCAGCACGCCGGCCGCCGACAGCAATCCCCAATCCAGGCCTGCCGCCGAATAGACACGGGTCATGACGGCCGCGATCGGCTTCGCGTTCACGGTCGTCAGCGTCGTCGCCAGCAGCTGTTCGACCCAGGAGAACATGAAGCAGAAGAACGCCGCGACACCGATGCCATTGGCGATCAGCGGCAGGAATATCTTCAGGAAGAAACGCGGGAACGAGTAGCCGTCGAGCGCCGCCGTCTCGTCGATCTCGCGCGGCACGCCGGAGATGAAGCCCTCCAGGATCCACACCGCCAGCGGCACGTTGAACAGGCAGTGCGCCAGGGCCACCGCCCACACGGTATCGAACAGCCCGATCGAATAATAGAAATTGAAGAACGGCATCGCATAGACGGCGGGCGGCGCCATCAGGTTCGACAGCAGCCAGAAGAACAGGTGCTTGTCGCCGATGAACCGGTAGCGGCTGAAGGCATACGCCGCCGGCAATGCCACCGTGACCGAGATCACGGTATTCAGCATGACGTAGGTCAGCGAATGCAGGAAGCCGAGATACCAGGCCGGGTCGTTGAAGATGTGGCCGTAATTGGCAAAGGTCAGCTGGTGCGGCCAGAGCGACAGCCGCGACGTGATCTCGCCGTTGGTCTTGAACGACATGTTCAGGAGCCAGTAGATCGGCAGGAACAACGCCACCAGATAGGCGGCGATGCCGATGGAACGTCCTTGCACGCGCATCACACGTCCTTCCGGCGATCGAGCTGCGTCATGACGGTGAAGAACACCCAGCAGATCGTCAGCGTGATGAGATTATAGACCAGCGACATCGCCGCCGCGTTGCCGAGATCGACCTGGCCGAGCGCGATCTTCACCAGGTCCAGCGAGAGGAAACTGGTGGACTCGCCGGGGCCGCCGCCGGTGACGATCGACGGTTCGGTATAGATCATGAAGCTGCCCATGAAGCGCAGCAGCACCGCGATCACCAGCACCTTCTGCAGCTTCGGCAGCTCGATGTTGCGGAATACCGACCAGCGGCTGGCGCCGTCGATGCGCGCCGCCTGGTAGAATGCATCGGGGATCGATTTCAGGCCTGCATAGGCGAGCAGCGCCACCATGCCGGTCCAATGCCAGACATCCATCACGACGATGGTGGCCCACGCCCCGGTCGGATCCTGGGTATCGTTGTAGGCAATGCCGAGATGATTGATCACGTAGCCGAGCAGCCCGATATCGGCACGGGCGAAGATCTGCCAGATGGTGCCGACCACATTGTACGGGATCAGCAACGGCAGCGCGATCAGCACCAGCGTGGCGCCGACCTTCCAGCCATGCCGCGGGATGCAGATCGCCGCTGCAATGCCGAGCGGCAGCTCGATCGCCAGCACCACGAAGGAAAAGATCAGGTTTCGCACCAGGGCGGCCGAGAAACGCCCACCGATATCGGTCGTCGGATCGAGCAGGTTCTGGAACCAGGCGATACCGTTGAAGAAGAAATTGTTCTGCCCCATCGTGTCCTGGACGGAGTAGTTCACGACCGTCATCAGCGGGATCAGCGACGAAAACAGGACGAACACCAGCACCGGGATCACGAAGAACCAGGCACGATTATTGAGTGGCCGGTCCATCAGGCTGCCTCGCCGGTTATGCGTTCATCATCGACATAGACGTGCAGGTGCTCGGGCGCGACCCGTAGCCGCACGATCTCGCCGTTGAGGTCGGTGCCGGCCGGTAGCGTCGCCACCAGCTCGTGCTCGCCGAGCGCCACGCGGGCGAGCCTTCGCCGACCGAGATCCTCGATCCGGCGCAAGGTGACCGGGATGCCCTCGCCGTCCGGCGCCACGGTCGCATAGTCCGGCCGGAAACCGAGCTGCACGCGTCCCGCCGGCGGCACATAGCGGCTCGCCAACGGGAACACCGCATCCGCAACACGGGCGGCACTGCCCTCGATGCTGGCAGGCAGGAAATTCATCCCCGGAGAGCCGATGAAGTAGCCGACGAATGCGTGCGCAGGCCGCTCGAACAATTCGGTCGGGGTGCCGATCTGCAGCACGCGGCCGTCATTCATCACCACCACCTCGTCGGCGAAGGTCATCGCCTCTACCTGGTCGTGGGTGACGTAGATCATCAGCATGTCGAGCGCCTCGTGCACCGCCTTCAGCTTCGAGCGCAGCTCCCACTTCAGCGCCGGATCGATGACCGTCAGCGGCTCGTCGAACAGCACCGCGGAGACGTCCGAGCGCACCAGTCCACGGCCGAGCGAGATCTTCTGCTTGGCGTCCGCGGTCAGCCCGCGGGCCCGGCGATCGAGCACCGGAACCAGATCCAGCAGGCCGGCGATCTCCATCACCCGGGCATCCGCGACACGCTTGTCGACGCCGCGATTGCGCAGCGGGAACAGCAGGTTCTGGCGCACCGTCATGGTGTCGTAGATCACCGGGAACTGGAACACCTGGGCGATGTTGCGCTTCTCGGTCGAGACATGCGTGACGTCGGTCTGGTCGAACAGCAGGCGCCCGTCCGACGGCGTCACCAGCCCGGAAATTATGTTGAGCAACGTCGTCTTGCCGCAGCCGGACGGCCCGAGCAGAGCATAGGCGCGGCCATGCTGCCAGACGTGGTGCATCGGCTTCAGGGCATAGCGCTTGGCCTCTCCCGGATCCCGGGAGGGATAAGCATGCCCGATGCCGTCGAGGGTGATGCTGGCCATCGTTTTCCTTCAGGCCCCGACGAGATGCGGCGTGGCGGCCGCCTGCGCCGAAGCGATGCGCGATCCGTCCGCCGTGAACACGAAGATCCCCGCCGGATCGACGGCAACCGCGGCCGCGGCACCCGGACGCCAGTCATGCACGCCGAGCACCAGGCATACCCAGACCGCGAAACCGAGATCGACATGCACGAAGCTTTCCGAGCCGCTGATCTCGGTCACCGAAACAGTGCCGGTGAACACGGTGCCCGGTGCGCTGCCCGCGGCCACGTCGTGCTCGACAACCGTGGTGCTCTCGACGCGGAACCCGATCCGGTAGCTGCCATCCGCCATGGCCGGCACCATGTCCGGCGGCAGCGGCGTGCCGTCACTGCGGGTCGCGCGGCCGCCCTGCATCTCGACCACGAGCTCGTTCAGCGGCGGATCGGAAAACACCCTCGCCGCATCCAGATTGTCCGGATCGCGATACAGCAGCGGCGTCGGTCCCTCCTGCGTCAGCCGACCCTGCCAGAGCGTGGCGGTACGACCGCCCAGCAGCAGCGCCTCGGACGGCTCGGTGGTGGCATAGACCAGGATCGCACCGGACGCCGCGAACAGCCGGGGCAGTTCCTCGCGCAATTCCTCGCGCAGCTTGTAATCCAGGTTGGCCAACGGCTCGTCGAGCAGCACGAGCTCGGCCTGCTTGACCAGCGCGCGGGCGATGGCGGTACGCTGCTGCTGGCCACCGGACAGTTCCGCCGGCAGACGTTTCAGGTACGGCTCGAGGCGCAACACGCGCGCCGCCTCTGCCACCCGGCGCTCGATCTCGGATTTGTCGATACCGGCGACACGCAGCGGCGACGCGATGTTCTCATACACCGTCAGCGACGGATAATTGACGAACTGCTGATACACCATGGCGACCGACCGATGCCGCACCGGCACCTTCACGACGTCCTTGCCGTCGACCAGGATGCGCCCGGAGGTCGGCCGATCGAGCCCGGCCATCAGTCTCATGAGCGTGGTCTTGCCGCTGAGCGTCGGTCCGAGCAGCACGTTCATGGTGCCACGCTCGAATGCCAGGCTGACATCGTCGATGTAGATGTCGGCGCCGACCTTCAGCCCGACATGCTCGAGGATGACGCTCATCGGGTATGCTCGATCTCGGTCGGACGGGCGACGACGGCGGATGGCGGCATAGCCAGCGGACCCGGTACCAGCTCGGCGACCAGACCGCGCATCGCCTCCTCCAGAGCTGCCTGCGCCGGCGCGTCGAGCCGCAGCCCGAGCTTGGTGCGGCGCCACAGCACGTCCGCCGCCGTCCGCGCCCACTCGTGCTGCACCAGGTAGCGCAGCTCCGCCTCGCTCAGGCCGGCGCCGAAATCACGACCCAGATCCTGTGACGAATGAGCGCCCGCCAGGATCATCTGCGACCGCGTGCCATAGAGCCGCAACAACCGACGCAGCTGCTTGCGCGGCAGGAACGGATAATCGCGCTCCAGCGCCGCAAGCTGGCTGTCGAAGCCGTCGCGCGGGAAATCGCCACCCGGCAACGGCAGCGTGCCGGTCCAGCCTGCGCTCTTCCCGGTGGCCGCCGGCAGATGCGGGTCGAGCTTGGCGAGCACGGATTCCGCCAGCCGCCGATAGGTCGTGATCTTGCCGCCGAAGATCGTCAGCAGCGGAGGCTCGCCTTCCGCCGCATCGAGCTTCAGCACGTAGTCGCGGGTGGCTGCCTGTGCCGCGGATCCGGACGCCTGCTCATGCTCGGCGTAAAGCGGACGGACGCCGGAATAGGTCCAGCACACCATGTCGGGTGTCACCGGAGTTTTCAGGTAATCGCTGGTCGAGCGGCACAGATAGGCGATCTCCTCGGCCGACGCGCGGACGTCGGCGGGGTCGCCGTGATAATCCTGGTCGGTGGTGCCGATCAAGGTGAAGTCCTGCTCATAGGGAATGACGAAGAATATGCGCTTGTCGTCATTCTGGAAGATGTAGCACCCGTCATGCTCGTACAGGCGCGGCACGACGATGTGGCTCCCCTGCACCAGCCGTACAGGGGCGCGGTTATTGTCGCGCACGACGTTCTGCACGACCTGGTCGACCCAGGGCCCGGCCGCGTTGACCAGCGTTCGCGCCTGGATCACCGCGCGCGTTCCATCCGGACCTGCAACCGTGACATCCCAGATGCCACCATGCTTTTCCGCCGAGACGCATTTCGTGCGTGGCGCGATGATGGCACCCATCGACGCGGCAGCGGACGCATTCAGTACCACCAGGCGACTATCCTCCACCCAGCAATCGGAATACTCGAAACCACGCCGGAACTCCGGCTTCAGCGGGCCACCGGTGACATCGCGGTGCAGATTGACCGACCGCGTCCGCGGCAGCAGCTTGCGGCCGCCGATATTGTCGTAGAGGAACAGCCCGAGCCGCAGCAGCCAGCGCGGCCGCAGCTTGCGGTGGTACGGCAGCACGAAACGCAGCGGCCAGACGATATGCGGCGCGATGCCCCACAGCACCTCCCGCTCGCGAAGCGCTTCGCGCACGAGACGGAATTCATAATATTCGAGGTAGCGCAGTCCGCCATGGATCAGCTTGGTGGATGCGGACGACGTGCCGGAGCCGAGATCGTTCTGCTCGCACAGGAACACGCTGCGACCGCGACCAGCAGCGTCACGCGCGATACCGCACCCGTTGATGCCACCGCCGATGATGGCGATGTCGAAGACCTGGCTTGCAGCCGGCTCGACCATGAACGTTGTTCCCGAACGTGCGCGTTATTCGCAGCGCTTGTTTCGGTTCCGAATGTCACACGCGCAAAGAGAACATGCAAGCGCGCAAATCGCGCGAGCCCCGAGCCGACCGGTCAGGCTTGCGGATCCACCTCGTCCGGACCGGTCTCGATCACCTCGACGCCGGCATTGCGGCACAAGGCGGCGAGCTCCGGGTTCGGCAACCGGTCCGTGACCAGAACGTCGATCTCTTCCAGCCGGGCGATCCGCACCGGCGCGCGGCGGGTGAATTTCGAGGAGTCCGTGACCAGCACCACGCGGCGGGCATTCTCGATGATCGCACGCGAGACCTGCACCTCGCGCAGGTCGTAATCGAGCAGCGCGCCGTCGCCGTCGATCGCCGAGGTGCCGATCACCGCGACGTCCGCCTTGAACTGCCGGAACGCGTCGGCGGCAAGGCGGCCGACGATGCCGCCATCGGAATGGCGCAACGTGCCGCCGGCGACCACCACCTGGATCGCATCGTAACGATACAGCTCCATCGCGACGTTCATGTTGTTGGTCACCACCAGCAACCCGCTCCTGCCCGCCATCGCCCGCGCCACCTCCTCGGTGGTGGTGCCGAGGTTGAGGAACACCGAGGTGTCGTCCTGGATGAGTGCCGCGGCCGCCTCGCCGATGCGTCGCTTGGCGCTGCGCGCGACCTGCTTGCGCGCCTCGTATGCGAGATTCTCGACACCCGATGCGATGATCGCGCCGCCATGCACGCGGGTGATGACGCGCGCCTCGGCAAGTTCGTTCAGGTCGCGCCGGATGGTCTGCGGCGTCACGGTGAACCGGGCGGCAAGTTCCTCGACCCCGAGCCGGCCGGTCTCGCGCAACAAGGCGGTGATGTCCTGCTGCCGGCGGGACAGGATCCGCAACGATCTCTCGTCACTCATCCGCGTCGGTCAACGTGCATTCGGCAATCCGAAATTGAATGCGAGCGAGATGCGCAGGCGGTCACCGCGATACGGCCGCACCTGGTGGAACAGCCAGGACGGAAACAGGAACAGCAACCCGGGCCGCGGCCGGATGGTCTCGCCGCTGCCGGCCGAAGCGCCATCCTCGCCAGCGAACCGCAAAGCCGGCGCATACATCCCGGGGCCGGGGCCGCGCGGATCGAGCATCTCGAACTCGCCGCCGAGCGCCGGATCATCGGCGCATCCGCCATCGTCGACGTAATAGGTGCCGGACCAGAACGCGCCAGGATGATAATGGCAGATATTGCCGTCTCCGGGACCGTTAACGTTCGCCCAGGCCTGCATCGACCAGGCCGGCCGCAACGGCTGGCCCTGGCGATCCGCGACCATCTGCGTCGCCACCTGCCGGGCCAGTTCGAGCACCTCGTTGGCCTCGACGCCTCCCCAGTCGGCGATGTCGCGGTCCGAGTGCCAGCCACCGGCGTTCGAGGCCTGCACCGATGGCGTTTCCGCCCGCCGCCGCAGGATGGTCGCGCGAAGCGCGGCGTTGCGCGCCTCGGGATCCGGGAGCTGCACCGCCGCCACCGGAGTCGCGAACAGGCCCTTCACGGCGATATCGAGACGCGCCATCGCGTCGGGCTCCTGCGAACATGGCTGGTTCGGTTTTCTGGAAACCGATCCTGATCCGAACATCATGGGCCGGAACCGCACATCGAACCAGATGCAAACGCAGAACCGATGAACCGGTCAGGCCACCTTGCCGGACAGGATCTCGAGCACGGACACGCCGTAGCGTTCCAATTTCGACGCACCGACCCCCTTGATCGCCGCGAGCCCATCGAGGCTCGAAGGGCGGTCGGCGGCGATGTCGCGCAAGGTCGCGTCGCTGAAGATCACGTAGGGCGGCACCGCCTGTCCCCTCGCCTCGGCAAGCCGCCAAGCCCGCAACACGGCAAAGCGGGCCTCGGCCTCGGTATCGAGGGAGCGCACCGCCGCCGCCGATCCGCGTGATCCGCTGCCGCCGCTGTTGGACACAGCAACCGCATCCGCCAAGGCGCCGGCAGCCGGCTCGCTCAGCAGCACCGACTGCTCGCCGCGCAGGATCGGCCGGGCGACGCTCTCTTCCAGCGCCAGGCTGGCATACTCGCCGTGCGTGCGCAGGGCCCCGCGCGCCACCAGTTGGCGGATCACCCCGCGCCAGAACCCTTCCGGCTTCTCCCGCCCGATCCCGAACAGCGCCAGGGCGTCGTGACCGTGGCGCTTCACCGCCTCGGTCGACTTGCCGCACAGCACCGACACCACATGCACGGCGCCGAACCGTTGTCCGGTGCGATAGATCGCCGACAGCACCTTCTGCGCCGCCACGGTGCCGTCGAAGGTCAGCGGCGGTGACCGGCAGTTGTCGCAATGGCCACAATCGGTCGGCAGGATCTCGCCGAAGCAGGCCAGCAGCGCGCGCGTGCGGCAGCCGACCGTTTCGGCCAGCCCGATCATCATCTCCAGCCGCTGCCCCATCACCCGCTTCTGCGCCGGCGGAGCCTGGCTCTGGTCGAGCCAGTGGCGGGCGCGCGCCATGTCCTCGGCGCCGAACAACAGCAGCGTGTCCGAGCGCTCGCCGTCACGGCCGGCGCGGCCGATCTGCTGGTAGTAGCCCTCCGGGCTGTCCGGCATGTCCAGATGCACGACGCTGCGCACGTCCGGCCGGTCGATCCCCATGCCGAAGGCGATGGTGGCGCAGATCACGATCGGCTCGCCGGAGCGGAAACGCAGCAGGCCGGCGCGCTTCTCGATCGGCGCCAGCCCGGCATGGAACGGGATCGCCGGCCAGTTGCGCTCGCGCAGGGACCGGGCAATCCGCTCGGTCTTGTTGCGGCTGCCGCAATAGACGATCGAGGCCTCGTCCTTGTGCCGCCCGAGCAGCTCGAGCAGCTGGGTGAGCTCGGAGCCTTTCGGCCGGGCGGCGATATGCAGGTTTGGGCGGTGGAAGCTCGCCACCAGGATCTCGGCATCGGGCATCGCCAGCGCGTCGATGATGTCGGCGCGAGTGCGCGGATCGGCGGTGGCAGTCAGCGCAATCCGCGGCACCCCGGGCAGCCGCTCCGGCAGCTGGGCCAGCGCGCGGTATTCCGGCCGGAACTCGTGACCCCAGGCGGACACGCAATGCGCCTCGTCGATGGCGATGACGGAGATTTCCAACCGCGACAGCCGGTCCAGCATACCGGGCGACAGCAGCCGCTCCGGCGACACGTAGAGCAGGTCCAGCCTGCCCGCCGCCAGATCCGATCGGATCCGCGCGGCGTCCTCGCTCTCGAGTTCGGAATGCAGGGCGGCCGCGTTCACCCCGACCTGGCGCAGGGCTGCGACCTGGTCGTCCATCAGCGCGATCAGCGGCGACACGACCAGCCCCATGCCGGGACGGCAGAGCGCCGGCACCTGGTAGCAGATGCTCTTGCCGCCGCCGGTGGGCATCAGCACCAGTGCGTCGCCGCCCGCCATGACGCGATCGACCGCCTGCTGCTGCAGACCGCGGAAGCCGGGAAAGCCGAACACCCGCGCCAGCACCGCGGCCGGGCTGTCCGGATCACCACCATGGTCAGGATCCGCCGACCGTTCGAGCGTGGTCAGCATGGTCGGGTCAGGGCGATGCGAACCCGATCTCGACCCGGCGCGCGGATACGCCCGGCTGCTCGTTCGACGGCGCACGCGGGCTCTCGCGGATGCGGCTGGCTGCCACGCCATCGGCCTGCAAGGCTGCCGCCACCGCCTGGGTACGCGCCTCGGACAACGCCTCGTCGGCATCGAGGTCGCCATGTGCCGCCGCATAGCCCGCGACCAGCACGGTGACGTCCGGATGCCGGCTGGCGGCACCGGCAGCATGCAGCACCACGCCGCTGCCCGGACCATCGATCGCGGCGGAGCCCTTGGTGAAGAACACGACGTATTTCCGCCCGATCTCGTTGTCGCCAGCACTCAGGGTGGCGCAGCCCGAGAGCAGGCAGAATCCGACAAGGCATGACAGCCGACGCATGGGTGCTCGTTCCGATGTTGTTGCGGATACAGGTGCGGCCAAGGCAGGCCGAGCGTCAATCCGGGCGTGCCGCTTCCTCGGCATCATCGCGGGGGTTGGGGCGGCCGCATCAGCCTGCGGCGGCTGCGGCAAGGCCTCCGGAGAGCCGCCAGATGCGGTCGAGTCGCTCGACCCCGGTGAGCCGGTGCGCGATCAGGATGACGGTGCGGCCCGCCGCGACCTGGTTCAGCGTCGCCAGGAAGGCCTGCTCGGTTTCGGCGTCCAGCCCCGCGCCGGGCTCGTCGAGGATCAGGATCGGGGCCGGCGACAGCAGCGTGCGGGCAAGGGCGATTCGTCGGCCCTGGCCGCCCGACACGCCGGTGCCACCCTCCCCGATCCAGCTCTCCAGCCCATCCGGCAGCCCGCGCACAAACTCCGCGATCGCCGCCTGCTCGAGTGCCTGCCACAGGCTTGCATCGTCGGCATCCGGGCGGCCCAGCAGGAGGTTGGCGCGGATCGTGTCGTTGAACAGGTGGGTGGACTGGCTGAGCCAGCCGATCGAGGACCGCAGCGTGGCGTCGTCGAGGTCGCCGAGATCGACCCCGCCCAGGCTGATGCTGCCCGATTGCGGGATCGCCACTCGAAGCAGCAGCGCCGCCAGGCTCGACTTGCCGGACCCCGAGGGCCCCAGGATCGCCACGCGCGCGCCTTGCGGGATCTCCAGGGTCAGGTGCTCGAACACCGGCGGCCGGTCGGGCTGCCAGCGGAAGCCGACGTCGCGGAAGCGGATGGTATGGCCCTTCTGGACCGGCGCCGTGGCACGCAGCAGCGCCTGTCGAGCCTCGTCTCGCTGCAAATCCCGGCCGGGCGTGTCGAGCCCGACCACCCTGGCGGCGGCGTGTGCCACGTTCCCGGCGAGCGCGCCGGCGCGCACCAGCCCGCTTGCGGTCTCGAAGCAGGCGAACAGCACGAACAGCAGCAGTGTCGCGAAGATCGGATCGGTGCGCCCGAAGGCGAGCCCCGCCACCGAGGCAAGCACGACGACCACCGCAAGCTGCTGGCACAGGAAGGATGCCGCACCGGCCAGGGCGGTGCGCTGCGCCAGCGTCTGCTGCAACGACAGCAACGACGCCTCCCGGCCCTGCACCCCGGCCAGCATCCGGCCCTCCCCGCTGAAGGCGCGGACCTCGCGCAGCCCACCGACCAGGTCCAGCACCGCGATCCGCAGGCGCGCCGCACGACCTGCCAGTGCCGCGGAGTCGCGATACACCAGGATCGCGGCAGCGAGTGGCAGCAGCAGCGCCGACAACACGAACAGCAGTGCCAGCGCCACCGCGAGAGCCGGTCCGTGCCGCAGCGCCAGCAGGAACAGGATCGGCAATGCGATCACGGCGCTGGCCAGCGGCACCAGGATGCGCAGATAGAGGCCGTCGAGCGCCTCGACGTCGCCGACCATCCTGGAAAGCAGGTCGCCGGAGCGCCGGAACCCGAGGCCGCCCGCGGCACTGCGTGCGACCCGCCGGAAGAACCACACCCGCAGGTCGGCGAGTGCCCGGAACGTCGCATCATGCGTCGAGAGTCGCTCGCCATACCGCAGCAGCACCCGACCCACACCGAGCACCCGCAGCAGCAGCGCGGATGCCAGCACGAGCCCGGCGCCGGTGCCGGCGAGTCGCAGACCCGACGCTCCGAGCAGGGCCAGTCCGGCCACGAACGCCACCATCGACACCAGCAACCCGATCAGCAACCTGAGCGCCCGGGGTCGCCAGAGCGACAGGATCGCCAGGACCGGACGCAAGCCGCCGGTGCGGGGATCATCGCCGGCGGTCGACGCGGTCACCGGTGTCGACGGCGCGGCATCACCCGGAGCCGCGGTCATGCGGATGCGTCCTGTGGCAGAGCCGGAGCCGGCCGCCCCTGCACGATGCGGCCACGCGCGAGGTCGATCCGGCGTCCGGAGAAGGCGTGCGCTGCAGAGGAATGGCTGGCCAGCAGGACCGTCCGGCCGACCGCGAGCCGACGCAGGCTGTCCAAAATCTCGAGCTCGGTTGCCGGGTCGAGATGAGCGGTCGGCTCGTCGAGCAGCAGCAGCGGGGCATTGCGCAGGAACGCGCGCGCGATTGCCACACGCTGCGCCTGGCCGCCGGAGAGCCCGTAGCCGCCTTCGCCGATCCGCGTCTCCAACCCCTCGGGAAGGGTGGCGACGAAGCGGTCCAGGGCTGCGGCCCGCATGGCGCTGGCAAGTTCGTCCTCGGTGGCACCGGGCCGGGCGAACAGCACGTTGTCGCGCACGCTGCCGGCAAACAGCAGCGGGCGCTGGCCGATCCAGGAGGTCATGCGGGACAGCGCCTCCGGCACGATCGTCGCCAGATCTGCGCCGTTCAGCGTGATGCGACCCTCCTCCGGGCTCACGAAGCCGAGCAGCATCTCGATGATCGTCGACTTGCCGCTGCCCGACTGCCCTGCCAGCACCACCGTTTCGCCGGCCGGGATGCGGAAGCTGATGTCGTCGAGTGCCCGCCCGCGTGCCGGATCCCAGGAAAAGCCGACATGGTCGAAGGTCACGCTGACGCCGTGCGCGGCGACCGTCCGGACTGGAGCTGCCGCCACCTCCGGACCTGCACCCGGCAGGCCGGCGGACGCGGCGGGCACGATCGCGGGCGACAGGTCGTCCAGCGCCTCCGCCGCTCCCGCCGCCTGCATGCGATCCTGGTAGGCCAGCGCAAAATTGCGCAACGGGACGAAGAACTCAGGTACCAGCAGCAGCGCGAACAGCGAGCGCGGCAGCAGCGATGCGCCGACCCAGGATGTGGCCGCACCGCCGGCTGCGAGGAGGGTGCGGCCATCCAGCAGCGCGATGATGATGAGCGCCGCCGCCAGCGCGCAATCCAGTGCGGCGGAGGACAGGAACGCCACCCGGAGCACCCGCATGGTGCGCTGGCGCAACTCGTCCGCGGCGACGCCGAGCTTGGCAGCCTCGTCGTCGGCGCGTCCCGCCAGCACGATCGTCGCGATGCCGCGGACGCGATCGAGGAAGCGCGCCTGCAACCGGCCCATCGCGACGAACTGCCGCCGGGCTGCCACCGCGGCGCCGATTCCGAACACTGCCTGCGACACCGGCACCGCCAGCCCGCACAGCAGCAGCACCAGGGCGGCGCGTGGCTGCACCACCAGAACGACCACCAGCACCAGTCCCGGTGACAGCACGGCGAGGCTGGCCGCCGGGATCCAGCGGCCGAAGAACCCGTCCAGGCCCTCGATCCGATCCACCACCAGGGCGGTCAGCGCGCCACTATGTTGCCGACGAAGCAGCGACGGCCCCTGCGCCAGGATCGACGCCAGCGCCTCCCCCCGGAGCCTGCGACGCGATCCCGCAGCGGTGGCGGCGGCGGCGGTCTCCTGGCGGATCTGCAGCAGCGCCCGAAGCACCGCCAGCGCCGCGAACACCGCGACCGGCCACCACATGGCCGGGCCCGCCCCGCCTCGCTGTCCCGGCGCCATGGAATGCCCGCCACCGAGGCCGGCCAGTGCGGAGGCGAGGACCGCCGCAACACACCAGGCCTGACCGATCGCGAGGGCGGTCGAGGCCACGCCGCACAGGATCGCCGGCATCGCCTGGCGCCTGCCGATCCGGGACTGGGCGCGCGACCAGGCGCGAATGACGGTGCGGTTGCTGCTCATCTCACAGCCGATCTAGACACGACGGGGGACGATGCACAGGCCCGGGCCAGGAATTGCCGGGGCATTGCTCAAACTTCATGTGCGAGGCGCTGCCGGGCAGCCCGCATCACACGGGTGTTTCAGCCAGCTCATCGGCCTCGGAATAGGTCTCGACCTTGGGATGCAGCGGCACCAGCAGGGTGTAGCGCGTGCCGGTCGGCTTCTCCGTTCCCGGCCTGCCCTCCACGACCTCCAACGTGGCCGCGAGCTGGCGGGCGAAGCCGCGGATCAGCTGGATGCCAAGGCCGTCGCGAATCCCGGTCTCGGTCTCGGCGCGACCCGCCGGGATGCCGATGCCGTCATCCTCGATCACCAGGGTCGCGAACCCCTCGGTCTCCTCGGCGAGCTTCACCGACACGAGCCCGCTGCGTCCGGCCGGGAACGCGTACTTGATCGCGTTGCTGACCGCCTCGGTGACCACCAGCGCCAGCGGCACCGCCTGGTCGGTCGACATGACGATCTCCGGCGCCTCGATCTCGAGCCGGATCCGCCGGCCCTCCTTCTCGCCGATCGCCTGGAACAGCTGGCCGCACAGCTCCTCGAGGAACGATTTCATGTTCAGCGTATGCAGCTCGCCCTCGGAGTAGAGGTAGCGGTGCAGCGTCGCCAGCGCCCTGACCCGGTCCCGCGCCGAGGCGAATTCCGCCCGTGCCTCCGGCTGGCGGATGCGGTTGGCCTGCAGGTTCAGCAGCGACGCGATGATCTGCAGGTTGTTCTTCACCCGGTGGTGGATCTCCTTGATCAGCAGCTCCTGCTTGGCTTCGGCCCGTCGTAGTCGCTCCTCATGTGCCGCCAGGGCACCGGTGGCCTGGGTGAAGGCGCGCGACAACTGCCGCAATTCGACAGGCGTCATCCGGGTATGGCCCGGATCGTAGGCCCCAGCCCGGCGCCACTCCTTGACCGACTGGGTGATCGCCTTGAGCGGTGCGACGATCAGCACGTCCGCACCCATCGCCACCGCGGACATCCCGGCCGCCAGCAGCGCCATGATCGACAGCACGCGCCACAGGAAGGTCGATCGCGCAAGTCGTTCCTGGCGGCTGGGCTGGGTCAGGACCAGCAGCGAGACATCGCCGATCAACGGTTCGAGGGCACTCCCGACGTCGCCCGAGCGCGCCGCGTCGGCCTGACCGGTCCAGCCGCAATCGTTGCAGAGCGGCAGCCGCTGGCCATCGCGTGAGACCAGCCAGGCCTCGGTCTGGCCCCGTGGCCCCAACATCGAACGCCACAAGTCAGCCCGCTCGAGCTCGTCACGGTTCCAGCCCAGCGGCATCTCGGCCACCAGGGTGCTGCTGCCGTTCCCCGGCACGGCCAACCCGAGCGACATCTGCAACATGGGGCGGGTCTGATGTGGTCCGGTCGGGAGCACCGGACGGAGCGACACGACCCCCGCTGTCGGAACCGGGTCGTGCACGGCCGACCGGGCGGCCGCCGGCGGCGCAAGGACAGGATCGGAAGCCGTATAGGACGCCGGACCCGCCGGGTCGCCGCAGACCACCGACCGCCCGGAATCGAGCACGTCGAGACGGCTCAGCTGGGCGCCCTGGAAGGCCATGGCCAGGCGCAGCAGCGCGTGGCAATCCCCCGGATTCTGCAGCCCGGGCTGCTGCGCCAAGGCCCGGAGCATCCTCTCGACATCCGAGACCTGCTCGTCCGAGCGGATCTTGAGGGCCTGCGCCACGGTCGCCGCGCGGGTCACGCTGGCGTCGCGCGTCGTCTGGAAATTGTGCCAGGCCAGCAAGGCAGCCAGCGCCGCCATCGGCAGCACCGAGAGCAGGATGATCGTCATGAGCCGCGCGCTGACGCTGTCCAGGATACGCGAAGCCCGCCGGTGTCGCACGGTGTGGCCGGACTCGTCGTGCACCTCGGACGGCAGCATCTCAGCCGCCGCGATCGTCCTCGATCAGCTTGAGCAGATCATCCGGCACCGGCTCGTTCGCGACATCGTCGAACATCTGGTGAAGGCCTCGCTGCAACCACTGGTCGAATGCGTTGTCGGACTTCCGCTTCTTTTTCGGCTGAGAGTGCGAACGCCCGGTCGGAGGCTCGTCGTTCGCAGGCGTCATCACGCTGAGTCATCCCGATACTGAATTCGCAGGCGTCAGAACACGGAAACGAGCCCGAAGAGGGCCCGTTCCATCGGATCGTTCAAAAGCTTTGGACCGACCGGTGATGCGAGGCGATCTCGCCACACCGGCCGGCACGTCACATGTCAGGCGACGGCACGACCTGCACGGCTGGCCTCGAGGATACGGGCGTCCATCGCCCGGCTGATCGCACTCGCACGGGCCGCCGCAGCGCGGTCGTCCGCGCGCTCGGGCGCCTCACCGGTGAGCCAGGTCTCGAGCTGACGGCGTGCGCGGAACACGCGGCTCTTGGCGGTGCCGACTGCGCAACCGGTCGCCTCGGCCAGGTTCTCGTAGCTCATCCCCTGCACCACGACCATGATCAGCGCCTCGCGCTGGTCGGCCGGGAGACGGGTCATCGCCTTGCCGAGATCCTTCAGAGCCAGACGATCCTCATGCGGCGCCTCGGTCGCGAAAGCGGAGGCCGGCACATCGTCGATGTCGGTCGTGTCACGGCGCTTGCGCAGGTTCGAGATGAACCGGTTGCGCAGGATGCGATGCATCCAGGCCGGGAAATTGGTGCCGGGGATGAAGCTGTTCTGTGCCGACAGGGCGTTGCAGACCGCATCCTGCACGAGATCCTCGGCTGCTGCGCGATTGCGCGTGAGGGCCAGAGCCTGAACCCGCAGCTTGGGAAGGATCGTGATGACCTGGTCGTGGAAGCTTTTCGACATGGGTGCAGTCGCTCCGTGAAGTCTGAACGAGCAATGACCGGGAATTTGCGGGGGTTGCATCGTCATGCTGCATCAGCACTTCACGAAATCGGGAGCATGCTGCGCCGGGCCCGACCGAGCACGCGGTCTGCTACGGCACCGCCCATGCGGTCCGCTACAGCGAGAAACCAGACTGTGCCCGGAGGTGCCGCGCGGCGCTGACGAGTTGTGTGGCGTCCCGGTTTGGAGCAAGCCTTTACATGAGGGGCTTCATCCGCGACCGTGCGGCCGCGATACCGGCTTCGGCGCATGCGGGGTTCGTGCCGGGACCGGCGTTGTGATCAGCGGCCTTGCTCACGGTCCGACATGATGGTCGGCGACACGTGATGGGGCGGAGGCCAGGTGCGGACCTGACCTTGCCACCAGCGCCAGCACCGCCGGCGGCGGCGTTTCGTCCAACCAGGGCGCGGGAGTGTCGGTGTATGGTGCACCGGTGATCCGCGTCCGCCGACAGAGGAGGCAGCCATGACCGATCGTCAGCATCCGGATGCCACCATGTCGGCACCGCCCGCATGCCGGAGCGCGAAGGTCCAGGCAGAGCGACGGGCGGTGCGCGGGTCAGCTTTCCTGCTGCTCGCGGCTCATCGTCCGGGCCAACTGCCCGCGCGCTCGCGAGACCCGCGCCTTCATCGTCCCGACCGGCACGCCGCAGATGGTTGCGGCCTCCTCGTGGCTGAGCTCCTGGGCGCCGACCAGCACCAGGGCCTCGCGCAGCAGCGGCGGCAGCGTCCACAACAGCCGCTGCAGGTCGGACAGCTCGCTTCGACGGTGTGCCTCGGGCGCCTGCAGGTCGACAGCGTCGGGCACCTGCTCGCTCAGCAGCTGGGTCTCCCGCCGGCGTCGCCGCATCTGCTCGTAGAAGGCGTTGCGCTCGATGGTGAACAGCCAGGCCTTCAGGTTGGTGCCGGGCTGAAACGAATGCTGCGCCGCCAGCGCACGCACCACGGTGTCCTGCACCAGGTCGTCCGCAGCCGTCGGGTCGCGGGTCAGGAAGCGGGCAAAGCCGCGCAGATCGGGCAGCAGTGCCGCCATCAACCGATGGACGTCGTTCGACCCGGGCGCGCTCTCCCGTACGGATCCGTCCGTCCCGGAAACATCGTTGCTCTTGTCCGGGATTGCTCCAAGCTCCAGCTCGACCCCAAGCTGCGGCTCGTCCGGCAGATCATCCACCTGCAATCCAATTCCTATCCAGAGAGAGACGCCTGATGGCCAGTACGCGGCGCGATGACCTACTCCGCGCCCTTCCCTACGCTCGACGTTATGCGCGCGCCCTGACCGGAAGCCAACCACGCGGCGATCTGCTGGTGGCCGAGAGCCTGCGCGAGATGCTGGCCTCGACCGACGACACGCTGACACCGCGTTACGGCCTGTACTATTGGGTCACGCGGCGTTTCGATTCCGGCATCTCGACGCTGCCGTCGCTGGTCGACGGGCTCAACTCCAAGCAGCGCCAGCTGCTGCTGCTGACCGCGCTGGAAGAGGTGCCGATCGAGGAAGCCGCTCCCATCGTCACGCTCGAGCTCAACGATGCCGCCGCCCAGCTCGCCGATGCGCGCGAGCGCCTGCGTGCCTCGGCCGCGACCGACGTGCTGATCATCGAGGACGAGCCGATCATCGCCATGGACATCGAGGAGCTGGTGATGGGGTGTGGCCACAGGGTCGTCGGTGTCGCCTCCACCGAGGCGGATGCGGTGCGGCTGGCGCAGGCCACCAAGCCCGGACTGATCCTGGCCGACATCAATCTCGGCCTGGGCGGCGATGGCACCTCGGCGGTCAGCCGCATCCTGAAGCACCATTATGCGCCGGTGATCTTCGTGACCGCCTACCCCGAGCGGCTGCTGACCGGCGAGGCGGTCGAGCCCGCCTTCGTCATCACCAAGCCGTTCGAGCCGCTGACCCTGGCGATCGCGACCTACCAGGCGGTAAGCGGCGGCGTCGACCTCCAGTAGCTGCCGAGGAAGGAACTGGGAGCGCCCGATTGTCACGCGCGGCGCGGAACCGGGCTGCGCGACATGACGTTCGGCGAGGATGCCCGACGCAATCGAGCAGGGTGGCCGGCAGGCTGGCCGCCCGCGCCGGAGCGGTCGATCGCGGAGCAGTCAGGCGGCCTGGGGGCGGATCTCACGCCAGCTGATCCATAGCGGAACTGATGGGGAAGAGATGGACGTGATGGAACCGGCCAGGCATGGCGCATCGGAAACCGCAGGCGCGGATGTCGCCATCGCCGGTCAAGACGCAGCAGATGGTCGTCGCACGGCCCCGCTCAGGCTGGTCCTGGGCGGTCTGGCCGATGCGCCCGCTTCATTGCCCAGCGGCTTCGACGGCCTGCTGATCCACGACATGTTCGCCGAGCAATCGACGCCGGGACTGATATCGACGCTTGCCCCGGTGGATGTGGCGACAGCGATCGCAACGCATGCCAAGCGTGCGCGGACGGTACTGGCCGATCTGCTCGTCGATCGCGTCGTCGCAAGTGGTGACGTGGCGCTGCACCGGTCGGACCTGTTCCCGCAGCCGCGCCGCGAACTGGCGCTCGATCCCCGCCACGGCTTCACGGAAACCATCGCCGAGGCGGTTTTGGGCGACGAGCGCTCGGCGGCCGCCGTCGGCAGGTTCTGGGGCGAGGCCATCGCCGCACTGGCGCCGCATGGGCTTGGGGGTGTCCGTCTGCTCGGCCTGTCCGCGCTCCCCGCCGCCAGCCGGGCGCCGCTTCTGCGTGCGCTGCGAGCCGCCGCACCGAGTTCGCTGCTCGTTGCCGACACCGCCGGCATCCCCTGGGAAGAGCTCGCCGGGCTGACCGGTATCGGCCTCGACGGCGTGCTCTGCTCGCTTGGGTGGTGGGACTGGCGTGCCGGCTGGTTCCAGCAGGAGCTGGAGCTGCTGCGACAGGTGGGACCGGTGCTGGCACTCCTGCCGGCACCCGGCAGCGACGGCGCCGACGACCCGGCCAGGCTGCGCCGCGCTCTCGGTTTCGCTGTTGCCGAGGCGATCGGATGGATCGTGCCGCAGGCGATCGCCACGACCCTGGATGCGGGCAAGCTGGCGACCATCGCCGATCACACCGCCGGCCTCGGGCTGCCGCATCTGCTGTCGGCGCCGGGCCAACCGGTCAGCACGATCATGCGCGGCGCGGCCGATGATCCGCGCTTCAGCCGCGACGCGACGCTGCTGCTGCTGAACACCCTCGCCGACCGGCCCGCCGCCTTCGATCCGGCCAGCGTGTTGCCGTCCGTCGGCGGCGCGTTCGGCCCGTTCGCGCCGGTCGATGACACCGATACCGCGCACGGCCAAGACAAGCTGGTTCCCGGCCGGGTGGTCACCCTGCCGCCGGGCGCGCTTTGGGCATTCAGTGCCACGCGCATGCGCAACGGCACGCCGCTGCCGCTCGACAGCCAGTCCGCGGTGCGCGCAGGTGCCTGGGCGCGGCTTGCCCTGGAGGCGCCGACACCTTCGGTGGATGGCGGGTTGTTCCCGGTCAAGCGCACCGCCGGCGAGTTGGTCGAGGTCGGCATCGACGTGATCGGCGATGGCCACGACACTCTGGCGGTCGCGTTGCAGTGGCAGGGCCCGGGCGAGGCGCTCGACGAGACGGCGTGGCACGAGACCCGGATGCGCCTGCTCGGCAATGATCGCTGGCAGGCCGCCTTCCCGCTCGAGACCCGCGGGCTGCATCGCTACCGCGTCGAAGCCTGGCGCGATGTGTGGGGCACCTACACGCACGAGCTGGCTGCGAAGCACAATGCCGGCGTGAACACGTCGTTGGAGATCATCGAGGGTATCGGCCACGTGCGTGCGGCCCTCAAGCGTGGCAACGTCGCGCTGGCCGAGGTGCTCGATGCGCTCGAGAGTGGTGATGCCGACGCGCAGCGCGTGGTGCTGCTGTCGGACGAGCTGGCAGCCTTGATGGACGCCGCCGACGCGCGCCCGTTCAGCGTGTTCAGCGCCGAGATCCCGGTCGATGCCGAGCGCACCGGTGCCGGTTTCGCAAGCTGGTACGAGGTGTTTCCGCGCTCGATGAGCGACGACCCGAAGCGCCACGGCACCTTCCGAGACGTCGAGCGCCACCTGCCGCGGGTGCGCGCGATGGGGTTCGACGTGCTGTATTTCCCGCCGATCCATCCGATCGGCAGCACCAACCGCAAGGGTCCGAACAATACCCTGACGCCGGGGCCGGAGGATGTCGGCAGCCCCTATGCCGTAGGCACCGCCGAAGGTGGGCATGACGCAATCCACCCGGAACTGGGAACCCTCGCCGACTTCCTGCACCTGCGCGAGGCGGCAGAAGTGCACGGCCTCGAACTGGCGCTTGATTTCGCGATCCAGTGTTCGCCCGACCATCCCTGGTTGCGCGATCACAAGGACTGGTTCGACTGGCGCCCGGACGGCACCATCCGGTATGCCGAGAACCCGCCGAAGAAATACCAGGACATCGTCAACGTCGATTTCTATGCCTCGGGCAGTGTGCCAGACCTGTGGCTGGCGCTGGCGAATGTCGTGCTGTTCTGGTGCGAGCAGGGCATCCGCCTGTTCCGTGTGGATAACCCGCACACCAAGCCATTCCCGTTCTGGCAATGGATGATCGCTGAAATCCGTGCACGCTATCCGGACGCGGTGTTCCTGGCGGAAGCCTTCACCCGGCCGAAGGTGATGAACCGCCTCGGCAAGGTCGGCTTCAGCCAGAGCTACACCTACTTCACCTGGCGCAACACCAAAGTGGAGCTGACGGAATATCTGACGCAGCTTACCGAGGACGCGCCGCGGGACTTTTTCCGGCCGCATTTCTTTGTCAACACGCCTGACATCAACCCGGCTTTCCTGCAGGACACCACGCGCGGCGCCTTCCTGATCCGCGCCGCCCTGGCCGCCACGTTGTCGGGGCTGTGGGGCGTGTATAACGGTTTCGAATTGTGCGAGGGGACCAGGCTTGCGCCCGGCAAGGAGGAGTATCTCGACAGCGAGAAATTCCAGATCCGCGCCTGGGACTGGAACCGCCCCGGCAACATCGTTGCCGAGATCACGCAGCTGAACCGAATCCGCCGCGAGAATCCGGCGCTCCGGTCGCATCTCGGCATCAATTTCCTGCCGGCGGCCAACGATGCGGTGCTGTTCTTCGAGAAGACGACGAAGGACCGCAGCAACACCATCCTCGTGGCAATCAGCCTCGATCCGCATCACGTGCAGCAGGCCCGGATCGACCTGCCGCTCTGGAAGTGGGCCCTCCCCGACCAGGCCTCGCTTGCGGCCGAGGATCTGGTCGGCGGCCATCCGTTTACCCTGACCGGCCGAACCCATGACATCACCTTGACGCCTGATCAGCCCTATCTCATCTGGCGCGCCGGCCCCGCCACCTGAACTCCCGCGGCGGCGCGCGATCCGGCCGTCCTTCTTCCAAGTCCAGCAATTCATTCCTCCAGGACCTGCAGCCTGCCATGACCACACAAGCGACGTTGCCGCCGATCGAGGATCCGCTCTGGTACAAGGACGCGATCATCTATCAGATCCACCTCAAGTCGTTCTTCGACGCCAACAACGACGGCGTCGGCGACTTCGAGGGCTTGTTCCAGAAGCTCGACTACATCGTCGAGCTCGGCGTCACCGCGATCTGGATGCTGCCGTTCTACCCGAGCCCGCGTCGTGACGACGGCTACGATATTTCCGACTATCGCGGCGTGCATCCCGAATACGGCACGCTGAACGATGTCCGCCGCTTCGTGGTGGCGGCGCACGAGCGCGGCCTGCGTGTGATCACCGAACTGGTCATCAACCACACCTCCGACCAGCATAGCTGGTTCCAGCGCGCCCGCCGCGCGCCCGCCGGGTCGCCCGAGCGGGACTTCTATGTGTGGTCCGACACGGATGAGAAGTACAGCGGCACGCGCATCATCTTTCTCGATACCGAGAAGTCGAACTGGACCTGGGACGACGAGGCACAGGCCTATTACTGGCACCGCTTCTACAGCCACCAGCCCGACCTGAACTTCGACAATCCGGCGGTCATGGAAGAGGTCCTGTCGGTGATGCGGTTCTGGCTCGATATCGGCATCGACGGGCTGCGGCTCGACGCGGTGCCGTACCTGATCGAGCGCGACGGGACCAACAACGAGAACCTTCCCGAAACGCACGTCATCATCAAGCGGATCCGCGCCGAGATCGATGAATACGCACCGGGTCGGATGCTGCTCGCGGAAGCGAACATGTGGCCGGAAGACGCCCAGGTCTATTTCGGCCAGGGCGACGAGTGCCACATGTCGTTCCACTTTCCGCTGATGCCGCGGATGTACATGGCGATCGCACGCGAGGATCGCTTCCCGATCACCGACATCATGCGCCAGACCCCGGCGATCCCGGACAACTGCCAATGGGCCGTCTTCCTGCGCAACCATGACGAGCTCACGCTCGAGATGGTCACCTCGTCGGAGCGCGATTATCTCTGGGAGACCTACGCGTCCGACAAGCGCGCGCGGATCAATCTCGGCATCCGGCGTCGCCTGTCGCCGCTGATGCAGCATGACCGTCGCCGCATCGAGCTGATGAACGGCCTGATGCTGTCGATGCCCGGAACGCCGGTGATCTATTACGGCGACGAGATCGGCATGGGCGACAACATCTATCTCGGCGACCGGGACGGTGTGCGCACCCCGATGCAATGGTCGATCGACCGCAATGGTGGTTTCTCCCGCGCCGATCCGGCCGGGCTGGTGATGCCGCCGATCATGGACCCGATCTACGGGTTCCAGGCGGTCAACGTGGAGGCGCAGTCCGCCGACCAGCATTCGTTGCTGAAGTGGATGCAGCGCATGCTCGACGTGCGCAAGCGCCACCGCGCCTTCGGACGTGGCACGCAGGAGTTCCTGTATCCCGGGAATCGCAAGGTGCTGGCCTATCTGCGTACGCTGCAGGGTGCCGGGGAGCATGACGAGACACTGCTGTGCGTCTATAATCTGTCGCGTTCGGCGCAGGCGGTCGAGCTCGATCTCCGGGACTTCAACGGCCGTGTGCCCGTCGACGTGATCGGCGGTTCGGTCTTCCCCCGCGTCGGGCAACTCACCTACCTGCTGACCCTTCCGCCATACGGTTTCTACTGGTTCATGCTGGCGACCGAGCAGGCTCTGCCGAGCTGGCATGCCCCGACATCCGAGCCGCTGCCCGACCTGTCGACCATCGTGGTGCGGAACACGCTGACCGAGATCGTCACCGGCGCGTCACGCACCGTGATCGAGAACGAGGTGCTTCCGGCATACCTGCCGAAGCGGCGCTGGTTCTCGTCCAAGAGCGAGGCCTTTGGGAAGGCGACGATCGCCTATGCCGTGCCGCTCAGCGACGACCGCGACAACAGGGCGATGCTGAGCGAGATCTCCGTCACCGTCGGTGGCCGTGTTGAGCGCTACTGTCTGCCCATCGGCGTGGTCAGCGAGGACACCGCGATCCCGCTCGCACAGCAACTGGCGCTGAGCCGCATCCGCCGCGGCCCGCTCGTCGGATACGTCACGGACGGTTTCGCCACCGACAGTTTCAGTGTCGGCATCATGCAGCTGATCGCGAAGAACGCCGTGATCCAGCTCACCGGAGACGCGGCCGGCCAGCGCCTTGAGTTCCGCAAGACCGACCGTCTCGACCAGATCGAGCAGCCGACGGAGATGGCGATCCGTCGCCTTTCGGCAGAGCAGTCCAACAGCTCGCAGATCATCAACGACCAGCTTGTCCTCAAGGTGGTTCGCAAGGTGCTGTCCGGCGTGCATCCGGAAGCCGAGATCTCGCGCTACCTGACCGAACGCGGCTACGCCAACACGCCGCCGCTCTACGGCGAGGTCACGCGCTACGACACGGACGGCACGCCCAACACGCTGGTGCTGGTGCAGGGCTTCGTGCGCAACCAGGGCGATGGCTGGCAATGGACGCTCGAGTATCTGGCACGGGCGGCCGAGGATACGCTGGTGGAGACCCCGGATGCGGCAAAGCCCGGCGTCGAGCACGAGCTCGATGCCGATCTCTACAGCAACTATTCGAGTTTCGCGCAGGCGCTGGGACGGCGACTGGCACAGCTGCACGACGTGTTCGCGATGCCTTCCGCCGATCCGGCGTTCCATCCGGAGGTCGTCACGGAAGCGGACCTGCAGTCGTGGGCAGACGGGGCGATCGAGCAGATCGACCGCGCGATCGCAGCCCTGACGCCCCTGGCTGCCGGCCCGGAGGAGGACGCAACCGCGATCCTCGCGCGTCGCGTCGTCGGATTGCATGAGCGCCTGCACGGGCTCGCGCGCCGGCTTGCGGCGACCGGCACCGGGTCGCTGCGCACGCGGGTGCATGGCGACTTCCATCTCGGCCAGGTTCTCGTGGTCGGCGGCGATGCCTATCTGATCGACTTCGAAGGTGAGCCTGCGAAGTCCATGGAACAGCGCCGGTCGCATTCCTCGGGCCTGCGCGATGTTGCCGGCATGCTGCGCTCGTTCGACTATGCCGGCGCCACCGCGACGTCACGGCTGCACAGCCAGAGCGACCGGGTCAATGACCGGCGCGAGCGTCTGGTCGAGCGGTTCCGGACCTCGGCAGGTGCGGATTTCCTGGAAGCCTATCGCGAGGTCCTCGAGGCCAGCGCCAACCCGTGGGTCAGACGCGAGGCCGAGCAGTCGCTGCTCGATCTGTTCCTTCTGGAAAAGGCCGCATACGAGATCCGCTACGAGGCGGATAACCGGCCCGACTGGATCGACATCCCACTTGCCGGGCTCGACGATATTGCCGAACGACTTCTCGGTGCCGGAGATCACGCGGATGTCTGAACATTTGCCGCATCCGGGAGCCATCGACTCGTTCGTTCGTGCCCGTCACGGCGACCCGTTCTCCCTGCTCGGGCCGCACCACCTCGCCGGCGGCTACGCGGTTCGGGCGTTCCTGCCGGAGGCCACCCGCGTCGAGGTGGTGGACGCGACCACCGGAAAGCTGCGCGGCACCCTGGCGAGGATCCATCCGGACGGCCTCTGGTCAGGTTCCATCGAGACCGATGTGCCGTACCGCCTGCGCGTGTCGGTTGCGGACGGGTCGGGTGGTGAGCTTACCCAGGATCTGGCGGACCCCTATTCGTTCCCGCCGCTGCTCGGCGATATCGACATCTACCTGATCTCCGAAGGCAGGCATCGCGATCTCGGCCAGGTGCTCGGTGCGCACGTGATGGAGATCGAGGGCGTATCCGGCACGCGCTTCGCGGTGTGGGCGCCGAATGCGCATCGCGTCTCCGTCGTGGGATCCTTCAATGGCTGGGATGGCCGCCGCCACCCGATGCGTGTGCGTGGCGGGTCGGGGGTCTGGGAGCTGTTCGTGCCGGGCGTCGTGCCAGGTGCGATCTACAAGTACGAGCTGGTCGGGCCTGACGGCAACCTGCTGCCATGGCGCGCCGATCCGGTCGCCTGGGCCACCGAGGCTCCGCCCGCGACCGGTTCTGTGGTCGATGATCCGGCACCGTTCGTGTGGACCGACCAGGCCTGGATGGCGCATCGGGCAAGCACCCAGGCGCCGAACGCGCCGATCTCGATCTACGAGCTGCACGCGATGTCCTGGGGCCCGCATGACGGCACGCAGGCGAGCTGGCAGACGCTCGGCGACCGGCTGATCCCGTACATCGTCGAGCTGGGCTTCACCCATATCGAACTGATGCCGATCATGGAGCATCCGTTCGGCGGTTCCTGGGGCTATCAGGTGCTGGGCCAGTTCGCGCCGACCGCGCGCATGGGCACGCCGGCCGAGTTCGCCGGCTTCGTCGATCGCTGCCACGCGGCCGGCATCGGCGTGCTGCTCGATTGGGTGCCGGCGCATTTCCCGACCGACGCGCACGGTCTGGCGAATTTCGACGGCACTTCCCTCTATGAGCACGGCAATCCCTTCGAGGGCTATCACCAGGACTGGAACACCTACATCTACAATCTCGGCCGCAACGAGGTGCGCGGTTTCATGATTGCAGGCGGGTTGTTCTGGCTGCGGCATTTCCATGTCGACGGGCTGCGGGTCGATGCCGTCGCCTCGATGCTGTATCGCGACTACAGCCGCAAGCAGGGTGAGTGGGTGCCGAACATGTATGGCGGCCGCGAGAACCTGGAATCGATCGCCTTCCTGCAGGATCTCAGTCGTGCCGTGAAGGAAACCGCACCGGGTGCCATCCTGGTCGCCGAGGAGAGCACGTCGTTCCCGGGAGTCACCCGCAGCGCCGACGAGGGCGGCCTCGGCTTCGACTACAAGTGGAACATGGGGTGGATGCACGACACCCTGCATTACATCGAGGAAGAGCCGGTCAACCGGAAATGGCATCATGGCGAGGTTGCATTCGGCCTGGTCTATGCCTTCTCCGAGCGCTTCGTGCTGCCGATCTCGCATGACGAGGTGGTGTACGGAAAAGGCTCGATGATCGGCAAGATGCCGGGTGACGACTGGCAGAAATTCGCCAACCTGCGAGCCTATTACGGCTTCATGTGGACCCATCCCGGCAAGAAGCTGCTGTTCATGGGCAGCGAGATCGCGCAGTGGCGGGAATGGAACCACGATACCGGCCTCGACTGGTGGCTGCTCGACGACCCACGCAATCGCGGCGTGCAGCAGCTGGTGCGTGACCTGAACACGATCTATCGCGGCGAGCCGGCGCTTCATGTCCGTGATACGGAGGATGGCGGATTCCGCTGGGTGGTGCTGCATGATGCCGAGCAGAGCGTCTATGCGTGGCTGCGCTTCGGAGAGTACGGTCAGCGGCCGGTTCTGGTGGTGTGCAATTTCACCCCCGTCGTGCGGCACGGTTACACCATCGGCGTATCGCAGCTGGGCCACTGGGCGGAACTTCTGAACAGCGACTCTTCGCGTTACGGCGGGTCGGACGTCGGCAATTTCGGCGGTGTGGATGCGGTATCCGAGCCGGCGCATGATCAGCCTGCGTCTCTCACGGTGACCCTGCCGCCGCTGTCGACGCTCATTTTCGCCCCCGTCTAGGTCGCCATCATGAGTGTTGATGAAACGGTGCTGCGCAGCCTTGCCGAACGGGCCGGGCTTTCGCTCAGATGGCGCGACGCATTCGGCGACATGCACGAGATCGCCGCCGAGGATCTGCAGGCGATCCTGGACGCGCTCAATCTCGGAGTCTCGAGCGAAGCCGAGGCGCATGCGCTGATCGCCAGGCTCGATACCGAGGATGCGACGCCGGCGCCTCTCATGACCGGGGATGCCGGTGCGGAGCTCGGTCTTCCGGTCGCGGGCGGAGCCTGGCGGCTGCGGGGCGAGGACGGCAGCACGCTGTCCGGGACCGCCACCATACGGGACGGGCTCGCCTGGCTGACGCTGCCGGAGCAGCCCGGCTATTACCAGCTGGAGATCGATGGCCGCGAGCTGACCGTTGCGGTGGCGCCGCCTCGCTGCTTCACGCTGGAAGACGCCCTTGCCGCGGCGAACGCTGCGACGGGCGAGGCGCCGGCCCGCGTCTGGGGACTGGCGCAGCAGCTGTATGCGCTGCGTCGGCCGGGCGATGGCGGGGTGGGCGATTTCGCCGCGCTGTCCGGTTTCGTCCAGGAGGCGGCACTGCATGGTGCGGCCGCCGTCACCATCAGCCCGGTGCACGCGCAGTTCTCGGCCGACCCCGACCGTTTCAGCCCCTACGCGCCGTCCAGCCGGATCATGCTGAACGCGCTGCACATCGCGGTGGACGCGCCGGGCGACGATCCCGGCGAAGAGGCGCACCGCCTGGAGGCGCTGGACCTCGTGGAATGGCCGGCGGTTGCGCGCGACCGGCTGGCGCGGCTGCGTCGTCGCTTCGACCTGGGCGGCGCCGAGGATCCGGACTTCCTCGCCTGGCGCGCGGCGGAGGGCGACAAGCTCGAGGCGCACGCTCTGTTCGAGGCATTGCACCAGCATCTGTGGCGCGAGCAGCAGGGTGCCTGGAACTGGAAGGACTGGCCGGACGACTTCCACGATCCGCAGGCGCCGGGCTCGCTCGCCTTCGCCCGCGACCATGCGCAGGAGGTCTCGTTCCACGCCTGGCTGCAATATCGCGCCGATCGCCAGCTGCAGGATGCACAGGCGGCAGCGAAGGCGGCGGGGATGCCGATCGGCCTGATCGCCGACCTGGCCGTGGGCACCGATGCCGGCGGCAGTCACAGCTGGAGCCGTCAGGGCGAGACGCTGGTCGGGCTGACCGTGGGCGCGCCGCCCGACCTGCTGCAGCGGGAGGGCCAGAACTGGGGCATCACCGCATTCTCGGCGCGTGGTCTGCGTGCGAACGGCTACCGCGCCTTCATCGAGATGCTGCAGGGTGCCATGCGCCATGCCGGTGGCGTCCGGATCGATCACGCGATGGGGCTGAACCGGCTCTGGATCGTGCCGGAAGGACGCAGCGCCGCACGGGGCGCCTATCTCCAGATGCCGGAAGCCGACCTCTTGCGGCTGACCAGGCTGGAAAGCGTGCGCAACCGGGCGATCGTGCTCGGCGAGGATCTCGGCACCGTGCCGGAGGGCTTCACCGACCGGCTGCAGGATGCCGGCGTGGATGGCATGCGGGTGCTCTGGTTCGAGCGCGACGACGAGGGGTTCCAGCGGCCGCAGGACTGGACCCGCCAGGCCAGCGCGATGACCAGCACGCACGACCTGCCGACCGTTGCCGGCTGGTGGAAGGGCGTCGATATCCGTCACCGCCTGGAGCTCGGCGGCAGCGTCGAGGACGAGCGGAAGGAGCTCGCCGCGCGCGAGGCCGATCGCGCCCTGCTCTGGCAGGCGATGCAGGAGAGCGGTGCCTGCACCGGGCCGCAGCCGGCCGTGTGGGATGTCGTCCCGGTGGTGGATGCCGCGGTGGCACAGGTCGGCGCCTCTGCGTGCGAGATCGCGATGATCCCGACCGAGGACGCGATCGGCCTCGAGGAGCAGCCGAACATTCCAGGGACCACGACTGAGCATCCGAACTGGCGCCGGCGGCTGCGCGACCCGGTCGGTGCGGTCCTGTCCGGCGAGCGCACGGAGCTACGGCTGCGCCGGCTCGACCAGACGCGGCGCGGCTGAGGCCGAGAGAGGGGACGATTCGGCCGCCGCGGAGCCTCGATTTCGACAGCTGGCTCACGACGCCGGACATCGTCTCCAGGCCGGAGACGATGGCGCTATCGCTCCCGTCAGGAAGTTGGTAGTTGTAGCAACTTGTTGACTGTTTGCCGGTTAACATGACCCGGCTGACGAGCACCTACGATTTTGGTCGTATGTGACCGGGCCGGGCTGGTGGGACTGCTTGCGGCAAACCGAGAGCTGCGCGCCTATCAACGCCTACGGTGCTGGGGAATGTGCAATGAGCAGACTGGTCGTCGTATCGAACAGGGTGAGCATTCCGACCGGTGACGCCAAGGCTGGCGGCCTTGCCGTCGCGCTGAACGACCTCATGGAACGCCAGGGTGGACTCTGGTTCGGCTGGAGCGGCCAGACATCCGCCGGTCCCGAGCGCACGGCGACGCCCTCGATCGTGCAGCACGGTTCGGTTGAATACGCCACGATCGACCTGACGCCCGAAGAGCTCGAGCTTTACTACAACAACTTCTCCAACGGCACGCTGTGGCCGCTGCTGCATTCGCTCCCCGAGCAGATGAATTTCGACCGCCGCAGCCTGCAGGGCTATCGCGCGGTGAATGCCCGGCTCGCCGACGTGCTGCTGCCGCTGCTGCGCCCCACCGACACCATCTGGGTGCACGATTACCATCTGCTGGCGCTGGCATCGGCACTGCGTGTGCGCAACGTCACCTGCCCGATCGGATTCTTCCTGCACACGCCGTTTCCGAGCCCGGACATGCTCTCGAGCGTCCCGGAAGCCTCGCAATTCATCCGCGACCTGCTCTCCGCCGATCTGCTCGGTTTCCAGACCGCGAACGATGCCGAGAACTTTGCCGCCTCGGCGCAGCGGATTGCCGGTGCGGCGCGTCTCGCCGGCGGCGGCTTGCAACTCGGCAACCGGCAGATCCGGGTCGGGGCGTTCCCGGTCGAGATCGATCCGCACGAGTTCGCCGAGATGGCCGAAGCCGGGCACCGCTCCGCCGAGACCGCCCGCCTGCAGCGCAGCCTCGACGGCCAGAGCCTGATCCTCGGCGTCGATCGGATGGATCCCACCAAGGGCCTGCGCCATCGGCTGGCGGGGTATCGGCGACTGCTGGAGAGCCGGCAGCAATGGTCGCGCCAGACCACCTTCCTGCAGATCGCAGCTGCGAGCCGCCAGGACGTCGATGCCTACCAGACCCTCCGCGACGACCTGGAAGGTGCAGCCGGACGCATCAACGCCACGCTGGGCGAGCCGGACTGGACGCCGATCCGGCTGATCAGTCGCGGCGTGCCGCGTGATGCCATCGCCGGCTTCATGCGGGAGGCCCGAATCGGCCTGGTCACGCCATTGCGGGACGGCATGAACCTGGTCGCCAAGGAATATGTCGCGGCCCAGGATCCGGACGATCCAGGCGTTCTCGTGTTGTCGAAGTTCGCCGGCGCCGCGCGTCAGCTCGGTGCTGCGATCCTGGTCAACCCTGTCGACCCGGACGAGATCGCCGACGCACTCGACCTTGCCCTGCGGATGAGCCGGCCGGAGCGGCAGGACCGCTGGAAGGCGTGCTGGGAGGCGATCAAGGATGCCTCAGCGCTTGGGTGGGGCCGGTCGTTCGTCTCCTCGCTGTCGCGCGCCGGAACCGAGGTGCCGCGTCCCGCACGCCCTGCGCGGACAATCCAGGAGGCTCCGATCGAGCGCCGGACCGGGACCGGCAACGATATCCGCATCGTGTCGACCCAGCCGCCGCCCTCCCGGACGATGAACTGACACGCTGCAGGCGCCCTACGACACGGCCGCGGCTCGGACCACCTCTCGCGAGCGTGATCCGGGCCGTTTCATTTTGCCGCATGACCGCCACAGCAGGCTGCTCTCCTCGCTCTCCCAGGGTTAGGAGCCGCAGCGCCGATGGACGTCCAGACCGACACCTCTAGCCTGCGCATGCGATCCGGCAGGCTGTTGCTGGCCGGATGGCTGCTGTTCGGCGGCATCGCCTCCCCGCGTCTCGCGCACGCTCAGTGGGGCGGACATGATCCCCGTGGCGGCGGTCGCGGTGCCGGTGACCATGGCGGTCCGCCCGGTGGTGGACAGCGTGGTGGCGGTGGCGGCAACTTTGGCCGTGGGGCATGGGGCGGCGGTGGTCCCGGACCTGGTGCACATGGTTTCGGCAATGCCGGCTTCCGGGGACGGCCCGAGCAGGGCTTCCGCGGTGATCGACCAGGCGGCGTGGACGGTAGCCGCTATGGCGGCCGGTTCGCGCGGGGCGATGATGGTGGCGGGTATCGCGGCGGTGCCCACTATCCTGACGTCCACCGCAGCCGATTCGGCGGCGAGGCTGGTATCTGGGGCGGTCGCGGGTTCGGTCGCGGTGATGAAGGGCGGCTGGCCGAACGCGGCGCCGGATGGCGCGGATCGCGCAGACTGGCAGGCGGTGCGCTGCTCGCAGGGGCCGGTGCCGGGTTCGCTGCCGACTATTTCTGGCGCTCACAGGGCTGGTGGCGCTCCGGCTACGGCTGGAACCGTGACGACTGGCTTTGGAACGACGCCGCGGTGGGGGGTGGGCCGGCCGAGTTGTTCGTGATGCCACCGATCGTGTTCGCGCCGCCGCCACTCTACGTCGTGCCGCCACCGATCATCCTCGGCCTGCCCAGTTTCCTGCCGCCCGTCCCGGTGGCGTCCGCGCCGGTACCGCCGCCGGTGGTTGCCGCAACGCCTGCGCCGCTCGAAGCGGCGCCCAGGCAGCTGTTCTATGCCGCACTGCCTCCGCCGGTGGTGGTTCTTCCGCCGGAGCCGGTGATGATCGAGGCGGCCGCACCGCCGGTGATCTTCGCTCCCCAGGTGTATCCCCTGGCGATCGCGCCGCCGCTGCTGGCCCTGACAGCCTTCGCACTCGGTGACATCGCGATCAGCCGTTGGGGCCGCAGCGATTGGGGCGTCTGGCGTGGTTCCGTGGGGGATGCTCACGACAGCTTCAGGCGGTCGGCGCTCTACCGCTCCTCATATCGGGGCGTCGGCTGGGGCGGCTGGCAGCGCAGGTGGGGCCACGGGCCTGAGGAAGCCGGCTGGCGCGGCGGCGGGTGGCATGCCACCAGCGCTGGGGGTCGCGGCTACGCAGGTGCCGGTTACGACGGCCGCGGCTACGACGGGCGCGGTTACGGAGCGCGCGGTTACGGCGGGCGCGGCTATGGCGGGCACGGTGACGGAGTGCACGGTTACGGCGGCTCCGGCTTCGGTGGCCATGGTTACGGTGTCCCCGGGCCAGGTGGCCGTAGCTTCGGCGCACCTGGGTTCGTCGGAGGTGGTTGGCAACGTGGCGCAGGTGGGCGGCCGGAGGGTGGTCACGACGGCGGCCGGGGCGGTCGCGGCCGTGAAGGAGGGCGCTGACATGGATCGGGCAACGGAGAGCATCATGAGGAACAGTCGCGTCGTCGGAGTGCTGCTGGTCGCACTGGCGATGCTGCCGCATGCCGGGTCTGCGGCCCTCGCCGCCACGCACCCGGCCGCCCCGGCGCAGACCGAGGCCCAGGCGGCCGAACAGCGCATCCAGACCTTGCAGGCGGCGCTACAGATCAGCCCGGCCCAGATGCCGCAATGGACCAGTTTCGCCCAGGCGATGCGCGACAACGCCAGCGCCACCGACGCGCTGTTCCGCAACCGGGCGACCAGCGCCGCCACGATGAACGCCGCCGACAACATGAAATCCTACGCCAGCGTCGCGCGCGCCTATGCCGACAACACGCAGAAGCTGTCGGACGCGTTCCAGACGCTGTATGCCGCGCTGTCGGACCAGCAGAAACAGACCGCCGACACGATGTTCCGCCAGCAGGCGACGGAGCAGGCCGGCACGAAGAAGTAGCCGCCGGCACCGCGCCGCAGCGAAGGGTCATTTGCCAGCCGGGGCGCCATCGGCGAGAACCCCGGCATGGCGCCACCCCTGCTTCTGCTGACCGACATCACCCTCACCCTCGGCGGTGCCCCGCTGCTCGACCGCGCCAGCTTCGGCGTGTCCCCCGGCGAGCGCCTGTGCCTGGTCGGGCGCAACGGCTCCGGCAAGTCCACCATGCTGAAGATCGCGGCGGGCGAGCTGCAGGCAGACTCCGGCACCCGCTTCCTGCAGCCCGGCACCACCGTGCGCACCCTGGCGCAGGAGCCCGACCTCTCCGGTCACGCCACCACGCTCGATTATGTCCGCGCCGGCCTCGGCCCCAACGACGCCGAGCATCGCGCCCCTACCCTGCTCGCCGAACTCGGCCTCGACGGCACCGAGGACCCGCGGCGGCTCTCCGGCGGTGAGGCCAGGCGTGCTGCGCTGGCCCGTGCGCTGGCCCCCTCGCCCGACCTGCTGCTGCTCGACGAGCCGACCAACCATCTCGACATGCCGGCGATCGAGTGGCTGGAGCGCGAGCTCGCCTCGCTGCAATCGGCGATGGTCATCATCAGCCATGACCGGCGCCTGCTCGAGACATTGTCGCGCAGCGTCGTGTGGCTCGATCGCGGCGTCACCCGCCGGCTGGACCAGGGGTTCGCGCGCTTCGAGAGCTGGCGTGAGGAGGTGCTGGAGCAGGAGGAGCGGGATGCCCACAAGCTCGACCAGAAGATCCTGCGCGAGGAGGACTGGATCCGCTACGGCGTCACCGGCCGACGCAAGCGCAATGTCCGCCGCGTCGGCGAGTTGGCGGCGCTGCGTCAGGCCAGGCGGGAGGCGATCCACAACCCGCAAGGGCTGAAGCTCGAGGCCAGCGGCACCGGATTGTCGGGCAAGCTGGTGGCCGTCGCCGAAACGATGTCTAAATCGTTCGACGGCCGCCCGATCGTGCAGGATCTCGATCTGCGGGTGCTGCGCGGCGACCGGCTCGGCATCGTCGGCTCGAACGGTGCCGGCAAGACCACGCTGCTGCGGCTGCTGACCGGCCTGGACAAGCCCGACACCGGCAGCATCGGGCTCGGCAGCAGCCTGTCGGTGGTGACGCTGGATCAGCAGCGCGCCAGCCTGGACCCGAACGCCACCCTGTCCGACACCCTGACCGGTGGCGGCGGCGACATGGTGCAGGTCGGTACCGAGAAGCGCCACGTGATCGGCTACATGAAGGACTTCCTGTTCCGCCCGGAGCAGGCCCGCACCCGCGTCGGCGTGCTGTCCGGTGGCGAGCGCGGGCGCCTGATGCTGGCCTGCGCGCTGGCCCGGCCGTCGAACCTGCTGGTGCTCGACGAGCCCACCAACGATCTCGACCTGGAAACGCTCGACCTGCTGCAGGAGATGCTGGGCAGCTACGCCGGCACCGTGCTGCTGGTCAGCCACGACCGCGACTTCCTCGACCGCGTCGCGACCTCGATCCTGGCCGCGGCCGGCAAGGGTCGCTGGATCGAATATGCCGGCGGCTACAGCGACATGGTGGCGCAGGGCGGCGGCCTCACCGGGGGTGCCATGTCGGGCGGTGGCGGTTTGTCCGGGAGTGCAGGGCCACCCGGCAAACGACGTCAGCCGGCGAACGCTGCCGCCCGCAAGCTGTCATTCAAGGACAAGCATGCGCTCGAGCAGTTGCCGAAGGAGATCGCGGCGCACGAGGCCGAGATCGTACGGCTACGCGCCAGGCTGGCGGATGCAGGCTTCTACAATCGCGACCCGGCGGGTTTTGCCGCTGCCACCGTTTCCCTCACCAGGACGGAAGCCGCACTGACCGCCGCCGAGGAGCGCTGGCTGCAGCTCGAGATGATGCGCGAGTCACTCGGCGGCAACTGAGAGGCTGACGCTCGTCCACTGCGCGATATCGGCCGGCAGCGCTTCGGTCGCTGCCTCCGCGTCATGCACCGTGTCGGCGTCGAGCAGCAGGTGCATCGTTCGGTTCGCCATCCCGACGATCGCCCGACGCGCGGCGGCGGCGGCGCATCCGGGATCCCGAGGTCCGGTCCCGTGCCCCGCCAACCGCACCCGCACCGGTCTGGCCTGGCAGGCCGCGCCGTGGTGATCGCTCATCTGGTGCGCCGCGCGGGCCCGGTGCCTCGTCGGGGCATGCGATACCGTGCTCGCTCGCCGCTTCCGCCAGGATCTGGCCGATGCGCTGCATGGCGGAGCTGGTGACATGCCAGGTGTGGCGAGCATGCTCATCACGGTCGATCGGTTGAGGCTTCAACGTGCAGCCGGCCCGGCGACGCCGCGCAACCTGGTCGATTGGAGCTCGCAATGACAGCCACGCCTCCCAGCGCAGCCCGGGACCTGGCCGCACGGCGGTGTATCGCCTGCGGTCGGGACGCGGCGCCGATGACCCCCGAGGCGGTGGCGGATCTGCTGCCGGCGATCCCCGACTGGTCGCTGGCGGCGGATGGCACGGAGATCGTCCGGCGGTTCGCGCAGCCCGACTTCGGCCGGGGATTCGCCCTCGTTGCGCGTATCGCCGCCCTTGCCGAGGCGGCGGGGCATCATCCCGACCTCGGGCTGGGCTGGGGGTACGTCACGGCATCGCTACGGACACACGCGATCCAGGGCCTGCACCTGAACGACTTCATCCTTGCCGCACGGATCGACCAGGCCTTCGACGATCAGACCTCCGGTGACCGGTCGCCTGTCGATCGGCCTTGAATCTTTGCCAAGCTTTAACCTCGGCCGCCTATGCTGCGGTCAACGGGTCATGGCCCGCGGCGATCGTCCGTGCGTTGCGGACAGTGAGGGACCGTCCGAATGCCTGCCAGACAGAACCAGCAGCTGCGCTCGACGCTCGCGACATCGCGGTCGGAGAATGACAGGCTCCGCAGGCTGCTGGCGGCGGCATTGCGAGAAACCGCGGGCGCCCCGACCGGTGCGCCGTCGCAGTCCTACGGCAAGGGGTCCGCAAGCTCGAACGAGCTGCTGGCGAACGCCGTCCTCGACAAGACGATGAGCCTGACCGAGGCGCTGTTCACGGCGGGCAATACCGCTTTGCGCAACAGCGAGAACCAGTTCCGCCAGCTGGTGGAAGCGGCGCCGAACGCCATCGTCATGGTCAACGCGACCGGCCGGATCGAGATGGTCAATGCGCGCACCGAGCTGCTGTTCGGCTACAGCCGCGAGGAGATGCTGGGGCAGCCGCTGGAAATGCTGCTGCCGATCCGAATGCGCGAGAGTCATCCGGCGCTCCGGAGCGACTTCATGGCCCAGCCGATCTGCCGGCCGATGGGATCGGGCAGCCCGCTCTTCGGTCGCAAGAAGGACGGCAGCGAGGTCGAGGTCGAGATCGGCCTCAGCCCGATCGAGACCGACGAGGGCATGATGGTGCTGTCGGCCATCGTCGACATCTCGGGCCGCGTGCGGATGGAGGCGCAGGTCCGGCAGTCGCAGAAGATGCACGCGATCGGCCGGGTGACGGCGGGCGTGGCACATGATTTCAACAATCTGCTGCTGGCGCTGGGCGGCAGCCTGGAGCTGCTGCTCGATGCAGTGGCCGATCAGCCCGCCGCCGTCGAATGGGGCCAGATCGCGCTGCGGGCGACCACGCGTGGCAAGGAGCTCACCGACCGTCTGCTGTCGTTCTCGCGCAGGCAATTGCTGGTCGCCCGGCCGATCGTGATCGAGACGCTGTTCCGCGAAGTCAAAGGCCTCATCGGCCATCTCTTCGAGACCAACATCAAGGCCAGGACGGAGCTGGTGATGGTGCCGTGCCAGCCCGAGCTGGCGGTGCTGGCCGACCTGGCACAACTCGAGGCCGCGCTGATCAACCTGGCGGTGAACGCGCGCGACGCCATGCATTCCGGGGGCGTGCTGCGGATTTCCGCGTACGAAGCCGAAGGCGACCCGGCGATCGTCGCACCGGGCCGCTACACGGTGATCTCGGTGGCCGATAGCGGCTGCGGCATGGATGCCGATACCCTGGCCCAGGCCTGCGAACCGTTCTTTTCCACCAAGGGGCCGAACGGCACCGGCCTCGGTCTGTCCATGGTGCACGGATTCGCCCGGCAGTCGGGCGGCGAGACGCAGATCTCGAGTGTCGTCGGCGAGGGGACGACCATCGATCTCTGGCTACCCTCGGCGCGGGTGCGCCCGGCCAGTGATGCCAAGCCCGCCACGGCCCCTCCCTGCCTGGCCCAGATCCTGGTCGTCGATGACTCGCTCGACGCGCTGCTGGTGGTGTCTGCCTTCCTGCGGCTTGCCGGCCTGGATGTGACCACCAAGACGAGCGGCGCGCTTGCCCTTGCCGAACTGGCGCGCGGCTGCCGGTTCGACGCCATCATCACCGATTTCGCGATGCCCGGCATGAACGGGCTGGAGTTGCTGACGCGCGCCCGGGACATCGACCCGGCGATGGCCGGCATGATCATCACGGGCTTCTCCGATCCGGGTCTGCTGTCCGAGCTCGATGGCATCGTCGTGCTGCGAAAGCCATTCAACCGCGCGGAACTGACGATGGCGGTGCTGGCCCTGATCCCCGGCCGCTGCCCGACGGGTCCCGGGAGCAGAACCACCGCAGCGAGCGCCGACAGGGTGCTCACGCCGATCGTCTGACCCGGATCCTCTTGCTGCCTGGCGTGCGGTCGCCGCCTCTTCGTGCCCCGGACCGCCGATGTCAGCCGCCGGAGCGACCGATCAGGCCCGATCGTTCCATGCGCCGCCGGGCTTCCTGGATGCCGTCGGTGACCGCGATCGCGGCGGCGAGCGCGCGACGTCCGGCCGCCGCATCGACCAGCACCGGAGCGCCATCGAGGCAGGCTGCGGCGAACGCCTCGTGCTCGGCGGCGAGCGTGTCGTGCTCCTGCCAGCTCACCGCCTCGCGCCGGAAGCCGCCGGTGCCGGGCAGCTTCAGCCCGCGGTCGCGACCGATCATGGTCAACTCGCGCGCCACGAAATCCGCCGACAGATAGCCCTCCTCGGAGAACAGCCGCATCCGCCGCTCGGTCTTCAGCGAGATCCGGCTGGCGGTGATGGTGGCGACACAGCCATTGGCAAAGCGCACCCGGGCGTTGGCGATGTCCTCGTGCGCACTGCTGACCGCGGCCCCCAGGGCGTCCACATCCTCGATCGGGCTGTCGACGATCGCCAGCACCAGGTCGAGATCGTGGATCATCAGGTCGAGGATGACCGAGACGTCGGTGCCGCGCGGCTTGAACGGCGCGATCCGCGTCGCCTCGATGTAGAGCGGCCGGGTAATGCGCTCGGTGATCGCCTTGTGCTCGGCGGAGTATCGCAGCAGGTGGCCGACCTGCAGCACCCGGCCGGTCTCGGCGGCGCGCGCGATCAGCCGGTCGGCCTGCTCCAGGGTGGAAGCGATCGGCTTCTCGATCAGCACGTGACGGCCCGCCCGGAGTGCCGCTTCGGCGAGCTCGAAATGCGCCTCCGCGGGTGCCGCGATGATCAGCGCGTCGCACGCTTGCAGTAGCTCGTCGAACGGCAGCGACGGCGCGCCGCCCGCCTCCTGGCCGACCAGCGCCGCCCGTCCGGGATCCGGATCATGGATGCCGGCCAGCACCGATCGCCTGGACGCCATCACCTTCAGTGCGTGGAAGCGGCCGAAATGCCCCGCGCCGGCGATGCCGATGCGCAGTTGTGGTCCGTCCGAGGGCCCGGTCGTTCGCGCAGGACGTGCCATGCCAACTCCGCTCAGCGATCGAGCCTGTTCCTGCCCATGGCGCCCCGGCTTGGCAAGGGTGCGGCTCGATGCGACAGGGCCACCGTGATCGCCTGGCATCCAGCGCCACCATTGCATCCTGAAGGGCGGCCCGGCATGTTCCGCCGCTCCCGCCCGGCACGGCATTCCCGCGCAGCATCTGGGCGGGGTCCTCGGGGAAGGTGGCCGCTCCGCCATGATGTACTATAGCCGCGTGAAGACGGCCTCCGTGCTGGCCGTCTGCCTGCTCGGCCTGCTGCTGTGCCTGCCGAACGTCGCCCGCATGCCGGGTGCGAGCCTCCCCTGGCGGCAGATCCACCTGGGACTCGACCTGCGCGGCGGCTCCTACCTGCTGATGCGGGTCGATCTCGGCACGCTGGCCCGCGAGCGGCTCGAGACGCTGACCGACCAGGTGCGCCAGTCGCTGCTCAAGGACGGGCTCGGCTACCGCAACCTCGCCTCCGACCCGAAGCTCGAGGCCGTCACCTTCACGCCGCGCCAGCCTTCCGAGCATGACCGCGACGTTGCCGCGCTGCAGGCGATGACGACCGCGACGCCGAACGAATTCGCCGTCTCGACGCTCGGCGACGGCCGCATCGCCGTCACCCTCTCCCCGGTGGCCCTGCGGACCCGCGCGCGCGACGCCGTGGCGCAGTCGATCGAGATCGTGCGTCGCCGGATCGACGCCACCGGCGCGGTCGACCCCACGATCACCCGCCAGGGCGACGACCGCATCGTCGTGGAACTGCCCGGCATCACCGACCCGAACCGCATCAAGCAGCTGCTCGGCACCACCGCCAAGATGACCTTCCACCTGGTGGCCGAAGGTGTGGCACCCACCGGACCTGCCCCGCCGGGCGTGGACCTGCTGCCGATGCAGGACAATCCCAAGGTGATGGTGCCGGTGATGCACCATGTCGACGTCGACGGCGCCGACCTGACCAACGCGCGCGCCGGACAGGACAACCAGAACGGCGAGTGGGCGATCGACTTCACCCTCGACAGCGTCGGCACGCGCGAGTTCGCCGAGGTGACCCGCGACAATCTCGGCAAGCCGTTCGCCATCGTGCTCGACAACAAGGTCATCACCGCCCCGGTGATCCGCGGCGTGATCCCGAGCGGCACCGGCGAGATCACCGGCAGCTACACCGCCCAGTCCGCCACCGACCTCGCGTTGCTGCTGCGCGCCGGCGCCCTGCCCGCGCCGCTCGAGGTGATCGAGCAGCGCAGCATCGGCCCGACCCTGGGTGCGGATTCGATCCGCGCCGGCGCCATCAGCCTCGCTGTCGGGCTGTTGCTGGTGGTGACGTTCATGGCGGTGTTCTACGGGCTGTTCGGCTGGTATGCGAACCTCGCTCTGGTCGCCAACCTGATCCTGATGGTGGCGATCCTGTCGCTGTTCCAGGCGACGCTGACGCTGCCCGGCATGGCCGGAATGCTGCTCACCCTCGGCATGGCGGTCGACGCCAACATCCTGATCAACGAGCGCATCCGCGAGGAGGTGAAGCGCGGCCGCACCCCGCTCGCCGCGATGCAGGCCGGGTTCGAGCGCGCCACCTCGACGATCATCGACAGCAACGCCACCGCCCTGCTGGCGCACGTGATGCTGTTCGTGTTCGGCACCGGGCCGGTGAAGGGTTTCGCGCTCACCATCACCATCGGCATCGTCACCACGCTGTTCACGACGCTGCTGCTCTCGCGGATGCTGATGGTGCGGTGGTATGCCCTCACCCGCCCCACCATGCTCCCCGTCTGAGAGTGTTCGTGAATGCGCTCTGCCGGCGATCCGACGCGCTTTTCTGCGCTTCCGGTGCTCACGGCCATCAAGGCCGCTCCGCTCCGGTTCTCGAAAAACACGCCGGGCGCGCCGCGGAGTGGCGCCGCTCTCGCTCGGCAGAGCCCATTCTCAAACACTCTCCTAGGTTGATGCCGATGTCTCCGCCGATTAACCCGACACCGAGCGTCGCCCAGCCGCTGCTTCGGCCGCGGATCCGGTTCGTCAAGGATGGGACGCGCATCCAGTTCATGCGCGGGCGCTTCCTGGGGCTGGCGGTGTCGGCGTTCCTGTCTGCGGCGTCGGTGGTGCTGTTCTTCTATCCGGGGCTGTCGCTCGGCATCGACTTCAAGGGCGGCATCACCGTCGAGGCACGCACCCAGGGTCCGGCGGACTTCGCCAAGATCCGCGCCGGTCTGGCAGCGCAGCACGTGAACGCTGCCGGGCTGCAGCGCTTCGGCGCCGACAACGACGTGCTGATCCGGCTCGACGCACCGCGCCTGGGTAACGGCAGCGGCAAGGATGCGGGGTCCGAGGCGGCAACCCAGTCGCTGGTCGAGCGGGCCCGCATCGGCATCACCCAGGCCCAGCCCGGCACGACGATCCTGCAGGCGGATGCGGTGGGCGCCTCGGTGTCGGCCGAGCTGTTCCGCAACGGGCTGCTGGCGCTCGGCATCAGCCTGCTGATGATCCTGGCCTATATCTGGTTCCGCTTCGAATGGGAGTTCGCGGTCAGCGCGGTGGCGACGCTGGTGCTCGACATCACCAAGACCATCGGCTTCCTGGCGATCACCCGCTTCGAGTTCGACCTGGTGATGGTGGCCGCGATCCTGACGGTGCTGGGCTACTCCACCAACGACAAGGTGGTGGTGTACGACCGGGTGCGCGAGAACCTGCGCAAGTACCGCACGATGCCTTTGCGCGAGCTGATCGACCTCTCGATCAACGAGACGCTGAACCGCACCCTCGGCACCTCCTCGACGGTGTTCCTGGCCGCCCTGCCACTGGCGCTGTTCGGCGGCCACACCCTGTCCGGCTTTGCCTGGGTGATGCTGTTCGGGATCGTCGTCGGCACGTCATCGTCGATCTTCATCGCAGCACCGATCCTGCTGCTGCTGGGCGAGAAGCGGCTCAGGCGGGACGCGCAGAAGCCGGTGGCGCAGAAGCCGCCGGCGCCCCGCACGCGTTGAAGCGGCCGATCAGGGCGGAACGCGACCACTCGGGGCCGCGAGCCCAGGCGTCGGATCTGGCCGCAGATCGTTGTCGCCGGTGAAGTCGACCAGTGCCTGCAGCGCACGCTCCGCTCGCACGCTGCGGGCGTCGCCAGGCTCCAGTTCGGCGGTGACGACGGCCGCCAGGGCGGCACGGTCATACTGGATCAGCTGGGCGATCTCGGCCGGCCCAGCCCGCCCGGAATGGCCGTAGCTCAGCGCCATGCCGCGGGCGATCAGGTAGCCATCGATCAGGGTGGCAGGAGAGGCGTCCGCCGCCCGCGACGGACCGAAGCCGCTCATCGTGCAGCCGCCCACGGTCAACGCCAGTATCGTCACCGCCAGGCCCGCGAGCCCGGACCGTACGCCGCTGACCGCCGCGCGGCCCGAAATCCCGCCTGCCGTGCCGGACGGCTTGCGCGTCGCAGCGTCTCGCATCTCTCCATCGCGCAGTGGCCGCAGGGGTGTCGCTGACAGCCGGCGGAACCCGCTTCGACGCCCGACGCTGAACATCCGGCTGCCCAATCTCAATGTTTCACCCAAGGATCACGTCATGAGCTTCTTCGGTTCGATCGTCGACAAGATCGTGCATTATGCGACGTCGGCGCTGGATCCGTCTGCGGCGGCGACCACAACGCCCTCCGCTCCGTCTCAAGCGACCGCAGCCACTCCGGTTGCAGACGCTGCCGGAGCAGCGACATCCGGCCAGACTGCGGCTCCGGCCGCGGCCTCGGCGGCGCCGCTGCAATCCGTCGATATCGGCGCGGTGCTGTCCGGGCTCGCCGCCCAGAAGGGCGAGACCCTGAACTGGCAGACCTCGATCGTCGACCTGCTCAAGCTGCTCGATCTGGATTCGAGCCTGTCTGCCCGCAAGAGCCTCGCCGAAGAGCTGGGTGTGCATGCCGGCGCCGACGGGAGTGCCGAGGAGAACATCGCCCTCCACCACGCCGTGGTTCAGAAGCTGGAAGAGAACGGCGGCACCGTTCCGGCCAGCATGAAGGGCTGACCGAAGCGGGATCGGCGCCGGCGGCGCTCAGATCGAGAGCGTCGGTGGCGCCTGCGGCTCGATCGGGGCGTCCCGGCGGGCCAGCAGGTCACGGATCTCGACCAGCAGCAGTTCGCTGCGCGTCGGTTCCGCGGCCGCTTCCTTCTTCTCCTCGCGGACATGCAGCCGCGTCAGCAGCTTCACCACCCAGAAGATTACCAACCCCACGATCAGGAACTGGATCACCGCGTTCAGGAACACGCCGATGTTCAGGGTCGGCGCGCCGGCCTTCTGCGCTTCTGCCAGCGTCGCGAAATGCGGGCCGCGCAGCGTGATGAAGATGTTGGAGAAGTCGATGCCTCCGACCACGAGGCCGATCAGCGGCGTGAAGATGTCCTTCACCAGGCTCTGCACGATGGTGGTGAAGGCGGCGCCGATGATGATGCCGACGGCCAGGTCGACGACATTGCCGCGCATGATGAAGGCGCTGAACTCACCGACCCAGCCTGGGGCGCGTATCGCGGGCGGTCTGAGTGACATGCGGCGTTCCCCCACTCTCGTTCTTGCGAAACGATAACCGACGCCGCAGCGCCTCTCAACCGGGCGCCGCCGTTACACCAGCTCCGCCCGGAACCGCTGTGACGGCGATACCAGTTCCCCCTGCGCCTGCACCAGGCGCAACTCGGGCGCCCCTGCCAGTCCGGTCTCGCGCAGGATCCCCCAGACCGAGGACGCCGCCAGCTCGAGTGCCTGCACCGGATCGCCACCCTGGCGCAGGTGGAACAGGAACAGGGCGGCGATCAGGTCGCCCGCACCGTTGACGCCGACCGCCAGGCGCGGCGTCCGCAGCAGCAGGGTGCCCCGGTTGCAGGCGAGCAGGAGGTCGATCGCCTCGGGCGGGGTCTCCGCGACATCGACGCTGGTCACCAGCACGCAGCATGCACCGCCCGGCCGCATGAGCTGCCGCAGCCGGGTGGCCGCGTCCACCAGTCCGGCCAGGGTGTGCAGGCGATCACGCGGCTCCGGCCCGAGCTGCTCGAGCTCGAACTGGTTCGGGGTGAGGATGTCGGCCTGCGCCACCGCCTGGTCGCGCAGCATCGCGGGGATCCCGGGCTGCACGTAGAGACCGATGCCGCGATCGCCCATCACCGGGTCGCAGCAATACAGCGCGTCTGGTCGCAGTGCCCGCACCTGCTGCACCGCGTCGAGCACCGCCTGCAGCGTCGCCTGGTCGCCGAGATAGCCGGACAGCACCGCGTCCACCTGCGCCAGCACCCCGAGCCGCGCCATGCCCTCGACCAGCGAGGCGACCATCGATCCCGTGAAGACCTCGCCGGTGAAGCTGCCATGGCCGGGATGGTTGGAAAACTGTACGGTGTTGACCGCCCAGACTTCGGCACCGAGCCGCTGCAACGGAAACAGCGCAGCCGCATTTCCGACATGTCCGTATGTGACCCATGACTGGATCGACAGGATGTTCACGTCCCGCTCCGCCGCAGGTCGCTGGCGAGTGGGATGCGAGCCCGACAGGAGAGAAGAAGATGCTGCATCACGTGCGTGCTCCGCGTTTGGATCATGTCGCCCTCCCGGGCACCTTGCGTCGTATCGGCGCGGCCGGCCTGCTTGCCGCGGGGCTCATCGGACTGGCCGTACCTGGAGCCCTGGCGCAGGCCACGGACCCCGCAGGCACGGCGCCCGGAGCACTCTCGGCGACCTCGGATGCGGCTCCGCCTGCCGCAGACCAGGGTCCGATCAGCATCAACACCTTGCAGTCGAAGCTCGGCAAGGAGAAGGCGGCCCGCATCGAATCCCACATCACCACGCTGCACGCGTCGCTCAGGATCACGCCGGCGCAGGAGCCGTTGTGGCAGAATTTCGCCGGTGTGATGCGCCAGACCGTCGTGCAGATGGACGCGGTGTATGCCAAGCGGCAGGGCGGCCACGGCTCGATGAACGCCGTGCAGGACCTGCAGTCCTACGGCGAGGTCGAGGACACCAACGCCCGCAACGTCCAGCAGCTGCTGCCGCCGTTCAAGGCGCTGTATGACAGCTTCTCGGCCGAACAGAAGAAGACCGCCGACAACGCCTTCGAACGCTACACCGACAAGGCGGTGAAGAAGTCGAACTAGCCTGGCTCGGCCCCGCCCCCGGTTGATCCGGGGCGCGGGCTCCTCTATACGCGCCCGATTGCGCCCCGGTCGGCATCGGCGGCGTCGGCATCCCCAGGAACCTGCATCATGAAGCCCGGCATCCACCCCGCCTACCACACCGTCAACATCGTCATGACCGACGGCACCCAATTCACCACCCGCTCCTGCATGGGCAAGGAGGGCGACACGCTGCGGCTCGACGTCGACCCGAAGTCGCATCCGGCCTGGACCGGCGTGCAGCGCATGATGGATACCGGCGGCCAGGTGGCCAAGTTCAACAAGAAGTTCGCCGGGCTGGGCAATCGCAAGCAGGGCTGAGCTTCCGCCTCCTCAAGAGCGATCGATTTTTTGAAGTGCCGCCCTTGACCCAGGGGCGGCACTTTCCAATTCTTCTCTCGTCGGGGATGCCCAATCGGGGTTTCCGGCAGATCAAAGACTGGACCGGCTCCGCCCTCGCGGGGAGCCAATCGAACCTTGCTCATGGAGGTTTCCAATGACCTACGACTTCTCGCCCCTTTTCCGTACTGCCATCGGCTTCGATCGTCTGGCCCGGCAGGTCGACAGGGCAACCCAGGCGGCCAGTGCGCCGTCCTACCCCCCTTACAATATCGAGCGGTCCGGCGACGACAGCTACGTACTGACGATGGCCGTCGCGGGCTTCGGGCCTGAGGACATCGAGCTGGTCGTGCAGGACAACACCCTGGTGGTGTCCGGTCGGGTCGGCGAGCAGGATGGCCGTGAACTGCTCTATCGCGGCATCGCCGCGCGGGCGTTCGAGCGCCGCTTCGTGCTGGCTGACCACATACAGGTCGAGCAGGCGGACATCGCCAACGGTCTGCTGCAGATCGGCGTCAAGCGCGTCGTTCCCGAGGCGCTGAAGCCACGGCGTATCCCGGTCGGCAATGCGGCCGCCCGGATCTCCGGTCCGGCGAATGACGGCGCCGGCGCCGGCGAGACGCAGGCCGCCTGATTACCGGACACTCGTTTCCGGACGGTAATTACCGAGCACTGGAAGGGGTCGGGCAACCGGCCCCTTTTTCTTTTGCCGCCATTTCATCCAGCAGGGCTGTCATGGCTTGACCCGCTGCTGCCCCGACGCCCATATCCGCCCCATGTCGTGCCCGTCCGGGGGCACATTCCCAAACAAGCTCCGGTGCGAGCCGGTCATGGCGCCGCACCCGTAGAGGAGAGCACCATGACGTTGCCCCTGATGCCGAAGGCCACCGCGGTCTGGCTGATCGAGAAGACCGCCCTCACCTTCACCCAGATCGCCGAGTTCTGCGGCATGCATCCGCTCGAGGTGCAGGCGATTGCCGACGGCGAGGTGGCGCAGGGCATCGTCGGGTACGATCCGGTGGCCAACCACCAGACCACCGCGGAGGATGTCGCGCGGTGCGAGAAGGATCCCGAGGCGCGGCTGACGGTGCTTTCGGAAAAGAACCCGGTGACCCGCCGCTCGCGTGGCGCGCGCTACACGCCGGTTGCCAAGCGCAACGACCGTCCCGACGCGATTGCGTTCGTGCTGCGCAACTATCCGCAGCTGAGCGAAGTCCAGGTGATCAAGCTGCTCGGCACCACAAAGGACACCATCGCCAAGGTGCGTGACCGCCAGCATTGGAACAGCGCCAACATCAAGCCGCGTGATCCGGTCATTCTCGGGCTGTGCAGCCAGACCGACCTGAACGCCATGGTCGCGACCGCCAACGAGCGCCTGGTGCGTGATGGCCAACATGTACCGGCGCCGCCGGTGCATCAGCCGGACGAGGAAGCCGCCTGAGGGCACTTCCGGCCCGGACAAGGGGAAGCGGTGATCCCGCTTCCCCGACAGGATCTTCAGTTCCGCTGGCGCAGACGCTCCAGCTCTTCCTTCACCCGCAACTTCTCGCGCTTGAGGCGCGATAGCGTGCCCTGGTCCGGTGCCGGCCGCCTGTCCTCGTCGAAGATCCGCGAGTCCAGCGACGCGTGCCTCGTCCTCAGGCTCTCGATGCGTGACGGTAGGTTCATGGTGCCTCCGGTTCATCAGGTTGCAACCTGATGACGCTAGACCCGCGGTCCCGTCGGGTGCCACACCTAAATTGAGCGATGGCGTTCCCGCATGCTATGCCATCCGGATGCTGATCGACCGCGATACCCTGCTCCGCAGGCTGCATGAACTGCGAAGCGAGCACCGTGACCTCGATACCGTCATCGGGCGCCTGGCGCCGCAGCCGATCGACCAGTTGCAGATCCAGCGGCTGAAAAAGCGAAAGCTGCTGCTGAAGGACGAGATCTCCTGGCTGGAGAGCCGCCTGATCCCGGACAGCATCGCCTGACATGATCTCACCAGCATCGGGCGCAGGCGCTGCGCCGGCGTGCCCGGCATCGAGAGGACTTCCCCCACGATGAGTGACACCGAATACGGCGTGGATTCAGAAACCAGCTCGGATCTGCCCGGCGACACGCGGGATCCCCAGGTCGGCATCATCATGGGCAGCCAGTCGGACTGGCCGACCCTGTCGCACGCCGCCACCCAGCTCGAGACGCTCGGCATCAGCTTCGAGACGCGCATCATCTCGGCCCATCGAACGCCCGACCGCCTCGCCGAGTATGCCCGCAACGCCACCGACAGGGGCTTGCAGGTGATCATCGCCGGCGCCGGCGGAGCGGCCCACCTGCCCGGCATGTGCTCGGCCTGGACGATGCTGCCGGTGCTCGGCGTCCCGGTGGAAAGTGCGACGCTGAACGGCATCGACAGCCTGCTGTCGATCGTGCAGATGCCGGCGGGCGTACCGGTGGGCACGCTGGCGATCGGCAAGTCCGGGGCGATCAACGCGGCCCTGCTGGCAGCCGCGATCCTGTCGCTGTCCAACGAAGCGCTGCGGGCCCGGCTCGAGGCCTGGCGCTCGCTGCAGACCGCCGCGGTGCCGGAAGTTCCGGCGGCCTGAGATGGACGCTGAGCAGGGCCTGCCGCCTGGTGCGCTGCCGCCAGGGTCGGTCATCGGCATCGTCGGCGGCGGCCAGCTCGGGCGGATGTCGGCAATGGCGGCGGCCAGGCTCGGCTATCGCACCCACATCCTGACCCACGAGGCAGAGGGTCCGGCGGCACAGGTTGCCAGCGGCGTAACCCTCGGCGCGCATGACGATCCGGCGGTGCTGCGTCGGTTCGCCGACGCGGTCGATGTCGTCACCTTCGAGTTCGAGAACATCAGCGCCGACGGGCTGGAGTTGCTGGCGTCGCTGAAGCCGGTGCGCCCGGACGGGGCGATCCTGCGCATCAGCCAGGACCGCCTGGCCGAGAAGCGCTTTATCGAGGCGGCGGGCGTGCCGGTGGCGCCGTGGCATGCGGTGGAGGACCGCGCCGCCCTGGATGTTGCGGTCGGGACGCTCGGACTGCCGTTCGTGCTCAAGACCACCCGGCTCGGCTATGACGGCAAGGGCCAGCGCGTGATCCGCAGCCCGGACGAGCTCGATGCGGCCTTCGACGCGCTGGCGCCGCACCCGCTGGTGGCGGAGGCGTTCATCGATTTCGCGTGCGAGCTCAGCGTCATGGTGGCGCGTGGGCTGGATGGCGGTGCCGTGGCCTACGACGCCGTGCAGAACCACCACAGGGATCACATCCTGAACCTCACCCTGGCGCCGGCGCCGGTCACGCCCGGGATCGCCGCCGAGGCCCGGGCGCTGGCGTTGCGGATCGCCGAGGCGCTGTCGCTGGTCGGGCTGCTCGGGGTCGAGATGTTCGTGGCCGCGGATGGCCGTCTGCTGGTCAACGAGATCGCGCCGCGGCCGCATAATTCCGGCCACTGGACGATGGATGCCTGCCCGGTCAGCCAGTTCGAGATGCACGTGCGCGCGGTGGCCGGCCTGCCGTTGCCCCCGGCGGTCCGGCATTCCGACGCGGTGATGAAGAACCTGGTCGGGCCCGGGGAGATGGCGCTGTGGCCGCAGATCGTGGCGACCCCGGGGCTGCTGCCGCATCTGTACGGCAAGCAGGAAGCGCGGCCGGGTCGCAAGATGGGTCACGTCAACCGGCTGTTCCCCAGGGGCGCCCTGCCCGGCGCGTTCGGGATCGCTGCCGCACTCGGACCGTTGGCGCATGATGGATCATTCTCGGAGGCCTGAGCTGGCCGGCCCGGGGGGAGTGGCTTGACCCGGTAACGGCGCCGTTACTAATTGGGGTCAGACGTGGTGACTGGTGCCGATGGTCGATCCTGAGCCCGACGCGGAACGACGAATGCTCCGCTCGATCGGTCGGCGCCGGATGCTGCGGACCCTGATCATGGCTGTCCCGCTGGCTGCAGCGTGGTTGTTGCTGTCCCACTGGATCGCCCAGCGCTGGGCGGTCCAACCCAACCTGGCCCGCTTCACCGTCGCGTTCATCCTCTTCGTCCCCAGCGTGCTGTTTCCGAGCTGGCTCCGCGCGGTCCTCCCCGACCGGGCCACGACGCAGCACGCTTCATGGCTGGACAGGCAACGCGTGGAACGGCGGACCAGAACAGGCCGGATGTTTGCCGTGATCAGTCTCGGGGTCCTGCTTCTGCTGCAGTGCGCGGCCGTGCTGGAACCGGAGACCGCGAGCCCAGCGTTCTCCGACGGCGACGTCGTTGTGTGGTTGCTTCTGACGATCTCCCTGAGCTTGCGATGGCGCCCTGCCGATCTTGGCGATGACGGCGCACAGCGACGCACGCTGGTCGCCGCCAACCGCGCCCTCCTGGTGACCCTGCTCGCCTGCGTCGCGGCAATCCTGCTCGATGCCTACCGGGGCCACGGGACATTGCGCCCTGCCCTGGAAGCGGCCCTGCTGATCGGCTGCCTGACCCTGCAGCTCAGCCTGATCATCGGCGAGCGGCAAGACGCGCTCGCGAGTGAACGACCCGATAGGACCGTGATCAGTCCAGCAGCCCCTCGTCGCGAAAGCTGATCCAGCGAGCGTTGCCGACGATCAGGTGGTCGTTCACGACGATCCGCATCACCGTGCAGGCCTCGACCACCCGTTTCGTCATGGCGAGGTCCTCGGGCGATGGGGTCGGGTCGCCGCTCGGGTGGTTGTGCACCAGGATCAGGCCGTGCGCCGCCAGTTCGATCGCCCGCCGGGCCACCTCGCGCGGATAGACCGGCGTGTGGTTGACGGTGCCGCGCGCCTGCGCCTCGTCGGACAGCAGCCGATCCCCTTCATCCAGGAACAGCACGCGGAACTGCTCGATCCGCTCACGCGCCAGCACCGACGTCAGGTAGTCGAGCAGGACCGCCCGATCGGACAGGATCGGACAGCCCAGCATCCGCGCGCGCGCCAGCCGCAGCGCCGCCTCATGCAGCAGCTTGAGGGCGGAGAGGCTATGCGTGCCGAACCCGGCGATACCCCGCAATTCCCTGAGCGGCGACGCCAGCAGGCCGGCCAGCGAACCGGACCGGGCCAGGGCGTCGTCGGCCAGGCGCTCGACATGATCGCAGGCCGGCATCACCCGTTTCAGCAGTGTGAGCAGCACCTCGTGGCCAACGGGCAGCAGCGCCGTCGGGGGCAAATGACCGGCGAGTGCCCCGATCGGTCGCGCGATCAGGAGACTGCCGGCATCGGCAAACCCGTCCGACATCGCATCCTCCTCGCACGCCCCGAGGCCATATTGGTCCGGTTCCGTAACGGACTATCGGCGCGCCGCGTCTCGGAGTCGAGCATTGGCTGCACCATGTAAGGAGCTGCATGACAAACCTCGCGAAGCGTTCCTCCTCCCCACGGCGCGAGCAGCAGGCCGTGCTGCTCGATCTCGACGGCACCCTGGTCGCCTCCCACAACGGCATCATCGGCGCGATGCACCGGGCGCTGCATGATCTCGGCCACGATATGGACCCCGCGCGCGACCTCACCTGGGTGATCGGGCCACCGCTGCACGACATCATGGCGCGGCTGCTGGGCGAGTTCGGGGACGACCGGGTGGGCCAGGCGGTGGAACGCTACAAGCACCATTACGAGGGCGGTGGGCTGTTCGACAGTCCGCTGTTTCCTGGCATCCAGCTGGCCGTCGAACAGCTGGCGGCGAGCGGGCGACGGCTCTTCCTGGCGACATCGAAACCGGTGCACACGGCGCGTCGCATCCTCGACGCGCGTGGATTGTCGCCGCTGTTCGAGGGGATGTATGGCGCCCGCCCGGATGATTCCGGAGCCGAGAAACCGGAGCTGATCGCCGGGCTGCTGCAGCGTGAGGCAATCGCGCCGGAGCATGCGGTGATGGTCGGCGACCGCCGCTTCGATATTGCCGGCGCGCACGCCAACCGGATGCGGGCGATCGGCGCGCTATGGGGCTATGGCGGCCGCGCGGAACTCGAGGAAGCCGGCGCCGACGCCCTGGTGGATGCCCCGGACGGGCTGGTGGAGGCGGTGCACACGCAACTTGCCGCGTCGGCCGCGCACGGCTGAGCCGCTACTCCTTGCTCTCGAGGCCGAGCCGCTGGTGCCATTCCGCGATCGACTCCTCCGGATACTCGTCGAAGCTCTTGTCCTTGGCCCTGATCGACGGCTCGACCCAGTTGGCCTTCGAGCCGAGCATCAGGTGGGTATGCTCGGGCGCGGTCGGCAGGTCGGTGTCGATGGCGGACGCAAAGGGGTGGATCAGCTCCGGCCAGTGCTTGTCGAACAGCCACAGGGCGCTCCCGCACAGGCCGCAGAACACCCGCTCCGCCTCGCTGTGCTGATCCGGCTCGCCGTCCTCGCGCAGGATCGCGTGGTAGCTGCGCGTATGGCTGCGGCCTTCGACCTGCAGCGTGGTCGCGTCGCCGGCGAGATTGATCGCGTAACCGCCACCGCCCTGGGTCTTGCGGCAGATGCTGCAGTAGCAGAGCTGATACGGCACAGGGTCCCGGCTCTCGAGCGAGAACCGCACGGCGCGACAATGGCATGATCCGTCCAGGTGCATGATCGACCCCCCTGCAGCCTGAATGCCGGCACGCGACGACCGGTTCCTAAATGAATGTTCAGAAACCGTGTTGCGGAGCGAAGCGGGTTGCCGGGTGGCCGGGAGCCGGCAATAAAGGCCGCCGAAATCGAGATGGGTTGACGCGGTGGCGAGCAGGCGAGCGGTTCTGGCAGTGACGGCGGCAATGATGCTGGGAGGGTCGCATTACGGTGCGGCCATGGCGCAGAGTGCGTCGGGAAACCCGCCGGGTCATGCACCCGCATCCGGCGGTGGCGATATTCCGGCGCACTTCAAGCCGGTGCTTGGGGAATACGACTACGACAAGCGCGACGTCATGATCCCGATGCGCGACGGCGCCAAGCTGCACGCCGTCGTCATCGTGCCGCACAGCGTCAAGCACGGACCGATCATGCTCGACCGGACGCCGTACAGCGCGGACCAGATCACCGGCAAGGTCGAGTCTCCGCTGGTCGCCGAGAGCATGCGCTACGTTTTCCGTGACCTGGTGCAGGCCGGCTACATCGTCGCCGTCGAGGATGTGCGCGGAAAATACAAGTCGGACGGCGACTACGTGATGAACCGGCCGGTCATCGGACCGCTGAACAATACCAAGGTCGATCACACCACCGACGCCTACGACACCATTTCATGGCTCGTGAAGAACGTTCCGGAATCGAACGGTCGTGTCGGTACCATCGGCACGAGTTACGATGGCTTCACGACGCTGATGAGCCTGATCAATCCGAACCCGGCACTGAAGGCGGCGGTGCCGATCAACCCGATGGTCGATACCTGGATGGCCGACGACTGGTTCCATCACGGCGCATTTCGCGAAGAGATGATGGATTACATCTACAGCCAGACTGCGACAAAGAGCTCGACCGACGAATGGTGGGCGACCGGGCATGACGATTTCTCGCTGTACATGCGCCATGGCTCGGCCGGGGCGTTCGGCAAGTCGATGGGAATGGAGCAGCTGGCGTTCTGGCAGCGCCTGACCGAGCATCCGGCCTATGACGCGTTCTGGCAGGGCCAGGCGGTCGACAAGCTGCTCGCCCGTACGCCGCTGACGGTGCCGACATTGTTCGTGCAGGGACAATGGGACCAGGAGGACATCTACGGCGCCATGGCCGCGTACGAAGCGACGGCGGCCAAGGGCGATGACGCCAACCGGTTCCTGGTGATGGGGCCGTGGTATCACGGACAGGCCAACGGAAAAGGCACGTCGCTCGGGCCATTCGATTGGCAGCAGGATACCGGGGCCTGGTTCCGCAAGCACGTGATGCTGCCGTTCCTCGATGCGCACCTGAAGGATGGTGCGCCGCCGGCGAATATCGCGCCGGTCACCGTGTTCCAGACCGGGACCGACACGTGGCGGACCTATTCCACCTGGCCGCAGGCGTGCGAAACATGCGCCGACACCGGGAAGGCCCTTTACCTGCAGCCGAACAGCGGACTGTCGTTCGACAAGCCGACGTCCACGACTGCGGCGTTCGATGAATACGTCTCGGATCCGGCCAAGCCGGTGCCGTACCGACTGCGTCCGATCCGGCCGACCTACGCGGAAGATTCCACCTGGCACACCTGGCTGGTCGATGACCAGCGCTTCGCCGACGGACGGCCGGACGTGCTGAGCTACAGCACCGCCCCGCTGACGGCGCCGGTCACCATCAGCGGCGCACCGGTGGCGCATCTGCTGGCCTCCACGACGGGCACCGACGCGGACTGGGTGGTCAAGCTGATCGACGTCTATCCGGACAGCGTGCCGGAACAGCCGGAGCTCGGCGGCTACGAGCTCGGCGTCAGCATGGACATCCTGCGCGGCCGCTACCGCGACGATCCGGCGCATCCGAGCGCCATTCCGGCGGGCAAGACGGTGGGCTACACGCTGGCATTGCCGAACGTGAACCATGTGTTCCTGCCGGGCCATCGGATCATGGTGCAGATCCAGTCGACATGGTTCCCGCTCTACGACCGCAACCCGCAGAACTACGTCGCCAACATCTTCTTCGCCAAGCCGAGTGATTACACCAAGGCGACCGACCGGGTGTTCCATGCCCCGGACGCGGCCAGCTACGTGCAGCTGCCGGTGGTGGCGGGCAGCGACGGAACCGAAGTCGCGGGGCCGTAAGACAAACCACGCGGTCCCGGCGCCACCTTCTCCGCGCGCCGGGAAACGCGGTGGCGCCGTCGGTGATCCGAGCACGACCTGTCGGTGAAGACGTCAGAACAGCGAGATCATGCCGACGCCGGCGATCATCAGGACCGCGCCGGCGATCCGGCCCAGGCTCGCCGCATGCTGCGGCAGGCCGAGCAGCCCAAAATGATCCAGGGCCATCGCGAAGATCATGTTCGAGGCGATCAGCATGCCGGAGAACGGACCGGCGCCGATCTTCTGCGTGAACAGCAACCCGGTGAAGACCGCCACCGCACCGGCAACTCCACCGAGCGGCGCCCACCACGGCATCTGCGCCAGATTGGCGATCGTCGGCAAAGGCTTCGGCACGACGAACAGCAGCGTGATGAAGACGAAGGCGATCGGCAGGAACGACACCGACGCGGCAAGGAACGGATTGACCAGCGACTTGTTGAGCTGCGCGTTCATGGCATTGCCCATCGCCTGCAGGATGCCGGCGGCAACGATCAGCGGATAGATCAGCGACTGCATGGGTCGGTCTTTCTTCGTGAATGGTTCAGGCGAGCAGCAGCCCGACCAGGGCGAGCAGCAAGGCGGGCGGCATCACCAGGGCGCCACGTGCCAGGAAGCGGCCGAACGACACCTCGAGACCTTCCCGGCGCAGGGCCGTCAGCCACAGGATGGTGGCGAGCGAGCCGGTGATCGACAGGTTGGGGCCGAGATCGACACCCACCAGCAGCGCATCCACGACCGGCGTCGGCAGGTGAGCCTGCACGATCGCCTGTCCGGCGATCAGCCCGGCCGGCAGGTTGTTCATCAGGTTGCACAGGATCGCCAGCCCGATGCCGCAAGCCCAGGCGGTCAGCCGCATGTCGCTTCGTGCCGCGTCGTGCAGGGCGTCAGCAAGCTTCGTGAGCAATCCGGTATGGGCGAGTCCGGCCACCAGGACGAACAGCCCGGCAACCAGCGGCAGCACCGCCCAAGACACGTCGCGCAGCGTCTCGCGCAACGCCGGCATCCGATCCTGCCCGCGGGCCAACAGCACGACGGCCACGGTGGCGACACCCGAGAGGCAGGTCGGCAGCCCGAGCTGCAGGTCCGCAGCGGACGCGCCGAGCAACACGAGCGCCGTGACGACGATGCCGCCGAGTGCCGCCCAGCCGGCAGCCGAGAGTGCCGGCTGCGGGATATCCGATCCGATCGGATCCGCGAGGGCCTTGCGCTCGACCAGCCGCAGCATGACGAAGGTCGCCACGATCGCTAGCACCGAGGGCAGCAGGAAGCGGCCGAGCCAGGTGGCCAGCGGTGGCATGTGTCCGCCGTACAGCACCAGGTTCGCCGGGTTGGAGATCGGCAGCACGAACGAGGCGGCGTTGGCGATGAAGGCGCACACGAACAGATGCGGCAGCGGGTCGGCCTTGGCGGCGCGGGCGGCGGCGAACACCGCCGGGGTCAGCACCACCGCGGCCGCGTCGTTGGACAGGAACGTCGTGACCACGGTGCCGACCGCATAGACGAGCAGGAACAGCCGCCGTGCCGAACCGCGCGAGCGGCGCACCGCAAAGGCTGCGAGCCAGTCGAACAGGCCCTCGCGCCGCGCCACCTCGGAGAGCAGCATCATGCCGACCAGGAACAGATAGACGTCGCCGCCCCGCCTGACCGCCGCGAGCGCCTGCCCCCACGGCAGCAAGCCGAAGCCCACCAGCAGCGCCGCGCCGAGCACCGCCCACACCGCCTCGGGCAGCTTCCAGGGCCGGATGATCACGCCGGCGGTCGCCAGGAACGCGATGGCAAGGGTGGCGAGCGTCGCGCCGTCGAGGCTGGGCGGCATCGGTCAGGCCTCCGTCGGTTGCAGGTCGGGATTCGGGATGTCGTCCTGACGCGTTTCCGGCATCAGCAGCAGAAAGAACAGCAGCGCGCAGGTGGCGACCGCGGCCAGGCCGAGGAACCCGACGGAGTAGCCGAAGCCCTGCACGACGTAGCCGCCGATCACGTTGCTCAGCGTGCCGCCGACGCCGACGGCGAGTGCCACCAGGCCCTGCATCAGGTTGAAGCGTCCGGTGCCGCGGGTCAGGTCGGCGGCGATGATCACCGAGATCACCCCGAAGATGCCGGCGGCGATGCCATCGAGCAGCTGGATCGCCACCACGCCGACCGGGTTGCTGGTGAAGGAGAACAGCACGCCGCGGATCGGCAGGATCACCAGCGCCACCAGGAAGATCGGCTTGCGCCCGATGCCGGCCCGCATCGCCCGCCCGACCGCCCAGGCGACGCCGACCATCACCAGCTGCGCGCAGATGATGCAGGCGCTGAGCGCCATGGTGTCCTGGCCGGGATGGGTTTTCGCCAACACCTGTCCGGCGAACGGCAGCATCGCCGCATTGCCGAAATGGAACAGCACCACCGCGCCGATGAACACGCCGACATGCGGACGCCGCAGCAGGTCGCGGAACGAGACCGGGCGGTCTGCGTGCTGCGGATCCTCGCCGCCACGGGCGATCTCGTTGTCGATCTCGGCCGGCCGGATCAGCACCACGGCGATCGCGCTGGCCACCGCGAAGGCGCACACCAGGTAGAAGATCCAGTCGGTGCCGACATACTGGCCGAACACGCCGGCGAGGCCGGCAGCGGCGAACGAGCCGGCGTGGTTGAAGCTCTCGTTGCGACTGATCCGGGCCGGCAGCAACCGACGCCCGACCAGGCCGAGCGATACCGCGGCGATCGCCGGCGGGATGATCGCGGAGGCCGCACCCAGCATCGCCTGCGCCGCCAGCACCGGCCAGAAGCCATGCGAGAGCACGATCAGCAGGCAGCCCAGCCCGACGAACAACCCCGAACCGGCGATCAGGGCGCGCTTCCAGCGTGTGCCGTCGACCAGCAGCCCGGCGGGGATCTGGAAGATTGCCGCCGCGATCGAGCTTGCCGCCATCGCGACGCCGATCGGGCCCGGCTGCCAGTGGCGGGTGCCGGCGAGGAACACCGAGAGGTAGGGCCCGACGCCGTCACGCACGTCGGCCATCAGGACGTTGACGCTGTCCAGCCCGCGCAGGCTCTGCCGCGAGGGTTGCCCCTTGCCGGCGTCGGTGACCGTGCACACGCTGTCGCTCACCATGCGCGGCCGTTCCGGTTCGGTCCCAGCCGTCCGCCCGGGATGCCCTTCTCCGGCCATGCGCCGACCCTGAAGCGGTCCTGGCCATCGGTCTCGCGGAGCGGGGGCGGCGCCAGTCCCGGGCCCGGGATCCAGGCGTTCACGGTGTCCTCATCGGTGCGGCCGACGGCGTCCTCGACCAGCACCGTCACTCCCACATGGCCCGGCGACACCGCGACGACCGCCCGCCACACCGACATCGTTCCATGGCTGGCTTGTCGCGTCATTGCCAGTAACGGACCGTCGGCGATGCGGCAGGAGGCGTGAACGATCTCGTGAGGGCTCCAGGCCCGGGCGCGGACCTCCATGTGCCCGGGCGGGACGCTGCTGGCGCGCGCCTCGGACGCCGCGGTGAGCAGACGCAGATCGGTCGGCGCCGTAACGATGCAGAACGGCGACGGGTGTTCGAGCGTCCTGAACCGCCAGGCGACGGCACCCGCCTCCACGACCGTCACGGCAAATCCGACCGGCCCCTCCTCGACCTGCCCGGTCGAGCGGACGGCAACGGAGATGGCGTGGCCGTCGTTCAGGATCTCGTTGTAGTGCGTGTGCCCGGTCGATACGGCGACCACGCGGTGTTGCGCGAACAACGCGGCCAGCTCATCCGCCGCATCGCGCAGATCGGCCGCGAAGGCGTGCATGAATAGTGCCGTCGGCAGGTCGAGCCTGTCGGCTTCGGCGAGCTCCTGCGCCAGCCACGTGCGCTGCGGCGCGCCCAGACGGAAATCCGGGCCGCCTGAACCGGCCGAGACGATGTCGAGGAAAACGCACCGCACGCCACCGATGGTTTCGGCACGTGGCAGGTCATGCGCGCCAAGCGCTTCCCGGTACGCATCGAGGTTTCCGGGCACGAAATCATGGTCGCCCGGGATGATGCGGAGCGGCAACGCCAGCGTATCGAGCGACCTGCGGATGAGGCGATATTGCGCGGCGGCGCCCTCGTTGGCGTTGTCGCCGGGGAGGAAGACGAAGTCGACGCCATCCGCGAACATCGTGTTGGCGACTGCGACGATCTCACGCAGATCCGCGAGACAGCGGTCGCCCTCCGCTGTCACGTGCAGGTCGCCGATCTGCATCCAGCACAGGTCGCTCATGGTCCGGTCGTTCCGTTGCTGCAAGGGGTCATGAGCGGCCGTTCTGCCGGCGGCAGATCGTTACGGTGCAGGCGGCGGCGGGGGCGGACCGCCCGGGTTGCCTGGGGGCGGAGGCGGCGGCGGCGGCGGGGCCGCGAGTTCGGCCAGATGCTGTGGATCGGCGCCGATGGCAGTCGCCGCGATGACGTGGCCGCGCTGGTCCTGGACACCCTCGCCGCGCGCCGCGATGCTCTGGCCGGGCTTCAGCTGGTCGGCCAACCGGTCCGCTTCCGGCGGCGGTAGATGCACCATCGTGCCGTCCTGCAGCAGCACGCCGTTCAGGTCGCCGCGCGGGCCATGCAGCTGCATCCGGATCACGCCCTGCACCAGGCTCGGATCGGCGATTTGTGGCGGCGGCGGCGGCGGCGGCAGGCGTCCCGGCCGGTTGCGGCTCGCATCGTCGACGATGCTGTGGCCGCTCGCGTCTTCGGTCAGCGACAGGGCCTGCACCAGCGGCAGGGTGCGTGCCTTCAGGCCGCGGATGGTGACGGCAGCACCGGGCTTCAGCAGCGCCACCACCTGCGGACCGAGATCGGGCGGGAAATGCACCTCGGTGCCGTCCTGCAGGATCAACCCGTCGACATCGCCGCGCGGCGTCAGGTCGTATTGGCCGACGACGCCATGAAGCGGCGGCAGCTGGCTGAGATCGGGATCGGCCAACCCCTGCGCCACCGCAGCGGCGGCTCCGGCACCGAGCAGCGCAACCGTGCCGAGGAGGAGGATCCGTCTTGAAAATGTCGTCATGTCTGGGCTCCCTTGGGGCGGATCGGGCGGTGAGTGCGCTGGATCCGTGGCTCCTCGATCGCAAGCCGCGTGCCACCTGCATCCGGTTGAAAAGACTGCAATTCCGCACGCGCCATGACGATGCATCGTCCGACTTCCGGACACGTGCCGTCCGCACTCCGGTCGATCGACGCCGGCTTGCATAGCTGCGGCCGAACGGGCGTTATCTGCGGGCGATGCACTCTCTTCGATCCCGCCTCTGGGTGCTCTGGGCCCTGGCGCTGGCGGCCTCGATCGGGGTCGGGCTGCTGCTGATCCAGCTCTACCGCACCTCCACCACGGCGCAGGTGGAGCGATCCGAGGCTGTGCTGGCCGGTGCCTGCGACAGCATCCGCGATCGCTACCGCTTCTACATGGCAGGTTCCGGCGCCACCCCCGCCCCGGCCGCCGCCCTCGCCGATCCGGGATTGCGCGCGGGCCTGACCCAGGTCGTCGTCGCCGGGCTGATCGGGCAGGCGGGGGTCGAAGGCGGCATCTGGTCGGCGACCACCGGATCGCTCGCCTATGCCTTCCCGACCTACGAGGGCACCGGACCGAAGAGCGACCTGCCGGTGGCCGAACTGCCGACCATCCGGAGCGCCAACCAGCAGGCGGGACGGAGCGAGCGAGCCGTGCTGCAGCGCGTGGCATCCGGCACCCAGACGCTCCTCGTTGCCGCCTGCCCGATCTCCGGGCCCCCATCCGGCCCGATCGACGGCCTGACCGGCTGGACCATGACCCGGGTGCGCCAGGCGCAGGGCTATGACCGGTTGCGCGCCGGGCTCGGGCTGCTGCTGGCGCTGGTGCTGGGCATCGCCGGCTGGGGGACCTGGCTCACCGCGGCTTGGGGGCGCCATGTCGGTAGGATCGAGACTGCGCTGGCGGCGCACAGCATCGAGGACCTGCCAACGCTGCCACGGACCGGCGAGCGCGAGCTGGACCGGATCATTGCGGCGCTGAACGATGCTGGAGGCCGGCTCGCGGCCGCCCGGACCCGCTCGACGGAGATGGCGTCGCGGGTCGCTGCGGCCGAGCGGCTGGCCGCGCTGGGTCGGGTCGCGGCCGGCGTGGCGCACGAGATCCGCAACCCGATGGCGGCGATGCGGTTGCGGGCGGAGAACGCGCTGACCGGCGATGCGGCGAGGCAACGGCCGGCGCTGGAAGCCAGCCTGGAGCAGATCTCCCGGGTCGACCGGCTCGTCGACGAGCTGCTGGCGATGACGCTGCGGCGCAGGCCCGAACGGCAGACGCTGGAGCTGACGGATTTCCTGCAGGCGCGCGCCGCCGACCACCGGGAGCGTGCGACAGCGGCCGGCATCCTGCTCTCGGTCGAGGGCGCCGCCGGACGCGCCGCGTTCGATCCGGAGCTGATCGGCCGGGCGCTCGACAACCTGCTGCTGAATGCCATCCGGCACACCCCGGCCGGCGGTCGGGTGCGGATGCAGGCGGACGGCGATGCGGATACCGTGCGCGTGGCGGTGAGCGATAGCGGGCCGGGCATCGACCCGGCGTTGCGCTCGCGCCTGTTCGAGCCGTTCGTCACCGGGCGTCCGGACGGCACCGGCCTCGGGCTGGCGATCGCCCGCGAGATGGCGGAGGCGCATGCCGGCTCGCTGGTGCTGACCGAGCCGGGCGGCGACGGGGTCGGCGCGACCTTCCTGCTGGAGCTGTCCCGGATGCCACCATGCCCACCATCCTGATCGTCGATGACGACGCCGCCTTGCGGGTCGGGCTGGCGGAAACGCTGTCAGACCTCGGGCACCGGCCGATCCAGGCGGCGGACGGCGACGCGGCGTTGCGGCTGCTGGCCGGACAGCCGGTCGATGCGGTGCTGCTCGATCTGCGGATGCCCGGCATGGATGGGCTGGAGGTGCTGGCGCGCATCCGACGTGGCCCTGCGCCGCCGCCGGTGGCAGTGCTGACCGCGGTGGCGACGGCCAGCAACACCATCGAGGCGATGCGGCTGGGCGCCGTCGACCATCTCGGCAAGCCGGTCGGACGCAACGACCTTGCGGCATTGCTGGAGCGGATGCTGCCCGCGCGTTCGCAGCAGGGGGGCGCCGTCGCTGCGACCGGCGGACCACGCGAGCAGCTGGTCGGGGCTTCGGCGGCAATGCGCGAGGTGCAGAAGCTGATCGGGCTGCTCGCCGACGGTGATGCGACGGTGCTGATCACCGGCGAGACCGGCACCGGCAAGGAGGTGGTGGCGCACGCCCTGCACCGTCACGGCAAGCGGCGCGCGGCGCCCTTCGTTGCCGTGAACTGTGCCGCGATCCCGGCGGATCTGCTGGAGAGCCAGCTGTTCGGCCATGTGCGCGGCGCCTTCACCGGGGCGATCGCCAATCACCCGGGCGCGTTCCGGGAAGCGGATGGCGGCACGCTGTTCCTCGACGAGATCGGCGACATGGAGCAGCCGATGCAGGCCAAGCTGCTGCGGGTGCTGCAGGAGCGGGTGGTGACGCCCGTCGGTGGCCGGCCGGTGCCGGTCGATGTGCGGATCGTCGCCGCCTCGCATCGCGACCTGCCGCTGGCGGTGCGCCAGGGCCGGTTCCGCGAGGACCTGTTCTACCGGCTGGGCGTCGTGCCGGTGCTGCTGCCGCCGTTGCGCGACCGCCTCGCCGACATCGTGCCGCTGGCCGAGCACTTCCTGTCGCTGGCGGCCGGGGATGGGCCGCCGCAGCGCCTGTCGGCCGGTGCGGCGGCGATGCTGCTGGCGCATCCGTGGCCCGGCAACGTGCGCGAATTGCAGAACGCGGTGCAGCGGGTGACGGCGCTGGTGCGGCGGCCGGTGATCGACGCCGGCGACCTGGATTTCCTGGGCGGCGCGACCCGGTCGCCTACCGAGGCAGACGCGCCCGCCATGGACTGGCTGGCCGGAGAGCTGGAGCCGGCGGTGGTGCGGCTGGAGACGGCGATGATCCGTCGCGCGTTGGCGGCGACCGGGGGCAACCGCACCGAGGCCGCCCGGCTGCTCGGCATCCACCGGCAGCTCCTGCACACCAAGCTGCGACGCTACGGACTCGACGCGGCGGGTCCGGCCGACGCGGAGCCGATCTAGACGCCGCTGGTGGCGCGTTCGCCGGCCCCTTGGCTGAGCGCGACGGTCCCTTCGCTGAGCGCGACGATCCGCTCGCTGAGATAGGCGGCATCGCGTCCGACCCCGGACATGCGGCCGGAGCCCCAGCTGTGCAGCCACGGCAGGCCGAGGAAATACAGCCCCGGCAGCGGGGTGACGCCGCGATGGTGCGTCGGGCGGCCGTCCGGGCCGGTCACCGGGAGGTCGATCCAGTGGTAGTTCGGTCGGAAGCCCGCGCACCAGACGATGCTGGTGATGCCGGCGGCGCGCAGGTCCAGGCTCTCGAGAGCGTCCGCCGGCGGGTGCCACGGCGCGACATACGGATCGTCGACCGGCGCCTGGATCCCCTGCTCCGCGATGAAGCCGTCGATCTCGTGCTTGATGGTCGCGTTGGCGGCGTCGGCGTTGTCGAGATTGGCGGCGAGATCGGGGGCGAACCGTGCCGCGCCGTCCGAGATGTCGGCGAGGCTGCCATGCAGCTGCATGCCGGCGACGGCGAAGCGGCGGAGGTCGATGTCGTGGCCGCCGCCGCGGGTCCCGACATAGTGGTTGGTTCGGTCGCGCACGCGCTCACGCAACGGATGCGCGTCCACCGGCACGTCGAAGTGGCCCATCGCGTGCTGCCACGCGACGACGTCCCTGCCACGGTAGGAACGCGACACCCGCGGCGCAGCGCCGACGCACAGATGCACGACGCGGCCGGCCAGGTGCAGGTCCTCGGCGATCTGGGCGCCCGACTGCCCGGTGCCGACCACCAGCACGGCACCCGGCGGCAGCGCCCCGGGGTTGCGATAGTCCGACGCCAGCACCTGGCGGATGGACGGATCCAGCTTGGCTGCCGACGACGGGAGGACCGGATCGTGATAGCCGCCGGTCGCCACCACCACCTGGTCGGCGTCGAAAGTGCCCCGGCTGGTGCGCAGCGTGTAGCCGGCCAGGGTCCGCGCGCCCAGCCGCTCGACCTCGACCCCGGAATGCACCGGCGGATCGAAGGAGCGGGCGAACCCGTCGAGATAGGCGACGATCTCGTCCCTGGGCATGAAGCCGTCCGGGTTGTCGCCGGCATACGGATAGCCGGGCAGCTGGCACTGCCAGTTCGGCGTGAACAGGCAGAAGCTGTCCCATCGCTCGTGGCGCCAGGCGTGGCCGGGTTCGTTGCGCTCCAGCACGACATGGTCGATGCCGGCGCGGCGCAGATACCAGCTCAACGACAACCCGGCCTGGCCGGCACCGACGATCGCCACCGGTATATGCGCCGGCAATGTCTGTCCGCTGCTCACGCCGTCCATCGTGGTCTCCTGCTTAGCGGAGAAGCTCTCCTCGACCAGCGACGGCGCGTAGCATGGATCGGCAAACCCGTCCGGCCATCAATGCACGATCCCGGGCGACGGTCGGCCGTGTCGCCGAGGATGTCATGAAGCGGGGCCGCGGCCATGCTGCAGCGGGCGTTCCATGACAGCCGTTCAGAGGCTGAACCCGGGCGGCATCAGTGCGGAGAGCGCCTTGCGCAGCGGCTCCGGTGGATCGGGAAACAACAGCCGGAGCATGGTCGCCGACGCGGGCGAAAGCGGCTTCTGGCTCGGCAGGATCAGGCCATAGCGCCCGGCCGATATCTTCCTGGCCAGCGGCAGGATCGCGAGCTGGCCACACGCCTCCTGCTGCAGCGCCACCGCTTCCGACACGATGCTGAGCGCGTTCGTCGCCGTCACGTAGGCCAGCGTCATGAGCAGCGAGTTCGCGCTGACGATCCGCTCCGGGGGCTGCAGACCGGACTGGTGGAACATCGCATCGACCCGTGCGCGCAGCCGCGATCCGCGCGCCTGCAGGATCCATGACTCGTCATGCAGCTGTGCCGGGGTCAGGCGCGCATGCGACCGGAGCGGATGATCGACGTGCCCGATCAGCAGCAGGCTCTCATCGCCGATCTCGTGGTAGCTGAACTGCCTGGAATGCTCGTTCGAGGTGCGGCGGCCAAGCACCATGTCCAGCTGCCCGCTGATCAGCCGCTCGAGCAGGACGTTGCTGGAATCCGCCTGCACCTCGACCTCCATCCGCGGATACAGCGCCTGCGCGCGGGCCACCGCCGCCGTCACGGTCAGGATCGCCGGCGCGTCGATGGACCCGATCGCGACGCGCCCGAGATGGCCGTCCTGGAAAGTGTTGATCTCGTCACGCGCACTTTCCAACTCCGACAGCACGGTCTGCGCGTGCCGGGTCAGGATCACGCCGACCGGGTTCGGCTCCAGGAAGCGACCCCTGCGGTCGAACAGCGCGTGACCCATGGCCGCCTCGAGATCGGTCAGCAGCTTGGAGGCGGCCGGTTGCGACAGGCCGACACTGTCCGCGGCGAGCTGCAGTTTCTGATGGCGGTGCAGCGCCACGAGCAGCTGCAGGTGCCGCAGCTTGAGCCGGCTTTGCACGAACCAGTTGAGGGAGAGGCGCCGCTGACCGGTCACGACCTATACCTGGAATCGTATGACAGGTTGTTGTCTTACGATTAGACGGATATGTCACGTCCGCATAGGCTGGCGCGTTTTCAAGGCGCTCCGGTGCCACCTTGAGATGGGAGAAGGTCATGGCCGCGAGCTTCAATCGGGACGACCTCAATCGGGACAACTGGCCGATCGCGGCCGCCATGATCCAGTACGGCAATACCCGGCCCGACGGCAGTTCGGTGCAGGACCAGTCCGCGGAAGGCTGGGCCGCCACCATGTCGGAGATCGCCGACGCGGGATTCACCGAGATCGACCCGACCGATTGCTGGCTCCGCGTGGCCGACCTGTCGCAGGCGCGCCGCGATGAGTTCAAGACCGCACTTGCCGAGGTCGGCCTGACCGTTCCGGCAATCTCGACGTCGCGGCGCAGCATCATCGATCCCGTGCACGGCGATGAATATCTGGCCTATTGCCACCGGATGATCGACGCTGCCGCCGATCTCGGTGCGCTCACCGTATGCTTCGGGCTGTTCGGTCCGCTGACCGACGCGCAGAAGCAGGTGCTGTGGTTCTGGACCGCCGACGGGTTGCACAATCCCGATGACCCGGCGGTGTATCGCAAGGCTGTCGAGGGCATGCGCGAGCTCGGTGGTCATGCCGAGAAGGTCGGGCTCGATATCGCGCTCGAAATGTATGAGGACACCTATCTCGGCACCGCCGACAGCGCGGTGCAGTTCGTGCACGACGTCAATCACCCGGCGGTGGGGCTCAATCCCGATATCGCCAACCTGATACGCCTGCACAAGCCGGTCGAGCATTGGGCGACAATGATCGAAAAGACCGTGCCGTATGTGCGATACTGGCACGTCAAGAACTACCTGCGGATCGTCGACGAGGCCAAGGGCATCTACCTGAGCGCCCCGGCACCGCTGGAAACCGGCGTGATCAGCTACCGCGCGGCGATCAAGCAGGCGATCGCGCTCGGCTTCCGCGGCGCGTTCGGCTGCGAGCATTACGGCGGAGACGGGCTGAGCGTGAGCGCGTCCAATCGCGCGTATCTGCGTCGCATCCTGCCGAAATCGCTCTGATCGCCCGCAGCGCGAGACTGGAGGAACCAGCATGACCCACGTGTTCGAGGATGCCGACAGCTTCGCCGAGGAGGCGGTGCACGGCTACTGCATGGTGCATGAGCGTATCGTGCGTGCGGTGACCGGCGGCGTGCTGCGTTCCACGGTGACGCCGGCCGGCAAGGTGGCGCTGGTGATCGGTGGCGGCAGTGGCCATTACCCGGCGTTTGCGGGGTATGTCGGAGCCGGCCTGGCGGATGCGGCGATCGCGGGTGACGTGTTCGCGTCGCCTGCAACGCAGCTGATCGCGTCAGTGGCGCGCAAGGCCGAGCGCGGCGCGGGCATCGTGCTGGGGTTCGGCAACTATGCCGGCGACGTGCTGAATTTCGGGTTCGCGGCCGAGCAGTTGCGTGCCGGTGGCATCGACGTGCGCGTGCTGGCGATCACCGACGACATTGCCAGCGCCTCGCCGGAGGAAACGTCCCGCCGGCGGGGTGTGGCCGGCGACATCCCGGTGTTCAAGATCGCCGGAGCCGCAGCCGAAGCCGGGCTTTCCCTCGATGATGTCGAGCGGCTCGCGCGGCTTGCGAATGCGCGGACGCGTTCGTTCGGCGTGGCGTTCGGGGGTTGCACGCTTCCAGGGTCGCGGGAGCCGTTGTTCGAGGTTCCGGCCGGCAAGATGGCGATCGGCCTCGGCATCCACGGCGAGCCCGGCATCGAGGAAACCGACATCATGTCGGCGTCGAGCCTGGCCGCGTTGCTGGTCGAGCGTGTGCTCGCCGAGGCGCCGGACGGTGCATCCGGACGCGCCGCGGTGCTGCTGAACGGACTGGGCGGCACCAAGCACGAGGAGCTGTTCGTGCTGTGGACGTACATCGCCGACGCACTCGAGCGTGGCGGGATCACGCCGGTTTCGCCGCTGGTCGGCGAGTATGTCACCAGCCTGGATATGGAAGGTTGCTCGCTCACCCTCACCTGGCTGGACGAGGAACTGGAGCCGTTGTGGCTGGCGCCGTGCGACACCGCGGCACTGCGTGTCGGCAACACCGCACCGGCCGAGCGGGCACCTGCGCTGCCGGATGAGAGCGACGTGCGTCGGTCATGGCCGGATGCGACACCGGAGGCGAAACGCGCGGGCCAGACGTTCGCGCTGGCCCTGTCACGGCTTGCGGCGACGCTGCGGAATGCGGAAGCGGAACTCGGACGGATCGACGCCCTGGCAGGCGACGGCGACCATGGCCAGGGCATGACCCGCGGCTCTCGTGCGGCGGCCGAGGCGGCGGACGAGGCGGCCAAGGCCGGTGCCGGTGCGGCGAGCGTGCTGGCGGCTGCGGCGGATGCCTGGGCGGCACGCGCCGGCGGCACGTCGGGCGTGATCTGGGGCCTCGGATTGCAGGCGGCGAGTGGCGCGTTCGACGACCGGACCAGCCCGACCCGTGAACAGGCCCGCCAGGCTGCCAAATCGGCGCTCGAGGCGGTGATGCGCCTGGGTGGCGCGCGTCCTGGCGACAAGACGCTGGTCGACGCGCTGGCGCCGTTCGTGGAAACCCTGGTGGCCGACATCGAGGCGGATCTGCCGACCAAGGTTGCCTGGGCGCACGCCACCGAGCGCGCCCATGAAGCGGCCAATGCGACGGCCGACCTGCTGCCGAAACTGGGGCGTGCACGCATCCATACCGAGCGCAGCCGCGGTCATCGGGATGCGGGAGCGGTGTCGCTGGCGCTGGCTGCACGGATCGTAGGCGATACCATCAATGAGCACTGATCCGTTACGCATCGTCATCGGCTGTGACGAGGCTGGAACCCGCTTTCGTGACGCGTTGCGTGCCGACTTCGAAAAGCACCCCGGCGTGTCCGAGGTGACCGATGTCGGCGTCGTGGCTGACGACACCACGGCCTATCCGCATATCGCAGTCCGGGCCGCGCGGATGGTGGCCGAGGGTCGCGCCGATCGGGCGTTGCTGATCTGCGGCACCGGCCTGGGCGTGGCGATCAGCGCCAACAAGGTGCCGGGCATCCGGGCGGTTACCGCGCACGACATGTATTCGGTGCAGCGTGCGGTGCTCAGCAACAACGCGCAGGTGCTGTGTTTCGGCGAGCGGGTGATCGGGCTCGAGCTGGCGCGTGTGCTGGCCGGCGAATGGCTGAAGCACCGTTTCGATCCGGCATCGTCCTCGGCGCCGAAAGTGGATGCGATCAGCGGATACGAACGCCCCGATGCGTGACGTCGCGCACCGCCGCCGGATCGTCGGTGTCAGTCTCAAGATGTATATGAGCCTGGCGCAGACGCGAGGCTGGATGGAACGCCTTGCCGTGATGGCGACCGCCGGACTGCCGGACGATGTCGATCTGTTCGTGATCCCGGATTTTGTCTCCCTGCATGCCTCTCGCGAGGCTCTCGCCGCAACGCGGGTCTTGCTCGGCGCGCAGGATGTCTTCTGGGAGGATAGCGGCGCGTTCACCGGTGAAGTTTCGGCGCCTGTGCTGGCGGAAGCAGGTTGCCGTTTCGTCGAGATCGGACATGCGGAACGCCGGCGGCTGTTCGGCGAGACCGACGAGATCGTCGGCGCCAAGACCGCAGCCGCGGTGCGCAACGGCCTGGTTCCGGTGCTGTGCATCGGCGAGGCCGACCCGATGGCGCCGGACATGGCGGTCGCGGAGTGCATGCGGCAATTCACCGCCGCCACCGACGGCATCGACCCGGCACGCGAGCTGGTGGTGGCGTGGGAGCCGGTCTGGGCAATCGGCGCGGCTACGCCCGCTACGCCTGACTTCATCCGTGCGGTCGGGAGCAGGCTGCGGACCGCACTTGGCGATCGGCCGGCGACGCGCCTGATCTACGGGGGCAGCGCCGGGCCTGGCCTGCTTTCCCAGCTTGGCGACGCGGTCGACGGCCTGTTTCTCGGCCGCTTCGCTCATGACATCGATGCGTTGCGCCGTGTGCTCGCAGAAGCCGGCGCGACATCCCTCCCCCTCTCACCCTCTGCCGGAAATTGACACCATGATCAGCACCATCGAAACCGCGGCCGTGATCGGCGCCGGATATATGGGCGGCGGCATCGCACAGTCGCTGGCCGCTGCCGGCATCGTCGTGACACTCGCCGACGTCTCCGCCGAGGCCACCGCAAATGCCTTGAAGCGACTGCTGCGCGAGGCGGCGGAATTCGAGGCGCAGGGTCTGTTCCCGGCCGGGTCCACCGAGAAGATCACCGCCAACCTGCGTTTCGCGGAATCGATCGAGGAGGCCGTGCGGGACGTCGACTTCATCGAGGAGGCGGTTCCGGAAGTCCCGGCGATCAAGCATGAGGTGCTGCGTCGGATCTGTGCCGCGGCCCGCCCGGACGCCATCATCGGCACCAACACCTCGACCCTGCCGGTGAAGATCCTTGCTCCTGCCGTCAGCAATCCCGAGCGGTTCCTCACGGTGCATTTCAGCAATCCGGCGCCGTTCATTCCCGGCGTCGAGCTGGTCGCCGGCGAGGCGACCGATCCCGCGGTCATCCCGATCGTGAAGGACATGCTGCGGCGGGCCGGACGGTCGAGCGCCCAGGTCGCGGATGTGCCGGGCTTCGTGCTCAACCGTCTGCAATACGTGCTGCTGAAGGAAAGCAATTCGATCGTCGAGGCGGGCATCGCGACGGCACGCGACGTCGACGTCATCGTGCGCTCGACCTTCGGCTTCCGACTGCCGTTCTTCGGACCGTTCGCGATCGCCGACATGGCAGGGCTCGACATCTACGCCGCCTGCTTCAAGACCTTCGAGGACGCGTTCGGCGAACGGCTGGCCACGCCGGCACTGCTCAAGTCGCTCGTCGATGACGGGAAGTTCGGCGTGAAGTCCGGGGACGGCTTCTACGGGAAATTCGAACCCGACATGGCTGCCAAGCTGGTTGCCTACCGTAACAAGGCGTATGCACGCATGGCGCAACTGCTGGAGGAGCTCGGGCCGTCGCCTTTGGACGAGTGAGTTCGTTACGGGCGTTCGCCGGGACTGTAACCTAAAGCTTCAAGCCGGCGGAATAGCCGGCTTGTTGCGCACAAAGCATATTCTATTACCTGCTGCGCGGTGCTATCACTGGCACGTCCAAGAGTTCGTCGTCCAAGGCGATCCAGTTCGAAATAGTCAAGTATGGCCGGCGCGACAGTCGGGGAATTGAAATCCTCGAGCGTTGCGATCGTCAAACAAAACGGGGGAAACAATGAACTTCAAGAAAACCATGCTTTCGACGGCTTTTGCCGCAACCATGCTGACCGCCGGTGTGGCGCATGCGAGCGGCCTGGTCGTGGGCTTTTCGCAAATCGGCTCGGAGTCCGGCTGGCGTGCTGCGGAAACGTCGGTGACCAAGCAGGAAGCCACCAAGAACGGCGACACGGTCAAGATCTCCGACGCGCAGCAGAAGCAGGAGAACCAGATCAAGGCGATCCGGTCCTTCATCGCGCAGGGCGTGGACGGGATCTTCCTGGCGCCGGTCGTCGCCACGGGCTGGACGCAGGTGCTCGGCGAGGCGAAGGACGCCAAGATCCCGGTGATCCTGCTCGATCGCGACATCGATCCGTCCGGCAAGTCGCTCTATCTGACCGCGGTGACGTCGGACAGCGTGCATGAAGGCACCGTCGCCGGCGACTGGCTGGTCAAGGCTGTCGGCTCTAAGCCGTGCAACATCGTCGAGATCGAGGGCACGGTCGGGTCCAGCGTTGCGGTGAACCGCAAGAAGGGCTTCGACGACGCCGTCACCAAGCAGCCGAACATCAAGATCGTGCGCTCCGAGACCGGCGACTTCACCCGCAGCCAAGGCAAGCAGGTGATGGAAAGCTTTATCAAGTCGGAGAATGGCGGCAAGGATATCTGCGCCGTTTACGCGCATAACGACGACATGATGATCGGCGCGATCCAGGCGATGAAGGAAGCCGGGCTGAAGCCGGGCCAGGACATCCTGACCGTGTCCGTCGACTCCGTGCCGGACATGTTCAAGGCGATGATCGCGCATGAGGCGAACGCCACCGTCGAGCTGACGCCGGACATGGCCGGTCCGGCGTTCGTGGCGCTCGCGGCTTACAAGGCGCACGGCACGGTCCCGCCGAAGTGGATCGAGACCAAGTCGGTCCTGCACACCTCCAACGACACCGACCTGCAGCAGATCCTGGACCAGAAAAAGGACCTCGGATACTGATGTCCGACGCGCCGGATCCCGGGCCACTTCTGGAGATCCGTGGCCTCTCGAAGAGCTTTGGCGTGGTTCGCGTGCTGGACGAGGTCGATCTCGTCCTGCGTGCGGGCGAGATCCACGCCCTGCTCGGCGAGAACGGGGCCGGCAAGTCGACGCTGATCAAGTGCGTCACCGGTGTGCATGGGCGCGACGCCGGCGAGGTCAAACTTGCGGGCAAGCCGATCGCGCCGCGCACCACCGAGGAGGCCGTGGCGGAAGGACTTGCCACGGTCTATCAGGAGGTGAACCTGCTGCCGAACCTTTCGGTGGCGCAGAACCTGTTCCTTGGCCGTCAGCCGACGCGGTTCGGGCTCGTGCGCGGTGCGGAAATGCGCCGGCGTGGCGCCGAATTGTTGCGCGGTTTCGGGCTCGACATCGATCTCGGCCGGCCGCTCGGCTCGTATTCGGTGGCGATCCAGCATGTGTGCGCGATCGCGCGCGCGGTCGATCTGTCGGCGCGTGTTCTGATCCTGGACGAACCGACGGCCAGCCTGGACGCGCATGAAGTCGGTGTGCTGCTCGACGTGATGCGGCAGCTGGCCGCACGCGGACTGGCGATCCTGTTCGTCACCCACTTCCTCGATCAGGTCTATGCCGTCAGCGACCGGATCACCGTGCTGCGCAACGGCCGGCTGGTCGGTGAGCGTCCCACGGCAAGCCTGCCGCGGATGGAACTCATCCGGATGATGCTCGGCCGTGAGCTCGACGAGGCCGTGTCCGTGCGCGAGACCAGCGGCAGCGGTGGTGAGCTGATCGGCAGCTTCCACAACATGAGCAAGCGCGGCAGCATCGCCCCCTTCGACCTCGACTTGCATCGCGGCGAGGTCGTGGGCCTGGCCGGGCTGCTCGGATCGGGCCGCACCGAGACCGTCCGCGTGGTGTTCGGGGCCGACAAGGCGGATACCGGACGGGTGGAGTTGAACGGCGCGCCGGCCCGGATCGCGTCCCCGCGCGATGCCTTGCGCCAGGGCCTCGGATACTGCCCGGAGGAGCGCAAGACCGAGGGCATCGTTGCCGAATTATCGGTGCGCGAGAACATCGTGCTGGCGCTCCAGGCGCGTCGCGGCATGTGGCGGCCGATCCCCCGCCGCGAGCAGGACGACATCGCCCGGCGCTTCGTCAAGGCGCTGGATATCCGCCCGCCCGACCCCGAGCGCCCGATCGGGCTGCTGTCCGGCGGCAATCAGCAGAAGGCGTTGCTGGCACGCTGGCTGGCCACCGAGCCGCGCATCCTGATCCTGGACGAGCCGACCCGCGGCATCGATGTCGGCGCGCATGCGGAAATCATCCGGCTGATCCGCGAGCTGTGCGCCGATGGGCTGGCGCTGCTGGTGGTGTCCTCGGAGCTGGACGAGATCGTGACCTACGCGGACCGCGTGGTGGTGCTGCGCGACCAGGTGCATGTCACCACGCTCGAGGGCGAGTTCATCACCGTTTCCGCCATCCTGACCGCCATCGCCGCCGATGACGCAACTGCGCCGGTGCAGGCGGAGGTGATGGCATGAGTGCCGCGGTGCAGCCGACGCCCGGCGCCGGATCGCGCTCCCGCCTGCGGATCCCGCGCCGTGGCATGCCGCAGATCATCGCGCTCGTGGTCGTGCTGCTGCTCGATCGGGTGGCGTCACCGGGCTTCTTCCACATCCACATGATGGGCGGCCGAATGTTCGGCAGCGTCATCGACGTGCTCAACCACGGCGCGCCGGTTGCGATGCTGTCGCTCGGCATGGTGCTGGTCATCGCCACCGGCGGCATCGACCTGTCGGTGGGTGCGGTGATGGCGATCTCGGGCGCGATCGCCGCCACCCTGGCCGATACGCAGCCGCTGGCGGTCACGCTGCTTGCGGCGGTCGCCGTCGGCCTGGTGTGCGGCGTGTGGAACGGCATCCTCGTCGCGTGGCTCAGGATCCAGCCGATCGTCGCCACGCTGATCCTGATGGTGGCCGGCCGCGGCGTGGCGCAGCTGATCACCGGCGGCCGCATCCGCACCTTCTCCTCGCACGGCCTGTCCTGGTTCGGCGGCGGCTCGGTCGCGGGCGTGCCGGCGGCGGTCGTGGTGACCATCGGGGCCGTGCTGGTCACCCTGGCGCTGGTGCGCGGCACCGCACTCGGGCTGATGGTGGAGGCGACCGGCGGCAATGCCCGCGCGAGCCGCCTCGCCGGCATCGACACCCGCACCATGACCGTCGCCGTCTATGCCTGGTCGGGGATCTGCGCCTCGGTGGCGGGCGTGCTGGCGGCGGCGGACATTCTCGGTGCCGACGCCAACAATGCCGGGCTCTGGCTCGAGCTGGACGCGATCCTGGCCGTGGTGATCGGCGGCACATCGCTGCTGGGCGGCCGGTTCAGCATCCTGCTGGCGGTGGTGGGCGCGCTGATCATCCAGTCGATGAATACCGGCATCCTGCTCTCGGGGCTGCCAGCCGAATTCAACCTGGTGGTGAAGGCGATCGTGGTGCTGGCGGTGCTGCTGGCGCAATCGCGGCAACTGGTGGCGATCGGCGGTCGGTTCCGTCGCGCCGGCCTCCGTCGCAGCCGGGTCTGAGGGGAGACCGGACATGGGCGGCAAACTTCCGGTGATCGTCACCACGATCGTGTTCCTGATCGGCTTCGCGATCTGCGGCGTGCATTTCCGGCATTTCGCGTCGACCCGCGTGGTCGCAGACCTGCTCACCGACAATGCCTATCTCGGTGTCATGGCGGTGGGCATGACGTTCGTCATCATCTCCGGCGGCATCGACCTGTCGGTGGGTGCCGTGCTCGGCTTCACCACGGTGTTCCTGGCCATCGCCATCGGCAAGCTCGGCATCCCGGTGCCGATCGCGTTCGGGCTCGTGCTGCTGCTTTCGGCAGCCTTCGGCGCGGCAATGGGTGCACTGATCCAGTACCTGGAAATGCCACCCTTCATCGTCACCCTTGCCGGCATGTTCCTGGCCCGCGGCAGCGCCTTCCTGCTGTCCACGCAATCGATCCCGGTAACGGCACCCCTCTACGACACGCTGAACAATTTCGCGGTGCATCTCCCCGGCGGCGGCAGGCTCAGCTTCGTCACGATGCTGATGCTGGCGGTGTTCGCGCTCGGCATCCTGCTGCTGCACTTCACCCGCTTCGGCGCCAACGTCTATGCGCTCGGCGGCAGCCGGGCTTCCACCACGCTGATGGGCATCCCGGTCGCCCGCACCACGGTGCAGATCTACATGCTGTCGAGCACGCTCGCCGGCCTCTCGGGCATCGTGTTCTCGCTCTACACCTCGTCCGGCTACTCGCTGTCCGGCGTCGGCAACGAGCTCGACGCGATCGCCGCGGTGGTGATCGGCGGCACCCTGCTGTCGGGTGGCTACGGCACGTTGTTCGGCACCTTCGTGGGCGTCATGATCGAGGGGCTGATCCAGACCTACATCACCTTCGACGGCACCCTGTCGAGCTGGTGGGCGAAGATCGTCACCGGCGCTCTGCTGTTCGCGTTCATCGCGTTCCAGCAGGTGATGTCGAGCGGCGTGTTGCGCCGGCGCAGGTCACCGACGGCGCGGGCCTGACGACGCCCGACCGCGCCCCTCTTACATCGCCAGCAGGCCCTTCTGGCGCAGGCTGATCCAGCTCCCCTGGCCGACCAGCATGTGGTCGTGCAGCGTTACCGACAGCAACCCCAGCGACTTGATCACCGGTGCACACAAGGCCGCCTCGCGCTTCGGCAATCCCTTCTCGAGCGGCCCCACCGGCACGACGCGGATGAGGATCAGCGCGGTTGCGTGCACTGCCAGCGCCCTCCCGCCCAGCACGTAGGAGAGGTCGCCGGGCTCGGCCACGACCACCTCGTCGGCAAGCAGCCGGTTGCGGTTGTCGAGCAGCAGCGCGCGCAACTGGCCCGGCACGGCTGCACGCAACGCCACGTCCAGATAGTCGAGCAGCCGGTCCCAGTTGTTCAGCACCGGCATGCTGCGCGTCTCGGCGGCGGCCAGGTATTCGGCAGCCGGACCGGGCAGCCCGAGGATCTCGATCGCCGCTTCGGTCACGCCGGCCTCCAGGGCCAGCGCCGTGGGGGTTGCCGACAGCACCCCGGAGAGGCTGCCGAAGACGTTGATCAGGTGCTTGGCCAGCGGCTTGGTGTCGCCCATCGGGATGCCCAGGAACAGCAGCATCTCGAGGATCTCGTAATCCGCCAGCGTCCCGGCGCCTTGCGACAGCACCCGCTCACGCATGCGGGCGCGATGCCCCTGCGGGCCGGTTCTCTCGAAGGGTGGGCGATTCGGCCGGACATCCGTTAGATGTGGGGCGAGTGCCAGCGTGACTGGATCGGGGATGGCCGTGCGCAATATTGGGCGGGTTTTTCCTAACATATCGTTAGTGTAGGCCCAGGGCCGGCTCTCCGGGAAGCCGTTCCGAGAAGGCGCATTGAGGCGCGTCCTCCGGCACCCTAGATTGTCGCCCACATGACATCCTATCTCGAACGGCTGAACCCCGAGCAGCGCGAGGCCGTCGAGACGGTCGACGGGCCCCTTCTGGTGCTGGCGGGTGCCGGCACCGGCAAGACCCGCGTGCTGACCACCCGATTCGCCCACATCCTGCTGAGCGGCCGCGCGTCGCCCGGCCAGGTGCTGGCGGTCACCTTCACCAACCGCGCCTCGCGGGAGATGCGCGAGCGGGTGGCGGCCCTGCTCGGGCGGCCGGTCGAGGGGCTGTGGCTCGGCACCTTCCACGCGCTGTGCGCCCGCATGCTGCGGCGGCATTGCGAGTATGTCGGGCTGACGTCGAGCTTCACCATCCTGGACACCGACGACCAGCTGCGGCTGCTCAAGCAGACCATGGAGCTGCACCGGATCGACACCAAGCGCTGGCCGGCGCCGGGCCTGATGGGGGCGATCCAGCGCTGGAAGGATCGCGGCCTGACGCCGGACCGCATCACGCCGGCCGAGGATACCGATTTCGCCGGCGGCAAGGCGCGCCAGGTGTACGCCGATTACCAGGAGCGGCTGCGTCAGCTGAATGCGGCGGATTTCGGCGACCTGATGCTGCACATCGTCGAGATCCTGCGCACGAAGCCGGACGTGCTGGCGCAGTATCAGCGCACGTTCCGCTACATCCTGGTCGACGAGTACCAGGACACCAACACGATCCAGTATCTGTGGCTGCGTCTGCTGGCCCAGCGCGAGGGCCAGCCCGCGAACATCTGCTGTGTCGGCGATGACGACCAGTCGATCTATTCCTGGCGCGGCGCAGAGGTCGAAAACATCCTGCGTTTCGACAAGGATTTCCCAGGCGCGAAGGTCGTGCGGCTGGAGCGCAACTACCGCTCGACGGCGCCGATCCTGGCCGCTGCGTCGGGCCTGATCGCGCATAACGAAGGCCGGCTCGGCAAGACCTTGCGGCCGGGCGGCAACGACACCAGCGGCGACAAGGTGCTGATCGCCTCGGTGTGGGACTCCGACGAGGAGGCGCGCATGGTCGGCGAGCAGATCGAGCAGCTGCACCGCGAGAAACACGCGCTGTCGGAAATGGCGATCCTGGTGCGCGCCGGCTTCCAGACGCGCGCCTTCGAGGAGCGCATGATCACGCTCGGGCTGCCGTACCGGGTGATCGGCGGCATGCGGTTCTACGAGCGCGCCGAGATCCGTGACGCGATCGCCTACATGCGGGTGATGAACCAGCCGGCCGATGACCTCGCGTTCGAGCGCATCATCAACGTTCCGCGCCGCGGTGTCGGTGACGTGGCGCTGAGCGCGCTGCACACCACCGCCCGCAATGCGCAGATCCCGATGACCGAGGCGGTGCTGCGTCTGCTCGCCGACGGCACGCTCAAGGGACGCGTGCGCGATCAGCTCGGACAGTTGATGGCGACGCTGGCACGCGGACGTGCCGCACTCGGCGAGAGCGCGCAGGATGACCGGCTCGCGGGTGGCGCGCATATCCGCGTGGTCGAGACGCTGCTCGAGGAGAGCGGCTACATCGACATGTGGAAAAAAGACAAGTCGCCGGACGCGCCAGGCCGGCTCGACAACCTCAAGGAACTGGTGCGCGCGCTGGTCGATTTCGAGACCCTCGGCGGCTTCCTCGAGCATGTGTCGCTGGTGATGGAGAACGACGAGAACGCAGGCGCCGACAGGGTCAATCTGATGACGCTGCACGGCGCCAAGGGCCTGGAGTTCGACAGCGTGTTCCTGCCCGGCTGGGAAGAGGGCCTGTTTCCGAGCCAGCGCACGATGGATGAAGGCGGCAACAAGGGACTCGAGGAGGAGCGCCGGCTGGCCTATGTCGGCATCACCCGGGCCCGCAAGCGTGCGCTGATCAGCCACGCCGCCAATCGTCGCATCTACGCCAACTGGCAGAGCTCGATCCCGAGCCGCTTCATCGACGAGATCCCCGACGAGCATGTCGAGCATATGGGCTCGGCGTCGCTGGCCCGCGAGCAGATGCGGAGTGCACCTCCGGTGTTCGGCGGCCAGTTCCCGCTGATGGCGAAACGCCCGCGCACCGTCGAGGCCTGGGAGCAGCCGGCGCGACCGGCACGACAGGGCGCGATCGAGCCCGGTACCCGCGTGTTCCATCAGAAGTTCGGTTACGGGGTCGTAAAGAGTGCGGATGACAACAAGCTCGATGTCGAGTTCGAGAAGGCCGGGTTCAAGCGCGTGCTCGACAACTACGTGCAGCCGGTGAGCGACGCGGAAGTCGGCGCCAACACCGGATCCGGCGCATGACCGCGATCACCCGCCGCCATGCGACACGCCTGGAGACCGTGCATGTCACGGTGCCGGACGAGGCGGTGGAAGCGTATGAGAGTGCGCTGGCCAGCGTCTGCACCACCGTCGGCATCTTCGAGGCGGACGACACCCAGACCGTCTGGCGCATCGAGGGCGTGAAGGATGCCGGCATCGGCGAGGCCACGCTGATGGACGCGCTGGCGCTGGCGGCGGCGGCAACCGGCATCGTCGCCCCGCTGGAGCGTCACGAGACCGAGGCCGAAGGCTGGCTCGCGCGCACCTATGAAAGCTTTCCCGAGCAGCAGGTCGGCCGCCGTTTCGCCATTCGCGGCACCCATCTGGCGGCTCAGGCGGGCGGTCCGCGGATCACCCTGACGCTGGATGCCGGGATCGCCTTCGGGTCCGGCGAGCATGGCTCCACGCGCGGCTGCCTGCGGGCGCTGGAGCGGGTCGCGTATCGCCGGCCGACGCGGATCCTCGATCTCGGCTGCGGCTCCGGCATCCTGGCGATGGCGGCGGCGGCCCTGCTGCACAGGCCGGTGCTGGCGGTCGATATCGAGCCATGGTCGGTGCGCGTGGCGGCGCAGAACGCGGCGATGAACGGGTTGCGCAACCAGTTGGTATGTCGCCACGGCAATGGCTGGCGCACGCCGGACATCCGTGCGGCGGGGCAGTTCGACTTGGTGTTCGCCAACATCCTGGCGCGCCCGCTCTGCATGATGGCGCGCGACCTCGGGCAGCACCTGGCACCCGGCGGCACCGTCATCCTGGCGGGGCTGCTCGACAGCCAGGTGCGCATGGTGCTGGCCGCCCACCGACGCCAGGGCCTAGTGCTCGAGCACCAGATGGTCGAGGGCTACTGGGCGACGCTGATCCTCCGCCGCCCGGCTGCCCGCGCATGATCCGCGACGCGGGACCGGCCGACCTGCCGCGCATCCTGGAGATCACCAACGACGCGATCCTGCACGGCACGGCGCTCTGGACGATCACGCCTGCCACGATGGAGACCCGAGGCGCCTGGATGCGCGAGCGTCAGTCGGCAGGGTTGCCGGTTCTGGTGGCAGAACTGGATGGTGCCGTTCAGGGGTTTGGCTCGTATGGCTCGTTCCGCCCGCATGACGGGTTCGTGCACACGGTCGAGCACTCGATCTACATCGACCCCACGGCGCAACGACGCGGGCTTGGCAACGCGATGCTGACGTCGTTGATCGCGCATGCGACGGCGGCGGGAAACCACGCGATGATCGGCGGCATCGCGTCGGAAAACACCGGCTCGATCCTGCTGCACGAGCGCCACGGCTTCACCCGCGCCGCCACCCTCCCCCAGGTCGGCCGCAAATTCGATCGCTGGCTCGACCTGGTGTTCATGCATCGCTTGTTGGGTTGAGTGGCAGTCAGGTCAGCGCGAGATGGCCTTGCAATCCGCCTCGGCCGGCTGCCTGTTCTCGCACAGGGTGCGAGCATTCGAGATCGCGGTATCCGCCGCTGTTGTCCGCGGCATGGCGGCCAGGATTGCGGGCAAGCACTGACCATGATCACGCGCATCCATCCGCGATGCGATGTCGATCAGCCCGACTGCGACGAAGAGGTCGCCCTTGATGTCGGCTTTGCCATACTCGCCGGCGATTGCCTGCGCCTCGGTGCATACGTCCTGGAACAGCGCCGGGTGATCGAGCAGCGCACCGTCAAGACGCTTGCGGCTCAGGTCATCACGATTGGAAGGAGTTTTGCGTGTGAGGCCGTTCGTCGTCGCTTGTGATTCGAGCAGGATGTGCAGCGACTGGTCGATGATACGGATCGTGCTGCAATGCGCGGTCGTGCAGTGGGTTTCTTCGGCATCATGAGCGGCAGATTCGATTGCATCGAGCGTCGGTGTCGAAAGACCCTGTGAAGGCTGCGCGCATGCAGGTAGGCGCGACAGCGCAAGAACCAAAGCCGAAGCTGCGGCACGAAATCTGGCAGACATGGCAACGTCCTGGCTGTCGATGGAACGAGAGGTCGCGGCCGCGGCGCCGTGGCGACTGACTGAATGAACCTGATTGCCCGGCCAGGGTCCACTCCCCCCCGCCCATGGGCGCTGAATGAAAACACAGGTCCCAGCTCCATCTCGCTCTCGGATTTCGATCCTGCTCATCGCGACAGCGCTCGGAGCGTCATGCACTGCGCCTCGAGCTGTGGGAGCGCCGTTCAGCGTCGACATTACCGTCTCCGCTGCCGATCTGCTGGTTGACGGCAGGATCACGACAACGGCGTGGCCACGCAAGGTTCTCAGGGCACCCGATGAAGATGGTCAGTTCGAGGTGCTCGTGCGCAGGAGTGCTGTGCCCGATATCGACGCGAGAGCCTGCCGTTCGTCTTGGCTGCTGGTGCGGATGCCCGCGATCGCACCGCCGCTCGATTCAGGCTACCAGCCGAAGCCGCGTGGCCCAGCCAACCAGAGGAGGCTTGATAATGCCATCGCCGAGTATGCGAAGTTGAAGGCCGATACGGCTTCCGGCCAGCCGTCCACGCTCAGGGTGAACGGGGGTGGCGACGCATCCACGACCGTGCACGGTCTCAAGCTTCCGGGATGCAACTTGTTCTTCTCATCGCCATGAGCATGAGATGGCATCGCCTCGGGACCACATCACCGAGCGGTGCCATCTCAGGGATCGACGCCTGCCAACTTCCGTTCGAACGCGGTCCGGCATCTGCTGGATCGAAAAGGTCTGGGCCTGGACGCCGACGCTCCGGAAGTCGATCCTCTAGCACTAAACGCCACATCAGGAACGCTCGCCGAATGACGCAGACGCACGCAACCGCCGCCGAACGCCTCGCAGCCCTCCGGGAAATCCTCGCTCAAGACGGGCTGGACGGGTTCATCCTGCCGCGCGGCGACGAGCATCTGGGCGAGTATGTCGCCCCCTACGCCGAGCGGCTGGCCTGGCTGACCGGGTTCACCGGCAGCGCCGGCGTCGCCATCGTGCTGGCCGACACCGCGGCGGTGTTCTCCGACGGACGCTACGTGCTGCAACTGGCCTCCCAGGTGGACGGCGACAGCTACCAGCGCCTGCACATGATCCGCCAGCCGCCGGAGACCTGGCTCGCCGAGACGGTCGCCACCAGCACACCCGGCCGCGATGCCCGCATCGGCTATGACCCCTGGCTGCTCAGCACCGATGCTGTCGCGCGCTACAGCAAGCCCGGCATCGAGCTGGTCCCGATGACCGCCAACCCGGTCGACGCGGTCTGGACCGACCGGCCCGCACCCCCGATGGCGGAAGCCCTGCCGCACCCGATCGCGTTCGCCGGGCAGTCGGCGCAGGACAAGCGGCACGAGATCGCCGGTCTGCTGCAGGACGCCGGCGAGGACAGCGTGGTGCTGAGCGACCCGGCCTCGATCGCCTGGGCGTTCAACATCCGGGGCCGGGACGTCGATTTCACCCCGATGGCGCTCGGCTTCGCGCTGCTGAACGCCGACGAGACCGCCACCCTGTTCATGGCGCCGGAAAAGCTCCCCCCCGCCACGCGCGACTGGCTCGGCAACGGCGTCCAGCTGCGGCCCGTCTCGGAGATCGGCGCGGCCCTCGCCGAGCTGTCCGGCCGCCGCGTCCGCGTCGATCCCTCGGGCGCGGCGGCCTGGTTCGGCCAAACGCTGCGGGCGGCCGGCGCCACCGTGTCCGCGGCTCCTGATCCGTGCCTGCTGCCCAAGGCGCGCAAGAACGCCGTCGAGCAGCAGGGCTCGCGCGACGCCCACCACCGCGACGGGCTCGCCCTCTGCCGGTTCCTGCACTGGCTCTCGGAGAATGGCGTCGGCCAGAGCGAGACCGAGCTCGCCACCCGCCTCGACAGCTTCCGGCAGATGGACCCCACCTATCGCGGCGAGAGCTTCCCGGCGATCTCCGGCACCGGCCCGAACGGCGCCATCATCCACTACCGCGCCGACTCTGCCACCGCCCGCCGGCTGCAGCGCAACGAGGTCTATCTGATCGATAGCGGCGGCCAGTATCCGGACGGCACCACCGACGTCACCCGCACCGTCTGGAGCGGTCCCGCCCCAGCCCCGGCGCAGGTGCGCGACCACGTGACCCGCGTGGCGCAGGGCCACATCGCCCTGGCGCGGGCACGCTTTCCAGCGGGCGTGCATGGTGGCCGATTGGACGCGTTTGCCCGCGCGGCCCTCTGGCAGGCGGGGCTCGATTACGACCACGGCACCGGCCACGGCATCGGCAGCTACCTGTCGGTGCATGAGGGCCCGTGCGGGATCTCGGCCACCGCGCGGCCGATCCCGATCGAGGCCGGCATGATCCTGTCCGACGAGCCTGGCTACTATCTGCCCGGCGCCTATGGCATCCGGCTGGAAAACCTGCTTCTGGTGCGCCCGTCGGAGCTGGGCGGCGATACCCGCTTCCTGGAGTTCGACACCCTGACGCTGGCCCCGTTCGATCGCGCGGTGATCGAGCCTGCGTTGCTGGCACCGGCCGAGACCGACTGGATCGACCGCTACCATGCGCGGGTGCTGGCCGAGCTCGGGCCGGATCTGGACCAGCCGGCACGCGACTGGCTGACCCGGGCCTGCGCGCCGCTCTGAGCCGGGGGCGTTTCGAGAGGAGCCGTTGCGACATGAGCGACACCAAGATCCCGGCCACCCTGATCCCCGGTGACGGCGTCGGGCCGGAAATCGTCGAGTGCGTCATCGAGGTGCTCGATGCGTTGGGCACCCCGTTCGAGTGGGACCGGCAGCTCGCCGGGATGGCGGCGGTCAGTGACAGCGGCGACCCGCTGCCGCTGGCGACGATCGAAAGCATCCGGCGCACCGGCCTGGCGCTGAAGGGCCCGTTGACCACGCCGGTCGGCGGCGGCTTCAAGTCGATCAACGTGACGCTGCGGCAGGAATTCGAGCTGTTCGCCAATCTGCGGCCGGCCCGCACGCTGATCCCCGGCGGCCGCTTCGACGACATCGACATCGTGCTGGTGCGCGAGAACCTCGAGGGGTTCTACGCGGCGATGGAGCACTATTTGCCGATCGGCCACGACCCCAAGGCGATCGCCATGTCGACCGGCTTCAACACCCGCGCCGAGTGCCGGCGGATCGTCGAATACGCCTTCGAGTATGCGGTGAAGAACGGCCGCAAGAAGGTGACGGTCGTCCACAAGGCCAACATCCTCAAGGCGTTGACCGGACTGTTCCTCGAGGAGGGCCGCAAGGTCGCCAAGGAGTACGAGGGCCGCGTCGAGATGAACGACCGCATCGTCGATGCCTGCGCCATGCAGCTGGTGCTCGATCCCTGGCAGTACGACGTGATCGTCACCACCAACCTGTTCGGCGACATCCTGTCGGATCTGATCGCGGGCCTGGTCGGCGGTCTCGGAATGGCGCCGGGTGCGAATATCGGCACCGATGCGGCAATCTTCGAGGCGGTGCATGGCTCGGCGCCCGACATCGCCGGCAAGGGGCTGGTCAACCCGCTGGCGATGCTGCTCTCGACCGGGCTGATGCTGCAGCATGTCGGGCGCCAGGACCTGGCCACCCGGCTGACCACCGGCATCGATCGCCTGCTCGCAAGCGGGGTGCGCACGCGCGATCTCGGCGGCACTGCGGGCACACGCGACCTGACCGGCGCCCTGCTGCAACAGCTGCGGTGATGGCAGATACCCGGCCAACGGGCCCGTCGCCGGAAGCGTTGCGCGCCGAGATCATGCGTCAGGTGACGATCCGTGGAGACGACAAGTCGATCTGCCCGAGCGAGGTTGCCCGCGCCTACGGCGAGGACTGGCAGCGCCTCATGGGACAGGTCCGGGATGCCGCCCGGGCGCTGAGCCGAGAGGGGCGGATCGACATCCTGCGCAAGGGTCGGCCGATCGAGCCCGAGGCGGTCCGCGGCGTGATCCGGCTGCGGCTTCGCCCCGCGGCACCGGATCCGGAGACCCCGGACTGAGGCTCAGCGACCGCCGATGAAGCCGGTCATCGCCGCCGCCAGCAGCCCCGCACGCGGCGTCACCAGCATGTCGTTCTTGTGCTTCAGCTCCGCGGTCAGCAGGCACACCGACGTGCCGCTCAGCAGCAGCGCGCCGAGCTTCTGGGTCGACCGGGTCACCAGCAATGCTGCACCGAGCAGCTCGGTGGCGCCCATGATCTGCATGTCGTTGCGGGTCCAGCCCCAGCTCTTGAACAAAGCGGCCTCGGCCTCCATCGGCGCCAGCTTGGCGATGCCGGCCGAGGCGAAGGCGAGACCGACCAGGGTGTGCCACAGGGACGGTGCTGCACGCTTGCGAAGAAGGCTGGTCATGTGACGGTATCTCCGGATGGTCCGGTCGGGAACGCTCGATCTCGGGCCGGGTTCGCGGGGTGGTTGCCGGCGGTTTGGTTCCGACCGCAGAATGCGACCGGCGGCGCAACGGGGCCGCTCGTAGTCGTCCGGAGACATGATGCAGCAGGCGCTTAACCTGATCCTCGGCCTCGCCGTCGGGCTGTTCAACCTGATCGTCGCCGCGATCGCCGCGATCGAGGGCTTCTGCCGCCATGTGCTGACCGGGGTGGGCATCACCGGCGAGCTCCAGACGGTGCTGCTGGTCATCCTGGCAGTGCTGCTGATCGTCGCCGCCTTCCGGGTCTTCGGGCGGCTGTTCGCGGTGCTGATCGCCCTCGTCCTGCTGCTCATGCTGCTGCACGCGCTGGTCGCCGGCGGTCACCCGGCCGGCCTGCACGTCTGAGCCGCGTCATACCCGCCGGCGGTAGTCGTATTGGTGGCCGAGCCATTCCCGGCCGGTGCCGTCGGCCGGGGTGAAGTACTGCTGCTTCACGTCGCGATCGGCGCCCCGGACGGTGATGACCTGGCGCAACCGCAGCAGCTGTCCGGTGACGATCGGCCCCGGCCCGGGGCTGGCAAAGGGCTGGAAGCTGAACGCGATGCTGACGCCGTCGCCACGATTGTCGCTGGCGGCCAGCATCAGCCCGTCAGGGCCTCTTGCATCGAAGGACACGTACTGCCATTGCGCCGTGAGCCGGTCGTAGGTCAGCAGGTCGGTCCGCGCTACGAGCGCATGCGCCGTGTCCGTCGCCGGCCGGATGATCTCCTGCAGCAGCGCTCCCAGCATCCGCCGCTCCGCAACCAGCCCGGTCGTCGTCACCGGCGCCGCGTCTGGTCCATCCCAGGCGGTCTCCGTCACGTCCCACAGCCCGACACGCTTGCCGATCATGCGCGCCTCCGGGCCGAATTCGTTCAATTGCGCCGCGGTGAACGCCTCGGCTCGTGCCATGCCGCGCGGCGCCCGTCCGAGCGACATGGCGCCGAGCACTGCGGCTCCGAGAAACAGTCTACGATCAAGCATGGCGCGCCTCGCTGGGATCCGATTGGTCGCGCCTAGCTGGGCCGCTTGCGATCTGCGGATAAATGGCCGACCGGATCGGTCGCTCGAAACCGGGAGTGGTGAATGGACCGGCTGGGCAGCATGGCGGCCTTCGTCAGGGCGGTGGATCTGGGCTCGTTCGCAAAGGCGGCAAGCGCGCTGGATATGTCGCCGCAGATGGTCGCCAAGCATGTGGCGCATCTGGAGGCGCGGCTCGGCACGCGGCTGCTCGACCGCAGCACCCGCCGGCAGAGCCTGACCGAAATCGGCCGCAGCTACGCAGCGCAATGCCGGGTGGTGCTGGCCGAAGCCGAGCGGGCGGACCTCGTCGCCGACGCGGCGCGGGGCGTGCCGCGGGGGATGCTGCGGATCAACGCACCGGTCTCCTACGGCAGCTGCCGCCTGGTGCCGCTGGTCGCCGGCTATCTCAGGCGCCATCCGGGTGTGACGGTCGATCTGGTGCTCAGCGACCGCCTGGTGGATCCGATCGAGCACGGCTTCGAGGTGCTGTTCCGGATCGGCCCACTATCCCGGACGCGCCTTCGCGCACACCGCCTGCCATTGTTCCGGACGGTCGCCTGCGCGTCGCCCGGCTACCTGGCCGAGCGCGGAGCGCCCGCGACCCCGGCGGATCTGGCCGACCACGAATGCCTGGTCTATGGGCGACCCGACGAGCCGGCGCTCGACGAGTGGCGCTTCACGCGGGGCGGCCGACCACAGCGGGTGCGCATCCGCGGCCGGCTGCGGGTCAACACCGCGCAGGCGCTGCTGACCGCCGCACTGGACGGGTTCGGCATCGGCCTGATCGCAGAGGACCTGGTGGCGGACGCGCTGCAGTCCGGCCGGCTCGTGCGCGTGCTCGGCGACTACCAGACGCCGGGGCGGCCGGTGCATATGCTGACCCAGCCCGACTCCAGGCAGACGCCGAAGCTGCAGAGCTTCGTCGCACTCGTGCTCGACACGCTCGGTGGCTGAGCGTTCATGGCGCTGCGGCCGGGAACAGCCGGTCCAGCACATCCTGGAACAGGCCGTCCCGGATTGCCGTGGCGAGGGTCTCGAGATCGCCCGCCACGGAGCGGTCCTCGTCGATGCCAGCCACCAGCGCCCTGACCGCCGCATGATGCACCGCCGTGCCGATGCCCAGGCGGACATATTCGCCCGCCATGCGCAGGTCGATTGCCTGGGCGGCGGTGACCAATTCGCACGCCGCCAACAGCCCGAGCGCCTCGACGATCGACGCCGTCTTGCAAACCACCGCCATCGCCATCCCGGCGTAATCCTCGATCCCGTCTGCCACGGCCAGGACGCAGGCGGGCACCGGCTGGGCATCGCGGGCGATTGCGGCGACCAGGGCCGCCACCGTCTTCTGCAATGGCGCCAGGCCGCTGCGACCGCCGTGGCGCGGGGTCAGGAAGCGCGGCAGCCCGGTCGTCTCGGCCGACATCAGCTGCATGATGCGCGCGCCGGTCAGGACGGCCACCCGGGACAGCGCCAGGCCGAGCGCCTCGAAGGCCAGCGCCAGGTGCGTGGTGTCGAAGCTCGCCGTGCCGACGATCTCGCCGGACGTGGCCAGCACCGCAGGATTGTCGTCGGACCAGGCCAGTTCGGTGGCCACTGCGCGATCCGCAGCCTGAATTGCCGCCAGGGCGCTGCCGAGCACCGCGGGCGCGCACCGGAAGCTCAGCGGATCGTGCAGCCGGCGGGCGCCTCCCGACTGGTCGAACGAGCCGCCCTGCAGCAGCCGCAGCATCTCGGCCGCGATCGCCACCTGGCCGGGCACCGGATGCAGCGCTGCGACCTCTGGCCGCAGCGGCGACAGATTGGCCCGCTGCGCCTCGAAACTGAGAGCCGCCGCCGCCGCCAGAGCCGAAAACACGCGCTCGATGTCCGCGATCAGAAGCGCCCCGAGGCCGCTGCATGCGGCGCTGGATGAAACCATCGCCAGTCCATCCCTGCCCTGCAGCCGCGGAACGCTCAGACCGGCCTGCGCGAGCGCCTCGCCACCGGGCAGGAGCTGACCCGCCAGCCTCGCGGTCCCCTCACCGAGCAGCACCGACCCGATATGCGCCAGCGGGGCCAGATCACCCTCTCCCAGCGAGCCCAGCAGCGGCACCACCGGGCGGATGCCGGCATTCAGCACTGCCTGGTAGCCCCGCACCGTCGATGGCGACGCACCGGACGTGCCGACCGCGAAGCCGGCCAGCCGTGCGATCATCATCGCCCGCACCTGCACGTCGCCGGCGACCGGTCCAACTCCGACCGCCCGGGTCAGCACGATACGCCGCTGCACGTCGGCGTCGTCGGGCCCGAGCGATGTGTCGGCGACGGCCCCGAGCCCGGTGGTGACGCCATAGATCGGTGCCCCGGTCGCGACCGCCCGGAGCAGCGCCGTGTGGGCTGCCGCGATCCGGGCCAGCGCATCCGGGTGCAGCCGGATCGCATGGTCGCCACGCGCAGCCGCCACCACCTGATGCGGTGTCACCGGCCGCTCCCCACCAAGTTCCAGGATCGGTGCTGCGGGCGGCAGCATCAGGCGAACCGCAGCTTCTGGCCGATGCCGAGGCGCCTCGCCTTTTCCAGCATCGCGTGACCCAGCGCGATGTCGGACAACGACAAGCCGCGATGCCACAGCAGGATGGTCTCCTGGTCCGTTTCGCGGCCCGGACGCAGTCCCGCAACGATCTGGCCGAGCTCGGCATGCAGCGTCGCTTCCGACAACAGCCCGGCCTCGACATGCGCGCGCAGGCTGCCGAACTTGCCAGTGCGGCACTGGCCCCAGTCATCGACCACCATCTTGTCCATGATCCCGGTCAGCGACAGCTCGACGGCACTCATCGTGCCGTACGGGATCACCAGCGCGCCCGGCTTGATCCAGTCGGTGTGCAGCAAAGGCTCCGGCGCATCGAGCCGCGATGCCTCGACCACGATGTCGGCACCCTCGACGCAGCTTTGCCAATCCGCAGTCGCCGTCACCGGTTTTCCGAGGTCCGCCGCCAGTTTCGCCGCGAACGCATCGCGACTTTCCGGCCTGCGCGAATGAATGCGGATCTCGTCGAACTCGAACAGCCGGTCGAGCAGCCGCACGTTCCAGTACGCGGTGCCGCGTGCGCCGACATGGCCGAGGACCTTGGAGTCGGCACGCGCCAGGTATTTCGCGCCGATCGCCGTCACCGCGCCGGTGCGCATGTCGGTGATGCCGCTCGCATCCAGGATTGCCCGGGGGATACCCGTATGGGGATCGAGCAGGAGCAGTGTCGCCAACTCGGACGGCAGCCCCTTGGTGTAGTTGTCGACGAAATCGCCGACCACCTTGACGCCGGCGAGATCGATCGGGGCCTTCAACGCGCCGCGCAGCACGTTGAAATGGCCGCGCGCGACGCCCGGCTCGAGATGCACCCGCGGCTCTATGACAGCCTCGCCGCGCCCCTGCGTCGCCAGCGAGGTCTCGATCGCCTGCAGGATCTCGTCGTCGGTGATCGCCAGCGCCTCGACGTCGAAGCGATTGAGGAAATCGATATAGATCGGCTGCATCGGCAGGCGCTCCCGTGATCGGCCGGCACCCTGCTGGCGGCGGCAAGGTGGTGCTGCTACGCCGGCCCGCATGACACCCAGGCAGCTCCGGCGCACCCGTTTCGTGGCACTCGGTCTGCTGATGCTGGCCGGCTGCGTCAACTATCTCGACCGCTCGGCGGTGGCGATCGCCAATGCGCCGATCCGCGAGAGCCTCGGCCTGTCACGCGGCGAGATGGGGGTGCTGCTGTCGGCGTTCTCCTGGAGCTACGGGCTGTCGCAGATCCCGGTCGGCATCCTGATCGACCGGTACGGCCCGCGGCGGCTGCTCACCGCAGGGCTTTGCGTGTGGTCGGCGGCCCAGGCGGCGGCCGGGCTGGTTGGCGGCCTCGGCGCGTTCATCGGCGCCCGGCTGGCGCTCGGCATCGGCGAGTCCCCGCTCTATCTCGCCGGCACCAAGGTCTGCACCGCCTGGTGGGACCCGTCGCGGCGGGCCCTGCCGATCGGCATCTTCAACGCCTCCTCGGCACTCGGCCCGGCGATCGCGCCACCGATCCTGACCGCGCTGATCCTGGCGTTCGGCTGGCGCATCGCCTTCATCGCGATCGGGGTCGCCGGGCTGCTGGTGGCGGTCGCCTGGCACGGCCTGTACCGGGATCCGCAGCGGGGCGAACGGCCGGATGCACATGTCGAGGCCGCTCTGGACCCCGCACCCGGCTGGCGCGCATTGCTGCGCACGCGCACCAGTTGGGGCATGGCGATCGGCTTCTTCGGCGTCATCTACACCACCTGGCTCTACGGCGCCTGGCTGCCCGACTACCTGCACAGCGTGCTGCACCTCTCGCTGCGACAGGTCGGAGTATGGGCCGCGGTGCCGCAAGTCTGCGGGTTCGGCGGTGCGCTGCTCGGCGGTGCGGTGTCGCATCTGCTCGGCCGGCGGGGCGTGTCACCGATCGCCGCCTGCACCCGCCCGCTAATCGCCGCCCTGCTGCTGGCCGCGTTGGCGACGGCGGCGCTGGCATTCTGCACCAGCGCGGCCCTCGCCGTCGTGCTGGCGAGCCTGGCGCTGTTCTGCGCGAATCTGGCCTCCTCGTGCGGCTGGGCACTGGCCGCGGTCGCCACCACAAGCGGATCCGTGGCAACCCTCGAGGCGATCCAGAATGTCGGCGGCTCGCTGGGAGGCGCACTGGCCCCGATGCTCACGGGGTTCCTGGTCCAGGCCACCGGATCGTTCACCCCCGCCCTGCTGACCGGTGCTGCGATCAGCGCAGGCGCGGCACTGGTTTATGCCGCCGCGGTGCGCCCGGTCGCGGCCCGGAGCGACCCTTGAGGTATCCACGGTGCAGGCTCGTGTGATGCATTATTACCACACGGTGCTCGTATAACGAGTCCATATGACGCAGCGTCTGTATCGCGGGTGTAACGCGGCGGCTAGCGTCGATGTGCGGCCGATTGCCGCGACACCATCGAGAGACGTCATGTTCCCCGCTGCACGCCAAAGCTTCCGCCCTGTCCTGCTCGCCGGCACAGCCTTGCTGGCCGTGTGCGCAGGGATTCCCGCCCGCGCGCAAACGGCGGGTATCCCGGCGGCCACCGGTGCCACGCGCACGACGGCACCCGCGCACGCGACGCCCGCCAGCACCCGGGCCGCCCTGGCCCCGAGCACCGGGGGCGCCGAAACGGTCAGCGTGTATGGCCAGGGCTCGACCCGGCAGCTGACCTCGGTCTCGGCCAAGACCATCCAGGCGGCGGCGCCCGGTACCAACCCGATCAAGGTGCTGTCGCAGCTGCCGGGCGTGGATTTCCAGTCGGCCGATCCGTTCGGCGCCTATGAATGGTCGGCGCGGGTGTATGTGCGCGGGTTCGCACAGTCGCAGCTCGGCTTCACGCTCGACGACATCCCGCTCGGCGACCAGTCGTTCAACAACTATAACGGCCTCAGCATCACGCGCGCGATCATCAGCGACAATGTCGAGCGCGCCAACGTGTCGCAGGGCGCCGGCAGCGTCTCGATCGCCTCGAGCAGCAATCTCGGCGGCGCCCTGCAATTCTATTCCGCAGATCCGTCCGACAAGTACGGCGGCGCGCTCGAGCAGACGTTCGGCAGCAACGACACGTATCGCACCTATGTCAGGCTCGATAGCGGCGTGCTGAACCAGACCGGCACCAAGTTCACCGTGTCCTACGCCCATACCGATCTCGATAAATGGAAAGGCTCCGGCTACAACGAGAGCGACCAGGTCAACGCCAAGCTGGTGCAGCCGATCGGTGGCGTCTCCAGCCTGAAGCTGTTCTTCGACTGGAGCGCCATCAAGCAGTTCGACTACCAGGACGAGGACCTGAACTATCTGCAGACCCTCGGCGGCCGGGTCGACAACTATTATCCGAACTATGCGGCAGCGTACAAGGCCGCCGAAGGCATCTACAGCCACAACGAGACCCTGACCAACGACCCGTTGGACGTCTCGTATTATGCCGGAACCGCGACGCGGCAGGACTTCCTGTCCGGCCTCACCTTCGACAGCCTGCTGACCGATACGCTGGACTGGAAATCCACTATCTACGGCCATGGCGACAATGGCTATTCGACCTGGACCACGCCCTATACCCCGTCGCCGAACGGTGCGCCGCTCTCGATCCGCACGATGCAGCCGGCGATCACCCGCTACGGGTTGCTGTCCGCGCTGAGCTGGGATGTCGGGCATCACACGATCGAGAGCGGTATCTGGTACGAGTACGACCAGTTCAGCGAGGCGCGCTATTTCTCCGAGGCACCGCTGCTCGGGCAAGGCACGCTCGGCGATCCCAACGACCACACGCCGGCCAATCCATTCGCCGTGCCATGGGCGGAGATCTGGAACACCAACACCTTCCAGTATCATCTGCAGGATACCTGGCGTGTGCTGCCGCACGTCACGTTGAATGCCGGCTTCCGTTCGCTGGTGATCCACACCGGCAACGAAGCCACGACGCAGGATCCGGCCTATAACGGCGGCAGCCAGATCGGCACCGGCGCGCTGACCGCGGCGAACGGGTTCCTGCCGCAATTCAGCGGCAACTGGCGATTCGCCAAGCACCAGGAGGTGTTCGCCGACATCTCGCACAACATGCGCGGCTACCCCGAGGACGGCTACAGCACCAACAGCTCCAACACGCCGTGGAGCGCCAACGAGGCCGCCTTCAAGCAGATCCAGAACACGCTGAAGCCGGAAACCGATTGGGTTTACGAGGGCGGCTACCGTCTCACCACGAAGCCCTTCATCGGATTGCTGTCGTTGTATCACGTGGACTTCTCGAACCGGCTGCAGACGATCTCGTTCGGCCCGATCATCAACCCCACCACGGCGGTGCAGAATGTCGGCGGCGTGACGACCAACGGCGTCGAGGCCAGCGGCACCTTCTACCCGCTGCCGCATCTGTCGCTCTACAACTCGATCAGCTACAACCGCTCGACCTTCAACGACGACCTGGTCACCGCGACCGGTGTCGACGATCTACGCGGCAAGTCGATCCCGAACTATCCGACGCTGATGTACAAGGGCAGCATCGCCTACCAGTTCGGCCGCCTCACCACCCATATCGACGGCAACTACTACTCGCATCGCTATCTGAGCTACCTCAACGACACCTCCGTGCCGGGCTATTTCATCGCCAGCCTGGGTGCGCGCTACGTGCTGGCCGACCATGGCACGCTCAGCCGCGTCAACGTGCAGTTCAACGCCTACAACCTGTTCAACAAGCAATATGTCGCGACCACGGGCGAAAACGGCAACCCGATCTCCGGCGACTACCAGTCCTTCCTGATGGGCGCACCACGACAATTCTTCGGGTCGGTGGGCGTCAGCTTCTAGAGGTCTCCGGGATACACTCATCGCCGGGACGGACAGGAATCGCCGGCGGACTTGCTCCGCCTCATCCGACGTAGGGAGGTCGCGAAGCGGACCGGGAAACCCTGGCGGCGGGCATTCCCGCCGCCGATGTCGTGGTGAGCCACGCGACCGTGAGGGGTTTCGAGGACGGGCCGGTTGCGCACGATCCGGAACATGCCTCCCTCACCGCATGGCGCGAGGTTCATGCAGTCACTCTCGATCAGCAATATATCTTCCAGGTCCAAGCTCGTCGGGATCCCGATGGCGGCAGCCTACGCATCCTCGAAGGCAGCCATCCGAAACCACTCGAAGACCGTGGCTCGGTATTGCGCGCAGAACGGATGGAACATCCGGTGCGATTCGAACCATCCCGCAGCGATCCTCACCCCCGTGTGGGAACCGATGCTGGGACAGGGTCCCGATCGGGAGGCCCGAATGGCAACGGTTGTCGCCGCTGTCGCCGTCGGACGAGGCGCCCTACGTCACAGGGTCCGAGTTCAATATCGACGGCGGCCTGTCGGCGGGTTCGGCTGCATCTCCGGGATGATGACCAGCCGTCGGCACGCATACCGGCCGAGCCGGAACCGGTGGCGACGCCTCAAGCGAGAACCGGATAGCCCGCGATTTCCGCATCGTGTTCCAGTTGCCGGATCACCTCGTATGCGTCTCCCGGCAGCACGACGAAGCGGTCGATCAGCAGTGCCCGGCGTACCGCCGCCAGCGCGGGGTCGGCAGCCACGACCGCAAGCGCCTCGCGCAACTTCTCGACCAGGCTCGCGTCGCCGGCGGTGATCAACGGCAGCCCGGGTGCCGCCGGGGTCCAGCCCAGCACCCGCATCGGAGCCGTCAGCGCCGGACGGTTCGCCTGCAGCAGCGCGAGCGTCACGCAGTCGATCGCCGCCAGGTCGGCAGTACCGCCCCCGACTGCTGCAAGGCTCGCCGCATGGCCGCCGGTGACCACGACGTCGCGGAAGAACGGCCTCCCACCGGCGAGCGGCGCGATCGTCGCCCGGAGCAGGTTCATTCCGGAATTGCTATCCGGGTTGTTCAGCGCGCACACGCCGCCGCGCAGCGCCTCCAGGTCAGCGGCCGGATTGTCCCGGTGCACGACCAGCGCACTGCGATACCAGGCGCCCTCGCAGCCGGGCGCCGTGTAGGCCGGCGTCGCCACCACCCGCACATGCTCCGGCAGCGACAGCAACGGATAGCCGCAGGTCTGCGACAGCAACAGGTCGGGCTGCCGCCAATGCGCGGCCAGCGCGTCCGGAGACGATAATTCATCGGGCGCTGCGACACCGGCCGCACGCAGCGCGACAGCCAGCGCCTGCCACAGCGCGGCGGTCTGGGGGCGAAGCTCCGGCAGGTCATACATCGGCAGGCTGCTTAAAATGCCATCCATGGATGTGATACTCCTATACTACCGGCTTCTATCGTCTTAATGTCTTACAACCGTTGTCCGCGGTGATGCGTCCAGGGAGGCTCATGAAAACCATTGCTGTGCCGTCGCCGGCCTCGTCCCGACGCCGCCTGGAGTGGCCGTCCATCGTGCTGGCCGCGGTGATCCATGCCGGCTGGCTGACCGCCACCTTCTACGCCAACATGATGGCCTGGTGGGTCGCGCTTCCGATCGGCGCGTGGCTGATTGCCTGGCACATGTCGCTGCAGCACGAGGTGATCCACGGCCATCCGACCCGACTGCCATGGCTGAACGATCTGCTCGGCAGCCTGCCGATCAGCCTGTGGCTCCCCTACCACCGCTACAAGGCCAGTCATCTCGGGCATCATCGTGGCGAGACCCTGACCGATCCGATCGACGACCCGGAAAGCCATTACATCACTGCCGATCGCTACGCCCGCAGCCTCCTGCCCGAACGCCTGCTGCTGCGTGCCAACAACACCCTCCTCGGCCGGCTGACGGTGGGCCCGCTGCTCGGCCAGGCGGTCTTCCTGACCAGGGAAGCCAGGTTGATCCTGGCCGGCGACGGCGACGCCATCCGCGGCTGGCTGGTGCATCTTCCCGGCCTGGCGCTGGTCGTCGCCTGGCTGACGCTCGTGTGCCACCTGTCGCTGCTCAGCTACGTCGTGCTGTTCGTGTATCCGGGCTATTCGCTGGCGTTGGTGCGGTCGTTCGCCGAGCACCGTTCGGCCGACGCGGCGGATCATCGCACCGCCATCGTCGAGCGCACACCGATCCTCGGGCTACTGTTCCTGAACAACAACCTCCACGTGGTGCATCACCTGCAGCCCGGCCTGCCCTGGTACCGGATCCCCGCCGCCTACCGCGCCGATCGTGCCGCGCTGCTGCAGCACAATGGCGGCCTCGTGTATCGCGGTTACCTGGATGTCGCCCGCCGCTACCTGCTGCGCCAGCACCACGACCTGGTGCATCGCAGGGAGCTGCGAGCGCCGGCCGCTATTCCAGGTTGGTGTGCCGCTGCCGCATCGCGTCGGGGTCGACCCCGATCAGATCGAGCAGTTTCATCACCATCACCTCGAACAGGATGAACAGGCACCCCTCGTATAGCGAGCCCATCGGCAGGCCGGACAGGACCTCGCCATCCCCGTGCGCCGCCATGGTCTGCGCCGGCAGCACCAGCACCCTGTCGGCTGACCTGGCGCCGCGACCGGATGGCTGCGCGGTAATGACCAGGATCGTCGCCCCGGCACGCTTCGCCACATCGAGCAGCGCCAGGCCGGTCGAGAGCTCACCCGGTCCCATGGTGGCGACGAACAGGTCGCCGCGGCCGATCGCCGGGGTCGTCATGTCACCCACCACCGATGCCGCAAGCCCCATGTGGAACAGCCGCATCGCCAGGCCGCGGATCTGCAGACCCTCGCGCCCGGCGCCGAACACCACGATCTTGGTCGCATCGGCAAGCATCTGCACGGCTGCATCGACCGCGTGATCGTCGATCTTCTCGAACACGCGCCCCAGCTCGTCGATGGCGTCCTGGTAGGATTGGGTCATGGTCTCTCTCCAGGTTAGAGTGGCCGTGGGCCGCCGCGGTCGACAGATCGCGCGGCACCCAAGCCGACGCCTGATCTCCATGCAGGTTGCCATACGTACGAGCGTGAAACGAACATAAGTGATGATGGACCCGATCACGTCGAGCTTGCCGGACGACCTGCTGCGACGCGCGGGGGGGCTTTTCGCGGACGGCTCGCGCCGGCTTCTCGGCATTACTGGAGAGCCTGGCAGCGGAAAATCGACGCTGGCTGCGCGTCTCTCGGCCGCACTCGGACCCGAACGCGCCGTGGTGGTGCCGATGGACGGCTATCACCTGGCACAGGGCGAGCTGGACCGACTCGGCCGGGCCGATCGCAAGGGCGCTCCGGATACCTTCGACGCCGCCGGGTTCGTGTCGCTGCTGCGCCGGCTGCGTCATCCGGCCGACGGGGAGACGGTGTACGCGCCCTGCTTCCGGCGCGAGATCGAGGAGCCGGTCGCGGGCTGCATCGCGGTGTCGTCGGCGACGCCGCTGGTGATCGTCGAGGGCAACTATTTGCTGCTGGACGGCCCGTGGAGCGCGGTGCGGCAGCTGCTCGACGAGAGCTGGTTCGTGGCGACGCCGGAGCCGGATCGCCAGGCCTGGCTGCTGGCCCGGCACATGGCGTTCGGACGCAGCCGCACCGAAGCCGTTGCCTGGATCGCGCACACCGACGAGCCGAACGCGGTGCTCATCCGGGCAAGCCGGGTGCATGCAGATCTCCTGGTAACCGGCACCGGCTGATCATCAGCAGGCGTGGCCGCCATCGGCCAGGACGATGCTGCCGGTCACCGGGCTGGCGGCGTTGGATGCCGGCGTGGCGGCGATCGATAACGCGCCGACGCGCTGTTGCTCGACACTCGAGGCGCGCAGCAACCGGGGCCCCTCCCGCGCGGGCTTCGGCGATATGGTGGAAAGCCTCGGCGATACGACCTGATGCATCCCATGCTGCGGACCCGGTTGCCGACCGTGGCCGAGCCCGTTGCATCAGGTCGGGTCTATGTCACCGCCGAGCGCAGCGGCTGGCCGGCCAGTGCCCGTGCGGCTTCCTCGGATGCGAGACGCTGCAGCGCATCGAGGCTTTCGACGCAATAGAAGGCGGCATGCGGCGTCAGGATCACGTTCCGCATGGTGCGCAACGGCGAGCCCGGATCGAGCGGCTCCGGATCGAACACGTCGAGCGCCGCGCCCCCGAGGCGACCATCCCTCAGCGCCTCCGCCAGCGCCGCCTCATCCACCAGGGCGCCGCGTGCGGTGTTCACCAGCATCGCACCAGGTCGCATCCGGGCGATCGAGCGCCGGCCGATGATGTGGCGAGTGGCGGACGTTGCCGGGAGATGCAGCGACACGCCGTGCGCCTCGGCCAGCAGCGCGTCCAGCTCCACACGCTCGATGCCGGCAGCCTGCAATTTTCGTGGATCCGCAAACGGATCGCTCGCCACCACACGAATACCGAACGCCTGCAGACGCCTGGCCACCAGCAGCCCGATCCGGCCGACGCCGATCAGCCCGACGGTGCTCGCCGACAGCGCCGGCAACGGACGCTCCCGGTCGGGATTGATCCAGCCTTCCCGGCGGATCGCATCGTCGAACACCGGCAGCCGACGCAGCAACGCCAGCATCGAGGCGGATGCATGGTCGGCGACGGTGTCGCTGCCGTAGTCGGGAACGTTGGCGACGCGGATACCGAGCCGCCGTGCGGCGTCGAGATCCACATTGTCGGTGCCGATGCCGTAGCGGACCACGACACCGCCTCCGCGCATCCCCGCAAGTGCAGCCTCGTTCACCGGCACCAGGTTCACGAACGCGACGTCGGCGTCGTGCAATGCCTCCGCGACATCACCCGCATCCTGGCAGTCGAACACCTGGAACAAGGCGCCCGCGCGCTCGGCCGCCGCACGCTCATGCACCAGCCCCTCGAACCGCGGGTCGGTGACGACGACCCGCTTCGATCGGGAGTCGCCCGCGGTCAAGACGCGCCGACCAGGCCACGGCTGGCGAGGTTGCGCATGAGGGCGGCGATGCCGAAGGTCCAGGCCGGCGCCTCGTCGGCATAGGTGACGGTATTGACCAGCCGGCCGAGCGCCGGTGCGGCGATTTCCACGCGGTCCTGCAGCTTGTGGGTGAAGCCCTGCCCCGGCACGTCGCGATCCTGCGTGGGTGCGAACAGCGTGCCGAGGAACAGCATCATGCCGTCGGGATACTGGTGGTGCCGGCCCATCGCGTGCTCGACCAGGTTCAGCGGATCGCGGCTGATCTCCTTCATCGAACTGGTGCCCTCGAGCACGTATTTGTCGCTGGCACCGCTGACCGTCAGCGTGATCTCGAGGCGGCGTACGTCGTCGATGCCGAAGCCCGCATCGAACAGCCGGATGAACGGACCGATCGAACAGGACGCGTTGTTGTCCTTGGCCTTGCCGAGCAGCAACGCACTGCGACCTTCGACGTCGCGCAGATTGACGTCGTTGCCGAGCGTCACGCCCTGCACCACGCCGCGGCTGTTCACCGCCAGCACCGCTTCCGGTTCCGGATTGTTCCAGTTCGACGCCCGCAGGATGCCGATCTCGGCGCCGAGCCCGACCGACGACAGCACCGAACCCTTGGTGAACACCTCTGCGTCCGGGCCGATGCCGACCTCGAGATATTGCGACCAGTAGCCGCTCTCGATCAGCACCTGCTTGACCCGCGCCGCCTCGGCCGATCCCGCCTGCAAATTGGTGAGCGAGCCGCCGACCGCGTCGAGCACTTGGGCACGGATCGCGAGCGCGCGGGTCGGATCGCCCTTGGCGCGTTCCTCGATGACCCGCTCCAGCATAGACCGGGCGAAGGTCACGCCGCACGCCTTGACCGCCTGCAGATCGCACGGCGCCAGCAGATGCGGCCGGTCGCTGCGACGCGCCAGGCTGTCGGCGATGACCGCCTCGACCGGGTAGGACAGCGTGCCCGCGATGCCGGCGATCGCTGCGGCGGGATCTTCGCGCTCCAGCAGGTCGGCCATCGTCGGGCCCGCGGCAGTGACATCGACGAGCCGGTCGCCGCGCAGATGCACCAGGCACGGTCCGCCGAGCGCCGGATCGAACAGGCGCCCGACCAGCGTCGCCCGGTCATGGTCCGATGGCAGGATTGCAGCAGCGTTCATGGAGGGTCTCCGGGATTCGCGGTTCAGCATGTCGGCGAGATCCGTGGCCACTCGGCCTCCGTCGCGACGTCACGGAGGATCGCCAGACAATCGCTCATGTCAACGCGGAAGGGGAGCGGCGTCGGCAGCGCCATGCCGGGAGATGAACGCCGGCACAACACGTCCGCGCAGGCGACTGCAACAGCCTGCCCAGGACTGTACCGACTGCGTCGGAGCGGTCCCGCTGGGTGATCGAGGCATCCGGACGCGACGTGATCCGTTTGCTCCGGAGCGCCTCCAGGCACAAACGGGGCTTCACGAGGACTGTCGTGTCAGTGACCGCAACATGCAACGGGTATCGAGTTGCCTGGACTGAACGAGGCTTTTCCGGAACTGCAATCGATTTCCGGGATATGGCTTTTCTCGAGTGCGGGCCATGCGCCGGACGCTTCGAGACGGAAACCGGGAGCAACTTCATGACGACATCATGCAGCGTTACTCTCTGAACGAGAGCTTTTCGATCCCGGTCGTTCGGGAGATCCACTTCATCGACCTCGCATAGAAGCCGGGGGATCTTTCAATAGCCATTTGTTTTGAATTTTCTTGAAACGTATCGACTATGCGCGCGGAGTCCGATGTCGTTCGCAGGGCCTTGAGGAAATGGGACAGAGTTACGTGCTCGACACTGCCGTGTCGGGCGAAGTCGAGCACTGCCAGGTCAGAGGGCGGACTTTCCCCGTTGCCTCCGCCTCACGCGACAGACGGCAGCGCCATCCCGCGGAAGACCCCTGGATCGCCCATGGTGCAGTGCACCATGATCAGCTATCATTCGTGGACGAACCCGACGCGGTGGTAGCGGCGGACGGATTTGAACCGCCGACCAAGAGATTATGATTCTCCTGCTCTACCGCTGAGCTACGCCGCCATCGCGCCGGGAGCGGTCAGATACCGAGGCGGGGGTGCCAAGTCAACGCCGGGGCCGGCAGACGGGGGTGCCCGGGGTCCTCCGCCATGCCGGCAGGAGGCCGATTTCTCCCGCTGCCATCACCCAGGACCTGGTCAGCCGACACGGAGGCCCATGCGCAACAACTTTCTCGCCATCGTCAGCACCGTCCGCAGCTGGTTCGACTGGGCACCGGCACCGCTTGCTTCGGCTCTGGTGCTGATCCTCGCCGGCTGCCTCACGCTGGTCGGCAGCCGCCTGCTGATGAACCTCCTGCTTCGGCTGCCGGGGCCCAGGCGCGACTTCTTCCGCTCGTTCGCGCACGAGTTGCGCCGGCCATTGCGCGTGCTGGTGGTGGTGGTCGCACTGGGTGCCGCGTTGCCGGCGGTCGGGCTCTCCTACGCCGCCTTCACGGTGCTCGGCCAGGTGCTGCTGGTGGCCTTCGTGCTGCTCGCCGGCTGGACCGCCTCGCTCGCCATCCGGACGTCCGCGAACCTCTATCTCGGCCGCTTCAAGACCGGCGAGGAGGACGACCTGCTGGCGCGCAAGCACGTCACGCAGATCCGCATCCTGAAGCGCGCCGCCGACCTGCTGCTGTTCGTCTTCACGATCTCGGCGGCACTGATGACCTTCGAGCCGGTGCGCCAGTACGGGCTGAGCCTGTTCGCGTCCGCCGGCGCCGCCTCGCTGGTGGTCGGCCTGGCCGCTCGGCCCCTGCTCACCAACCTGATCGCCGGCGTGCAGATCGCGGTCACGCAGCCGATCCGGCTCGAGGACGCGGTGATCGTCGAAGGCGAGTGGGGCTGGATCGAGGAGATCACCTCGACCTACGTGGTCGTCAGGCTGTGGGACTGGCGCCGGATGATCCTGCCGATCGCGTATTTCCTGGAAAAGCCGTTCCAGAACTGGACGCACCAGTCGGCGTCGTTGATCGGCTCGGTGTTCTTCTACCTCGACTACCACGTGCCGGTTGAGGCATTGCGCGCGCATCTAGAGGAGATCGTGCAGCAGACGCCGCTGTGGGACGGCAAGGTGGTGAACCTGCAGGTCAGCGACATCAAGCAGAGCTCGGTCGAGATCCGCATGCTGGTCAGTGGCCGCAACGCGCCGCAGACGTGGGACCTGCGCTGCTTCGTCCGTGAGAAAATGCTGAGCTTCCTGCAGGCCAACTGCCCGGAAGCGCTGCCACGCACACGCGTGCTGATGGACAACGCGACCGGAGACGTCAGCCCAGGTGGGAGCGGCCGCGCCGGTGCGCCGTTCAGCCATGGCGTCGGGCCGGATCAAGGTCCGACAGGACCCTAGACCCGACCCCTCACCGCCAGGGTCGGGCAGCTAGCTGTCGGCGGAAGAGAATTCCGGCTGCGTACGCTGTTCGTCCGGCATCATCTGCTGTTCGGCAGGCCCGTTCGACGACATCTGCTGGGACTCGCCGCGATCATCCTGCTCGCCGCCATCCTGCTGCTGCCGGTTGTTGCGCTGGTTGTGGTGCGGCTGCTGGTTGGCCTGGCTCTGCTGGGTCGCCTGCGCGATCGCGTTCAGGATCCGGAAATAATGCTCGGCATGCTGGAAGTAGCCTTCCGCCATGACCCGATCGCCGGAGCTGGTGGCGTCGCGCCCAAGCTGCAGGTACTTCTCGAAGAGCTGCTGGGCCGTGCCGCGAATGCGCAGATCGGGGCCATTACTGTCGAAGACGTGATTACGATTGAGCGGGATCTGGCCATTGTTGTGGCGGATCGGGGTGCTGCCGCCGCCGCCACCACCGCCCCCCGGACGATGGTTGCGGCCACGCATACGTTTCATGTTCATCAGCTTGTCACAGCACTTTCCTGATCGCGGCCCCGACCGTCCGGGCGCCGTTGAGGATGATCGTCCGATACGCTGTCCGATCCGTTTTCAGCCGCTGATCGGCGATGGCGAACCCCATATCTCGAATTGCGCTCGGGACTCGAAGATCGCTCGGCATCAGGCCGGTATGCGAACGGACACTGTCATCCGTCGCGCCTGCGTATTTCGATTAACACGGTGTTGCAGGATTTGCCATGTCCGGCGTGTCGCGTCGTGAACCTAGCGAGGGATACTTCGCCTGCCAAACTTTTTCTCAAAGCGGCGCCTCGAGCACTACCGCGCGCTCGACTCCGCCGAGGTCCCGCCTGACCCCCAGCGGCACCAGGCCGGCATCCGAACCGAGCGCCTCGACGTCACCCGCCTGGCCGACGCCGACCTCGAGCACAGCCAGGCCTCCAGGCGCCAGCTGGTGTTGCAGCACCAGCATGATCTGCCGGTATGCGGCAAGGCCGTCATCACCGCCGGACAGCGCCCGGACCGGTTCGTGCAGCGCCACCTCGGGCATGAGCGCCGCGATATCCGCATCCGGGATGTAGGGCGGGTTGCTCAGGACGACATCGAAGCCCGCATCGGGGGATCCGGGGAGCCGCATCGCGCCGGCCCAGTCGCCGCACAGGATCGCGGTGCGCTGATCCAGCCGGTTGTCGCGCGCATTGAGGCGGGCCAGCCGGCACGCCGCCTCGGACACGTCCACGCCCATGCCCCAGGCGCCGGAATACTCTGAAAGTGCCGCCAGCAGCAGGCATCCGGTGCCGGTGCCGAGATCGAGGATGCGTCGCACCTGATTACGGTCGGGCCGGGCCTGCAGCAGTGCCTCGATGAGAGATTCCGTGTCCGCCCGCGGGATCAGCGTCGCGTCCGAGACAGCGAGATCGAGTGTCCAGAACCCCTGCCGGCCAATCAGGTAGGCCATCGGCGTCCGTGCCGCGCGGCGGTGCAGCAGTGCGAGAAAGCCCGCCGCCTCGACCTCCGCTGCGGGTCCGATCGCCAGCAGGCCGACGGCATCGACCCCGAGCGACAGCGCCAGCAGCAAGCGCGCCTCCCGCCTCGGCTGCCCGATCCCGGACGCCACCAGCACCGCTTCCGCCTCGGCCAGCAGATCGCGCACCATCCGTCGGCCGGGCTGCCGGATCATTCGAAGCTCCTTGCTGCCAGCAGGCGACCGCACCTGCCGGGTGGCCACCGCGAGCCGGTGGTCTATCCTGGAGTGAGCATGATGCGACACCCGATCCTCGACACCCTTCCCCGCCTGCTGCCGTGGCGCTGCCTCGCCGGCGCCCTGCTCGCCGCGGCGACGTTGCCGGCGCCGGCAGCCCTCGCCACCGATTTCACCGTCGTCGACGGCCGCGCCGCGGAGGAGATCAGCGAGACCAGCCGCCTCTATATCGACGGCAACCTGGTCGGCACCTTCCGACTCGACGACCGCACCACCGAGATCAGGATGCCGATCACCTTGCCGGACGGGCCGCGCATTGCCCATGACTATGTGTTGTGTGGCGAGATCACCATCCGCAACCGGGCGGGTGCCCCGGAAATCCACGAGGTCAGCGGCGAGGGCGTGCTGCGCGATCCGCGAGGGCGCGTGTTCGTGGCACTCGGCGCCCGCGACTTCACCCTGTTCTACCTGGCCGACCCGAGCGACCCGGCGGCGGTGGAGACCCAGCCAGGCCATTCGATGTTCTGCCAGGCGCCGGTCTCCTGACCGATCGCGATCAGCCGGTGCCGGATACCACGAGGTCGACCGGCTCCAGATCCCGGCTCTCCGCGACCGGCGGCTGCCGGATATCCATGGCGTTTCCGCGCCAGGTGAAGTCATGCCGGCGCCAGGCCTCGACCCACAGCACCGGCAGCAGGATGTCGCGGATCACGCAGGCGACCAGCATCCGCAGCGACACATGCCATCCGGCAACGCGCGCCAGCACCGCCTCGCCGCCGAACCAGATCGCCGCCAGCAGGGCCAGCAGAGGCACCTCCGGCCATCCGGCGAGCCGCGCCGCACCGGCTCCCGCCAGCAACGGGAACAGCGAGCCGGTCAGGATCTCGGGCAGGTACATCACCGGGAAGGTCTTGCGGCGCAGCGTGGCCCAGCGCCGCTGACGCGACCACACCTCGCCGAAACCGCGCGTGCCGAGCGGCTGCTCGAACGGCGCGTCGACCAGATGCACGTGCAGGCCGGCGTCACGCACCAGCTTGGTGAAGGCCGCGTCCTCCGCCATCTCGCCGCCGAGCGCCCGCAGCAGCCCGCCGGCGCGATCGACCACGTCACGGCGGCACAGCATGCTCTTGCCCTGCGCGAAGCCGAACCCGAACGTCTCGCCGACATACTGCCAGCGCGCCTCGAAGGTGTTGAGGAACGCGCATTCCAGCGACGCCCAGACGTTGCCGGGCCTCGAGCCGATCGGCATCGAGCACACCAGGCCGGTATCGGGGCGCCAGCGCTGCATCAGCCGCTGCACGTAATCCACCGGCATCAGCACGTTGCTGTCAGCCAGGATGATCCAGCGGTGACGCGCCGCATCCCAGCCCTTCAGCACGTTGTTCAGCTTCGGATTGCAGCTCCGATGGTCCTCCCCGACCAGGAGCGTCGCCCGGTGTCCGGGATGCTGCGCGATGAGCTCGCGAACGATGACCGCAACCGGGTCGTCGGCGCGGGCCACGCAGAAGACGATCTCGTACTCCGGGTAGTCGAGTGCGAAGCTGGAAGCGAGTGTTTCACGCTCGAAGTTGTCGACCCGGCACACCGGCCGGATGATGGTGACCGGCGGCGCATGCACGGCCGGCGCGACACGCGCACGGGGCTGGCGGCAGCGGAGGGCGGCGACGCCGAGGCTGACCACGTGCACCACCGTCGTGACCAGGCAGAACGCGGCAGCGGCGACGGCAAGTGGTGTCACGCCTTGCTCCGATCCGGGCGGTGGCGGCGCCTTCGGCGGGCCGTGCACCCTCGATAGCGACGGCGCCCGATTTGTCCAATGACCGTTGCGCGGCAGCGGCCCCGGGGTGACCGAACGGGGTCAGGCGCGCCTTGCCGCGAACAGCCTCCGGGCTTCCTCGACGGCCTGCTCGACGCTGACGCACATGGCATCGACACCGCACGACAGCATGAGGTTGTCGGCAAGCGGCACGCCGAAACACTCGACCGAGAAACCGTCGGCAGCCCAGCATGTATCGTCGATATCCCGGGTCACCGCGCCGGAAGCTTCGACGCGCTGCATGTAGGACCGGACGTCGCTGCTGTATCCGACGACGATCTTTCCGAGTGCGGCGCCGACGCCCATCTCGTAGGCGGTGCCGACATCGGCCGAGACACCGCGGAACGGCGTCATGTTGGCGACGATCGCATCGCAGGCCCGGATCATCGCCATGTTGGCTGCGCGGATGAGGCTCGCCGTGTCCTGCCCGGCTTCGGGTGTGATCTCGTTGTCCATCGGGTAGAGGCCCTCGACACCGAGGCGGGCGCAGATCGCCTTGAGCGTGCGGCCGTGCTGCGCAGGGTCGGGAAGGAACACGTCGGGGCCGGCCAGGTAGATCTTCATGACCGGTTCGCCCGCACCCTGTTCCGGAGGCTATTCCTCCTGGGCCAGGCGCGCGGCCTGTTCCTCGGAGGTGAGCGCATCGACGAACTCGTCGAACTCGCCCTGCATGACGCGGTCGATCTTATACAGCGTCAGGTTGATCCGGTGGTCCGACACCCGGCCTTGCGGGAAATTATAGGTGCGGATGCGCTCGCTGCGATCGCCGGTGCCGACCTGGCTCTTGCGGTCGGCGGCACGGGTGGTGTGCAGCTGCGCCCGCTGCGCCTCGTACAGCTTGGCGCGCAGGATCTTCATCGCCTTGGCGCGGTTCTTGTGCTGGCTGCGCTCCTCCTGCATCGCCACCACCACGCCGGTCGGAAGATGCGTGATCCGCACGGCACTTTCGGTCTTGTTGACGTGCTGGCCACCGGCTCCCGACGCGCGATAGACGTCGATGCGCAGGTCGCTCTCGTTCACCTGCACGTCGACCTCCTCCGCCTCCGGCAGCACCGCGACGGTGACCGTCGAGGTGTGGATGCGGCCCTGCGTCTCGGTGGTCGGCACCCGCTGGACCCGGTGCACGCCGGACTCGTATTTCAGCCGGGCGAACACGTCGCGGCCGTTGATGTTGGCGATCGCGCCGCGCAGTCCGCCGAGTTCGCTCTCGTCGAATTCGAGCACCTCGAACTTCCAGCCATGCAAATCGGAGAACCGCCGATACGCCTCGAACAATTCCGCCGCGAACAACCCGGCCTCGTCGCCACCGGCGGCCGGCCGGATTTCCAGGATGGCGCTGCGGGCGTCGGCCTCGTCCTTCGGCAGCAGCGCCAGCCGGATCTCGTGACGCAGGCCGGGCAGCCGCTCGCGCAGGCCGTCGAGCTCGCTCAGCGCCAGTTCGCGCATGTCCGGATCGGCGAGCATGGCTTCCGCGTCGCGGGCCTCCTGCTCGGCCTGGCGCAGCGCCCCGATGCGCTCGACCAGCGATCCCAGCTCGGCGAACTCGCGCGACGCCTTGTTGAAGGCCTCGCCCGAGAGGGTGCCGGACAGCATGTTCTGCAGCTCGTCGGAGCGACCGACGATGCGGTCGAGCCTGTCTTCGAAACTCATGGCCGTAACTCTAGCGCGTCAGCAGGAAGGCCACGCGCGTGGCAACCTCGTCGAGCGCCACTTCCTCCTGGCCCCCGCCGCCGAGATCCTTCAGCTGGACAACGCCGCGCTCGACCTCCGCATCCCCGAGGATCACCGCGAACCCGGCGCCGATCCGGTTCGCCCGCTCCATCCGGCGCTTCAGGTTGCCGCGATAGGCCATTTCCGCCCGCACGCCCCCCTGCCGCAGCGCCTGCAACAGCTTCACGGCGACCGGCAGCACGGCCTCGCCGACCGGCACCACGGCAACCGGCACGGGCACCGCCGGCGCGCCCTCGACCAGCATCGCCAGCCGCTCGATGCCGGCAGCCCATCCGATTGCCGGCGTCGGCGGACCGCCCATGTCGGCGACCAGCCCGTCGTAGCGACCGCCGGCCAGCACGGTGCCTTGCGCCCCAAGCTGATCGGTCACGAACTCGAACGCCGTGTGGCTGTAATAGTCGAGCCCCCGCACGATGCGCGGGTTCTCCCGGAACGCCACGCCGAAACTGTCGAGCGCGCTCCGCAGACCGTCCCAGAACGCACGCGCCGCCGGTGTCAGGAACGCCTCGATCATCGGCGCGTCGGCCACCAGCGCCTGGTCGGAGGGCGACTTGCTGTCCAGGATGCGCAGCGGGTTGCGCTCCAGCCTGGCCCGGCTGTCCTCGGACAACTGCTCGCGCATCTCGCCGAAATAGCCGATCAGCGCCTGCCGCCACGCGTCCCGGCTCTCCGGATCGCCGAGCGTGTTCAGCTCCAGCACCGTCTGGCCCTCGATGCCCAGCGCCCGCAGGATGTCGCGCCCCAGCGTGATCGCTTCCGCATCGGCGAGCGGCTCGCCCGGCCCGATCAGCTCGGCGCCGATCTGGTGGAACTGCCGGTAGCGCCCCTTCTGCGGCCGCTCGTAGCGGAACATCGGCCCGGCATAGAACACCTTCTGCGGCAGCGACTGGGTCAGCCCGTTGCTGACCAGGGCGCGGCACACCCCCGCCGTGCCCTCGGGGCGGAGCGTGATGCCGTCGCCGCCGCGATCGGTGAAGCTGTACATCTCCTTCGACACCACGTCGGAGGTCTCGCCGAGGCTGCGCGAGAACACCCGGGTGTCCTCGAAGATCGGCGTACTCCACTCGTCGAAGCCGTACAGCCCAGCGACCCGGCGCGCCGTGTCGACGACATGGGAGTGGCGACGCTGATCCTCGCCGACGAGGTCGCGGGTGCCGCGGACCGGTTGCAGAGCGTCCAATGGAGTAACTGCCTGCTTGCTATTCCGCCGCCTGCACGGCGGTGGCGGTCAGCAGGCGGGACGCATCCGCGGCCTCGCGCGCCCTGGTGGCGTCGATCTCGGCCTGCAGCAGCTCGGCCTTTGCGGTCACCAGCTCGACGATGTGCTCGACCATGTCGATCGCCGGCATGGTGTGGTCCTGCTTGCCGGCCGCATACACCATGTGCCGCCCCGACCCGCCGCCGGTGACGCCGATATCGGTCATCAGCGCCTCGCCGGGCCCGTTCACCACGCAGCCGATGATCGACAACGTCAGCGGGGTCTCGATATGCGCCAGCCGCTCCTCGAGCGTCGCCACCGTCTGGATCACGTTGAAGCCCTGCCGCGCACATGACGGGCACGAGATGATCTTCACGCCGCGATGCCGGATGCCGAGCGACTTCAGGATGTCCCAGCCGACATGGACCTCCTCCGCCGGTTCCGCCGACAGCGAGACGCGCAGGGTGTCGCCGATGCCGGCCCAGAGCAGGTTGCCGAGCCCGATCGCGCTCTTCACGGTGCCGGCGCGCTTCCCGCCCGCCTCGGTGATGCCGATATGCAGCGGGTGGTCGCAGACGTCGGCAAGCTGCTGGTAGGCGGCGACCGCCATGAACACGTCGGACGCCTTCACGCTGATCTTGAACTCGTGGAAGTCGTGGTCCTGCAGGATCTTGGCGTGCTCGAGCGCGCTCTCGACCAGCGCCTCGGGGTTCGGCTCGCCGTACTTCTCCAGCAGATGCCGCTCCAGCGACCCGGCATTGACGCCGATGCGGATCGAGCAGCCATGGTCCTTGGCCGCATTCACCACTTCGCGCACCCGCTCGGGGCTGCCGATATTGCCCGGATTGATGCGCAGGCAGGCGGCACCCGCACGGGCGGCCTCGATGGCGCGCTTGTAGTGGAAATGGATGTCCGCGACGATCGGCACGTTCACCTCGCGCACGATCTCGGCGAGTGCGGCGGTGCTCTCCTCATCCGGGCACGACACCCTGACGATATCGACGCCGGCGATCTCGGACAGGCGGATCTGCTCGATGGTGGCCTTGGCGTCGGTGGTCAGCGTGTTGGTCATGGTCTGCACGCTGATCGGCGCGTCGCCGCCGACCGGCACCCGCCCGACATGGATCTGGCGCGACTTGCGGCGTTCGATCTGCTGGTAGGGACGGTAGCTCATCTGGTCTGTTCCCCTGCGTGGCGCCGCGACCGTGCGTGCCGGCTGGCTGCCGTCGGCGATGACGACAATGCCCGGTACTGCACGGCGTCGGCGACCAAGGCACCGTGCACGAGCCCGCTTCCTGCCAGGATCGGGCGGAATTGGCCAGGGCCGGCACCGCATTGCGGCATTCCGGGCCGGTCATGTGGCCCCCGTGACATGGTCGGTCCTGCGGCCCCCGGCAAGCAATCGGACCGGTGATGCAAGAGTGGCGGCCTAGTCGGCGGGCGGAGTCGGCTCGGATTGCCTGGGATGACTGCCCGGACCGGACGTGGTGGAGCCGGGATCGCCGGCGGCCGGGGGTGCCGCGATGGAGCCGTTACGGATCGATGCGGCATCGAGCGGGATGTTGCGCCGGACCGCGCCGTTGCGACCGAGAACGGGAGAAGTCACGCCGTCGGCGGTCAGCGTCAGGCCGCCGGCATTGCCCGTGGTCAGGGTGAGTGCCGCGGAGTCGGCCGGCACCACCCAGCTGTCGCCGGCGCCGAGCACGTGGTCGTAGATCACCTTGCCGCCAACCTGGCGAACCTGCACCCAGCAGGTCGCCGACGCCTTGAGCGTGATCTGTCCCGGCGCCGCGACCGGTCCGGATGCAGCCGTGGCAGATGGCGCGTTGGACGCGGCAGCCGCAGGACCGGCCGATGCGGCAGCCGGCCCCACGGCGGCAGCGGTCGCAGGAATCCCCGGGCCGGAAGCCGGCGGGGCGGTTGCGGTGGAGGATGCAGCGGTCGAGGCAGCAGTCGGTGCCGCGCCCGCTCCGACCGACGCAGCCGACGCAGCCGGCGCAGCCGGCGCAGCTGCAGATGCTGCCGGACCGGCGGCGGTTTCCGGGAGGACGGCTGCGGGCGGTGGCGGCAGTGCCGAGGGAACCTGGCCAGGTGCCGGCATCACCGTCGCCACCTGCGGCGAGGTTGCCGGTACACGCCCCCCGGCATACGGCACCAACGCGGCCGGCACCGCAGGCACCGGGTGCGAGAGCAGGCGCTCGTGACCGGTGAACTCGTACCAGGCGACATAGGCGCCGCCCACCAGCAACACGCCGAGCAGCACCACCGCCCCCGCCGGTACGCCACGCTCCGGAACCGGCGCCGGGAAGGCCAGTTCGGGCTTGCGGTTGATGTCCTTGGTCTCGTGCCGGAAGCGCCGCGAGATGTCGTCGGCGTCGAGTCCCAGGGCACCCGCGTAGGCGCGCAGGAAGCCCAGAGCGTAGGTGTTGCCGGGCAGCTTGGCGACCTGCCCGCTTTCCAGCGCCTCCAGGTAGGACAGCTTGATCCGCAGCCAGGCAGCCACGTCCGGCAGCGTCCAGCCGAGCTGCTCGCGCTTGACCCGCAACGCCGCACCGACCGGCAGCATCGAGGTATCGGCGGTGACGGTCCGGACCTGCTCGGGTTGCTCTGTGGTGCTCATCGTGTCGCCTCGGTTGGCGAGACCCTACAGCATGATGCCCGCCGGGCCACTGCCCGGCTGCCGGAGACGATGAGGCTCAAGCCGGCAGCGGATTGCGCAACATGAGCGCCCGCACCGCCTGCTCCACCAGCTCGTCGAGGATCTCGGCGGTCGGCTGCACCCGCGTCACCATGCCGACCGACTGCCCGGCCATGACCGAGCCACCCTCGATGTCGCCATCGACCACCGCGCGCCTGAGCGATCCGGCCCAGAAATGCTCGATGTCGAGCTGTGCGGCCTCCTTGGTCAGCTCGCCCGACTGGAACCGCCGCAGCGTCTCTGCCTGGTGCACCAGGAACCGCCTGGTGCCGTCATTGACCAGCCCGCGCACCGGGATCACCGGGAAGCGCTCGTCGAGCTGCACCGACGGCAATGCGTCACGCGCCGAGGCGCGCACGAAGGCCTGCTTGAACCGGTCATGCGCGATGCTCTCGGTCGAGGCCGCGAACCGGGTGCCGAGCTGCGCGCCGGCCGCTCCCATCTCCAGCATCCCCAGGATCGCGTCGCCGCGCCCGAGCCCGCCTGCCACGAACACCGGCAGCTCGCGCAGATTGGGCAGGATCTCCTGCGCCAGCACGGTCAGCGAGACCGGACCGATATGGCCGCCCGCCTCCGAGCCCTCGATGATCAGCGCGTCGGCGCCGAGCTTCATCAGCCGCTTGCCGAGCACCAGGGCCGGCGCGAAGCCGATCACCTTGGCGCCGCCATCCTTGATCGCCCGCATCGCCCCACCGGACGGCACGCCGCCGGCCAGCACCACATGCCCGACCTTGGCCGCGACACACACGCCGATCAGGTCGTCGAGCTTCGGGTGCATGGTGATGAGGTTGACACCGAACGGCTTGTCGGTGCGCGCCTGGGTGGCGGCGATCTCGGCCTCGAGCAGCGCCGGGCTCATCGCACCGCAGGCGATCACCCCGAAGCCGCCGGCATTGGAGATCGCCGACACCAGGTGGCGCTCGCTGACCCAGCTCATGGCACCCCCCATGATCGCCACCTGGCTGCCGAGGAAGGCCGTGCCACGTGCCCACAGCCGGTCGAGCTGTTGCCTCGCGGCCTGGTATTCGGGATCGACCATGGGGACCGACGCAGGCATTTCGGGGGCTGGCATGACCGAAGCTGACATCATTTCGGGCTCGATAAGTTGGGCGGACGCGGGATCAGGCGACATCGAGGCCATACGCACTATGCAGGGCCCGGACCGCAAGCTCGGTATATTCGGCGGCGATCAACACACTGACCTTGATCTCGCTGGTGGAGATCACCTGGATGTTGATCGAGCGCTCCGACAGGGTGCGGAACATCGTGCTGGCGACACCGGCGTGGCTGCGCATGCCGACGCCGACAACGCTGATCTTGGCCACGTCCGCATCGGTCAGCATCTCGCCGTACTGGATGTCGCCATGCGCCGCCTGGAGCACCTGGATCGCCAAAGCGAGGTCCGAGCGGCCGACCGTGAAGGTCATGTCGGTGGTGCCGTCGGCGCCGGTGCTCTGCACGATCATGTCGACGTTCACGTGCGCCTCCGACAGCGGCCAGAACACCGCCGCCGCCACGCCCGGGCGGTCCGGGACCTTGCGCACGGTGATCTTGGCCTCGTCGCGCGAGTAGGCGATGCCGGCGACAATTTCCTGTTCCACGATCTCGTCCTCGTCCACCACCAGCGTGCCGGGCAGCATGCCGTCGCCGAAGCTCGACAGCACCTGGACCCGGACCCGCTCCTTCATCGCCAGCTCGACCGAGCGGGTCTGCAACACCTTGGCACCCACCGACGCCAGTTCCAGCATCTCTTCGTAGGTGATCTTGTCGAGCCGCCGCGCCTTCGGGACGATCCGCGGGTCGGTCGTGTACACCCCGTCGACATCGGTATAGATGTCGCAGCGGTCGGCCTTCAGTGCCGCCGCCAGCGCCACCGCCGAGGTGTCGGACCCGCCGCGGCCGAGCGTGGTGACGCGATTGTCCGGCCCCAGCCCCTGGAACCCGGCCACCACCGGAACCTGGCCCGATTGCATCCGGGCGATCAGCTGCTCGCCCTCGACCGCCTGGATCCGCGCCTTGCCGTGCGCGCCGTCGGTCCGGAGCACGATCTGCCAGCCCTGCCAGGAGCGTGCATCCACGCCAACCGCCTGCAGCGCGATCGCCAGCAGGCCGCTGGTCACCTGCTCGCCGGTCGCCACCACCGCATCATATTCCCGCGCATCGTGCAGCGGCGACAGCGATTGGCAGTAGCCCACCAGCTGGTTGGTGATGCCGGACATCGCCGACACCACCACCGCGACCTCGTCGCCGGCCTCGACCTGGCGCTTCACCCTGAGGGCCACCGACCGGATGCGATCGAGGTCGGCCACCGAGGTGCCGCCGAACTTCATCACGATGCGAGCCATCAGCGGATCGTCTCCAGGCGGACAGGGCGCGGCAGGCATCGTCCGGTGGGGCGGTGATCACGCCGACATTGCCCGCATGCGGCAGGCGGCTCACATAGCTGCCTCGAGCGGAGGCAGCAACATGCAACCAGACCAGACGACCCCGGAACGAGACGCACCGAAGCAGTCATCCGTCTCGCCGGACGAGATCGCCCGCTTCGGACGCCTGGCCGCCGATTGGTGGAACCCACGCGGACCGATGCGGCCGCTGCACGACATGAACCCGCTCCGCGTCGGCTGGGCGCACGCCAGGCTGGCCCCGCTGCGGAACCAGGGCCCGATCCGGCTGCTCGATCTCGGCTGCGGCGCCGGGCTGGCAAGCGAGGCGTTCGCCCGGCTGGGCTACGACGTGCTGGGTGTCGATGCGTCGGCAGAGGCAATTGCGGCGGCGCGGGTGCATGCGGCGCTCGAGCCGGACGCGCTGCAGGCCCGCGGCGGCCGGCTCGAGTACCGGGCGGCAAGTGCCGAGGAGCTGGTCGCCGAGGGTCGGCAGTTCGACGCCATCACCGCACTCGAGGTGATCGAGCACGTCACCGATCCGGCGGCGTTTCTCGCACTGCTGGCCAGCCTTCTGCGGCCGGGCGGCATCATCGTGCTCTCGACGCTCAACCGCACCTGGCAGTCGCTGGCCACCGCCAAGATCGGCGCCGAGTACGTGCTGCGGCTGCTGCCCGCCGGCACCCATGACTGGAACAGGTTCATCACGCCGGCCGAGCTGTCCGGGCTGGCCGCACGCGCCGGGCTGCGGACCATGGACATCGCCGGCATGGTCCCGGCAGGTCTGCATGAATGGCGCGAGAGCCGCCGCCTCGGCGTGAACTACATCGTGGCGCTGGCGGTCTGAGGATGCGGAGCCGGCCGTCAGCCTGGGAGCTTGCAGTCCGGTCCGATGGTGCCGTGGTAGCGGGTCCAGCCCTGCGTCTCGCCCAGCATCGGCAACAACACATACCCGCGCAGCTTCAGCACGTCCGGCTGCGGTGACCAGATCGTGGCCTGGTAGCTGTGGCCGTTATCCGGATCCAGGATGCTGCCCGCCCAGTGCCCGGGTTCATCGGCAGGCCTGAACTTCGTCAGCAGCGCCAGCTTGCATTGCGGCCGGTGCCAGACATCCAGCGGCATGCTGCCGGTATAGCGCATGCCCACCAGCCAGCCGCAGAGCATGTCGCCGCAACGGGCGATCTGGAACACACCGTCGGAATCCTGGGTCAGCCACTGCCCCAGCACCGGCGTCGCCGGATCCGTCCGGGTCTGAGCCTGCGCCACCAGACGAAGCTGCGGGACCAGCATGAGCGCCAGCCCGGCAGCAGCGGCAACGGATCGACGCATGGTCAGCTTTCCGCCGGCTTGAGCCAGGGGATCTGCATGATGTCGACGCCCTCATCGGCGAGCGTTTCGCGATCGGTCTCGCTGGCATTGCCGTAGATGCCGCGGATAGCAGCTTTGCCCCGATGCATGCGCAGCGCCTCGGCGGCAAATTGGTCACCGACGTCGTCGCAGTTGCGCTCGACATGGGCACGCACCTTCTGCAGCACCGCGCGAAGCTCGTCCGGCAACGGCACGCTGTTCTGCTCGGCCACGCGTGTCCCGGACTCCGCAGGTGGCGAGGCCTGCGCGCCTGCCGCTCCTCCATCCGCCACCTGTGGCGTAGGCGCTGGCCCGTCCTTCGTCCCCTGAGGTGCGCGAGCCCGACGCGTCCGCACCGCCGGCGCCATCAGGCCGCGACCGACCTCGGTGGTGCCGCAGGCCGGGCAGCTCAGCAATCCGGTGCCCGCCTGCAGATCGAACGCGGCGCTATCCCTGAACCAGCCTTCGAACGCGTGCCCGTCGCCACACCGCAGCTGATAGTGGATCATCGAGCGAGCCTGGCCGTGATGTCAGGCCGGCTGCAGCAGCGCATCGAGCTGACCCTTGGCGTCCAGGGCCATGAGGTCGTCACAGCCGCCGACATGGCGCCCGTCGATGAAGATCTGCGGCACGCTGGTCCTGCCGCCGGACCGCTCCCTCGACGTGATGCGCTCGGCGGAGCCATGCGGCGCGTCGATCTCGTTGAAGGCCGCACCCTTCTGCGACAGCAGCTGCATGGCCCGGGCGCAGTACGGGCACCCGTACTGCGTGTAGATCTCGATCTCTGCCATGCTCATCCGTCTTGTCCGCTCGCGAGAAGCCGCGAACACCCATCCGAAAATCGTATGCCCGACCGACGGTGACAAGAGGGGCGATGCCCGGACCGCGGCCCCGTGCAGTCAGTCCGTCTCACGCGCCGCCCGGGCCGCAGCCAGGACATCCACCGTGTCGGCGCCGGCCGCAAGCAACGCTTCCGCACAGGCGCCGGCTGTGGCGCCGGTCGTGAGCACATCGTCCACCAGCACGATCCGGCATCCGGACAGTGCCGCGATCCGGCTTGGACGGCTGCCGATCGCGCCGGCCACGACGGTCTGCCGCTCGGTCGGGGACTGCCCGACGAGGGTCGGAGTGTGCCGCAGCCGCACCAGCGCATCGACCATGACACGCCGTCCGGACAGTCGGCCGATCGCCTGCGCCAGCAGGGCCGCCTGGTTGTAGCGGCGGGTGAACAGCCGCTTCCAGTGCAACGGCACCGGCACCAGCAGGTCGCAGTCGTCGAGCAGGCTGCGGCCGGCGCGAACCATGTGACGCGCCAGCACTGCCGCGTTCTCGGTGCGATCGCCGTATTTCAGCGGCAACACGAGATTGCGGGAGAACTCGTCATAGGCGAACGCGGCGCGGGCGAAGCGCCAGGGCGGCGGCCGGTCCAGGCACGTCGCACAGCTCGACGCGAAGCCGGCCGCGGCCGCACTGGCAAAACCGGTGCCGCAGCGAATGCAACATGGCTGGACGATCATCGTCGCCTTGGCAAAGCAGGCGACGCAGAGCCGCCCCGGCTCGTCCACTGCCGCATCGCAGGTCGGGCAGTGCGGTGGCAGCAGCAGATCGAGCATCGCCCGACCGATCGCCATCCCGGCACGGGCCGTCAGCATCCTCGCCGCCATCCATGTCCCCGTTCAGTCCGTTATCGGAATGAATATCCTCTCGGGCGGCGGGATACGCAAACCTGCGACGGGCTGCGCCGTGAAGGCTGCCCGTGGTGCCAGGGTTGGCATACGACCGCGCGATGCGCACATGCGAGCCCCGAGGATGCGATGAAACGGCCAGAAACCATGGATGAAAGCGTCATCTTCGACCGTCGTGCGGTGCGCCTGCATCGCGACCGGGCGGCCGCTTCCAGCCCCGGCATCGGCAGCGTCGGCGCCATCCTGGAGGATGCGGCGGCCCGGCTGCTGGACCGGCTCGACGATGTCACCCGGCGCTTCACGCGCGCCCTCGATGTCGGCGGCCGCGGCGTGGTGGCGCCGTTGCTGCGGGCGCGCGGGATCGAGACGGTGTCGTGCGACCTGTCCGCCCGGATGGCCGCGCGGTCCGCGACCTCGGCCGAGCATTTGGTGGTTGCGGCAGATGAGGAGTGGCTCCCGTTCGCCGCGGGCAGCTTCGACCTGGTGGTCGCCAGCCTGTCGCTGCATTGGGTCAACGACCTGCCTGGCGCGCTGATCCAGCTGCGACGCAGCCTGGCCCCGGACGGGTTGCTGCTGGCCTCGGTGCCGATCCTGCCGACCCTGGCCCCGCTGCGCGCCGCCCTGTTCGGCGCCGAGCTCGAACTGCTGGACGGCGCCTCGGCGCGGATCTCGCCGTTCCCGGAACTCCGCGATTGCGCGTCGCTGCTGCAGCGGGCCGGCTTTGCGCTGCCGGTTGCCGACTCCGACGAGCTGCTGCTGAGCTACGCCGACCCCCGGGCGCTGCTGGCCGATCTGCGGGCGGCCGGCGAATCCAATGCCGTGATGCTGCGCGACCGCCGCATCCCGCCGGCGGCCCTGTTCGCCCACGCCCTGGCAATGCTGGAGGCGGATGTGGATGGCCGGCTGCAGCTGCCGTTGAAGCTCGCGATGATGACCGGGTGGGCCCCCTCGCCCGATCAGCCGAAGCCGCTCAAGCCGGGGCAGTTCACGGTCCGTCTGGAGGATGCGCTGGCCGCGATGCCCGATCCGGCGGGCGACCCCTGAAGGCCGCCGGCGTTCATCACGCTGGCACCCGATACCCGGCTCCGGGCAGCCATGCTAGATCGGCTGATGCAGCCTCGAGGACCCTGGATGTCTCGCCCACCCTTCCGCATCGTGTTGCCGGCCCTGGCGCCCGCTTGCTTGTCCGCCTGCCTGATCGCGACCCTGCTCGTGTCGGCGTGTGCGGAACGGCCGGCTCCTGCACCCGACGCCGCGCCGATGCCCGGTTCCAAGCCGGCCCTTGCCGCCCCGCCCTCGTCGCTGATGACCCCGCACGGCTACTGATCCAGCTCCACCGGCCCGCAGGCTCGGCCGCTTCGCTCAGCCGCCGGTGGCGCTCATGTGACGACCGACGCCGCGCGTCTGCTGCCGATCGATGATGAAGTCGTGGCCCTGCGGCTTACGGGCGATGGCGCGTCGGATCTCGCCCATGAGTGCCTGGTCGTCCACCCCGGACCGCAGCGGACGCCGCAGATCGGCGGAGTCGTCCTGGCCAAGGCACATGTACAAGGTGCCGGTGCAGCTCAGCCGGACGCGATTGCAGGTCTCGCAGAAGGTGTGCGTCATCGGCGTGATGAAACCCAGCCGGCGGCCGGTCTCGGCAACGTGCACGTAGCGCGCGGGACCGCCGGTGCGATACGGAACGTCATGCAGGGTCCAGCGCTGCTCGATCCGGGCGCGGACCAGGGATAGCGGCAGGTAGCGGTCGGTCCGGTCCTCGCCGGTGTCGCCCATCGGCATCGTCTCGATCAGGCAAAGATCGGCGCCGACCTGGCCGCACCAGGCGATCATGCTGTCGATCTCGTCCTCGTTGGTGTCGCGCATCGCCACCATGTTGACGCGCACCGCGAGGCCTTCCGCACGCGCCGCCTCGATACCCTCGAGCGTCCGCTCCAATTGCCCGAGTCGGGTGATGGTCCGGAAGCGACCGGCGTCGAGGGTGTCCAGGCTGACATTGACCCGCCGCACCCCGGCCGCCCTGATCGCCTGCGCCAGGCGGGGCAACTGGCTGCCGTTCGTCGTGAGCGTGACCTCGTCGAGGCCGGGCTGCCCCTCCGGTCGGCCGAGCCAGCTGCCGAGCTCCTGCAGGAAAGTCTCGATCCCGCGCCGGACCAGCGGTTCGCCCCCGGTGACGCGCATCCGGCGGGTGCCGAGCTTGACGAAGGCGCCGCACAACCGCGAGAGCTCCTCGAAGGTGAGCACGTCGGGCTTCGGCAGGAAGACCATGTCCTCCGCCATGCAATAGACGCAGCGCATGTCGCAGCGGTCCGTCACGGAGACGCGCAGGTAGCTGATATGCCTGCCGAAGGGGTCGATCAGTGGCGCGTTCATGGAGTCCTGCATGCCAGCCGGCGGCCGAACGCGCCCGGCAACCGCACCAGAGATTGTGGCGCTAGCCTAGAATATCGAGGTCGACCAGGGCAGCGTTGATCAACACCTTGCCCTGGTGCTCGAAATTGACCGTGATCCGGGCGCCGATCGCCGACTGCACCTGGCCGTCGCCCCACTCCGGATGCACCGGATGGCGCACCCATTGCCCAGGCTCGATCATCGAACGGAACGGCGCAGTGTCCACCATGGCAACCCGAACGCCGGCGCAGGCTCTCCGTTCGTGATCGAGAATACGACAATCAGTCTCCCGCCGTTTACTTTTCGTTCGCACCCTCATGCGCATCATCGGCACCGACAGCTAGCCGGATGGAGTGCGGGTTGGACGACCTTGTGGCAGAATTTCTCACCGAGACCTCCGAAAGCCTGTCGGAGCTCGACCTCGCCGTGGTGCGGCTGGAACGTGCACCGGATGATCAGCCGACACTCTCGCTGATTTTCCGGCTCGTCCATACCATCAAGGGCACGTGCGGCTTTCTGGGGCTTCCCCGCCTGGAGAAGGTGGCCCATGCCAGCGAGACCGTGCTCGACAAGCTCCGGACCGGCAGCCTGAAGGTGTCGGCGGACGGCATCGGGCTGATCCTGTCGTCGATCGACCGGATCCGGCTGATCGTCGATACGATCACCCGAACCGAGGCCGAGCCGCCAGGCGATGACGCGCCGCTGATCGCCGAACTGAACGCACTTGCCGAGGGTCGACTTCCGCCCAAGAGCCGCCCGGCACTGGCCGAGACTGCCGCGCCGACCGCCGCGATCCCGGTGCCGCTGCCTACCCTCGCCCTGCAGACCGCGAAGCAGCCGTCGGAGGCTCCGGCTCCGGTGCCGGCAGCCGCACCCGCGGAACACCACAACGAACCGGCATCGACACGCGGCCAGACCATCAGGGTTGCGGTGGACGTGCTGGAAACGCTGATGACGCTGGTCAGCGAGCTCGTGCTGACGCGCAACCAGTTCCTGCAGCAGTTGCGGGTCAGCGGCGACTCCGAGCTGACCGGGCCGGTGCAACGCCTCTCGCACCTCACCACCGAGCTGCAGGAAGGCGTCATGAAGACGCGCATGCAGCCGATCGGCAACGTCTGGAACATGCTGCCGCGCCAGGTTCGCGATCTGGCACACGATCTCGGCAAGCGCGTCGACCTGGTCATGCACGGCGCCGAGACCGAACTCGATCGCCAGGTGCTCGAGCTGATCAAGGATCCGCTCACCCACATGATCCGCAACAGCGCGGATCATGGGCTGGAAACTCCGGCCGAGCGCGAGCGCGCAGGCAAGTCGCCGGTCGGCACCATTACCCTCAGTGCACGTCACGAAGGCGGCCATGTCGTCATCGAGATCGAGGACGACGGGCGCGGCATCGACGTGCGTCGGATCGCGGACAAGGTGGTCTCGCAGGGCATGGCGACCCGTGCCCAGATCGATCTGATGAGCGACATCGAGATCCGGCGCTTCATCTTCCAGCCGGGGTTCTCCACCGCCGCCGCAGTCACCTCGGTGTCCGGCCGCGGCGTCGGCATGGACGTCGTGAAGACCAACATCGAGCAGATCGGCGGCATGATCGAGCTGCACAGCGTGTTCGGTCAGGGCAGCCGCTTCCTCATCAAGATCCCGCTCACCCTCGCGATCATCTCGGCCCTCATCGTCGGCGCCGCCGGGGAACGCTTCGCGATCCCGCAGACGAGCGTCGTCGAAGTGGTGCTGCCGATGCCGGCATCCGAGACCCGGATCGAGATCATCGACGGAGCCGCGGTGCTGAGACTGCGCGATCGCCTGCTGCCGTTGATCCGGCTCAACACGCTACTCCAGATCGAGGACCTGTCGCCCGATCCGACCAAGCCGAAAACCGACATGGTTGCGGTGATCGCGGTCGGCAGCATCCGTATCGGCCTGATCGTCGACGGGGTTTACGACACCGAGGAAATCGTCGTGAAGCCGGTGGCGCAGGTGCTGCGGCACATTCCGCTATTCGGCGGCAACACCATCCTCGAGGACGGTGCGGTGATCATGATCCTGGATCCGACCGGGATCGCCCGCCACGCCGGCCTGGATGCCACCAAGAAGAGCGCCACCGCGAAATCGGCCGAAGTCGAGCAAGCAGACAACCGGCGCATGGACATGTTGCTGGTCAAGGCCGGCAAGGGTGCTCCGAAAGCCTTCCCGCTCTCGCTCATCTCACGGCTGGAAAGCATCGAGGCCAACCGTCTGGAAGTCTCCGGCAGCCGGGTGATCGTACAGTATCGCAACGAGCTCATGCCGATCATCACGCTCGATGATACCGTCGATCTCGTGGCACTGGCGCTGCGCGACGAGAACAGCACGGTCGCCCATCCGGTGCTGGTGTTCGATAATGGCGGCAAGCCTGCGGGGTTGCTCGTCGAGACGATCCTGGATGTGGTCGAGACCGATCTCCAGGTCGAGTTCGGCACCGAGCGACAGGGGTTCCTCGGCACGGCAGTGATTGCCGGGCGCGCGACCGACATCGTCGATGCCGCCTACTGGCTCACACGCGCGTCCGGCAGCTGGTTCCGCGCGCCCGCCGCCAAGAACGCCCGCAAGCCACGCCTGCTGGTGATCGACGACAGCAGCTTCTTCCGCCAGTTGCTGGCACCGACACTTTCTGCCGCGGGTTACGAGGTCACGGTCGCCGACTGCGCCGAAAAAGCGCTCGAACTGCGCGACTCCGGCCAGAGCTTCGACGCCATCGTGTCCGACATCGAGATGCCCGGCATGGGCGGCCTCGGGTTCGCCCGCAAGGTCCGCGAAAGCGGTCTCTGGGCCGGCCTGCCGATGCTTGCCCTGAGCGGCAGCGACCTGGTCCAGGAAGCACGTGCCGCAGGGTTCACCGACATGATCCGCAAGTTCGAGCGCGACGAATTGCTGACCAGCCTCGAGCAGTGCCTCTCCCATTCCATCGCCGCCTGAACGGAGCCGATCATGTCCTCCCAGATCGACAAGATCAGCCCGGACGCGCAAAGCAAGCGCAACCGGGATGGAAGCGGAACCTCCGCCAGCACGCAGGAAGATGCTCAACAGGAGCGCGGCTTCGTCACGCTGACGCTCGGCGGCCAGATGTGCGGCGTTCCTGTCCTCGCGGTCCGCGAAGTCATCACCAACAGCAAGATCGTCCGGGTGCCGCTCGCACCGCCCGAGATCGCCGGCAACATCAACCTGCGCGGCCGGATCGTCACGACCATCGACACGCGACGACGGCTCGGACTAGGACCGGCACCCGAAACCGCAGATCGGGTCGCACTCGTTGCGGAGCATGAGGGCAGTCTCTACGCGCTGCTGATCGACCAGGTGCAGGAAGTATTGAGCCTGCGCCCCGACATGATCGAGGAAACGCCGGCCAACCTTTCGGCAACCTGGCGCCATTTCAGCAACGGCGTGTTCCGGCTTCCCGAGCGCCTGATGGTCGTCCTCGACATCAGCCGGCTGCTGGCACTTCCAACATGACCGCCGATCATCGTGGCCAGGTCTGCCTGATCGTCGATGACAGCCGGACGGTCAGACACATCGCGCGCCGCATCATCGAGGATGCCGGCATGCGGGCGCTGGAAGCGGCGGACGGTGCAGATGGGCTGGAAGCCTGCCTGGCGCACCGGCCGGACTACGTGCTGCTCGACTGGAACATGCCGCGGATGAGTGGCCTCGAGTGTCTGAAGGCAATCCGCCGCGAACTTGGCCCGGACCTGCCGCGGGTGATCCTCTGCACGACCGAGAACGACATGGAACACATCGTCGCAGCGATCGAGGCCGGCGCCCAGGAATTCATCATGAAGCCGTTCGATGCTGATATCCTGATGGGCAAGATCACTGACGCGAGCATGACTCCGGGAGCAGGCGCTTGAGTGCCGCTGTCCGCACGCCGCGCGATGAAGCGCGTCGGGTGCGCGTCATGGTGTGCGACGATTCCAGCACGATCCGCAGCCTGATCGCCAGGGTCCTGGAGACCGATCCCGAGATCGAGATCGTTGCCAGCGTGGCCAACGGCGCGCTCGCCGTCGAGACGCTCAAGCGCATCCCGGCGGACGTCGTGCTGCTGGATGTCGAGATGCCCGTGATGGACGGACTGACCGCCTTGCCGCTGCTGCTGCAGGTCGATCCGTCGGTTCGCATCATCGTCGCGTCCGCCCTGACCACGGCGGGTGCCGCGATCGCCATACGCGCGATCCAGGCCGGTGCCGCCGACTGCATGCACAAGCCGCTGGCCAATGCGCGAGAGACGTTCGCGCGCGATATCCTGGCTCGCGTCCTGGTCCTTGGACGACGCAAGCCGGCGCCGCGAGCAGTGACCGCCGTGATCGGCCAGACACCGGTCAGCCCGATCGTGCTCCGGCCGATCGGCAGACGGCGCCCCGTCCTCATCGCAATCGGCAGCTCCACCGGCGGCCCGCAAGCCCTCTTCACGCTGCTCGGCAGCCTCACCAGGCCTCTGAACCAGCCGATCGTGATCACCCAGCACATGCCACCGCTTTTCACCAAGAGCCTGGCGGAGCATCTGGCCCGGATCGGCCACCGCCCGTGCGTCGAAGCCGAGGACGGCATGCCCCTCCTGGCCAACCGGGTCTATGTCGCACCGGGGGACAGGCATCTTCTGGTGGAAGGAGAAGCAGACCGTCTCGTCGGACGGGTTGTGGAAACACCGCCGGAAAACTCCTGCCGACCTTCAGTCGACCCGATGCTGCGGAGCGCAGTCATCTCCTGCCAGGGCCGCGTGCTCACGGTCATCCTTACCGGGATGGGCCGGGATGGCGCAGCCGGGGCGCGGGCGGTGGTCGATGCCGGCGGCACCGTCCTGGCGCAGGACGAAGCCAGCAGCGTCGTGTGGGGCATGCCGGGCGCCGTGGCCAGGGAAGGGCTGTGCCACGCGGTATTGCCGCTCGATCGTCTTGCCGCAAAGATCGTCGAGCTGGCTGGCGTGGCATGACCAGCTTCGACACGATCGCCGCAACGCTGAAGCTGCGCTCCGGGCTGTCGCTCGGCACCGACAAGGACTACCTGGTGCGTGCGCGGCTGGAGCCGATCCTGAAACGCCGCAGCTTCGCCAACCTCGACATCCTGGCCGATCGCATGCGCAGCGACCCGGGGCTGGAGCGAGAGGTGGTCGAGGCGATGACCAGCAACGAGACGCTGTTTTTCCGCGATGGGCGGCCGTTCGACCATCTTCGCGAGGTCGTCTTGCCGATGCTGCACAGCACTCGCCCACGAGGCGCCACGCTGCGTATCTGGTCGGCGGCCGCCTCGACCGGCCAGGAGGCCTATTCGCTCGCGATGCTGATCAGCGAGATGGGGCCGGCCATGGCCGGACGGGTGTTCGAGATCGTGGGCACCGACATCGCCCGCGAGCCGCTGGCACGTGGAGAGGCTGGGCTCTACTCGCAATTCGAGGTGCAGCGCGGGTTGCCGGCCAAACTCCTGGTCAAATATTTCAAGAAGGAGGATGCCGGCTGGCGGATCAATCGGGAACTCCGGGATATGGTGAAGTTCCGTGAGTGGAACCTCTTGTCGGACCTCAGCGGCCTCGGACGTTTCGACATAATCTTCTGCCGGAACGTACTCATCTATTTCGACCAGCCGACGAAGGCGCGTGCTCTGGACGCGGTGTCCCGACAACTCTCGCCAGATGGTGTGGTCTATCTCGGCGGCGCGGAAACGCTGCTCGGCCTGAACAGCGGCCTGGCACCGATGTCGGGCGGTCACGGCATCTTCCAGAAAGGCGTGACTGCGATACCGGCAAGAGCTGCGACCTGATGCACCAGCTTCCGGCCGGCGCCTGTGTCACGCCCTGCGGAGGTGCCTCAGGAATTCTTTATCGTCGATCAGCAAGTTCCGGTCATAGGGCGCACCGATCGTCACATCGGCTGCCGCCTGACGACAGCGGATCTCGCGATAGGCATGTCCGAAGTGAGTGCTGATGAACCAGAAGAAAGTGTCCGGCATTTCCGCCGCGGCAAACAGAAGTGCCTGCGCAGGCGATCGTGCGAAAGCCAGGTTCGTCATGGCTGCACCCAGTGCGCCGGCGACGACCCGTGCATCCCGCAACGCTGCAATCTGCTGCGCAAGTGAGAGGGATGCCGTCTGCAGTACGTGAAATCCGGCGTCCCGCGCGAGCGCCTCGGCCTGCGGCGAACTCGCAAAGGAACGGCGCATCCCCGCCCCGCGTGCGATGAAGACCCGCTCCTGCCCGGTGCCGGAGATGTCATGAGTCAGGTGCTCGTGGCAGTCCCGGACTAGCGGCGACATATAGACGCCGTGTTGGGTCAGGCCGCCCACCAGGATCAGGGTGCGAACCCGAACCGGCGCATCCCCGGTCACCTGGACACGCGCATCGGCAATCCCAACCCGGCGAAGACTGCTCTGCATCACCTCGCCAAGCTGCGGATTGCCGACGTCATGCACGAGCACGCCGATCCGTCCGCCGCGCAGCCGATCGATCACGAGATGCACCATCGGCAGCATCTCGATCAGCCAGTGGCCGTAATTTCCCGCACCGCGCTTCTTGCCCAGTATGAGGGCTTCGTCGTGGAGGGGCACCGCAACACCGTCGAGAGCTGTCCGAACCTGGTCCGTGGCCCAGCCGATCTCCACTTCGGAATGCTGCGTGATGCTGGGTCGATACAGCCTGCCGTCGCGGTCGAAGACCAGCCCCTCGCAGGCAACATAGACGTCTCGCAACAGCCAGACCGTCACCGGACGCGATGCAAAGAAGCGCTCCCGCTGGGCCCAGCTGGCAGCCACGACATCGTCAGGCACCAGCTCCGGGTTGGCGATGTCAGGCGGCACCGCACGAAACGCAGGTGACGTGACCTGCATCACGATCGAAGATGCTGGCGGATCGATAAGCTCCGCCGGCCCGCTCATCGGCAGGCCGGCGGCAGCCACCGAGCTCAGTGGCCGGCGTTCTCGCCCGAGAAATCCGGAGCCTCGAGGCCGGACGCCTCGAGCTGATGCACGAGCTCTGCCTTGAGCCGCTCCAGCCCGTCCTCGCTGAAACCTTCCGCACGCGCCACCAGCACCGCCTGGGTATTGGACGCCCGCAGCAGCCACCAGCCATCGGCGGTCCGGACGCGCACGCCGTCGATCGCCGAAACCTGGGCGCCGGACTGCTTCAACCGGCCGGCCACCTCGTCGATGACCTGGAACTTCCGGGTGTCGTCGCAGTCGAAACGCAGCTCGGGCGTGCTCACGGCATGCGGCAGCGCCTCCTTCACATCGGAGAACGGGCCGTTCATGCGCGCCACGATACCCAGCACTCGGACAGCCGCATACAGCGCGTCATCGAAGCCATACCAGCGGTCGGCAAAGAACACGTGGCCGGACATTTCGCCGGCCAGCGGGCTGCCGGTCTCGGCCATTTTCGCCTTGATCAGCGAGTGGCCGGTCTTCCACATCAGCGGAACGCCGCCTGCCCGCTGCACCTCGTCGAACAGCACCTGGCTCGCCTTCACGTCGGCGATGATCGTCGCACCCGGATGGGTTTTCAGAACATCTCGCGCCAGCACGACCAGCAACTGGTCGCCCCACAGGATCTGGCCCTTGTTGTCGACCACGCCGATCCGGTCTGCATCGCCGTCGAAGGCAATTCCGATGTCGGCCTTCTTCTCGGCCACCGCCGCGATCAGCTGCTCGAGGTTCTTGGCCACCGTCGGATCGGGGTGGTGGGCTGGGAAATTGCCGTCGATCTCGCCGTTCAGCACGGTGTGTTCGCCCGGCAGCGACCGAACCAGACGTGCCAGAACTTCGCCCGCGGAGCTGTTGCCGTTGTCCCAGACCACCTTCAGGAGCCGGTCGCCGCCGTCCCAGTCGGAGATCAGCCGGGCAATGTAGTCATGACTGACATCGATCGACCGCTCCGAGCCTTTCGCCTCGGCCACCACGTCACCCGCTGCGGCCAGGCGCCCAAGCTCCTGGATCTGCGCCCCGAAGAACGGCTTGCGACCCAGCATCATCTTGAAGCCGTTATAGTTCGGCGGGTTGTGACTGCCGGTTACCATGATGCAGCCGTCGGTCGCGAGGGTCGTCGCGGCGTAATACAGCATCGGCGTCGGGCCGCGACCGACCCGCAGCACCTCCATGCCGGAGGCCATCAACCCCTGGACCAGAGCCTCCTCGAGTTCGGGCGAGGACAGCCGGCCATCATATCCGACCGCCACCGTTCGCCCCTCATGGCGCGAGACGATGCTGCCGAAGGTTCGGCCGATCGCGTAGGCGTCCGCCGCATGCAGCGTCTGACCGACGATGCCGCGGATGTCGTACTCGCGAAGGCTCGTGGCATGGAAGGTGTGGGCGGCGCCGAGGGTCGCGGACATCAGAGTTTTCCCACGTAGGTTTTCAGGAACTCGCGAACCGCCGGTCCGAGATCCGGACGCTCGAGGGCAAAGGCGATCTGCGCCTCCAGGAAACCGATCTTGTCACCGCAATCGAAACGACGTCCCTCGTAGCGCAACCCGTGGAACGGTCCGTGGCCGATCATCTTGGCCATCGCGTCGGTGAGCTGCACCTCGTTGCCGGCGCCACGCTCGAGCCGGCTGAGATGCGTGATCACATCGGCAGTCAGCACGTAGCGGCCGATGATCGACAGGTTCGACGGCGCGTCCTCGGGCTTCGGCTTCTCGACGAGGCCGGTCACCTCCACCAGGGTCCCATCGTCATGACCGATCTTGAGGATGCCGTAGCGGTTGGTGTGCTCATGCGGCACTTCCGTCACCGCAACGACACTTCCACCGGTCTGCTGGTAGGCGTCGGCCAGCTGCTTCAGGCACGGCGTCTTCGACAGGACGATGTCGTCCGGCAGCAGGATCGCGAACGGATCGTCGCCGATGAAAGCGCGCGCACACCAGATCGCGTGCCCGAGACCAAGCGGTTCCTGCTGGCGCACCGACAGCATCGTGCCCGGCATCATGCTGGACTCGCGCAGTGCCTCCAGCGCCTCCGGCTTGTTGCGCTCCTTGAGTGTGGCCTCGAGTTCGTAGGCGCGGTCGAAATATTCGACGAGCGCGGTCTTGCCGCGGCCGGTGATCAGGCAGAACTGCTCGATCCCGGCGGCGCGCGCCTCATCGATCGAATACTGGATCAATGGCCTGTCGACGACCGGAAGCATTTCCTTGGCCATCGCCTTGGTCGCCGGAAGGAAGCGCGTCCCCAGCCCTGCGACCGGAAGCACTGCCTTGCGTAAGGGCTTGATCACGTTATCCACCTTCGCTTGGGCCGCCGATCCGAAGCGGCGGCATCATTACGCTCGAAGCGTGCCACGTGGCTGCCATGGCTGCAATGCGCGCGCGCCGCTACGCCACCAGAAGCGCTGCGGAAGGCGGCTGCAACTTGAGCCGCCTTCAAACGGGTAAAAATGTTTTGATGATGATGAAGCCGACGATGTTCCGGCTCTGCATTTCGCCGCATCGCAACATACGCGCGGTTAGAAGGTGCTCTTCGAGGTGATTTGGTGCGGTCGAGAAGACTCGAACTTCCACGAGGTTTCCCCCACAAGCACCTCAAGCTTGCGCGTCTACCATTCCGCCACGACCGCACCGTGACATCCCGGGGCCGATACGCCATATCCGGGAGGACGGAGGCGCGTATAGACGATGGACGACCACACCGCAATCGTCGTAACCGAGAATCCCGCGATCCCCTTGATCAAGGCCGCGGTGGACGCGGGATCGGCGCCGGATTGGCTCCGGAGCGACCTCCTGGTCCCCTATCCGGCGGCAATCGACCGGATGGGAAAGCTCGTCACCGGGATCCGCGACCAGAGCGGCCGCGAGAGCGTCTGGCTGCTCGAGCATCCTCCGACCTACACCGCAGGCACGTCCGCGCAGCCGGGCGATCTGTTCAACCCGTTCGGCTTCGACACCTTCGAGGCGGGTCGTGGCGGCCAGTGGACCTATCACGGCCCGGGCCAGCGCGTGGCCTACGTCATGCTGGACCTGCACCGGCGCCACGGTCCGGTCCCGCCGCAGGACGTCCGCGCCTACGTCACCGCACTGGAAGGCTGGCTGATTGCGGCTCTTGCAATCCTCGGCGTGGATGCCGGGCGACGCGACGGCCGCGTCGGCGTCTGGGTCACCGATGCCGTCAGCGGCCGGGAGGCGAAAATTGCAGCCCTCGGCGTCCGGCTGACGCGCTGGGTCACCTGGCACGGGGTCTCGCTGAATGTCGATCCGGCGCTCGGCCATTTCGACGGGATCGTTCCGTGCGGAATCCGCGAGCACGGGGTGACCAGCCTGCGGGCGCTCGGCATCGATGCGACGATGCGAGATGTCGACGCGGCGTTGGCAGCGTGCTGGCCCGCGGCGTTCGGGGGGGAGCCGCCTAAGATCCGGGCGGCATGAACAGCGCTTCATCGAGGGTTTGGCCAACGCGCTGATCATACAGATGGAACCGCGTCCGGTGCTGCTCGGCATCGACCGCCTCCAGGCCGGAGAGCAGGAGCGATCCGTCCGGCCGCACCTCGAAGAACAGGGTCAGCAGCCCCTGCGCCGGGTTGCTGGCCCGGGCAAGCGAGAGTTGCAGAGCCGCCCCGCTGCGCTGGATGTCGGTCACGTCGATCTCGCCGGACAGCCTGACCGGCCCGGAGAGCAACAGGCCCAGCGGATTGGCGGCGAGCGAGATCCGCGTCGTGGAGTCGGTCGCGTCATCGTGGATGGTCAGGCGGCCGCGGGTCGCGACGACAATCCGCCGGGTTGGCGCATCGTATTGCAGCCGGAGATGCCCGGTCTCGAACCAGGCGCTGCCGGCGCCGGTGTCCGAGCCGGGACCAACCTGGACGAACCGGGCCGCGAGGCCACGCATGCTGTCGAGGCTCGACTGCGCCGCATCGATGCTGGCCTGTTCCGCCGCGGTGTGCGGCGTGACGTGCGGTCCCAGCGCGCAGCCCGACAGGACAAGCCCCGACGCCAGCAGGGCCGATCGTAACATCCGCACCACAGGATCAGCCGGTGACGACCTGATCCGCCCGGACACGTGCCGGATCCTCCAGGTCGTAGAACAGCCGGTCGACGCGCGAGAAGTTGGGGTTGAAGAACGGGTCACTGCGAAAGAACGGCTTGTCGCCCCAACGCTCGTACATGATCTGCTGCTCGCGGAAGAAACGGTCCTCCTGGTCCGGGCGCATGTCGCTGCCGCGCGACAGGCTTTCATGGTGCTCGGCCACGAAGTCGGCGCACCAGATGATACGGTGGCCACTCTCATACACTTTCAGGCACAGGTCGACGTCGTTATAGGCAACCTTGAGGTTCTCTTCGTCGAAGCCGCCGACCTGGCGGAACACATCGGCGCGGATCAGCATGCAGGCGGCGGTGACGGCGACCAGGTCGTGGCTTAGCCGGGCACGTCCGATATACCCGTAATCGTCATCCGGAATGCCGAGATGGATGTGCGCCGCGACACCATGCGTGCCGACGATGACACCGGCGTGCTGCACGGTCTTGTTCGGATACAGGAACTTTCCACCGACGATGCCGACCTCGCTGTCGGAAAGCGCCTCGCCGAGGATCCGGTTGAGCCAGCCGTCGTCGGTGATGAACACGTCATTGTTCATGAACACGAAGAACTCGGCGTCGTTGTCCTGCGTCGCGAGATTGTTCAGCCGCGAATAATTGAAATCCTCGATCACGTCGAGAACACGCACCTTCTTGTTCTGGCGGGCTTCCTTGATGAAGGGCCCGGATTCGACCGATGTCGACCAGTTATTCACCAGGAGGATCTCGTAATTGTCGTAGTCGGTGTTCTCAAGCAGCGTCTTCACGCAGTGGCGTGTGGTCTCGATCTGGTCCCGGAACGGGATGATGATCGACACCTTCGGCTTGGTCTGCGGGATCCACTCGACGCCGTAGATGGTCAACCCGTTGATGGACGAGACCTTGGCGACCTGGCCCTTGCGCTTCAGGTGATCGGCTACCGCGCGCACGCCGGCATCGACCGCGTAGCCCTTCTTGGACACGTCGGCGGCCGTCGAGTTCGGCGTGATCCGCCAGTGATAGAGCAGCTCAGGCACGTGCACGATCTGCGACGGCTTCAGGATTTCCGAGCAACGCAGGATGAAGTCGTGATCCTGGGCGCCATCGTACTCCTTCTTCAGCAACCCGACCTGGCGCATCGTTGCAGTCTCGACCACTGTCAGGTGGCAGACATAGTTGCAGCCGAGCATGTACCGGTAGTTCCAGTCCGGCTTCAGGTTCGGCTCCAGGTAGTAGCCAGCCTGGTCGATCTTGTCCTCGTCGGAATAGAGCAGCTTGGCGCCGGTGCGCTGCGCGGTGCGGATCATCACCTCGAGCGCCACGTCGACGATCATGTCGTCATGGTCGAAAAACACCGTCCACTCGCCGATGGACGCTTCCATCGCGATATTGGTAGCCTTGGCGATGCCGACGTTCTTTTTCGAGCGGATGCAGCGGATGCGCTTGTCGGCACGGCAGAACTCGTCGATCTTTTCGGAGACCTCCTTGGACTTCGATCCGTCATCGACGATCACGAGATCCCAGTTCTCGTAGGTCTGAGCGATCACGCTCTCGACCGCAGCCACGAAATCCGACAGCAGCGGCTTGTAGGTCGGCACCATGACGGTGACCAGCGGCTCCGGCGGCAGCGTTCCGGCCTGCTTCAGCGCGCGTCGCTCGGCCGCGACCCGGGCACGCAAATTCTCGTAATAACGCCGAGCCCAGCGATCATAGTCGCCGAGATGATAGCCCTGGCTCGGCAGCAGCGAGCCGATCTGACGCCGCAACTTCTCCATGTCCGCGTACATGCGGCTCATGTCGTTGGAGATCGAAACCAGCTTGCCCTCGAGGAAATTCGAGACTGTTCCGGTGACGAACGGGCTGTTGTCGAGCTCGATCATGTCCGGCAGCACGAAGAAGCGGAACTTCTGCGCGTAGTCCTTCATGAAGGCGTGCGGAATGGCGAACTCGAAACCACAATTCGGATCGCAGCCGAGCACGTTGCCGACATCGCGCCGGAAGCGGTCAGCCTTGAGTTGGGCGATCTTGACGTTGTCGCAGGTGATCATGATGTCGCAGCGCGCGTGCGCGACCGAATCACGTCCCACCTTGCGCAGCACCCACCCGCGTAAAGCGTTGTGGACCAGGCCGTCGACGTTGCCCTGGATGGTGACATGTGGCCGCGCGCTGAACTCGTAGGACGGCTTCAGGCTGCTGAGCCCGGCCTCACCCATGTGCGGCAGGACGTGGCCGTCCGGCAGAAGGAAGCTGATGACGTGCGGCTCGCCGTCCAGGTATTTCTCCGGGATGTCGAACTCGAAGGCGACCTCGGCGGATGCCAGGCCGAGCGCTCCCCGCACGTCCTCGCGCAGACCGTTGCAGATCACGGTACCCAGTGCGGTGCCGTCGATCAGCGCAGTCAGCTTCACAACTTCATGCGGCGACACCAGGTCGGTGACCCAGCCGGACGCGCGGCCAGCGTCAAAACGATCGAAGTAACCGTTAAAACGCGTCGAGGTCGAACTCGCCATAGTGTCGTCGAAATCCGCCATCAACTGCCTCTCTGGCACGATAAAAACATCCGAAGGTGAAGAATCAGTTACCGGAACGCCGGAGGGCGTGCAAATGACGTTCAAGCGTGGCGAGGGTGCTCCCGATGCTCCGCCGGGGTCCGCAACGTCAGCGACAGTGCGTGCAGCCCGCTCCGGAACTCCGGGCCGAGCGCCTCGTGCACGAGCCGGGAACGTTGCACGCGACTGCTGCCCTGGAAGGCTTCGCTCACCAGCAACATGGCATAGTGTGTCTCCCCGACCCCCGCAGGCCCGCGCTCGCGCATCCCTGCATGGCCGGCGTGGCGGGCGCTCTCGTCGCTGATCTCAAGCAATTCGGGGTGGAACCGCTCCATCATGGCCGCCCGCATCCTGGCCGCCCGGTCCGCCACTGGCATCTCTGTCATGGTATCCTCCGACCGGTCCGGGCCCGGCATGCGCGTCGCCCCCCGGTTCCTCTTGCGCGAGCCCGAACAGCACGCACATAAACGCCGTGATGATGCGCAGGAACCAGCGACACCGGGCATTCGACCCAGATCCGGCGGCGCCAGACAAGGCCTGCGACATCCCCGGCTGCCCGGAACGTGCCGGCTACCGGGCGCCCCGTTCGAGGCAGACGCTGACCGAGTATTTCTGGTTCTGCCTGGATCATGTGCGCGAGTATAACGCGCGCTGGGACTATTATAAGGGCATGAACCCCGGGCAGATCGAAGCCCACCTGCGTGCGGACGTGTCCTGGAACCGGCCGTCCTGGCGGCTGGGCCATCTGGGCGGCGCCGGCGCCTTCGAGGAGGACCAGCTGCTCGACCCGCTGGGCCTGTTGCGTGGCACCGCCGAGGCGCGCGTGCGGGGGCGTCAGCGCGGCCGCGAGCCGGTGGACCAGCGGCCGGAGGCGTTGCGCCAGCCGCTCGAGACGCTCGGGCTGGGTTGGCCGGTCTCGCTTGCCGAGGTCAAGACCCGCTACAAGGACCTCGCGCGGCGGCACCATCCTGACGCCAATGGTGGTGATCGCGCGGCCGAGGAACGGCTCAAGACGATCAACGTAGCATATACGGCGTTGCGGGTTCATCTGACCGAAGCGCGCCAGGCGAGCCTCGCCGAGACCGGATGACGACCGGGCGCCCGCTGCCAAGGTTGCTCTGCCCAGAGCGACGAGCGGCCAGGCGATGACACGAGATGGACAGGACGCGGACCGAATGGACGATATCGCCGACCCCAGAGGCATGGACACCACCATGAGCCGGGACGCCCTGCCCAGCTCCGACCTTGGTGATGCCGGGATCGAGGGATTGCCCCCGACCTCCGTGCTTCGGCAGCCGGATGTGGTGCTTTCGGCGCGCGCGGTGTTCGGCATCGACAGCGACATCGAGGTGGCGGCGTTCTCGCAGCGCACCGAGCTCGTGCCGGACATCGACCCCGCCTACCGCTTCGACCACGACACCACGATCGCGATCCTCGCCGGCTTTGCCCACAACCGCCGCGTGATGATCCAGGGCTATCACGGCACCGGAAAGTCGAGCCACATCGAGCAGGTCGCGGCGCGGCTGAACTGGCCCTGCATCCGCATCAACCTCGACAGCCACATCAGCCGCATCGACCTGATCGGCAAGGACGCGATCGTCCTGAAGGATGGCCAGCAGATCACCGAGTTCCGCGAAGGGCTGCTGCCCTGGGCGCTGCAGCACCCCTGCGCGCTGGTGTTCGACGAGTACGATGCCGGCCGCCCGGACGTGATGTTCGTGATCCAGCGGGTGCTCGAGGTCGAGGGACGGCTGACCCTGCTCGACCAGAACCGGGTGATCCGGCCGCATCCCTCGTTCCGGCTGTTCGCCACCGCCAACACGGTCGGGCTCGGCGACACCACGGGGCTCTATCACGGCACCCAGCAGATCAATCAGGGCCAGATGGATCGCTGGAACATCGTCACCACCCTGAACTACCTGCCGCACGCGCAGGAGACGGCGATCGTGCTGGCCAAGATCGGCTGGGACGGCCGTGACACCGGCCTCAAGCGGCGCGTCGAGAGCATGGTGGCGCTGGCCGACCTGACCCGCGCCGGCTTCATCCATGGCGACATCTCGACCGTGATGTCGCCGCGCACGGTGCTGACCTGGGCCGAGAACACCGCCATCTTCGGCGATCTCGGCTTCGCGTTCCGGCTCACCTTCCTGAACAAGTGCGACGAGGCCGAGCGCGCGACGGTGGCCGAGTACTACCAGCGCTGCTTCAACCAGGAGCTGGCGCTCGGCCCGGTGAACAAGACAAAGTGAGCAGCGAGACCACCCGCACCGAGGGCTTCAAGCGCGCAACGGCCGGGGCCCTCCGGGCGATCAGCGGGCAGAAGGACGTGCAGGTCACGTTCCAGGCGGGACCGGCCCAGGTCGGCGAGAAGCGGGTGCGGCTTCCCTCACCCAGCCGCGCCCTGCCCGCCGCCGAGATCGCCAAGATGCGTGGGGCGGCGGATGCGGCCGCGCTGCGTCTGCGCCACCACGACAACGCGGTCCATGCCGCGCGCACGCCCACGCCGCGCGAAGCGCGTGAGGTGTACGACGCGCTCGAGCAGACCCGCATCGAGGTGGTGGGGGGCCGCCACATGGGTGGTGTGGCCGCAAACCTGCGCAGCCGGCTGGAGCAGGAGTGCGAGGTCGCCGGTTACGACCGCATGACCCGGCGCGATCAGCTCCCGGTGGCTGCCGCCTTGTCCCTGCTGGCCCGCGAGCGGCTGTCCGGCGAGCCAGCACCGGAAAACGCGGCGCGCGTGCTGGACCAGTGGCGCAGCACCCTCGCCGCCGACGCCGATCGCGCACTCGACGAGCTGGCTGCGAGCCAGGACGACCAGCAGGCCTATACCCGGGCCGCCCGTCGCCTGCTTGCGGCCTACGACCTGGCCGAGATGGACGTCGAGACCGAGGAAGAGGAAGAGGACAGCGACGCCGGCGACGACCAGTCGGAGCCGGAGCCGGAGGAGCCGCAGGCCCCGCAGCCGGAGCAGGGCCGGAGCAGCACCGAGGAGAGCCTGAGTGCCGAGCCGGAATCTGCCGGCGCGAGTGGCCCCGAGGAGCAGGACGATACCGACCAGAAGGGGGCCGCGGAAGGCGAGGATCGTCCAGGCGGCCCGCAGGCGCAGCGCGAGCCGCAGCAGGCCGCGATCGGCACCAACTACCGCGCCTACTCGCGGCAGTTCGACGAGGAGATCGCCGCGGAGGCCTTGTGCGATCCGGAAGAGCTTGCCCGCCTGCGCCAGCAGCTCGACCAGCAGCTGCTGAACATGCAGGGCGTGGTGTCGAAGCTCGCCAACCGGCTGCAGCGCCGGCTGATGGCGCAGCAGACCCGCGCCTGGGAGTTCGACCAGGAGGAGGGCATCCTCGATGCCGGCCGTCTGGCCCGGGTAGTGGTGAACCCGATGATCGCGCTGTCCTACAAGCACGAGCGCGACACCGATTTCCGCGACACCGTGGTGACGCTGCTGATCGACAATTCGGGCTCGATGCGCGGCCGCCCGATCACCGTGGCGGCAATGTGCGGCGACATCCTGGCCCGCACGCTTGAGCGCTGCGCCGTCAAGGTCGAGGTGCTGGGCTTCACCACCCGTGCCTGGAAGGGTGGCCAGAGCCGCGAGCGCTGGGTCGCCGACGGCAAGCCGCGCGAGCCCGGCCGGCTGAACGACCTGCGCCACATCATCTACAAGGCCGCCGACATGCCGTGGCGGCGGGCGCGTCGCAACCTTGGGCTGATGCTGCGCGAGGGGCTGCTCAAGGAGAACATCGACGGCGAGGCGCTGACCTGGGCGTATCGCCGGTTGCTTGCCCGCAAGGAGAGCCGCCGCATCCTGATGGTGATCAGCGACGGCGCGCCGGTCGATGACAGCACGCTCTCGGTCAATTCCGGCAGCTACCTGGAGCACCATTTGCGCGAGGTGATCGCCGAGATCGAGAAGGCGCGCGGCGTCGAGCTGATCGCCATCGGCATCGGCCACGACGTGACGCGCTACTACCGCCGGGCGGTCACCATCACCGATGCGGAGGAGCTCGGCGGCATCATGATGGCCAAGCTCTCGGAGCTGTTCGACGAGGATGGCGGCCGTGGCAGCGGCCCCGCGAGACGCCGCTTGAGCCGGGCGGCGTGATCGCACCGAAGCACGAACCCGAAATCGATCGGTCGGTGGCGGCCGCCCGCCTGAGGCGGATGCTTGATCGTGCGCCCCCGAAACTGCGGGCGGTGATGCCCGGGGTGGCGGCACTGGTCATCGGGCTGGTCGTCGGGGTCGCTTTCGCGCTGCCTGTGCTGGCGTTCCGATGGACGGCGCCGGGCCAGAAGCGGGTCGTGCTGCTGGTGCTTGTGGGGCTTGCGGCGGTCCTGTTCATCCGCCGTTCCAGCCGGCTGCTGCGGGTCCTGCTCGACAGCGCGCCGCAACCGTGGCGGCTGCCGCTGCTGGGTCTCTGGGGCCTCGCGGCGATGTCCATGCTCGCCGGCCTTGCCCTGAGCTGAAGGCGTCAGGCCAGGAGCGACTGCATGCCGGTCCGGGCGGACGGCAGGCTGGCGGCGAAATCGTCCGCGACCAGCGAGAGCGCCTGAGCCGAGCAGGCCTGCGCCAGGTCGTGATCGCTCCAGACGTCCTGTTTCGACAACGCGAACACCAGCATCCGGCCGACCCGGGACGCCATCGATCGTTCCGCCTGCTGCAGCGCCTGCTGACGCATCGCCTCCGGGTCGGCCGCCCAGGCGAACTCATGCTCCAGCAACAGCCGCATCGCGGCGATCGCGGCGTAGTGGCCGTTCAGGAACAGCTGGTGGGTCTCGGGATAGTAGCGGGCCGCGCGCTCCTGCAGCCCACGCGCCTCGATCTCGTGCTCGTCGCGCAGCATCAGAATCTGTGGTGACAGCTCCGTCTCGAACGCATCGCCCTCCACGCTGCCGGCCGCGGGGTCGAGCTGACCGTGCACGCGCTCGGGGATGACTGCTGGCGTCGAAGCGGGCGGGATCGGGTCCGGCGGGACCGGCTCCACTGCCACCGCGCCGACCTGCAGCGGCGCGGCCGCCGGGCTGGCGACCGCAGGATCCGCGATGGTGTGGATCGCCGCGGTCGGCACCAGGCGCTTCCGACGACGGACCTTGAGGTCGCGCAGCAGCCGGTCGAGATCGCCGTAGATGTCCGGCAGATAGCGCGCGGACGGTGCCTGCGCATCGATGATCGCGATCAGCCAGTGCGGACGATGCTCGTGCACGGCCTTGGCGAAGTGCCGGCACGCGACCTGGCCCTGCCGGCCGCCGCCATAGCGCAGGAACTGCCGGTAGCCGTCCGGAACGATTTCGAACGCCTCCGGCAGCTCGATGAACACCGAGATCGCGCGGGCGCCGAACGGGATCCCGAACACCGGCGCCGCATGCAGCCAGTGCTGGCGCCTGAGCACGTCGTAGAGCTCGTCGCGATAGACCAGGCCGCAGGTGCCGGGCGTCGGATACGCTGCCTCCGGCGGCACCTGGCCCCTGCCGGCATGGTCCGGATCCGGGTCCGGTGCGTCGTGGGCGTAGTGCAGCTTCACCCCGTCCGGCAGCGTCACCGTCTCGTGCCGGCCGTAGTCGCGCGGGATCCTGACCGAAAGCGGCTCGAAATAGCGCCCCTGCTGCTCGAGCAGCAGCAGCACGTCGGGCTCGAGCCGGAAGAACCGGTATGTCAGCTCCTCGGCGAGCCAGTCGGCCGGCATCGATGGGGCGCCCTGGTATGGATCGCGCACCGTGTCCTGGTCGGCCGCGTTGCCGAACAGCACCACCTCGGTCCAGTCCTGGTCGAGGGCGTGGCCGCAGGCGATGGCCTCCGCACTGACCTCGAGCACGTCCTGCAACTTCACCTCAGGCTTGCGAATCCTCGATAATCTGCCTGTAACGTTCTGGCCGAGCCTCGGCTCGACAGGTCCGTTGCCGACGCGCTGCAACCGGCCATACACCCCGTCGCGCCAGCCCAGCACCACCTCGTGCACGATGCCCTGGTGACAGGAGCGGTAGCGCAGCCCGTGCCGGTTCGACGGCAACGACGCGACCTTGGCGCCCATGCCGAAATTCTGGTCGAGCCGGTGCTGCTTGCGGATCGACGAGGCGATGTCGCACATCCGGAACAGCTCGTCCGCGTCGAGCCCCCGCCCGCTGTTCCAGATCGAGAGCTTGGGCACGCCCTCGATCGACACCGCCGACAGCCTGACCTGGCCGTATCCGGGACGTGCCGTCGCCGCCGCCTCGAGCGCGTTCTTGACCAGCTCGCGCAGCATCATGACCTTCGGGCATCGCTCGATCATGCTGGCGACGAGGAAGCTCTCATCGCCGACCCTGAGCTGGGTGACCCGCGCGGTCGCGACAGGCGCTGCCGCCGGTCCGAGGATGTCTCGTGCCATTTCGGGGATCGAGCGACGGGCGGGTTTGCGTTCGATGTTCATCCCGCATCCTACCACCACGCATTGCGTTACGCACAGCGAACGAACTTCATCCGGAATATCCGATGTGCCGCGGGGATCCGGCTTCAGGTGTGGCCGCCGACACCACGTCATGCGAGATCCGTTGCACGCACTGCATAATGTCATTATGTTATCAGCACTATCAGGATTTGACCGGCACTCCGGGCGGCGCCTGTCTGACGGCCACCAATCAGAGGTCTGCATGTCACTCACGCTGCGCCCGAATTTCAGCCTGCCCGGACCGTGGGAGCTGCGGCCTACGCTCAATCTTGCAAGCTTGCCGAACGAACCACGACAAATTCCGGAGCGCCTTGCGGTCGAGGCATTGCCCGCCGGCTGGATGTTGCGCGGCACGCGCCACGTCGGGGCCAACCTGATCCTGCTGGACGCCGAGAACGATCTCGGGGATCGCCGGACCTGGTTTGCCGGGTCCGACGGCGACTTGATTGGCGACCGCCCGGACCTGCTGCCGCATTTCGCCGTCGCGGCGCTGCGGCAGCAGATCCTGGCGAACGGCCCGATCGAGCTGCATGAGCCGAATGGCTCGCGCCGGCTCGACCAGACCTACATGTCCGCGATCATGCTGGATCCGGTCATCGCCTCGACCGCCGGTTTGTTGCTGCGCGCGCCGAAAGGCGGCCTGCGGGCGATCCATCACGGGGATGGCGTGGCGATCCTGTCCTTCATCGAGGGATGGTCGCCCCGCCTGCTGTTCACCGGGTTCGCGCCGCTGCTGCTGCTCGATCTGGTGCATGACGATGGCCTGGAGGTGGTCTGGTACATCGACGAGGAGGGCATGTTCCTGGGCGGCCAGGTCGGCCACCTGGATGCCGTGTTCCGCGACGCGATCCTCGAATACGGCAACGCGCGCAGCGCGGATCAGCCGGATTGGCAGGAACGCGACCTGACCGGTTATTGCCTGCTCAGCAACGCCATCATGGCGCAGATCTCGCCGCTCCTGGCAGCACCGCCGGTGGCCTCCACGACCATCGCGCGACACACCCGGCTCGCCCAGGCCGACCCTGCACGCGTGCTGGCGATGCCACCGGTCATGGGTGTCACGTTGCGCCAGGTGGAACGCGGCGATCCGGCGGGTGACCGCTCGCGCGACAGCCAGCGGCCCGGCTGGGTCGACCACGACGGACGGTGCCTCGCATCTGGCACGGGGGCGTCGCTGAGCTTCGACCTGCCGTACCGGCCGACCGTGTTGCGACTGTCGCTCGAGCTCGAGGCGATCGGCCGGCCGCGTCGCGCGATGGTGACGCTGAATGGCTGGGACGTCGCGACCTTCCTGCTGGACCTCGATATCGGCGCTCCCGAACGCCGCGACATCTGGATCCCGACCGAGTGCCTGTCCGACAACACGGCGCGCTTCCAGATCAGCTTCGAGCCAGCCGACAAGGCGATCGCCTGCAGCCTCGGAATGGCACGGCTGGAGATCGGACCGGAGGTGGCGCCGGTGGTCGTCCCCGCCACCCAGGATCTGATGAGCGGCTTCGTCAGCCTGGGCATGGATTGCGAGTTCGGCTTCGTGCAGCGCGTGCTGGGAGCCGAGCCGATGGGCCTGTTCCGCTTCGCCGGCTCGACCAACCGGCTCAACCTGATCCGACTGATCGAGAACGACTTCAAGGGTATGGGCGCGCCAGGGTCGCTCTCGACGCATGCACGCCGGGCGCAGGTGATGCGGCCGGGCAGCGGCGGAGCGTTCGAGGAGGTCGAGGAATTCTACATGACCGACCGCGCCAACCGGTACCACTACCACACATGGAAGGGGCCCGCGGACAGCACCGAAGCCGAGGCGATCGCCGAGAACGAGCAGAAGGTCGCCTATCTGGGCCGGAAGATGATCGAGGATTTCGAGGACGGCGACAAGATCTGGGTCTATCGCGACATGAAGCCGATGGCCGACCTCCCGGAGGTTTACAGCCTGCACCACGCGATCAATCGTCACGGCCCGAACAAGCTGTTGTGGGTGACGCGGGTGGTGACCGGACGGCCCGCCGGCGCCGTCGAATGGATCGCGCCGAACCTGCTGCGGGCCTACTCGGACCAGACCCACGGCGACGCCCAGACCTTCGACGCGCAGAAGTGGCTGCAGCTCTGCATCGACGCCTACCGCGCATTCGGCGAGAGCACCGGCAAGGCTGCGAGCAGAACAGGTGCCGGGGACTGCCGCTCGGCGGCCTGACCGTCATGATCATGCACGACCATTGGCAGACGCTCGAGATCGCCGACCGGATCATGCCGATGCAGCGCGGCACGATCCCCCGCGAACAGGATCCCGCCTCGACGTCCGTCGTCGCGCTGATGGCAATCGCGCGCCGGGACTATCGCAGCGCCCGGGCGGGGTAGCCGGCCCGTCCGAGGGAGCGCCGCTCCCCGCGATGGACCTCGCCGGGTCCGGACGTTACAGCAGCGGGATGCGATCACGCCCGACTGCCCGTATCCGGACGACCCTCCTGCCGGACCTGTCCGCGTGCTGAAGGGCTTCCTGACGGTCGGCAGCTGGACCATGCTGAGCCGCATCCTGGGGCTGGTGCGCGACCAGCTGCTCGCCGCTCTGATGGGCGCCGGGCCGATGCAGGACGCCTACCAGGTGGCGTTCCGGCTGCCCAACCTGTTCCGACGGCTGTTCGGCGAGGGCGCCTTCAACTCCGCGTTCGTACCGCTTTTCTCAGGCCTGCTGGCCAAGGAAGGCCCCGACGTCGCGCGTGGTTTTGCGCGTGAGGCGCTCGGCGTGCTGCTGTTCTGGCTGCTCTGCCTGACCCTGCTCGGCGAGCTGTTCATGCCGCAGGTGATCCGGGTGATCGCCCCGGGATTTGGCGCCAACTACCAGCTCGCCGTGTCGCTCGGCCGCATCACCTTTCCCTATGTGCTGCTGATCTGTGCCGCCGCCCTGGTGTCGGGCGTTCTGAACGGCCTGGAGAAGTTCGGTGTGGCCGCCGCCGCCTACGTGCTGTTCAACGTGGTCGGCATCGCCGCGATCGTGTTCCTGACGCCGCACGTCGCCAGCGTGGCGCACGCCGCCGCCTGGGGCATCACCGCGTCGGGCGTGTTGCAGCTCGGCGTGCTGATGATCGCCTCCCACCGGGCCGGCATGGGGCTCGGCCTGCCCCGCCCGCGCCTGACGCCGCGCATGCGGCTGCTGATGCGCCGGATGCTGCCGGGCCTGGTCGGCAGCGGCATCACCCAGCTCAATCTCGGCGTCGACACCATCATCGGCACGCTGCTGCCGGCGGGGAGCGTGTCGCTGATGTATTTCGCCGACCGGGTGAACCAGCTGCCCCTCGGCGTCCTGGGTGCGGCTGCCGGCACCACCATGCTGCCGGTGCTGACCCGCCACGTGCAGACCGGCGACCTGGTGCAGGCGCACCGCACCCAGAACAGCGCCATCGAGTTCGCGCTGATCCTGACCCTGCCCGCCTGCCTCGCCCTCATGGTGCTGTCGGTGCCGATCCTCGGGACGCTGTTCGGCTACGGCGCGTTCACGCCACGCGACGTCATGCTGTCCGCCCAGTCGCTGACGGCGTACGCGTTCGGGCTGCCGTTCTTCGTGCTGATCAAGGTGCTGGCCCCCGGCTTCTTCGCCCGCGGCGACATGTCGACGCCGGTCAGGGTCGGCATGGCGACGCTCGGCTTCAACCTGTGCCTCAACCTGCTGCTGATGCACCCGCTGCAGCATGTCGGGCCGCCGCTTGCCACCAGCCTGGCCTCGGCGATCAACGCCATCGTGCTGATGGTGCTGCTGCTCCGGCGCGGCTACCTGCGGCCCGACCGAGTGATGCTGTCCCGGCTGCTGCGCATGGGCATGGCAGCGGTCGGCATGGCGGCGGTGCTGGCAATGCTCTCGCACACCCTGCTCGCCGGGCTCGAAAGCTGGCACGGGCTCTACCGCATCTGCGGGCTGCTGCTGCTGGTGACGGTCGGCATGGCCAGCTACGCGATCCTGCTGCAGCTGCTGGGCGTGTTCGACATCCGGCGGCTGCCGGCCAGGCTGCGCCAGCGGTTGCAGAGAAGACGACAACCGGCGCAGGACCGGGCCAGGGGCTGACGCTGCGTCCGAGCGAAACGGACCAGGCGAGGTCTTCAGCTCGCGCGTCCGGCGGGCCTCCTCGTGCAACGGACAGCCAGGATCCGCCGGATGATGCCGCGGCCCACCGACGTAATAAAATTAGGCAGCTACCGCTCACGCCGCAAGAAAGCGTGGCAAATCTGCGACAACATGGTGTTTTCTGAGGCAAGGGCGGTTCGGCGTGCCGGTTCTGCCTGGACAAGGGGCAGTCCGGCCAGTCACAGACAATCCTGTCGGACGCGTATCGACACCTCGCTTGTTCCGGTTGAGGGACGAGTCGACGCCAGCCTGAATGACCGGAGGATCGACATGACCCTGTTCCCTGCGACCCTGACCGCGCAGCACCGCGCCTGCTCAGGCCGAGCAAGGAACCACATGGTTCGGACCAGCCGTCGCACCCTGCTGGCCGGCGCGTCGCTGCTGCCGATGGCACTCGCCGGGTTGCTGGCGATGCCTGGCGCCGGTCTTGCCCAGACCGCAGCCCAGAGCGGGGCACAAACTGGCGCCCCGGCGGTCTCGACCGGGACCACGCCTGCGTCGGCGAGCGTCAACGGCACCGCCGCGACCGCCACCCCGGCCGCACCCGCTGCGCCCGCCGCACCGAAGACCTGGGCCAGCACGATCACCTATGGCGCACAACTCGATGCCGGGATCACCGGCAATTTCGACCGGCCGGCGGATGGGTTGAATTATGGTCGGCTGTTCGACGACAAGGCCAACACGGTGCTGCTGAACAGCCTGCAGCTGACCGTTACCCGGCCGATCGACCCGACCCTCTCGACCTACGATTTCGGCTTCATCCTGCAGGGCACGTATGGATCGGACGCGCGCTACACGCATTACCTGGGCGAGTTCGGCTATCTGACGCACGACCGTGACCAGTTCAGCATCCTGCAGGCGAACGTGACGATGCACGCGCCCTGGCTGGTAAAAGGCGGCATCGACTTCAAGCTCGGCCAGTTCGCCACGCTGATCGGCTACGAGACCATCGACCCGAGCACCAACCCGTTCTATTCGCACTCCTACAACTTCAATTTCGGCCCGTTCCAGCATACCGGCCTGCAGGCGGTGGCCCACGTCAATCCGACGCTCGATCTCTACGGCGAGGTCGATACCGGCGAGAGCACGACCTTCGGCGGCGGCGACAACAATGCCGAGCCGGCAGGCCTGGTCGGGTTCGGACTGAACGGGTTGGCGGGCGGCAAGCTGACAGCCCTCGCCTACATCCATCTCGGGCCGGAGAACGCCACCAACGCGCTGGGCAACAACGCCAACAGCGAGATGCGCTACGAGGCCGACAGCGTTGTCACCTACAAGGCGACCGACAAGCTCACCTTCGTTGCCGAGGGCCAGTGGCAGCATGACGATGCGTTCGGCGCGGACTCCTATGGCCTGGCCGGCTACGCGAGTTATGCACTGACGCCGACACTGACCGCGAATTTCCGCGGCGAGGTGTATCGCGACAATGCCGGCTTCTTCGTCGCTGCCGATCCCGGCAACCTCGACCCGATCCGGGCACTGAACGGACTGCCATCGCGCGCCTATGGTGCCGGCCGGCAGACCTACAGCGAGTGGACCTGGGGGGTGAGCTACAAGCCGGTGATCCCGCACGTGGCGCTGCTCGCCTTCCGCCCCGAAATCCGCTGGGACAAGTCGTTCAGCGGCGGCCACCCGTACAACGACCTCACCAACACCGGAAACTTCACCCTCGCCGGCGACGTGATCCTGGGGTTCTGAGCATCGTCAGGGCGCGGCGATCGACAAGACCGGTCCGGACGGACTTGCTCAGGCATATTCGATACCGTTTCGCGGTGATCGCCACCGGCCTTGTGCTGGCGGTCCCGGCTGCCGGCCGGTGTGACCAGGGTCCGGATCTCGAAGCGGCGTTCATCGCGAGTTTCGGGCATGCGTCGCCGCTTACGCGGACCCTGACCGTGCCGATCCACGATGGCCCGGATGCACCGAAGCGTGTCGGGACCGGGTCCGTCAGCTTCGGCGTCCGCCCGAACCGTCTTGTCGATCTGGGCGATCATGAGGTCGCGCTCGTGTCCTACGAGGTCAACGAGATCGTGGCCCATGCGGCTCCCGGCGCTATTGCGATCTCCTATCTCGGTCGAACATCGGGCGGCTGGGTGCCACGGCACCTCTGGCCGGAGTTGCTCACCTCCGGCGTAGGGGGCCAGCCGGCAAATGCCGGCGCCGAGCTGCATCGATTCGCAGGCGATCCGCTGTTCTTCGCGCGGAGCGCCCGGTGCGGCATGGGCGAATGCTCGGAATGGATCGGCGTCATCCGTATGTCGAGCGCGGGCCCGGTTGCTTATGACGACATCCTCGCGGGCGCAGCGTCACCGACCGGCGAAACCAAAGCGCTTATGAAGATGAACCACGACTGCGAGAGCTACGCGCTGAAGGCCCGGATCGAGCCACCGCGCCGGCTCGGGTCGCTCTTCTCGGTCCGCTATGACGGCTGGACCGCGCCGCCCGGGACGCTGTTCCCGAAGAAGCCTCTCCACCTGGTCACCGATTTCGTGCCCGACGGCACCAGGCTGGTCATGCAGCCGGCCGTGCCAGTCCCCACCTGCGGCCGCTGAACGGTCGAAGGCGCTTCACGGACGTCCGCTACGAGCGAGTTGACGGGCTGCCGCTTCGGCGGTGTCCTCCGGACGCGTATTGAATGCGATGGCTGCACCGGGTGCGCCCTTGTGGACGGCGTTGATCACGATCTCGAACAGGCCGAGGCTCCTGGGCGGGATCCTGAGGCCGCCGCCGATCACCACGCAGTCGTAATGCGTGCCGGATAATTGCCTCTCGATGGCGGGACCCGCTGTTTCATCGGGCGCGATCATGCAGGTGTCGCCCTGCCATCCCCGTGCCTCGATATCGGCGACAGCCACAGCAATGCCGGCGGCGATCTTTTCCGCATCGAACCCTGGCGGCAGGGCAGGATCGGAATAATCCACCGTTTCGGGCTTCTGGCCGATGAACAATATCCGGGTCATGATTTCCCTCCGTCCGCACGGCGAAAGCCGCCGGCCTGAACGCGATAAATTGCCATAAAACCAGAAAATCTTGTTTCTTGGGCGCGACGACAACTTGTTGCAGCGATTTCTGCCCGTTAAACGTGTGCATCCGGGCGCCTCCTGCCGTCTGGTTGCAAGAGGCGGCTGATACGATGACCTACTCCCTCGAGGGCTTCGACTGGAAATACGAGCCGGTCGTCACCTGGTCGTTCGAAACCAGTGGGGTGTCGACGCTCGGCGATACGTCGTTTTCGAACGAGGTGGTCGACGCGGCGCAGCAGAACCTGATCGAGCAGGCTTTCGCATCCTGGCAGTCACAGTCCGGGGTCATCCTGGCCCAGGTCGCCGACAACAGCAGCTCCACGGAAACTCCCGACATCCGGATCGGCTTCGGCAACCTGCTGAACGGCGCACAATCCGACGGCAACGAGATCGGGGTGACGATCCCGTATTATTATGTCGGCACCAGCGACCTGGCGCCCGGCGTGACGATCGAGTTGCAGGACCCCTCGATCACGCCGCTGCAGGCGGATGCGAGTGGCACACTGATCTATTCGGGCACCGGCGCCAGCTTCGAGCAGGTGGCGTTGCACGAGATCGGGCATGCGCTCGGGATGGCGCACGATACCAGCTCGACCGCGGTGATGTACCCGACCGCCACCGACCTGAACCGGACGTTGAGCGGTTCCGACATCGCCGGCATCCAGTCGATCTATGGTCCGAACGAAGGCCAGGGTCTGGACCAGGACACGATCTATTTCTACGGCGACAGCAGCGACTACACGCGTGCCCAGAACGGCAACGGCACGTTGCTGGTGCACGACAATGTCGGCACCGAAGGCACTACCTCCGTCACGGCCGACCAGGTCTATGTGTTCCAGGACGGCGCCGCGCTGGCCGATCCGACCGGAAATGCCGCGATCGTCGCCCGCCTCTACCACGCCGCCTTCAATCGCGACCCTGACCTGGGCGGGCTCGAGAATGCGACCAACGCGGTCAATTCCGGCCAGTCCATCGATCAGATCGCCACGGGTTTCGTGGGCTCGCAGGAATTCGCGGGCGATGGCTGGAACCAGCTGAACACTATGCAATTCATCACCCGCGCCTATGAGACCACCCTGGACCGGACCCCCGATGCGGGCGGCGCGCAGGACTGGCTGAACGGGCTGCAATCCGGCCTCAGCCGCGCCGATGTCCTTGCAGGCCTCGCCCAGAGCCAGGAGGCCCGGGCACTCTACGAACCGCTCGGCGGAGACAAGGACGATTCCGAGGTGTACCGGCTGTATGAAACAGCACTCGGCCGCGCACCCGACCCGACCGGCATGAACAGCTGGGCGACCAATCTCGATAACGGGCAGAGCACCACGCAGGTGGCGGCCGGGCTGGTCGGCTCGCAGGAGTTCGCGCGGGACTACGGCGCGTTCAGCAACACCGGTTTCGTCGCGGCGCTGTATCAGAACACGTTGCATCGCGCAGGCAGCGCCAGCGAGATCAATGGTTGGACCAGCGAGCTCGCCAACGGCGCGTCGCGGGCCAGCGTGATCGTCGGGTTTGCCGACAGCGTCGAGAACCGGCTGGATACGGCCGCCGCCACCAACGACGGATCGGTCTTCCTGAAAGGCTGAACACCGGCGGCCACATCCGGCGCAGCACCTGCCGCAGGATCGGCCGGGCGACTGGAGCAAGCTGCCGCCACCCTCTACAGATCGTCCGATGAACGACGATGTGACCCCAGACGCAGTCCGTTCGGCCGAGGGCGCGTCGCCGGCGATGGCGCAGTGGTTCGCGCTCAAGGCACGCAATCCGGACGCGCTGCTGTTCTTCCGGATGGGCGACTTCTACGAGCTGTTCTTCGCCGACGCCGAGGCCGCCGCCGCCGCCCTGGACATCGCGCTGACCGCCCGCGGCCGGCATGCCGGTGAGCCAATCGCCATGTGCGGCGTGCCGGTGGCGGCCGCCCAGGCCTATCTCGCCAGGCTGATCCGGCGCGGCTTCCGGGTTGCCATCGCCGAGCAGACCGAACCCGCCCGCAAGCCGGGACCTGGCGTGCCGAAGGGTCCGTTGTCGCGCGATGTGGTGCGGCTGGTCACCGCCGGCACCCTGACCGAGGACGAGCTGCTGGAGCCGGGCCGCCCGAGCCTGCTGCTGGCGCTGGTGCAGGCGCCTGCCCGACGCAGCGCGCGTCCGGATGCAGCGGCGAGCCCACCCGTGATCGGGGCCGCCTGGATCGACGTGTCCACAGGCCTGTTCGAGACCGCGTCCGTCAGCGGCGCGGGCGCGCTGGCGGAGCTGCTCGGCCGGCTCGATCCGGCGGAGATCCTGGCGCCGGCATCGCTGCCACTCGGCGAGTTCGAGCCACGCCGTGGCGCCGCGCCGCTGGCGCCTGCCCCGCTCGTCGCCCGCCAGCGCCTGGCCGAGCCGTTCGGCGCCGCCAGCCTCGACGCGTTCGGCAGCTTCACGGACGAGGAGGCGATGGCCGGCATGGTCGTGCTGGACTACGTGCGCGACAGCCAGGCGGGCCAGCTGCCGCGGCTGTCCCGCCCATCGTCGCAGGGCGCCGGTGGCAGCGGCGGCCTGCTGGGACTCGATCCGGCGACGCGCGCCAGCCTGGAACTGCTGCGCAGCCGAGACGGCACCACCGAGCACAGCCTGTTCGCGTGCGTCGCCCGCACGGTCACCGCACCCGGCAGCCGGATGCTGGCAGGTTGGATCGCCGGCCCGCTGACCGACCTCGACCGCATCGTCGCCAGGCAGGATGGCTGGAGTGTCCTGGCCGGCGATCCCACCTGCACGAGCGCCTTGCGGCAGGCCCTTCGGGGTGCGCCCGACATCGCACGCGCACTGGGGCGATTGTCGGTCGGCCGCGGCCAGCCGCGCGACCTGGCCGCCTTGCGCGACGGGCTGTTCGCGGCGCGCGAGGCGGCGGCGGCACTCGACCTGGCCGCCGGACATGGCGACCGCGGTGCCGACCGGGCGGCTGCGATCCACTCGCCGTTGCCGGAGCTTCTGAAGCGCGCGCGCGGCATCCTGCGCGACGGCACGGCGCTCGAAACACTTCTTGCCGCCGCACTCAGCCCCGACCTGCCGGCCCGGCTCGAGGACGGTGGCACCATCGCCACCGGCTTCGATGGCGAGCTCGATGCCGAACGCGCCTTGCGGGACGACAGCCGACGCGTGATCGCTGGCTTGCAGATGCAGTACGCGCAAGCCTTCGGGGTCGCCAGCCTGCGCATCAGGCACCACGCCCAGCTCGGCTACGTGATCGAGGTGCCGGTCGCGGCGGCAGCCCAGCTCAAGGGCCGCCCGGAGCTGGTGCTGCGCCAGGGCACCGCCAGCGCCGCCCGGTTCTCCACCGACGAGCTCGCCGATCTAGACCGGCGCATCGGCGAGGCCGCCGACCGCACCCTGCAGCGCGAGCGCCTGGTGTTCGGGTCGCTGGTGGCACAGGCGCTGGCGCATGCCACGCTGCCCACGATCGCCGAGGCACTGGCGTTGCTCGACGTGCTGCAATCCTGCGCCGGGATTGCGGCCAGCGGACGCTGGTGCCGGCCGGTGCTGACCGACGATGCGTCGTTCCGGCTGGAGCAGGCGCGGCATCCGGTGGTGGAGGCCGCGCTCACCCGCACCGACCGCTTCACCCCCAACGATTGCGACCTCTCCCCCGATCGCCGGGTGATGCTGCTGACCGGGCCCAACATGGCCGGCAAGTCGACCTTCCTGCGCCAGGCCGCCATCGCCGTGGTGCTGGCCCAGGCCGGGCTGCCGGTGGCGGCGGACGCGGCCCGGATCGGCGTGGTGGACAGGCTGTTCAGTCGCGTAGGCGCCGCCGACGATCTGGCCCGCGGCCGCAGCACCTTCATGGTCGAGATGATCGAGACCGCGGCGATCCTGCACCTGGCCGGCCCGCGCTCGCTGGTGGTGGTGGACGAGATCGGCCGCGGCACCTCGACCCTCGACGGGCTGGCGATCGCCTGGGCGGTGCTGGAGTCGCTGGCCGGCGCGCAACGCTGCCGCACCATCTTCGCGACCCACTTCCACGAGCTCGGCGAGCTGGCCGAGACGCTCCCGGGCCTCTGCGCCCACACCATGAGCGTGCGCGAATGGAAGGGCCAGGTGGTGTTCCGCCACGAGGTCGTCAAAGGTGTCGCTGGGCGCAGCTGGGGCGTGCACGTGGCGCGGCTCGCCGGGGTGCCGGAACCGGTGGTGCGCCGGGCCGGGCGGCTGCTGGCCAGCCTGGAAAAAACCCGCGCCGCGAGCCGGCCGCCGCTGCCGCTGTTCGCCGGGCTGGACGAACCCGAACCTGTGGATCCGCCACCGCCGGACACCGGCACGACCGCTCCCAGGCCCGATGCGCTCGGCCACGCCCTCGGCGCGATCGATCCCGACCAGCTGACGCCGCGCGAGGCGCTGGACGCGCTCTATCGGCTGAAGGCGATCTTTGCTGCAATGCACGATGTTGCTGTTGCCGCGGACGGCGACGCGCTACGATCGTGAGACAATGCCTACACCAGCCTCGCTGTTCATGGATCCAGAGGATGCCGCCCGCGCCCTCGCCTTGGCACTCGCAAAACCTGCAGACGCCGGACCGACGCCGCGCGCCGCAGCCCTGGCCTTGTTCCGACGTCATCTGGCGCGGATCCAGCAGGCCATCCGCGACGAGTTCGAGCAGCACCGGCTCGATGGCGAGACCGCCGCGCAGAGCCTCTCCGCCCTCACCGACGGGCTGATCGACGCGCTGCACGACTTCACCCTGAACGACGCCTTGCAGGAGCAGATCGCCGCCGCCCGGCTCACGCTTGCCGAATCGGCACCGGGCATGACGCTGGCGATCGCGGCCACCGGCGGCTACGGGCGCGGCACCCTGGCGCCGTTCAGCGACATCGACCTGTTGTTCCTGACCGACGAGGAGCCGGCGCCGGCGATCCTCGCGGCGGTCGAGTTCATGCTCTATTTCCTGTGGGACCTGGGGCTCAAGGTCGGGCACGCGACGCGCTCGGTCAGCCAGTGCATCGCCGAGGCCGCCGACGACACCACCATCCGCACCACGCTGCTGGACGCCCGCCGCATCGCCGGCGACGACGCGCTGTTCGCGATGTTCCAGGCCCGCTACATCGTCGCCTGCGTCGAGGCGGGTCCGGGCGGGTTCATCGCCGACAAGCAGCGGGAGCGCGCCATCCGCCACCAGCGCTACGGCGAGAGCCCGTTCCTGGTCGAGCCGAACATCAAGGAAGGCCGCGGCGCGCTGCGCGACCTGCAGACGCTGTACTGGCTCAGTCGCGACACCTTCGGCACCAGCAGTTTCGCCGAGCTGGCCCGCCCGACCGGCCGATATCGCGGCACCCCCGGCCTGCTGACCGAACAGGAAGCCAAGCGCGCGCAACGCTCGTGGGACTTCCTCTGGACGGTGCGATTCCACCTCCACTACATCGCTGGCCGCGCCGAGGAGCGCCTCACCTTCGACATGCAGCCGGTGGTCGGCGCCCGCATGGGATACACGCGGCACGGTCGCCAGGTCGGTGTCGAGCGCTTCATGCGGCACTATTTCCTGACCGCACGCGAGGTGATGCGCCTCACCCACATCCTGGAACCGCAGGTGCTGCGCGAGGCGCTCGGGGTTCCGGCGGCTGCGCGCCAGGCTGACCCGGCGCTGCTGGCGGCAGGCTTCGAGCTCGTCGACGGGCAGATCATGCCGGCGCCCGGGGTGTCGTTCGACGACCAGCCGATCATGATGCTGCGGCTGCTGGCGCAGGCCTGCGAGCGGCGCCTGGCGATCCACCCGCTGGCGATGCACGCGCTGATCCGCTGGGAGCGACGTGCGGCCTCGCTGCGTGGCGACGCCGAGGCCAACCGCATCCTGCTCGGGCTGATCTGCGGCACACGGCCGGAGCGGCGTCCCAGACCCATCTCCGCGGAGCCGGCGGGCACGACCGGGGGCCGCGCCTCGCCGCCCGACGAGATCGGCCGCGGTGAGCCGGCGCAGTCCGGCGCCAGGTGGCTGCATGTGCTGAACGAGACCGGGCTGCTGGGCCGGCTGATCCCGGAATGGTCGCGCATCGTCGGCCAGATGCAGTTCGACACCTATCACGTCTTCACCGTCGACGAGCACACCATCGAGGCGGTGCGCATCCTCGGCATGCTCGAGGCCGGGCTGCTCGCCGAGGAGACGCCGGTCGCCAACGATCTCGTCGAGGACCTGCAATCGCGCCGCGCGTTGTATGTGGCGACGCTGCTGCACGACATCGCCAAGGGCCGCGGCGGCGATCATTCCGAGCTCGGTTCGGAAGTGGCGCTGCAGCTGTGTCCGACGCTCGGCCTCTCGGCGGAAGAAACCGAGACGGTGTCGTGGCTGGTGCTGCATCACCTGCTGCTCAGCCAGACCGCGTTCCACCGCGATATCGACGACCCTAAAACCATCCTGGACCTCGCCGACACCATCCAGTCGCCGGAGCGGCTTCGGCTGCTGCTGATCCTGACCATCATCGACATGCGCGCGGTGGGCCCGAAGGTCTGGAACAACTGGAAGGCGACGCTGCTGCGCGAGCTGTACGGGCGGGTGGCGGAAGTGCTGGCCGGCGGTCTCGCGACCCCGGAGCGCGACGTCCGGGTATCGCGCGCCAAGGACGCGGTGCGCGACCTGCTCGAGGCGGACGGATTCGAACCCGCCGAGATCGCGACGTTCCTGGCCCTCGGCTATGGCGGCTACTGGCTGTCGTTCGACCCGGAAACGCACGCCCGGCACGCGAGGATGATCCGCGAAAGCACCGCGCGGGCCTCGACGCTCACCGTCGACACGCAGCCTTTGCCGGCGCGCGCGGTCACCGAGGTCACCATCTACACCAGCGATCATTCAGGCCTGTTCAGCCGGATTGCCGGAGCGCTCGCGGTGGCCGGCGCCTCGATCGTCGATGCGCGCATCCACACCATGACCAACGGCATGGCGCTCGACACCTTCTGGGTGCAGGACGCGGCCGAGGACACGTTCGACGCGCCGCATCGGCTCGCCCGCCTCACCATCCTGGTCGAGCAGGCGCTCTCGGGGCGGATCGACCTCGCCAGCGAGATCGCCAAGTCGTCGAGCAGCCTGATGGGCCGGCGAATGCGGGCGATCCATGTGCCGCCGCGCGTCGTGGTGGATAATCGCGCGTCCAATACCCACACGGTGATCGAGGTGAATGGCCGCGACCGCCCCGGCCTGCTGCACGACGTCACCGCGGCGATCAGCCAGCAGGGGTTGCAGATCGCGTCCGCGCATATCACGACGTACGGCGTGCGCGCGGTGGATGTGTTCTACGTGAAGGACGTCTTCGGGCTGAAGCTCAGCAACGAACGCAAGCTCGACGAGTTGCGCGTGAGCCTGGTCGGCGTGCTCACCCGCGCCGAGGACGCGATCGCAGCACTCGCCGGCCCGCCGCCGGAACGCAGGCGTACCGGCACGACGGCCTAGAGCTTTTCCCGATCGAGAGGGATCGAAAGAAAACTCCAGGTCGTTGTCTGGCGAGCAATCATATCCGATCGATACGCGAGATCGATCGGATGATGCTCTAGAACCCGAGGATCACATCGGCGGCGAGGGTGAAGCTGCCGTTGTCGGCGAGGCCGTTATACGGGTGGCCGCCGCTGAACGATTTGTCCCAGCGAATTTCCGGGCGGAACGCGAGCAACGCCACATGCGGGATCACCGGCTTGTAGCTCACGCCCCAGGTCCACTCGCTGTAGGTCTGCCGGCCGGCCGAGAACGAGCTGTTGGACAGTCCGTTGAGCGCACGCACGTTGTCCAGGTTCCCGGGATAGGCCGCGACGAAGAAACCGGAGTTGTCGCGATACACCTCGCCGCGGAAATTGGCCGTCAGCGTCGGTGTCAACGCGTAGCTCGCGTAGCCCGCCGCACCATACGCTTCCGCACCGACCAGATCGTCATGCAGCCAGTTCAGCTCCAGCACGAAGGTCAGCTTGTCGGTCGCCTTGTAGGTGTTGATCAGGTCGCTCTCGTAGCGCATCTCGCTGTTGGCATCGTTGCCGATCGCGTTGGTCGCGTTCTCCGGCCCGAAATGCGACAGCGCCAGCACGGTCAGCTTGCCGCCCGCCAATCCGTTCAGTCCGAACCCGACCAGGCCGGCCGGCTCGGCATTGTTGTCGCCGCCACCGAACGTGGTGCTCTCGCCGGTATCGACTTCGCCATAGATGTCGAGCATCGGGCTGACATGCACGACCGCTTCCAGTCCGGTGTGCTGGAACGGACCGAAATTGAACATGTAGGAGTGCGAATAGAACGGGTTGGTGCTGGGATCGATGGTTTCGTAGCCGATCGGTGTCACGAACTGGCCGAGCTTGAAGTCGATGCCGCCCTTCACCAGCCAGGGCGCATGCAGCAGCAGGTTCGCCTGCAGCAGGGTGAACTGGTTGCGGTCGCTGGTGACGTTGTCGAACTCGCCGAGGAAATGAGTGTAGCGCACGTCGGAACCGTACGTGCCCTGCAGCGTGAAGCCGATATCGTAGCCGCTGGACGAGCTGTCGATCGGCCGGGTGGCGGTCAGCTGCAACTGGTTCAGCAGCACCGTGTTGGCCTTGTCGTCGAACAACCGGCCGTAATTCAGCCCGTCCGACGGGCGGTCGAAATTGCCGGTGATGCCGGCATCGACCTGCGCGCCGAAGGTGATGGTGCTGGCCCAACTTTTCGGGGCAGCCGGCGCAGCGGGAGCAGCCGTGGCGCCCACCGCATTGACGCTGGCCGCAGCGGTCGGCGCCGGTGAAGCACCAGGTGCGACGCTTTGCGCTTGCGCCACTGCGCACGTCATCACGAACGTTGCGCCAGCAAGAGCGCTCGTTCCGAGCAATCTTCTGGCACCGCGGCCCAAGGAAATTCGTCTGTTGATCACGTGTCGCCACCCAAACTCTGTCGGCATGGACGTGCGGGTGCGACCCGTCATGATTCAGGCGGGCCGGCGCAGTCCTGCTGGCGGAGTTAGGCCAGCGACCCGGGTAAAGCCGCGATACGGATCTGGCGGGATTGCATAAACCCGGCATAAACGACGACGGCTGTGGCTGTATTTACACATGATTTATTTGGCTGCCCCGCAATGCGTATCGATCCTTTACGCGCGTCCGCCGCACTGTGTGGTCATCCGGAAGCGTTCATGCCCCGGTGGAGACTGATGGCAATGAGTGAGTCACTTCGTGATCGTCGCACGCGATATGCCCGCACGATCCTGCAATCCCGGTCGAGCTCGGTCGCACTCGTCGGCGAGACGTCCGACCTGGAGGGGATGCGCGTCCTGGTGCTCGGCTGCTACCCCGCCGATACCCTGTCCGCCCTGATCCATACCGAATGCCGCCGTGCCGAGGCACGTCTGCCCGACGCCCACACCGAGACCCGGTCCGCCGACATCGTCCTGGTGCCGCATGCGACGCTGGTCACCATCGGCCGCATCATCAACCAGGCCGTGCGCTCGCTCGACGATCACGGCCGCATGGTGATCGCCGTTCCGCACGCCGAGCGCGACTTTGTCGGTGTGGCCATGAAGGCGCTGGTGCAGGCCGGCTTCGACGCGCCCTACCTGCAGACCGATGGCGGCGAGATGCGGATCCATACCGGCCGCGGCGTGATCGCACGCCGGGCCTGAGCGCCAGGGCTACTGGCGCGCCCGATCGGCCAGTGCCGAGGCCAGGCGCGCCACCGGATCGAGCCAGGCCTGGTCTGGTGGCAGCGGTTCGGCCTGGCGGAACTGGCGCAGGGACGGATACCACAGGCTGTGCCCGTCCGGGCCGGTGCCGCCCTCCTGCCAGCGCCAGTCGCCGCCGAAGCGGTTGAGCAGCCAGACCGGACGACCGAGCGCTCCGGCGAGGTGCGCGATCGCGGTATCGACGCTCACCACCAGGTCGAGCTCGGCAATGAGCGCCGCAGTCGTGGCGAGATCGGACAGCGGCGCCGGCGGCACGACCAGGCGCATTCCGTCCGGCGCCACATCGGATGCGGCCGCACCCTGCTGCAACGAGACCAGGCTGACGCCGGCGACCCCGGCCAGCGGCGCCAGGTCGGCCAGCCGCATCGACCGGCGGCGATCGAACCGATAGGTCGGGCTGCCGGCCCAGGCGAGACCGACCCTCAGTCCCGGCAGCGATCCGACGAATTCCCGCAAGGCCGGCTCGTCCGATGCGCTGAGGTAGGGCACGAATGGCGGTGGCGCCGGCGCGTGCAGCAGGTGCGGCAGGCTGAGCAGGCTGGCACGGGCACCGCAGCTGCCGATCGCGGGATCGTCCAACGGCACCACCCGGCAGTGCGGGTCGGCGAAGTGTCGCGCCAGCCCGAGCAACGGCGCCGGCAGTGCCAGCACGACCGGTCCGAGGCGCGCGGCAAGCGGCACGTAGCGCAGGAACTGGATCGCGTCGCCCAGGCCCTGCTCGGCATGCAGCAGCAGCGCGGCGCCATCCGCCGGCGTATGACCGTCCCACTCCGGAAGCTGCCGTGCCGAGGCCGGCGCGGCTGCCGACACCAGCGATCGCCGCGCCTCGAACAACGCCCAGCCTTCCTGCAGCCGCGCCGTGTCATCGGGCCCGCGACCGCGCAGGTCGGCGGTCGCCAGCAACACCGTTGCCCGGTTGAAACGCGCGCGTGCCGCGTGATCGGAACCAGCGGGTGCGCGCGTCTCGACCGTCCGGAAGCAGGCCTCCGCCTCGGCATGGCGCCCGAGATCGGTCAGCACGCTGCCGCGATTGACCAGGATGGCGTCCTCAGCCGGCGCCAGTTCCGCCGCGCGGCCGAGTTGACGCTCGGCCTCGACCACGTCGCCCTGCGCCATCAATACCAACCCGAGATTGCTCAGCGTGGCCGGGCTCGGCGTTCCCGTCGCCGCAGCCTGGCGCAGCAGCGTGCCGGCCTCGTCGAGCTGGTGACGCTCGAACAGCAGCCCGCCGAGATTGGCCAGCGCGCCGGCATCCTCCGGAAGCAGCGCCACTGTCCTGCGGAACGCCGCCTCTGCCTCCGCAAGCCGTCCGAGCCGCCCGAGCAGGGCGCCGAGCTGATGCCAGGATTGCGCATCGTCGGGCGCCAGGCTGGTGGCGGTGCGCCGGCTCGCGATCGCCTCGTCGAAGCGACCGAGCCGTTCCAGCGTGGTGGCCAGGGCGACATGCGCCCGCGGATCGTCGGGTTCGCGCAGGACCGCCACCTGCAGCGCCGCCCGCGCCTCCTCGGCATGCCCGAGCTCTGCCAGCGCCTGTCCGAGATCGATATAATAGTGGGCGACCTCCGGCCGGGCGCGCACCGCACGACCGATGAAGGCGACGCCGAGGTCGCTGCGGCCGCCGATCCGGGCCAGCACCCCCATGCCGTGCAGGCTGTCGGCGTGATCGGGCTGCACCGACAGTGCCTCGCGATACAGGATCTCCGCCTCGGTCAGCATGCCGAGACGGTGCTGCTGCAGGGCCTCGGTCGCGAGCGCGTCCGCCTGCGTGGCCCGGCGTCGTGCGTCGCGTCGGCTGCTCGGGGCGGCTGCTGGTCCGGGTTCATGTCTCGACATCGATGCCGGTTCTAGCCGAACCGCCAGCTCGGGTCGAAGCGGGCGGGTCGAAGCCGGTGGCAATTTCCGCGGCGTCCGGGTTTCCCTGGGCCTGGCCTGTCGCTATGCCGGGAACGGTCTGCGCACCGATTGCAAGAGAACGTGCCAAAAAACGTGCCCAGAAAACGCAGCAGGAGTGGCGGATGCAGGCCTATCACGCGCTGGAACGACGTTTCGCCAGGCTCAGCCGTCTGGATGGCGCGCTCGGCATTCTCGGCTGGGACAAGGAGGCGATCATGCCGCTGGGTGCGGCGACCGAGCGGGGCGAGCAGATCGCCACCCTGTCGGTGATCCGCCACGAGCTGCTGACCGACAGCGAGACCGACGAGCTGCTCGACCGCGCCGAACGTGACGACGCGGGCGCGCTGGATACGTGGCAGGCTGCCAACCTGCGCGAGATGCGACGCCAGCATGCGCATGCCGTGGCGGTGCCGGGCGATCTCGTCGAGGCGGCCTCGCGCGCGGCCACCACCTGCGAGGTCGCATGGCGGCAGGCGCGGGCGGAGAACGACTTCGCCGGGCTGCTGCCGTTGCTCACGGAGGTGCTGGAGACCCAGCGCGAGGTCGGGCGTGCGAAAGGCGCCGCGCTGGGGTTGTCGCCGTACGACGCGCTGCTCGACCAGTACGACCCCGGCACCACCCAGGCCTTCATCGACCCGATCTTTGCCCGCCTGCAGGAGGGGTTGCCGGCGCTGCTGGCGGAGGTGCTGGAGCACCAGGCGCGGCTGCCGCCGCCATTGCCCCTGCCCGGTCCGTTCCCGGTGGCGTTGCAACGCGAGCTTGCCGGCCAGCTGATGCGCGCGGCCGGCTTCGACGAGAGCCGCGGGCGTCTCGATACCAGCACGCACCCGTTCTGCGGCGGCGCCACCGACGACGTCCGGATCACCACGCGGTACGACGAGAGCGATTTCTCAGGTGCGCTGATGGGCGTGCTGCATGAGACCGGGCATGCGCTCTATGAGCAGGGCCGCCCCCGCGAGTGGCTCAGCCAGCCGGTCGGCCAGGCGCGCGGCATGACGCTGCACGAAAGCCAGTCGCTGCTGATCGAGATGCAGGCCTGCCGTGGCGACGCGTTTCTCTCGTATCTGGCGCCGCTGCTCCGGCAGACGTTCGGCGACAACGCCGCGTGGTCGCCGGAAAATCTTGGCCGCCATTACCGGCGGGTGCGCCCGGGTCTGATCCGGGTCGATGCCGACGAGGTGACTTACCCGGCGCACGTGCTGCTGCGCTACCAGCTCGAGAAGTCGCTGATCGCCGGTGACCTGGCACTCGCGGATCTGCCTGCTGCATTCAATGACGGACTGCGCGCGCTGATCGGCATTGACGTGCCGGACGATCGACGAGGCTGCCTGCAGGACATTCACTGGCCGGGCGGCGCCTGGGGCTACTTCCCGACCTACACCCTCGGTGCGATGACCGCGGCCCAACTGTTCGCAGCTGCGACACGATCAGAGCCTCGGCTCGATCCCCGCCTGGCGACCGGCGACTTTTCGGTCTTGCTGGAGTGGTTGAGGCTGAATGTGCATCGAAAGGCGAGCGTCTCGACCACCGCCCGGATCGTGTCCGAGGCGACCGGCCGGGAACTCGACGCTGCGATCTACCAGGCCTACCTGCGGGATCGTTACCTTGAGCGTTAACGAAGCGGCAACCTGGGGGCGCGATAACCCAGGTGCCGTACCGGTTCCTAGTTCGTGGCAGTGACGAACGATGCGGGCATCGGCATGATCACTCCGGCTTCCGTTGCCGCAACCGTCCCGATCGCGAAGGTCATGATCATACCTGTGAGGAGGATAACCCGTGCCATCTCGCTGCGCTCGCTGACTTCAGTTGAACCGATTGCTGCATCAAGTCCTGGGCAATTTGCGCGGTTGCCTCACGTTCCCGTCAGCATCCTGCTTCGCTGCCTGCTGCTGCCGGCGATCCTGATCGGCTGCATCCACGCTTCGGCCCGGGCAAGCACCACGCCGCCGGTGTCGCCACCGGCCAATGCGTCGGCCACTGGGCCTGCGACCGTGGTTCCGGCGGATGCGCTGACCGAGCGGGCGCAATCCCGGCAGCTGGTCTGGAGCGGCGTGGTCGTCGCGCCGGATGGTCGCACGTTCGTGGTCATGCCGCGGCTGGCCAACAGCTCCGGCCCGCAACTGGCACAACTCGCCGCCGATGGCACCCTGACACCCTATCCGGATGCCGGCTGGAACCGGGCCCCGGTCACCGCTCCGACCCCGGCCGGACCATCCGATCACGCCCCGGGTGGCGCGCAGCCGGCCGCCCCGGCGTTTGTCGGACTGACCGCGATCCGTCTGTCGCCGGATGGTGCGCTGTGGGCGGTCGATACCGGCTCGCCCGGGTTCGGCAAGTCGGCGCTGCCGGACGCCAGCCGGCTGATCCGGATCGATCTCGGCTCCGGCCAGGTCACCCGGGTGCTCACGCTTTCCGCCGACATGCTGCGGCCGAAGAGCGTGCTCGCAGACATCCGCTTCAATGGCGGACATGCCTATGTGACCGATGCCGGAGCGCCCGGCCTGATCGTCGTCGATCTCGCAGCCGGCAGCTTCCGCCGTGTGCTCGACCATGATCCGGCGCTGACCGGCCAGCGCCCGGTCACGGTGGATGGCGAAATGCTGAAGGGTCCGGACGGCAAGCCCGCGATGAACCTCGGCAGCCTGCTCGAGGTCACCCCGGATGGACGTTATCTCTATGTGCAGCCGTTTTGCGGTCCGATGTCACGCATCGCCACGGCGTTGCTGGACGACCCACAGGCCTCGCCGCGATCGCTCTCCAACGGGATGGCGTTCTGGTACGACACCCCGGCGCTCGGCGGCATGGCGATCGCCGCGGACGGCACGCTCTACCTGAACGACCTCGAAACCGACAGCATCCTCACCCTGTCGCCGGCGCGCCAGCTCGGGCTGCTGCTGCACGATCCCCGGCTGCACTGGGCCGGCGGATCGTCCCTGGGATCGGGTGGCGTGCTGACCGTGCCGGTGCCGCAACTCGATCGCGCGGCCACCTTCCATCACGGCCATAGTCAGGTCCAATTCCCGGTGGGGTTGTATTCGCTGAAGCCGGTGGAGTTGGCGGCGGCGGCAACGCAGGCCGGCAAGGTGGCGGCGGCACCCGCGCCCGGTCCTGCTCCAGCGGCAGCAAAGGGCCCGGCGCGTCCGGACGCCACTCCGCGGGTTCCGCCATGAACCGGTGCCGGCGAGCCCCCGCCCCTTCGCGCCGACCTGGACCCTGCCTATGATCGGGGCCATGCGTTATGTCTCAACCAGGGGCCAGGCCCCGATCCGCGACTTCTCCGGCGTCCTGCTTGCGGGGCTGGCCGAAGATGGCGGCCTCTACATGCCGGAGCAGTGGCCCGAGTTCTCCGCTTCCGACTGGCGGGCGATGCGCGGCCTGACCTACCCGGAGCTGGCAGCCCGGGTGATGGCACCGTTCACCGCCGGCGCGATCGATTTCGAGACGCTGCGGGAGATGTGCCAGGCAGCCTACGCAGGCTTCGCGCACCCGGCGATCGTTCCGCTGGTGCAGCTCGACCACGAGCTGTTCACCCAGGAGCTGTTCCACGGCCCGACGCTGGCCTTCAAGGACCTGGCGATGCAGCTGCTCGGCCGGCTGTTCGACCACGTGCTGCGCCAGCAGGACCGCCGCGTCACCATCGTCGGCGCCACCTCCGGCGATACCGGCTCGGCGGCGATCGAGGCCTGCCGCGACCGCGAGCGCCTGGAGGTGGTGATCCTGCATCCGCTCGGCCGCACCAGCGAGGTGCAGCGCCGGCAGATGACCACCGTGCTCTCGCCCAACATCGCCAACCTGGCCGTCGAGGGCACCTTCGATGACTGCCAGGACCTGGTGAAGGCGATGTTCGCCGACGCCCCGTTCCGCGACGACATGCAGCTGAGTGCGGTGAACTCGATCAACTGGGCCCGGGTCGCCGCACAGATCCCCTACTACGTGGCGTCCGCTCTGGCGCTGGGTGCTCCCGACAGGGAGGTGGCGTTCGCAGTGCCCACAGGCAATTTCGGCAACGTGCTGGCGGCCTGGGCCGCGCGCCGGATGGGACTGCCGATCGTGCGGCTCGCCGTCGGCTCCAACCACAACGACATCCTGTCGCGCTTCCTCGGCGCCAACGACATGAGCGTGCGCGGGGTGACGCCGAGCCTGTCGCCCAGCATGGACATCCAGGTCAGCTCCAACTTCGAGCGGCTGCTGTTCGAGCTGCTGGGCCGGGACGCGACTGCCACCGCCGCCCTCATGACCGGCTTCCGCCGCGAGGGCCGGATGGCGGTGCCGGACGCGGTCTGGCGGGATGCGACCTCACTGTTCCACGGCCTGACCCTGGACGATGCCGCGACCTCGGCCGAGATCCGCCGCCTGCATGACCAGGCGGGCTACCTGGCCGACCCGCACACCGCGATCGGCATCTCCGCCGCTCGCGCCGCCCGCATCCCCGGCGTTCCCATGGTGGCGATGGCGACCGCGCATCCGGCCAAGTTCCCGGACGCCATCCGGGCCGCCACCGGGTTGACGCCCCCCCTGCCCGAGCACCTCGCCGACCTCTACCAGCGACCGGAGCGCTACCGCGTGGTGGCGAACCGTCTCGATGCGGTCGAGGATGCGGTGCGCGGCGCGGTGCTGAAGAACGCCGCCTGAACCCCCATATCCCTCTCCAGCCCGGCACCCAGACGCGGCCACCGAGCGCGCCACCAGGAACCCGATGACCGATAGCAGCAGCCCCGACCTGATCAACACCACACGCCTCGCCAACGGCCTGACCATCGTCACGGAGCGGATGGACCGGGTCGAGACCGTCTCGCTCGGCGCCTATGTGGCGAGCGGCACGCGCAACGAGCTGGCCACCGAGAACGGCGTCTCGCACTTCCTCGAGCACATGGCGTTCAAGGGCACCGAGCGACGGTCGGCGGCACAGATCGCCGAGGAGGTCGAGAATGTCGGGGGCCACATCAACGCTTACACCGCCCGCGAGCAGACCGCCTATTACGTCAAGCTGCTGAAGGAGGACCTCGCCCTCGGCGCCGACATCATCGGCGACATCCTGACCCATAGCAGCTTCGAGGCCTCGGAGCTGGAGCGCGAGCGCGGCGTGATCCTGCAGGAGATCGGCCAGGCGAACGACACGCCGGACGACATCGTGTTCGACCATTTCCAGGAAACCGCGTTCCCCGAGCAGCCGATGGGCCGCCCGACGCTCGGCACCGAGCCTCTGATCAAGGCGATGAAGCGCAACACCCTGACCGACTACATGCGCGCCCACTACACCACCGGCAACGTGGTGATCGCCGCCGCCGGCAACCTGCATCACGAGCAGGTGGTGGAGCTGGCGAAGCAGCATTTCGCCGACCTGCCGAGTGCTGCCCTGGAGAAGCCGGAGCCGGGCCGCTACCAGGGTGGCGAGTTCCGCCGGCAGAAGGAGCTCGACCAGGTGCATGTCGTGCTGGGCTTCCCGTCGGTGGGCTACGGCGATCGCGACTATTACGGCACGCTGCTGCTCTCGACGCTGCTCGGCGGCGGCATGTCCTCGCGGCTGTTCCAGGAGATCCGCGAGAAGCGCGGGCTGGTCTATTCGATCTACTCGTTCAACGCGCCGTTCCTGGATGGCGGGCTGTTCGGCATCTATGCCGGCACCGGCGAGGACGAGGCCAAGGAGCTGGTGCCGGTCACCCTGGAGGAGCTGCGCAAGGTGCAGCTGTCCTCCGGCCCCGACATCGTGCGCCAGGACGAGCTCGACCGGGCGCGTGCGCAGCTGAAGTCGAGCCTGCTGATGTCGCTGGAAAGCACCGGCAGCCGCTGCGAGCAGCTTGCTCGCCAGCTGCAGGTGTTCGGCCGCATCATCCCGACACAGGAGACCGTTGCCAAGATCAACGCGGTGACGCTGGACGACGTGCGTCGCGCCGCCGCCCGGGTGTTCCGCGGCGACCCGACGCTGACAGCACTCGGCCCGGTGACGCATATCCCGCGGCTCGGTGAGGTCGCGGAGCGGCTGGCGGCATGAGCGACGCCGGGATGAGCGATCCGGTCGGCCTGCTACAGGAGTTGGTGGCGCACGCCCGCCGTGCCGGTGCCGATGCGGCCGACGCCATCCTGGTGTCGGGCACGTCGCTCGGCGTTCAGGTCAGGCAGGGCCGCCAGGAGGAACTGGAGCGCTCGGAGCATAACGATATCGGCCTGCGGGTGTTCTCGGGCACACGCAGCGCGATCGTCTCGACCACCAGCACCGATCCGTCCGGGTTCGAGCGGCTGGTCACCCAGGCGCTGGCGATGGCCAGGGTGGTTCCGGAGGACCGGTTCGCCGGGCTGTGCGAGCGGGCCGAGCATGGCTTCGTCGGCGCCGATGGGCTCGATCTTGCCGATGCATCCGAGCCCGACATCGCCGTGCTGGCCGAGCGCGCGCAACAGGCGGAAGCCGCGGCCTTGGCGATCGCGGGCGTGACCAACAGCCAGGGCGGATCCGCGGGCTTCGGCCGCACCAAGATCGCGCTCGCGACATCCGCCGGCTTCTCCGGCAGTTATGCGCGCACCAGTCACTCGGTGTCCGCCAGCGTGCTCGCCGGCAGCGGCACCTCGATGCAGCGCGACTACGACTACCACTCGGTGGTGCATCTGGCCGAGCTCGACGACCCCGCCGAGATCGGCCGCCATGCCGGCGAACGTGCCGTGGCCCGCATGAACCCGGTCAAGCCGCGCACCGGCCGGATGCCGGTGGTGTATGATCCGCGTGTGTCGGGCAGCCTGCTTGGCCATCTCGCCGGCGCCATCAACGGTGCGTCGGTGGCGCGCGGCACCTCGTTCCTGAAGGAGCGCATGGGCACCCGCATCCTGCCACCGGGCATCCGCGTGCTGGACGATCCGACCCGCCATCGCGGCCTGCGTTCGAAGCCGTTCGACGGCGAGGGCGTGCCGACCGCGCCGCTGGTGCTGGTCGAGGATGGCGAGCTGCGCAGCTGGGTGCTGGACGGCCGCAGCGGTCGACAGCTCGGGCTGGCCAGCACCGGCCATGCCTCGCGCGGTCCGTCATCGCCGCCCTCCCCCTCCACCAGCAACCTCTATTTGACCGGTGGCACCGTCGGCCCGGATGCGCTGATCGCCGACATCGCGGAGGGGATCTATGTCAACGAGATGATGGGCTCGGCGATCAACGGCCTGACCGGCGATTACAGCCGGGGTGCTGCGGGCTTCATGATCCGCAACGGCGCGCTCGCCGAGCCGATCGCGGAACTCACCGTAGCAGGCAACCTTGTCGAGATGTTCGCCCAGATGCAGCCCGCCAACGACCTCGTGTTCCGTCGCGGCACCGACGCCCCCACCATCCGCATCGACGGCATGATGATCGCCGGCGCCTGACCCACCTTCCCGTACCTCAAGCCGCACACCAGGACAGCACATCATGACAACGACCAGGGTCGTCTCCGGATCGGCCCGCCCGGACGCCTCGCGCAACCGCCCGCGCAGGAGATCGGCTGCGGCTCTCGCGGTGCTGCTGGCTGCCGGTCCGATCGCGGCGCCGGTGCTTGCCACGTCCATGCTCGTCAGCGTTTCCGCAGAGGCGCGGCCCGGCGGCGGCATGTCGATGGGCAGCCGCGGCTCGCGCACCTACATGGCACCGCCCTCGACCGCCACTAATCCAGGCGGCGCGTCGCCGTTCTCTCGAAGCCTGACGCCCCAGAATGGCAGCCAGAACGGCTATGGCCAGAACGGCTATGGCCAGTCCGGCTATGGCGGCATGCGGTCGCATCCACTCGGCGCCGGGCTGATGGGCGGCCTGATCGGGTTCGGCCTCGGCGGCCTGCTGCTCGGTCACGGCTTCTTCGGTGGCGGCTACGGCGGCGGGTTCGGCGGCGGCAGCCTGCTCGGGCTGCTGATCCAGATCGCCATCATCGCCTTCATCGTCCGGTGGCTGTTCCGCCGCTTCGGGGCGAGCCGCATGGCCGGCGCATCCGGCGGTCCCGGCTATGGCGGCGGCATCGGCCCGGTGGGTGGAATGACCGGGAACGGCGCGCGGCCCGGCACGAACCTCGCGATCACGCCCACCGACTACCAGCAGTTCGAGCGCGCGTTGCTCGACATCCAGCAGGCCTGGTCGATGCAGGACCTGCGCAGCCTGTCGCGCTTCGCCACGCCGGAAATGGTCAGCTACTTCTCCGACCAGCTTTCGGATCTCTCGAGCCGCAACCTGCGCAACGTGGTGAGTGCGGTACGCATGGAGCAGGGCGACCTGTCCGAGGCCTGGAGCGAGGGCGGCCGCGAGTTCGCCACGGTGGCGATGCGGTATTCGCTGATCGATGTCACCACCGACCTCACCGGCCGCGTCGTGGATGGCAGTCCGAACGAGCGCCAGATGGTGACCGAGCTCTGGACCTTCGCACGCGCACGCGGCGGCAGCTGGGCGCTCTCGGCAATCCAGCAGGGTCGTTGAGGCTGCAGCGGATGCGATCGAAGCTCCTGGCCGGGATCTCCGTAGCCGCGGCGCTCGGAACGGGGGCGGTCCTGCTCGGAGCCCAGTCGCGGTCGGGTCCGACCATCACGCCGGCGGGCGTCATTCCGGAATACACGAAACAGGATGCAGCCTCGCAGCTGCAGGCGGCAGCGGATGTCGCGATCGCCAATCGCCTGCCGCTGCTGATCGACAAGGTCTATTACACCACCGGAACGCTCGACGTGTCGGCGGCTGCCGGCAGCGCCTTCGTCATGAAGAGCGACGGCGGCGGCCAGATCCTGATCGCCAGTGGTCAGGACATGGTCCGATACGATCCGACCGTGCCGGCTCTCGGCAAGATCGTCATCAGCGACCTGTCGGTGCGCAATGTCGGGCCGGCCAACACGGGCAGCGTGCTGACCGTCGACTGCACGCGCGCCAACGTGTTCTGCACGATGGGCACCTCCACGATCCGCGACGTCTATGCCGACAATGTCGGTCGCCTGGCCAGTTTCCGCGGCGTCGGCTCGTTCCACGTCGTCGATAACTGGCTGGTGCGGCCCAACAACAGCGCCGCCGTGCACGAGGATTTCGTCGATCTCGACGGCGGCACCAGCCCGGCCGACAGGAGCTGCAACGCCGGCATCTATATCGACGGCAACACCGTGATCGGCGGCGCGCTGTCGCGAGTGAACGGCTGCGCGCAGGGCATCCGCTGGCGGGACAACAATCTGGGCGCCGGCTACAAGGGCATCTACCAGACCAACCCGTACTACGTGGAACAGCTGCAGATCATCCACAACTCGATGGAGGCATGGGGTGGCGGCGTGCTGATCCCGCAATCCGCCTTCGACCAGATCGAGCAGAACGCCTTCAACGAGGGCCCGGTCGGCTCCTACGCGGATTGGCACGCGATGGTCATCGGCACCGCGCACACGGCCAACGCGGACGAGATCGTCGACCACAACAACGTCTTCGGCTTCAACGGCGCCGTGACCGACACGCCGATCATTGCCAATATCGGCAATGGCGGCACCTTCGACGGCAATGTCGTCGGCGGGGTCATCGGCTCGCGCACGCATATCTGCATGCAGGTCGGCACCGACGATAGCGGCAATACCAAGCGCAACACCCTGAAGACGCCACCCTTGACGGTGATCGGCAACTCCGCCTGGGTCTGCGGCTCGATCAGTGCGCTGGGAACCGCGCCGTTCATCGCGCAGGGCAACCAGTACAATCTCGATGACGGCAAGCTCGCCTCGTTCAAGCGCGACTGAGAGCGCATCCGGACGCGTGTCGACGGAGCGCGCGCCTGGTCGCTACGGCAGGCCTTCGGCATTGTCGGCCTGGCGTGTGTCGAGCCTGCCGCCCGGCGCAAGTCCGGCCGCCACGGTCCGCGGCGCTGCACCCGGCGGCTTCATGCTCGACAGCTTTACCGGCGCGCTCACCCGCACCACCGCAGTCGCCTGGCTCCGGCTGGCCAGGACGGCAGGCTGCTTCTGGACCGCCGGCGGCAGCGCCTGGGCGGCGAGCCATTCGGCAAAGCGCTGGTTGATCGCCGTCGCCTCGCCCGGATCGGACGGCGCCGCATCGGGCTCCGAACTGTCGATGACGATCACCTTGTCCCCGGCCAGCCTGGTCGTCGCCCGGTCCTTGGGCAGCAGCGCGGCGATCGCGCGGTCCTGCGAGGCCAACTGCACGAGCTGCATGTCGATCAGCCCCGAGCGATCCAGGAACTGGTTGAACGCGGCCGGGATGCGGATGCAGGCCTCCGAATCAGGTCGCCCCAGTCGAGCCTCGAGGAAGGTCGGGTCGGTCGCGTGCATCTCGAGACGCACGGCGGTAAGTGCTGCCGGCTTGCGCCAGTCCTCCGTGGTCTGCCAGCCGAGGTCCCAGACCCGCATGCCCTTGAGCCCGTTGCCGCGGATATGGTGCTCGTTGAAGGTGCCCTGGGCCCGGTAGCCCAGGATCGATGGCGTGTTGGTGAACACGCCGACCGGCGTCTTGAAGTGCTCCAGCCGCCCGGGCTTGCCGGTACTGACCCGGACCGCACCGATCACCTGCCAGGGTGCCGCGCCCGGCAACGCCAGGATCACCCAGAGCCGCTGCACCGCAGGCGAGCGATCCACCAGCAGCAGCGTCTGCGGCCGGTCGATCGCCTGGCCGGACCGCTCCAGCAGGCGTGCAGCCAGCCGGAAGCTGGCCGCCTGGACCTCAGGGTCCACCCGGGCCAGAGAATGGCCGACGGCGAGATGCATCTGCAGCGTCAGCAGCCGTGCCGCGTCGACCGTCTCCGCGGCGCTCAGTATTGGCGGCGGCGGCGGCGGCGGCGGCAACGGCGACGAAGCGGCTGTCCCGGCGACGGCAAGCGGCAGCGGCGATGACAGGGCTTGCGAGGATGCCGCAGCAGGCACCGCGACACCGATAAGCCCGGCCTGCAGAACCAGGAATTGGAGCCGGGAGCGATGGATGCCGAAGCAGCATCGAGCCATCGTCGCACCCCTCCCCCGTCATGCCGTGCTGGCCCCGCCGGCGAGGCCCATTTTCGGTGTCCATCGTGCCTCATCGCGGGCACGTCGGACAAGTCTGTCAACCGCAAGTTGAACGCCGGCACTCGATGTGCGGTACGAATGCCGGCGGCGGCGGCGTCGTGCGAAATAGCGCTCGCAGCGGCGGACCTTCCGGCTGATCATCGGCCCGAACCGAGCAGGAGCATCGCGCATGCCGATCCGTGCAATCAGTGTCGTTGACGGAATGCCGGCGCCGGCTGTCGGGGGTAGCCGCCCTGCCGATCGTCCGGCGCGCCGCCTGACCGGGACCGCCTAGGATGTCGCCGAAACAGCGTTGGGGCGTGGCGGTGGCCATCGTCATCGGCGTCGCGTTCTCCGTGCTGCTGATGATGCGGGCGGCGGAGCTGATGGGAAGCGGCGTCCTGAGCTCCAGGTGACCGCACCAGCCTCGGCGATCGCTCCGGCCGGCATTTGGAAAACCGCCTGCCACCTGTAGAGAGGCGTGCTTCGATTTCGGCAGGACGGCATGGCGTACGCTCGAAACCTCTCCGCGCGACTACGCCACGCCTCGATGACACGGCGATCGCAACGCAGCGACCACGCCGACCGGCTGCCGCAGAGCTGGGTGCTCGGGCTGCTCGGCGCGGCGCTGCTGGCGCGGCTGCTGTTCATCGTGCTGGTGCCGTTCTTCATCCGGCCGGACGAGGTGTTCCAGTTCCTCGAGCCGGCGCATCGGCTGGTCACCGGCCAGGGCGCCGTCACCTGGGAGTGGCACGCCCACATCCGCTCGTGGCTGCTGCCGGGGGTGATCGCGCCGATCCTGTGGGTCAGTGCGGCACTCGGCTTCGGCCATTCGATCGAGGCGGTGCAGTCGGTGCTGGCGGTAGCCTCGCTCGGGCTGGTGTATGCGGCGATCCGCTTCGGCGAGACCTTCGGCGGCCGCCCGGGCGGGTTATTCTGCGGCGTGCTGATGGCGTTCTGGCCGGACCCGATGCTGTTCGGAACCCACACCCTGTCGGAAATCCAGGGCGGCAACCTGCTCGACGTCGCGACCCTGGCCGGCACCATCCTGCTGGCCCGCGAGCGCGTGTCGTGGACGGCCTGGTTCGGCATCGGGCTGCTGCTCGGGCTGGCGATCATCCTGCGCTTCCACCTGATCCCCGGCGTGCTGCCGCTGCTCGCGTTCGCCGTGCTGCCCCCGGTTCGACAACACCGGACCCGCGCCGTTCCGATGCTGCTGCTCGGTCTGGCGCTGCCGGTGCTGGGCCAGGCGATCCTGGACGACCTGACGCTGGGTTCGCCGCTGCAGTCGATGTGGAAGAACTTCGACCTCAACATCGGCAAGGGCGCTGCCGCGACCTACGGGGTGATGTCGCCGCTGTTCTACCCGGCGCGGCTGTCGCAGCTGTGGGGCGCCTCGACGGTGCCGGTGCTGGTGTGCTTCGTGTTCGGCTTCCGGATCGCGCCGCTGCCGGCGATCACCGCCCTGGTGGTGATCGCCGCTCACAGCGCCGTCGGGCACAAGGAATTCAGCTTCATCTATGCCGCGCTGCCGCTGATGCTGATGGTCGCGGGGCTCGGTGCGACGCGCCTGCTGGCACGGTATGGGTGGACTGACCCGCGCTCCCGCACCATCGCCGCGTTCGTGATGCTCGCCTCCGGCCTGCTGACCACACTGAGCGGATACAAGCCGATCATCCGCGAAGGCTCGGATTTCGTTGGGCTGGCCCGGGATGCACGGTCGCGTCCGGACCTGTGCGGCGAGGCGCAGTATGTGGGGTCGAGCGAGTGGTGGGCCCTGGCGGGGGGCTACAGCGTGCTCGACCGCAACGTGCCGATCTATCTGATCCGCAGCCCCGCGGCGTTCGCGGAGTCGGCGCCCGGCTTCAACGTCGTGATCGCCAACAAGGCGCTGCTGCCGACACTGCCCACCGCCTACAGGCAGATCGAGTGCCTGCACGAGATGTGCCTGCTGCAGCGAGACGCGTCCTGCCGGCAGACGCCGATCAACCTGCTGGAGAGCGTGCCGGGTCTCGGGCTGCAGGCTCACCACTGAGCGGTGGCGATGCCGGTTCAGGCGGTGGGGGCGAGCACGTCCCGGGCCGAGATCCATGACCTGGCGCCGTACCGGTCGTTGTCGAGCGGCTTCAGCGTGCCGCGGCCGCTGGCCATGTCGCGCAGATACTGCATGCCCTGCCAGACCGGGAAGACCGCGTCGCTGCGTGGCGTGAGTGTCCGCAGCGTCCGGATGACCACGCCGAGCAGCGGGATCCCGCCGGCGCGCCAGAGCCCGAACGGCTGGCCGGTGAGGTCCGTCATGATCCCGGCGAGTTGGCGCGGGCTGACCGTCGAGCCGGCGATGCGCAGGATCCGCGGGGCCGCTTCATCGAGTGCCACCTCGGCGACATAGTCCGCGATGTCGTCCCTGTCGGTGAAGTCGAGCGGCTGGTCCGGACTGCCCCAGTAGAGGATCCGGCGGCGCTTGTGCAGGACGATCGGCGCCTGGCCGGTGAGCAGGTCCGCGAACGCACCGTTGAGCACCGAGGTGGCGCGGATCGGGGTGGCGTCGATGCGCGCCATGAAGCGGCGGCGCAGGTCGAGATTGCGGTTGTCGCCCGGGCGGGTGCGGGTGAAGTCGAGCGAATAGTCGGACGGGATGAACCGCGCCACACCGGCGGACACGGCCGCATCGAGCAGCCGCCCCTGCATGCCGAGGATCACCGGTTCCAGGCCGTTGAGCGCGGACACCACGCAGACGGCTCCGTCGCATGCCTGCGTTAGCGCCGCGACATCGTCGTAATCGACCTCGACCAGTGTCGCGCCGGCCGCTTCCAGGCGGGTGCGGATCGCCGCTGCGGTGCCCGGTCGCAGCAAAGCCCGGAACGCGATCTGGCGGCGGCCGAGGGCGGCGGCGATGCGTCCGCCGAGATCGCCGGTAGCGCCGGCCAGGATGATGATCGGGCCGGTCATGATTGGCGCTCCGTGTTGGCCGACCCCGACTGAACACCGGACGGCACCGGTCGTTCCGGTGCGGACGGCGCTGGTCGGGCAGAGGCGGCGGTTGCAGCTCGCCTCGTCGGCGGAACACGGTGTCGGTTCGTGAGGGCATCGAGGGTGAGTTGGGAGAAACGCCTGACGTCATCATCCTGAACGGCGTCGGCAGCGTCGGAAAAACGTCAGTTGCGCGGGCCTTGCAGGACATGACCGCAAGGACTTTCCTTCATGTCTCGATGGATGTCTTTGCCGCGATGTCGCCCGACCGCATGTTCGGCCATCCGTGGTCATCAGGACCGGACCGGCGATGGCGAAAACCATGCGCGGGATGCGTCACGCCATCGCTGCCCTGGCGGCGCAGGACACTGACCTGATCGTCGATGACGTCATGGTGGCGGCAGCGGAGGCCGACGATTATCGGGCTCCCCTGCCTCACGCGGAGCTCCGCTTCGTCGGACTGTTCGCGTCCCTCGACGTGCTCGAGGCGCGCGAGCCGGCCAGTGGCGCTCGGCACCCCGGCCTGGCCCGCTGGCAGTTCGACCGGGTTCATCGTGGTCAACGGCATGATCTGGAAATCGACACATCCCGCTCCACGCCGGCAGGTATCGCCGAGCGCATCCGGGACGCATCCGGGCCGTGAACGGCGCTGCCACGCCGGCGCTTGCGTCCTGGCCGATCTTCCCCGATATCGCCGCACGTGACTGACCGAATGGGCCCGATGCACGTGATCCAGCCGACCATCTGCCGCGGCGACATCCACCAGGCCGCCACGGGACTGCGGATGGCGGGCGCGTTGCTGTCCGCGTGTGTCTGGCTGCTGCCGGTGGCGGCGCATGCGGCTCCGTTGAACCCGCAGCAGACGCAGGCGATCGACGACAGCGTGCAGGAGTGGCTGGCCAGCACCGGCGCTCCGTCGGTGTCGATCGCCGTGGTCGAGGAGGGTGTGGTCGCGTACGCCAGGGCCTATGGCAAGGCGCGCCTGGATCCGGCCCGGATTGCCACCACCGACACCCGCTACGCGGTCGACAGCGTGTCGAAGGAGTTCACCGCCAGCGCCATCCTGATGTTGCAGCAGGCGGGCAAGCTGCAACTCGACGACCCGGTGTCCCGATTTCTCCCGACCCTTGGCGGTGCTCCTGTCGGCAGCGTCACCATCCGTCAGTTGCTGAGCCACACGGCCGGATTGCGCGACTACTGGCCGCAGGACTACGTGCCGTCGGAAATGATCCGACCCACGAGCACCACGGCGCTGCTCGATGAGTGGGCCAGGAAGCCGCTCGATTTCAAGCCAGGCACGGACTGGCAATATTCAAACACCGGCTATGTCGTGGCGGGTGCCATCGCCGAGAAACTGTCCGGCGAGGCGCTGGTGCCGTTCCTGCAGGCCCGCATCTTCCAGCCGCTGCACATGACGCACGTGGTCGAGGATGACACGGCGCCGCTGCCGCAATCCGACGCCGGCGCCTATACGCGCTATGGAATGGGCCCGGTCAGGTCGGCGACCAAGGAGGGCCGGGGCTGGCTGTTCGCGGCCAGCGAGCTGGCGATGACGGCGACCGATCTCGCCCGGTGGGATGTCAGCCTGATCGACCGCTCGTTGCTGAGCGGGGGGTCGTACGAGGCGCTCACCCGCACGGTGAAGCTCGCGAGTGGCAGCGACACCCACTATGGGCTGGGGGTCGAGGTGCAGGACGACCAGGGACGGCGCGAGATCAGCCATGACGGCGCCGGATCAGGATTCCTCGCCGCCAACGCGATCTGGCCAGGCGCGAAGGTGGCGGTGGTCGCGCTGACCAACAACGACTGGGCCAGCCCGTCGGCGGTGATCGACCGGGTGGCGTTCGTGGCGCTGCCTCCGACAGAAACGGAAGCACCTGCACGCAGCGTGTTCGACGACTTCCAGCATGGCCGGATCGATCGCGGCCGGTTCACCGAGAATGCGAACGCCTACCTGACGCCGGCCGTGCTGGCCGACCAGGCGGCGGGGCTTTCGGCGTTGGGTCCGTTGCGCCTGATGAAGCTCAGCCACTCGTCCAACCGCGGCGGCATGAGGATACTGGTCTGGTCGGTCACCACCACCCGGGCAAGAGTCACCGTCGTGGAGCGGACCCTCCCCGATGGCAGGATCGAGCAGTTCATGGTGACCGCGCCCGATTGATTATGCCGGGCAACGTTGCTGGACGGAGCGGCGACCTTTTGGCGCGGGAGTTATTCGGCGTGCAGGATCGAGCGCAGTCCCACCGATCTTTGCAACGCACACGTTCCGCAACGACCCCGATGCAGGGACGTCCGCACGAGGCGTCGCTCTCACCCCGGCTGCTCTGCCCGGCTCTGCCACATGGTACGGTATGCTGCCTCGAGCCCGCGCGTGAAGCCCGCCGCGTCGCACAGTGCGGACGCTGCCATGCGCGGCCGGAGACTGTGGCGCAAGCGAGCCAGATGCGCAGGATCAGCGGCAAGTTGCCGGGCGATCTGCACGTACTCCGCCTCGGACGCGGCGATCCAGTCGGTCAGATCGAGCGTCCGCAGGAACCCCGCGGTCTGCCGCGAGACCCCGGTCCGCCCGGGCATCGTGACGATCGGTACGCCCATCCAGAGCACCTCGCAGCTTGTGAGGCCGCCGGAGAACGGCCACGGATCGAGCGCGACGTCGATGTCGCCGTACTCCGCGAACATCGCCTGATGCGACGAGGCCGGGCGCAACTCGAGTCGGTCGCTCTCCAGCCCGGCCGCCGCGAAGGCATCGACCATCCGCATCCGCATGCGCGGGTCGGAGAGCGATGCCCATTTCAGCACCAGGCGGGAGCCGGGCACCGCGGCGAGGATTTCCGCCCAGACGCGCACGACGCCCGGTCCGAGCTTGGCCAGGTTGTTGAAGCTGCCGAAAGTCACCGGGGCGTCGGTCCGGGAGGGTGGTCCGGCGGGGTCGGGCGCGTATTCCGGAGCGACGTAGCAGAATCGGGATCCCGGCAGCCGGATGACCTGCTCGCTGTAGAGGTGATCCTCGTCCGGCTGGATTGTCTCTGCGTCCGAAAGGATGAAATCCATCCGCGACAGGCCGGTCGTTCCCCAATATCCGAGCCAGCTCACCTGCACCGGCGCCGGCCTGAGGGCAAACATCGGCAAACGATTCAGGCCCGTGTGGCCTGACAGATCGACCAGGATATCGATCCGGTCGGCCTGCACCAGCGCCGCCGCAGCAGCGTCCGGCAGCCCGACCAGACTGCGCCAGTGGTCGGACAGGGTCTGCAAATGCGCGGTCATGTCGTCGCCGCGCGGATGATTGCTGTAACAGAAAACCTCGACGACCCTGGAGTCGTGGCTGGCCAGAATGGGACGAAGAAAATGTCCCACCGGATGACTTGCGAAATCACCCGACACGTAGCCGATCCGCAGGCGACGGTCGGGGTCATCCGGTTTGTGCCAGACGTCATGGTGCACCGGATTTTCGAAGCGGCCCGCGAAATCACGCGCCTGATCAAGGAGCGACCGTGGGTCGATATCAGGCTGGTAGTGCGAGTTCACCAGGAGGTTGGAATACACCTCGGGGAGCTCAGGCCGCAGCCGGATCGCGGTTCTGTATGCGGTGATGGCGTCGACGTGACGTCCGAGATCGTTCAGCACATTGCCGAGGTTCGAGTATGCAGTTGCATGGGTTGGATTGATGCGTAGCGCCGTCTCGTATGCAACCAGTGCATCGTCGTAGCGGCCGTCGCTGCGAAGCATGGTGCCGAGATTGACGTGAGCTTCGGCAGATCCCGGGGCTAGTCTGATTGCGGTCTCACAGGCGGCAATCGCTGCGTCGAGGCGGCCGACTTCCTTCAGCGCGTTGGCCATGTTGGCGTGGGCCTGCGCGAAATCCGGCCTGATCTGCACGGCGGTTCGATAGGCCGTCGCAGCGTCGTCGTAGCGACCCATTTGGGCCAGGACGTTGCCAAGATTGTATCGGAAGTCGGCAGAGTCCGGCCTGATGCGAATCGCCGCGTTGCAGGCGGTGACGGCCTCGGTGAATCGTAGGAGATCCTTCAGCACGACGCCCAGGTTGGCCTGCGCCTCGGCAAAATCCGGCCGGATCCGGAGCGCATCCCGATACGCTCCCGCTGCCTCGTCCAGCCGACCTGAAATCCGGAAAGCGTTGCCAAGGTCGAAAGACACCGCGGCATGATCGGGCTCGAGCCGGAGTGCGGCCCTGTATGCGTCAATCGCTTCATCAGGGCGGCCGAGTTCCGCAAGGGCGTTGCCGAGGCCGTGGTGATACGCAGCGGCGCGCGGGCTGACCTCGATTGCCGAAGCGTAGAGCTTGGCGGCCAAGTCGCTGCGCCCGACTTGCAGAGAGAGTGCACCCAGCAAATGCAAGGCGTCGGCATGCCGCGGATCGATTGCGAGCACTTGGCCATAGAGGCTCTGTGCCTGATCGAATTGTCCGCTGCTGTGGTGTCGGACAGCACGCTCGAACACTTCACGGACGTGCGGCGACGACGCGGATCCGGCGACTGTCTGTCGCTCGGATCGTCTCTGCTTGCGGTTCACCGAACGAGCCGGTTGGGGTGCCGCCGCGGAAGTCGGCGCGATCCTGGTTCTCGAATGAGAGGCCGATCTTCATGTCGAGAGTACAAGTCCGTCGGTCCCGCCCCGGTATTACCGCATCCTTGGTAACAGGTGCTGAGGGCTTGATCGACCGCCAACTGCCAAGACGCGACGATCCGCACGAGACGGTCCGCTTGTTCTTCTAACCGGGATCGGGTTCGGGATCACTGGTTGCGGGGACAGGATTTGAACCTGTGACCTTCAGGTTATGAGCCTGACGAGCTACCGGGCTGCTCCACCCCGCGTGGGTGATGGTGTTGTGTGGTGTGTTGGAAGACCTGGCGGCGACCGACTTTCCCGCGTCTTAAGACGCAGTATCATAGGCGCTGGGGGTTTTCACGGCCGAGTTCGGGATGGGATCGGGTGGATCATTCCCCGCCATGGCCACCAGGTCGTCCAGCACACCCGGGTGAGCCGGTGTGTAGGACGTGTGGGGTTGGTGCGTGCGTTTGTATGTGTGTGTGGTGTCGTTGTGGTGTTGTGGATGATTTCTATGCATGTGGTTTTGGCTCGTTTGACGGAGCCGGATGTGGTTTGAGCCTATTGGGCGATTAGGACCAGTTAGCTGAGCGCATTACTGCGCGTATACATCTGGCCTATCAACGTGATGGTCTATCACGGCCCTCGGGGAGACCTGGTTTTGAGGTAAGTTTCTCGCTTAGATGCTTTCAGCGATTATCTCGTCCGCACGTAGCTACCCGGCCATGCCGCTGGCGCGACAACCGGTGCACCAGAGGTGCGTCCATCCCGGTCCTCTCGTACTAGGGACAGCTCCTCTCAAGTCTCCAACACCCACGGCAGATAGGGACCGAACTGTCTCACGACGTTCTAAACCCAGCTCACGTACCACTTTAATCGGCGAACAGCCGAACCCTTGGGACCTGCTCCAGCCCCAGGATGTGATGAGCCGACATCGAGGTGCCAAACCTCCCCGTCGATGTGGACTCTTGGGGGAGATCAGCCTGTTATCCCTAGAGTACCTTTTATCCGTTGAGCGATGGCCCTTCCACGCGGGACCACCGGATCACTATGGCCGACTTTCGTCTCTGCTCGAACTGTCGCTCTCGCAGTCAGGCGGGCTTATGCCATTGCACTCAGCAGCCGATGTCCGACCGGCCTGAGCCCACCATCGCGCGCCTCCGTTACACTTTGGGAGGCGACCGCCCCAGTCAAACTGCCCACCATGCAGGGTCCCGGACCGGGCTGACCGGTCGCGGTTAGACATCAGAAAAATTCAGGGTGGTATTTCAAGGATGGCTCCACCTGAGCTGGCGCCCCGGCTTCAAAGCCTCCCACCTATCCTACACAGCATTTTCCTGATGCCACTGCAAAGCTACAGTAAAGGTTCATAGGGTCTTTCCGTCTGACCGCGGGTACCCCGCATCTTCACGGGGAATTCAATTTCGCTGAGCCGATGCTGGAGACAGCGGGGAAGTCGTTACGCCATTCGTGCAGGTCGGAACTTACCCGACAAGGAATTTCGCTACCTTAGGACCGTTATAGTTACGGCCGCCGTTTACCGGGGCTTCAATTCAGTGCTTGCACACCTCCTCTTAACCTTCCGGCACCGGGCAGGCGTCAGACCCTATACGTCGTCTCTCGACTTCGCAGAGCCCTGTGTTTTTACTAAACAGTCGCTACCCCCTGGTCTGTGCCACCCACACATGGTTGCCCACCTATGGGTCTCGCTTATCCCGAAGTTACGCGAGCAATTTGCCTAGTTCCTTCAGCATCGTTCTCTCAAGCGCCTTGGTATACTCTACCAGTCCACCTGTGTCGGTTTAGGGTACGGTCTATACGCCAGAGCTATTTCCCGGAATGCTCAAAAAGCCCATCCAATCCGATAAGGACAGACAACATCTCGCATTCGTCACTTCTGGCAGGCTGGGGAATATTCACCCCATTCCCATCGACTACGGCTTTCGCCCTCGCCTTAGGAGCCGGCTCACCCTGCGCGGATTAACCTTGCGCAGGAACCCTTGGACTTTCGGCGACAGTGTTTCTCGCACTGTTTGTCGCTACTCATGTCAGCATTCGCACTTCCGATACCTCCAGGAGACATCACCATCTCCCTTCACAGGCCTACGGAACGCTCCGCTACCGCGCATACATCAAAGTATGCACCCACAGCTTCGGCACGTGGCTTGAGCCCCGTTACATCTTCGGCGCAGAGTTTCTA
>NZ_OZ240671.1:2240000-3165000 GCF_965198575.1 Lichenicola sp. | reverse complement strand
CAACGCCCGCAGCGTCGCCATCGACGTGCTCAACAAGCGCCTTGCCGACGGCCTGGACCTGGCGCTGATCACCAAGCAGGCGCACTGGAACCTCAAGGGTCCGCAGTTCATCGGCGTCCACATGATGCTGGACGGCTTCCGCGACGAGCAGGACGACCTCACCGACAAGATGGCCGAGCGCATCACGGCCCTCGGCGGCACGGCGTTCGGCACCACCCAGGACATCACCCGCGACAGCCAGCTCGAGCCCTATCCGACCGACATCTACAAGATCGCCGACCACCTGGCGGCGCTGATCGACCGCTTCTCGGTGTATGGCAACGCCGTGCGCCAGAACATCGACGAGACCGACGAGGCGGGCGATCCCGACACGGCGGACCTGCTCACCGAGGTCAGCCGCGCGATCGACAAGCAGCTCTGGTTCCTCGAGGCGCACGTCCAGGAGCCGACCGGCGAGATCCGTGACGGCGACGGCAAGGGCGCCCGCTGACGACCTGACCGCCGCACCACGACACCGACCGGACGACAAGGCCGGGGCAGCACGCGCTGCCCCGGCCTTCCTTTTGCGCGCGTCAGGACTTCGAGCTGAGCGCCGGGCTCGTCACGGTGTCGCCGACACTGATCCCGAGCTTGGCGGTGAGACCACCCTGCAGTTCGAGCGTCGCAGCCACGGTGCCGTGGCTCTCGATGTTGGCCAGGCTGTACGGCACGGTGTTCTCGGCAATATGGCCGATCTTCCCGTCCACGCCGATGAACACCATGTCCTCAGGTACCGGGCAGTTCTTCATCCACATGGCACTCGGCTGCGGCTCCGGCCACGGGAACAGCATGCCACTATCGGCCGGGATCGAGGTGCGGAACATCAGCCCGACCTCCTGCTGGCGCGGCGTCTTTGCCACCTCGACGTTGAATTCATGCCGCTTGCCGTCCTGTCCAGTGATCACGAGCTGCTGCCGGGGCAGGGCTGGCTGGGCGGCTGTCGGCTCGGCATCCTGCGCCAGCGCCTGGCCGATCCCGCCCGCCGGCAGCAGCATCGCCAGCGCCAGTGCCGCCGGCCGCAGCCACCGTCCAATCCGTGTATCCATCACCCTCATTCCTCCAGAACGATCTCGACCAGCCGCCTGATCTCCGGCCGCACAGGACCCTCTCGCGGCGCATCTGCCAAGGAGGTGAACCAGTGCGCCGGAGGATTGCGGCCATTCCCCCGTCGGAAGGTCAGTGCCCGCAGCACCGCCTCCGCCTCCGATGTCACCCCGGGCGGCACCGGGATCCGGTTCAGCGCCGCCCAGAGCAGCGCCCAGCAGCGCCCGGTCGAGAAAGGGTTGTAGCCGCCGCCACCGGTGACGATCAGCGGCACCCCCAGCTCGGCCGCCAGGTCGCGCAGACCCGCCACGGCATCGACGAGCGCGTTGTTCGACAGCGCCAGCCGGGACAGCGGATCCTCCTCCAGCGCATCGGCGCCCGCCTGCACGAACACCGCCTGCGGCCGATGCGCGCGCACCAGCGGCAGCATGGCGTCCTGCACCAGCACCCGCATCTCGCTGTCGTTGAGGCCGCGCGGCACCGGCATGTTGCGCGCCGCCCCGCCGGCGCGGTCGCTCGCCAGGCCGGTGAATGGCCAGCGACGCTCCTCGTGCACGCTCAGCGTGAGCACCCGGTCATCCTCGGCGAAGGCATCCTGCACCGCGTCGCCGTGATGCGCGTCGAGATCGACATAGGCGATGCGCTCGAGACCGAGCTCCTGCCAGACCAGCAGCGCCAGCACGACGTCGTTCAGGTAGCAGAAGCCGGAGGGTCGATCCGGCCTGCCGTGATGGGTGCCGCCGCCGAGGCAATGCACGATGCCCCGACCGCCGGCCGTCAGCCGTGCCGCCAGCATCAGACCGCCGGCGCCGATCATCGGTCGCCGATACATCTCGGGGTAGATCGGGTTGGAGCCGACGCCGATGCCGTAGCGCTCGCGGACGTCCTCGCTGACCTGCTGCGTCGCCTCCGCGTCCTGCAGCGCCGCGACGTAGCCGGCATCGTGGAACCGCCACACCTCCGCCGGCTCGGCCATCGGCGCATCGAGATAGCGCTCCGGGTCGATCCAGCCCATCGCCCGGATCAGGTCAAGCGCCACGGTCACGCGCGGTATCGACAAGGGGTGCCAGGCGCCGAACGAGGAGTGTCGGGTGATCTCGCTGCCGATCAGCACCGGCAACCCGGCTGGATCAGGCAGCTGCATCCCGGCCACCGCCGTCCGACCCGCTCCGAACCGGACCGCCAGCCGCTACTGCAGCATGAACGGGTTGGTCCGGCGCTCGCTGCCGATGCTGGAACCGGGCCCGTGGCCACTCACGATCACCAGGTCGTCGCCCAGTGTCAGCAGCTTCGACTTCACGTTGGCGATCAGCTCCGGCCCATTGCCATACGGGAAATCTGTCCGCCCGACCGAGCCGCGGAACAGCGTGTCGCCGACCAGCCCGAAGCGCTGCGCCTCCTCGATGAACACGATATGGCCCGGCGTGTGGCCCGGCACGTGCAGCACCTTCAGCCGGCAGCCGGCGAAGTCCAGCACCTCGCCCTCCGTCAGGTAGCGATCCGGCTCGACATCGTGCATCCCGCTGATGCCCATCCCGGCCGACTGCTTGTCGATGCCGGCGAGCAGGAAGGCATCGCGCACATCCGGGCCGATCACCGGCACGCGGGTGCCGTCGGCAAGGGGCGGCAGCGCGTCGCGGAGTTCGGCCGCACCGCCGGCGTGGTCGAGATGCCCGTGCGTCAGCAGGATCGCGTCGATGGTGACGTCGTTGGCGCGCACCCGGTCCAGGATCGCCGGCACGTCGCCGCCCGGATCGACCACCACGCCGCGCCGGCTCTCCGCGTCCCACAGGATCTGGCAGTTCTGCTGGAACGGCGTGACGACAACGATCTCGATCTTTGGCGATGGCACGTTCGCGTGCTCCTCTTCGGCTCGACCGACGTTATGGCCTCTGCAGGGCCGCCAATCCAGATCGGCTCGCCCGACTCCAGCGACAAACCGGATCACCATGAACGACACCCTCTCCGCGGAGCCGAGCCCGCTGCCGGCATTCCCTCCCGAGGATCCGCTGATCCTGGCCGGTCGCTGGCATGCCGAGGGCGAGCGGGTGGCCCTGGCCACCGTCACCGAGACCTGGGGCAGTTCGCCCAGGCCCGCCGGCAGCCGTATGGCGATCACCGGATCCGGCCGCATCGCCGGCTCGGTCAGCGGCGGGTGCGTCGAATCCTCGGTGGTGGAGGCCGCCCTGGAGACGATCGCCGACCGGCAGCCACGACTGCTCTCCTTCGGGGTGAGCGACAGCAGCGCCTGGTCGGTGGGGCTCGCATGCGGCGGCACGATCCGGGTGTTCGTCGAGATGCTGGCGGCCGCGGCACCCGGCGCGGCATGACCCCCGACACCATCCAGCGCCTGTCCGATGCCAGGCGCGACCGGCAGCTGGCCGTGCTCGCCACCCGGCTTCCGGATGGCGCACAGCTGCTGTTGCTCGATGAGGATGGTCGCTACCGACCGACCACACAGCCGCCGGACCTGCCGACGGACCTGCTGATCGAAGCCGCGGCCCGGATCGCCACGTCCGATCGCAGCCGCGTCGTCGGGATCGACGGCCAGGACTGGTTCCTGCACGTGCATGCGCCGCCGCCGCGACTGCTGCTGGTGGGTGCCGTGCATATCGCCCAGGTGCTGGCGCCGCTGGCGGTCGCGGCCGGGATCGCCGTCAGCGTGATCGATCCACGCACCAGCTTTGCCACCGCCGAGCGCTTCCCCGGCATCGATCTGGTGACCGAGTGGCCGGACGACGCCCTGCGCGGGCTGCGGGTGGACCGCCACAGCGCCATCGTGACCCTGACCCACGACCCCAAGCTCGACGATCCGGCGCTCGACGTCGCCCTGGGTGGCCCCTCCTTCTATATAGGTGCGCTCGGCTCGCGGAAGACGCAGCAGGCGAGGCGGCAGCGGCTGCGCGAGGCCGGTTTCGACGATGCGGCGATCGGGCGGATCCGCGGGCCGGTCGGGCTGGCGATCGGGGCGATCGGCGCACCCGAGATCGCGCTCTCGATCCTGGCCGAGATCGTCGCGGTCCGCCGCGGCGGCGCGCTCGCCGACCGGAGCGGCTGGCAATCGTGAGCAGCCGGCAATCCTGGAGCAGGTGGCAATCGTGAGCAGGCGGCCCTCGTGAGCGCGCCGCTCCTGATCGGCGGCATCGTGCTGGCCGCGGGCGCCGGCCGGCGTGCAGCCCCATTCGACAAGCTGCTCGCCACCGACCCGGGAGGCCGGACCATGCTCGCGCGCACGCTGGCAGAGGTGTGCGGCAGCACTCTCGACGACGTGGTGCTGGTGGTCGGCCATGACCAGGACAGGATCCGCCGCGCCATCGGACCGGCGGCGGGGCCGACCCTGCTCGAGGCACCGGATCATGCGGAGGGCATCGCCGGCAGTCTGAGGGCCGGGATCGCCCATGCGACCAGGCTCGGTTGGGACGCCGCCCTCGTGTGCCTTGCCGACATGCCGCTGGTCGGCTCGGTGCTGATCAACCGTCTGCTCGAAGCCTGCCGCGATGCCACCGTCCAAGCCGATGCGCTGGTCCCGCTGGCCAGTGGGCGCCGCGGCAATCCGGTCTTGTGGAACCGGTCGATGTTCGCCGAGCTTCTGGCGCTGCGGGGCGACACCGGTGCGCGCGCGCTGCTGGAACTGTCCTCGACGCATGTGCTGTCGATCGAGACCGGCGATGCCGCGGTGCTCGAGGATTTCGACACTCCGGAGCGACTGGCCCTATTCTCCCGCGGCGCTAGACGCTGACCGGGCGGTCAGCACGCAGGACACAACCCCCTTCGAGGAGCCGAGCATGGCCAAGATCATCCGCACCGAACCGAACGCCATCATGTCAAAGGTGGTCGAGTATCACGGCTTCGTCTTCACCCAGGGCATGGTGGCCCGCGACCTGGAGCGCGATCTCAAGGGCCAGACCCGCGACATCCTGGAGCAGCTCGACAGCGTGCTGGAGGAGCATGGCACCGACAGCTCGCGCCTGCTGCAGGCGCAGATCTGGCTGAAGGACATGAACGACCGGGCCGAGTTCAACACGCTTTGGCAGGAGTGGCTGCCGGAAGGCGAGGCGCCGGCGCGTGCCTGTGTCCAGGCCGTCCTCGCCGATCCCCGCATGCTCGTCGAGGTGATGCTGATCACGACGAAATGACCCGAAGCCGGGCCGGCTGGATGCGTGATTCATGTCACGGTGATGCACGAACTGTGACAATCGTGCAACGTGATCATATCATTTCGCATCCGTGCCGGCACGGAATCGACGACGCCCCCGGACTGAGCCGCCTGATAGGACCCCTGTCCTAGAACTCGGGATGCAAGGTGTGGTTTTTCGTCGAATGACATCGTTACCGGCCGAGAGGCGACACTAGCGATTGCCAGGGTTGCATTTTCGTTGTTACCAGCTGTTCACGAGATGGTGAGGCTGGAGGACCGGATGCAGTTGACCTCGATCAAGAAGCTGGTTCAGGGAGTGGTCCTGGCGGCGTCCTGCGTGGTCCTGCTTCCCACGATTCAAGCCGATGCCCGCAGCCACCACCATGCGGGCATCCGCCACGCGGGCTACCAGCATGCGCGCCGGGCCGGCCTTCCGGTCCTCCAGTGCGTCGCGTTCGCCCGCGCCGACACCGACATCGCCCTGTCCGGCAATGCCGCCAACTGGTGGCAGAACGCCGAAGGCGTGTATGCCCGCGGCGCCGCCCCCGAGATCGGCAGCGTTCTCAACTTCCGCGCCAATGCCCGCATGCGCCTGGGCCACGTCGCGGTGGTGACCAGCGTCGTCGACAGCCGCACCATCCAGATCGACCAGTCGCACTGGAACTCGCGCGGCATCACCCGCAACGTGTCGGTGGTGGATGTGTCGGAGAACAACGATTGGACCGCGGTGCGCGTCGGCATGGGCCGCGACGACAATTACGGCAGCATCTACCCGACCTACGGCTTCATCTACGCGCGCCCGGACACCACCGGCCGGATCATCACCGCCCGCAGCGACGTCATCGTGCCGCGCCTCGGCAACCGGGCGCCGTCGGACCTGCGCGCCGGCACCGAGGTCGCCGAGATGCCGGTGATGGCGGACGGCACCAGCCTGTCCTCGTCCAGCCTGTCCGACGATGCCCCGAACCGCGACCTGCGCTGAGCGCCGGATCGTCGATAACACCACGCGCCGGTCGTATTGCCGCCGCAATGGCCGCCGATCCTGCCTATCCTGACGAGCCTCGGGAGATCGGCATGACCATCAGCACATTCACCAGGAGCGCCGCTGCCGCCCTGGTTGCCGTTTCGGTGGTGGCAGGCTCCGCCGCAGCCGCCCCCGGATATATCAGCCAACCGATCAACCTGCGCGCCGGACCGGGCGTCGATTACCCGTGGATCGCCTCGCTGCCGCAAGGCACGCCGGCCGAGGTCTTCGGCTGCCTCGACGGCTGGAGCTGGTGCGATGTCGCCGTGGCAGGTGCGACCGGCGGTCTGCGCGGCTGGGTGGCCGGCCCCGGCGTCGAGATCGCGTACCAGAACCGGGAGGTGCCGCTCGAGGGCTACGGCCAGGAGATCGGCGTCCCCTTCATCGGGTTCGATTTCAACACCTACTGGGGCCGCTACTATCGCGGTCGGTCCTGGTACTCCCCCGTCGATCGCTGGCACGGCGGTGGCGGGCCTGGCTTCGACCACGGTCATGGCTTCGATGGTGGCCGCGGCGGTGGCGGCCCGGGAGATCGCGGACCAGGCGATCGGGGACCAGGCGATCGGGGTCCGGGCGATCGGGGTCCGGGCGGCGGTGGTCCGGACTTCAACCGCGGCGGCCACGGCGGCGGCGAACCCGGTCGTCCGCAGGGAGGCCAGGCTGCAGGGTTCCAGGGCCGACCCGAGGGCCGGCCCGCGGAGGGACCTGCGGGGGGACAACGTGGCCCGCAGCCGGCGCAGGGTGAGCGGCCGCAACAATTCCGACCGGGGGCCGGTCCGGAGCGCGGACCCGGGGGGCCAGGCGGCGGTCCGGAGCGTGGACCCGGTGGGCCGGGTGCCGGGCCAGGCGGCGGACACGGTCCGGCCGGTCCCGGACCCGAAGCCCATGGTCCGCCGGATCGTGGCCAGGGCAGACCGGACCAGCCGCCGCGCTAGAGCTTTTTCCGGTCGAACGGGATCGGAAAAACACTCCAGGTCGTTGTCGTGACGAGCATCCTTGTCCGATCGGTTAGCAAGGCCCGTCGGATGATGGTCCAGCCCTATCGGGCGAGCACCCGCAGCCGATCGAACAGCTCTTCCAGCGTGCCGCCCGCATCCGGCAGGACGCCCTTCAGGATCTGGTCGACCAGGTAGTCGCCGAGCCGGCGGTAGCTCTCGAAATCGCTCTCGGTGAAGAACTGGTCGGCGGTGCTGGCGTGCGGGAAGCTCTGCTTCAGGGCGGCGAATGCGTGCAGCTCCGCCGGTGCCTCCGGCGGCAGCCACGGCTTGATATAGACCAGCTGGCCGGACGCCGGATCCCGGCCATCCCGCGCCGGATAGGTGATCTCGGCAAAGGCGCCATGATTATGCAGCGTCGGCTCGCCGGTCCGGATCGGGCTGATGAAGTCGACCGTCACGCCGAGATCGAGGAGTGCGTGCTGCAGGGTGCGGCCGAGGTCGGTATAGACATACTTGCCGTCCTGGCCGGCATCGATCACCAGGATCCGACGGCATCGCCGATGCAGCATCTCGTAGAGACCGAGATTGTCGAAATGGCCGCCATCCGACAGATAGACGTAGCGGCTGTCCATGCGCGTCGTGCCGAGCAGTTCCTGCAGCATCGGCCAGAGCGCGTCGTGCGGGCTGGCCTGCTGCATCCAGTGCTGTCGCTGCCTCGGGCCGTCCAGATCCGGTGGGATGCCGGTCGCGATGCCGGCGACACGCTTCAGCGAGCCGGAATTGATCCATGTCGCGAACCGGCTGATCCAGGGCTGCCGCGTCGGCAGGCTCATCCCCGGGTTGGGCATCCAGGCGCCGAGCCGTACGTTGAACAGCGTCATGACGAACGCGGTCAGCGCCGAGGAGTGATATCCCATGTTGGGACTGACCGCCGCACCCGACAGCGTCATCGCGGTGCCGAGCGAGAGTCCGCGGCTCTTATCCTCGGGTCCGGTTTCGCGCCCTTCCCCGCCGGCATAGCAGGCCGTCGGGACATAGGCGCCGGTTCCGCCACGCAGGAACCGCGATCCGCAATGCAGCGGCGTGATGGTGAACGGCACCGCCTTGCGCTCCGCCCGCGCAGTATCGGTGGTCTGGGTGACGTTCAGGGTCGCGTTGATGACCGGAAACAGCCGTGCCGGCCGGCCGCGTTCGCGGTCCTCGAACATGTCCGCGACGCGCGTGTTGTCGGCAGGATCGAAATCCGTGAACGGGTCCGGCGCCCGCGTGTGCAGCCGGCGCGCTGAGCCCAGGAACGCGCGGATCAGCCGGTTGGCATAGACCGCATGCAGCGAGAAGCGGTTGATCTTCACGATCCGGCCCATCGACAGCGACGCCGCCAGGCAGGCGAGCAGAAGCAGGAGTGCCGCGACGAACGCCTCGCCGATGTCGGGCGCCGATCCCCACACATCCTCCGCGATGCGGAAGGTGAGCAGCGCCGCAAGCCGACCGAACAGCATCAGCAGTGACGTGATGAACAGCAGGGCGGCGAGCGGCAGCCACACCGTGGAGCGCAGCAGCAGCGGCCGCTTGGTCTCGGTGCTGTCTCCGGGCTGGAACGCCGCCTTCGCGCTGCTGCCGATCCAGGCCGCGGTAGGCCCGCTCAGGAAGCCCGCCACCGCCACGATGGTCTTCCAGAGCTGGGCACGGCCATCCAGGATCAGCGGCGGCAGCAGCAGTGTCGCCGCGGCCAGGACATCGTATCCGAGCACCAGGCGCAGCTTGTCGGCGTTCAGCCGTGCCAGCCACTCCCGGTCGAGCGCGGTGCGCAATCCCTCGCGTCGCAGCGCCACATAGACGGTCGAGCGCAGCACGTCGGACCCCATCACCCAGGGCGGCCCGGCGACGGCGATCCAGACCGCCGCCACGTCCTGCGCCAGGATCACGCCCACCCCCAGCATGAAGGCGGAGCAGGCACAGGAGCACAGCCAGGCGAGCCGGTTCCTGCGGAAGGCCTCGTCGTGCCGCACCCAGTACAGCGGCCACCGGCGCCGTTTCGGCTGCCCGTCGTGGTAGCTGCGGGCGACATGGATCCAGCCGAGCAGGTAGGCCAGCAGACCCGCGAGCAGACTCCCGAACGGCAGGATCCAGATCGGCCACTGCCAGGGCCGGCAGGGTGGATCCGCGCGAACCAGCAGGTCCGGCACCAACTCGGGCGGGATCTGGCTGGCACAGAGCCCGGCCGTGTGCGGGTCGGCGATCCAGAACAGTCGCCACACCGGCTCGACACCATGGCCGGCGGCCAGCAGCGGGAACACCGCGATCGGGGCGAGAAACGCCCATGCGAGGCCGGGCCAGACGATCGCGCGCATGACCGTCGCGGCATCCGGGCCGGCGGGCCTGGTGGGATCGGCGACGTCGGGTTGCTCATGGCTCGGCAGCAGGATGATCGCCTGCCGGATCGACACGCACAGCCCGCACAGCCCGGCCACACCCGCCGCCCGCGACAGCCAGATGCCGAACACGCCGGTCTCCAGGGTCCCCAACAGGAGCAGATAGAGCATCATCGCGGCGGCCAGGCCGAGCAGCACCGGCAGCAGGATCGCCCAGTTGATCAGCGTGTTGCGGATCCAGAGCAGGATGCCCGCCCAGGTGTCGAGGGACGCGAGCCCTGGCACCGGTGTCAGGTAGTTGGTGTAGCGGCGCAGCGCCTGCAGGGTGGCGGGGTCATCGAGCAGGGTGTCCGGCGGCATCGCGTGGTCGGCGATCCAGCGCGTCAGCCAGCTGCCCGTGAAGCCGCCGCCGGACACCGTCGACAGGTAGTGGAACTGGTCGAGCAGCCCGTCGCGGAGCAGCGGGCGGATGGCGCCGAGACAGAAGGCGGCACTGCGGATCCCACCACCGGACAGGCAGATCGCGGCAAGCTCGTCATCGGCGGAAGGCGCCAGCCTGGAGGCCTCCCGCCGCAGCGCAGGGCCGCTCTCCAGGATCTCGAACGTGTCCGGTGGGGCGGTCTGGCTCCGCTCCCAACGCGCCTCGACCCAGCGCCGGAACGCCCGCCCACCGCCGGACAGCGAACTGCGCCGCCACACCCTGCGGGCCCGGATCCGCAAACGCGCGATCGATCCGAGCGGCAAACCCTGAAGACGTTGCCGGAAGCCCTGCACTGCGGCTGCTCCCGCTGAAGTTGCCTGGACGCCCTATGTCTCGAGGCGAAAGAAGGTGTGACGCCCGATCATCGCGGTCTGCCTGGCCACGTTCGCCCAGATCGGGTGCGCCGAGCTCAGGTCCGCATAGCTGTCCGCCGAGTTGGTCCGATCGACCAGCGTCTGCGCGATCGCTCTCTCGGCGATGTCGAGTGCCGTCGCGAACGCGGCATCGGTGGCGTCGACCGCCTGCAGCTTCGGCCGGTTCGGGTCGCCCGGCAGCCAGCACGAGAACTGCGACGGCGCCAGGCAGACCGACCGGATATCGTTGCCCCACCAGCGCGGGAACGCCGCCCGGCGGCAGATCACGTTGGCGACGGCCTCCATTCCAGCCTGGCCCTCGCCGCGCGCCTCCCCCCATAGGGTCCGGGCGAAGGTGTCGCGGGTTGCCGCATGGGTGTCGGCGGCGGGTGCGGGTGTGGCTGCGACGGACGGTGCCGGCCGGGTTGCCACCGCCGGCCGCGACAACAGGGTCGTCAGCGCCGCCTGCTTCATGCCGACGCTGAGGCCGGCCTGTGGAGCCGGGGCCACGGCAGCGGGCTTTGTCGTCCCCATCAGAGGTCCGGCGACACGCTGGATCTTTTCCACGCTGCGCATCGCGCCGAGGCCGAGGAGCGGCACCAGGATCGCCGTCATCCAGTCCGGGTTCAGTTCGGGCAGCGCCGGATGGTAGCCGAACACGGCGCAGTTGAACGCGACGAACGGAGCCAGCAGGATCTGCCAGAGCAGGGCGGCGCCGCAGCACCAGCCGATGAAAGGTCGCCAGCCGGAAACGAAGAGGTTCTCGCTCTTCGCCTCCTCGAGATTGATGTCGTTCTGCTGCTTGAGCAGAGACTCGTCGGCTGCGAGAAGCGCCGTCGCTGCCGAGGCGGCCTCCTCCGCGCGTTTTTCCGGATCGGGAATGAAGTCGAGCAGCCGACCGACCACCGGTGTCGCCAAACTCGCGACAGCCTCGCTCGCGAGCAGCCCCGTAAACCCAGACATCATGGACTCCCACGATTGCGGCGTGTCGCCCGTGACCGGCACGATCCGCATGGGCACATCTGATTTCATGATGTTATTGAAACGATGTCTCCTGGGTCAAGCAAAATACCAGGAAAGAGACGGGTTCGGCGCAGTCTGGGACGTTCGCTACGCAGCCGATGCTGCACACGCTGCGGCGACGATCGGGCATGGACAGCAGGTGCCGGATCGCGTCCCATCGCGGCCACGAAGCTGAATATGAGGCCGACCGAGGATGCCGTTCGATCCGCTGCACCAGCCTGACGCCACCATGCAGGTCGACGGCGTCGTGATGGTCAGGGACCAGGATCGACTGCGCACCCTCCGGCTCGGCGGCCAGGCAGTGCGTCATTTCGCTCCCGGCTGGCGGGCCGGCGCCTTGTCTCGCCTGCTGCAGCCGCTGCTGCTGCTCGAGTTCCACGCAGCCACCGGTGAGAGCGGCCTGTGGATGCTCGACGAGGCGTTCGAGCATCTGCGTCCGAACCTGGACAGCCTGCCTCCGGAGCAGCTGCACATCGTGTTGGACACCATCCGCCCGGTGCTGGATTGGCTGCGGGACGGGCGGCTCGGCGATGGCCAGCCCGAGCCGGTCAGTGCCTTCCTGTCGCTGCAGCCGAGCCTGCGTCGGACGCTCGAGCAGATGTGCCTGGCCGCGCCCGACGCCCCGGATCCCGCCCGGTTGCCGCTCGAGCAGCGCCTGGCCGACACCGCGCCCGCGCCGCCTCCGGACGACCACACACTGCCGGTGCACGCCCGGGACGGCCGCTTCATGATCGGCGCCACCGGCCTCATCGTGCTGCAGGGCGGTGCGCCGGCGGTGCTGCATCCGGGCTGGCAGCCGCTCCGCATCTGCACCCTCGCCTTCCCGGTGCTGATCCTGGAGCTGAGCCACGAGAGCGGCGCGGCTGCGGTCTGGTATCTCGACCATCGCGGCGAGTTCATCGGCCACCAGGCGACGACCCTGCATCCGGCAGCGCGCACCCAGCTTGCACGGGTGATCAGGCCGCTCTTCGCCCAGCTCTGGCGATCGCTGCTGCTGCATCCGGACGAGCCTGTCGATGCCCGGCTGATCCGCTTCCTGGCGCTGCACGAGGTCATCAAGCTCGACCTGATGGCGCTGATGCTGGAGAGCCGCACCGAGGCCGGCATCCCGCACCCGACCCAGGTCTGGACGCTGACCGAGCCGCTGCCCCGCAACCTCGGCTACGTGATCCCGACCGGCACCGGGCAAGTCGCGATCGATCCGGAACATGCCCGCGCCGCCTGCCTGCAGCCGCTGCAGGAGAACTTCATCGAGATGCTGCTGCAGGGTGAAACGAGCTGGCCCTCACCGGTCGACGGACAGAAGGTGCGGACGATCCTGCGGCCGTTGTACTACGACAATCTCTGTTTTGCGTACCAGCTGCACGATGCCCGGCACGACCTGACATTCCACATCGTGGCGCTGGAATGGCATTTCCGCACCTTCGGGATCTATTTCCCGTCGATCGACCTGCTGGTCGCCGCCGACGCGGCAAGCGCCACCCGCACCCGGCATTACTGCCTGGATTTCGTCGCCATGATGCAACGCCACCTGCTGGTGTACGGGCAGAGCATCGCCATCGGCAACGCGCGCATCAAGGCCCACGCGCCCTCCCCCGCCGGTCCGCTGGTGCAGGCCTTCCGCGGCGAGCCGACACTGCATATCGGGCATTATCTCTGGCAGGACCTGACCGGCCTGGACGCGCTGGTCGCCAGGGTGCCGGCCGGGAAGCTGCCGCCCTGCCTGGTGTTCGACAGCCATCTGGCGGCCGAGATGTACGGCCCGATCGACCGCATCCATCCCGAGCTCGAAGGCCGGGTGATCCGCCGGCCGAGCCCGTTCGAGCACAGCATCCGCACCTTCTACGAGACCGGCACGCGGGTCATGAAGATCACCGGCATGGTGGTGACCCGCAGCGTCGGCGCGCACGTGATGGCGGCGATCGACACCGACCCGCGCTGGGACGGCGAGCGTGCCGAGATGGCCGCGATCGCCCCAGGGACGCCGGTGATCCTGCTGGGCTTGCGGGTCGGCAACCGCACGCTCGAGGACCAGGCCGGGGTATTCGGCCGGCTGGTCGAGGATCTGGTGACGGCATTCGCGCCGAAGCTGCCGGTGATCGTGCTGGACGGGCACAACTCCTCCGCAGAAGGCGCCACCTACCGCAGCGTTGCCGACGACCGTCCCGGCGCCACCCCGTTCATTGATGCCGAGCGCGCCATTGCGGCGGCACTGGCAGAGACCTGTGCGGCACGCGGCGTGCGGCTGGTCGACACGATCGGCCGGCCGGTGCCGGTCAGCCTGATCTGGTGCCGCCGGGCGGGCTTCTTCGTCGCACCCTGGGGCGCGGCGCTCGCGAAATACCGCTGGATCTGCAACACGCCCGGCCTGGTGATGACCGGGCACTGGAACCTGGTGCAGCGCGGCGATCTCGACCTGTACCACAACCCGGCCGTGCTCGAGGCGCCGTCCGAGCTGGTGTTCCTGCCCGCCGACCATGTGCAGGACATCATGGTCCCCGGCGAGGCTCCCGACCGTGCCAATTTCCGCGTGGACGAGGCAGCCCTGTTCGGTCTGGTGCGCCGGTTTGCCCTCAATCACGCGTAGCCGTTCACCATCGCATCAGGAGCTGGTGGCGTTTACCTCCTGGTAAGGAATATGGCCGACAAGGTGCGCCTGGTCCTCCGGATCGAGGAGATCAGGTGTGAGCGTTTCTCCGGCATCCCTTTCGACGACTGCGGCGACAGCATCCGCCGGGTCTGACGGACTGTACTCCCTGAGCGCCGTCGTTCCGGCGTCGGTGCTGGACGTTCCGCCTGTCACCCAGGCCGGCAAGGATCCCCTTGTCGCCGCGGTGCTCGAAGACATCACGGTCTATAACAAGCTGGCCTGGATGCAGCAGAACACCGACTGGACGGGATACGAGTCCCAATTCGGTGCGGCCATGACGGCGAAGGCCAAAGCCGAACAGATCGCCGGGCTGGCCCGGTTTGCCAACCTCATCAGCTTTGAGTCGTCCGCGTCCGGCGTACCCGTCGCAGCAGGCTCCGCTACCAAGTCGGGCCTCACCGTGGCCCGCACGCCGATCCCCGGCAGTACGGCACCCATTACCGTCAGGACCGAGCAAGATGGGAGCCTGAGCGCGTTCAGGAACGGCCAGTTCTGGAAAACCTTCACCGGCCGATCGCTGGTCGGGCTGGACCCGAAGCTCGGAGCCGGAGACATCGCGCTGCAGCTTCTGGATACGAAGCAGGACAGGACGGTGCGGTTCGCCTGAACGTCCCCCACCCGCCGGACGGGAGGTGACGCACGGGCGCCCCCGGCTGCGGCCGACCTACGGGCTCGAGATCAGCGGCGGGGTCTGCTGGTGCTGCACGACCCGCCATTCGCCCTGGGTCAGCCGGCGATACGTGGTGGTGCAGTGCGCCTCGTATGGGCTTACGCCTTCTCGCTCCGCCACTGCCTTGTAGGCGATCACGATCAGGCCTTCCTGGGGTCGCGACACCTGGCGCTCGGACAGCTCGACCGTGCTCCAGCGCGGCGTGCTCGCGACCGCTTCGACCGCCTGCGCGCCGCTCATCACGAATGGCGGCGCCGGCAGCACCATCAGGCATTCCTCGTCGATCGTGGCGCGGTAGTTCTCCGCATCACCTGTCCAGAGACCTTCCTCGGAACCCCAGATCCGTGCGTCATCCATCGTGCTATCCCTCATCGTGCGACGAGGCTGTATCGCCGGACAGGCCGGATCGTTCGCCAGGAGAGGGCCTTCAACGCCCTGCGCAAAACGATGCGGACATTCTTTGCGGGCACGCTGCTCTGCTGTCTCGCCGGATGCGGCTTCGACAGCGCCGTCGTGGCAGTCGGCCCCGACACCTATACGCTGTCGGTGGAGCGTGCACCCGCACTCGGAGGCGGCCGCGAGGCGAACCGTCTGGTCCTGGCCGAGGCCAGCCGCTTCTGCCTGCAACAGGCGAGGGTCAGCACGATCCTGGACCTGCGTCCGGATGGCGACCCATTCACCCCATACTACCCGACCGCCTTCGACATCATCTTCCGGTGCGCGACGCCCGCTGCCGGCAATGCTCGAACCTCTGGACCTGCGGCCACGCCCGGCTGAGCAGGTGCGATGCCATCAGGGTCGTCCGGCACGGTGATACGGATGTCCGGTGCTGATCGCTCGTGCACGATAGAGCTGTTCCGCCAGCAGCCCGCGCACCAGCATGTGCGGCCAGGTCATCGCCCCCAGCGACAGGCTGGCATCGGCACGCGCCATGACGCTGGCATCGAGCCCCTCGGCGCCGCCGATCACGAAGCAGAGCGGCCGGCCGGCAACGAGCCACGCCTCGAGCCGGGCTGCAAAGCCGAGACTGTCGGGCCGCTCGCCGCCCTCGTCCAACGCCACGACCAGCGCCGCCGGCGGCAGAACAGCGAGCAGCGCCTGGGCCTCACGGCGCTTGATCTCGATCGGGGCGCCGCGGCCCTCGGGCACCTCGACCAGCTCGAGCCTCGGCGCCAGGCGCTGCTGGTAGCGCTCCAGCAGATCGCGCTCCGGCCCGTCCTTCATCCGCCCCACGGCGATCAGCCGCACGGCGGGCGAGGCTCAGGTCGGACCCTCGTCCGCGGGCTCGTCGAGATCCGCGCCCCACATCCGCTCCAGCGCATACAGCGCACGCGCGTCCGGCTTGAACAGATGCACGACGATGTCGCCGGCATCGATCAGCACCCAGTCCGACCCGCCGGCGCCCTCGATCAGCACCCGCTTGAGCCCGACCTCCTTGAGTTTGGTCTCCAGGTGCGTGGCCATCGCACTGATCTGGCGGTCGGCGAGGCCGGTGGCGATCACCATGCGATCGGCGAACGAGGCGCGGCCGGTCAGGTCCAGGGTGACGATGTCCTCGCCCTTGTCGTCGGCCAGGCTCTCGGTGATCACGCCGAGATACTTCTCCAGCACCGACGGCTCCAGCGTCGCCCGGGGTGCGGCCTTGCCACGCGGGCCCTGCGGTCCGGCGGCGGCGGCCTTCTTGCGTGGGGTGCCGGGCGCGCGCACCGCCTCGGCCAGTGCCGCTGAGGGCCTGGACGCACCGGCTCGGGTGGATTTGCCGGGTTCGGCGATGGGCTTCCTGGCGATGATCGGTCTCCTGCCGGAACGTGTCTGACGGATGGCACTCCGTCTCTCTGGTGTCGAGAGGCGCTTTATCGGCCTGTCGCGCGTCCCGGCCAAGGCTTGCGTTTGCCACGCCCGGTTTCGCGCTCGCGCCGGAGGGCGGTGGCCGAGATGTCGGTTTGCGGCGCGGTCAGGAAGATCCAGGCAGGTGCTGCCTGGTTCGCAAGGATCGTCGCCTCCCGCGCCGGGTGCCGCGCGTGCCGCAGCCGCAGCGCCGCCCGGCCGGCGAGAGCCCGATGATTGTAGGACGGCCGTGGCAGCACGGCGACCGGCACCGTCCGCACCAGTTCGCGCCAGCGACGCCAGCGTGGCAGCTCGGCCAGCCCGTCGGCGCCCATCAGCCAGACGAAGCGCACCTCGGGGAACCGCCGCCGCAGGTGGCGGACGGTGTCGATCGTGTAGCGGGTGTTCAGGCTCCGCTCGATGTCGGTCGCCACGATCCGGCGCCCATCGGCGATCGCCCCCGCTCCTGCCAGGCGCACATCGAGCGGGGCCATGCCGGCACGCGGCTTGAGCGGGTTGCCGGGGGAGACCAGCAGCCACACCTGGTCGAGCTGCAACTGCACCAGCGCCTGCCGGGCGACCTGCAGGTGCCCGTCATGCGCCGGATTGAACGAGCCGCCGAGCAGCCCGATGCGCATCCGCCGCCGATCGCCGCGGTGCGGCACGCCAGCTCGTGAGCCGTGGGTCACGGCCGCGTCTGGCCGGTCCCGATCACCTCGTAGCGGAACGTCGTGAGCTGCTCGAGCCCGACCGGACCGCGCGCATGCACCCGCCCGGTGGCGATCCCGATCTCCGCGCCGAAGCCGAACTCGCCGCCATCGCAGAACTGCGTCGACGCGTTCCACAGCACCACCGCGCTATCGGTGCCGGCCAGGAACCGGCGCGCGGCCGCCTCGTCCTCCGCCACGATCGCCTCGGTATGGCCGCTGCCATGGGCTGCGATATGCGCCAGCGCCGCGTCGAGATCGGCCACCACGGCGACCGACAGCGTTGCATCCAGCCACTCGGTGTCGAAATCATCCGCGGCCGCCGGTGTCAGCCCCGGCACGATGGCGCGGGCGGCTGCGTCGGCCCGGAAGTCGCAACCGAGTGCGCCCAAGTCGGCAATGATCGGCGGCAGCAGCGCACCGGCGACCGCCGCGTCGATCAGCAGCGTCTCGGTGGCGCCGCAGATGCCGGTGCGGCGCATCTTGGCGTTGGCGACCAGGCGCCGCGCCATGTCGGCATCGGCCGAACGATGGACGTAGGTGTGGCAGAGGCCTTCCGCGTGGGCCAGCACCGGCATCCGCGCCTCGCGCTGCACCCGCTCGACCAGCGACCGGCCGCCGCGCGGGATGATCAGGTCGACCAGCCCCGCCGCTCCCAGCATCGCCCCGACATGCGCGCGATCGGCGTCCGGCGGTATCTGCACGCACGCCTCGGGCAGCCCGGCCGCGATCAGCCCCTCGACCATCGCAGCGTGGATCGCGCGCGCGCTGTGCAGGCTCTCGGAGCCACCACGCAGGATCACCACGTTGCCGGACTTGAGACACAGCCCTGCCGCGTCGGCACCGACATTCGGTCGGCTCTCATAGATCATGCCGATCACGCCGATCGGCGTCGCCACGCGCCGGAACTGCAGCCCGTTGGGCCGGGTCCAGGCCGCAAGTTCACGCCCGAGCGGATCCGGCAACGCGGCGATCTCATCCAGCCCGTGCGCCATCGCGTCGATGCGAGCCGGCGTCAGGGTGAGCCGGTCGCGGAACGCATCCGTGGCGGTCGAGACGTCGAGATCCCGCGCGTTCGCGGCCAGGATCTGCACGCAGCGATCGCGGATCGCCGTCGCCGCGGCCTGCAGCGCCCGGTTGCGCGTGGCCTCGACCGATCCGGCCAGGATGCGCGTCGAATTCCGCGCCGCCGCCGCCGCGTCGGCGATCCACGATCCGGGCACCGCTCCCGGCGCGTTGCCGCCCTGGCCCAAAGAACCCAGCCCAGGTCAGGAGATCAGGCGGCTTTCGCCTGGATCAGCGTCGCCAGGTCGCCGACATTCTTCAGCTGGTCGACCTCGCGCGAGCGCAGCTTGATGCCGAAATGCTGCTCGACGCTGATGATGATGGTCACCATCTTGATCGAGTCCCAGCCGGGCACCTGGTCCGCCGAGGTGGTGGGCGTGATCTTCAGGGTGTCGTCGCCGAACACCTCGTGGAACACCTCGGTGAGGCCCGCATAGACTTCCGCTTCCGTCGCCACGTCGTGTGTCTCCTCAGTTATTGGACGATGAGGCGCCGGTTCAGGCGCCTTCGCTGATCGCCATGTAGCTCTCTGCCGGCACGAAGTCATGCAGCGACAGCCGGGCCACGTGGCCGCCATGCGCCTGCTCGACGTGATCGGAGAAGCCGAGCTTGCCGTAATGGCCGGACACCATGCCGTTCTTGGCGGTCGGGATGTACTCGCCGACCAGCGTCTCGGCGCCGAGCTCGCCTGCCGCCTGTGCGATCAGCGCCAATGTCGCCTCCTCGACGCCACGGCCGAGCACCCGGCACGACATCAGCCAGGTGTCGATGTGGCAGACCTTCGCCTCGTCGACATGCCCGATCACGATGGCGATGATGCCGTTATCGCCGAACCGGTCGAGCAGCCGCAGCTGCAGCCCGAAGGAGTTCGGATCCGCCATCAGCGCGCTCACCTGCTCCTCGGTCTTGCGACGCGTGGTCAGGTTGAACTGGTTGGTCTTGTTGATCAGCTGGACGATACGGCTCAGCCCGATGCGGTCGAACCGACGCCAGACCAGCTGCATCTCCAGGCTGCGCAGATACGCCGGCAGGTCGGTCGCCGAGCTTTCCAGGGCGGCGCGCTCGCGGTTCGCCTGATACTGCACGGTGCGCGCGCGGTCCTCGTCGGTGATCGACAGGCCCTCGAAATAACCCGCATCGGCCAGCACCTTGGCCATCAGCGCCGGATCGTCGTCGGGGATCTCGGGCACCGCCACCTCGGGCAACTCGCCGCGGACCAGGTTGCGCTCGAACGGGTTGTCATCGAGGAACACCAGGCTGTCGAGGCCGATATTCAGGTCCTTGGCGATGCGCCGCAGGTTGGTCGCCTTGTCGTCCCAGTTGGCGAAGAACGACGAGATGTCGGAGCGCTTCAGCAGCATGTCGGGGTGCTTCTCGAACGCCGACAAGGCGTTGACCTCGTCGTTCTTCGAACACACCGCCAGGATCACGCCGCGCTTGGCCAGCGACTTCGCGTACTCCTGCACCGACAGGAACGCCTCGCCGAGTGCGGATCCCTGGCCGATGGCGATGCCTTCCAGCCCGTCATCGCCGATCACCCCGCCCCACAGCGTGTTGTCGAGATCGAGCACCAGGCATTTCGAGCTGCGGCCCTGCAACGCCGCGACCAGCCGCCCCACCAGGTCGCCATACACGGGAGCTGCGACGGGGGTGACCTCCTGCTTGGCGCGATGCCACAGCACCGGGTCGTGCCACTCGTTGATGCCGTCCTGCGCCGCCGCATCGTCGAGTGCGAGCAGCTGCACGCCGGCCGCATCGGCCTCGCTGCGCAGCGCCTGGTTGATCCGCGCGATCAGCCGCACCGGCGACCCGGGCAGGCGCTGTTCGTTGCTGCCCATCAGCGTCGGCAGGGTCGGCATCACCGTCTGCTGGATCACCGCCGCACCCAGCTTCTCGCGGGCAAGCGACCAGCACTGGCGCATCCGGCCGAGCTGCTCATCCAGCGCGGCGTCGGCGGCGGCGGCATCGGAGGCAGCGTCGAAGCCTGCGGTCACATGCCGGCTGTCGAACGCCAGCAACACCACGTCGGGCCGGAAACGGTGCAGCTCCGCATCGACGTCGGCGAGTTCCTGCTGATACTGGCCATACTCGCCCTCATGCAGGGTGAGCCAGATGTTGCGCCTGAGGGCCGCGACGCGAATGGGGGCGAGCAGATGCACCGTGGTCGAGGAGCCGAGGATCGCCAGCCGCACCGGCTTGGTCGGCAGTCCCGGCGGCGGGGCTTCCCCGAAATGGCGACGCACCAGCTTGTCGAGCCGCTCGACCTTGAGGAAATCCAGGCGCTGGTTGGCAAGTGCCACCAGGTCCGCCCACGCAACGGTCCCGGCCGCCTCGAGCGCCTTGATGCGCGTGACGAAATCGGTCGGCTCGGGCAACCAAGCCAGGCTGGGTTTCGGCATCAGGACCTCGGTTCGGGTGCAGCGCATCATTCCTGCGGCCCCCGGCAGTGTCAATCGAACCGGCCGCCGACCGCCCCGCCAACCGGTTCCCCGGCATGAACTCCGCCCTCGGCAAGCCGCTGCGCAACCTGCTGGGCGGCGTCGCCTTCGTGCTGGCCGTCATGGCGCTGGCAATCGCCGGCTACATGCAGGCCGGCTGGCCGCTCGCCGACGCGCTGTACATGACGGTGCTGACGGTGTTCACCGTCGGCTACGGCGAGGTCCACCCGATCGTCGGGGTCGAGCTGCGCACCATCACCATCGGGCTGATCGTGCTCGGCTGCTCCGGGACGATCTTCCTCACCGGTGCGCTGGTGCAGTTCATCACCTTCAGCCAGATCAACGACATCCTGGGAACGCGCCGCATGAAGAGCCAGATCGAGAGCCTGTCCGGCCACGTGATCATCTGCGGCTTCGGCCGCATCGGCCAGATGCTGGCCCGCGAGCTGATCGCCGGCGGGGTGCCGTGCCTGGTGCTGGAACGCAACGAGGAGCGACTGGCCGGCGCGCAGGCGGAAGGCTTCCTGTGCCTGCGGGCCGACGCCACCGAGGAGGACGCGCTGCGGAGTGCCGGCATCCTCAACGCCCGGGCGCTCGCCACCGTGTTGCCGGACGATGCCGCCAACGTGTTCATCACCCTGAGTGCGCGCAGCCTGAACGGCCAGCTCACCATCATCGCCCGCGGCGAGGCGCCCTCGACCGAACGCAAGCTGTTGCAGGCCGGCGCCGACCGGGTGGTGCTGCCGACCCATATCGGCGCCGAGCGGATCGCCGAGATCATCCTGTACCCGGAACTGTCGGAGGCGCTGCGGCGGCCATCGGAAAGCGACGCCGCCGCCACCGGCCTGAGGCGCCTCGGGCTCGAGTTGCATGTCGTGACCGTCGAGGTCGGCAGCGCATTCGATGGACGCCGGATCGCCGAGATCGAGCGCCGGGCGGAAAACGGCTTCCTGATCCTGTCGGTGCAGGCCGGCCGGCACGAGGAGCCGAAGCGGGCGGAACCCGACATGCGGGTCAGTGCCGGCGCCGGCCTGACCCTGGTCGCCCGCACCGGTCGGGCAGTGGCCCTCGACGGCTTCCGCGCACCGGTGCGCACCGGGCGGAATGGTCCGATCCGCGGGTGATGCGTCGGCGTGGCGCGGTCAGACGTTGAAGCGGAACAGCAGCACGTCGCCGTCCTTCACCACGTACTCGCGACCCTCGATGCGCATTTTCCCGACATCCTTGGCGCCGGCCTCGCCCTTGTAGGCGATGTAGTCGTCGTAGCCGATCGTTTCGCAGGCGATGAAGCCGCGCTCGAAGTCGTTGTGGATGACCGCCGCCGCCTGCGGGGCCTTGGTGCCGACGGTGATCGTCCAGGCACGGGTCTCCTTCGGGCCCACGGTGAAATAGGTGGTCAGCCCGAGCAGCCGGTAGCCGGCCGCGATCACCCGGTCGAGCCCACTATCCGACAGGCCCAGCCCCTCCAGGAATTCGGTGCGATCGGCCTCGGGAAGCTGGCTCACCTCGGCCTCGATCGCCGCCGAGACCACCACCGAGGCCGCTCCCTCGGCACGCGCCTTTGCCGCCACGCGCTCGGACTGCGCGTTACCGGTCGCAGCCGCTGCCTCCTCGACATTGCATACGTACAACACGGGCTTCGCGGTCATCAGCTGCAGTCGGCGTACCGCCTCGGCCTCGCCCGCGGGGATCGCGGTGCGCGCCGGACGGCCGGCCTGCAATGCGGCCAGCAGCGGCTCCATGATCGCCACCTGCGCCGCGGCGTCGCGATCGTTGTTGCGCGCCTTTTTTTGCAACGGCAGCAGGCGCTTCTCCAGGCTGTCCATGTCGGCCAGCATCAGCTCGGTCTCGACCGTGTCGGCGTCGCGGATCGGATCGACCGAGCCCTCGACATGGGTGACGTCGTCGTCCTCGAAGCAGCGCAGCACGTGGATGATGGCGTCGACCTCGCGGATGTTGGCGAGGAACTGGTTGCCGAGCCCCTCCCCGCGCGAGGCGCCCCGCACCAGCCCGGCGATATCGACGAACTCCAGGCTGGTCGGCACGATCTTCTGGCTCTTGCCGATGGTGGCCAGAGCCTGCAGCCGGGGATCGGGCACCGCGACGCGACCGACATTCGGCTCGATGGTGCAGAACGGGTAGTTCGCCGCCTGTGCCGCCGCGGTCGCGGTCAGGGCGTTGAACAGGGTCGACTTGCCGACATTGGGCAGCCCGACGATGCCGCAGTTGAAACCCATCAGTTCTGATCCTTCGAGACGGGGCCACCGACAAGCAGTGCCACGCGTGTCATGAACGGCTCCGGGCGGGTCTCCGGCAAACCTTGCGCCAGCAGCGGTGCCGCGTCCGCCACCGCGTCGAGCAGCGGCACCAGCCAGTCCTGATCGACCTTGGCGAAATCACCCAGCACATGCCCGGTGACCCGCTCCTTGATCCCGGGATGGCCGATGCCGAGCCGCACACGCCAATAGTCCGGCGTGCCCAGCATGCGGTCCATGCTGCGCAGCCCGTTATGCCCGGCCGCACCACCGGCGAACTTCACCCGGATCCGCCCAGGCGCCAGGTCGAGCTCGTCATGGAACGCGGTGATTGCGGTCGTCGGCAGCTTGTAGAAGGCGGCCGCCTGCTGGACGCTCTCACCGGACGCATTCATGTAGGTAAGCGGCTTCAGCGCCAGCACCTTCACGCCGCCGACCACGCCCTCCGCGAACTCGCCGCGGAAGCGCTTGCGCCAGGGCGTGAAGCCATGTCGGCGGGCGATCGCGTCGATCGCCATGAAGCCGATATTATGTCGTTGCCGCGCCATCCCGGGCTCGGGATTGCCGAGCCCGGTCCAGAGCAACATCGATCCGCCCGACCCCGAAGACTACTTCTTCGCGGCGGGCTTGGCAGCGGCCGGCTTCGACGGGGCCTTGGTGCCCTTGGCCGGAGCGGCCGCAGGTGCTGCAGCAGCCGCGGCGGGCTCGGGCTCGGCGACGATCGTCGGCGCCGCAACCGTGGCGATGACGAAGTCGCGGTCGAGGATCACCGGAACGGCGTTGCTGGTGTCCTTGATGTCGGACCAGCGGACGTTGTCGTTGATGTCGAGCTCGGACAGGTCGATGCTGAAGTTGGCCGGGATGTGGTCCGGGTCGACCGACACCTCGATGGTGTGGCGAACCACGTTCAGCACGCCACCGCGCTTGATGCCGACCGAGGTCTCCTCGCCGGTGAACACCACCTGCACGGCCACCTTGATGTGCTCGCCCGGCGCCAGGCGCTGGAAGTCGACATGGATCGGACGATCGCTCACGGGATGCAGCTGCACCTCGCGCATCAGCGCGCGCACCGGCGCGCCGCCGTCATTGATCTCGTACAGCCGCGAGCGCCAGCCGCTCTTGACCAGCTCGCGCATCACCACCCGCGGGTCGAGCGCGATCAGGCTCGCTTCCTGCTTGGCGCCGTAGATGACGGCTGGTACCAGCCCGTCCCGCCTCGTTGCGCGCGCTGCCCCCTTACCAGCCTTCGCACGCACCGACGCCTCGATCGTCGTGAAATTGGTCACTCTCTGCTCCTGAATACAAAGCGCGCCGGCCTCCAGGGGTGCCAGCGCGACAGCACGCATCAGCCGACGCCGAGCGCGAAGGCGCGCGTCTAGCGAAAAAACGCCACCGAGGCAAGGTGGCCGCAACCCGACAGGACGCTACCGAGGTTGGTGCATAATCCCAAGAGTTGCGGATCTGCCTTCAGAGCACGCGGCGCCATTCGTACCGGTGAACCCGGAGCGTCCTGATCTTGCAGGCATTCTACAACTTGGCCGGCTTCTTGCGGAGCGCCTCGTCGACATCGCAACGGATTTCGCACGTGCCGCTGATCTCGAGCCTTTCACCCGGTCGTCGGAGGCTGCTGCACGCCATCGTGCTCGGCGCCTGCTGTGCCGCCATCACGCTCATCCTGGCCGCCGCCGCGACGGGCGCCTGCACGCCGACGCCGGCGCTGTTGCGGTTCCCCAACAGCCACACCGACCGGATCGTGTTCGAGGCCCGGGGTAGCCTTTGGACCGTGCCGATGGTCGGCGGCACCGCGGCCGCCTTATCCACGAGGCCGGTTGTGACACGGCGCCGCATCATTCGTCGGACGGCACATGGATCGCCCTCACCGCCAGCATCGGCGATGCTCGGGAGGTCGATGCAACCCCGGCAGATGGCGGCATGACGCGCCGGCTCACCGTCTCCGAAGCGAACGGCGCGCATCCGGCGACCGGCGTCGCGGAAATCTGGTCGGCACCTGGACGCCGGACGGCAAGGCCATCGCGTTCCTGACGGCGCAGGCCAGCTGGAACCGCGAGACCACCCGGCTGCATCGGTTGCTGCCCGCGGGCGGCCTGACCTGCATCTCCGGGATGTGAGCAGGCCAGGCGGAGGCATGTCGGAGGAGGCCTATAGCGATGATATAGACATGCCTTCTATAGCGGTGCTACAATGCCCTGATGAGCATGCGCGAAACCCTGCTGAAGGCGGCATTGAAGGTTCTGGGGGAAGGCGGCGAGGCGCAGTTCTCGACGCGCGCGGTCTGCGCTGAGGCAAAGGTCACCGCGCCCACGCTCTACCACCACTACGGTAGCGCCGACGGTCTCCTCAGCGCCGCCATGACGGAAGCCTTCGCGCAGTTCCTGCAACGCAAGCAGGTGGCCGTCCAATCCGACGATCCCGAGATCGCGCTCCGGCACGGCTGGGACGATTACGTGTGCTTCGCGGCATCGCACCCCCGGCTCTACGCGGCCATGATCGGCCGTTTCCTCCAGGGCGCCCGCATACCCGCCGCTGAGCAGGCCTTCGCGCTTCTGATCGAACGTCTTCGAGCCCTGGCCGTCGAGGGACGGCTTGCCGTCCCGGCGGGAGCGGCCGCCGACCTCATGTGGTCGTCCGTCAACGCCGCATCCCTGCTCCATGTGACGGCCCGCCTGCGCGATGCGGCGCCGCCCACCCCCGCCGTCGTCGCGAGCATCCGCGAGCAGGCCCTGCAGGCGGTCTTCCGCCCCAAACCGAAAGAGCCGCCGCCATGAAAATCCTCGTCACCGGAGGCACCGGCTTCCTCGGCAGGCACCTGATCCCGAAGCTTGTGGAGGGCGGTCATCAGGTGCTGGCGCTGACGCGCTCTGCATCGTCCAACGAGGCGATCCGGGCGCTGGGCGCCTCCCCCCTCGCGGGCGACCTGCAAAGGTCGCTGTCTCCCCTGCCTGCAATCGACGCCGTCGTTCATGCAGCCGCCCGGTTCCGCTTCGCAGGGCCACGCGCACCCTACTTCCGGACAAACGTCGATGGCACCGCCGTGCTGCTCCGCGCAGCCGAGAAGGCCGGCGCGCGAACCTTCGTCCACATCAGTGCTGCGGGTATCACAATGGATAACCGGGGCACGCCGCTCCGCGACATCGACGAGAGCGCGCCGATCTACCCCGACAGCTTTTCCGGCTATCTTGCGAGCAAGGCCCGCGGCGAGACGCTCGTCCTGGCTGCCGACAAACCCGGCTTCCGGACGATCGCCCTTCGTCCGTCGGCGATCTGGGGGGTGGGCGACGGGTTCAGCCGTGAACTGCCGCGTGCCATCGGTTCCGGGCGCTTCGCCTTCTTCGATCGGGGCGATTACGCCTTCTCGATCTGTCACGTGGATAATGTCGTCGAGGCGGTGCAATGCGCGCTCGAGCGTGGCACGAACGGCCAAGCCTACTTCGTCAACGATCGGGAACGGCAAAGCTTCCGTGAGTTCATCGCGATGCTTGCGGGCGTGCAGGGCTTGTCCATCGATAAAGTGCAGTCGATGCCGTATCGCCTGGCCTTCACCCTGGGGGGGCTGCTGGAGGCCGCCTGGACCGTGACGCTTCGCAAGGACGACCCGCCACTCTCACGCTCGATGGTGCGCATGATCGGGCGGGAGTTCAGCACCAACGATGCCGCCGCGCGCCGCGAGCTGGGCTATGCCGGAAGGACATCGCGCGCGGATGGCCTGCGGAGCTACGAGAGGGTTTCTCCGCCCAGGGCCTGACGTCTCAGCCCGTGTCGCGGTGCCGGCGCGACGGGTGGCGCAAGGACTCGCCAGGGGCGTAGGCCGCGCGGGAAGCAGTGGTCGCCGTTCCTGAAGGGTGAGCGAGAAAGGCCTCTCACCACGCGTGACGCGCGACCGCCACCCCAGGCCGATCGCGCCACCGCCGCCCCTGCTGCCGACCGATCCGGACGAGGGCCAGGTCCCCGCCGCCACCATCGAAGCAGCGGGATAAACGGCGCCTTTACGCCGCCATCGCGGATCCCGCATCGCTTCTTTACGCCAACCTCCGGCAGCCTGCGTCGCGATGAGCGTCCTCCCGACACGGCCCTTGACCGACCCGCGACCGACACGCGGCGTCGCCCGGATATCTGCCTGTCGCGGCAGTCCGCCGTCCGGAGACCGACCATGAAACTGCAGAAGATCCCCCGCCATTCCGCAGATGTCGGCGGGCGGCTGTCGGCGGGTGCCGCCACCGCCTACGACGCTGCCGGCGCGGACTATCTTTCCTACGCGGACGGCGATCCGACACGGCCGTTCGAGTTCGAGGGCTGCCTCGGATTTGCCGACCGCGAGATCTGGCGCCGCATCGACGCACGTCTGGCGCAGCTTGCCGCCGCCGGCCAACGCCACATCCGGATCCTGGACGCCGGCTGCGGACCCGGCACCTGGCTCGGCCGCATCGTGCTTGGCGCTCACACCCACGGCTTCACCACGATCGAGGCGCATGGGCTGGACATCTCGCCCGCCATGGTGGCTCTCGCGCGCACCACGCTGCATCTCGCCTGTTCCGTGCATGACATCACCGGGGCCAGGCTCGACGTCTCGCTCGCCGACCTGAACCAGCGCCTGCCGTTCCCGGACCGGCATTTCGATATCGGCCTGTGCCTCTACGGCGTGCTCAACCATCTCCCCCGCGCCAGCCACGCGGCGGTGGCGTCCGAGCTTGCGCGCGTCACCGGCGACGCGCTGTTCGTGACCGTGCGCGCCGTCGGCAGCCTGCCCACCATCTATGTCGACCGGCTCGACCGCGCGCGCTCGTATCGCCAGGACAACGACGCCGACTGGCTGGATGTCGACCTGGCGGATGGCCGGCATCTCGGCTTCCCGTCGCATCTGTTCCGCGCCGACGAACTGCGCGGGCTGTTCCGGCCACTGCTCGGCACCGTCGCCACCATCGGGCTCGACGTCTTCCATGGCCGCTTCGCCACCGACCCGAACTGGAACCCGCGCGCGATCCGTGGCCAGGACAGCTTCGACGAAAGCCTAGACCGGCTCGAGCGGGAATACGGATCCGACCCGAATTTCATCGACCGCGCGGCCCACATCCTGCTGGTCGGCGAACAGAGCCCGGGGGCCCATTCATGAACGCGGTGAGCAAGGCAGAGGCCCGGCACTCGAAGCTGGCGCACGGCGAGCTCGGCCTCTCGGCGGTGGAAGTGCTCGCCTACAACTCGGAACTTCGCGACAAGGACGGTCTGATCGGCGACCGCGCCAGCAAGCGCGCCTTCCAGGCGATGCTGGAGCAGGCGCGCCAGGCGCTGAAGGCTAACGGCCGCGACCCGCTCGGCGAACGGCCGACCGCGGATCTCGGCAAGCGGACGCTCGATCGCATCCTGACCAAGGGCGAGCCGGAAGCGGCGGCTCTGGTCATGGGCACCGTCGAGCAGTTCGGCGGCGAGCTCGCCACGCTGGTGCGGCGCCTGTTGCGCAGTTCGGGCTGGCGCGGCGTGGAGCGGATCGCGATCGGCGGCGGCATGCGCGCGAGCTGGGTCGGTCTGCTGGCGATCGCCCGCGCCGGTCTGCTGCTGCGCGCGTCCGGCCAGACGGTGGAGTTGCGGCCGATCAGGCACCACCCGGACGAGGCCGGCCTGGTCGGTGCCGCCCAGCTGGTGCCGCGCTGGATGCTGTCGGGCCATGACTGCATGCTGGCGGTGGATATCGGCGGCACCAACATCCGTGCCGGCCTGGTCGAGCTCAATCTCGGCCGACGCGGGAGCCTGTGCGACGCCCGTGTCATGGGGCTGGAGCTGTGGCGGCATCGCGACGACGAGCCGACCCGCGAGCAGGCGATCGAGCATCTGTGCCGCATGCTCACCGACCTCACCCGCCGGGCTGCGCGCGACAAGCGGCGGCTGGTTCCGCTGATCGGCATCGGTTGTCCCGGGCTGCTCGAGGCGGACGGCACCATCACGCGTGGTGCCCAGAACCTGCCGGGCAACTGGGAGGGCAGCCGCTTCAGCCTGACCGAACGCGTCACCGCCGCCTTGCCGCAGATCGACGGTCACGCCACCACCGTGGTGCTGCATAACGACGCGGTGGTGCAGGGCCTCAGCGAGGTGCCGTGGATGCAGGACGTCAGCCGCTGGGGCGTGCTGACGATCGGAACCGGCCTCGGAAACGCCAGCTTCCAGAACCGGGAGGCCGCCTGAGGCAGCTTGGATGGTCGACATCCGTCAACAGGGCACCACCTGCCGTTCGAAATAAAACCCACGGGTGCGGCCGCATCGATCCAGCCGCGGCCGCCTGCTCGACCGTTGCGGTGTGTACCGATCGGCGGCGTCGACCCTGATGCCAAGCGCCGAAAGCTCCTTGGCGAGGCACGCCGTCACCGCGTCCAGAGCCGATTTCGAGCCGTCGTATCCTAAGTGCCTCGGCGTTTTTTCCGGACCGGTTCATGCCGGCTCCGTCGAGGGCTTTCATCGACCTGATTGCGAGCCCCCGAACGTCCCTGTTCTGAACGCACCGTGTTTCCTTGCCTGGATTACGGCACGTGCCTCTGCAGCGCCTGGCCGATCGCTTCCACGGCGTCGTCAGGGGTAAGGAAGCCCTGCCGCGTGACCGCAAGGGTGCTGCCGACGAAGCGGCCGAGATAGCTGAGATCGGTCGGATACAGCCCGTGCAGCTTCGCCGCGTCGAACGGCAGGACCTGGCCGGACAGCGAGCAGTTCAGGCTGGCCGCTCCGGTACTCGCGGTATAGGTCGCGACTGCCGCATCCAGTTCGGGCGCACGCACGCCACCGACGCCGTTGCCGTTCGCGTCCAGCGTCGTGACCAGGTTCGGCGGGGTGCCGCTGGTCTGCAGCAGCGGGGCATGGGGTGGGGTGCGGCCGTTGCGGACCCAGCCTTCGAGCTGGGAGAATGCGGCGTCGAGCAGGTAGCGGCCGGGGAAGGTGCTGAGCTGCGCGCCGGGCAGGCAGGTGGCGTAATCCTCGACCAGGGTGGTCCCGCCGGCAGCATGGGTATCGGTCGTGTTGGCTGCGGATGTCGTTTGTTCCACCACGACATGGGCCGGGCCGGCCGCCTCGTAATAGCGGTAGCGGTCGTTCGCGGCATCGCTGTCGGCCCGATAGGCCTGCCGTCCGCTCACGTAATCGGTCTGCGACTGGGTCGCGATGATCGCCGCGTTCGGCGAGCGCAGCACGTTGCGCGGATCGCCGCTGGCCGGAGCCGGACTGCACTGGTCGAGCGGCGCCTGGATGCCGAAGCCGGAACCGACCAGGTAGCCGTCGAAGATCGGCGCGCCGTGGGTAAGCGGGGCGATGGCGTTGATGTATGGCACCAGGTCGATGGCGCTCTGCGAATAGCCGGCGCCGTAGATCGCGCGCACGCCGTATCCATGCAGCGGGCTGCGTGGGTCGCCGCTGCGCACGAGTGCCGCGGTCTGGCTCAGCACGTCCCAGAGCAGCCCGTCCTCGGTGGCGTGCGTCGCACCGCCGACGATGGTCTGCAGCACCGGGCAGCTGGCGTCGGTCTCGTTCGGGTTGGGGTTGGCCCAGGAGAGGGCGGCATAGCGGACCGGGTTGAACGTCTTGAGCCCGGCGATGGTGACGGGCTTGCTGGTGATGCCGATCCAGACGTCGCCACGGCTCAGGAAATAGTCGTGGGCGTACGACCACAGCACGGGCAGGTCATAGTCGTTGGTGGCGTTCAGCAGCTCGATGACGACATTGCCGCTGAAGCGTCGCGGATCGGTCGGGCGCCGCACCAGGATGCGATTCGTATAGGGCCCCTCGCGCAGCACCTTGACCGCGGTATCGGCAGGGTCCGCCGGGTTGTCGTACTGATAGACGTTGGCGGTGCCGCTCAGGAAATACTCGTCCTCGCGGTAGCCCCTCCTGGCAAGGTCGATCGGGACCGCCTGGTAGGCGGCGGCATCGAAGGGGTGGTTGCCGACGCTTGTGCCGGGTATCGGGCCGGTGACTGTCGGGATGTCGCGCCCGCCGGTGGCGTGCGCCGTGCCGGCCAGGGCTACGGAAACGATGACGGCCGTGCCCATGCGGCGCAGCGCCGATCGGTTGTTCTTCATGGTGTCCTCCCTCTGCCCCCGGTTTTCCGGGTGGCCCGTTATCGAACGCCGGCGCCGCGGGTAGGGCCCCGTTCGTCTCGATTCCGTAAAGGGTTAGCTTCGCAAACGATGTTTCGCAACGGCCCGAACGACGCGGAATTCGCAAGTCAGCCGTGCGCGGACCTTTGGTGGGATCCGCGGGCAGGGCGTGCTGCGTGCCCGAACGCGCCGTGGATCCGTTGCAGGTTCAACCGTGCTGGCTGACGTCCGTCAGGACCCACGGCAGCGGATCCGGGCTGCCGGGGGTGAGCCAGAGCGGGATGGCGTTCTGCAGGCGCACGTTGGCGGGCAGGCCCATCGCCATGCGCAGGGCGCGGAACATCGCCCCGTGGCACACGATCAACGCCACGCCCTCACCCGCCGTCGCCCGGTCCACCGCAGCGACCGCGCGCGACACCAGTTCCTGGAACGGCTCGGCACCCGCGGGGGTGTACTCGCCGGCGATCCAGCTGTCGTACCAGGTGCCCATCGGCTCGCCCTCCTGGACGCCGAAACACACCTCCTGCAGCTCGGGATCGGTGGTGATCGGCAGCCTCACGCCGTCCTGTTCGGCCAGCGCGTCGGCAACGATCTCGGCGGTGCGGAAGGCACGCTTCAGCGGTGACGACACGATCCGGGTGACCGGCGCGAAATCGCCCCAATGCTTCGCCATGATCTCCGCGGCATTGCCACCCTGGGCGATGCCGGTGGCGTTAAGCTCGATGTCGGACCGGCCCTGGCTCAGCCCCTGCGCGTTCCAGTCGGTCTCGCCATGGCGCAGGTACCAGAACGGTCGCAGTGCAAGCCTTGCCGTCATGCGGGGAATGTCTCCGGGTTTCAGTCGAACAGCGAGCTGACCGAGCTCTCGTCGGACACCGCCCGCATCGCGTTGGCGAGCAGCTGGGCGATGGTGATCTGGCGCACGTTGGCCGCAAGCCGCACGGCCTCGGTGCCGAGGATGCTGTCGGTCAGCGTCAGCATCTCGATCGGCGACGAGGCAACGCGCGACACCGCACCGCCGGTCAGCACGCCGTGCGTCACGTATGCGCCAACCGACGTCGCACCCTCGGCGATCAGCGCGTCGGCGGCGTTCACCAGCGATCCGCCGCTATCGATGATGTCGTCGACCAGCAGGCAGTGCCGCCCCGACACGTCGCCGATCACGTTCATCACTTCGGACACCCCCGCCCGCTCACGGCGCTTGTCGATGATGGCGAGGTCGACGTTCAGCCGTTTGGCGAGTTGGCGCGCCCGCACCACGCCGCCGACATCGGGGGAGACGATCATCAGGTCGCGGCTCCCGTAGCGCTCCTTGATGTCGCGGGCGAACAGCGGGGCGGCGAACAGGTTATCGACCGGGATGTCGAAGAAGCCCTGGATCTGGCCGGCATGCAGATCCATCGTCAGCACCCGGTTGGCGCCGGCCTCGGTGATCAGGTTGGCCACCAGCTTGGCGCTGATCGGGGTGCGCGGGCCGGACTTCCGGTCCTGCCGGGCATAGCCGAAATACGGCATGACCGCGGTGATGCGCCGCGCCGAACCCCGGCGCAGCGTGTCGATCATGATGAGCAGTTCCATGAGGTTGTCGTTCGTCGGATAGCAGGTGCTCTGCACCACGAAGACGTCCTCGCCGCGGACGTTCTCCTGGATCTCGACGAAGATCTCCATGTCGGCGAAGCGTCGCACCACCGCCTTGCACAGCGGCAGGTTGAGCGTCGTCGCCACCGCCTCGGCGAGCGGGCGGTTGCTGTTGCAGGCGACGATCTTCATGGCCTGGGCTTCATGGCGGAAGGTTCATGGCGGGGAGCTTCATGCGAGTGGCGTCATGGCGTGAGGCTCCGCGATCGACCGGTCCCGCCGGCCTCGACCGGGCCCGCGAACTGGCCGCCGCCTTCTAGCAACGGCACCCGCCGCTGTCACGCCATCGTCAGGAATGCCGGCACGTTTCACCCGGAACGTGACATTTCGGAGCGAGCCGTCGCGTCACGATCCGGAGGCTGGCGGGTGCGGCCGGCCCTCGTTGTTGGCGATCACCTCGTGGATGCCGGACGCAGCTTCCTGTGCGGCATCGGCGGCGACATCGCCCCAATAGCCGTCCAGCGAATGCGCCGGAACGTCGTGCAGCTGGGTCGCCTTGCCGGCCTCGTGGCCCTTCGCGTTCTGCACCGTCCAGACGATCTCGATATGCTGCACGCCGTCCGACGCGCGGTCCGGCTTGGAGATCGTTACGTGGCCGCTGACCGTGTAGTCGGCATTCCTGGCTGTCGTCTGCAGCGTGTTGTGGCCGTCCGGCAGCAGCACCGCCATCTGCCGGGCCAGCTCGAGATTGCCGTTGCCCGGCGCCCCGGTGACCCCGGTGAACCAGATCCGCGTGGGCCGGTTGAGCAGGCTGTTCGGATCCGCCTGCGCCACCGCCGCCTGGATGCCGGTCAGCATGGTGCTGACCTGGGCAGCGGCGAGCTGGGCGTTCGCCTTCAGCAGCGCAGGGTCGGCGCTGGCCCAGGCATCGGCCGGCACCGGAGTCCCGTTGGCACTCGCCCGCACCTTGCCGGCCGGGCTGACGATCCGGTAGCGCGGCACCACCTGGTCGCCCTCCAGGCTGGCATCGACCACCAGGTGCCAGTCGCCCTTCCGGGCCGGCTGGGCGACCGCAGGGACCTCCTTCAGCAGCAGCGAGTCGGCGAGCGCCTGCGACCACTGCTGCGCCTGGGCGTCGGCCAGCAGCGCATGCGCCGGCGGGGGAATGTCGAGGCGCGCAGGCGGTGGGGTCGCCAGGCGCAGCGCCTCGGCGCCGGGGTTCTCCGCGAACGGCTGCGGCAGGTCACCGCAGCCGGCCAGGAGACCGGCGAGGGACAGCGCCAGCGCAACGGCCGATGCGCGGGGAAGCATCACGCTCATGCCTGCGCGCCGCCCTCGATCGGCCGCGCGATCACCGAGATCTGGTGACCGATCGGGCCACCACCGGCCAGCACGCGGCGGCGATGACTGAAGAAGCGGGCCGCGTCGGCACAGGTATCGCAGCCGAGCACGTCGATGGTGCCGACACCTGATGCGCGCAGCCGGGCGACGCAGTAGCCGGCCAGGTCGAACTGCAGCCGGTCGCCGCGGCCCGCAAGGAAGAAGCCCTCGGACGCCACGCCGCCCTGCAGCACCTGGTCTCGCACTTCGGGCCCGACCTCGTAGCTCGCCTGACCGATGCAGGGTCCGACTGCCGCGAGGATCCGGTCCGCCTGCGCGCCGAGCCGCAGCATCGCCGCCACGGTCTCGTCGAGCACCCCGGCGACGGCGCCGCGCCAGCCTGCGTGCGCAGCGCCGATCACGCCCCGGATCGGATCCGCCAGCAGCACCGGCCCGCAATCGGCGGTGATGATGCCGAGCGCCAGGCCGGGCCGGTCGGTGACCATCGCATCCGCACGGGGTCCTTCGCCGGTGCGCCAGGGCACGTCCACCGTCGCGACCTCGATGCCGTGCACCTGCGTGATGCCCAGCAGATGGGCCGGCGCCACGCCCATGACGGTCGCGATGCGCCGACGGTTTTCCTGCAGGGCATCAGGCGAATCACCGCTGGTGACGCTGCAGTTCAGGCTCGCGTACGGCCCTTCCGATACGCCGCCGACCCGCGTGAAGAACCCATGCCGGATGCCGGCAAGCACGGCGCTCTCGAGGAAGACCGGCGTGTCGGTCGCGATGTCGCCGCCTGCGTTCATGCCGTCCTCTCGGTTGCCGGGCCGTCATCGGGCACCGCGAATCCCGGCGGCACACCAATCGACGGGTGGCACAGCGCCATCGCCTTGAACAGGCGTCCCATGCGCTCGGGTGCCGCCAGCCGGTGCGCGGCGTCGAGCAGGGCCCGCGCCTCCGCCGGCGGACGGCCGCGTGCCAGTCGCTCGGTGCGCGCAAACAGCCCGAGCCTGCTGAGGAACGCGCCCTGCCCCTCCGGACCGTGCACGGCGGCGCCCTGCTCGAGCGCCACATCGGCCAGGGCCGGGAAATCCACATGCGCGGTCAGGTCCGCTTCGCCCGGGCGAAGCAGCGGATCCGCGGGCTGGCCGCCCAGCAGCGCCTGCAGCGTCTCGCCGGATCCCGGCTGGTCCGGACCGTAATCCAGCAGCAGCACCGCGCCGGGTGTCTGCGCCACGCGACGCGCCAGCAGCGCCACGATCGCCAGCGCCGGCTCGCATAGCTCCAGCACATCGCCGAGGGCCACGTCCCGGCGGTCCAGCGGCGGCGGTGGCGGCAGGCCGGGGTGCAGCACGAAGCCGCCATCCCGGACGTGGCGCTCCATCCAGCCGCCCGCACCGGGGCCATGCACCAGTTGGCGGATCGGCAGCGCGTCGAGGAACTCGTTGGCGAGCAGGATCAGCGGCCCGTCCGGCAGGTCCTGGGTGCGATCGTGCCAGGTGATCGGCGTGGCGAGCCGTCCGGCCAGCGCCTCCGCCTGCACCGCCCGCAGCCGGGGCGAGGTCTCCACCAGGTGCAGCCGGAGCGCGGCGCCGAACGCCGGCGCCACACGGTTGATCAGCCGCAGCGCGTCGGCCATCAGGGTGCCGCGTCCGGGGCCGGCCTCGACCAGCAGCACCGGGTCGGGTGCGCCCATCGCCTGCCACGTCACCGCGGCCCAGGCGCCGAGGAGCTCGCCGAACGCCTGGGCGATCTCGGGTGCGGTGATGAAGTCGGCGAACGGGTCGCGGGTCGCGTAGTACGCCGCATTCGCCCGCGCCATGAAGCGGTCGAGCCGCTCCTCCGTGGGCAGGAATTCGCTCAAGCCGGGTCCTGCACGGGCAGCGCGATCGGCTCCAGCTTAGGGCCGCGGCGCGAGTACAGGATCAGCCCGATGCCGGCGACCGCCATCGGGATGCACAGCAGCTGGCCCATGGTGGTGCCGAACGCCAGGTAGTTCAGGAACGCGTCCGGCTGGCGGAAATGCTCGGCGGTGGCGCGCAGGATCGCGTAGCCGAGCAGGAATATGCCGGTGAGCAGTCCCGCCCGCTCGCGGATGCGCTCGTGCCGCGCCAGCAGCAGCATGACGGCGAGCAGCAATACGCCCTCCAGCAGCGCCTCGTAGAGCTCGCTCGGATGGCGCGGGATCATGTCGACGCGCGGGAAGATCATCGCCCACGGCAGCGACGGATCCGCCGGACGGCCCCACAGCTCGCCGTTGATGAAGTTGGCGACCCGTCCCAGCCCGAGACCGATCGGCACCACGATGGCCAGGCGGTCGGCGAACCCGAGCAGGCTGATGCGGCACCTGCGGGTGTAGATCACCAGCGCCACCACGACGCCGAGCATGCCGCCATGGAAGCTCATGCCGCCATGCCAGAGCTCCAGGATCGCGGCCGGGTGCGCGAGATACAGGCTCGGCTGGTAGAACAGGATGTAGCCGAGGCGGCCGCCGAGCACGACGCCGAGGGTGGCCCAGGTGAGGAAATCGTCGACCTGCAGCGGCGTGGCGACCACCGGCGATCGGGCCGCCATTCGACGCATCACCCGCCAGCCGAGCACCAGGGCGACGATGTAGGCCAGCGCATACCAGCGGATCGCCAGCGGCCCGAGCTGCACCAGCACGGGGTCGAACTCGGGAAACACCAGCACTGGGAACATGGGCGGGAACGATCCTGGGGCAGCAACCCGCCCCTTCTCGCGGGCCCGGCCGCACCCTGCAAGCCTGGATCACATCCAGGCCGCGACCGCTCAGAGGTACGGGTTGCCCGATGCCAGGCGCTGCACGTACTGGCGCACCCCCTCCTCGAGCGTGGTGAACCGCCCGGGATAGCCGCTCGAACGCAGCCGGCCGATGTCGGCGCAGGTGTAGGACTGATACTGGCCGCGCAGCGCTTCCGGCATGTCGATGAAGGTCACCCGGCGCGGCACGCCGGCGGCGTCACACACCGCGTGCGCCAGGTCGAGATAAGTGCGCGCGACGCCGGTGCCGAGGTTGAACAGGCCGCTGACCGCGGGCGTGTCCAGCAGCCAGAGCAGCACGTCGACCACGTCGCCGACCCAGACGAAGTCGCGCGCCTGCGCCCCGTCCGCGAGTTCCGGCCGGTCTGAGCGGAACAATCGCGCCGGACGACCGGTCTCGACCTCGTGGTGCTTGACCTTCACCACCGAGATCATGCCGCCCTTGTGGTACTCGTTCGGGCCATAGACGTTGAAGAACTTGAGCCCGGACCATTGTGGCGGCGCCGGCGCACCGCGCTCGACCTGGCGGCGCACCCACAGATCGAAGGCGTGCTTGGACCAGCCGTACAGGTTGAGCGGGCGCAGCGTGTCGAGCAGCGCCGGATCGTCGGAGAAGCCGCCCTCGCCGTCGGCGGCACCGTAGGTCGCGGCGGACGAGGCATAGAGGAACGGCACGCCGTGCGCGACGCACCACAGCCATAGCCGTTGCGACAACGCCACGTTGGTCCGCCACACCATGTCGCCGTCCCGCGCGGTGGTTTCGCTGATCGCACCGAGGTGGATGACGGCGTCGAGCTGGAGGCCGGGTTCCTGCAGGAGCGCGTCCAGCTCTTCCGGGGGCACCAGACGCTGCGGCGGATGGGCGGCCAGGTTGCGCCATTTCTGGTCATCGCCGAGCCGGTCGACGATCACCGTGTCGAGGCCGCGCGAATGCAGGGCGGCATGTAGGCACGAGCCGATGAAGCCGGCGCCGCCGGTCAGGAGGATCATGGACGCGGTTATAGGCGAAGCGGCCGGGGTTGCGACAGCAGGCGATGAAACCGGTTCCATGCGACGCCATATCGCCTAAGCTGGACATGCTGGTCGGCACGCCGCCGCGGCGCCTTCGAAGAGGACAGGACAATGGCCGAGAGATCCCGCATCTTCGACGACTTCGCCGGTGTTGCCGGTGGGGCGTTTTCCGCCATCGCCGGGATCGGCGAGGAGCTCAGCGCGCTCGTGCGCGCCCGGGTGGACGAAGCGCTCACCGCGCTGCAGCTGGTGCGACGCGAGGAGTTCGAAGCGGTCAGCGAAATGGCCGCGACCGCCCGCGACGGCCAGGAAGCGGCACTGGCGCGTCTCGCGAGCCTGGAAGCCCGTCTCGACGGACTGGAAACCTCGGCCGCCGCTTCGGCCGGTTCCGGCGCCGACCTGGTCCACGACCACCATGCGCTCGAGGGCGCGCCCGGCGGACCGCCACCCCGTTCCGGCGAGCCGACGGCCGGGTCGGAAACACCTCCCGCCGCCAGCTGAGCCTGGTCGGCCAGCCGCGAGCGGCCGGTGCGTCCATGACGCAACAGGTACTTGCAGCCCTCGCGCCACACCCATAGGCTTTCAGGAGGGTCGAGATCGACCGGGCCGGCGCCGGATTCGTGCAGGATCCGAAGGCCGCCGGGCGGGCGACCATCCGCAGACACAGGGACCTGGGCCGAGGCCCGGGCCGCCCTCCAACAGATGGGGAGCCCCGCATGCCTGCCCTCAACCTGCCCTCCAACCGCGCAGCCACCAATCCGCTCGACCTGATGGAGCAGATCGTCGGCGGCTACGAGTGGGCCTTCGATCGCCGGACGGACAACGAGATGGCCGCGGAGGCGCCCGGCAAGTGGTGCGATTACGGCCTGTATTTCTCCTGGTCGCGCGAGATCAGCGCCATGCACTTCACCTGCGCGTTCGACCTGAAGGTGCCCTCGACGCAGCGCCGCGCCCTGTTCGAGCTGCTGGCGCTCGCCAACGAGCGGCTCTGGATCGGCCATTTCGGCATGGACCCGGATGACGGCATGCCGCTATTTCGCCACTCGGTGCTGCTGCGTGGCACCCCCAGCGCCTCGGTCGAGAGCCTCGAGGACATGGTCGACATCGCCATGACCGAGTGCGAGCGCTTCTATCCGGCGTTCCAGTTCGTGCTCTGGGGCGGCAAGACGCCGACCGATGCGCTCGAGTGCGCCATGCTCGAATGCGCCGGCGAGGCCTGAGAGGACATGCCGCCCGACGCATCCGGCCGTCCCGACCATGGCGTGGCCGGCCCGGCGACGGTGATCCCGGCACTCCTGCTGGTCGGGTGCGGCCGGATGGGCAGCGCCCTGCTTTCGGGCTGGGAGGCGGAAGGGCTCGCGGCTTCGGTCATCATCGAACCCTCGGCGTCCGGAACACCGATCGGGCCTCATCTGCGGGTCACCGATGCGCGCGACGTCCCGGCCGACATCCGACCCGCCGCGGTGATCCTGGCGATCAAGCCGCAGATGGCCGACCAGGCGATGGCGGCGATCGCACCGCTGATCGGCGATGCGGTGGTGCTCTCGATCATGGCCGGCCGCACCCTGGACGGGCTTCGTTCCGCGCTCCCGGGTGCTGCGGGGATTGTCCGGGCGATGCCGAATATGCCCGCCGCAATCGGCCGCGGTATTTCCGTCGCGGTTGCCGAACCTGGTGTCTCGCAGGCCCGGCGCGATCTGTGTGACCGGCTGTTGCGCGCGGCCGGCAGCGTCGCCTGGGTCGAGGACGAGGCGCTGCTCGATCCGGTCACCGCGGTCTCCGGCAGCGGACCGGCCTATGTGTTCCTGCTCGCCGAACTGCTGGAGGCGGCCGGTCGCGCGCAGGGGCTGCCCGAAGCGCTGGCCCGGCAGCTCGCGCGCGAGACCGTCAGCGGGGCCGGCGCCCTGCTTGCCGCCTCGCCGGAGGACGCGGCCGACCTCCGGCGCGCGGTGACCAGCCCGGGCGGCACCACCCAGGCGGCGCTGGCCGTGCTGATGGCCGACGCTGCCTGGCCACGGGCGATGACCGAGGCGGTGCGCGCCGCCACCGAACGATCGCGGGCGTTGGCCAGCTGAGGCCAACCGGGCGGCCACCCGCGCGTCATGACCAGGACGGTTGGCGTCGCGGGCAACGAGGACGAGACACTGAGCATGGACGATCAATTCGATTCCGCCCTCATCCAGGCCGCCATGGCTCGTGCCGAGGTCGTCGGCTGGCGACGGGTGAATGTGGCGGAAGCGGCGCGGGCGGCCGGACTGCCGCTCGACGAGGCGCGCGTGCGGTTCCCGTTCCGCTCCAGCGTGCTGCTCAGGCTGTGCGTGCTGGCCGATCGTGCCGCCCTGGTCGATGACGGCTCGGGCGGCTCGGTCAGGGAGCGGCTGTTCGACCTGCTGATGCGCCGGATCGACGTGCTGCAGCAATATCGCGGTGGCGTGCAGGCGGTGCTGCGGGCGATCCCGTTCGATCCCGGCCTGGCGCTGCTGCTGGGTGCGGCCACCGCAGACAGCATGGACTGGATGGCGCAGGCCGCCGGCCTCGATGTCGCGGGCCTGGCCGGCACCGTCCGCAAGCGCGGGCTGATCGCGGTGTGGCTGCAGGTCGTGCGGGCCTGGGACCGCGACGACAGCGCCGACCTGTCGGGCACCATGGTGGCGCTGGACAAGGCGCTCGATCGTGCGGAATGGCTCGGCCGCATGCTGGACCGGCCGCTGTTCGATCGCGGTGTCGACGATGTCGAGCTCGATGTCGCCGACGCCGTCGACGTGGATGGTGTGCTGCCGCCGATGACACCGCCACCGGACGTTGAGCCGCTGGGCGGCGCAGGGCTCGATGCCGGCCCGGAGCCACGGCCGACCTAGACCGGGCGGCCCTTTACGGCGGAGACCGCTGATCCTATCTAGGACCGCCGTCCGGGGCGGTGCTGGGGCGTAGCCAAGTGGTAAGGCAGCGGATTTTGATTCCGCCATTCGGAGGTTCGAACCCTCCCGCCCCAACCAGGCTCGCATGCAGCAGGCCCGTCACAGCGCGGAGCGTGCGACGCATCGATCCGGAACGTGCAGGTGCAATCCTGGTCTCCTGCGATGTCATTACGTCCCCCTCACGACATGTCGTTGCGATGGGCGCGGTATGGACGTGCGATGGCGGCTACCGCTATCCGCTCAACCGCATTGCACGACGCAGGCAAAACCTCATCGAGCGCAGGTTCTGCAGGATGACCTGAGTGCATCGAAGCACCTCCGGTCTTGCTGAAGCTGGAACCTGTTTCCCGGGCGTGCGAGGCGGGCTACGGCACGCGACCGTGTCATTCGCAAAGCATGGGCGCCACACCGACAGCACGACACCAGGCAGGCCCCGACCCGCGGTCGATCTGTCCGCGGCAAGCGTCTATCCTTGACAGGCCGTGGATGCGCTGGAGCCGTGGAGCGGTACGTGCCAACGACCGGGTCAGGGGAAACATGCGTTCGCTGCGAGCCCGCCTGGCGGTCGTCTGGGTGCTGTCGGCGCTGGCATCGATCGCCCTCGCGGTGCTGATGTCGCAACTCTACGCGCAATCCGCCTCGGCCAACGTGGCCAACGCCGAGGACCGGGTTGCAGGCGCATGCGACCAGATCCGCGACGCCTGGCGGTATTACGACAACGGCTGGAACGGGCCGGCGCCGCGAGCCGACGATCCGGGTTTCCGGGCGGATCTGCGTGCGGTGCTGGCCCGCGCCCTCGATGCCGACGATCCCATCGCGGGCGGCGTCTGGCTGCCCGGGCATGGCCTGCTCGCCAGCCAGCCCCTCAGCCTGTCGGCGCTGCCCTCGATGAGCATCCTGCAGGCCGCCGCGTCGTCGGCACTCCAGCAGGATCACGACGTGGTCGAGCAGGGCCTCGATCACGGCGATACGGTCGTCGTCGCCGCCTGCATCCTGTCCGGACCGGTGCCGAACCTGGTGGCCTGGAGCGCGCGCCGCCTCTACGCCGCCCGTGGCCTCTCGCAGCTGCGGCTGGGCTTTGCCGTCCTGCTCGGGCTCGTGCTGGCGATCACCGGCTGGCTCACCTGGCTGGTCATGACCTGGTCGCGCCACGTCCGGCAGATCGAGGCGGCACTCGTGGGCCATTCCGCGAGCGGAACCGGCGGCCTGCCCCGCGTCGCCGCCACCGGCGAGCGCGAGCTCGACCGCATCATCGACGCGCTCAACACCGCCAGCACCCGCCTCGACGCCGCCCGACGCGAGGCCACGACCATGGCCGCCCGGGTCGCGGACGGCGCACGACTGGCCGCCCTCGGGCGGGTCGCGGCCGGCGTCGCCCACGAGATCCGCAACCCGATCGCCTCGATGCGGCTGCGGGCGGAAAACGCGCTGGCTGGCGACGATCAGCGGCGGCGCAAGGCACTCGGCAGCATCCTGGGCCAGATCACCCGGCTCGATCGGCTGCTGGGCGAGCTGCTGGCGATGACCCAGAGTCGGGTGCCGGCGCCCGAGCCCGTCGATCTCGGCGACTTCCTGCGTGCCACCCTGCGCGACCACGAGGATGCGGCGCAGGCCGCCGGGGTGGCGCTGCACCTCGAGGCGCCTGAGGGGATCACCGTGCCGTTCGACCCCGCACTCGTGGGCCGGGTGCTGGCCAACCTGCTGGAGAACGCAATCCGGGCGACACCCACCGGCGGACAGGTGTTCGTGGCCGGGCAACGGGATGTCCTGGCCCGCCAGGTGCGGATCAGCGTCGCCGACGATGGTCCGGGCGTGGCGCCGGGCGTGCGCGGCCAGCTGTTCGAGCCGTTCGTGACCGGGCGGGCCGACGGCACCGGGCTCGGCCTGGCGATCGCGCGCGAGCTGGTCACGGCGCATGGCGGCACCCTGGCGCTGACGGACCGCCCGGCCGGCAGCGGCGCCTGCTTCACCATGACGCTGCCGGCCGAGGCTGCCGGCGCATCCACCGAGCGAGGCGCGGCATGTCCGTCATCCCGATTGTCGATGATGACGCGGAGCTGCGCGACAGCATGAGCGAGACGCTGGTCGATCTCGGCCATGCGCCAGAGCAGGCGGCCGATGGAGAAGCCGCCCTCGACCGGCTTGCGCAGGGTGGCGTCGATGCGGTGCTGCTGGATCTCCGGATGCCGGGCCTGGATGGGCTGGAGGTACTGCGACGGATCCGGGCGCAGCACGCGCCGTCGCGTGGCCCGCTGCCGATCGCCGTGCTGACCGCAGCGCCGACCGCCGGGAACACGATCGAGGCGATGCGCCTGGGTGCCGTCGATCATCTGAGCAAACCGGTCGGACGCGAGGCTCTCGGCGCCCTCGTCAGGCGCATGCTGCCGGATACCGCCACGCAGCCGACTTCAACCGCGCGTCCGAGCGACGACGAGCTCATCGGCATGTCGCCGGCGATGCGTGAGGTGCAGAAGGCGGTCGGTATGCTCGCGGACAGCGATGCGACGGTTCTGGTCAGTGGCGAGACCATGGCAGCGACCCGGACAACACGCAGGACATCAATAACGGCTTCCCCAGCATCCATATGAGTGTCCGGCCGATGCCGTCGGCCGACGCGCTGACCGTCGCCCGCGGCATCGAGGCGCAGATCGGGTCGCTGCGCCGACAATTGCCGCCCAGCCTGCACATCATCGCGGTCGAGGACATGGGCGACTTCATCCGCGCCTCGATCCACGAGGTGGTGGTGACGCTGGTGGAGTCATTGGCGATCGTGGCGCTGGTGGTGTTCGCGTTCCTGGGCTCATGGCGCTCGGTTCTGGTCCCGCTGGTGACGATCCCGCTGTCCCTGACCGGCACGTTCGCGATGATGTCGTTGATGGGGTTCTCCATCAACCTGTTGACGCTGCTCGCCCTGGTGCTGGCGATCGGGCTGGTCGTGGACGATGCGATCATCGTGGTCGAGAACGTGAACCGGCATCTGGCGCGCGGGCTGGCTCCGATCGCCGCTGCCACCGAGGCGGCGGCTGAGCTGGTGCAGCCGATCCTGGCAATGACGCTGGTGCTGGTTGCGGTCTATGTGCCGCTCGGCCTGCAAGGCGGACTGACCGGTGCGCTGTTCATCGAGTTCGCATTCACGCTGGCGGGCGCCGTAACCATTTCCGCGCTGCTGGCCTTGACGCTGTCGCCGATGATGAGCTCGCGCCTGTTGCGCGCACGTGCCGCACCCGGTCGGCGTACACCGTTGTCGAACCGCATGCAGCGGCGCAGCGAACGGGCGCTCGACGGCCTGCAACGCGGCTACATCGCCGGGCTGCGTGCGACCCTGAAGCTGCAGCCGCTGGTGCTGCTGGCCGGTCTCGCGGTGTTGGGCAGCAGCTGGTTTTTCTACACCCACGCCAGGCACGAGCTTTCGCCGGCGGAAGATACCGGCGAAATCGACCTGTCGGGAAACGGCGCGCCCGACGCGACCTCGGACGCGCTGGAGCGGTACAACCCGTCGATTATCGCCATCTACAAATCGGTGCCGGAGATGATCCATTTCTATGTGGTCGACGAGGCGCCATCGGTCGAGGGCGGCCTCGATCTGTCGGACTGGAGCCACCGTCGCCGCAGCATCTTCACCATCGGCGACGAGGTGCAGGCGAAGTTGTCACGGATCGCCGGCCTCGACATGGCGAGCTACGTTCCACCCTATCTTCCCGGTTCCGACGGATTGCCGATCGGCTTCGTGCTGCAGAGCACCGGCGACTTCGAGCAGCTGGATCAAGAGTCGACGGCCTTTCTCGACAAGGTTCGCGCCAGCGGGCTGTTCAGCTACGCCGACAAGGACCTCAAGATCGACCAGCCGCAGGCGACGATCGTGGTCGACCGCGCCAAGCTCGCCGCCCTGAAGCTCACGATGAACGACCTGGGCATCTCGCTGAACGCAATGCTGGGCGAAAGCTACACCGGCTTTTTTTCAGCCAATCGACGGTCATACAAGGTCGAGCCGATGGCGATGCGTCGGTTCCGCCTGAACCCCGACCAGATCCTGGATTATCCGATCCGGTCGGCGAACGGGATCGCGGTGCCGCTGCGCTCGGTGGCGCATATCGAGAACAGCGTGGTGCCGGAATCGATCAGCCATTTTCAGCAGCTGCAATCGGCGACGATCAGCGCGCTGCCGGCTCCCGGCATCACCCAGGGGCAGGCCTACGACGATCTGCAGCATCTCGCAGGCGGGATGCTGCCCGCAGGCTACAGCACCGATACCGTGGGGCCATTGCGCCAGTTCGTGCAGGAAACCGGTGGGTTCACTGCCACTTTTACATTAGCCCTGGTGATCACGTACCTGGCCCTTGCAGCCCTGTTCGAGAGCTTTCGTGATTCGCTGATCATCCTGGTTTCGGTGCCGATGTCGATGGCCGGGGCCTTGCTGTTCGTCTGGCTCGGCATCGGCGGCGCGAGCATCAACCTGTTCACCCAGGTCGGGCTGGTGACGCTGATGGGGCTGATCAGCAAGCACGGCATCCTGATCGTCGAGGTCGCCAAGGAGAGCCAGGCGATGGGGCTCGACAAGCAGGAGGCGATCCTGCGCGCCTGCACGCTTCGACTGCGACCGATCCTGATGACCACCGCCGCAATGGTGCTGGGCGTGATGCCTCTGGTGCTGGCGACCGGTGCCGGTGCGGCGTCCCGCTTCGTGATGGGGCTGGTGATCGCGTCGGGCCTGTCGATCGGCACGCTGTTCACGCTGTTCGTACTGCCGGCGGTTTACGTGCTGCTGGCGTCGCGACGGCAGGCCACTCCCGTTTCGTCCCTGTCTGCCCTCGCAGCACGATGATCGCATTTCAAGCAACTCGACACGTGAGGATGATCGACCGTGCTGCTTCGTCGAATTCATGCATACCTGGCCATATTCACGGCACCGAGCCTCCTGTTTTTCGCGCTGACCGGTGCGTTGCAGCTGTTCAGCCTGCACGAGGCCCATGACGGATATGAGCCGCCTGCGGTCATTCGGGGGACTCGCCAGGCTACACAAGGACCAGATACTCGGTGAGGCCACGGAACAGCCCAGGGTGATTCCTGCAGCAGCGGCCCACATCGTTCGTCCCATGGGCAAGAAGATCACGTCCACGGATCGGCCCGACCCGGCGGCCGTGCAGGTGCTGAAATGGTTCTTTCTGTTCGTGACACTCGCGTTTTGCGTCTCGACTGGCTTGGGTCTCTGGCTCGGCTTCCGCGCTGTCCGGCGTCAGCAGCTGAGCTGGATCCTCCTATCATGTGGAACAGCCATCCCGACCGTCCTGGCACTCCTTACCGGATGATCCTGACCTCTTCTTCAGATCGGTCCAGGCTTCGTGAAGACATGGGACTGCGACGGAAAGCTGGTTTCGATATTTTGCAGGATCTGCAGCAAATTGCTCGCGCCGGCAGAGCGTTAGGTCTCGACGCCGTTCGCCGACTGGCCGATCTCTCGCTCATGCCCTGCCTGCAATAGTCACTCGTCCCGGCCACTGGATCGACGAGTTGGATCGCGCGGGGCTGGGGCGGGCGTCCGACGTCCGACGTCCGACGTCCGGCGCTTGGTTATCGACCAGTCGCCTGTCACGCTCCGGGTGATCTTGGATGCGCTCGTGTCGAGTGCTTTTGAGCGGGCCGTGGGCGCATCTGATCAGTCACGACGTCCACGCGGTTCTGGATGTTGTCCTGAGCGAGACTGACGCGGCTGTCGAAGTGGTCCTCCGACGCAGCCACTCCCGACCTGTGAACGACGATCATCGAGCCGCGCGCGGTCGCGCATCAGGCCGGCAAGCACGACCCCCGGGCCGGCCAATTCCATGTTAGCAGCGGCGATCTGGCTGATCCGTCTCCGGCGCTTTGCCGTGCACGTTCGCATCGTCGGGCAGCACGCGCTCATCTCGCACGCGATGCATGATCCGGATCGATTTCCGTGCCATGGTGACCTCGGCCGAAGCGGCCGGACGATCAGTTAAGTTGGGGATGGTGCGGATGCGCTGGATCTCGAGCCTGCTCGTGATGACGACACTCATCGGCGCCGCGCGCGCCGATCCCGTGGCCTCCGCGGACCCCACGGCGATCCGCGGCGCCATCGATGGGCAGATCCAGGCCTTCCGGAGCAATGACGCACCGGCCGCCTTCAGCTACGCGTCCCCGGGGATCAAGGCGCATTTTCCCGATGCGACGCAATTCCTGGCCATGGTGCGGGCGGCCTACCCGGCGGTGTTCCGGCCGCGCTCATATCGCTTTGCCGGCCTCGAGGCGGATCCGGATCATCCCCGCATCTTGGTGCAGAAGGTCGAGTTTTTCGGGCCGGATGGGGACGCCTCACAGGCGCTTTACGCCATGGAGCACGAGCCGGACGGGCGATGGCTGATCGACGGCTGCGTCCTGATCACCAATCCGCATATCGAGACCTGAACCGGACCGGGGACATCCGCACAGCGATTTCGACAGTCGGAGCAGGCGTGCCGCCCGGGGCGTGACGGGGGCACTCTTGCTACGAAGCCTTAACGATTATCGGGCAGTCTGGCGGAATGCTGAAGACCTTATCCGCCTTGGCACGAAGCTTCCTGGGACGGCGCTGCGCGATGACCGCGCCAGCCATCGGCCTGACATACTCGCCCCTGGCCCGCTTCCGCGACCGCCACCGGATTACCGACCCGCTCTTGGCCTGGCGACGGGCTTCGGAGGACTGTCGGCCGGCGAGAGCATTCACGTTGGTTGTCCTGGACCCCGCCTTGCTTGACCACGTCGATACCATGACCGCCCATGCGATCGCGCGTGGCGCCGCTGCCTATGCAGCCGTCCTTTCCGCGATCGACCCCGACGCGGGAATAACGCCGACTGGCGCAGCGGCAGTCTTTGTCGAGGAAACGGTTTGCGAGTGGCGATCGAAGACGCGGCTGTTCAAGCCGAAGCTCGAATTCATCGTCGGCAGAGCGCCTGTCGCGTCCGGCGATGTTCTGCAGGCCGCGTGGGCATCGGCGCGCAAGACGTTCCCGCAATTCGACGAAGGCACGGCGGCCATCTGCTTCCTGGCGGTATTGGAACTGGCGGTCGATGGTCTCGCACAGATCGACTCCCCGGAGATCCTGCTTGTGGGTGCCGCACGGTTTGCAGCCTGGAGCCTCGGCGGCCGCCTGAAGAAGGCCGATCCCGCCCAGGACCCGGACTCTGCCGCAGCGCTGTCGACCGTCCAGGCCTGGGCGCTTGGGCGTGCGGAGCCCGTGCTGCACGTGTCCTATACCGGCAAATCCGGCAGCCACGGGCAGCAGGCGCTCAGCCTCTCGCAGGATGCTGCAGCCTGTGCGCGGCTTGTGGAGTCACGACCGGACCTCGTCCCTCGATCCGGCGCCGAACTCTGGCAGCAGGCCGCCGAACGCCACGCCTATGCCGGCCTGGCCCTCGATCAGGCCGCACTGCTCGACGTCGAGAGCGACCTCGCCATCCAGCATGGCATGAACGCGATGCGTTTCATCGACCGTCTCGCGCGAAAGGATCCGCCGATGATGCCGCTGTTTCCGAGGTCCGGAGTCATTGCCGAGCGAGCTGCCGTCGCCGGGTCGCTCAGGTGGCTGCGGCGCCCTTGCGAGACGCTGCAACCGGGCTGATGATCCGAAGCTTGCTGCATATGGCTCGCGGCGGCCGGCCATGGGCGCTGATGCAGATGCGGGAGCGCAAGGTGGGTCCGCCATGTTCCGGCCGGTTTACGCGATGCGCCGGACGCCACATCGACGTCGATCCGATGGGTTCAGGATGTCGACGGGGGAGCCGATCTGGCGCCCCCCGCCCGAACATCCAGTCTCAGACGGCCTTTTTGAGATTCGGGCTGGCCTTGAAGCGGACCGTCTTGCCAGCCTTGACCTTCACCGGCTCACCCGTGCGCGGGTTCAGTGCCTTGCGCGCCTTCGTCTTGCGGACGGTGAATGTGCCGAACGACGGGAGCGTGAAGCCGCCTTCCTTCTTCAGTTCCCGCACGATCGCCGAGATCAGGTCCGCAGCAGCCTGGTTGGCAGCGACGCCTGTGCAATCAATGGAGTCCTGGATGACACCGGCAATGAAGGCCTTGCTCATGGAATTGGGTAGCTCCTTTAAATCGACGGCACGACACCGGTCGCTGCACGCACGCCGCACGACAAGCCCGCCCTCCTCCCGGGCTTCTACTCCCGCTTCGTATCAGCCGCCAAGTGCTAATCCATTGACCAACTGATGGTATTGCGAGACTGGAACTGCAAGTGCGGTGCTTTCAGCTTACGATCGCCGCCTGCGCTACGAACTCTCGATGCCTGAAGGAAGCCTTGCACGAATGCCCGGCCGGATCTGTCTGTTCGCACAATTCGATCGTAGCGGGACAATTCCGCCACATACCATGCACTACCTGCGCCAGTTGAGCACATGCGGTTTCACGATACATGTCGCATTGTCCGGCGCGATCCGTGTGTCGGAACATGATCGCGTCGCGCTCGACGAGATTGGCGCCACCGCGTATCCACGGCCGAATTCGGGTCTTGATTTCGGTGCCTGGCAACATCTCGTGGAACGTGGTTGTGCGGACGGTGCCGATACCGTCCTGCTCGCCAACGACAGCGTGTTCGGACCGCTGCAGCCGCTCGCACCGATCGTCGCCGGCATGATGTCGAGGAATGCCGATGTGTGGGGGATGGTGGAGTCGCGAGAGTCCAGCTGGCATCTGCAGTCCTGGTTTCTCTGCTTCAAGGCGGCGGCGTTTGCGCGACCGGAGATCGGCCGCGTGTTGGCGCTACCCTATCGCGACATGAGCAAGCCGGAGATCGTGCTGCACGGCGAGCTCGGGCTCGGCGCCGCGATACGGGCGGCGGCACTCGATTGGGATGCATGCTGGCATCAGCCGGCTAGGCGGATGCGGCGACTGCTTCCAGGCAATCCGATGCATGTCGATTTCCTGTCGGTGATGCGCGCCGGTGCGGTCCCGTTCATCAAGGTCGAGCTGCTTCGCGACAACCCGGCGGCGATCCCCTGGATCGGTCGGTGGCGCAAGGCTCTCGACCGGAACCCGATCTTTCCGATCGGCTGGATCGATCAGCATCTGGCGGCAGTCGGGCAGCACCAGGCGCCGGTGCCGTCGCAGAGCCTCAAAATGCGGCTGCTCTACGCGGCGATGAGCAGCGACCAGCCGGAAGCCGCGATGTCGCTGTTCGGTCTCACCGCAGCGTCGGGCCGGCTTGCGAAACCGGCGGAGCCGGCAACGCCGCCGGACCGCGGGCGCTGACCTCGCGCAAGGCGTCCAGCAGCTCGGCCGCCTGCATGTCATACGTGGCAATCGAAGCGGCGAGCGGATTGCTGTAAGTATCGAAACGTTGCGGTACGACAAGCAATTCGCTGATCGCCTCGACGAGACTGTCAGCGCGCCCGTCCAGCGGGATGAGCCGGCCGTTGATCCCGTCCTCGATCGCTTCCGCCTGACCGCCGCCACTGGTCGCGATCACCCAGACGTCGCGTGCCAAGGCCTCGCGCACGCTGAGCCCGAAGCTCTCCTTCCACTGCGACGGAAACAGCAGCACGTCGATCCCCTGGAAGAACCCGTCGAGCCCGTCCTGCGTGTAGGCCGGGATCACCGTGATCCGGCCCTCGACCTTCCAGGCCGACACGTCGATCGAGCGGAAACCGAGATTGAGCGTGTTGTCGACCAGCACCAGTTCCCAGTCGGACCGCTCCAACGACTCGAAGGCGCGGCGGATCAGGTGAAAGCCCTTGATCGGCTCGGCGCCACCGACGAAACCGAAGCGCAACGGCATCCCGGCCTTCCGCGGCTGGCGTGGCGTCCGCGGCATCCGGATGCCGTTGCGGTTCACCCGGAGGCGGTCCGGATCGATGCCGTTCGCGAGGTAGAGCTGGCGGTGCGATTCGCTCGGTGACAGCAGCAGGCTGGCCCCTCTCAGCACGCTCATCATGATGCGCATCCGCTCATGCAGATGCCTCGAGGCCGGCAGGCAGTCCTGGCAGACTCGCAGGTCGATGCGTGTCTGGAAGCAGTACCGGTTGTCGCCGCGGACCATGAACTGGCGGTCGCAGAGCCACCACGCATCATGCAGCGTCACGACATAGGGAATGCCGCGCTCCCGGCACAGGCGCAGGATCGGCGCGCCGAAGCCCTGGATCGAATGGGCGTGCACCACGTCCGGCCGGATCGCGTCGAGCAGGTGGCCGAAGGTGGTGACCATGGAGGGGTTGTCCAGCTGCACGACCTGGTCGCCGGCCGAGGACAGGCTGGTCGCAAAGACCGGAATGCCGCCCTGGTCGTAGCGGAGCACCGAGTTCGGCCGGCCGGGGATCGCCGGCCTGGAGGTGAACACGCAGAGCTCGACATCGTCGGTGCGGGCCAGTCGGGCCGCCATCTGCTCGGCCACGATCGTCGCACCGCCGAAGCTCTGCGGCGCAAAGAAGATGTTCGCGGCCAGGATTCGCAGTGGCTTGCGCGGCATGGTCGGCGGCCGGCCGAACAGCGCCGAGACCTGCTCCTCGGCGATCCGGTCGGGCGCGTAGCGAGTGGTGACGTCGATCAGGGCGCGCGCACCCAGGCGTTGACGCAGCTGCGGATCCAGGACCAGCCGCTCCAGCGCGGTTTCCCAATCCTCGCGCGTGTCGGCCAGGAGCCCGTTGCTGTCCTGGACGACCACGTCCCGGAACGCCTGGCGCGGCGAAACCACCGACGGCAGGCCGAGGATCGACGCCTCCTGGAACTTGATGTTGCTCTTGGCATCGTTGAAGAGCGTCGCCTCAAGCGGGGCGATGGCGATGTCGGCCTGGGCGAGCAGGCCGAGATAGGCGCGGTAGTCGGTGCCGGCGAGCTCCTCGACGCGATCGGACACGCGCTCGAAGCCTGGCGGCAGGGTCAGGTCGCCGACGATTCGCAAGCGGACTTGGCTGTGGCGCTGCATCAGAGAGAGGATCGCCGGTCCGGCAACCAGGAAGTCTGCGTCATGCGTTTTGGTGCCCGACCCATAGACGATCGTGACCGGCGCCGGTCCCGCCGCGGCGTCGGCGGGATGGCGAGGGGCGGAATGGGAGCGGGCGGCGTGTTCCCGTCGGAGGCGGAGTGACGCCGCGACCTCGAGGGTCCCCGCATCGAGCGCGTTCTCCACCACCTGCGTGGTCTCGATCCCGGCCTCGGCCATGCACTGCGCCAGGCGGGACGTCGATGCGATGGTTCTGCGACAGCTGAGCATCGCGCGGCGATAGAGACGGATGCCGGCAAGAACCTGACGCCGCAGGTCGGGCGCGAGCGTCGCGAGATTGCTGTTCTTGCGGTAGAGCGGCTCGTCGAAGATGAGGTCGTCGACCTCCCACCACGGATCGAGCCCGAGCCGCTTCGCCTCGGCGAGGATGTCCAGCACGGCCGGCTCGCCAGGGACCCGGTAGAGGATGACCTCGGTGCAGAACTGCAGCGCCGTCATCACCTGGTCGAGTTCGCGCCACCCGATGACGCGGCAGGTCCAGCCGAGGCTCTGCAGCAGCTCCTGCTTCTGCCAGACGCGATACTTCGCGCATTGCGGGATGCTGAGCTCGGCAATGATCAGCACCGACGGTGCTAGGACGGCCCTGTGCGCGTCAGGTGTCGGGGTCTCATACGGTCCGGGCGTCGCGTCGGCATCCAGATCGGACCGGGCCGGAGAAGCGGGTGCTTCCCGCCGCGCGGATCGAGGCGCGGGCAGTGGCAGCCTTCGAACGACACGCCGGCGAAGCCCGGGCAGACCCTCCTTGTCATAGATGTCGGCAAGATGGGTTGCCGCCTGGCTGAAGCTGCGCCCTGACGGCAATCGTCCGGCGGCAAACGCCCGCACGTAGCGGATCGGCGTCGTCAGTCGCCAGGAGACCGAGCGTTCGAGCTGGCCCAGCCGATGGCGGGCGCCGTCGAGTGATGCCTGGAGGCCGTCGCCACGCAGGCCCTGCAGTTCGAGGCTTGCCCGGGTGCTTTGAAACAGTGCCCTCGCCTCTGCAAGCTCCCGGCTGAGCTGCTGAAGCTGGTCGGATTGCTGCAACGATTGGGCGGCGACCTGATCTGTCGACATGGGTAGGTCTGCGCCCGCCGGGAGGTCGATGCTGGCGACGCTCGCGGCGTCCCCGGGGTCAGTGGGGCAGAGTGGTTTACCGTCCATGAAAGTCCGTAAGAGACTGTAGACCGAACGCCAAAAAAACCGGGTCACGAGGACCCGGTTTCTTGCACGTTGGTCAGCTAGGCCAGGAGGCCCCAGAGGAAGACGCCTATGATCAGGCGTCAGCCTTGAAGCTGCTGGAGTTGAGGCTGGTCACACCGGCGAAGGTGACGGTCGACTTGTCAGCCAGGGTGATCGTGGTCGAGCCGCCCGCGGTGACCGCAGTCGACAGGGCATTCTGGACCTCGTTGGCGCCGTAGCCATACAGATAGACCATGTTGCCGGCCGCGCTGCCGAAGTCGCTGATGGTGATCGTCGCCTGGCTCATCGTGCCGTTCGCGGCAATGATGAACTGGTTTGCAGCGCCCGAACCGCCGCTGAGGGTCTGGTTGCCCAGGCCCGCGACCAGCGTGTCCGCACCGGTTCCGCCACCGATGCTGTCGTTTCCGGCGACGACCTGGTTCGAGATGAACCCGGCGAAGCCCTGGGTGCTGCCGGAGCCGTTCAGCGTCTCGTTGCCCGAACCGGCCACGAGGGTGCCAGCACCGGTGTAGGTGATGTTGGAGCCGTCGGCGCCGAACACCGTCGCGGTGCCGATGCCGGAGTTCACGGTGGCCGAACCCGGGCCGCCGATGAAGGTCAGGGCCGAGCCGCTGCCGATACCGGTGAACGTCGTGCCGGACGTGCCGTAGATGGTCGACGCAGCAGACGCCGTGATGGTGTCCGAAAGACCGGCGAAGACAGTGGACGGACCGTTGAGCGTGTAAAAGCCGTCGGTGCCGCCCGTGATCGAGGACGCGCCCGTGCCGCCGGCGATGCTGGTGCTGGTCCCAGCCGAGTCGTCAACGAGCGAGGTGCCGCTGCCACCGTAGATCGTGCTGGCCGTCCCGGACAGGGCGATCGTGTCGTTGCCGGTGCCGGCGATGATGCGATCGGTGCCGTCGGACTGGACGGTATCCGCGCCCGCTCCGAGGGTGATCAGGTTGTCGCCGGTGCCGCCGTAGATGTAGGTGTTGCCGGTGCCAGCGAAGATGCTGTCATTGCCGTCGCTGGTGGCGACCTGGTAGGTGCCCGCGCCCGACCCGATGAACAGGTTGTTGCCGCCGCCGGCGACGAACGTGCCGGACTCGTTGCCGGAGATGAAGGTCGCGCCGCCAGTCCCGACCAGCGTGCTGAGCGTCGTGCCCGCGCTGGCGCCGGATGCGTCGATGAACACCTTGCTGCCGGTGTCGGTGACGAAGTGGTCGTAGCCCGACGGGAAGGTGTAGAAGCCACCCGAGCTCGCGACATACTCATTGACCATCGAGCCACCGGTCGGTGCCGGAACGCCGACGCCGTTGCCTTCGGCTGCGAACAGGTTGCCACTCGCAGACGCGCCATTGACCGCAGCCTGGTAAGCTTGCGCCAGCGAGTAAGCCTGGCTCCCGTTGACGGTAACGGGGATGATATGCCCCGCCGCGCCTAAAACTGTTACAACATTCACCATCGCTTATTCCCCTGTCGCTCTCGCGATTGCCCTGCGGCAACCAAGCTCACCAACACGTGCACCATTAACCTATCCAGGATTATGCCGCAGTGCAACCAAAAAGCCCTACCACGCCCAAACTTAAAATTGACTGAAGTCGACAAGTTTTGAGAGATTTGCCCGAATTCAGACCTGGAGTGATAGTCGTCCGAGCATAAGCAGCGGCGGCGTGCCGGGTTCCTAGGTATATTCGAGCAGCTACGGTGGATTGTCCAGGTAGTTCGGTGGTCCTCGCGAAACTTCCCGCCACGGGCACTTCTATATTGACGATATGTTACAGTTACGGCACGCAATCCGAAGCATGTCATTGAAACCGCATTCACCCCCGATTGACAAAGCACCCGGGGCGCCAGCGGTGGGACCGCTCGAAATCGTGACGCAGGATGCCATCCCGCTTCTGCTCGATCCCGCTCTCGACCAGGTCTTTACCCGTCCCTCCCGCCTTGGCGTGGACAGCGCCTGGTACGGCCACCTGGCATTTGCCGGCTGGCTCGTCAGGGCGCTGGAGCCTCGGCTGCTGGTCGAGCTCGGCACCCATTGCGGGGTTTCCTATGCCGGCTTCTGCGATGCCGTGGTGGCAGGCGACCTGGCCACGCGTTGCTTCGCGGTGGATGGCTGGGCCGGCGACGAGCATGCCGGCTTCTATGACGAGACGGTACTGGCCAACCTCAGGGCGTTCCACGACACCCGCTACGGCACCTTCTCGCGGCTGCTGCAGATGCGCTTCGACGACGCCGTGTCCCGCTTCGCCGACGGCAGCATCGACCTGCTGCACATCGACGGACGCCACCGCTTCGAGGATGTGGCGCATGACTACCGGACCTGGCTGCCGAAGCTGTCGCCCCGGGCGATCGTGCTGCTGCACGATACCAACGTCCGCGAGCACGATTTCGGGGTATGGCGATTCTGGGCCGAGCTGGCGGGGCGCCATCCGAGCTTCGAGTTCCTGCATGGCCATGGGCTCGGGGTGATCGCGCCGGGCTCGGCACCGCCGGAGTCGTTGGCGTCACTCTGGGCGCTCGCTGCCGACCCGGCCGGGACCGCACGGCTGCGCGACCGCTTCGCCCTGCTCGGCGAGCGCTGGGAGGTCGAGTTCCAGCGGGTCGTCGATGCCCGCGATCGCCAGGCGCTGGCCGTACAGGCCGCCACGGCGGAGCCTCTCGCCGCGGAACTGGAGCAGGCCACCGCCGAGCTCGTCCGGCTCAAGGCCGAGAGCGACACGCAACGCGAGGCACTGCAGGCGCTGCAGGAAGCTCACCACCGGCTTCGTGACGACCTGGCGCACAGCAAGCTGGACCGTCATCGCCTGAGCGCGCACCTGGGGGCCCTCGAGACCGCCGAGCGGGTCCGTGACCAGGCCGCCCAGGCGCAGACCCAGGCGGCCCGGGCTGCGGATGCCGCGCTCCTCGAGCTGACCGCTGCGCATCGGGCCTCTATGCAGGCCTTGGAGCAGGCTCATCTCGAGCGCGAAGCGATGCTGGCGGCCGAACACGCCCGTCAGCTTCAGGTTGCGGCACAGGGGTGGCAGGAAGAGCGTGCGCGCCTGCAGGCGGAGGCGGCAGCGGCGCGCGTCGAGCGTATTCGCCTGCAGAACGACCTCGAAGCGCTGCAGGCCTCGGCGTCCTGGCGGCTGACCCGGCCGGCCCGGATCGTGCTGTCGAGGTTGCGCGGCCCGGATGCGCTGCCGGCAGTTGCGCCGCCGAGCGATCCGGCGCCACCCGCACTGCCTGTCGAAGCGGACGCACCCGTGCCGGAACCGTTGGCTCTCCCCCCGGAGGCGGCGGACCACGCCGTCGCCCTCGCCGGACCTGAAGCCCGCGAGCCCGAGGCGGACGTCCGCGTGCCTGAGGTCACGGCACCGGCCACCGACGCAGATCCGGCACCCGCCCGGCTCGGCTGGCGTCCGATCAGGCGGATCCTGTTCGTGGCCGGCGAGCCCGGCACTCCGGGGGCGACCTATCGCACGCTGCGCAACGCCGCCGCCTGCGCACGGCTCGGCTACCAGACCGAGACGGTCGACGTCTTCGACGTCAATCCGGGCAACCTGGGCGCCGCCGATCTCGTGGTGCTGTGGCGGGCGGCCTATAGCGGGCACATCCAGACGCTGATCCGGCTGGCGCACGAGGCCGGAACCCGGGTCGTGTTCGACCTCGACGACCTGATCGTCAAGCCGTCGCTGGCGGTGATCGAAATCATCGACGGTATCCGCACCAACTTCCTGACCGAAGCCGAGAGCCGCTCCTACTTCCTGGGGATGCTGCGCACCCTCATCTCGTGCGATCTCTGCACCACCACCACCCTGGAGCTGGCCGGGCCGATGGGCGAGCAGCACCCCATCGTGCATGTGCTGCCGAACACCTTCGATGCCGCCACCGAACGGGCGTCGCGGCGCGCCGTGCGCCTGCGTGGCGAGCAGGCCGCGGATGGCCGTATCAGGCTCGGCTACGCCGGCGGGACCCGCACCCACCAGAAGGACTTTGCCGAGATCGCCGACGCGCTCGCGCGCGTTCTCTCGCTTCGTCCCGAGACGCTGCTGGTGCTGTTCCGCGACCCCAGCGCCGGCGGCGCCGGCAGCGAGGGCGGGCTGGTGCTGATCGAGGAGTTCCCGGCCCTGCTGCCGTTCGCCGACCGGATCGAGTGGCGCGACATGGTGCCGTTGGCCGAGCTGCCCGGGGAATTGGCTCGCTTCGACGTGTCGCTGTGCCCGCTGCAGCCGGACAACCCGTTCTGCGAAGCCAAGAGCGAGCTGAAATACTTCGAGTCGGCGCTGGCCGGCGTGTGTGTCGTCGCCTCCCCCACCGGCCCGTTCCGCCGCGCCGTGCAGGATGGCGTCACCGGCTTCCTGGCCGACGATGCCGACAGCTGGGAACGCCTGCTGCTGCAGCTGGTCGAGCAGCCGGAATTGCGCCGGCGGATTGCCCGCAACGCCTATCACGACGTGCTCTGGCAGTTCGGGCCACGCCGGCAGTCCGAGCTGTGGTCGCAGCTGCTGACCGGCCTCGATGGCGGTGCCGAGGGTGCCCGGGCTGCGGAACTGGCGCTGCATCGGGGGACCTACCGGGCGTCCGGGCTACCGGAGATCCCCGACAGCGAGCTGCTCTATTGCCACGACTCGCTCGGCGAGGCGTCCGTCACCGTCGGCATGACCTCGTATAACTACGAGATGCATATCGGCGAGGCGCTCGAGTCCGTGCTGGCGCAGACGCTCGATGCGCTCGACCTGGTGGTGGTCGATGACGGCTCGCGGGACGGGTCGGTGCCGCTGCTGCTGGACTGGGCGGAACGCAACCGGCTGCGCTTCAACCGGGTGCGGATCCTGCGGACGCGCCGCAATGCCGGCCTCGGGGGGGCGCGCAACGTGGTGTTCGACCAGGCCGAGACACCGTGGATCATGGTGCTCGACTCCGATAATCGCCTGGCACCCGAGGCCTGCGAGCGGCTGCTGCGGGCGCTCGATCAGGAGCCGCTGGCCGGCTTCGCCTATCCGCACATCCGCCAGTTCGAGGCCAAGCAGGAGCTGATGGGCGCGGGAGACTTCGATCCGTTCCACCTGGCGTCGGGCAACTACATCGATGCGATGGCAATGATCGCGAAATGGGCGTGGGCCAGCGCCGGCGGCTATTACGTGCGCCGCGACGCCATGGGGTGGGAGGATTTCTCGCTGTGGTGCCGCCTGGTGGAGCTCGGCCAGTTCGGCATCGCGGTGCCCGAGGAGCTCGCCGAGTATCGCGTCCATCCCGGGTCGATGGTGAACGCGATCACCGAGCAGGACGCCAACAAGCGGCTGATGGTCGAGTTCGTTGAAACCCGCCACCCCTGGCTGCGGCTCAAGGTGCGCGGGGCGAGGCAGCGGCTCTGACACTCGTCGTGAAGGGTGCGCGCTGCCTCGTGCTGGGCGCTGGCGGCTTCATCGGCACAAATCTCTGCCTGGCGCTGCGGGCGGCGGGAATCGACACCACAGGTTTCGGGCGAAAGTCGCGCCCACCGCCCGCACTCGCCGGGTTGGACCGGATGCTGTGGCTGGCCGGCAGCATCGAGTCGCTCTCCGACCCGGACGCCTTGGTCGCCGGCCACACCCACGTGTTCGACCTGATCGGCGCCGGGCTGCCGAACAGCTCCAACGACAACCCGGCGCAGATCGTCGCCGACGGCCTGCCACCGAAGGTCCGGCTGCTCGAGGCCTGCCGGCGCCAGGGTGTGCAGCGGACCGTGTTCGCCTCGTCCGGCGGCACCGTGTATGGGCCGGCCGGAGACGCGCCGATCCCCGAGACCGCCGCCACCGAGCCGATCTCCGCCTACGGCATCGGCAAGCTGACGGTCGAGAAATACCTGGCGCTGTACCGGCATCTGTACGGGCTCGAGTACCGCGTGCTGCGGATCGCCAATGCCTACGGCCAGCACCAGGACCCAAATCGCGAGCAGGGCCTGGTGGCGGCTGTGCTGCACCGGCTGCTCGGGGCCGGGGCGATCCCGCTCTGGGGCGACGGGGCGGTGATCCGCGACTACCTGCACATCGATGACGTCGTCGCGGCGTTCCTAGCCGTGGCGTTCCTGGAGGCAGAACCGGGGGCGGATGCGTCGCGGCTGTTCAATGTCGGCAGCGGGATCGGCCGAAGCGTGCTTTCAGTGATCGAGGATGCGGCCCGCGTCACCGGCTGCCGGCCGATCCTGGACCGGCACCCAGGGCGCTCGGGCGATGTGGCGGTGAACATCCTCGACAGCACGCGACTGCAGCGGGAGACCGGATGGGGACCGCGGGTCGGCTGGGAGGATGGCCTCGCACGCACTGCCGCCTGGCTGCGAACGCCACGCTAGAACCCGCCGATTGGGAGGCATCCGAGCCACGCCCTGCTGCGTTGTCCGGGCGTTGGCTGGGTGGCGAGGCGGGACGGCGATGCATCTGAGTGCTGTCACCATCGTCAGCCTGTTTGCGGCGACCCTGTCGATGATCAGCTACGTGCCGCAGGCCTGGAGCATCATCCGAACCCGCAACACCGACGGCATCTCGCTCAAGATGTACCTGATCACCGTGGCGGGGTTCTGCACCTGGCTGCTGTACGGGATCCTGCAGCGACAATGGGCGATCATCGTGCAGAACATCATCTGCCTGGTGCTGTCCGCCTTCATCCTGATGATGAAGATGCTGCCGCAGGAGCAGAAGGAGGCGGTCGCCGAGACGCTGGCGCCGGTGGTCGGCGCTACCGACGACGAGCGCTCGCCGGAGACGTAATCTCACACGCGTGATGCGTGGCACACGGCTTGCTCGGGGCACGTGACGCCTTTGCCGCGAGTTGCCGATCATGCGCTGCAGCCTCACCGCCCAAGCGACCCGCCGTCCGGTGGCGGCACTCTCCGATGAGTACCCGGCCGGGTTCCTGGATCCGCGACATCGGCACGGTCGCGCACAGCTGCTGTTCGCCGCTGCCGGGGTGATGATCATCACCACCGATGACGGGTCGTGGATCGTGCCGCCGCAACGTGCACTCTGGCTGCCTGCGGGCACCGAGCACGAGGTGCTGTGTCGTTCCGCGGTGTCGCTCCGCACCCTCTATGTCGATGATCACGCCGTGCACGGCCTGCCGCCGGCGCCGCGGGTAATCGAGGTGTCGAGCCTGCTGCGGGCGCTGATCCTCGAGGCGATGACGGTCGATCCGGATTATGCGGTGGATGGCCGCGACGGGAGGATCATGCGGCTGATCCTCGACGAGATCTGCCAGGAGCCGATGACGCGGCTGTTCCTGCCGATGCCGGACAATCCGCGGCTGTTGCGGGTGTGCCGGTTCGTGCTCTCCAACCTGGCCGAGAGCGGCGACCTGGATGCCTGGGCGGATCTTGCCGGGATGAGCCGGCGGACGATGACGCGACTGTTCCGCGACGAGACCGGGCTCAGTCTCGGCGCCTGGCGGCAGCAGGCGCGGCTGGTGACGGCCTGCGCGAGGCTGTCGGAGGGTTGTTCGGTGGCACAGGCCGCCTGCGAGGTCGGTTACGACAGCCCGAGCGCGTTCACCGCACTGTTCCAGCGCGTGTTCGGCACCACCCCAAGCCTGTACATGCGTCATGCAGCCGTTGCGGAACCCGCTAGTCGGGAGGCAACGGCACCAGCCGCCTGATCAGGGCGGCAATCGCGCGGGCACCGAAGTTGGTGTCGCCGGCGGCGGTGAGCGCTGCCAGGACGCGGCGGCGATCGTCGGGGGTATTGCCCTGGCCCAGCCGGATCTGTGTGTCGATGCGCTCGATGTCGATGCCGAAGCCCACGATGTAGGGCATCAGCCGCTCGGTGTACGGCACGACCTGGCTGCTGTTCCAGTCGCTGCCCGGGGGTTCCAGTTCGTCCGAAAGCCGCTCCACCATTGCCCGAAGCGCCGACTGGTCGGTGATCAGCACGGCCCTGCCCCGCACCTGCACCGCTACGTACAGCCAGGTCGGCGCCCGCGGACGGGTGCCGTACCAGGACGGCGAGACATGCGCCTGCGGGCCAAGGAAGGCGACGCTGCATTCCGGTCGCGCCTCCAGAGCCTGCCATTGCGGGTTGCGCCGATCGACATGGCCGATCAGCCGGCCACCCCGGCCGGTTTGCGGGTCCGCACCCTCGGCATCCACCATGAATGGCAGGTGGCTGGCATCCGGTGCGCCGACGCCGTCCGGTGCCGCCGTCATCAGCGTGCCGGTGCGGATCTCGCGGATCAACGCGAACGCGGTCGCGGCATCGTCGAGGCGGTACTCGTCGGGGATGAACATCGGCCGGCCTCAGGGTGCCGGCATGGGGCGCAGGTCCAGGGTCGCGCGCAGCCAGGCGGCGGCGTCCCGGAATGCCGCTTGCGCGGTCTCCGAGATCGACACGGCTTCGAGGAAGCTGTGCAGCATGCCGTCATACACCCGCGTCTCGACCGGCACGCCGGCCGCCTCGAGTGCCCGGGCCAGGGCCAGGTTCTCGTCGCGCAACACGTCGCATTCGGCGATCGCCAGCAGGGTCGGCGGCAACCGGTCGAGCCGGCCACGCAACAGCGCCACGCGTGGGTCCTGCCGGACCGCCGGGTCCGGCGCATAGCCCTGCCAGAAGCCGCGCATCTCGTCCCGGGTCAGGTTGTATTCGGGGCCGCCATAGATCCGGTAGGACGGCCAGTGGTCCTCCGGGTCGATTGCCGCGTAGTTCAGGACGATCGCCTGCACCCGGCCGGTGTCGCCGGCGTCGCGCAGGGTCAGGCATGCCGCCATCGCGAGATTGCCGCCCGCGGAGTCGCCGCCGATCGCCAGCGGGAGCGCGGCCGGGTCGAAGCCGAGCCAGCGTGCCGTCGAAGGGTCGCGCATCAGTCCCAGCAGCGCCGTCACCTCGTCGACCTGGCGCGGAAAGACGGCCTCCGGGGCCAGCGTGTAGTCGATGCCGATCACCGCCATTCCGGAGAGCGCCGCGTATTCGCGCATCACTCGGTCATGCGTGTCGATCGAGAACAGCGTCCAGCCGCCGCCATGCACATACACCAGCACGCCGTCCGGACGCTCGGTCGGCACATGGACGCGGAGCCGCAGCGCCATGCCTCCCGCCTCGACGACGTGATTGCGCGTCTCGTGCATGAACGGGCCGCCGACCACCCACGGCACGCGCACCTGCTCGGCGATCGCCCGCGCCTCGGCAGTCGGCAGGGCGTGCAGCGGCGGGTGCCGGCCGTATGCGTCCGCAAGCGCGTCGCGGAAACGGATCATGTCGGGAGCGGGTGGCCGGGGCGTGGGCGACCCGGACTTGGGCAAATCGGCGGACATGGCTTCCTGCGGTTCGGCTCGCGGCAGCTGCACGATGTGCCGGAGCACCCTGGTAGCTGGCCGCCACCATGCGCGCCATGCGCGGCCGGGCCGTTGATCGTCGGTCCCGGGCCGAAACGATGCCGTGGCCCGCAGGTTGGCCCGGGCACAACGAGGATCGGCCTGTTCGAGAGCGCGCGGGTGGCGCTGCGGTGCCTATGCTGCGGACATCATTCTCGCGTCGCCGCCCGAAGGGAGACCGCATGCCGACCGTGTCCAGCAGGTTGTTCCGACGCAAGACACCCGATGCGATCGCCCGCGAGACTGGCGAGACCGGCATGCGCCGCACCCTGGGCCCGGTCCAGCTGACCCTGCTCGGCGTCGGCTCGATCATCGGCGCCGGCATCTACGTCATGACCGGCAATGCCGCCGCCAATTTCGCCGGGCCGGCGATCCTGCTGTCGTTCGTGCTGGCCGGGCTTGCCTGCGTGTTCGCCGCCCTCTCCTACGCCGAGCTCGCCTCGACGATGCCGGTGGCGGGCTCGGCCTACACCTATGCCTACGTCACCACCGGCGAGCTGAGTGCGTGGGTGATCGGCTGGCTGATGCTGCTGGAATACGGCATCGCCGGGGCCGCGGTGGCGTCGGGATTGTCCGGCTATCTGGCGTCGCTGCTGTCCGATCTCGGCGTGCATGTGCCGGCCGCACTGCATGTCTCGCTGGTCTCGACCGTCTCGACGCCGGACGGGCAGCACCTGGTGTGGGGCGGCGGCGTCAACGTGCTGGCGGTGGCGGCGATCGTCGCCGTGGTGGCGCTGCTGGTGCGTGGTGTTGCGGAGTCCGCCGCGGTCAACAGCGTCATCGTGCTGGTGAAGCTCGGGGTGCTGCTGCTGTTCGTGCTGTTCGGCATCGGCGCCATCCACCGCGCCAACTGGGTGCCGTTCATTCCGCCGAACCAGGGTGGTTTCCGCTTCGGCGTGCCGGGCATCTTCCGCGCCGCCTCGGTGATCTTCTTCGCCTATATGGGCTTCGAGACGGTCTCGACCGCCGGCGCCGAGGCCCGCAACCCGCAGCGCGACATGCCGCGCGGCATCCTGTCCGCCCTCGTGCTGTGCACCGTGGCCTACCTGTGCGTCGCCGCGGTGCTGACCGGGGTGGTGCCGTATCAGCGCCTCGGGGTGCCCGACCCGCTGGCGATCGCGGTGGATGCGATGCATCAGCCGCTGCTCGGGCTGGTGGTGAAGTTCGGCGCTGTCGCCGGACTGTCCTCGGTGCTGCTCTCGCTCACCTACGGCCAGTCGCGGATCTTCTACACGATGGCGCGCGACGGCCTGCTGCCGGCGTTGTTCGGCCGGCTGCATCCGGTCCGGCGCACGCCCTGGCTCGGCACCATCGTGCTCGGCGTGTGCATGGCGGCGGCGGCGGCGATCCTGCCGATCGGCATCATCGGCGACCTGGTCAGCCTCGGCACCACGTGCTCGTTCGGCATCGTCTGCGTCACCGTCATCTGGCATCGCAACCGCTTCCCCGATGCGGTCCGGCCGTTCCGGGTGCCGCTCGGCGGCGTCCGCGTGGGTGGTGTCTGGATCGGCACGGTGCCGTCGCTCGGCGTAGCGTTCTGCCTGTTGATGGCGTCGCCGCTGCTGATCGACCTGGTCGCCGAGGCGTCACGCGGCAACATGCTGCCGCTGTCGCTGCTGGTCGGCTACGTGCTGCTGGGTGCGTGCGCCTATGTCGGTTACGGCTATCGGCATTCGCGGCTGGGCCACGATCTGCCGCCGATCGAGGCCCTGGGCGCGGTCTCCGTTACGCCGCCCGGTTGATTGGCCCATCCGGTGCGATGTTCGGCCCGCCTGCGCGAGACGATGGTGTGCGGATCGAAACATAATTCGCGGAGACGGAACGAAGTCACTGCACAGGATCCGACCGCGATGAACACAGGCATGAACATCCGGGTCCTGCACATGCGGATTCGCAGCACGACCCGGTTCGCACTCATGCTGGCCGGAGGCACCGCACTCGCCGGAGTATCCCAGGCGCCTGCGCACGCGCAGAGTTCAAAGCCGGTGCAGGCCGCCACCACGGGCCCGGCTGCCGCGGGTCCGCGCGCCACCACCCCGAACCGCACCGGCGCCAACGCTGCCACCGTGCCCGATCAGCCGGAAAGCATCACCGTGTCGGCGGGCAAGCGGCGCCAGCGCACACGGGATCTCGCCGGCTCGGTCACCGTGCTGACCGGCCGCCAGCTGCAGCAGCTCGGCGCCACCAGCTACGCCGATTACCTGCGCTTGGCGCCGGGCGTGGTGTTCAGCGAAGGCACGCCCGGACTGTCGACCGCCGCCTTCCGCGGCATCACCGACACCAACCTGCTCGACCAGGGTCAGGGCACCACCGGCTATTTCCTCAACGACATCCCGCTGGCAGAGCCCGGTTTCGCCATCGCGATCCCGGATATCGATACGTTCGACGTCAACCGTGTCGAGGTCCTGCGCGGCCCGCAGAGCACGTTGTTCGGCTCCTCGACACTCGGCGGCGCGATCGACTACGTGGCCAATACCGCCGATGCGAGCAAGATCGACGCCGCCGCGCAGAGCGTGTTCGAGGGCACCGAGGGCGGCGGCACCGGATACTCCGAGAAGGTGATGGTCAACGTGCCGATCGTCACCGACACGCTCGCGGTACGCGCGGTGCTCGATTACCGGCAGGACCCCGGCTACGTCAGCAACAGCGGCACCGGCGAGAAGGACGGCAACGAGGACCTGGTGCGCAACGCCCGTGTGAGTGTGGTGTACACCCCGTTCGAGGGCACCAAGCTGACGTACCTCTATCTGGCGCAGAACAACAAGATCTCCGACCAGGGCTACACCTCTCCGGACGGTGTCGGGCTGTACTACAAGGATACGGCGATCGCCGAGCCGTACTACACCTCGACCCAGATGCATTCGCTGCGTCTCGACCAGGAGCTCGGCTTCGGCACGCTGACCGCGCAGGCCGCCTTCCTGCGCAAGGGCGAGTTTCTCGGCGCCGACGCGACGCCGTTCTATGCCGGCACGCTCGGCACGCTCGGTCCGTATTCATCGCCGCAGACCGGCGACAGCAAGTCGATGTACTACGAGCTGCGGCTCACCTCGCGCAGCGACCAGAAGCTGACCTGGATCGTCGGCGCCGCGTATTACCGGGTCTGGAAACGCATCGACGACCTGCTCGGCGCGGACGGCGCGCGCAACTACCTGACCAACCTGTATGGTCCTGCCGTGGCCGGCATCGACACCATCGACCAGAGCAACTTCTACGAAGGCATCGCCAACTACGACGGCGCCGAGGAAGCGGTGTTCGGCGAGGCGTCGTATCATTTGCCGTTCAACATCACCGCCACGTTCGGCGGACGGCTGTACTGGACCAACCAGACCGCCTCGGTGTCATCCGCCGGCTATTTCTATGACGGCACCATCTCGTCGAGCAGCTCGATCTCCGACAAGGGTTTCCTGCCCAAGGGCGCGCTGCGCTGGGAGCCGAACCGCAACTTCATGGCATACGGCCTGGTGTCGGAAGGCTACCGCTTCGGCCAGCCGAACCTGAACGCGCCCGAGCCCGGCTTCACCTATCCGTCCGGCACCACGTCCGACACGCTGGTCAATTACGAGGTCGGCGTTCGCGCGGGGTTCTTCAACAACACGCTGGTGTTCGAGCCGACCCTGTACTGGATCGACTGGAGCAACATCCAGGTCCGCCTGACCAGCCCGGACGGCACCACCTACGGCGCCAATGCCGGCGACGCGGTCAGCCGCGGCGGCGAGTTCGCCACCACGTGGACACCGGTGCGCGGCCTGCGCCTGCAATCCAACATCACCTACAGCGACGCGCACCTGACCAAGACCGTCGACACCGCCAGCGGGATCATCGCCGCCGGGACGCAGCTGCCGACCGCGGCCAAGTGGCAGTTCAGCGAAATCGCCAGTTACATGTTCGACAACCGCTACCATCCGACGATCAGCCTGGTGCATCACTATGTCGGCCACTCCAACGGGGCACTCGATAGCGACTTCGTCGAGGGCGGCTACAACACCGTCGACCTGCGACTCGCGGCGACGCTCGCCAAGACGCAGCTGACCTTCTTCATCACCAACCTGGGCAACTCGCACGGCGTCACCTCAGGCGCCAGCTACGGCGCGCTGCCCGCGGACCAGAACATCTACCTGCTGCGTCCGCGCACGTTCGGCGCCCAGCTCGATTGGCACTTGTGACATCAGCGACCGCATTGCGCTGCGAACGGTGGGCGGACCGGCTGGTCCGTCGGCCGAGCGTCACCGGCACCGCCGACGAGGCGTCGTTCGCGGCGTTCCTGGCCGCACTGCTTCGCGAGAGCCCGGCGTTCGAGGGTTGGCCGGACGATGTCTGGCTGCTCGACGTGCCGGGCGGCCAGCACCCTCGCGCATGCGTGCTGGGACTGGTGCGGGGTAGCGGAACGCAGACCGTGGTGCTGACCGGGCACTTCGATACGGTCGGCACGACGAACTACGGCGACTTGCAGCCGCTGGCCTGCGATCCCGATGGGCTGCTTCCCGCGCTGCTGCAGTCGCTGGATGCGCTGCCCGGCGATGCGGCGGCGCTGGCGCGGGACGATCTGGCGTCCGGGGAGTTCGTGCCGGGACGTGGCCTGCTCGACATGAAGGCCGGGCTCGCCGCCGCCCTGACCGCGATCGAGGGTTTCGCCGCCGACCCGGCCCGTCGCGGCAACCTGCTGTTCCTCGCCGTTCCGGACGAGGAGGCCAACTCCGCGGGTGCCCGAGCCGCCGCTGCCGCATTGCCCGACATCGCCGCCGCGCATTGCCTGGCGCTGTCGGCGGCGATCAATCTCGACGCGGTGGCCGATCCCGACGACGGCAGCGACGGCCGCACCGTGGCGCTCGGCACCGTCGGCAAGCTGTGCCCGAGTGCCCTGGTGATCGGCCGTCCGGTTCATGCCGGTTACGCCTATTCGGGAATTGGTGCCGCATCGCTTGGCGGTGCCCTGGCGGCGGAGATGGAGTGGTCGCCCGAGCTTGGTGAACGCATGGGGGCCACCCTGCTCGGCATGAAGGACGACCGCACGGCGTACGACGTGACCATGCCCGGATCGGTCTGGCTGTACTGGAACGTCCTCACCGAGACGCGCCAGGCCGCGGACCTGCTGGCGCGTTTCGAACGGGTCGCCCGTTGCACCGGCGACACGCTGCTCGCCGAACTCCGCCGACGCCGCGCCGCGGTGACCGGGCGCGACGACGCCCTGGCCCCGGTCACCATCGTGACGTACGCCACCCTGCTGCAGAAACTGCTGCAGGCGCAACCGGACGCGGCCGCGACGATCGACGCCGCGGCCGCCGACCTTGCGCAGGCCGGACTCGACGTCCCGGAGCAATGCCGGCGCCTGACCCTGATGGTGGCGGGTCTGGCTCAGCTGGAGGGACCGGCGATCGTGCTCGGCTTCGCATCGATGCCGTATCTGCCGACGATGCTCGAGGCGCCGCATCTGGAGCCGGCGATCCGGGCGGCGGTGGCCCAGGTGGCGGCCCGGCACGACACCACGATCGGCGTCACCGCCCGGTTCCCGGCGATCTGCGACATGAGCGTGCTCGGGCAGGCGAACCGCTCGGACATTCCGCCGATCGCCGCCAACACCCCGCTTTGGGGCCACGGCCTGGACCTGTCGATCGCAGGGATTCCCATCATCAATGCGGGGCCTTGGGGGCGCGACTACCACACCAGGCTCGAGCGCATGCACCGCGACTACGGCTACGAGGTGCTGCCCGACCTGGTATCGACGCTGGCACGCGCGCTGCTGGATGCCGCACGCGACGTCGACGGACCCTGAGGGACATGCCCATGAAGATCGACCGCCGCGCGCTGCTGGTCGGCAGCGCCTCGCTGCTGGCGTGGTCCGGGACCGGGATCGCTGCCGCGGCTGCAACCATGGACGCGCTGGCCCGCGCAACCGCGCCGGTGAAGCTGCCGCCGGCACCGATCACGGCGCGGCATCCGGTGCGGATCGAGCGCTGGGGCATGGTGCGCACCGACGACTACCAGTGGCTGCGGGATCCCGACTGGTTCACGAAACTCCTGCACCCGGACAGCCTGGATCGGGCGATCCGCGCCCATCTCGACGCCGAGAATGCCTATTGCGCGGCGGTGATGCTGCCGACCGACGCATTGCAGGCCGAGCTGGTCGCCGAGATGCAGGCTCGCAGCAGCAGCACCGAGGCACCGCCACCGGAACCCGACGGCGCCTGGCTGTACTGGTCGGAGCTGCGGCCCGGTGCGCAGCAGCCGGTGTATCTGCGGCGGCCACGCGCCGGCGGTCCGGCGGAGGTGCTGTTCGATTTCGATACGGCGGCGGGGGGCAGGAAATACTACCGGCTGTCGTCGCTGAAGGGCCCGGCGCATAGTCCGGACGGCCGGTATTTCGCCTGGACGGTGGATGAACGCGGCGACGAGCATTTCACCCTGCACGTGCTCGACCTGGCAACCCGGCAGCCGGCATTCCCGCCGATCGAGGACTGCTTCGGCGAGTTCGTGTTCTCGCCCGACAGTCACTGGATCTTCTGGTTGTTGCGCGACGAACATAGCCGGCCGACCAAGGTCTTCCGCCGCCCGGTCACCGGCGGCGCCGACGTGCTGGTGCATGACGAGCACGACCCTGCCTTCTTCATCGCGTTGTCGCGCACCGCGGCCAACGGCTACGTGCTGATCAGCATCGAGAACGAGACCAGCTCGGAAATCCGGCTGATCAGGGCCGGCGACATCACCGCGATGCCGGTCGTGATGGAGCCGCGGACGCCCGGCCTGCGCTACGCCATCGACGAATGGGGCGACCGCTTCGTGGTCCGCACCAATGCGGACGGCGCGCTCGACAACAAGCTGATGCTGGCGCCCACGGCCACACCCGGGCGCGCATGCTGGCGGGCGTGGATCCCGTACCGGCCGGGCCGCTACATCGACGAGATGCGTGCCTTCCGCGACCACTTCGCGCGCATCGAATGGATCGACGCCAACCCGGTGCTGGTGACGGTGGATGCGAAAGGCTCGGGCGAGCGCCAGGTTCGTGGCGATGATGCCGCCTATGTGCTGACGCTGGACCAGGATGCCGACTATGACAGCAGCCTGGCGCGGTTCTCCTCCCAGTCGCCAAGGCGGCCGTTGACCTGGGAAACGGTCGACATGGCGACCGGCGTCCGGCGGGTGCTGTGGCAGCAGCCGGTCGCGTACTTCGATATGGCCGACTATGTGGTCGAACAGCTCGAGGCGCCGACTGCGGACGGCGTGCGGGTGCCGATCTCGCTGCTGCGCCACCGCGGCACCGCAGCGAACGGCAAGGCGCCGTTGTTCCTGTATGGCTATGGCTCGTACGGCTACTCGCTGCCGCCGGAGTTTTCCGCCCCCGATCTTTCGTTGGCAGATCGCGGCTGGATGGTGGCGATCGCGCATGTACGCGGCGGATCCGAACGCGGCCAGGGCTGGTTCACGCAGACGCTGACCACGCACAAGCGCCTGACCATCACCGATTTCGTCGATTGCGCCGCACACCTTGTCGAGACCGGATACACCGCGAAGGGCCGTATCGTCGGCCACAGCTTCTCGGCTGGCGGCATCCTGATCGGCGGCGCGATCAATCTGCGGCCGGACCTGTTTGCGGGCGCGATCGGCCAGGTGCCGTTCGTCGATGTGTTGAACACCATGCAAGACGACAGCAACCCGCTGGTGAAGTCCGCGCTGCCGCTCTGGGGCGATCCGGCCGACCCCGCGATGTTCCGCGCGATCGCCGGATACGCGCCCTACGAAACCATCCGGCGCCAGCCCTATCCCGCGGTGCTCGCGACCGCCGGGCTGCTCGATGATCGTGTCGGATACTGGGAGGCCGCGAAGTGGGTGGCGCGGCTGCGCGAGAACAGCACCAGCGGGCGGCCGGTCATGCTGCTGACCAACATGCATGCCGGACACCAGGGCGACGCCGGCGAGGACGACCTGCTGCGTCAGCACGCGCTGTTCCATGCCTTTGCCATCCGCGCCGTGTCGCATGCCTGGGGCTGACCCGATGGGCCGGGCATGACCGGCCGGCGCCTGCTGTTCGTCACCCACCGCTATGTCGGGCTGACGGCGGCCTTGTTCCTGCTCATCGCCGCGGTGACCGGCTGTCTGCTGGTGTTCCGCGCCGACCTCGACGCACTGCTGAACCCCGGCCTGTTCAGTGTCCCCAGCCGGTCCGTGCTGCCGGCGCCGGAGCTCGTGCAGCGCGTGCAGCAGGCGCATCCGGACTGGCAGGTGCTGGGCTTCGACCTGCGCACCCAGCCGGGCCATAGCCTGCGCATCGACGTCACCCCGCTGCACGCGAAAAATGCTGCCGGGATCATCGACGGTGCCGACCAGCTGTTCGTCGATCCGGCGGATGCGCGCGTCGTCGGCATGCGCACCAGCGTTGCCGGGATCCACGCCCCGAACCTGCTGCAGGCGATCTACACGCTGCATTACACGCTGCTCGCCGGAACCGCCGGGCGCTGGCTGATGGGCCTCGTAGCACTTGCCTGGCTGGTGCTGAACGCCCTCGGCGTCTGCGTCACCTGGCCGCGCCGGCGCCCCTGGCTCGGCAACTGGCGGCCGGCCTGGACCAGCAACCGGCGAGCGCTGGCGAACCGGCCGATGCCCGAGCTGCACCGGATCGGCGGCCTGTGGCTGCTGCTGCCGCTGACCGTGCTGGCGTATACCTCGGTGGCGATGAACTTCTACGACGAGCTGTTCCGGCCGCTGGTCGAGACGCTCTCGCCGCCACGCCCCTCGCCGTTCGACCGGCCTTCCGCCCCGTCGCCTGCGGGGGGATTGATCGGGTTCGAGGCTGCCGAACAGGCCGCGATCAACGCCGCATCGCGACAGACGCCGGACCTTTCGCCGGTCGCGATCTCGAACGATGCGGCGCACGGCTTCTACGAGGTCGCCTTCGCGCCAGGCGGCACCCGACTTTATGAGGGTTTCGGCCGCGTCACCTACTCGGTCGACCGGCATAGCGGGCGCGTCGTGTGGGTCGACCAGCCGCGCCTGGACGGACCCGGCCGGCTGGTGCTGCGCTCGCTCTACCCGCTGCATAGCGGCCAGGTGTTCGGCCTGCCGAGCCGGCTGCTGGTGCTGCTGCTCGGCCTGGTGACCGCGGGCCTTGCCGTCACCGGGGTGCTGCCCTGGTGGCGCCGGCGCCAACGCCGCACCAGGCAACCGCAAAACGGCTAATTGCAATTGATAGCTATTCGCATTAGGGACCTGTCCATGCACACGCCTCCCCGCCGGCCCCGCCCGATCGTCCGCTCGACCCTCCTGGTGTCGACCGCCCTGCTGCCGCTCGCCGGCCACGCCGCCCGCGCCCAAGCTGCCCGCACCCAGACCGCCTCGATGCCGGCGGCCCAGGCTGGTGTGTCCCAGGCCGGTGTGCCCCAGGCCGGTGTGCCCCAGGCGGGTGTGTCCCAGGTTGGCGCGCCACAGGCGGCCGCGTCCGGCACCAGCGGCAGCGCGCCGGAGCTTGTCTCTGTGGTCGGCCACCGCGCACGGAACAACGGGCTGGTGGCCAAGGGCTCCAACGCAGCAACGAAGACCGACACGCCGCTGATCGACACGCCGCAAGCGGTGTCGGTGGTGACCCGCGCGCAGCTCGACCAGCAGGATGCGCGGACGCTCGGCGAGGCATTGCGCTACACGTCGGGCATCGCCAGCGAGAATCGCGGCTTCTCCACGCGCTACGACCAGATCAGCATCCGCGGCTTCAACGCGGTCGACGGCATCGACGAGTTCCTCGACGGGCTCAAGCTGTTCAACGGCGCGTTCTACGCCACCCAGCAGATCGATCCGTTCCTGCTCGAGCGCATCGACGTGCTGAAAGGGCCACCCTCGGTGCTGTATGGCCAGGCCAGCCCGGGCGGTGTCGTGGCGCTGACCTCGAAGCTGCCGGTGGCCGATCCGCTGCACATGCTGTCGATCGAGGGCGGCACCTTCGGCTACGTGCGCGGGACCGCGGATTTCGGCGGCGCGATCGATCCGTCCGGCAAATTCCTCTACCGGCTGGCCGCCACCGGCTTCACCTCCGGCAGCCAGGACCAGCATACCCGCTCCGAACGCTACGCGGTCGCCCCGTCGGTATCGTGGCTCGCCGACGACCAGACCACGCTCACCATCAACGGCTTCTACCAGCACGACCCGCAGGGCGGCGGCTACGGCACGGTGCCTCTCGATGGCAGCATCCTGGGCAACGTGCATGGCGACATCCCGAACGATGTCTATGTCGGAGACACCAGTTTCGAGAAGTTCGATCGCTCGCAGGCCTCGATCGGCTATCAACTCGAGCATCATTTCAACGACCAGTGGACGGTGCGCTCGGTCGCCCGCTACGCCAATATCGGCACCGACTACAAGCAGGTCTATGGCGGCGGCGCACTCGAGGCCGACGACAGCACTTATGACCGCTCCACCGCCGCGTCGAAGGAGCATTACGACACCATCTCGCTCGAGGAGCAGATCCTCGGCCATTTCGATACCGGGCCGTTGCATCACAGCGTGCTGGCCGGCGTGAACTGGCAGAACCTGCGCGACGACTACAATTTCTCCTACGGCACGGCGCCGTCGATCGATATCTACGCCCCGAACAACAACCAGGTAATCCCGCAACCGGCACTTTCCACCGAGCGCGGCGTGACGACCAACCAGGAGGCGATCTTCTCCGAGGACCAGATCAGCTGGGGCCGACTGCACCTGCAGATCGGCGGCCGTGAGGACTGGTCGGAGATCGACACCCGCGACCATCTCTATCCCACCAGCAGCTTCGACCAGTCGGATCGCGCCTTCACCTGGCGCGCCGGCATCCTGTATGCGTTCCCGGTCGGGCTGTCGCCGTACTTCAATTACGCGCAGTCGTTCCAGCCGGCGAATTCAGTCGATTTCTTCGGCCGCCCGTTCCAGCCGACGCACGGCGAACAATACGAGGTCGGGCTCAAATACCAGCCGCGCCGTCTCGATGCCTTCTTCACGGCGGCGTTGTTCCACCTGACGGAAAGCAACGTGCTGGTGGCCGATCCAGATCCCGCGCACATCTTCGCCAGCGTGCAGACCGGTGGCATTCGCAGCCAGGGCGTCGAGCTCGAGGCGCACGCCAACATCACCCGCCGCTTCAACATCATCGCCTCGTACACCTACCAGGATGTGTCGTACCAGAGCGGCAGCGGCGCGCTGGTGGGCAAGCGTCCGACGCAGATCCCGGCGCAGTACGGCTCGCTCTGGGGACATTACGATATCGGCGACGGCAGGCTGACCGGCCTCGGTGCCGGGGTCGGCGTGCGCTACAACGGCAACACCCTGGCCGACCAGACGATCGAGAGCATCACGCCGAACTACGTGCTGGTGGACGCGCAGCTGCAATATGCATTGGGCAACCTGCAGCCTTCGCTCAAGGGAGCGACGCTCCAGCTCAACGCGCAGAACCTGCTCGATACGCGTTACGTCTCAAGCTGCTACTCGGCGGCGTTCGGCTGCTTCTTCGGCGCCGGCCGCAACGTCATCGGCCGCCTGACGTACAAGTGGTGATGGGGCGTTGGCGGTCTCGACGTCACCTCCACGACCAGGTCACCGGCAGCACTCTCCGGGCGGCCTGAAGCGCTTGCATACGACCTGCGCGTTGCCATCCGGTTGGCTATGGATCTCGCGCATCTGCGTCCGCCAGTGGGATGATCGGGCGACGGTTCAGCCCGGTCGGCGTGCCAGGCATGGCGGCGGCCTTCCGACCGCCGGAAGCGCGCACTCAGCCTGGCGCGGTCGGCAGCCTGCCGCTGGAGACGGCGTGGCCGAACAGGGCGAAATCGCGCTCGGTCTGGTCGGCATAGGACACGCCGAAGTCGGCGATGGCGCGGGCGAAGGCACGTCCGCGGCCGATATAGGCCGACAGGCCCACGATCTCGCCGGAACGCGCATGCGCGCGACCGAGCGTCTGACCGCACAGGGCCGCGTAATCCTGCAGGCCGTGCTGTTCGATTGCGGAGCCGAGTGCCGCAAGGCGTGAGTCCTTCAGGCGCCGGACATAGAAATGCCGGCCGCCGGCGTCCGCCTCGCCCGCGTGATCGTGGGCGTCATCCTCGGCATTATCCTGACGCCCGGTGCTGTGAGTCCATCCGAGGAACAGGTCGGACGCCGCCTGCATCACCCGCTGCCCGACCACCACCCGCTCGCCGGAATTGCCATAGGCCGACGGCCCGGCGAACGGTTCCAGCACCGATGCCTGCGCCTCCTTGATCTGCAGCAGCAGCGGCTCGCCGTCGGCCGTGCTGAACAACCCGATGGCGCAGAAGGTGCCGACGCTGCCGATCCCCACCACCTTGAAGATCACGTCCTCGAGCCGGTAGCGCTCCAGCAGCAGGCGCCGCTCCGGCGACAGGGTGCCGGCATAGCGCGCAAAGGCTTTCCGGACCTCGGTCTCGCGGCCGGGCAGGCGCATCACCAGCGGCGGTTTCTCGATCAGACGTGGCGTCGTCCCGGTGGTGTCAAGCAGGCCATATTGCACCGCGGCGCTCTGCAACTGCTGCTCCAGAGACAACCGGGCATGCCGCCTCGCCTGCCGGTCGCCGATGGAGTCGATCGCGTCCAGGAGATCGATGCGGGTGCTCCAGGCCTCGAGCGGCGTGAGGCCGGCAAGGCGGCCGATCTCGCTCGCATAGGCCAACACGGCATCGGCCGCGAGCCGGCGGCAGGCGCGCGCCGCGAGACCATGGCCGCGGCCGGCGAGCACCAGGCTTGCAGACAGTCGCTTCAGGTCCCACTCGAATGGCGCCGGCAACGTCTCGTCGAAATCGTTGATGTCGAACACCGGCAACCCTTCCGGAGTCGCATAGCTGCCGAAATTCAGCAGGTGGCAGTCACCGCAGCTCTGCACGACGAGGCCGGTCGCCGGCGTGGTCGCGAGATCGGCCGCCATGATCGCCGCCGCACCGCGCAGGAAGGCCAGGGGCGATGCCCGCATGCGGCCGTAGCGGATCGGCAGCAACTCGGCGATCCGTCGACGGCCCTGCGCCTCCAGGATGGCGATCGGATCCGCACGCCCAGCCGTGGCCTGCCAGTCGGCGTGGCTGTGCCGGCTGACCACGCGCCGCATCGCCCGGCCCGCTGCATACCGGTCGGCGCGCGGGACGAGCGGGTTGGACTGGCTGGGGTGGCGTTCCATGCGGGCTAGTAGCCGGCACCGGCCGCGCATGTCCAATGACGGGTGGGTGGCCCGGCTGTAGTGGCGGCAAAGAAAGTATCGGTCGACGGGCCGGAATGCAGTAGAGGCGCCGAACGGTCAGGCCTAGAGTGGGCGTAATGAATGACCGGTTTCCCGAAGCTGCAACAGCTCGGAGGCCGGCACCCGGGAGACGACACCATGATCGATGACCCCAGCGGTCTGGGCCCACGCGGCCGGTACGCGACGCAAACCGGCATCATGCAAGTGACCGCTCGTCCGGCGTAGCCGATGTCGACGCAGCCCGCACTCGAAGTGGTGAATGTCGGCGCCGACGCATGCCTCAAGATCTGGTCGCACGGATTGCCGTTTCCGACCGTGCGCTGGCACTTTCATCCCGAGATCGAAATCCACCTGATCACTGCGACGAGCGGACGATCGTTCGTCGGCGACTATATCGGCCGGTTCGAGCCCGACAACCTGGTGATCGTCGGGCCGAACGTTCCGCACAACTGGCTCAGCGACGTGCCGCCCGGCACCGTCATCGATGAACGCTGTATCGTCCTGCAATTCACCAGCGCGTTCGCATCGGGCTGCGTCTCGCTGTTTCCCGAGCTCGGGTTCCTGCGCACGCTGCTCGACAGCGCCGGTCGGGGACTGGAATTCACCCCGGCCACCGGTGCTGCGGCGCGGCCGATCATGCGCCGGATGCTGGGCAGCTCGGGCGCTCGCCGCATCGAGTTGTTCTTCTCCCTGGTAGCGCTGCTCGGCGAAAGCACCCCGCCGCAGCCGCTCGCCGGGGCCCGGCATCAGCCGAATCCCGACCTGTACCTGAAGCAGCCGTTGAACCACGTGCTGGCCCAGATCGCCGCCAACCCGAGTTCCGACCTGCGCGAAAGCGATCTCGCGGCCCTCAGCGGCTACAGTCCGAGCACCTTCTCACGCGCCTTCCGTCGCAAGACCGGAACGAGCTTCGTGCGCTATCTGCACGCCATCCGGCTGAACCGGGCCTGCGAGTTGCTGATCAACGAGGACATGCTCGTGGCCGACATCTGCTACGATGTCGGCTTCAACAATCTCGCTAATTTCAATCGACAATTCCGTTCGCATAAGGGCATGTCGCCCTCGGAATTCCGACGCCGCCACCGGGAGAACACCACCCGGGCGGCCCGGCCTGATGGCGCCGCCACAACCCGGCTCCATCCGGTCCAACCAGTACGGTAACAAGAGCAAAACGGGAGACACCAATGTCCAGACTCAAGACGGCGCTTTTCGGTACCCTCGCCATCGCTGCCCTTTCCGCAAGTGCCCAGGCTGCACCGATCAAGATCGGCATGACATTCCAGGAACTGAACAACCCGTATTTCGTGACCATGCAGAAGGCGTTGCGCGACGCCGCGGCAACCATCGGCGCCACCGTCGTGGTGACCGACGCGCATCACGACGTGTCCAAGCAGATCAGCGACGTCGAGGACATGCTCCAGCAGCACATCAACATCCTGCTGGTGAACCCGACCGACACTGCCGGCATCCAGTCCGCGGTTACGGCCGCGCATAATGCCGGCGTTGTCGTGGTGGCGGTCGATGCGAATGCGAGCGGTCCGGTCGATGCGTTTGTCGGCTCGAAGAACTACGATGCGGGTGTGATGTCGTGCACCTATCTGGCCAAGGCGATCGGCGGCTCCGGCAGCGTCGCCGTTCTCGACGGCATTGCCGTGGTGCCGATCCTGGAGCGTGTGCGCGGCTGCAAGGACGGCCTGTCCAAGTTCCCGAACATCAAGATCGTCGACACGCAGAACGGCAAGCAGGAGCGCGACGTCGCCCTCACCGTGACCGAAAACATGATCCAGGCGCATCCCGACCTGAAGGGCATCTTCAGCGTCAATGACGGCGGCTCGATGGGCGTGCTGTCGGCGATCGAGAGCAGCGGCAAGGACATCAAGCTGACCTCGGTCGACGGTGCGCCGGAAGCGGTCGCGGCGATCGCCAAGCCGGGCTCGAAATTCATCGAGACGTCGGCACAGTTCCCGGGCGACATGGTCCGCATCGGTCTCGGCCTGGCGCTCGCGGACTATTGGGGCGCCGGCAACACCGTCCCGAAGAACGTGCCGATCGACGTCAAGCTGGTCGATGCCGAGGCGGCCAAGACGTTCCATTGGTAAGGATCGTCCACCCCGAGGAGTAAAGCGTCATGGATCCGATCCTGGAACTTCGCGGCATCAGCAAGAGCTTTCCCGGCGTAAAGGCGCTCGCCGGGATCGATCTGTCGGTGAACCCGGGCGAGATCCATGCGCTGCTCGGTGAGAACGGTGCCGGCAAGTCGACGCTGATGAAGGTGCTGTCCGGCATCATCCCGCCCGACGAGGGCCACATCGTCATTGCCGGCGAGGAGAAGCATTTCGGCAACTACCACGATGCCGTTGCCGCCGGCATCGGCATCGTGTTCCAGGAATTCTCGCTGATCCCGTATCTGAATGCGGTCGAGAACATCTTCCTGGGGCGCGAGCGCCGGCGGTTCGGGCTGCTGCAGATGGCGGCAATGCGCGCCGAAGCGGTCCGGCTGTTCGAACGGCTCGGAGTGTCCATCGACCTGTCGGTCGAGGTGCGCATGCTCAGTGTCGCCCAGCAGCAATTCATCGAGATCGCCAAGGCGCTGGCGCTGGATGCGCGCATCCTCATCCTGGACGAGCCGACGGCGACACTCACGCCAACCGATGCCGAGCATCTCTTCATCATCATGCGGGCGCTGAAGCAGCAAGGCGTGGCGATGATCTTCATCTCGCACCACATGGAGGAGATCTTCGAGATCTGCGACCGGATCACGGTGCTTCGTGACGGCCAGTTCATCGGCGTCACTCCGGTGGTTGATACCGACATGGACAGCCTGGTGCAGATGATGGTCGGCCGCAGGCTGGAACGCAGCTTCCCGCCGAAGCCGCCGCGGCCTGCGGATGCGAAGATCGTGCTCGAGGTCGAGGACCTGGAAATCGAGCGCGGCGGACCGGTGAATTCGTTCCGGCTGCATGAGGGCGAGATCCTGGGCTTCTCCGGGCTGGTCGGCTCGGGTCGCACCGAGACGGTGATGGCGGTGCTCGGAGCGGATCCGGCCTACCGCAAGACCGTACGGATCAACGGCGAGCCGGTAAGGCTGAACGATCCGGCGGCGGCCCTGAGCAGCGGGCTCGGCATCCTGCCGGAAAGCCGCAAGGTCGAGGGACTGATCACCAGCTTCAGCATTCGCGACAACATCTCGATCAACAATCTCGGCAAATACAAGTCGATGGGCGCGTTCGTGGATTTCGCGCTCGAGCGCACCACCACCGCCGACATGATGAAGCGCGTCGGCGTCAAGGCGCCCGACATGGCCACGACGGTGGAAACGCTGTCGGGCGGCAACCAGCAGAAGGTCGTGCTGGCACGCTGGCTCAACCACCACTGCAAGATCCTGTTCTTCGACGAGCCGACCCGCGGCATCGATGTCGGCGCCAAGGCCGAAATCTACACGCTGATGCGGCAACTGACCGAACGCGGCTACGCCATCATCATGGTGTCGTCGGAGTTGCCCGAAATCGTCGGCATGAGCGACCGGGTCGCGGTGTTCCGCGAGGGCAGGATCGTTCGCACCCTCGAGGCCGCCGACATTGCGCCGGCCGAAATCATGCGCCACGCGACCGCGGGAGATCTCCATGAGCTCGTCTGAGACACTGACGCCGGCGCGGGGGCCGAACCAGGTCACGACGGCCCTGCGCCGGGCGTCGCGCTACTCCTCGTTCTATCCGCTGGTCGGGCTGGTCGTCGTCTCGATCGTGATGATCTTCGCGTCCGACAGCTTCCTCTCGTACAGCAACATCACCAACATCCTGCGCCAGGTCTCGATCAACGCTCTGATTGCGGTCGGCATGACGTTCGTGATCCTGACCGGTGGCATCGATCTTTCGGTGGGTGCGGTCATGGCGCTGTCCGGCACCCTCGCCGCCGGGCTGATGGCGGCCGGGATGAACGGCGTGCTCGCACTGGTGCTGTGCCTGGTGGTCGGGTGCGGGTTCGGCCTGGCCAACGGCGCCTTTGTCGCGTTCGCCGGAATGCCGCCGATCATCGTGACGCTCGCGACCATGGGCATCGCCCGCGGGCTTGGACTGATCTACACCGGCGGGTATCCGATCAGCGGCTTGCCGTCATGGGTGAACTGGTTCGGCGAAGGTCGGATCCTCGGGATCCAGACGCCGATCGTCATCATGATCCTGGTCTATATCGTCGGCTGGGTGCTGCTCGAGCGGACGCCGTTCGGGCGTTACGTCTATGCGATCGGCGGCAACGAAACGGCAACGCGACTCTCCGGTGTTCGGGTCGCACGCTCGAAGCTTCTCATCTACGGGTTGAGCGGCCTGACGGCGGCAATCGCGGCGGTCGTGCTGACCGGGCGCCTGATGAGCGGCCAGCCGAACGCCGGCCAGGGTTTCGAGCTGGACGCGATCGCTGCCGTCGTTCTCGGCGGCACCTCGATCGCCGGCGGCCGCGGCTCGCTGATCGGCACGCTGCTCGGCGCACTTCTCCTGGGTGTCTTGAATAACGGCCTCAACATGGTGGGCGTGAACCCCTATGTGCAGACCGTGGTGAAGGGCGTGATCATCCTGCTGGCGATCTATATCGGCCGCGAGCGTCGCCGTCGCGCGTGACGCGTTGCAAACTCGGAATTGAAAGGCACAAGCCATGGACCGCCAGAATAACAGGATGACCGCCGTCGTCTGCCACGGCCCGGAAGATTACCGGGTCGAGCAGGTCGATCGTCCGACGCCGGGCACGAGCGAGATGGTGATCCGGATCACCGCCTGCGGCATCTGCGCCAGCGATTGCAAGTGCTGGTCGGGCGCCAAGATGTTCTGGGGCGAGAACCCCTGGGTGAAGGCGCCGGTGATCCCCGGCCACGAGTTCTTCGGCGTGGTCGACGATCTCGGGCCGGATGCGGCCGAGCATTTCGGCGTTGCCGCGGGCGACACCGTGATCGCCGAGCAGATCGTGCCCTGCGACAAATGCCGCTACTGCCGCGCCGGGCAATACTGGATGTGCGAGGTGCACAACATCTTCGGCTTCCAGCGCAAGGTCGCCGATGGCGGCATGTCGGAATACATGCTGATCCCCCGTACCGCCCGCGTTCACACCATCCCGAAAACAATGAAGCTCGCCGATGCCGCGATCATCGAGCCGTTGTCCTGCGCGATCCATGTCGTCAACCGCGCCGAGATGCAGCTGGACGACGTGGTGGTGATCGCCGGCGCCGGACCGATCGGGCTGATGATGGTGCAGGTGGCGCATCTGCGCACGCCGAAAAAGCTCGTCGTCATCGACATGGTGCAGGAGCGTCGTGACCTGGCCTTGAAGTTCGGCGCCGACGTGGTGATCGATCCGGCGAACGAGAACGCCGACGCGATCGTGAAGTCGCTGACCGGCGGCTATGGCTGCGATGTCTATATCGAGGCCACCGGCTCGCCGGGTGGCGTGACCCAGGGGCTGGAGCTGATCCGCAAGCTCGGTCGTTTCGTCGAGTTCTCGGTGTTCGGCAAGGAGACGAGCGTCGACTGGTCGATCATCGGCGACCGCAAGGAGCTCGATATCCGTGGCGCGCATCTGGGGCCGTACTGCTACCCGATCGCCATCGACCTGCTCGATCGCGGGCTGGTCACCTCGGACGGTATCGTCACCCACGACTACGCCTTTGAGGACTGGGACGAGGCCATCAAGGTTGCGAACTCGCTGGACAGCATCAAGGTGTTGTTGAAGTCTGCCGCAAGCATGGCCTGAGGAAACCTGGCATGGCGTCGGACACCCCAGTGCAGGCCGTTATCGGCGTCGATGTCGGAACCGGCAGCGCCCGTGCCGGCGTGTTCTCGCTCGACGGCACCATGCTGGCGCAGGCGAGCCGGCCGATCCGGATCTGGCGTCCGCAGCCCGAGTTCGTGCAGCAATCCACCGCCGACATCTGGGCAGCGGTGTGCATGTCGGTGCAGCAGGCGATCGCCGGCGCCGGGCCGATCACCGTGCGCGGCATCGGCTTCGACGCAACTTGCTCGCTCGTGGTGGTGGATGAAGCCGGCGGCCCGGTCTCGATCGGTCCGGATGAGGCTCCGGACCAGGACGTGATCGTCTGGATGGACCACCGCGCGGGTGCGGAGGCCGACCGGATCAACCAGGGCAACCACAAGGTCCTGCGCTATGTCGGTGGCCGCATCTCGCTCGAGATGGAAACCCCCAAGCTCGCCTGGCTCCGCGAGCACCGGCCGGCTGCGTTCGCCGGTGCCGCGCATTTCTTCGACCTGCCCGACTATCTGACCTGGCGCGCGACCGGCAGCCTGACCCGCTCGCTGTGCTCGACCGTCTGCAAATGGACCTATCTCGGCCACGAGGCGCGCTGGGACGAGGAGTATTTCCGCAAGATCGGGCTTGGCGAATTGGCCGACGAGGGGTTTCGCCGCATCGGCACGACGATCCGTCCGATGGGCGAGGCGATCGGCACGCTTTCCGCGGACGCTGCCTCGGCGCTTGGCCTGCCCGCGGGAATTCCCGTCGGTGCCTCGGCGATCGACGCGCATGCCGGCGGCATCGGCACCATCGGCGCGGAACTGGATGGCCAGGCGCCTGACAACGACGACCTGTTGCGCCGCCTGGCATTGGTCGGGGGCACCTCGAGCTGCCACATGACGGTGTCGCACGAGCCGCATTTCGTGCCCGGTGTATGGGGGCCGTATTTCGGTGCGATGATCCCCGGCCTGTGGCTGAACGAGGGCGGCCAGTCGGCGACCGGTAGCCTGGTCGACCACGTCATCACCACCCACGCGGCCTATCCGGCGCTTGCCGCGGAAGCCGGCAGCACCGGCCAGAGCATCTACCAGCTGCTGAACCTGCGGCTCGAGCATTTGGGCGAGAACGTCCCGTTCCCGGCGGCGCTGACACGCGACCTGCATGTGATGCCGGATTTCCACGGCAATCGCTCGCCGCGGGCCGATGCAAGCCTGCGCGGCATGGTGTCGGGGTTGCGTCTCGGCGCCGATGCCGACGATCTCGCTGTGCTGTATCTCGCGACCGTGCAGGCGATCGCCTACGGCACGCGCCACATCATCGAGACGCTGAACGCGCAGGGTTACGCGATTGACACCATCCTCGCCTCCGGCGGCGGTACGAAGAACCCGGTCTTCCTGCGCGAACATGCCGACGCCACCGGCTGCGCGCTGGTGCTGCCGCGTGAGCCGGAAGCGGTGCTGCTGGGTGCGGCCATTCTTGGCGCCGTTGCCGGTGGTGCGTATCCGGGCATCCGCGAGGCTATGGCATCGATGAGCCGCGCGGGCACGATCATCGATCCGGACCTGGACGTGGCGCGCGAATATCACAACCGGAAATACGCCGTGTTCCAGCGGATGTACAATGACCAGCTCGCCTACCGCGCCCTGATGACGAGCGCGATCGTGTAGGCGCGGCCTGTTCAGTTCACCAGCAGGCCACCATCGACGTTGATCGACACGCCGTTCAGCATCGCTGCATCGTCGCTCAGCAGGAAGCTGATCACGCCGGCGACGTCGCCCGGGTCGCAGAACCGTCCGAGCGGGATCCGCCCCAGCATCGGGCCCGACTTCGCCGGGTCGGACCACGCCAGCTGCCCCATCGGCGTGAGGGTCACTGTCGGGTTGACGCTGACGCTGCGGATGCCGTGCGGGCCGAGTTCCACGGCAAGCACGCGGGTTATCGCGTCGAGGGCGGCCTTCGACGCGCAGTAGGCGGCGTGATCGGGCAGGCCCACCGACGCCGCCGTCGAGGACACGTTGACGATCACGCCCCCCTTGCCGCGACGCACCAGGTCGCCCGCAACCACCTGCGCAAGCCGCAATGGGGCTGCTGCGTTGATCGCCATCACTGCGTTGAAGTTCGCCATCGAGGCGGTCAGCACCGGCTCGAGCGAGGTGATGCCGGCATTGTTGACCAGCGCGTCGAACGGCAAGGCGGCCGTCACCGCGGCAACCGCGTCATCCAGGCGTGCCAGATCGACCGCGATGATGTCGCAGCCGGTCTCCTCGGCAAGGCTCGCGAGGTCGTCCGGCTGTCGGCTCAGCGCGGTCACCCTAGCCCCATCCGCGACCAGCCGGCGCACCGTCTCGCGGCCGATCCCCTTGCCGGCACCGGTGACCAGCACGCGATGTCCCGAAAGCCTGCCTGTCATGTCCACGTACCTGCCCCTCGCACCGGCGAAAACCCGCGCGATCAGGCAGGCCGATCACCCCCGCGTCAAGTGGCGGGCGGGTTTGTCGGCGAGAAGCTGTAGCGCGCGATCCGCCATGTCCCGTCGTGCCCCTTCTCCAGGATGAACAGTTCCTGGTTGGCCTCGGATGTCGTCCTGCCGGTCGAATGGTGCAGCGTGGTCCCGGCCGAGTTCGTTCGCACGAACGCCCAGTTCGGCGCCATCTGCATGATCTCGGCGATATTGAACTTCACGTTGAATTTCAGCTCGGCGAACACTGCGTCGTAAGCGGTCCTGACCGCATCACGACCGATCGAGGACTGGCTGAACGGCGCCATGAACACGCCGGTCTCGGTGTACAGCGGCAGCACCGCTGCGGTGTCGCCGCCGTTCAGTGCCGCGTTGTAGGCCGCCATCGTGCGTTCGATGCCGGCGTGCGCCTGGTCCGTCATGCCGTGCGTCGCTGCACGAGCCGCGTCACTCGCGGCGCCCGGGACGGGTGCGACCACCGCGAGCATGAGGAGCGCTCCCGTCGTCGGATAGAGCAGCCACCTGGATTGCATGAGATCATCCTTCCGAACCTTCCGGATATCGAAAACGGAGTCCTAGGCGATCAGTCCCGATGCCGGTAGCCGAAGTTCGCGGAAAACAGCTTCCCGGAATCGTGCGGTAACGGCCAGGCACGGCAGCGGTGCTGCGCAATCGTGGAAAGCTCATTCCCGGGTGCCGCGACTACCGGACGGGAGCAGGTTCACCCAGGCTGGCGCGAGACACCGTCCAGCGGGGCGGGTGCATTGCCGTCGAAGGACAGCCAGTCGATGACCATGACCGCTCTCGGAGTGATGACCGCCATACTCGCAGATCCGGAAAACCTCGATCATGTCCGGTCGCTGGTGACGCCCGACGTGACCTACGTTTCGCTCAATTACGACAACCCCGACCTCAAGCGTGTCATGCCCTGGTGCGGAACCTCGTACGGCCCGGAGGCCATCGTGCAAACCTTCGTCGATGTCGGCCGATACTGGAGGATCGACGACTTCCAGGTCGAGGCCGAGCTCGATGATGGCGAGAAGGCCGCGATCTTCGGCCGTTTCACCTACACCTCGATGGTGCTGTCGCAGACGGTCACGTCACCATTCGTGGTGCTGGGTCGGGTCAAGGACGGCATCTGCCATCATATGCAATTCATGGAGGACACCTTCGCGACCACCGCGTCGTTCCGGAGCGGTGGTCACTGGATGATCCGCAGCAATCCGGGCGGCGACCAGATCGAGGTCTGATCGCGCCCGGCATCGGACCAGGCTCTACGCCGCCTGCAGCAGCTGCTCCGCATAGAGCATCGTGGCGGCCAGGTGCACGTCGAGATAGGTGGTCTCGGACGCGGCCGGCAGGTCCAGCGCTGCCTGGCCGTTGGTCCAGCGCACACCGCCCTCGGCGCCATACCAGCCATCAAGCGCCAGGTCCGCTACCGGAAGAACGGTCTCGTCCAGGCCGCTCCACAGCACCAGCTTCTCGACCGCGACACCGAGGCTGCGACGGTCATCGACGAACGGTCCGATCAGTTGCGCCGGCACTGCCGAGCGGGAGAGCAGCCCAACGACCCGCGCGTGACGGGGGATCTGGAACATGTAGTGGCGGTCGGCCATCCAGGCGCACCCGATCTCGGCGCCATCCTCGAGCAGCAGGCGCAGGTCGGGCTGGCTGGTGCACACCGGCGCGTCCCGGAGGCCCTCGAAACCGAGGCCGGCGGCGCGGTCGGCAAGCTCGCGCCAGATCGGCTCGACGACCGCACGCGCGACCGCCAGCGGTGCCGCCATGGTGGGCCCGCGCAGCACGTTGCCGGACGCCTGGCCGGCTTCATGCAAGCCGTCCTCGAACAGGCCACGATTGCCAGTATCGAGATAGCTCTCGGTCGCCAGCCCCTCGGACAGCAGGATGCCGTGGGTCTCGAGCTCGACATGGAAGAACTCGTACTCGGGAAGGCTGCGGTCGATCAGGATCGAAGCGCCGTTCACCAGCATGCGCGCCGGGGTGAGGCCGGCTGCGGTAAGTATGCAATGCTCGGGCGTCACCAGCAGATCGCGGGCCGGCACGTTGGGGGCGAAGGCGTGCCGGCGGATACGGACCGGAAACGCATCGTCCGCGTAACCGGCGACAGCGGCGTCCATCCGGCCCCGGCCTGCCCAGACGAGCGGCCGGCCGACCCGGTTGCCGTCCTCGAGCACGCTCACCACGTCGCCCACGCCGAGCGCCTCGACCGCAACGTCACCCGAGGGCGTGGCGATCAGGGTGCCGCGCAGGAAGCAGCATACCGGCTCGACCGGCGCAGTGGTGCTGCCGTCCTTGACCAGGCGGATCGGGTCCGAGCAATTCTCCTTCACCGAGGTGTAGAGCGACTGCGTGCCCTGGAAAAACGCGGTCGGGGTCTCGGTCTTCCAGTCGACATACAGGGAATTGAAATCACCCCTGCCTGTGACGGAATCGAAATGGATCTCGTATGAGCTACCGCTGGCCGTGTCGGCATAGGGCAGCGTGCCGGCGCTGGTGAAGGTGTTCGACAGGCCGTTGGTGCCGGTCACGGTGAACGTCGCGTTCTCGACAGCCTCGAGCACGCCTGCCGCGTTGTAGATCGCGGTCCAGGTGCCGGTCAGCGTCGCGCCGTTCGCAAAGACCGCGTCCTTGATCGTCGTGGTGACAGCCTTGTCCGCCGAGCTGGTGATGGTGCCGGTTTTCTGCAGGGTATCCGTATTGCCGGTGGCAGCGTTGAAGACCGACGTCGTCGAGGCAGCCAGCGTGGTCGGCGTCTCGCCGGAATAGCCGATGTTGAGCTTCGAGTAGGCGGTGCTGCTGCTTCCGGTGGCCTGGATCTGATGCGCCGACCTGGTTCCCGACGGGGTGGCACAATCCCAGGTCGTTGCAGTCCCGCAATCCGGCGTGATGGTGAAGCTCGGATTATAGATCGAGATGAGATTGCCGCTGGAATCGTATTCGGCAAGCCAGGTGCCGCTGAATGCTGTCGTGGTGTGTGTCGTCTTATCGTAGAATGTGGCGCCGGTGAGAGTCTCGGTCACGTAAGTATTGGCCATGATATCCCCAGACTAGGCGCCACATGCGCTGTAATAACGATAATCGTTGCTTCAAAAGCATCGCATCGGTCGAATAGCGAAAGCCCCAGTTCAAGTCACCTCAAATAGTCGCTGAAATCGTTCAAAGAGGTTTTTTGTTGATTTATAAACGGTCCGTGATGTAATATCATGCACTCCGCACGGTATGGGATTTCGGTCTTTTATTAGACAATTCACGGCTGTATTACGTTGATGAGTTGATTGCCTGGGCCGGATCAATACTTTGATATGGTTTTAACGATTGCCTCTATACTGCGGTCCCTGCCCTTTGACTGCGAGATCGTCGATGGCCGTTCCGCCCTTGAGGCGCCCTGGCCGACTGTCGGGACGGAAATCATCCAGACGACGGGATCAGGCAGTCGCGCCGCCTGGCCGCTGGTGTCCAACACCTCCGGGTGCTCGCTGATCGACCGGCGCGGAGCCGCGGCCCGGAGGGCACGATCCCGGGCCCCAGACTCTGCTGGTCAAGGTGATCCAGCCGTCCCGATCGATACGGACCCGGACCCGGCGACGTGGTCCCCTCCCCGTCCGGCCCGGAGGCGCGGCAATTTGGAGCATCGAGACCCACGCCGCATCAGTCCGGTCCGTGGCAGGGAGGACGTGGATGCCTGACCTGAACGCCCTGATCGTGTTTGCCAAGGTGATCGAGGCGCGCAGGTTCTCGGAAGCAGCTCGTCGCCTCAAGATGCCGGTCTCGACGGTGAGCCGGCAGGTTGCCGACCTTGAACGGACAGGACCAGGAGGCGATCTCGTTCCTGCCGCATGTCGGCATCGGTGATTTCTTCGGCGTCACCAGCGGCGTGCTGGTTGGCTAGCGGGGCCGGAGACCTGCCGCCGATCGTGCAGCCGGAGTTGATGCGTGACGGGCGCCTCATAGAGATCATGCCGAATCGGCGTTTCTCGGTATTCGGTATGTCGCTGGCCGATCCGTGCAAACCGCCGCCTGCCGCAACCGGTTCCGGTGTTCCAGGACTTCACCTAGCGGATGGCGCCGACGGTCTTTCCCGATGTGCCATCATGGCCGGGAAGCGGACGAACGCCGCCACCGTGAGCCGGCCGAACAGCAATCCGGCGACAAAAAATCCCGGGCGAGTGCCGTGATCTGCCGCGACCACGGCGATCGAGCCGCGTCACGTCCACCACCGGGGTTTACGCTGCCGGGTTGGTCATGCGTCCCAGCCGCCAGGCATCGAGGCTCAGTGCGATCGGGTGGGTCCGGGCGATCAGCAGAAAACCGCCAGCCATCGTCATGTTCTTGAAGAAATTGACCATCTGGTTCTGGTCGGAGAACGCCGTATGGAAGATGGCGGCAGTGAGCAGGCACCAGCCCGCCAGCAGGATCGAGACCGGCCGGATCCACAGCCCCACCAGCAGCAACAGCCCGGCACTGATCTCCCACGCCGCCGCCGGCCAGGACAGGATGCCGGGCACCCCGTAGGCTTTCATGTAGCCCTGGATGGCAGTATTCCCGGCCAGCTTGCTGAAGCCCGATACCAGGAACAGCAGCGACATCAGGAAACGCGCCGGCAGGTCGATGAAGCGGATCGCGTTCATGCAGCGCAACCAGGGACGCACCGGCATTTCCTGTGGATGCAGCCCATGACGCGCAGTGGCGTGCCGCCGCGCCGAACGCTTCGAACTGTCATCTTGTCACCATCCTGTCGAACGGGACCGAGCCTAGAGTGCCGCCTGGCAGCCGATTACTGGGTAGCCTCGCAAACGACTTTCCCACTCACGCAAGGACCGCAGGCCGGCTGGGGCTTTTTCCGATCGAAAGGGACCGGAAGCGGCTCCGGTTCGTTGTCTTGGCGAGCATCTCCATCCGACCGATAATCAAGGTCGATCGGGTGATGCTCCGACCGGGTTTCCCGCACGGACATGACTCACGTCGAACCGGATAGTCCCGGCCTCGGCGCGCCATCCGGTATGCGGCGGACACGGACCGGTGCCGGTAGCCTCCATGCCAGTCGGCAGTGTCCGCGCTCGATGGGCGATGGCCTGCCCGTACGGAACCAGGACCGTCGCCGGATCGGCACGCATGGTCAGCACGTGACCTGCGTCACCACACGATGACCGGTGCCGCGGGCCGGAGGATGCCTGCCAGCCTTGCGGCGCCAAGGTAAGCGCCAACCCGCCCCGAACGGCAAGTCTCGTGCGCCGGCGGTTGGGTCCGGCGCGGGGACGCAGCCTCGCGGTGGATGCCCGCGGGCGCACGGTCCGGCGGATCGCAGTGCTGGCGGCCGGGACGTCGGTCGCGGTCGCAGCACCCACCCGGTCGCCGTACTCGCGTCAGGCCGCTGGACGATCTAGGGTTTCGGGGCAATGCGGCTTGCGATCAGGCAGGAGCAGCGTCGACGGTGACCGTTTGGCCGAGTCTGAGTGGGACACGATGATGGCGGCAGCCCAGGCGGGTGATGCTGCGAGCTACCGCGTGCTGCTCGGCGAGATCTGCGCCTGGCTTCGCTGCTACTACCACCGCCGGCTGCCACCGGCGATGGTTGATGATGCTGTCCAGGACGCGCTCCTTGCGGTGCACGAGAAGCGACACACCTATGACGCCGAGCGGCCGTTCGTCGCCTGGCTCGATGCCATCGCACGCTACAAGTGGATCGACCGCCTGCGCGCCATGACGTCGCACCCGGCGGGAGCACCCCGCAAGCACCGCCCGATTGCCGATCATGGGAATGCCGTGTCCAGCGCCTCAGCCCTCGAAATCCTGCTCAAGGACCGCAAGCCCGCGAAGGCCGACGTGGTCCGGCCGGTGGAGCTGCAAAGGCTCGGCAGCAAGCAGGCATCCGGCCGGACCGGGCAAACCATTTCCCGTGTGAAGGTGACGATCCATCGCGGCCTTGAACGGCTGAGCGAGATGATACAGGGGCGTGCCGATGCTGAATGACTCCCTGATCGACCAGCTAACCCTTGACCTCAAGCCTGTACGGCGACGCAGCGCTGCCGGCGACGGCCTTGTCATCGGGGGGATATGCCTCGTCGAGCTGGCGCTGTTCCTGCTCATGGGCGCCATGCGTCCGGACATGCAGGCGGCCATGCACCATCCAAGCCTCTGGTGGAAGCTCGTCAGCCTCGGGCTGATTGCCGCGGTCAGTGGAATGACCGCGGTGGTCTCGTTCCACCCTGCCGGATCGCCGCGTCGGGGAGTGCAGTTGACCCTGGCAATCGTCTCGATCTGCCTTGCGGTCGGATGGGGACTGAATTCCGCACGGGCCGGATGGTCGTCGGTCGATGCCCGGCTCGACTGGAGGCACGGCGTGGAGTGTCTCTACAAGATGGTGCTGCTGGCTCTGCCGGTATTCATGGGCCTCGCAATCCTGATGCAGAGGGCCGCGCCGACCGACCGGCAGGGCACCGCATGGAGCATCGGGATCGCTTCGGCGGCCTGGGGCGCCTTCGTCTTCGTGTTCACCTGCCCCTTCGACGACCCGCTCTACATCGCCTTCTGGTACACCGCGACCTGCTCACTCATCGCTGTCTGTGGCCGCCTGCTGCTGCCAATACTCAGCCGCTGGTAAGATGATGGGCCGACACCCGGCGGCGCCCCGGGGTCTGTCTGCGCAGCCGGCGGCAGGATCGACGACTGTCTGCGTGCGCCGAACACTCCGAAGCCGTCATGGCCGCGGATCCAGCGCATCAGCTTCTTGCGGCATTGACGACGGACTCCTCGAACTTCGCGACATGGTCGACGAGCGCCACGGCGCCCCGGCTCACGCCCAGGCGAGAAGGTGAACCCCGGGCGCACGATGTAGTCGATCCACGACTTGAGAACGGCGGGGACGCTGAAGTTGTACATGGGCGTGCCGATCAGGATGCGATCCGTCGGGCACACCTCGTCGATCAACTCCTCCGACGAAGCCGGCGCCTACCGCATGGGTTCTGTCCGCTCGATATCCGGCGGAGCGTAGATGCCGGCACTCCAGTCCAGGTCCATGTAGGGAATGCCGGAGCTCATCAAATCGCGGCGCACGACCCGGCCGCCTTCGTTCAAGCGGAGCCATTCCTTCTCGAAGATACCGCTCAGACCTCGCGAGATCGACATCGGGCCACGCCCGGGCATCCTGCGACCAGATGCTTGACGCCGTCATCAGGAGGATAACGCATAGACGCGCGCGAGAAGCGGCTGCGAGCGTGCGGGAACAAGCTCGGCGCGTCCGCGGAGCAGGTGATCGAGACCAAGACTGCGCCCGGCACAGGCTGCGGCGAACATCCCATGCGCACATATGATGGCCATGTAGGTCCAGGGCCATTCCGTCGGATCGTTGTAGAGGCCCAGCCAGAGCTGGATGGTGAAGAGGACTGCGACAATTCCCGACAGTCGTACTGCTATCCCCAGCGTCAGCGAAATGGTGAAGAAGATCTCTACCAGATAAACCACGGGCTGCAGCAACGCGATGTAGGGAATGAACAGGCTGTGCATGAGGGTGGTAAGAAGCGGGACCGAGCTGAATTTCGCCTCCTGATCCAGCCAGTATTTGAAGCCGGCCGCAACCGGAAGAGGAAGTTTCCATATCGTGCCCTGGATCCACATCCCGGCGGCGGTCATACGCATCGCGGCGACCCAGAAATGATAACCGGTCCGCTGCTCGGGGTCGCGCGACCAGTTCAGGACTGCGACGTATAGGCCTCCGGCGAGCAGGCATAGATAGAACACAACTGAAATATACTTGGAATATCCGAAGCGATTATAGTCACCGGTGTTGCCGATCAGGAAATTGAATAAGTCGATCACAGGGTTGTCATGGCTCATGATGTCAATGTCCTTCGTCCGTGATCCGGCTGAACGGGTCCGGAGCCAGTCGATCTGGAATGTGCAGCATCCGATCGACGCCAATCAGTGGGATGGTTTGGCAAGCCCGATCCGGAGCACGGTATCTGGCGGCAACGGTGTCGTGCCGTCACCGGTGAAGGTCGGCAGGCGCTGCAATTGTTCGGGCGTGAAGGCGACGATTTCCATGACGGTACCGAGCAGCACCGTGGCATCGATCGGAACCGCGATCGGCCGACTGCCGATCCCGAGGAAGCCGCCATACGCGACGACGATTTCGATCGTGCCGGTTCCATCGCGGACCACCTGCACCACGTGACCGAGCACGGTCTGGCTCTCCACCGGTCGCAGAACCAACCGGTGCAGCAGACTCCCCGCCCGTATCGGCTGCGGGAACCGCATGGCGGTGGACTGGGCCAGGCTCATGCCCGAGGGCGGTGGCATGCCGCCGGGAGTGTGGCTTTGCGCCAGCGCCGGAGCGCTCAGCACAAGCCCGATCAGGAAGATGAGGAAGCTTATCATGTGCGACCCGCTCTAGAGCCCGGCAAACCATGAGTAGCCAGGCTTGTCCCACATGTCGTCTGGTCGGACATTACTCACTTCGATCGCGGTGATCCATTTCGGGTTCTTGTAGCCGAGCTTGGTCGACATGCGCAGGCGCAGCGGGTAGCCGAACGGGTCGGCCAGGACGTCGTCGCCATACCGGGTCGCGAGCAAGGTCTGAGGATGCAGCGCGCTCGCCATGTCGATGCTGCTGGTATAATCGTCGGCGCAGCGGAAACCGACATACCGCGCGCTCAGGTCGGCCCCGACATGTTCCAGGAAGGCGCGGAACGGCACGCCGGACCATTGCCCGATATAGTCCCAACCCTCGACGCAGACGTGCTTGATGATCTCGGTGCGCTGCGGCAGCGCGTTGACCTGCTCCACCGTCCAGGGCCGCTTGTCGGCGATCAGTCCGGACAGCTCGAGGCGCCATCGAGCGCCGTCCACCGGCTTGACCTTCATCACGTCGTAGAAGGCGTTGAACCTGGGCGGATTCATGACCATCGAGGCCGGGTAGGTCGGCGCCAGTTTATTCGGATCGAACAGCAGCGCCTGCACGCGGTCGTTCAGGTCGCGGATGGCCAGAAGTGCAGCCTGCACGGACGCGGGGCGTCGTACGTCGCAGCCGGTCAGCATGGTCAGCGCACCCAGTGACAGACCACCGCGGATCAACCGCCGCCGTTCCAGCGATCGGATCAGCGGCCGGTGATCGTCGAGGATCGCCGGGTCGGGAAGCGTCTCGGGCCGGAACGGAGACCTCATGGCAGCGGCGCCGGCTCGCCATGTCCGGATGGCCCGACCCGCGGCCCGCCTGCCAGCATGGCCCACAGCGTCTGCGGCACCAGCAACGACAGCAGGATGTGCACGAGGAGGAAACCGACGATCACGCTCATGCCCAGGAAGTGGATGAGGCGCGCGCCCTGGAAACCGCCGAGCAGAGAAACCAATCCGGAGAACTGGACCGGCTTCCAGATCGCCAGTCCGGTCACGACCTGTGACGCGGCCGCAAGGATCACGACCACGTAGAGGACTTTCTGCACCGCGTTGTAGGTGGTCAGGTCCTCGTGCGAGATCCTGAGATGGAGCGTGTCGCGCACTGTCGCGACCAGGTCGGAGAAGCGGATCGGCAGCAATCGCTCCCGAAGGCGGCCGGTGACGAGGCCGTAACCGAGATAGGCCAAGCCGTTCAGGACGAGTAGCCACATGCCGGCAAAATGCCAGTTCAGCGACGGCGCCGCCCAATCCCCGAGCCGCAGTGCGTGCGGAATGTGCAGGCCCCGTATGACGACGTCGTCATCGTAGATGCCCCAGCCGGAGGTGATCATGATCAGCATGGCGGCCGCGTTCGTCCAGTGCATGATCCTGATCGGGACGGGATGCAGTCGCCGGCCTCGACGTCTTGAGGCGGTCGATACGGTTCTACCCATCTGAGCTTCCTCGCGTGATGAATAGTCTTCGCCGGATGCGGCAGGAAAGTTACCGGTCAATGCGGTGCTGCATGTCGCCTCGAGACGTACTGCCGCGGGCCGAGGCGAAGGTCACACCGTAGCTCGCGAGCCTGGCCGGTCTTGTCGCGGGTGGGGCGCAGCGCCATGTCGCCCGTCTTCGGGCCGTGGTGACGATTTTTTTTCAGGTTTCATGGAGAACGGGACCGGCTGGGCGTCGCGCCCGGAGTGCCTCGTGAGCAACGCTCGCTATGAGCTCAAGCATGGGTGGACCTGCCGATACCGATTTTTCTGGACGCCGATCGGATATCAGTCAGCTCGATCCGAGTGCCGCTGCTGATTAGACACTCGGGTGGCAGATAGATCTCGCCGTATAATCCCTTATGACTGCATAAGTCTTACAAAGACCCTGATAACCTGCTTCCCGCATCAGGTCGCCGCAAGTCGGCGGGATCTCCACCATCGAACTCGGGAACCATCCGGGTCTCGATCGGGATCAGTGGCTTGTCCTGAAATATTCATGGACGTTCATGGTGAAGCAGGCACTTTTTTGGTTGGACCGAAGCGCTATTCGTTGGTAGTGTCCAATCTCTCCAACGCGATGATGTCGTGTGCCGTGAATTCGTTCGGCGCTTCCGGAATGTTCCGGCGCTCCAGATGATCAGGATCTGCAAACAGGCCTCTGCTGACCGACCCCAAGCGGATCGCCATCATGCTGCTGTCGACGAGATCACCGACGCGCACTGCGACGTCAATGGCTCCCTCCGCCCGGTGGGCGTTCCGATCCGGGAGCGTCAAACGAATCGCCAGGCCCGAGTGCATGATCGAGAGCCGGGTCATGATCGGGAGCACATGCCGCCGCCCGAACATGATGGGTGCCGCGACCTGCAGCGCTCCAGGAGGCTTGGTATCCTCAAGGACCTGCCGGTAACTCTCGAGATAGAGCTCGCTCTGCTCAGTAAACGAACCGAAGTCCGATTCAAAAGCGTCAGCTCCGCAATGGACCGGGTGATCACGGACGGCAATATGCGCAGCCTGGGCAGAGCTGCCCAGAGTGGCGGCGGCGATGAACGCTCGCATGCTATCGGAACGGTCCATCGATCCTTGCGCACTTTGCAATAAATAGTCGTCGACAGGCGTGATTACCGCAATTTGCCGGCGGCCGTCCCAAAATTGCTGTTCCCGCCGTTGAAGCTGCCCCCGCCGCCCCCACCTCTCCTGAACGTAATGGAAAAGCAATCGGGAGCCGTTCCGGATTTTTTCTGACTGGTGGCGCTGAGCCCTGCAGTCCTGTCCGGGCCTCAGTGGCGCTCTGGGCAGTGCCCTGGACGTCAAGACGCGTGAGCAGAGCGCCACCTATTTCGGCCTGAAGCTCGCCACGATCGACAGCGCCGAGATCGCGCTGGACCGCCGCGGCGCATCGTCGGACCCGAAAGCCTGCGCGGCCGTCGCATTCGGGTGCGAGATCGCCGAGACCTACGGCCGTGCGACCGATACCGATCTGCAGGCGGTACGGGCGGCTAGCTATACCGACGCCCAGATCATCGAGATCATCGCCGTCCTGGCCGGGAACGTGTTCACCAACATGGTCAACATCGCCGCCGAAATGGAAATCGACTGCCCGATCCGGCGGGCCGCGGAAACCGACTGAGTCCGGCTGCTCCTGTAACCTCCATCGCTCGCGCCACGAAGGACGGAGCATGAGACCATGTCACCGAGGCGACCACCGGCCGGCCAGGCAGGAGATCGTCACGAAGGTCAGACTTTAAGCACATAATCAGACTCCTCCGATGGTTGAACCTCAGATTTGAACGTAGGCTTGCGAAACAATGGTAAATACGAGCGCATCTGTGGTCTCCGCGAAGCAGTGGCACGACTCTCTGGCTGTTCCCGCCCTGAGCGGCGACACGTCGGCAGCCAGTGGCACGCGCCTCGTCCGGTTTCGGGGAATCGACGGTCGAATCAGCCAGCCGGCATTGCTCGAGAACCTGCTATCGATTCACCTCGGGGGCCCAAAGCGCGTGACCCGCTTCCAGGCTCGGCACAAGCTGGTGCGCGACGTGGAGGCGGGCTCCATCACCATCATGCCTTCGGCCCAGCCTGCACGATGGAGCACTGTCGGTCCGATCGATTTCGCGCATGTCACGTTGGCGCAGAACGTCCTGGAGCAGACGGCTCTTGAGGATTTCGATCGCGATCCGGTCCTGCTCCGGCTGCAGGATCGGGTGGGCGTCGAAAGTCCCTTCATCCGCGACCTTTTCGAAGCACTGCTCGCGGACGTGACCCGGCCCCGTGCCGGCAGCCTCTATCGCGAAAGTCTGATCGTCGTTCTCGCCCACGAGCTGGTCAAATCCCACTCGAATTTCGAGAGCCACGCCGAATCCCTGAACGCCTCGGTGGACCGGCCGAGCGTGAAGGGCGGCCTTGCAGGATGGCAGCTGCAACGGGTGATCGAGCTCATGCGCCAGCGCCTCTCGGACGACGTGATGCTCGGGGATCTGATCGCGGTCACGGGCCTCAGCCGGTCGCACTTCTTTCGCGCCTTCCGCTGCTCCACCAGGCGTACCCCCCACGCCTTCCTGACCGATCTGCGCGTGCAGCAGGCGGCGGAGGAACTGGCGACGACACGACGCTCGGTGACCGAGATCGCGACCGCCGTCGGCATGGATCCGACACAGCTCGCCCATGCGTTCCGCAGGCGCCACGGCCTGTCGCCGGTTTCCTATCGCCGGCAGCGCGGATGTTCGGTCGGCATCACCGGGGCAATGTGATGCTGGTGGACGACCCAATTCGCATGACCTTTCCATGCCGGAGCGATGGATCCGATCTTCCGGGACCGGGCGCAAAAGGATTTCGTGCGGCAGACAGACTGCCGATGCCGCAACGAGCGCGACTGCGACCGAGCCTGCCTTGGTGTTGAGCAAGATCGGCAGCCGGAGCTGCGCGATCGGCGTCATGGCCAAAGCGCCGCAGCCCGGCCGGTCCAAGACGCGCCTGTGCCCGCCATTGAACCCCGACCAGGCCGCAATGCTGAGCGCGGCGTTTCTTCGCGACACCACCGACAACCTGTTGGCAGCTGCACGCCTGGCAGGCCCAGAGTTGTCGATCATACCTTATGCCGCCTTCGCCCCGGCGGGATCCGAGGCCCTGGTGGCTTCGGCCGTGGCGCCCGGTATTCGGCTCACGCTGGCGGACGGCGCGTCGCCCATGCCCGCCGGGGTCGAGGGCTTCGGCCGATGCCTGCTGCACGCCGTACAGGCGATGCTGGCGGATGGGCACGAGTCCGCCTGCGTGCTGAGCTCGGACAGCCCCACCGTGCCGACAGAGTTGCTGCTCATGGCGGCGCGGCACCTGGCACAGCCTGGCGACCGTGCGGTGCTCGGCGCGTGCGACGATGGTGGCTACTACCTGCTCGGGCTGAAGGCTGCGTACGCCGCACCGTTCAGCGACATCGCCTGGAGCACCGAAACGGTCGCGGCGACGACCCGCACCCGGATTGCCGGCATCGGTCTGGAACTGGTCGAATTGCCGTCCTGGTATGATGTCGACGACGCGGCCTCCCTGCGCACACTCCTCGACGCGCAGCACGGCTACCCGGCCCCGCACACCCAATCGACCATCGATCGCCTGGGCCTGCGGGCGCTGCTCCAGGAGTCCGGCCCGCTCACCGCGGTGAGGAATTCGGCGTGAGTGCCATCCGGCCAGCCGGCATGACGCGTCTCGCAAGCCTTGGGATGCTGCTGTTGGCGCTCACGGTTGCAGCCCTCCTCGTGGAGGAGCCGGGCATCACATCACTACGCCCACATGCCGCAACGAAGCTCGTCGTCGCGCTGCTGGCGTTATCCGTGGTGGTGTATCTGCTCGCGGTTCGCCTGGTGATGAGCCGCGCCCTGCCCTCCCGCGCGCTGTGGATCGTGCTCGCCGTCGGTTTGCTGGCGCGTGCGATATTGCTTCCCGCACCCGCCTATTTGTCCAGCGACATCTACCGCTACGTCTGGGATGGGCGCGTGCAGCAACACGGCATCAACCCGTACCGATACCTTCCGGCCGACCCGTCGCTGTCTGGATTGCGCGACACGAGCATCTTTCCGCTGGTGAACCGCGCCAGCTACGCGCGCACGATCTATCCTCCGGTCGCACAGATGCTGTTCGCCCTGGTCGTCCGGATCTCCGGCACGGTGCAGGCCATGAAGCTCGCCATGGTGGGGCTGGAGCTCACCGGGCTTTATTGCATGATGCGGCTGCTGGTGATGGCAGGGCTACCACGGGAGCGCATCCTGATCCAGGCGTGGAATCCGCTGGTGATCTGGTCGTTCGCCTGCGACGGGCATGTCGACGGGGCCGCCATCGGGCTGATCGGCCTGGCGCTGCTGGCCCGCAGCCATCGACGCGACGGCCTGGCGGGCGGCGTGCTGGCGGCGGCGGCACTGGTCAAGTTCCTGCCCCTGGCGCTGGCGCCGGCGTTCGCCCGAGGCGTGCCGCTATGGCGTCCGGCCCTCGCCGGTCTCGTCGTCGTGGTGGTCGGCTATGCGTGCTACGCCTCGGCCGGCCGCTACATTCTGGGCTTCCTGCCTGGCTACAGCAGCGAGGAAGGGCTTTCCGGCGGCAACGGCTTCTGGCTGCTTGCCGGGCTGGCCCATCTTGGCCGTCTGCCCGCATGGTCGGGAACCGCCTACATCGTCGCCGCCGGCGCCGGCCTGGCTCTGCTGGGGCTCTGGATCACCTGGGGCGGCCAGCGTCTGCCGGAAGAGCGTCTGCGGTCAATGCACCGACCTGCAGACGATGTCGTGCTGCTGTGCCGGAACGCGGCGATCCTGGCAGCCGCGGTGACGGTCGCCATCAGCCCGCACTATTCCTGGTATTTCGCCTGGCTGGCACTGCCGTGCGTGGTGGCCCCGATCCCGGCGGTGATCTGGCTCTCGAGCGCGCCGGTGCTGCTGACGCTCGATCCGTTCAACGAACGCTTCGTCTGGCCGAGCCTCGTCTATGCGCCGGCGATCGTTCTCGCCGTCATCGCACTCCGTCGCCGTCGGTCGGCGCGATGTATGATGGCCGCGACCTCAGAAGGAACATGCTGATGTCAGTCTCGACGGCTTTGCGGGATCCCCGCCGCTACTTCGAGGAAATCGCCGGCGATCGGTCGGCGGAAGCCGTGGGGCCGCCGGTCTGCCTGTACCTTGAGGTCACCAACCGCTGCAACCTGCTGTGCGAGACCTGTCCTCGCACGTTCGAGACCCTCGAGCCGCCGGCCGACATGGACTGGGAGCTGTTCACCCGCATCGTCGACCAGGTGCCGAACGTTTCCAGGGCGGTGCTGCACGGGGTCGGCGAGCCGATGCTGGTCGAGGCCCTGCCCCGCATGGTCCGCTACCTGAAGGATCGCGGGACCTACGTGCTGTTCAACACCAATGGCACGCTGATGCAGCCGAAGCGCTTCCAGGAGCTGATCGATACCGGCCTGGACGAGCTCCGCGTCTCGCTCGATGCTGCCGATCGCGCCTCGTACCTCAAGGTCCGCGGCAAGGATTTCTTCGACCGGATCGTGCGCGACGTCGGCAAGTTCATCGCCTACCAGAAGGCGGTCGGCGCCACGACGCCGCGGGTCTCGCTCTGGCTGACCGGCATGAAGGAGACCGTCGAGCAGCTGCCGGCCTTCGTGCAGCTCGCCGCCGCGATGGGCGTGCAGGAGGTGCATCTGCAGCGCCTGGTGTTCGACGAGGGCGGCTACGGCATGGCGCGTGCCGACCTCTCGCTGTTCGAGAGCACGCAGGCCGACGAGGTGGCGGCGATCGAGGCGGCACAGGCGCTCGGCCGGTCGCTCGGCGTCACATTGGATGCGTCCGGCGCCACCGAGCCCGGCCTCAGCCTGAAACGGCAGAGCGACGACCAGCCCTGGGCGACCTGCAGACGCCCCTGGTCGCTGATGTATTTCACCGCTCATGGCCGCGCGCTGCCCTGTTGCATCGCGCCGTTCTCGCTGCGTGGCTATGGCAACTATACGCTGGGCGACGCGACCCAGAGCACGCTGCGCGAAATCTGGAACGGTGACGCATATCGGGAATTCCGGGAGTCGCTGCTGTCCGACGTGCCTCCCGCACCCTGCCGCAGCTGCGGGCTCCGATGGAGCCTGTAGCCGTCGTCATCCCGACCCTGAACGAGGCCGAGACGATCGGTGCGGTCATCCGGGAAATCCCCCGGCAGTTCGCTGCCGACATCATCGTCGCCGATAGCGGCAGCGTCGACGGAACCCAGGCAGCGGCTCGCGCGGCCGGAGCACGTGTGCTCGATACCGGCCGAGGCTACGGGCGCGCCTGCGCGTTGGGCGCGGAAGCCGCCGATCCCGCCTGCAAGGTTATCGTGTTCCTCGATGGCGACGGCGCCGATCGTGGCGACCTGATCGAGCGGATTGCCGGTCCGGTGCTCGGCGGCACCTACGATTTCGTGCTGGCGTCCCGCACCCGAGGCGAACGCGACCCGGGTTCCATGCTCTGGCATCAGGTTCTGGCCGGCCGCCTTGCCGGCCTGGGGATCGGCGCGCGCTACGGAGTCCGATACAGCGACATGTGCGCCTTCCGCGCGATCAGCCGGTCGGCGTTGCAGCGGCTTGCGCTGCAGGAAATGACCTATGGCTGGAACATCGAGATGCAGATGCAGGCGGCCCGCGCGCGCTTGCGCATCCTCGAGGTGCCGATGCCGTATCGCAGGCGCGGCGGTGGTAGCTCGAAGGTCGCCGGATCATTGCGCGGCACCCTGCATGCAAGCAGCCGTATCGTCGGCACCTACCTGCGGATAGCAGCAACCAGCCGGCCGGCGGCATGATCGGCGCTGCAACGGACCGGTTCCTGCTCGGCGAGTTTCTCGCTCAATGGGGGCCGTTCGCCCGCCACGATCTGTCGAGCTCCGACTCGGAAACGCTCAGCCTCGCGGGTCTGCTGCAGGTGGCGTCAGCCGAGAACGCTGCGCGGTGGAACGCCCACGGGTTTGCCTATACCGATCCGCGCGGTCATTTGCGACTTCGCACCGCGATCGCGGCACGGCACGATCACCTCGCTGCAGACCAGATCCTCTGCTGCTGCGGTGCGCAGGAGGCAATATACTGCGTTCTGCAGGCAATTCTCGGCCCGCACGATTTTGCCCGTGACCAGCACGCACTGCTGTTGTTGCCGATCTACCAGCCTTCCGAGCTGGCGCTGCAACGGCTCTGCGAGGTGACCGGTATCGAGCTGCAGGAAGCCGACGGCTGGCAGCCGGATATCGATCGGATCGAGGCGGCCATTCGTCCCGAGACGCGGCTGATCCTGATGAACTATCCAAACAGCCCGACCGGCGCGTCGCTCGATCCGGATCGTCTGGACGCGCTGGTCAGTCTCTGCCGCAGACACGGGTTGTGGCTGATCAACGACGAGATCTACCGGCAGACCGAAATTGTGCAACCAGGCGGCCGCGCGCCGATGCTCGCCGATTGCTACGAACGCGGCGTGTCCATAAACGGGCTCTCCAAAGGTTTCGGCCTGCCCGGACTCCGCGTCGGCTGGATCGCCTGTCACGACCGCGCGCTTCTGCACCATGCGCTCATCGTCAAGAGCTCGCTCTCGAGTTGCCTGGCTGCCTCGAGCGAGATCCTGGCAGAGATCGCGCTGCACGCGGAGCCTCGAATCATCGCCACGCAGCGCGCGATCGGCCTCGCCAACCTGCATTATCTTCGCGAGTGCTCGATGGGTTTTACCGACCTGCTCGAGCTGGATCAGCCGCGCAACCTGGCGTTCATCTCCTGTCGTTATCTCGGCGACGATAGCGCCGCGTCATTTGCGACCCGCCTCGTCCGTGACGCGGGCGTGCTCGTCCTGCCCACCATCTTGTGGCGATCCTCCCTTGCACCGGTCATACAGGACTGCGTCAGGCTCGGGCTCGGCCACACGCGTTGCCGAACGGCGATAGAGGCACTGGCCGAGGCCTGGAACGCGATCAGGATTGCGGCCTGATACGGAAGGTCGGATTAGGCAGACTTTCACGGAAGTCTGCGACTTCTTGCGGCGCAGCAGGATCCTCATCCGGCTAGATGGTAGCCTGCATTCCCAACAACTCGAGGACACTGTCGATGCCGATGGCAACATCCAAGTGGCGCCACGCCCGCCCGAGCGTCCTTGGCGTCCTGACGACGTCGTTCCTGGTCGCATTTGTTCTGCTGATCGCGGCCGTCGCCATTTTCGGTATGGATGAGATGACGGGCGTCGTGCACAAAATGATGATCCGGGCCGGGATGTAGCCGATGCTCATCCGTGCCTGTCGCGCCCTTCGGGCCTCCAGAATGAATCACGGCCACGCGTAGTTTGTCAGCTTGAAGTCGAGACGAGTCCTGCCGTGGACACAGCAATCCGGCCCGCTTGTATACCGACAGTGGTGAGGCACCGCGGGAACTGATCAAGAGCCAGGACCGGTCTCCAGTCCCACGAGGGAGAGAGTCTTTATCGCTCACCAGGTTTATCGACCGTCTGTCCGACGACGAGACGACACATACACCGGACCACACGACCAGGGTCGCCTGAGTCAATCGCGGCAGCCATCGCCGTCGGACCCGTTCAGGTACATGGTGTTGCAGATCATGAGCGGAGACATGCATACGGTCACCGGGTATGATCTCCATCATCCTCTATTGCGACGATCAAGGAGATGACAGAAATTGTCGTTGCGGACGTGGCCAGGCTTGACTCAAGCCTCTGGTGGTCGGCCGCTGGTGGTTGAGCATCTGCTCGCTCGGCAGCCGCCCGACCCGACCGTAATGGCCTGAAGGCGCCCCCCTGACATTTCGACCGGGCCTTGGCTCTTGAGGGTGCGCCTACGTCCGCTTGCGTAAAAAGCTGTGCCGCTTCACTGGGATCAAGCATGTCTGGTCGTCATCATCTGGCTGTTATGGACGGTGCGGGAGACCGGCCGAGGGTTGCCCACCAGATGTGGCTCCGGGCGTGAGCGGGGACGCAAAGGCTATGTCCAGTAGCCGGGCGGTCGCGCCGCTGCTTGTCGCTGTGATGCTGCTGGTATTCGGCACCAACCTGCAGGGTGTGCTGTTGCCGATCCTCGGGCATACGCGCGGCGCCGGGATGACGGCGATCGGGCTTTATTCCGCAGGTTGGTCGGCAGGGTTCGTGCTGGCATGCCTGTCGAACGGTTGGATCCTGGCGTTTTTCGGGCCCGTATGGGCCTTCGCGATGCTGGCCCTGGTATCGGCGACGGCGGCGATGCTGCTGCTTCTGGTGCCGGGCGACCCGTCCTGGATCGTGCTGCGCGTGGTGATCGGGTTCTGCTACGGCGGCCTGTCGGCGATCGTCGAGGGGTGGCTGGTCGCGCAGGCAGGTGTCGGCATCGGGTTCGCGAGCTACGTCGCGGTGGGCCTGATCGCGTCGTTGTGCGGAACACTCAGCCTGAACGTGATCAATCCGCACGGTGCCGCGCCGTTCGTGCTGATGACCGGTGCGGTGCTTGGTTCGATCCTGCCGGTGCTGCTGTGCAGGCGCACCCGACCGGCCCGGATGAAGCCGTTCCGAACCGACATCATCGGGCTGGTGCGGCAGTCGCCGGTGGGCGGACTAGGCTGCGTGGCAGCGGGGTTGATCACCGGGGCAGTCGGCGGGCTGGGCCCGATCCTGGGAATGATGGGCGGGCTTGGCATGCGGGAGGACACGCTGATGCTGGCCGCCAACACGGTCGGCGGGACACTCGCATCCATCCCTGTGGCGCTGCTGGGACGGGCGTTCGGGCGGCGGCTGATGCTGGGTGGGATCGCTTTGCTGGGGGTGGCCGCATGCGTGCCGCTGGTGTTGCCGCTTCCGGGCGTGTCGCTGGTGGTGCTGCTGGGTGTGTTCGGCTGCGCACAATATCCGCTGTATGGGCTGTGCGTGGGGATCGCCAACGCGCAGGCGCCGGAGCGGCCGGCGGCCCGGATTTCCACCGAGCTGCTGCTGTTGTTCGGGCTCGGAACGATCGTCGGACCGCTGATCGCGGCGCCGCTGCTTGCGCGCGGTATCGACTGGATGTTCGGCTTTCTTGGGGCGATATTCGGCGCGATCGCGGTGGCGGCCACACTGACGCAGTCAGGGACCCTGATCCAGGTGACAGGCTCCGCGGACGCCAAGCCTCAACCGCATGGCGCCGATATGCAAGACGATGCGCCTCAACTCAACGCAATATCCCTGGACCACCAGTCCCCCCAGTCCGAGCCGCGCGGCTTACAGGGAAACATGGAGGGACCTGGTCGACAGGAACCAGGTCGGGGACATGGACTGCCGCCGTGACGGTAGGCCGATCGGTGCCTGGTTCCAGCACGGTCAGCCCTTCAGGCTTCTGGGAGTGGCGCTTCCCGCACCCGCTCGCGGACGCGGTATCCGCCAGCATCTTCTCCAGCGCGTCCTGACGAGGTCGACCTAGGTCAGCCTGGATAACCGGCAAGGCACCTTCGGCAGCTGCATCCACCGGCCCACCGCGTGCAGGTCCCGCTTCCGTCACGGCCCGCGTTCACGATTCATTAGTAAATCCCGGCGATACTGCCGGAGAGAGAGTATATCGCAGCGAATTTACTGAACGTGGACATGGATATAGTCGTGACTGTCGAGTTCCATGCCCCAGCGATTGCTCCGAACGGTTTCGCTCGAGGCAGCCATTCAAGCTCGGCTCCGGAGCGCCTTCTTGCCAGGGCGTTCCGCATCTTCGGCTGGAGGCGGGCCACCAGGCAGCTCGACGCTCCCTGCCTCCCGACCCAGCCCCTCACCGACGGCGGTTGCACGAACGCCGAAACACCACGTGCCGACGACGACCTCCTGCGCTGGCGCAAGGCCGGCCGGACGCAGCAGATCACCCTGGGTGCCGCCACGAGCGAGATCGAGCAGACGGCGATGTTCATCGAGCAAGTCGTTGTCGGGTTGGCGGACCGATTTACCGCCCTGGCGCGGCAGGCCACAGCGCAATCGACGCAAGTCAAAGCCATGCTGCTGCAGAGCGACCGGATCGTGACCGCGACCGAGAGCGTGACCATGTCGGACTTCACCGATCTGCTGCAGAACACCCTGCGGGAGGTAGTCGGACGGATCATCGATATGTCCGGAAACGCCAGATCCATGGGACGCGCCCTGGCTGACGTCTCTGACAGCGTCGGCCGTGTCGACAAGTACATGAACGATCTGAAGACCATCAACGAGCAGACCAAGATCCTGTCCCTCAACGCGACCATCGAGGCAGCACGCGCCGGCGAGGCGGGCCGGGGTTTTGCAATCGTCGCCAATGAAGTGAGGCAGCTCTCGACACAGACCGAACGGTTGTCACAAGCCATGCACCGCGAGATCAGCGGCATCGGCACGTCCGTCGCGCAGGGCCGCGGTATTATCGACAAGGTCGCAATGGTCGACGTGAGCGACAACCTGGCAACCGGTCAGCGATTGGAACTGCTGCTGGCGGGACTCCTGCAACGGCGCAACGACATCAACGATGTCATCGGCGACTCCGCGCACGGATCGTCCGAGATCGCCGATCAGATCTCGGTAATCGTGGAGGCCTTCCAATTTCAGGACCGCAGCAAGCAGCGACTCCTGCACGTCGCCGATATGCTCAGGGCGCTCGACGGACTGCTCGATCAGACGCGGATCGCCGCATCGCCCTCTCCTGACACGGACGATCCACCGCCGGACCAAGAATGGATGGACCGTTTGATCGCAAGTATCACCATGGGTGAAGTACGCGAGCGTTTCCGTGCGTGTTTGAGCGGAACGCCGATAGCGTCGGGAACCGTTCCCTTGGACGCGTCGGCCCAGAAGGGTGAGCTCGAGCTGTTCTGACCCAGAACCGTCATGACGGCGACCAGTGTCTGCGGTGGCTGCCGCCCGTAACCGTTTCTTCATTATTTGCGCCCAAGTTCCAGCGCGACCGCGATCCAATCAGGCAGCAATGGATGAACATCGAAGTGGCTCTTCATTCCATCACCATATCGGGCCCGCAAACCATCCGGGAAGCCGGCGAGACCCATGCGGCCCTGCTCACCGCGTTGAGTGATCATGACGACGTGGTGCTCGATTGCGCTGCCGTGACCGAGGTGGATGTCAGCTTCATCCAGATGATCCTGGCCACCCGGCGAAGTGCCGTAGAGGCGGGGCGCGGATGCTCGCTGCGCCACCATCCAGGGGGAGTGCTGCACCAGGCGCTGGTCCGTGGTGGCGTCCTGCCCGCCGACGACGCTGACGCGGCTCTTTATTCCGACCGCTGGCTAGCGACCGGAGAGATGGCATGAGCCGGACGATCCTTACCGTCGATGACAGTGCCAGCATCCGCCAGATGGTGAAGCTGACATTGACCAGCGGCGGCTACACCGTCTTGCAGGCTGTCGACGGCCTTGATGGCCTGGCGCAGGCCCGCGGTGTGCGCGCCGACCTTGTAATCACCGACCTCAACATGCCGGGCCTGAACGGCCTGGGACTGATCCGCGAGCTGCGCAAGCTCTCCAGCTACGTCGGTGTGCCGATCATCTTCCTGACCACGGAGTCCGACGCCGAACTCAAAAAGCAAGCCAAGGCCGCCGGCGCCACCGGTTGGATCGCCAAGCCGTTCCAGCAGGATCAGTTGCTGGCTGCTGTACGCAGGGTTCTCGGATCATGATCGGGCTCAACCCGACCGAAATATTCGAGCAGGAGGCGCAGGAACTGCTGGATCAGCTCGAGCAGGTCCTGCTCGACATGGAAGGCAACCCGGACAACGGCGAGCTGATCGATGGCGCTTTCCGGGCACTGCACACGATCAAGGGATCGGGCGCAATGTTCGGCTTCGAGGCGGTCGCGTCGTTCACGCACCACGTCGAGACAGCGTTTGATTGCGTGCGCCAGGGGAAACTCGGGGCCACTCCCGAGCTGATCGCGCTGACGCTTGCTGCGAAAGATCACATCCGCCGCCTGATCGACCATCCCGGCGACGACGATGCCGAGGTCGCAACTCCGATCCTGCACGGCCTTCAGGCACTTGTTGACGGTATTGGACGTCCAGCCATTGGCGACAAAGCCGCTGTCGCGTCGTGGCGGATCCAGATGCGCCTGCCCAAGGACACGATGTCGATGGGCACCAACCCACTCATCCTGCTCGATGACCTGCGCCTTCTCGGGCCGACCACCGTGATTGCGGAGATCCAGGACGTCCCGCCGATAGCCCGGCTTGACCCGTCCGACTGCCATCTGTCCTGGACCATTCTCCTATCGACGTCTGCGCCACGGACCGCGATCGAGGACGTATTCCTGTTCGTCATCGACGACATGGAGCTGGGCATTGAGCGGATCGACACGGGAGCCGGCCTAGCATCGCAGTCCGACCGCCCGATCCCGGCTGGAAATGCCGTCAACGAGCCGCCGCCGAAACCGGCATTCCCCAGATCTGAGGCTGACCCCGGCGTCCACAAGGGAGCCAAGCCGCCGAGATCGACAGCCTCCGAGACCAGGCACGCAAAAACAGCCGACAGCGTGCGAGTTCCGGCTGAACGGCTTGATGACCTTATGGACCGGGTCGGCGAATTGGTCATAGCACAGTCTCGTCTGAGCCAGGTCGCCAGCGCCGGCAACGATCCTCAAATCAAATCGATCGCCGAAGACATTGAGCGCCTCACCCTTGAACTCCGCGACACCACGATGGGCGTGCGCACGGTGGCAATCGTCGCCCTATTCGGGAGGTTCCGCCGCCTGATCCACGATCTCGGCAAGGAACTCGGCAAGGAAATAGAACTGACGACCGTCGGTGAAGAGACCGAACTCGACAAGACCCTCATCGAGCAGCTCAGCGATCCGCTGATCCATCTGCTGCGGAACGCAGTCGATCATGGCCTCGAACAACCGGAGCAGCGACTGGCGTCGGGAAAGCCGCGCTGCGGCCGCATCACCCTGACCGCGCGACACTCCGGCGCCGAGATCCTGATCTCGATCGCCGATGACGGACGCGGTCTCGACCGTGACCGTATTCGCGCCCGTGCCGAAGAGAATGGGCTATTGGTCCCAGGTCAGGCCATCACAGACAACGAATTGTTCCAGGTCATCTTCGAGCCGGGCTTTTCGACCGCGCGCGAGGTTACCAGCCTCTCCGGCCGCGGCGTCGGCATGGACGTCGTGAAACGGGCGCTCGAAGGACTTCGTGGCAAGATCGACATCACAAGCGTCACCGGCTCCGGCACCGAGCTGACCCTAAGACTGCCACTGACGCTCGCGATCATCGACGGGCTGCTGGTTCGCATCGGTCTCAGCCGCTACGTGCTGCCGCTCTCCACAGTCGAGGAGTGCGTCGAGCTTTCGACTGAACAAGACACGCGATCGCACGGCTGCAGCTTCCTGAATATTCGTGGTGACCTCGTACCGTTCCTGCGCCTGCGGGAACTCTTCGCCACCTCGACGCCCCCCGACACTTATCAGAAGGTGGTCGTGGTATCATCGGGGAAGTCACGCGTCGGCTTGGTTGTTGATCAGGTTATCGGCAACCATCAGACCGTCATCAAGTCGCTCTCCAGGCTGCACGCACAGGTGCAGACATTTTCAGGCGCAACGATCCTGGGCGACGGCACCGTAGCCCTGATCCTCGACGTCGGCCATTTGGTCGATTTCGGCCAGGCGCAGGATGAGCATCTGAGGGCAACAGGATGAGGCGCAGGTCATGAAAACCGCAACAGCCGGGAGACCTATCGAAATCCTGACGCTTGCATTGCAGAACGAGATTTTTGCGATCGAGGCGCGAAGCGTCCGGGAGATCCTCGATCTCGTGCCGATCACCGAGGTACCGAACGCCGACCCATTTCTCAATGGCCTCATCAACGTGCGTGGCAAGGTGGTTCCACTGGCCGACCTTCGCCTCAAGCTTGGAATGCAGCCACGGCCACCGACCTTGGATACCCGCATCATCGTGGTCGAGATCGATGTCGACGGCATGCCGACGACCGTGGGACTAAGAGCCGACAAGGTCTATGAGATCACTCAGGTTGCGGCGTCATCTGTGGAAGACGCGCCACGCATTGGCATGCGCTGGCGCTCCGACTTCATCCGGTGCATCGCCAAGCGAGGGGACGACTTCCTGATCATCCTCGCCTTGGAGAAAATTTTCGCCGACTGCTTGGCATAAGACGTCATCCGGTCGGAAGCGTGCCCGATCCATCCCGTTGCGGGCTCCTGATCCCGCATCACTTCCATAGCCCTCGAAGGGTCTAATCTGATGCGGTTTACAATCAAACTTAAGTTGGCAACGGCATTTGGGGTGACCATCGCCCTGTCGATGGTATCCGGCGCAGTTTCATACGAAAAGCTGTCTGCGTTGAACGAGACCATCGAGCAGATCCTGAGCGGTCCCGTGGCACAACTTTCGGCGGGGCGGGATCTGAAGATCCGCGTACTGGAGAACACACGCGCCGAGAAAAACATGATCCTGGCATCCTCCCCGGAGGACATTGCGGCGGCGTCCGTGGATATGCTTCAGCAGCGTGCGGCGGCCCGCGACATCGTCGAGACGGCAACCAGCACAGCATCGGAGGAGGGCAAGCAAAAGCTGCTCCAGATCGCCTCAACGATGGCACGACAGGACAGCCTGCAGGACCTGACGGCGCGAGACGCGATGCTCAATTCCAATACTGTAGCGCATGGGATCCTACAGAAGGATGGCGCGTCTGCCTTTGCCCAGGCGACCTCCGCGCTCGACGCCCTGGTGCATCAGGTCGAGCAGGGTAGTGCCGTCGACAAACCCGCAATGCTGTCGAGCCTCGGCCAGGTCGGCATGGGGATGCAGACGCTCTGGAGCGATACGAAGGGTCTGATCCTGATTGACAACATAGCCGAGTTGGGCCCGCAATCCGATGCGATGGCCCCGATGGCGACCGCCCTGCGTCATCAGGCCGGTGAGGCACGCGCGTTGCTGACGCAGCCGGAGATCACTGCCGCCGCGAACCTGTTCGCGACCCAGCTGGACCGGTGGCTCGGGGTTCAGGACCGGATCGTCACCACGAACCGGGGCGGCGGCAACCTGCTCGCCGCAGACAGAACAACCGGTGAAGGCAGGGTGGCCTTACGCGCCACTCTGGCCGCAACGGATGCCTATCTTACCTATGTCCAGCAGGCCATGCGCACCACGCAGTCCGCGGCCATCACCTCCTATCAGCAAGCGCGCACGGTCCTGACCACGATCATCCTGCTGTCGATCCTGGTCGCCATCGCGGCGGCGTCCTGGATCGCCATCAGCATCAGCCGCGGCCTGCGACGAGCAGTCAACCTGGCCGATGCGGTAGCCGCAGGAGATCTGTCCCAGACCGTGATCGTGACCACCCGCGACGAGGTCCGCGACATGGTCGATGCACTCAACAAGATGGTGACGAACCTCCGATTGACTGCCCAGCTTGCAGATACGATCGCTGACGGTGACCTGACCGTCAAAGCGCAACCTCTATCCGAAAGGGACATGCTGGGGATTTCGTTGCAGCGCATGTTGCAGAAGCTGCGTGAGGTTGTGTCGGAGGCGACGTCTGCGTCGAACAACGTGTCGGCTGGCAGTTCGGAACTGTCGGCGACGGCAGACGAGTTGTCGCAGGGCGCCACCGAGCAGGCGGCGTCGGCCGAGGAGGCGTCAGCGTCGATGGAGCAGATGGCGGCCAATATCAAGCAGAACGCCGACAATGCGAGCCAGACGGAGAAAATCGCCCGTCAGTCCTCCATCGATGCGCAGGCCAGCGGCGAGGCCGTCAGTCTGGCCGTCACCGCAATGCAGACCATCGCCGAGAAAATCACCATCGTTCAGGAGATCGCCCGCCAGACCGACCTGCTGGCGCTCAATGCCGCTGTCGAGGCGGCGCGTGCCGGAGAGCATGGCAGGGGGTTTGCCGTGGTCGCGTCCGAGGTACGCAAGCTCGCCGAACGCAGCCAGACCGCAGCGGCCGAGATCAGCACCATGTCGTCGCAGACCGTCAAGGCGGCGCAGGCGGCGGGCGAGATGCTGGCCCGGCTGGTGCCCGACATCAAGAAGACCGCGGGCCTGGTCACCGAGATCAGTGCCTCGTGCCGCGAGCAGGATGTTGGCGGTGACCAGATCAACCAGGCAATCCAGCAGCTCGACAAGGTGACGCAGCGCAACGCCAGCGCGTCGGAGCAGATGTCGGCCACTGCCGAACAGCTCGCCGCACAGTCCGAGCAGCTGCAATCCAACATCGCCTATTTCCGCCTCGGCGCCGGCGACCGCACCCCGGCTCTGCCCGCAGAACTCGTCTCGCATCAGACAAAATCACTCCGTCCGGTCACGCGAACCGCGCCGAAAGCACCGCCTGCCTTTGCCGGCCGCAGCGGTGCATCGGTCGTATCTCATAAAGGCGTGGCAGCGAAGTCGAATGGCCGCGCCGCGGCAGGATTTTCACTGAACCTCGCCGAGGGCGGACCCGACGAGCGCGACGGCACCTTCGAGCGGTATTGACGATGAACAAGAACCTACACCTCGTCACCCTCGGGCTCGGCCACGAGATTTTTGCGGTGCCAGTCTCCTGCGTGACCGAAATCGTCGCGATGCGCGCGCTCTTCCGGCTGCCGGACGCACCAGGCTACCTCGCCGGCCTGGCAGACGTCCGCGGACAGGCCGTGCCGATCATCGACCTGCGCTGCCGGCTTGGATTGCCGCCGACCGAAATCACCTATCACACCAGGATCATCGTCCTCGAGATCCCGGCCGGCGATCATCAGCTTATCGTCGGGCTCATCGCCGACCGCGTGATCGAGGTGATCACCCTTGATGCTGGACAAATCGGGCCGCCACCCGATATCGGCGCCCCATGGGGATCGGGCTGCATCAGCGGCATTGGTCGACACGCCGAGGGCTTCGTCATCATCTTCAACATGGAAAGCCTCTTCTCCGGCGACGTCATCACGCACCTGAGCCCCGTAGCGTCGGAACGCGCCGCATAAATTTGAGATCACGAGGACAACGTTCAGCAGCCACCTTCTCCAGAAGCCGTGCCGCAGCATGCACCGCTCCGTAATTCGATTATTTGCAAGGACGATCCCGTGATGCGGTTTACAATCAAGCTCAAGTTGGCAATGGCGTTTGGGGTGACCATCGCCCTGTCGATGGTATCCGGCGCAGTTTCATACGAAAAGCTGTCTGCGTTGAACGAGACCATCGAGCAGATCCTGAGCGGTCCCGTGGCACAACTTTCGGCGGGGCGGGATCTGAAGATCCGCGTACTGGAGAACACACGCGCCGAGAAAAACATGATCCTGGCATCCTCCCCGGAGGACATTGCGGCGGCGTCCGTGGATATGCTTCAGCAGCGTGCGGCGGCCCGCGACATCGTCGAGACGGCAACCAGCACAGCATCGGAGGAGGGCAAGCAAAAGCTGCTCCAGATCGCCTCAACGATGGCACGACAGGACAGCCTGCAGGACCTGACGGCGCGAGACGCGATGCTCAATTCCAATACTGTAGCGCATGGGATCCTACAGAAGGATGGCGCGTCTGCCTTTGCCCAGGCGACCTCCGCGCTCGACGCCCTGGTGCATCAGGTCGAGCAGGGTAGTGCCGTCGACAAACCCGCAATGCTGTCGAGCCTCGGCCAGGTCGGCATGGGGATGCAGACGCTCTGGAGCGATACGAAGGGTCTGATCCTGATTGACAACATAGCCGAGTTGGGCCCGCAATCCGATGCGATGGCCCCGATGGCGACCGCCCTGCGTCATCAGGCCGGTGAGGCACGCGCGTTGCTGACGCAGCCGGAGATCACTGCCGCCGCGAACCTGTTCGCGACCCAGCTGGACCGGTGGCTCGGGGTTCAGGACCGGATCGTCACCACGAACCGGGGCGGCGGCAACCTGCTCGCCGCAGACAGAACAACCGGTGAAGGCAGGGTGGCCTTACGCGCCACTCTGGCCGCAACGGATGCCTATCTTACCTATGTCCAGCAGGCCATGCGCACCACGCAGTCCGCGGCCATCACCTCCTATCAGCAAGCGCGCACGGTCCTGACCACGATCATCCTGCTGTCGATCCTGGTCGCCATCGCGGCGGCGTCCTGGATCGCCATCAGCATCAGCCGCGGCCTGCGACGAGCAGTCAACCTGGCCGATGCGGTAGCCGCAGGAGATCTGTCCCAGACCGTGATCGTGACCACCCGCGACGAGGTCCGCGACATGGTCGATGCACTCAACAAGATGACAAGCAAGCTGCGCGAGGTTGTGTCGGAGGCGACGTCTGCGTCGAACAACGTGTCGGCTGGCAGTTCGGAACTGTCGGCGACGGCGGACGAGCTGTCGCAGGGTGCCACCGAGCAGGCGGCGTCGGCCGAGGAGGCGTCAGCGTCGATGGAGCAGATGGCGGCCAATATCAAGCAGAACGCCGACAATGCGAGCCAGACGGAGAAAATCGCCCGTCAATCCTCCATCGATGCGCAAGCCAGCGGCGAGGCCGTCAGTCTGGCCGTCACCGCAATGCAGACCATCGCCGAGAAAATCACCATCGTTCAGGAGATCGCCCGCCAGACCGACCTGCTGGCGCTCAACGCCGCTGTCGAGGCGGCGCGTGCCGGAGAGCATGGCAGAGGGTTCGCCGTGGTCGCGTCCGAGGTGCGCAAGCTCGCCGAACGCAGCCAGACCGCAGCGGCCGAGATCAGCACCATGTCGTCGCAGACCGTCAAGGCGGCGCAGGCGGCTGGCGAGATGCTGGCCCGGCTGGTGCCCGACATCAAGAAGACTGCGGGCCTGGTCACCGAGATCAGCGCCTCGTGCCGCGAGCAGGATGTCGGCGGTGACCAGATCAACCAGGCGATCCAGCAGCTCGACAAGGTGACGCAGCGCAACGCCAGCGCGTCGGAGCAGATGTCGGCCACGGCCGAACAGCTCGCCGCACAGTCCGAGCAGCTGCAGTCCAACATCGCCTATTTCCGCCTCGGCGCCGGCGACCGCACCCCGGCTCTGCCCGCAGAACTCGTCTCGCACCAGACAAAATCACTCCGTCCGGTCACACGAACCGCGCCGAAGGCACCGCCTCCATTTGCCGGCCGCAGCGGTGCGTCGGTCGTGTCCCGCAAGGGCGGGGCGGCGAAGTCGAACGGTCGCGGCGCGGCAGGATTTTCGCTGAACCTCGCCGAGGGCGGGCCTGACGAGCGCGACGGCACCTTCGAGCGGTATTGACGATGAACAAGAACCTACACCTCGTCACCCTCGGGCTCGGCCGTGAGAGCGCTGTATGACAAGTGACCTCACACTCACCGACGAAGGTGCACCGGGGACGATGGACGCGGCAGACTTCGACGAGCTGGCGACCTTCATTCATCGGATGACCGGCATCAAGATGCCGCGAAGCAAGAAGTCTATGGTCGAGGGAAGATTGCGTCGACGCATCATCGCCACCGGCGCGGATGACTTCTCCTCCTACTGCTCGAAACTTCATCAAGACGGTGACGACGGCCCGGAAGTCGTGCATCTAATCGACGCCATAACAACAAACAAGACGGATTTCTTTCGGGAGCCCGAGCATTTTCGTATTCTCACAGAGACTGTTCTACCATCTCTACCAATGAGCTCCCGTAGGCTCAAAATGTGGAGTGCCGCATGTTCCACAGGAGCTGAGCCATACACGATGGCGATGGTCGTAAACGATTTTCTGCACGGGAAGGCGGGCTTGCCGCCAGCGATTGTAGCAACTGACATCTGCACAAAAGTGCTTCAGGTAGCGTTCGCCGGCATCTATCCTGCCGAAATTATAGCCCCTGTTCCCGCGCTGCTACGTCAGCGTTATATCATGCGTTCAAGAGACAGGGATGCAGGTCTAGTCCGCATCATACCATCGCTGCGGGCCGCAGTTCGGTTTGGCCGGTTGAACCTGATGGATTCGAGTTACGATGTTGACCGTGACTTTGACGTGATCTTTTGCCGTAACGTGCTGATCTATTTCGACCGGAATGACCAGGCAGCCGTACTTGGACGGCTCTGCTCACATCTACGGCCTGGCGGGATCTTGGTGCTTGGTCATTCTGAGACAGTGCACGGTCTAGACCTACCGGTAGCGGCGATCGGCCACACCATGTTCCGACGGCTGTGACATGACCATCAAGCCAATTCGCGTCCTGGTAATCGACGACTCCGCGTCGGTTCGCCAAGTCATGACCGGACTGCTCGAGGAGGATCCACAGATCGAAGTGATGGGCGCCGCGGCCGATCCTTTCGCAGCTGCCCGCCTGATGCAGGCGGAAGTTCCTGATGTGATCACTCTAGACGTGGAAATGCCGCGCATGGACGGGATCACTTTCTTGCGAAAGCTGATGGCGCAACGTCCGATCCCCGTCGTGATGTGCTCGTCTCTGACCGAGCAGGGATCACAGACCCTGATGCAGGCACTTGAGGCGGGGGCCGTCGATATTATCCTCAAGCCACGTTTGGACTCAGCTCAACATCTGCTTGAGACCAAGATACATATTTGCGACGTTGTAAAGGCGGCAGCGCGGGCGCGATTGCCCGCGCTCAACCGTAGTCATCCCGACAAACGCTCTTCCGTGCCACAAAAAAAGTTGACGGCTGACGTGATGTTGGCCGCACCGACCGGTTGCCGGGCAATGGCTCGGACCACAGAGACTGTCGTCTGCATAGGCGCCTCCACCGGAGGCACTGAATCGCTTCGCGTCATACTGGAGGAATTACCTGCAAATAGTCCGGGAATCGTTGTCGTCCAGCACATGCCCGAGAAGTTCACCGCGGCTTTAGCTGCACGCCTTAATGGACTATCAGAAGTTGAAGTCAAGGAAGCGGCTGATGGCGACGCTGTGCTCCGCGGGCGCGTGCTGATCGCCGCCGGAAATTACCATATGCTTTTGCAGCGGAGCGGCGCGCGCTATTATGTCTCGGTAAAGGAAGGCCCTCTAGTGGCTCGACATCGTCCCTCTGTCGATGTGTTGTTTCGCTCAGCTGCCCAGACTGCTGGATCAAATGCTCTTGGGATCATCATGACTGGCATGGGTGATGATGGAGCACGTGGATTATTGGAGATGCGCCAAGCAGGAGCGTCAACCATTGTACAGGACGAAGCGACCTGCGTCGTATTTGGCATGCCGAAAGAGGCGATAGCACTCGGGGGTGCCCAGCGGATCATGCCACTCGATGCGCTGGCCCGTGAAATTGTGAGAGCCGGAAGCCGGTGAACCAACGCCGGCAGGTCTATGTGCAGCCGGGCGAGGTTCACTGGTCAGAGGAACCTTGCATCTTCAAGACTGTCCTGGGGTCCTGCGTGTCGGTCTGCCTCTGGGATCCGGCTCGCCAGATCGGCGGGCTCAACCACTTCATGCTGCCTTGGGCAAAGCCTGGGGATGAGAGCGCGCGGTTTGGCAACGTTGCGATCCCCCGCTTGATTGCGGTTCTTCAGGAGCTTGGTTGCACCGACATGGTCGCGAAGGTTTTTGGAGGAGCGGCGGTGTTGCCCATTGGGGGTTATGGCGCCGTTGGTGAGCGGAACACTCACACGGCGATGATGCTCATGCAGGAGCATTGCATCCCCGTCATTGCGCAACGGACGGGCGGGACGCTCGGAGTTGTAATCAGATATTTTTCATGGACGGGTGAAGTCGAACTTCGCCAAATACCCGGCGGCACGTTGCCATAGCTGTCAGAAACCATCCAGCTGTCGAGGCATTATCAAGACTGGTCTCCACACCCACCTCGCGCGACGGGGAGGATCCACGATCGAACGATCACTTAGTAGAAGCAACTTCGGCAGTGGCGGCTGCTGAACCAGTTCCGGATGTCCGGCTTTAAGACGAGCCCGACTTGCTAAGCGAGACAGAAACGCCGACAAAAGTCTGCTGATCAATGGTCAAGTGTAGCCTTAACCTGAAGCCATGCCAGACGCTCCACGGACGCCTTCAGTCCCGACCTCCCCGCTTAACCGGCACAGGCGTGGTCGGACCACACGTGCCAGCTCACAGCAGAACGCGCGCGCAAATTCTGGGTCGGAGGAGAGGGCGACGGCGTCGAGCTCAAAGCCCTTGTCGAGCAAGGCGACGATCCTGAGGACCCCGCCGATTACCGAACTGGCGCCTCCTCGACCATGCCGAGCTCGCGGCGCCGGCCGGCCACGCTCACAGCCCGAACATCCGGCGACCCGGCACCGCGTCGGTCCCGCCGGACGCGAAGTCGTCGAATCTGCGTCCGGCGAAGGCGATGATGTGGCTTGGATGACCGAAAGCAGCCGGCGCGCTCGAGCCAGGCCAGGCAGCCGTCAGCCACGCCGGGGCGTCGCAGAAGTTGTCGTCGTCAGCGGCACGGCGCAGCGTCGTGCCAGTCCAACCGGCTGCCGCGGCCACGCTCAGAGCAGCTTGAAGTCCGGCAACTCACGCAGCGCGAGCTCCGGCCCTGCTGGCGAATAGACGACGAAGAGCTGCAGGAGCGCGTTGCCGGTGTTCAGCGTGGAATGAAAGCGACCTTGCGGCACGTAGATCGTGCACCCGGGGCCGACCGGCCGGCGGACGGGCTCGCCGGACACATCCTCGATCATCTGCTCGCCAGCGCCCGCGACCACGAAGATGATCTCTTCCGCATCCGGATGATTGTGCCTTGCATGTCCCTCACCCGGCGGCAGGCTGACGACACCGCCGGAGAAGTTCTTCGCACCATTCACCTCCGGACCGACCGTCAGCGCCAATTGCCCCCAATCGAAACCGAAAGCCTGCACGTCGTCTGGGTGCACGAAATAATTCACCTCTTGATCGGCCATGGACCCAGCTCCTATGCGCGTGTCGCGTCGAAGGTCAACGCCTTGAAGGCGGCAGTCTGTTCCCTGATCGCCGTCTCGGCCGGCAGCCGCTCCATCGAGCTTGCTCCGTAGAATCCGTGGCAGCGATCCGCGCGCCGGAGGATGTATTGCGCATCCTCCGGGGCGGAGATCGGCCCACCGTGGCACAGGACGATGATGTCATTGCGCACCGAGCGAGCCGCTGCCGCAATCGCATCGATCTCGCCGATGCAGGTATCGAGAGACTTGCCGGACCTGGCGCCGATCGCCCCACCGGTGGTGACACCCATATGGGCGACGACGATGTCGGCACCGGCCCGCGCCATGTCGCGCGCTTCGTCCGCGTTGAAGACATAGGGTGTCGTCAGCAGGTCGATCGCGTGTGCCGCGGCGATCATGTCGACCTCGAGGCCGAAGCCCATGCCGGTTTCTTCGAAACTCACCCGCATCGAGCCGTCGAACAGACCGATCGTCGGGAAGTTCTGCACGCCCGAGAACCCCATCTGCTTCAGCTCGGAGAGAAATTGCGGCAGCAGCATGAACGGATCGGTTCCGTTCACACCGGCCAGGACGGGCGTGTGTCGCACGACGGGAAGCACCTCGACCGCCATTTCTTTCACGATCTGGTTGGCGTTGCCGTAGGCCAGCAACCCCGCCGCCGAGCCGCGCCCAGCCATCCGGTAGCGTCCGGAATTGTAGATGACGATGAGATCGATGCCGCCCGCCTCCTCGCACTTGGCAGACAGTCCGGTCCCGGCACCTCCGCCCACGATCGGGATCCGCTGTTCGACCATGGCGCGGAACTTCTCGAGAATCTTTTCGCGAGCGATTGCAGGCATAACGACTCTATCCTTTTGCGATCTGGTGCCAATGCGCCGCGACGGCGTCGGCGAATTCCGGATCGTTGATGTGGCATGGAACACGAACCAGGCGCCGGTCGTCCGACCAGTCGACCGCTTCCTCGATCGCCTCGAACAATGCGGCATCCGCATCCGGATCGAAGAACGGGCCGCCGGCGATGTCGAGCGCCGAAACACCCTTCTCCGGGATCAGGAAGCGCACCTGGCCCTTGCATCTATTGAGCTTCGTGCCGATCCACCGGCCCAGCGCCCGGCACTCGTCGATCGTGGTGCGGACCAGCGTGACGTTGGCATTGTGGTGATAGGACAGGCGGTCGCGGTACGCCGCAGGCATGGTCTCCGGCGCCCAGAAATTGATCATGTCCAAGGCGCCGACGGAGCCGACATACGGCAATCGGGTCGTCGCCACGACGTCGAGGCGATCCTCCCCCGCAGGCAGCACGCCGCCGAACAGGAGATCGCAGATCTCGGTGGTGGTGATATCGACAAGTCCGGACAGCATGCCGCTGCCGGCAAGCTTCTCCATGGTTCGTCCGCCGGTGCCTGTAGCGTGGAACACAAGGCATTCGGTGTCGCGCTCGAGCCGTTCCACGATCTGCGTCACGGCCTGCGTGGTGACGCCGAACATCGTCAGGCCGATTGCCGGTTTGCCGGATCCGGCCTGGCGCGGCGTGCACGCCATGGCGACCACGGCCGCGCCGGCCTGTGCCAGGATGACGCGGCTGATATCGTTCAGGCCGGCGAGATCGGTGATCGACGGCACCATCATGATGTCGGACACGCCGACATACGGAGACACGTCGCCGGACGCGAGCGTCGAGACCATGATCTTGGGAATGCCGATGCGGAGTTCGCGCATGCCCGCGGTCACGATCGCCGTGCCCCCGCTGCCGCCAAGGCCGATGATGCCGTCGAGATCAGTTCCCGACCGCACGAAGTTCCGGAATGCCTCCGTCATGGCCGATACGGCGTCACCGCGGTCATCGCGTCCGAGCACGGCGCCGGCCCCGGCTGGATGCGCCCGCGCTACCGTCTCGGCCGTAATATCGACGTCGATCGGGCATGCGCGGGTTCCCACATCGACCAGAACCGGCCATGCACCCGCCGCCGCAACGACCGACTTGAGGAACAGCATTTCCGGACCCTTGGTGTCCGCTGTCCCGGCGATGTAGATCCGTTTCATCCCTCAACCCCTTGGCATGACGAGACTGCGGGAAACTCCGATCGAGAGGCATTGCTTCACTCACGAGACGCGCGTATCAAAATGGCATGAGCGTCTTATGTGGACAAGACACCGCGTTCGACTCACCGGAGCGCGGTGTGCGCGCCCGGACGCGACGCCTGATGCTCGAGACCGCGATAACGCTGATGCAAGAGGGCCAGTCGCCCTCCGTGAGTGACGTCGCCGAAGCGGCTGGCGTTTCGCGTGCGACGTCCTATCGTTACTTCCCGAACCAGGCCGACCTGGTCAACGCCGTGGTCGATGCGGCGCTTGGTCCGATCCTCGACTGGTTGCCTCGATCGCCGCATGTCGAGGAGCGCGTGGCGGACCTCATGGAAGTGTCGCTGCGCCGCATTGGCGAGTTCGAGGCGACGTTCCGCGCGGCCCTCAAGCTGTCACTGGATCAATGGGCGAAAACCCGGGCCGGCACGCTCGGCCTGGAAGCGCCGCTGTCCCGCGGACATCGGATCGAGCTGTTGCGAAATGCCGTTGCCCCGCTGCACGGAGCAGTCGGCGAGCAAGACCTCGACCGGCTGGCAAAGGGGTTGTCGCTGGTTTTCGGGATCGAGGCGTTCGTCGTTCTCAAGGACATCTGGAAGATGGAGCAGGATGAGGTCGAGCGGACCATTATCTGGGTAGCGCAAGCCCTGCTGTCATCGGTCAGCGGCGTTGAGCGGGGGGGTGCGAAGACCGGGCGGTAACGACGCGGCGCCGCCAGCCGACGACAAACACAACGAGAAGCCGCACGCGCCAAGCGCGAAAATGACGGCTCGTCAGACCAGGGGGGTTCAGGAGAATGCGCAGCAAGCGTGTTGGAGTGTCGTGGGGTGCGTCTTGCGGCGGCGCTGGTCGCTGGGCGGACGAGTGCGCCGGTGACGACGATCCTGTGGGCAGGCTCACATGAACGGGTTGCTCCCATCGTATGGCGCCGAAACCGCTGTTCTCGACGACAAGCCCCTGCTCGCGGCCGTCGCAGTCTCGAAGGCCTTCGGCCCGGTGACCGTTCTGCACGACCTCTCCCTCGACGTGCGGAGCGGCGAAGTCCATTCGGTCATCGGCGAAAACGGGGCTGGCAAGTCGACCCTGATGAAGCTTTTCGCGGGCCATCTTCAGCCCTCCTCCGGCGAAATCAGGATGAATGGCGAACGGGTCGGTCTGGCAAACCCCGTCATCGCGGAGTCGCTCGGGATCGCGCTCGTTCACCAGGAGATCCTGCTGGCTCCGGATCTGACGGTCGCGCAGAACCTGTTTCTCGGTCGCGAGATGCGTCGCGGCCTGGTCATGAACGATCGCGTCATGCGGTCGCGCGCGCGCGCGGCGATGGCGGATCTCGGCGCCGACATCGATCCGGACGCGCTCGTCGGGCACCTGTCGATCGCCCAGCGCCAGCTGGTGCAGATCGGGCGCGTGCTGCTGGTGCCGCATCGTGTCGTGATCTTCGACGAACCGACCGCCTCGCTCACGCCGCATGAAACCGATGCACTTCTGCGGATCGTCCACGGCATCCGGCAAAAGGGAGTGGGCGTCCTGTATATCTCGCACCGACTGCCCGAGGTGAAGACGATCTCCGACCGCATCAGCGTCCTTCGCGATGGCCGGCTTGTGGCGACGCAGGCAGCCGTCGAGATGGAATCGGTCGACATGGCACGGCGCATGGTCGGCCGGGATGTAGCAAAGCTCTACCCGGACCGTATTCATAACACCGGGGAAAAAAGCGTCCTGGCCGTGCAGGGATTTTCGGTGCCGGGTCATGCGCGCGACGCGAGTTTCGAGCTCAGGCGTGGCGAGATCCTCGGTTTCGCCGGTCTCGTCGGTGCCGGACGAACCGAGCTGATGGAGGGCATCGTCGGATTGCGCTCCGGCAAGGGTGTCGTGCACCTGAACGGTGCGCTCGTGCATTTCGCCTCGGCGACCGCAAGCCTGGACGCAGGCATCGTCTATCTGAGCGAGGACCGGAAAGGCAAAGGCCTGCTTCTGGACCGCAATCTCAAGGTCAACCTGACGCTGGCATCGTTGCCGCGTTTCATGCGTCGGTTCCGGATCGACGACACGGCGGAGGCGGCCGCACTCGACAAGGCCATCGGCGACTTCGAGATCAGGACCGGTCGCAAGGACGTTCTCGCCGGTGAGCTCTCGGGGGGCAACCAGCAGAAGCTGCTGCTGGCGAAGATGATGCTGCTCGATCCGAAGATCGTGATCATCGATGAGCCGACGCGCGGGATCGATATCGGTGCCAAGCAGCAGATCTACAGCTTCATCGCCCGGCTGGCCGAGGAAGGTCGGTCGATCATCGTGGTCTCCTCCGAGATGCCTGAGCTGATCGGGATCTGTGACCGCATCCTGGTGATGCGCGGCGGCCAGATTGTCGGCGAAGTTTCCGGAGACCGCATGACCGAGACGGAGATCGTCATGCACGCGACCGGCGCGACCGCCGCGGCGGCCATCAGGATGACCACCCGGGGAGAGGTCGGATGAGTGCAGCACACACCGTGGCCGGCGTGGCTACGTTCTGGCGGCGGCGTCAGTGGTCCAGGATCGATCTCAGGGCCGTCGCCCCGTTCGTCGCCCTGGCGTTCCTGCTGGTGCTCGGAGCGCTCTCGAGCGACCGGTTCCTGACCGTCGGCAATCTGCAGAATGTCGCAACCCAGAGCGCGTTCATCGCGATCATCGCCGTGGGTGCGACCTTCGTGATTACCGCCGGCGGGCTCGATCTGTCGGTCGGCGCGATGGTGGCGTTCGTCGCCAGCCTGCTGATCCTGTTCCTGAATACCGGCGACGTCGCGAGCCCATACCTGTTCCTCGCGATCGCGGTCTCCATGTCGCTCGTCGTGGGCGGGCTGTGCGGCTTGGGAAACGGCCTGATCGTGACGAAGGGCGGGATCGAGCCCTTCATCGCGACACTCGGAACCATGGGCATTTTCCGTGGACTGACGACCTGGCTGTCGCAAGGCGGTGCGATATCGCTGCACTCGAGCGACCTGCAGGACCTGTGTCGACCCGTGTATTTCGGCACCGTGCTCGGGATCCCGGTTCCGATCATCATCGTTTTCGTGGTTGCCGGTCTCGGCGCATTCCTGCTCAACCGCACCGGCTACGGGCGTCACGTTGCTGCCGTCGGATCGAACGAGGACGTCGCCCGCTACTCCGGCATCAGGGTCGGTCGCGTCCGGATCATGACCTATATCCTGCAGGGCCTGTGCGTTTCCATCGCGGTGATCCTCTATGTGCCGCGGCTCGGCTCGACCACGGCCACAACCGGGATCATGTGGGAGCTGCAGGCGATCACCGCCGTCATCATCGGTGGAACCGCGCTGACCGGCGGCGTCGGGCGGATCTGGGGCTCGATCTGCGGCGCATTCCTGCTCGAGACGGTCGGCAACATCATGATACTCTCAAATTATGCGAGCGAGTATCTCATCGGCGCGATACAGGGGACGATCATCATCGTGGCGATGCTCATCCAGCGTTCGCTGATCAGGAAGCGGTAAAAGTAAAGCCCGGCTGAGCAGGTCTTTCGGGCGCAATAAACAAGACTGCACGAACGGAGGAAAAGATGAAAAAGACAGTTCTGGCGACTGCAATTGCTGGGCTCGCCGCCCTCGGCATCACGGATCACGCGCACGCCAAGGATTACACGATCGGCGTGTCGGTGCCGACGGCCGATCACGGTTGGGCCGGAGGGATTATTTTCCAGGCCGAACGGGTAGCCAAGGCGCTGATGGCGGAAAACCCGGGTTTGAAAGTCATCGTGAAGACCTCCTCGGATCCGGTGAGCCAGGCCAATGCGCTCGAGGACCTGACGACGGAGGGCATGGATGCGCTCGTCATTCTTCCGATCGACCCGAATCCGCTCGTGAACGCGATCAAGGAGGTCAAGTCGCACGGGACGTTTGTGGCACTCGTCGATCGATCGCCGACCGTCAATGACAGCTCGGTCCGGAACTTCTACATCGCCGGCAACAATCTCGGGCTTGGCGCCACCGCCGGAGACTACATCAAGCAGCACAACCCGGACGCCAAGGTGGTGGTGATCCGCGGGCTTCCGATACCGATCGACCAGGAGAGGCAGAACGGCTTCGATGCCGCGATCAAGGGCAGCAACGTCCAGGTGCTCGCGAAGCAGTACGGCAACTGGAGCCGTGACGATGCCTTCAAGGTGATGCAGGACTTCCTGACGAAATACAGCAACATCGATGTCGTGTGGTGCCAGGATGACGACATGGGCGTCGGCGTCCTCGAGGCCATCAAGCAGGCCAAGCGGACGGACATCAAATACATCATCGGCGGGGCCGGATCGAAGCAGTTCATCAAGAAGGTCCTTGACGGCGACAAGATGGTTCCGGTCGACGTGCTCTACCCGGATACCATGGTTGCCACGGCCATGGAGATCACCGCAGCGCATCTCATCAACAAGGTGACCGTTGCCGGAACCTACACCTTGGATGCCACGCTCGTGACTCCAGCCAACGCGAAGGACTTCTACTTTCCCGATTCTCCATTTTAATCCTCGGAGAGGCGGTTCAGCCTCCCCGTCTGGTCTGGAGGTGTAGTGCCGCGGCACGATGCATCACGACCTCAGGGCGGGGCACCGCAATCGCCCAAACCGGACGCTCGTTTCGATGCGTTGGAACGAGAGAGCTGCGGCAGGCCGAATGGACTCGAAGGGTTGGTCGATGGTGCGTGGCGTTGCTCCGTCCAGCGGCGGGCGCCTCGATAGAGCATGGGGCCATCGCCTGAACGGTGATCACCTTGACGGCTACCGTCTGCGTGTTCGCCTCCGGCAACGGCTTCCGCAGCCTCGCAAGCGGCCGGCGGGGCCCGTCTTGCCCTGATCAGCTACTGAAGCCTGTTGGTGGCGTCGCTGGCGGCCTTCAAGGTGAAGAAGTTCCTGTCGCCCCGCGCCCGGCTAGGGCCCATTCCCCACATCCGCCCCAGCCCGGGTGTGGGGCAAGATCCAGAACGCAACCGAGGTGGTCCAAACGACCAGATGCAGACCGTCACCATTGCCGCAGCGGCCGGGTGAGGCATGCTCGGGGCTCTCTGCTGCCAGACCCGCCCCTTCACAGCATGGAAATGTTCCTGCTTCTGTCCCCTCTTAATCTCGCCGGACAGGGGCCAAGCCAGGCGAACCACTGCAACGGAGCAAATGGAGGAAGTCCGAGCCCGTAGGCTCTACTGGGGGTTAGCGAACCATGCCGACCCCTTGCGAATGGGGTTCTGGCGGAGAGGGTGGGATTCGAACCCACGGTACGCTTGCACGCACAACGGTTTTCGAGACCGCCCCGATCGACCGCTCCGGCACCTCTCCAGACGCTTGCGGCGCCGGGCTTATAGGGCGGGACGCAGGCTCTGGCAACCGGCTTGACAGCGGAAAGCGCCATCGGATACACGACGCAAACGTCACTCGGGGTCCGACAGGATCGTGAGCGGCTCTGCTGTGCGCGCAGGCGCATGGCCCATCATAAGAAGCGACTGGGTTCGACGGCAACTGCGTCAGGCAGGCACCGGATGGGCCGAGAGATCGGAAAGCAGAGACAATGTTCGCAGTCATCCGCACTGGCGGAAAGCAGTATCGCGTCACCCCGCAGGACGTGCTCAAGGTCGAGAAGCTCGATGTCGAGCCCGGCGCGACCGTGACCTTCACCGACGTGCTGGCAGTCGGCGGCGGCGAGGACGGCATCGTCGTCGGCGCTCCGCTCGTGGCAGGCGCCACCGTGACGGCCACCGTCATCGCCCAGGACCGGCTCGATACGGTCATCATCTTCAAGAAGCGCCGCCGGCAGAACAGCCGTCGCCGCAACGGCCATCGCCAGCCCGTCACCGTGCTGCGCATCGGCGAAATCAGCGCCGCCTGAACCCGCAAGCGATCATCCCCCGGCGGGTGGTCCTGGCGAATATCGGCAGCTCATTAAGGCACAGGAGTTCAGGCTATGGCACATAAGAAGGCAGGCGGTTCATCCCGCAACGGTCGCGATACCGCAGGGCGCCGCCTCGGCGTAAAGAAGTTCGGCGGCGAGAGCGTCATCGCCGGCAACATCATCATCCGCCAGCGCGGCACCAAGGTGAAGCCGGGCCGCAATGTCGGGCTCGGCAAGGACCACACGATCTTCGCGCTGATCGACGGTCACGTGAAGTTCGAAACTCGCGCCGAGGGCCGGGTGCAGGTATCGGTCGAGGGTATGGCGATCGCCGCCGAATAATCGCTCCCGACGGGCCGAGTAGCGTATCAAGGGTCGGCCCTCGGGTCGGCCCTTTTTCGTCTCCGCCCGCGCCTGCCGTCCAGCCGGCAGCGGGACATTGGACCAAGCATCATGAAGTTTCTCGACCAGGCCAAGATCTACGTGAAGTCCGGCGATGGCGGCGATGGCGCCATCGCGTTCCGGCGCGAGAAATACATCGAGTTCGGCGGTCCTGACGGCGGCACCGGTGGGCGTGGCGGCGACGTGATTTTCGAGGCGGTCGCGAACCTCAACACGCTGATCGACTTCCGCTACACGCAGCATTTCCGGGCGCGCAAGGGCGGCAACGGCTCCGGCTCGGATCGCACCGGCGCCGGCTCGGACGACGTCGTGATCAAGGTCCCGATCGGCACGCAGATCTTCGACGACAGCAAGGACGTGCTGCTCGCCGACCTCGACGAGCCAGGCAAGCGCGTCACGCTGTGCAAGGGCGGCGATGGCGGTTTCGGCAACGCCAGCTTCAAGACCAGCACCAACCGCGCGCCTCGCCGTGCCGACAAGGGCTGGCCCGGCGAGGAGCGCTGGATCTGGCTGCGGCTGAAGCTGATCGCCGATGCCGGCCTGGTCGGGCTGCCGAATGCCGGCAAATCCACCTTCCTGTCCGTCGCGTCCGCGGCCCGGCCGAAGATCGCCGACTACCCCTTCACCACCCTGCACCCGCAACTCGGCGTCGTGCGGCTCTCCGACTCAGAGGAGTTCGTGCTGGCCGACATCCCGGGCCTCATCGAGGGCGCGCATGAGGGTGCCGGGCTCGGCGACCGCTTTCTGGGCCATGTCGAGCGCTGCGCGGTGCTGCTGCACCTGATCGATGGTGCAGCCGGCAACGTCGTCGATGCCTGGCGTACCATCCGCGAGGAGCTCGTGGCCTACGGCAACGGTCTTGCCGACAAGCCGGAGATCGTCGCGATCAACAAGACCGACGCCATGACGCCGCAGCAGATCGGCACCCGCCGGCGGGCGCTGGAAAAGGCGACCGGCGGCCCGGTTCTGATGCTGTCCGCCGCCACCCACGGCAACGTCGCGGAGACGTTGCGCATCCTGCAGAACCGGGTGACCGAGATCCGCAAGGAGGCCGCCGCTCCCCCGCCCCTGCGGCGCCCTGCCGATCCGATGCCGACCCGGCAGCATGTGTCGGCGAGCGGGTCGATCGTCACTGAATGACCCGCCTCGCCGGATGAGCGATCCCGCCGCGGCCGTCGGTATGGACCACCCGGGCCCGAACCTCGGCCAGGCACGCCGTCTCGTGGTCAAGATCGGCAGCGCCCTCGTGGTCGATGGCCAGGCCGCCTGCCCCCGCGTCGCCTGGCTGGATGCGATCGCGGCGGATATCGCCGCCTTGCGGGCGCGCGGTGTGGAGGTGATCGTCGTCTCGTCGGGCGCAATCGCGCTGGCACGCCAGACTCTCGGCCTGAAGCGCCCCTCACTCCGGCTCGAGGAGAAACAGGCCGCCGCGGCGGTCGGGCAGATCCGTCTGGCGCAGGCCTGGAGCGTTGCCCTATCGACACATGGGCTTGTCGCGGCCCAGCTGCTGCTGACACCCGACGATACCGAGGATCGGCGCCGCTACCTGAACGCCCGCGCCACGCTCACCACCCTGCTCGGACTCGGCTGCGTGCCCGTCATCAACGAGAACGACACCATCGCCACCGCCGAAATCCGGTTCGGCGACAACGACCGGCTGGCCGCCCGCGTTGCCGAGATGATCCAGGCGGACCAGCTCGTGCTGCTCTCCGACATCGACGGCCTCTACACCGCCGACCCGAGACTTGACCCCGACGCCAGGCACATCCCGGTCGTCGCGACGCTGACACCCGAGATCGAGGCGATGGGGGGCGCGCCGCCGCCGGGTTATTCGTCCGGCGGCATGCGAACGAAGCTGTTGGCCGCCGGGATCGCCACCAGAGCCGGATGTGCCATGGCAATCGCGCTGGGCAGCACCACGCATCCCCTGCAGGCTCTGGCGAGCGGCGCCGCATGCACCTGGTTCCTGCCCCTGCCCGAGGGTCGGTCTGCCCGGAAGCGCTGGATTGCCGGCAGTCTGCAGCCAGCGGGGAGACTGCTCGTCGATGCCGGAGCTGCCCGGGCGCTTGCCGGAGGGAGCTCCCTGCTGCCGGCAGGCGTGCGTGCCGTCGAAGGCAGTTTCGAGCGCGGCGACCTGGTTCTGGTGCTGTCCGATCAGGGCCGGACGTTGGGCCGCGGGCTGTCCGCGTATGGCAGCGGTGACGCGGCACGCATTATCGGCCGACGGTCGGATGCGATCGAGGCCGTGCTCGGCTGGCGGGGCCGCGACGAGATGATCCACCGCGACGACCTGGTGCTCGACGCCGGCTGATCGCTCGGCTCAGCGCGGTGGGGGCCATCTCAGCTTGGGCTCGGTGCGATCCCGCTCGACCGGCTTCGGCTCGACGAATTTCGGGGTGCGGAAGCGATCATCGAGGTCGCGGAGATCACGACCCGGCGCAGCCGCAGCCGTCCGTACCGGACGCGGCTCCTCGTCCTCGATCAGCGGCGGCCGCGACGACCAGTCCCCGGTGCCGCGCGGTCGACGGGGCGGCGTGGCATCCTCGACCTGCCTGGGCGGCGCCGGCGGCCTTGCCGGACGCACCGGCTCGGGGACGATCTCCTGCACCTGCGGCACGGGCTCGGCAGATCGCGCCGGCCGTCGATCCGGATCGGGCAGCCGCATCGCAAGCATGCGGAGTTCGGCGTGGATGTCGTCGAGCTGGGCCTCCAGGAAATCCAGCCGACCCTTCAGGCCAAACACTGCAAAGGGCATCATCATGAAGGCTAGCCCGAACAGGATCGCCACCACGAGGATCGCAAGCTGGCCCCACCAGGGCACCCACGTCGGCAGAGGCAGGGTCAACGGCATCGCTCAATCATAGGCAACGGGCGTCAATCCCACCAGACCGGTGCCTGCACCGGCCGGTCCCTACATTCCCAGCGCGCGGCGATAGATATCGAGCAGGGTCTCCTGCTCCTCGACGTCGGCGGGCTCCTGCTTGCGGATCCGGATGATCTGGCGGATCACCTTGACGTCGAAGCCTGCGGATTTCGCTTCCGCGAAGATGTCCTTGATGTCGGAGCCGAGAGCCTTGCGCTCTTCCTCGAGCCGCTCCACGCGCTCGATGATGCTCCGCAACCGGTCTGCTGCGATCCCGCCGACGGCGCTGGCGGTGGAGTCCGCTGGCGTGTCGTCATGCCCGGCTCCGCGGTCGGCAGCTTCCAGCATCATGATCTTCACGCCTCCAAACGTCAGCTAGACACCCGTCCCCATCGACCGGCAAGGCCGGGGGGCTTACCCTGGCCCGATGCGGGCGGTCAATGCGTTGCCGTCCGCGCAGGCTCCCCGGTTGCGGGCGTCGCCGACCGTACGAGCAGAAGCTTAAGAGGATGCCCGCGATGAGCGAGATCGAGACCTTCGACTACGTGGTGTTTGGAGCCACCGGCGACCTTACCATGCGCAAGCTGCTGCCGGCGTTCTATCACCGGTTCCGTGACAAGCAGATCCCCGACACCGCCCGGATCATCGGTGCTGCGCGATCGCAGCTGTCCGACGAAGATTTCCGCGAGCGGGCCGCCAAGGCGCTGCGCCGCTTCGTCAAGCCGGACGCCCTCGATGAGGCGCTGGTGCAGCGCTTCCTGGGGATGGTCTTCTATTCCAGCGTGAACGGCGCGGAGGCGGAAAGCAGCTGGGACAACCTGACCCGGCTGTTCGGCGACGACAGCCGCGACAAGATCCGGGTGTTCTATCTCGCAACCTCGCCGGAGCTGTACGGCCGTATCTGCGAAAACCTGGCAACCAAGCAGCTGATCACGCCGAGCACGCGGGTCGTGCTGGAGAAGCCGATCGGGCACGATCTGGAAACGGCACGCCACATCAACGATCAGGTCGGCAAGTTCTTTGCCGAATCGAGCATTTTCCGGATCGACCACTATCTCGGCAAGGAGACGGTGCAGAACCTGATCGCGCTGCGCTTCGCCAATCCGGTGTTCGAACGGCTCTGGAACGCCGACGCCATCGACCACGTGCAGATCACCGCCGCGGAGACGGTCGGGGTCGAGGGGCGCGGCGATTATTACGACAATTCCGGCGCCCTGCGCGACATGATCCAGAACCACCTGCTGCAGGTGCTGTGCCTGGTCGCGATGGAGCCGCCCGGCTCGCTCGACGCCGACAACCTGCGCAACGAGAAGCTCAAGGTCCTGCGGGCGCTGAAGCCGATCACGGCAGCGGACGTGCCGCACGTCGCGGTGCGTGGTCAGTACGGCCGTGGGTCGGTCGGCGGCGACATCGTACCGGCCTATCTCGAGGAACTCGGCGAGGGCCGCCAGAGCGACACCGAGACGTTCGTCGCGATCAAGGCGGAGGTGCATAGCTGGCGCTGGGGATCGGTGCCGTTCTACCTGCGATCGGGCAAGCGGCTGCCGTCGAAGGTCAGCGAGATCGTGGTGCAGTTCCGCGAGACGCCCTGGTCGATCTTCGGCTCCAAGCTCGAGCCCAATCGGCTGATCATCCGGCTGCAACCCGAGGAGGGCATCCAGCTCTCGATCATGAGCAAGGATCCCGGCCCGGATGGCATGGTGCTGCGCCCGGCAAACATCGACGTCTCGTTCGAGAAGGCGTTCTCGACGCGCTATCCGGACGCCTATGAACGGCTGCTGATGGACACCGTCCGCGGCGACCCGGTGCTGTTCATGCGTCGTGACGAGGTCGAGGCAGCCTGGACCTGGGTCGAGCCGATCCTGAAGGCGTGGGAGTCGAAGTCGGGCACCCCGCACCACTACAGTGCCGGCACCTGGGGACCGGATGCTGCACGCGCCCTGATCCAGTCGAGCGGGCATGCCTGGCGCGAGGACATGAAGTAGGCGGCGACGAACCCGGCTTGTGACGGGACTGGCGGGTACCCCCGATGACTGGTCCAGCATGACGCTGGATCCGGGGGTGACCGTGCGGGTCGCACCATCCACACAGGCCGGAGTGGCCGGAACCGTTCCGAGCCTGCCGGCCGATCTGGAGGCGGACGTCGAGTCCATATGGTCGGCGGAGCGTGCACGTCGTCCGGTGCTGTTCAACGGCCGCGTCTTCAGCGCCGACACGATCACGCCCTCGCTCATCACCGGGCACTGGACCGAGTATCGTTGTGTCCTGGCGCAGATCCGAAAGCCGAGCCTCTACGCACGACTGAAGGTCCGGCCACTGGCCGTGAACGGACTTGTCGAATGCGCCGATGGCCTTGTTCTCGGGCGACGACACGCAGACGCCGTCTATCTCCCCGGCCGGTGGCAGGCCGCACCGGCCGGTAACGTCGAGGCTCGTGCCGGAGACGACGTGAACCTGATCGAGCAGGTTCATGTCGAGCTCCGGGAGGAACTCGGGCTTTTGCCGAACATGATCGACCTGACAAGGCCGGTTGCAGCCATCGAACATACCGACACGCACGTCGTTGACGTCGGTCTCCTGCTACGAACGCCACTGTCGTTTGCCGAGATTGCGAGACACCGTCAGCAGGCCGGCAACGACGAGTACGACCTGCTGCAGGTCGTGCCGACCGATGCGCTCGGTCGGTTCATGCGGGAAAACGCAAGCACCCTGCTCCCGTCGGCCCACATCCTGATCGAATGCTGGCAGCGAGACCGACGCTAGCCAAACCTCACGCAGCTTCCGAAAACAGCGTAACAATGGCCGTGCAGAAAGCAGGCAGATCCTTCGGATTGCGGGAGGTCACCAGCTTGCCGTCTCGCACCATGGTTTCGTCCACCCAGGTGGCACCGGCGTTGCGCAGGTCGGTCTGCAGCGACGGCCAGGAGGTGAGCGTGCGCCCCCTCACCCCGCCGGCTTCGATCAACGTCCAGGGTCCGTGACAGATGGCCGCGATCGGCTTGTCGCTCTCGACGAAACCCTTGACGAAGGCGACGGCGTTCGCATCCATTCGCAACTTGTCCGGATTGGTCGTCCCGCCGGGTAGCACCAGGCCATCGAATGCATCCGATCGAGCCTCAGACACCACCACGTCGACTGCAAACGTGTCGGCCGCGTGGACATCCTCCTTCATCGCCTGGATCTGACCCGCCGCGAGCGACACCAGTGTCACGACCGCGCCTGCATCCGTCAGCGCCCGCATTGGCTCGGTGAGTTCGACCTGCTCCACGCCGTCGGTCGCGAGTATGGCAATCCTGCGCCCCTTGATGTCTGACATGCGGTTCGCTCCTGTTCCGTGGTTGCCGATCAGAACAGGGCAGAACTTGCCCTGTTCCTTTGTCATCGGGTCACAGCCGCGGGAGCGGTATTCGAAGATCGGTCAGCCGAACAGGCTTCCGAGGCTGCCCGCATGCACGCCGCTCAGAGTGATGCTGGCGCCGTTCGACAAGGCGATCACCGTGCCGCCGCCGCTGAACGACGTGCTCACGGTGACACCGGTTCCGGCCGAGATATGATCGGTGCCGATCCGGAAACCATTGACCGTCAGGTGTTCCCGCGCCGCTGACCAGAAGTTGGTCGCGCCGCTATTCGACGCGATGTTCAGCACGTCGGTAGCGCCTCCGCCCTGCACGGTGGCGGTGCCGGACCCTGTCGTGACGACGCTGCCACCCGATCCGAGGGTGACATGGTCGGCACCGGAACCGAGCTGCATGCTGGCCCCGCCGGAACCGCCAAGCAGGGTCTCGTTGCCGCTGCCTGCCTGCATCCAGACACTGCCGGAGCCGCCAGCAAGCGTGTCGCCGCTGCTTGAGCCCTTGAGGAAGGCGGTGCCCGACCCTGCCTGAAGGTTGCTGTTGCCGCTGCTTCCGGCGCTGAACCAGCCACCGCCGGCACCGGCATGGACCGTATCCGAACCGCTACCGGCCACCACGACGGAGCTGCCGGCACCACCCTGGTAGGTGAGTGCTCCGGAGCCGCCATGGACGACGTTGTTGGTGCCGATCCCGCCGCCGCTGACGGTCGCGGCACCGCTTCCCTGCGTCAACACGACATTGCCGCCATCGACCACCACGCGGCCGCTGCCGCCCTGGATCGAGGTGGCGCCGAGACCTCCGTGTATGGACGCGGATTCCGCGCCCATCTGGTAGGCAAGGCTGCCGCTGCCGACGGATATGACGTTGCTCGCCGATCCGGCACCGCCGGTAACGGTCGCAGCGCCGCTCCCGAGTGCCAGGCTGCTCGCACCACCACTCGCATAGACCAGGCTGCCCGCACCGCCCCAGACCACATTGCCGCCGGTGCTGTCGACCACAACACTGCCGGTCATCCCGCCGCCGTTCAGGACGAGCGTGGCGTTGCCGCCGGTGAATGCGACCGAAGACGGACCGCCGAACAGGACCGTGTGCGACGGCCCGGTTTCGGAGACCGCGAGGTGACCTGCCTGCGACGCGCTGAGCACGATCATGTTGGTGTCGGACCCAGCTCCGCCTTCAAGAACCAGATTGCCACCGGCCGCCTGGAAGGTGCTGTCGCCGCCGCTGACGTAGGTGACGGACGCAGCACCCAGCTGAACCGTGTTGCCGCCAAGGCTGTGGATCAGCGAGCTGCCGGTTCCGGTCAGGGCGAGCGTGGAGTTGCCTCCGGTAAAGAAGAGTGACGTCGCGCCGCCGGTAACGGTGGCGGCGACATGACCCACGTCGATAACAGCTGTTTGGGTCGCGTCGGCACCAACCACGTAGGTGGTGCCGGTCTGGACGAACGTCGGCACGACAACGACGGGAGGGATCACGACGACGGGCGGGGTCACGACGACCGGAGGCGTCACGACGACGGGCGGTGTCACGACAACGGGAGGCGTCACGACCACGGCCGCCGGCACGATCGCCAGGCTGCCATTCACGAATGTGCGCCCGACATCGTTGCTGAGGACCAGCTGATAGTTCTCCACGAGATTGCCTGAGACACCGGTCGGCGCGGTGACCGTCACCTTGGACAGGGCATCCTGGACCTGCGCTGCCGTACCGCTCAGCTCGATGACCGTCTGGCTCACGTCAGGGCGCTGGATCAGCGTCGCAGCGACACCAGCAGGCAAGGCTGCCACCGAGACCAGGCCGGCATTGCGGTCGATCAGCACCAACGCGTTGATTTTGGAACCATCCGGGCTCGCCACCAGGATCTGCGAAAACAAATCGACCGTCTGCCCGCTCGCCACGGTCACGCCGACCAGGCCGCTGACGGTGACGTCGTTCAATGGATTGCTCATAATTATGTCTCGCTCTTTCCCACGGATCGTTCGGCGTTCGCAAAATTGAGGCGCCGATGCACCCTGCTTTTCACGAGCCTTAACCAGGAGCGATTGCTAGGCGGCGTCGCTTAACAGCAGATTAAGGACCGGCTCTCGACGCCGCTTGAACGCATCACAGTTTCTCGATCGAAACATGCACTTCCGGCTCCAAGCGGAGCCTGGCCTGGCTGCAATACCGGTGGAGAGTGGGGGTGGAAGTGTGTAACTTGTCGCCACTCTCCGGTATTTTTCTGGGTCGGAGCCGTTCTGCAAAAGGTTTGCATTACATGTTCCAGTTCGTCTCGCTTGGTGGCGACTGCCAGCCTGCAGCGCAGATCCGGAAACGGCGTCCCTCCTCCGTCGCCCACTTCTTTGACTGGATCGGCATTCCGATCCGCCAAACGATCGAATTGATCCGTAACGACTTCGAGGGGTTTTTCGACCGCGAGAACCTGCACCCACACTACGCCGGCGACGGCTTCTACGGCATCGTCGAGATGCGGTACCGCGCAGACGTCCAGCATGGTGTTCCGTCATTCGACATCGCGACCACCGAGGCCATCCGGGAATTGTTCGTCATGCGCGCGAGATGGCTGCGGGAGATGCTCGAGGAAGACAATGACCCGGTCTATTTCATCCGCAGCTGGACAGTGCGCGATGGACCGGAAAACGAGGCCGACGCGATCGAGCTGTTCGAACTGTTGCGGAGCAAGCGCCGGGATATCCGGCTGCTTTATTTGCACAATGATCCAGGCCGCGAGGACCGTATCAGTGGTGGATACAGAAGCGCGTATTTGCGCCAGGCCAGCAGCCCTTACGTCTGGTCAGGCGATGACCGCGCATGGCTGTCGCTCCTGGAGGATTTCGCGGTGCGGCCTGGTGGCGACGACAAGGGTGCCTCCCCGTTGCCCGCGCCACGGCGACCGCGATTCATGAGTGCCTGAACAACCAGGACAGGGACGTCGGATCGGCGGCCTCAGCTGAAATTGCTGCCGATCTGCTTGATATCGACGAACCGCAATTCCGCGTTCATCTCGGCCGTGCGACGCATCATGAAGGCCGAGCTCGCGAGGAACACCGGATCACCATCCAGATCGTCGGCCATGGCGGTCCGGTTGGTTGCAACGAAGCCCGCAAGGCGAACCTTGTCACCGTCGACCCATCGCGCCAGCGAGAACGGCGTCGATTCGAAGCCGATGGCAACGCCATACTCCCCCGCCAGCCGCGCCTGCAGCACGTCGAGCTGCAGCGTGCCGACGACACCGACGATCGGCGGGCTGCCATCTTGCGGGCGGAACAGCTGCACGACCCCCTCCTCCGCCAGCTCCTGCAACGCCTGACGCAGCTTCTTCGCTTTCATCGCGTCGTCCAGCCGGACCCGACGCAGGATTTCCGGCGCGAAGTGCGGCACACCGGTAAATCGGAGATCCTCGCCCTCGGTCAGCGTGTCGCCGATGCGCAGCGTGCCGTGGTTGGGGATGCCGACCACGTCGCCGGCGAAGGCCTCCTCGGCAAGCTGACGGTCACGGGCAAAGAAGAACTGCGGCGTGTGCAGCGCGAACTGCTTGGCCGAGCGCACATGCTTCACCCGCATGCCGCGCGACAGCCGCCCGGAGCACACCCGCGCAAAGGCCATGCGGTCGCGGTGGTTGGGGTCCATGTTGGCTTGGATCTTGAAGATCAGCGCGGTCATGCCGGGCTCGTCCGCCTGAACGACGCGGCCATCGGTCGCCTGCGCACGCGGCGGCGGGCCGAAGCTCACCAGCGCGTCCAAAAGGTCGGTGACGCCGATCTCGCGCATCGCGCTGCCGAAATAGACCGGCGTCAGGTGGCCGGCATTGAAGCTCTCCCGGTCCCACTCGGGCAACGCGGCCTGCACCAGCTCGAGCTCCTCGCCGAGCGCCACCATGCGAGGGTCGGATTGCGGCAAGGGCGGGTTCACGTGCACCTCGCGGGCGAGCAGATCGTAGGTGCCGACGAAATTGGACGCGCGGCCGATCGGCCAGGTCGCGGGAGCGGTATCGAGCGCCAGCGCCGACGACACCTCGTCCAGCAGGGCGAACGGATCCTGCGCCTCGCGGTCCATCTTGTTGACGAAGGTGATGATCGGGATGTCGCGCAAGCGGCAGATCTCGAACAGCTTGAGCGTGCGCGCCTCGATACCCTTCGCGGCGTCGATCACCATCACGGCGGAGTCCACCGCGGTCAAAGTGCGGTAGGTGTCCTCGGAAAAGTCCTCGTGGCCGGGCGTGTCGAGCAGGTTGAAGATGCAGCCGCCATACTCGAACGTCATCACCGAGGTGACGACTGAGATGCCGCGGTCGCGCTCGATACCCATCCAGTCGGAACGGGTGCGCCTACGCTCGCCTTTGGCGCGCACGTTGCCGGCGAGCTGGATCGCGCCGCCGGCACGCAGCAGGCGTTCGGTGAGCGTGGTCTTGCCGGCGTCGGGGTGCGAGATGATCGCGAAGGTGCGACGGCGGGAGATTTCGGATGCTAGGTCGGACAAGGCCAGAGGCTCCGCCCCTGGACCCCGCCAAGGGCAGTCGCCCTTGGAACCCAGGGTTTGAGTAATTGGGTGTCCAGAGGGCGACTGCCCTCTGGCGGGGGTGCAGGGGGTAAAACCCCCTGCGGAAGCCAACTAACGCGAGTAGAACTCGACGACCAGGTTCGGCTCCATCGACACCGGATACGGCACGTCCGAGAGCTTCGGGCTGCGCTGGAACCGGCCCTTCATGGCGCGGTGATCGACCTCGAGATACTCCGGCACGTCCCGCTCGGCGCTCTGCGCGGCATCCAGCACCACGGCCAGCTGCTTGGACTTCTCGCGAACCTCGATGGCATCGCCGTCGCGCACCAGGAAGGACGGGATGTTGACCTTCTTGCCGTTGACGGTGACGTGGCCATGATTGACGAACTGGCGGGCAGCGAACGGCGTCATCGCGAACTTGAGGCGATAGATCACCGCGTCCAGCCGGCGCTCGAGCAGGTCGATCAGGTTCTCCGAGGTGTCGCCCTTGCGACGAACGGCCTCGTCATAATACTTGCGGAACTGCTTCTCGCTGATGTTGCCGTAATAGCCCTTGAGCTTCTGCTTCGCCATCAGCTGCACGTTGAAGTCCGAGGGCTTCTGCTTGCGGCGCTGGCCGTGCTGGCCGGGACCATATTCGCGCTTGTTGATCGGCGACTTCGCCCGACCCCAGAGATTGACGCCGAGGCGGCGGTTGATCTTGTACTTGCTCTCGAGGCGCTTGGTCACGAGCGCGCTCCTTTCTCTTCTTCGGTGCGGCGCGCGTTCGAACCCGAGGGTCGTCGCCCGTTTCCGCTTGTTGCACCGGTAGGTCACGACCTGGCTGGTCGTGACGGGCGCGCTCCGTATCATCGATCCCGATGCCGGCGCTGGCATTGGCGAGATCGACCGGATCGTCCACGTTCCCGGCAGTAGCCGGCGCGTATAGGTCGCGGGGACCCTCGAGTCAATGTTCGGGCGTCAGCTCGCCTCGTCACGCCCGCGCAGGCGGCGGCCGAGGGCCAGTTCGGTCACCACCCCGTGCAGCGTGCGCAGTTCCTGCTGGGTCACCTCGCCGCGCTCGAAGAAATGCCACAGGTTGCGCACCATCCCGGGCCGCTTCGGCACGTTGCGCAGGAAGCCGCACGCATCGAGCTCCCGGACCAGATGCTCCATGAAGTTGCCGAGCTCGCCCTTGGTCGCGACCTGGGTCTCGTTGGTCATCAGCACGCGCGGCGGGATCTCGTCCTGGCCCTCCTCGCCACCGGCGCTCAGCCACCACTCGTAGGCCATGATCATGACCGCCTGGGCGAGGTTGAGCGACGAGAAACCGGGGTTGAGCGGGTACCGGATCAGCGCGTCGGCGCGCGCCATGTCGTCGTTGTCGAGACCGGCGCGCTCGGGGCCGAACAGCAGGCCGACGCCGAGGCCGCGACGGCTGATCTCGCGTATTTCGGCAGCACCACCGCGCGCGGTCAGGATCGGCTTCACGATATGCCGCGGGCGCGGGCAGGTCGCGAACACGCGGTGCAGGTCGGATACCGCGTCATCCACGTCGGGATGGACGGTGAGAGCGTCGAGGATGCGATCGGCGCCCGATGCAGAACGCCAGGCGCGCTCCTGCGGCCAGCCGTCGCGCGGGTCGACGAGACGCAGATGGAACAGGCCGCCATTTGCCATCGCACGGGCCACGGCGCCGATATTCTCCGCCAGCTGCGGACGCACCAGCACCACCACCGGGCTGTTGCCGATCGGTGCCAGATCGGCGCCACCATCGCGCCCGGTCAAGACAGACGCCGCCAGGTCGTGCCGGAGGGTCCGTCCTCGAGCATCACCCCGCGCTCCAGCAGGTCGGCACGGATCGCGTCGGCGCGGGCGAAATCGCGGGCCTTGCGCGCCGCCAGTCGTTCAGTGATGGCCTGCTGCACGGCGGCGCCATCAACTCCGGCCTGGAACCACAACTCCGGATCCGCTTCCAACAGTCCGAGCAGCTGTCCCGCGGCGCGCAGACCGGCCCCGGCCTCCGTATCTCCCGCAAGTGCGGCGTCGGCCAGGCGGTGCAGCACGGCAATCGCGCCTGGGGTGTTCAGGTCCTGGCAAAGGGCATCCAGGAACGCATCCGGAATGGCCGCATCCACGGTGGCCGGGGAGATCCCCGAGGCACGGATCGCACGATAGAAACGGTCGAGCGTGCGTCCGGCGTCAGCGAGGCCACGTGCCGTGTAGTTCAGCACCGACCGGTAATGCGTGCCGAGCAACACCAGGCGGAGCGCCTCGGCAGGTGCCCCTGCCACGACATCGCGGATGGTCAGGAAATTGCCCAGGCTCTTGGACATCTTCTCGCCGTCGACGAGAAGCATCGCGTTATGCAACCAGATGTTGGCGAACCGGCCGCCCGGATATCCGCACAGGCTCTGCGCACGCTCGTTCTCGTGGTGCGGGAACAGCAGGTCGTCGCCACCGCCATGGATATCGAAGCTCTCGCCGAGATAGCGACGCGCCATCGCGCTGCACTCGATGTGCCAGCCTGGCCGCCCGCGGCCCCAGGGACTGTCCCAGCCGGGCAGGTCCGGCGTCGACGGCTTCCACAACACGAAATCGCCGGGGTCGCGCTTGTAGGGTGCTACCTCGACGCGGGCTCCGGCCAGCAACTCGTCGGGATCACGTCCGGACAATCGGCCGTAATCGGCAAAGTGCGAGACCTGGAACAGCACATGCCCATCGGCGGCATAGGCGTGCCCGGAGGCGAGGAGGCGCTCGATCAGTGCGACCATCTCGGCAACATGATGGGTCGCTCGCGGCTCGATGTCGGGTGGCAGGATGTTGACGGCCGCGAGATCGGCATGGAAATCGGCAATGGTCGCAGCTGTCAGGACGCCGATGCCGATGCCGCGTTCGGCCGCGCGGGCGTTTATCTTGTCGTCGATGTCGGTGATGTTGCGGACGTAGGTGACCCGCGGATACAGCGCGCGCAGGAGCCGGACCAGCACATCGGCCGCGAGCATCGCCCGGAGATTGCCGATATGGGCGAGATCGTAAACGGTCGGGCCGCAGTAATAGAGGCGAACATGGCCGGGATCGAGCGGCACGAAAGGTGCCGTTTTCCGTGTCAGGCTGTCATGAAGCAGAAGCTCGGGCATTGGCCGGTTTTGCTTCATCGGGAGGGCATCGGCAAGCTGGCCCGGCCGTTCCGGCTACCGATCATCCATCCGGCAACGGAAAACGCCTGTCGCGGGCGCGACAGGCGTCTCTCGAGGACGTCCCCGGTGTGGGCGGACTGCTACATCCCGGACTTCGGTCCCGGGTTGGCATCCTGTGCGCCAGTCGCCGTTGGGACCGCAGGTACTTCCGGGGTCATCATGTTCTCGGAGACGTTGTGCATGATCCACAACGATCCGATGATCAGGATGAAGACCACGAGGATCGCGAAGCCGAAGGCCACCACGTTCCAACGCTGCTCGGAGGCAGCGCTCATGTGCAGGAAGCATACGAGGTGGACGAAGATCTGGACCACCGCAAGGACCGCGATCGTCGAAAACACCCAAGACGCTGGTATCGTACCGGGCACCATCACTGGGTAGAACGCGGCGACGGTCAGGATTACTGATAGCGCGAAGCCTATCCCGTATGCGCCGTAGCTGGCGTGACCGGCTCCACCCGAACCCTCGATGTGGGTCTCATGCGAATGACCGTGCAGGGCGGGACTGGCCATCACTGGACCCCCATCAGATAGACCAGGGAGAACACGCAGATCCAGACGATGTCCAGGAAGTGCCAGAACAGGCTGAGGCACATCAGGCGGTTCACGTAGACGGTCGAGAGACCCTTCCTCAGCACCGTCATCTGCAGGACGAGAACCGTCATCCAGATCAGGCCGCAGGTCACATGCAGGCCGTGTGTCGCCACCAGCGTGAAGAAGGCGGACAGGAACGCGCTCTTGTCGGGCCCGTGACCTTCCGCCACCAGGTGGTGGAACTCGTTGATCTCCATGCCGACGAAGCCGGCGCCGAGCAGGAACGTGACCACAAGCCAACCCACCACCTGCGGCAGGTTGCGCTTGTAGGCGTTGATCATGGCAAAGCCGTACGTAGAGGAGCTGATCAGCAGCAGCGCGGTCTCCACCCCGACATAGCGCAGGTTGAAGATGTCGCGCCCGCTGACGTCACCGGCATATTGGTGCCGGGCGACTGCAAAGCCCGCGAACAGCGTCGCGAACAGGATGCAGTCGGTCATCAGATAGAGCCAGAAGCCGAACACGTTGTTCGGCTCGTGGGAATGATCCTCAGCGAACTCGCCGTGATGTGCGACGAGGGAGTCAGGCGACATGGGTCAGCTCCAGGGCGGCGACGCGGCTGTTATGCAGCGCCTCTATCCGCGCGACCTCGGCTGCCGGCACGTAGTAGTCGATGTCATCGTTGCAGGAGCGGACGATGAAGGTGCCGACCATGGCGATCATGCCGACGATTGCCATCCACCAGATGTGCCAGATCAGCGCGAACCCGACGACACCGGCAGCGACGGAGATGATGAAGCCGGCTCCGGTGTTCCGCGGCATGTGGATGTCAGAATAGACCGGCGTCTCACGAGCCTCGAGGCCACGCTTCTTGACCTCGTTGAAGGCATCCAGCGCGTCGATGTGCGGCAGGATAGCGAAGTTGTAGAAGGGGGGCGGCGAGGAGGTCGACCACTCCATGGTGCGGCCGTTCCAGGGATCGCCGGTGACGTCCATGTTCTCGTGGCGATCGCGGATGCTGACATAGAGCTGGATGATCTGGCAGGTGATACCGGCCAGCACCACCAGGGCGCCCACTGCGGCAACGTCCAGGTACGGCGTCCAGGCCGGGTTGTCGTAGTGGTTCATGCGGCGGGTCATGCCCATGAAGCCGAGCGCGTAGAGCGGCATGAAGGCCAGGTAAAAGCCGCCGAGCCAGCACCAGAACGAGGCCTTGCCCCATCCATCATGCAGCTTGAAGCCCATCGCCTTCGGGAACCAGTACGCGTAGCCGGCGAGGTAACCGAACAGCACGCCGCCGATGATGACGTTATGGAAGTGGGCGATCAGGAACAGGCTGTTATGCAGCACCCAGTCATTGCCCGGGAGCGCCAGCATAACGCCGGTCATGCCGCCGATGGTGAAGGTCACCATGAAGCCGACGGTCCATAGCATCGGGGCGGTGTAGATGATCCGGCCGCGATACATCGTGAACAGCCAGTTGAAGATCTTCACGCCCGTCGGGATCGAGATGATCATCGTCGTGATGCCGAAGAAGGCATTGACGTTGGCGCCCGAGCCCATCGTGAAGAAGTGGTGCAGCCACACGACGAACGACAGGAAGGTGATGCACACGGTCGCATAAACCATTGCGCCATAACCGAAGAGGCGCTTCTGGGCGAAGGTCGGAACCACCTCGGAGAAGATACCGAAGGCCGGCAGGATCAGGATGTAAACCTCCGGATGCCCCCAGCACCAGATGAGGTTCATGTACATCATCTGGTTGCCGCCACCGTCATTGGTGAAGAAGTGCATGCCCAGATAGCGGTCGAGCGACAGCATCCCGAAGGTCACGGTCAGGATCGGGAACGCGGCCATGATCAGGATGGCGGTGCAGAGGATCGTCCAAGTGAAGATCGGCATCCGCATCCAGGTCATGCCCGGTGCACGCAGCTTCACGATGGTGACGAAGAAGTTCACCCCGGTCAGCAGGGTCCCGATGCCGGTGAGCTGCAGGCTCCAGATGTAGTAGTCGACACCGACGCCGGGGCTGAACTTCAGCTCCGAGAGCGGCGGATAGGCAAGCCAGCCAACCTGGCCGAACTCACCGATCACCAGCGACACGTTCACCAGGATGGCGCCCACCGCGGTGAGCCAGAAGCTGACCGAATTCAGGAACGGGAACGCCACGTCGCGCGCGCCGATCTGCAGCGGCACGGCGATGTTCATCAACCCGATCATGAACGGCATCGCCATGAAGAAGATCATGATGGTGCCGTGTGCGGTGAAGATCTGGTCGTAATGGTGCGGCGGCAGGAAGCCGGGCCGGCCGCCGGAAGCCATCATCTGCTGCGAACGCATGAGGATCGCGTCGGAGAAGCCGCGGAGCAGCATCACCAACGCGACGATGATGTACATCACGCCGATCTTCTTGTGGTCGACGGAGGTGATCCAGTCGGTCCATAGATAAGCCCACTTGCGGTAGTAGGTTATCGCCCCCAGGACCACCAGGACCACCAGGCCCATGAACCCTGCGGCGCCCATGATGATGGGCTGGTCATACGGAATGTCAGCAAGCGTAAGCTTCCCTAACATGATCTATTCCTTCATGCCGGAGTTGAAGCTCGCGGCCTTGCCCAGATATTTCGCAATGATCTCGTTGAAAAGATTAGGCTCGACGGTCGAAAAGTAGCGCACCGGAGCTTTCTCCTCGGGGGCTGCGACCTTCGAGTAGTCGGACGCGTCGATGACATCGGGTGACTTCTTTGCATTCGCAACCCAGTCGGCGAACTTAGCGTCGGTGGTCGAGATGGCATTGAAGTGCATGTCGGAGAAACCGCGGCCGCTATAGAACGACGACAGTCCGGGAAACGTCCCCTGCTGGTCGGCGATCAGGTGCAGCTGCGTCCGCATCCCGGCCATCGCGTAGATCTGGCTGCCGAGCTCGGGGATGAAGAACGAGTTCATCACCGAATCCGATGTGATGTGGAACGTGACCGGAGTGTCGACCGGGAAGGCAATCTCGTTGATCGTGGCAATCCCCTGGGCCGGGTAGATGAACAGCCACTTCCAGTTCAGGGCCACCACGTCGATGACGATCGGCTGCTTCTGGCTGGCCAGCGGCTTATACGGATCGAGCGCGTGCGTGCTGGTCCAGGTGATGGTTCCCAGGAACAGGATGATGGCGATCGGCACGCCCCAGCAGACCACTTCGATGCTGCGGGAATGGCCCCAGTCGGGCTCATACCGCGCGCCGGATCCGGCACGATAGCGCCAGGCGAACCATAGCGTCAGCATGATCACCGGTATCACGATGACCAGCATTGCGATCGTCGAGGTCAGGATGAGCTGTTTCTGGGCTTCGCCGACCGCACCCTTGGGGTCGAGAATCGAGTATTTGCAACCCGTCAGCGTCGTCAATGCCGCCAGGGCAAGAGCCCCAGGAAAGGACGGCAGTATCTTGGTTCTCATCCGCTCCTCGTACCTCTCATCGCCCAACTGGTCATCGACCGCGCGGCGACTTTGGACTTCCATCATCAACGGCAGGTTAAGACCGCCCGTTCATCTCTGCCGCGCCGCAACAATAAACCTTCCCTTCCGCTGTTGCTATCTTGCATCTGGGATATCTGCGGCCCGTGGGTCAGCTGGCTGCCATACGCAGGCGCCCCGACACGCGTTCGTGTCCCATTAAAGGCAGCAGATCGCGCAGCTCCGGGCCTTTTTCCTCTGCGGTCAAAGCCAGTCTCAGCGGATGGAACAATGCCCGCCCGCTGCGACCGGTGGCCGCTCGCAAGCTCGATGTCCAGGCCTGCCAGGTCTGCGAATCCCAGGGCTGCTCCGGCAGATCCGGCGGCAAGGCCTCCAGGGCCTGCAGCAGGAAGCCCGCCTCCTCCTCCTGCACCGGCGGAATGATGCTGCCACCGACCACATCCCACCAGTGGCGCATCTCCGACAGCATGTCGACGTTGCCGCGGACTGTGTTCCAGAACGCCTCGGTGGCGCCCTCCGGCAGCCGGTCCCGCACCTGCTCGAACGACATGTGGTGGGTGGTCCGCCGGTTCAGCGCCAGCAGCTGGCGCATGTCGAACCGCGCCGGCGACTTCGAGACCCGGCTCACGTCGTAGGTCGTGGCCATCTCCGCGAACGACAGCGGCTGCGGATCCTCCGACGTGCCGAGCCGGGCCAGGTAGGACACCAGCGCCGTCGGCTCGATGCCATCGTGACGCAGCGCCCGCAGCGACAGCCCGTCGAACCGCTTCGACAGCTTGCCGCCGGCCTCGTCCAGCAGCAGCGGCAGGTGCGCGAAGGTGAAGCGGTCCGGCCGGCCGCCCAGCGCCTGCAGGATGTCGAGCTGCACACCGGTGTTGGTGACGTGGTCCTCGCCGCGCAGCACATGGGTGATGCCGAGCTCGAGATCGTCGACCACCGATGCAAACGTATAGAGTACGGTACCATCGGCACGGATCACCACCGGGTCGGAGATCGACGGCAGCTTCACCTGGGTCGGCCCCTGCACCAGGTCGTTCCAGCCGATCACGCCGTCGGACAGCCGGAAGCGCCAGTACGGCACCTTGCCATTCGCCTCCGCCTGGGCGCGCTGCTCGGGCGTCATCCGCAGCATGGCGCGGTCATAGACCGGCGGCCGGCGCTGGCGCAGCCGCATCTCCCGCTTGGCGCGCAGCTCCTCCTCGCTCTCGAAGCACGGATACAGCCGGCCGGAATGCCGCAGCCGTTCCGCTGCCAGGTCATAGCGCGCGCGGCGATCGGACTGCCGCACCAGCTCGTCCCACTCGAGCCCGAGCCACGCGAGGTCCTGCTGGATCCCCTGCACGTGCTCCTCACGCGACCGCTCGACGTCGGTGTCGTCGATGCGCAGCAGGAAGCCGGCCTTGTGGCGGCGTGCATGCAGGGCGTTGGCCACCGCCTGGCGCGCGTTGCCGACATGCAGCAGCCCGGTCGGGCTGGGCGCGAACCGGAGCTTCATGCGCGATGCCGGGGGATCGGCCACTCGTCCGCGTCGCCGGGCTTCTCCCCGCCTTCGTCCGGACCGTCCTCGTCCGCGTCGTCGTCGTCTTCCTCATCGAGCTCGTCCCCGAGCGCGAGTTCCGGATCCAGCGCCTCGAGCCGCGGGTCCAGCGATCGCCAGTCCCGCTCGATCTCGCTGCTCGACAACGCCGCAAAATCCTCCAGCTCACCCGCCGAGCGCCAGCCGAGCTCGCCGGCATCGACCACCTCGGCATCCTCGCCATAGGCAAACCAGGCCGCCAGCACTTCGCGGGCACTCGCTCCTGGCACCCGGCAGCGCTCGACGCTGTCGCGCACGTAGGCCTGGCAGAACGCGTTCGCCAGCATCAGCGTCGGGAAGCCCTTGATCTCCTCGACGATGTCATCCTCGGACGCACCCGACTGGTCGAGGATCCTGACCCGCCAGCCACCCTCCGGCGCGAACAGGCCGCCCTCGTCGGACACCTGCGGCGCAGACCCTGGGAGGCCCTCATCCTCGTCGTCATCGATCATGCGTGCCGCCCCTCGATCTTGCGCAGCAGGAACTCGCGGCCGAGCTTCACCTGCGGGACGCCGTCATAGGCGACGATGTCGGCCGTCGCATAGGTCTCCGACCAGGTATCCGGTATGAAGCTGCCGGTGCCGACCACGTCGATCGGCGCCTTCGCGTCCGCCATGACCCGGCATTTATCGACGCCGAACCCCGATGAGGCGATGATCCGCACCTTGGGGAAGCCGGCCTCGTCGAGGGCCTCGCGCATGCGCCAGATCGCCGCCGCCGACACGCCGGTTCCGACCAGGTGGCGCAGCTCGCTCTCGCTGCGATAGCGCCGGATCGCCCCAGGCACATGCCGCTCGATCACCGCATAGCTTGCCTGCGGGTCCAGCCCCTCCAGGAACCGCCCGCCATGGGTGTCCAGGCGAACCCCCATCCGGCCAGCCGCAGCAAGCTCCGGAAACCGTCGGCAGACCTCCAGCCCGTCGGTGATCTCGCGGCCGAAATAGTCGGTCAGCACGGTGAGGTCGGCGTCGGGAAAGCACTCACGGAACATCTCGGCGGCACGCAGCGTCGAGCCGGCATAGCCGATCAGGGCGTGCGGCATGGTGCCCGAGCCGGCAGCGGCGCCATAGAAATGCGCAGTCGCGTCATTGGCGCAGCCGACGAAGCCGAGGGCGCCTTCCCGCTGCGCCGCCCGACCACCGACGGCCGCCGCATAGGCCATCATTTCCTGCATGTCGTAGCCGGCGCAGTGCCTGGCTTCCATCGCCAGGAACCGCACCTTCGGCAGGCCGAGGCACATCTGGTAGGCGTTGTGCGCGGCCACGCAGGCCGGCCCCAGCTTCTGCAGCAGCAACGTCTCGAGATCGACCAGGCCGTGGAAGCTGCCGGTCACATAGACCAGCGGCTCGCCGGCGCCGACCCAGTCACCCTCGGCGAAGTTCTGCTCGATCTCGATCGCGAGGCGACGGGCCTGCGCCACGCCCGACAGCCAGTCCGTCATCAACCCGCAGGCGGCGATCACCGGCCGGCGCAGGAACAGCGCGTAGGTGACGCGGCGGTCGCCATAGCGGCCGATGATCGCCCGGGTGCGATTGAAATACGCGTCCGTGCGGGCGGTTATGTCCGCGTCGGGCGTAACCCCGGCCCCCTCGCCCGCGCTCAACGGCTCGAAGCCCGACGTCGCGCGGTCAGCTCCTCGGCCACCAGGAACGCCATCTCCAGCGACTGCTCGGCGTTCAGGCGCGGGTCGCAGAAGGTCTCGTAGCGGTTGCCCAGATCCGCCTCGGTCAGCCGGTGCGCGCCGCCGACGCACTCGGTGACGTCCTGGCCGGTCATCTCGACATGCACGCCGCCGGGCGAGGCGCCCTCGGCCGCAAACACGTCGAAGAAGCCGCGCAGCTCGGACAGGATCGCATCGAACGAGCGGGTCTTGACCTTGGACGCGGTGCTGACGGTGTTGCCGTGCATCGGATCGCACAGCCAGACCACCTTGCGCCCGGCCGCGTGCACCGCGCGCAGCAACGGCGGCAGGTGGCGGCGCACGCCCTCGGCGCCCATGCGGCTGATCAGCGTCAGCCGGCCGGGCTCATCCGCCGGGTTCAGCAGGTCGAGCAGTTGCAGCAGGTCGTCGGCGGTGGTGGTCGGCCCGACCTTGAGGCCGATCGGGTTGCGCACGCCGCGCAGGTACTCGACATGCGCGCCGTCCGGCTGGCGGGTGCGGTCGCCGATCCACAGGAAGTGCGCCGAGCAGCCGTACCAGTCGCCGGTGGTGGAATCGACCCGGGTCAGCGCCTGCTCGTACGGCAGCAGCAGCGCCTCGTGGCTGGTATAGAAGTCGGTCTCGTTCACCTGCGGCGCGTTCGCCGACAGCCCGCAGGCGCCCATGAACTCGAGCGTCTCGTCGATGCGCTGCGCCAGGTCCTGGTAACGCGCGGCCAGCGGACTGCGCTCGACGAAGCCGAGGTTCCACCGGTGCACCTGGTGCAGATTGGCATAGCCGCCGCCGGCAAAGGCGCGCAGCAGGTTCAGCGTGCCGGCGGACTGGAAGTAGCCGGTCTCCATGCGCGCCGGATCCGGCACCCGGGATGCCCGCGTGAAGTCCGAGCCGTTGATGATGTCGCCGCGATAGACCGGCAGCGTCTCGCCGGCCACCGTCTCCATGTCGGACGAGCGCGGCTTGGCATACTGGCCGGCCATCCGCCCGAGTTTCACCACCGGCACCTTGGCGCCGAAGGTCAGCACCACCGCCATCTGCAGCAGCACGCGGAAGGTGTCGCGGATGATGTCGGCCTTGAACTCGCCGAAGCTCTCGGCACAGGCGCCGCCCTGCAGCACGAAAGCGCGACCCTCTGCAGCGAGCGCAAGCTGCTGTTTCAGGCGACGCGCCTCGCCAGCAAACACCAACGGCGGGTAGCCACGCAGCCGATCCTCGACGGCGCCGAGCGCTGCCTGGTCCGGATAGGTGGGCTGCTGCCGGATCGGGAACGCGCGCCAACTCGCAGGAGTCCAGGCCGGTCGGGTCGGGCTGCTCGCGGACAGGACGGCGCTCATCGGCGGACTTTCGGATCCTCTGGACATCCGGGACCGCGTGGCAGCCCTCGTTCAGGAACGGCGACCTTATCCTCCCATTCCTGCAGGAACGAAAGTGGTGCCGTCCGACCCGGTTTACAGGCCGACGGTGCGGAAGGTGAGGTTGTAGCGCACGCGACCGGTCAGGCGATGGTGGCCATCCATGAGCGGCGCGATGCCGTGATAGACCAGCCGCGAGGCGCCGCCCCAGATCACCACGTCGCCGCTCGCCAATCGGATGCGGCGCGGCCGGTCGCCCCGCGCGGGGCCGCCGAAGAGGAACACCGCCGGGAGACCCAGGGAGATCGACACGATCGGAGCAGCCAGGTCGAGCTCGTCGCGATCCTGATGCAGCGACAGCTTCGAGCCGGGCACGTAGCGGTTGACCAGGCAGGCGTCGGGCGAGAAGCGCTCGTACCCGACCGAGGCGGCGGCCCGACGCGCCACATCGAGCAATCGTGCCGGCAGCACCGGCCACGCCGCGCCGGTCAGCGGGTCCAGGCCCTCGTAACGATAACCGCGCGCGTCGCTGACCCAGCCGAGGCGGCCGCAATTGGTCATCGCCACCGACATCGTCGCCCCGCCGGGGGTCAGCAGATGCCGGAACGGTGCCGCGTCGGCGACGGCCAGGAGATCATCGAGCAGGTCGTCCGCCTGCAACCTGGCAAACGACGGCAGCAGCCAGGCTCCCGGAGCCAGCAGCAGCGGTTCCAGGGTTTCCGATGGCAGGCTGTCCAGCAGGTCGCTCATGGTCCCTCCGGACGGCAATGTGTCAAAACATATCGTGGCCCTTCTTCGGAGGGCTCGTAAAGACGCCCCGGATCAGTTGGTCGTGTGCTGCCGACACGCTAGGATCGTGCTGCATGACAGCAATACGGCCAGGGCCAGACGGGACGGCCCGGATCGCTGCCGAAAGGCCTGAGGATGCGCGGCTGACCCTGTCTCCTCCCCGAGCTCCCGACGACAGCCAGCACCGGCTCTGGCTGGTGCGGCATGAAGGCGATGTGGCTGTCGTGGTGCTGCACGGCAACTGGCGCTACGGCGATGGCCTGGTGCCGGACTTCGAGGCAAGAGCGATCCGATCGGATATCGCCGGAGCCGGGCATGTGCGCTTCGACACCGATGGCCTCCTCGACTGGGACAGCCTGCTGGTCGCGACGGTGTGGCGGCTGCGCGACATGGCGCAGGCCGCCAGTCTGGCGCTGGACGAGGGCGGACTGCCGCCATCGGCGCAGCGACTGCTGGCCCTGGCAGGACCGGCCATCGCGGCTCCGGGGCCCGGCACGCGCCGGACCAACCCGCTGCAGGCAATCGGGACTGCGACCCTGGGTGCTCTCGCCGCGGTCGGAGCCGGCGCGGAACTGGCAGCCGGAGCGGTGGCGGCACTGGCCGACACCCTGGTGCCGCGCACGCTTTGGCCAAGCAACCGGCGCACCCGCATGCAGGGCGGCGACCTGCTCGACGCAGTGTATCGCGCCGGGCCTTCGGCGCTGCCGATCGTCGGCGTCGTCACGTTACTGCTGGGTGCGATCCTGGCCTTCATCGGCGCGGTGCAGCTCCGCAAGCTCGGTGCCGAGATCTTCGTCAGCCAGCTGGTGGGCTTGAGCCTGGTGCGCGAGCTGGCGGTGGTGATGACCGCGATCATCCTGGCCGGCCGCACCGGTGGCGCCAATGCGGCCCGCCTCGCCACCATGCAGGCCAACGAGGAGATCGACGCGCTGCGGGTGCTCGGCATTAGCGAGCAGACCTACCTCGTGCTGCCGATGACGCTGTCGCTCGTGCTGACCATGCCGCTGCTCTATCTCTATGCGTGCGTGATCGGCATGGCCGGCGGCGCGCTGGTCGCCACCACGATGCTCGACCTGTCGCCGCTGGCGTTCGCCACCGCCCTCGCCCACGCGGTTCCGTTGAGCCAGTTCGTGTTCGGGCTGATCAAGAGCGTGGCCTTCGCCGCCCTGATCGGGCTGGTGTCGTGCCGCATCGGGCTGGATGCCGGACGCAGCGCCGCCGCGGTCGGACAGGCGGCGACCAAGGCGGTGGTGGCCAGCATCGTCGGCGTGATCGTGCTGGACTCGGCCTTCGCGGTCGGCGCCAACGCGTTCGGGTTCTGAGCCGCCGAATGGATGCACCCCTGAAGATCGAAACACATGGCCTCACGCTGGCGTTCGGCGACCGGGTGATCCAGCGCGACGTGGCGCTTCGGGTGCGCCAGGGCTCGATCTTCGCGCTGATGGGCGCCAGCGGCTGCGGCAAGAGCACCGTGCTGAAGGGGCTCGTCGGGCTGCTGCGGCCGATTGCCGGGACGGTGCTGGTCGATGGCGAGAGCTACTGGGAGGTGCCCGAGGCACGCCGGACCCTGATCAACCGGCGCTACGGCGTGCTGTTCCAGAGTGCCGCACTGTGGAGCTCGCTGACGGTCGCCGAGAACGTCGCCCTGCCGCTGCGGCTGTTCACCCGGCAGAAGCCGGCTGCCATCGCAGACCTGGTGCGGCTGAAGCTCGCCCTGGTCGGCATGGAGGCGGCGGCCAACCTCATGCCGGCGGAACTCAGCGGCGGCATGCGCAAGCGGGCCGGCCTTGCGCGGGCACTGGCGCTCGATCCGGAGGTGCTGTTCTTCGACGAACCCTCCGCCGGCCTCGACCCGATCACCTCGAAGCGCCTCGACGACCTGATCCTGGAGCTGCGCGAGGGCCTCGGCACCACCATCGTGCTGGTAAGCCACGAGCTGCCCAGCCTGTTCTCGATCGCCGATGACGGCGCCTTCCTCGATGCCGAGGCGCACACCGTGATCGCCACCGGCGCCCCCACCTGGCTGCGCGACCATTGCATGCACCCCACGGTGCAGGCCTTCATGCATCGTGAGCGCGTGCCGGATGAGCGAGCGGCGGATGAGCGGGGCACGGGAGATGCGGATGGCCGCTAGACAGACGCTGGTCGGGCTCTTCGTGCTGGTCGGGCTCGGCCTGGCGATGGGCGCGGTACTGGTGTTCGGCAGCCTGCATCTGCTGAGCCCGGTGCAGCAGGCGGTGATCTACTTCCATGGCGGCGTCGGCGGCCTGGCGCCTGGCGCGCCGGTCACCTTCCGCGGTGTCCGGGTGGGGTCCGTCGAGACCATCTCGCTCTATGTGAACCCGGTCGATCTGCAGGCCCGGATCCCGGTGACGCTGCAGCTCGATACCGGCCGGGTGCTGCTGGAACGACCCGCACGCGCCTCGGAGCAGGTCGATCTGCCGCAGCTGGTGGCGGCCGGATTGCGCGGTCAGCTGGTGATGCAGAGCTTCGTCACCGGCCAGATGGCGGTCGATCTCGACATCCAGCCGAACTCCGGCGCGGTGTTCTCCGGCCAGAAGAGCAGCCTGGTCGAGATCCCGACCATCCAGTCCGAGTTCGAGCAGCTGCGCGAGCAGATCCCCAAGCTGCCGCTGCGCGACCTGGCCGAGAGCTCGCAACGCACGCTGCACTCGATCGAGCATCTGGCCGACACGCTGGACACCAACCTGCCGCCGCTGATCGCCAGCCTGCCCCCGCTGATCGCCAGCCTGAAAGTCACGGCGGACGGGCTGCACGACACCGGACCGCTCATCAACAGCTCGGTGCAGGAAGTCCGCGATCAGGCGCTACAGACGATCGCGCATTACGACGCGCTGTCGGCCTCGCTGCGTGGGCAGGTGGCGGTCCGCGGTCCGGAGCTTGCCCGGCTGCTCGCCACCGCCAACCAGACCGCGGACCATGCCCGGCATCTCACCGCGACGATCGACGCGCTGGCCGGTGACCGATCGGAGGCGCGGCTCAACCTGGAGACCAGCCTGCGCGACCTCGCCGCCGCGGCCGACAGCCTTCGTGGCATCGCCCGTGATGTGGAGAGCGATCCCTCGCTGGTGCTGCGCGGACGCGCCCGATGAGGCGGCACCTGCTGGTCGGGCTGCTGGCGGTCGGCCTCGCGAGCTGTGCGGCGCCCCGGCTGCACGTCTATGTCCTGTCCAGCAGCGGGCTCGCCGGCAGCCCGCTGCTCGAGCCCCTGCCCTCGGACGTGATCGAGGTCCGCCCCGTGCTGCTGCCGGACCATCTCGACGGCAGCGGCCTGCTGCGCCGGGTCGCGCCGGATGAACTCGTCGCCAGCCCCAACGGGCGCTGGGGGGATCGGCTGTCGGTCGGCATCCGCCAGGCGCTGGCCGCCGACCTGCAGGCGCTGCTGCCACAGGCGGACCTGGTCACCACCTCGCCACTGCAGCCGGATTTCCGTCGCCTCGACCTGACCGTCAGCCGCTTCGAACCCGCCCCCGACGGCACCCTGACGCTGGACGCCAGCTGGACGATCGACGCGACGCGCGGGCCTGCCCAAGCGATCCGCAGGCGCGCGCATCTGGTCGGACCGGTCGGCGCCGGCGATCAGGCGCAGGTGGCCGCGATGAGTGCGCTCCTGCAGCAGCTGGCCGGCCTGATCGCACCCGACCTGCGTTAGCCGATCATGGCGAGGCGGCCGCATCCCCGGTTACGAACCGGGCGATCGTCTCGATCAGCCGGTCGGGCTCGTCCTGGCGGATGGCATGGCCGCTCTGCTCGAAGATGCGCAGCTCGGACCCCGGGATCAGCCGGTGGATCTCCTCCGAGAACGCCGGCGCGCAGATCCAGTCGTGCCGCCCGGCGATGATGAGCGTGCGCGCCGTGATCCGCGGCAGCTCGGGGCGCAGGTCGAGCCGACGCAGGAAGCCGTCCGGCCTGAAGGCCCGGTTCAGCGGCTCGGCCTCGTAGATGGTGTGATCGGGGCCGCCACGCCGGGACCCGGAGCCGTGCGAGTGGGCGTAGAGCGGCGCCATGATCCGGACGTAGCGGATGAAATCCTCTTCCTCATCGATCCCGCCGGCGCAGAGCTTGTCGTATTGGGCCTGTTGAAGGGTCGTCCCGCGGCTCGCGAGGATGCTTCGGGCGGTCTCGATGAAGCCGGCTTCGGCCGCGGTGACGACGAGCACGAGATGCGACACCGCGTCGGGATAGCGGGCGGCGTGTGCCTGCGCGACCATGCCGCCGTAGCTTGTGCCGATGCTGACGATCTGCCCGAGGCCGAGATGGCGACGCAGCGCCTCCATGTCCTCGACGTTCTCGTCCAGCGTGTAGCGATCCGGATCGCCGCGCCCCGACCGCCCGTGCCCGCGATGGTCGAAATAGACCAGCTGCATCCGGTCGGAGAGCGCGTCCATCTCCCCCTTGAGGCCGGTATGGTCCAGCCCCGGACCGCCATGCACCAACATCGCCACCGGCTTCTCGCGCATCTGCGGCCCGGATGCGTCGAGCCCACTGCCGACGATATCGACATAGATCGTGGTCCCGCGCAGATCGATCAGCATGTGCCGCTACCCCAGTTCACCAACGGTGCAGAGCCGTCAGCGCGGCCGCAATAGAGGACCGGAAAAATGTTGTCAGTTCATTACGCGGAATGGTGCCAGACGGATCGACAGGGATGCCATCGAGGCGCCCACAGCCCTGCCGGACAGCGTCATCGCGACAAGAAGAAATGCTTCGAGTAACCGCGGGCGCGTGCTGCGTGTCATCCGTCGAGGCCGGCAACGCGGGAGTCTGAACCAGAGACACGGCCGATATTGCACGGCCGTGATCCGGGCTTTCATTTCGTCGAGGTCGGGTTCCCTTGAAGCTTCGACTGCAGGAACGCCATGCGCGCCTCACCCACGCGGGCGCGGATCACCGGGTCCGGCAGCTGGTGCGTGCCCGGCAGCAGCAGCAGCTGGTACGGCTTGCCGGCCGTGGTCAGCGACTGGGTGAGTTTCACGGTGTTCTCGAAATAGACGTTGTCGTCGGTCAGGCCATGCATGATGAACAGCGGCCGCGACAGTGACGGCGCATAGGTCAGCACGTTGCTGGTCCGGTAGCCGGCCGCATCGTCCTGCGGGGTGCCGAGATAGCGTTCGGTATAGGCTGTGTCGTAGTCGGCGAAGTCGACCACCGGCGCACCGGCGACACCCGCCTTGAACACGTCCGGCCGGCGGATCGTCGCCATCGCCGTGAAGTAGCCGCCGAACGACCAGCCATTCACCCCGACACGCGACATGTCCATCTCGTGATAGCGCCGGCCCAGCGCCTGCAACCCGTCGACCTGGTCGCCCAGCGGCACGTCGATCAGGTCGTTCTTGATCGCCCGCTCCCAGTCATGCCCGCGCCCCGGTGTGCCGCGTCCGTCGACGCTCACCACGACGAAGCCGAAATTGGCCATGCACTGGTTTTCGAGGAACTCGCGCGGCGCCCGGACCACGGTCTTGAAGTCGGGGCCGGCATAGACCTCCAGGATCACCGGATAATGCCGGCCGGCGACGTAGTCCCGGGGCCGGATCACCATCGCATCCATGTCGCGCACGCCCGCCCGGGTGAACTCGACGTGCGGCACCACCGACGGCGTCTCGGCGTGGCTCGGCAGGGTCGCCAGCGCATGGCCGTCGGAGCCGCGCACCGTGGTGGCGAAGCTGCCATCGGCGCCGTTGAGCGCATCGGTGAAGATCGTCGGGCCCGATGCATCGGATGCAGGCTCGGTGAACTTGAAGCTGTGCACGCCGGGCTCCGCGGCAACCGGAGTGGCGTCCCCGCCCTTCAGGGACACGCGATACAGCGCCGTGCCAAGCCGGTCCGGATTTGCCTCGAACAGCACCGAGCCCGACGCGGGATCGACGCTTTCGAGCGCCAGGAACGGCTGCTTCGGGCCGGTCACGGCATGGTCGAGCGAGCCGTCGGCGTGGTGCAGTTCGAGTTGCCAGGCGCCGTTGCGCTCGGCCGCCCACAGGAAGCCCGACCCATCCGGCAGCCAGTGCGGCAGCGGCGCCGGATCGCGATCCAGCTCGGGCGTCGCGTTGACCCATGCCGGGTCGGTGTCGGTCAGGATGGTGTCCGCGTGGCCGGTGGCCGGATCGACCGCCAGCACCCGCTCCTCGGTCTCGGCGCGGTTCATCACCACCAGCGACAGCCGGCCATGCTCGGGCCAGACCACCCGCACCAGGTACGGAAACGCGGTGCTGTCCCAGTCTACCCAGCGCGTGGCGCCACCATCGCGCGACACCAGGCCGAGCCTGACCCGCGCATTGGCGGTGCCGGCGCGCGGATAGCGGAACGAGACCGGGGCGACCGAGGGATGCCCCGGATCCGCGATGTAGTGCGTCTCGACCGCCGACGTGTCGGCCTCCTCATACAGCAGGGTGGCGCCATCGGGTGACCACCAGGTGCCGTCGGCGCGATCGAGCTCCTCGGACGCGGCGAATTCCGGCAGCCCGTGGGTGAGCGTGTCGGTGCCGCCGGTGGTGAGCTGGCGGTCCTGGCCGCTGGCGAGATCCACCACATGCAGGTCGTTGTCACGCACGGCCGCGACATGGGTGCCGTCCGGGGACAGGCGCGGCGCGATCCAGTTGGTGCCCGGAACCGGGCTGACCTGGCCGGATGGCAAGGCGATTCGCACCAGGTGGTCGGCCTCGGTTGCCAGCACGACGCTGCCATCCTTCGACAGCGCGAAGTCGGTGATGCCGGTGAGCGTCATGCGGGCGCGCTCGCGGCGGGCCTTCTCCTCGACGGAGAGGTGCTCCGGTGCGTCGGCCGGATGGGCGAGCTCGGTCTCGGCGTGGCTGGCCAGGTCGTAGCGGAACAGCTGCAGCCTGGTGTCGCGCGGCCCGCTGCGCAGGAACAACACCGAGCGACCGTCGGGCGTCGGCGTGGCGTGGATCGGCTGGCCGAGGGAGCCGTCGCGGGTGGCAGCGAGCTGCTGGAAGCAGCCTTCGGCGGCGAACGCGGCCGGGATGAGGCACGAGCCGCCGAGCAGGAGGGCGAGCGTGGCGGAAAGGGAGCGGGACATGGGCCTCCGAGAGCAAATCGGCGGCACTGTGGCCGCCGGCGCACTCCCGAGGCAACCCGGGAACGCCCTGAATCGGTGGATCCAGGGCGTCCGGTTACAGGTTTCGGGTGATCAGGCTTCCGGCTCGGGGGCCACCGCGACCATCGCCTCGGTGGTGATCAGCAGGCCGGCAACCGAGGCCGCATGCTGCAGGGCGGCGCGCACCACCTTGGTCGGGTCGATGATGCCGGCCGCGACGAGATCCTTGTACTCGCACAGGTTCGCGTCGAAGCCCCAGTCGGCGCCATCGTTGTCGAGCACGTGCCCGGACACGACCGCACCGTCCTCGCCGGCGTTCTCGGCGATCTGGCGCAGCGGCGTCAGGGCCGCGCGACGAACGATCTCGATGCCGAAGCGCTGGTCCTTGTTGTCGGTCACGAGCGAGGCCAGCACCTTCGACGCGCGCGCCAATGCGACGCCGCCACCCGGCACGATGCCCTCCTCGACGGCGGCGCGAGTCGCATGCAGCGCATCGTCGACGCGGTCCTTGCGCTCCTTGACCTCGACCTCGCTGGAGCCGCCGACGCGGATCACCGCGACACCGCCTGCAAGTTTCGCAAGGCGCTCCTGCAGCTTCTCGCGATCGTAGTCCGAGGTGACCTCCTCGATCTGCGCGCGCAGCTGGGCGCAGCGGGCCTGGATCGCCTCGCTCTCGCCGGAGCCGCCGATGATCGTCGTGGTCTCCTTCTCGATCACCACGCGGGTCGCCTTGCCGAGCATCTCGAGCCCGACCGTCTCCAGCTTGATGCCGAGATCCTCGCTGATCACGGTGCCGCCGGTGAGCAGCGCGATATCCTCGAGCATCGCCTTGCGACGATCGCCGAAGCCGGGCGCCTTGACGGCCGCGACCTGCAGGCCGCCACGCAGCTTGTTCACCACGAGCGTTGCCAACGCCTCGCCATCGACGTCCTCGGCGATGATCAGCAGCGGACGGCCGGACTGCACGACGGCTTCCAGCAGCGGCAGCAGTGGCTGCAGGCCGGACAGCTTCTTCTCGTGCAGCAGGATGTAGGGCTGCTCGAGCGACACGATCATGCGCTCGGTGTTGGTGATGAAGTACGGCGACAGGTAGCCGCGGTCGAACTGCATGCCCTCGACGACATCGAGCTCGGTGTCGCGGCCCTTGGCCTCCTCGACGGTGATGACGCCTTCCTTGCCGACCTTCTGCATCGCCTCGGACAGCATGCGGCCGATCTCCTCCTCGCCGTTCGCCGACACGGTGCCGACCTGGGCGATCTCGGACTGGCTGGTGATCGGACGCGAGATCCGTGCGAGCTCGGCCACCAGGGCCACGACCGCCTTGTCGACGCCGCGCTTCAGGTCCATCGGATCGACGCCGGCAGCGACCGCCTTGCCGCCTTCGCGCACGATCGCCTGCGCCAGCACGACGGCGGTGGTGGTGCCGTCACCGGCGAGATCGTTGGTCTTGGAGGCGACCTCGCGCACCATCTGCGCGCCCATGTTCTCGAACTTGTCGGAGAGCTCGATCTCCTTGGCGACGGTGACGCCGTCCTTGGTGATACGCGGCGCGCCGTAGCTCTTGTCGATCACCACGTTGCGGCCCTTGGGCCCCAAGGTGACCTTCACCGCGTCTGCGAGCAGGTCGACGCCGCGCAACATGCGCAAGCGGGCTTCGCTGCCGAACCGGACGTCTTTGGCTGCCATGAGCGTGTTCCTCTGGATGGGTTATTGCAGCCGGCCAGCCGGCAGTGACTGCTGGCTGGCCGGCCGGGATACGGTGGGTTGAGCAGGCGGCGCCATGACCCTGCGGGTGCGGCGGTCGGCCAGCCAGGGCCCCGACCGGGCGAAGCCGGTGCGGGGCGATTCGTCGGTCTGCGTTGGTGGTCTCAGCTCGGCTTGCGGGCGCCCTTGTGCGGCAGGGCGGCCTGCGGAGCGGTGAAAGGCGACGCGGCCGCGGTGGCCGGCTTCTTGTTCGCCTTCGGCTTTTTTGCCTCGCGATTACCGCGATTCTGTTCCTTGGACATGTCTGCTCCCGTTCTGGTTGTTGGATCGCAGACCCGCTCGGAGCCTGCTACGCGGCGGCGGTGCCGGCCGGCGTCGGCCGAACATCCTCGATATCGTCAGCCCAGATGCTCACGAAGCCGGTAACGCTTTCAGGCCTGATGCGGAACTTGTTGGCGGCGATCTCCTCGATCCGCGCACGAACTTCACCGAAGCCGCGCAACAGGTCGACCGGCGCGAAACGCCTGACGCCGCTGATGTCCTGCAACGCCGACCGCGAGATCGCGCACGGAACCGCCTCGCCATCGACGTCGATTTCGAAGACGACGCGACTCCCGTCCCAGCGTGGCTTCGCCACTACGATCTTCGGCTTGGAATTGGTCACGGGAAGTATCCTTCCAAAGGAAGCGATATACAGCAAAATAATCGACTTGGACGAGGAAAATAGCATATGGGGACCAACTGCGACCATTTCTAGGCCGCAACCGCCCCGGTTGGCTCCGGGACCGGGCGCTACGTGCCTGGAAACGCCGAGCTTTGGTCTCTGCGAGCTATTCCGCCACCGCGGCCATGCGTGTCCGGGCTCGCATCGTCACGAACTCCTCGGCGGAGGTCGGATGGATGCCGATGGTGCGATCGAAGTCCGCCTTGGTGAGCCCCGCCGACACCGCGATCGCCATGCCCTGCATCATCTCGGGCGCGTCCTCGCCCAGCATGTGCACCCCGACCACCCGGCTGCTGGCCTGATCCACTACCAGCTTCATCACGCTGTGCCGCTTGCGCCCACTCAGCGTGTGGCGCATCGGCGTGAAGCGGGCCAGGTAGATGTCGGCCGGCCCCTGCTCCGCCGCCTCGTGCTCGGTCAGCCCGACGCTGGCCAGCGGCGGCGAAAAGAACACCGCCTTCGGAATGGTATCGAACGACCACTCGCGGGTCACGCCGCCGAACAGCCGGTCAGCCAGGATGTGACCCTCGGCGATCGCCACCGGCGTCAGATTGACCCGGTTGGTGACGTCGCCGATCGCGAAGATGCCCGGCTCGTGCGTCTCGCTCCCCGCATCCACCAGGATACGCCCCTCCGCGGTGGTGCGCACGCCGGTTGCGTCGAGACCGAGCCCGGCCACGTTCGGCATCCGGCCAACCGCGAAAAACACGCAGTCGGTGGCCCATTCGCGACCGTCGGTCAGTCTCACCTGAAGCGCACCATGCTGATCGCCATCCAGGCGGCGAATGCCGTGCAGCAGGCTGTTCGGATGCGCCGTTATGCCGCGCGCCTCGATCGCCTCGGCCAGGGCGTGCCGCAGATCCTCGTCGAAGCCGCGCAAGGGCAGCTTCTGGCGAAAGATCATCTGCACCTCGGAGCCGAGGCCCGCGAAGATGCCGGCGAACTCGACGCCGATATAGCCGCCGCCGACGATGGTCACGCGCTCCGGGCGCTCAGGCAGATGGAACGCCTGGTCCGAGTTGATGCCGAACTCGTAGCCTTCGATATGCGGCTGCACCACCGGCGTGCTGCCGGTGGCAATGACGATGCGCCTGGCGGTGATGCGACGCGGCTCGAACTCCGGGTCGAGCGGTCCCGGCTCCAGCACCAGCGTGTGCGCGTCCTCGAAGCGCGCGCGGCCCTCGAACAGCGTCACCCCGGCATTGCCCAGCAGCCGGACATAGATGGCGTTGAGGCGGCCGATCTCGTGGTCCTTGGCTGCGATCAACCTGGCCCAGTCATGCGTGCCGGGCTCGCTGCTCCAGCCGAAGCCACGGCCATCCAGCGCGTGCTCGCCATACTCGCTGGCCTGCACCATCATCTTCTTCGGCACGCAGCCGAGATTGACGCAGGTGCCACCCCAGTGCCGGCTCTCCGCCACCGCGACGCGGGCCCCATGCGTCGCCGCGATGCGTGCGCAACGCACGCCGCCGGAGCCGCCACCGATGACGAACAGGTCGAAGTCAAACGCCATCGATGATCCTAGCTGAATGCGGCGTGCCCCAATTATTTCTGGGCGAACGCCTTCTCGACCACGTAGGAGCCGGGCTTCGCGTTGTTGCCTTCGTCGAAGCCGCGCGCCAGCAACAGCGCCTCCAGATCCGCCAGCATCGCCTCGCTGCCGCAGATCATCACGCGGTCGTGCTCCGGATCGAGCGGCGGAAGGTCGAGGTCGGTGAAGATCTTGCCGCTCTCGATCAGGTCGGTGATGCGCCCGGTGGTCTGGTATTCCTCGCGCGTCACGGTCGGATAGTATCGCAGCTTGGCGGCCACCTCCTCGCCCAGGAACTCGTGCTTCGGCAGCTCGTGGCGGATGTGGTTGGCATAGGCGAGCTCACCTGAAATGCGCACGCCATGCGCCAGGATGACCTGATCGAAGCGGTCATACACGGCCGGGTCCTTGATCAGCGCCATGAACGGCGCGAGACCGGTGCCGGTGGCGAGCAGATAGAGGTGGCGGCCGGGGCGCAGGTTGTCGACCAGCAGGGTGCCGACCGGCTTGCGTCCGACCAGCACGGTGTCGCCGGGCTGCACCTTCACGAGCTTCGAGGTCAGCGGGCCTTCCGGCACCGCGATGCTGAGGAACTCGAGCTGCTCCTCGTAATTGGCGCTGGCGATGCTGTAGGCGCGCAGCAGCGGCTTGCCGTCGAGCTCGAGGCCGATCATCGCGAACTGGCCGTTCTCGAACCGCAGGCTCTGGTCGCGCGTGGTGGTGAAGGAGAACAGCCGGTCGGTCCAGTGATGCACCGTCAGCACCGTCTCCGGGCTCAGATGGCCGTAGGTGCGCGTCGGCGGTGCCAGCACCGATGGTTCAGAACTGATGGCCGTGTCGGACATTCCTACAAGCTCCAGGTTACGGGACCGGGCGTTGATCTATGGTGGGGGCGGCCAGGTTGCCAGCACTAAACGCTCATGGCAGAGGCCGGTATGGCAATCAGGTTGCAGTGCAGCATCCGGCACCAGGGTGCAAGCCCGTGGTGAAGGCCGATGATCGAGCCGGCAGCGGGATCAGCGTCGAGGCCGCGGTCGGCCGGCTGCTCGGCGGGCGCTGCCCGGTGCTGGAGCCGGGGCATGTGTGGCTTGCCGGCGCCGGGCCAGGCGATCGCGGCCACCTGACCCTCAACGCGCTGTGCGGCCTGATCCAGGCGGACATCATCGTCTATGACGCGCTGGTCGATCGCGGCGTGCTCGACCTGGCGCGGCCCGGCGCGGTGCTGGAGTTCGCCGGCAAACGCGGCGGCCGCCCGTCGATCCACCAGAGCGACATCACCGCGCGGCTGGTGATGCTGGCGCGCGAAGGCCAGCGGGTGCTGCGCTTCAAGGGTGGTGATCCATACGTCTTCGGGCGCGGCGCCGAGGAGGCCCTGGTGCTGGCGCGGGAGGGCATCCCGTTCCGCATCATCCCTGGCCTCACCGCCGGGCTGGCCGGACTGGCCGCGGCCGGCATCCCGGCGACGGTGCGCGGCATCAACCAGGCGATCGTGCTGGCGACCGGTCACAGTGCCGAGGGCGAGACCGATCCGGTGGCGTCGCTCGACTGGTCGGCACTGGCGCGGCTCGGGCAGCCGATCGTGCTCTACATGTCGGTGCGCAACCTGGGCGCCATCGCGGACCGTCTGCAGGCGGGGGGCATGTCGCCCGACACCCCGGCTGCCGCGATCTCGCGTGCCGCGACCGCGGAGCAGACGCTGCTGGTCGGCACGCTCGCCACCCTCGCAGGTCAGCTGGAGCGCCATCCACTGCCGACCCCCGCCCTGATCGTGATCGGTGGCATCGTCGCGATGCGGGATGCGCTCGGCGGCCTGGCAGCCGACGCACAAGCGGTGCTCGACACGTTCTGAGAGCAGGCGTCATCGACCGCACGTGCCGCTTACTCGCGGGCTTCCTCGGTCGCACCGAACCGCGAGGTCGCGGAAGCTGGCCACTCGGGCGATGTTCCCAAGTCGGCCCCTCCGGCCTCGGGGCTGGATACCGATGCGTCCGTGGCCGGGACTTGTCCGGAAATGCTGCCGGGGACGGCATCAGCGAGCTGTGCCATCACCGACCGCGCGCCTGCCTCCCGGCGATGCAGAGCGCGATCGGGACGGGTCTCCGAGGCTCGTCAGGCGGCTACGAGTTCCAGGTATTGCGCCGTGCTGGCGATGTGCACGTCGAGATAGCTGGCCTTCTCCATCGTTGGCATGTCGAGTGCCGCGGCGCCGTTTGTCCATCGCCGGCCGTCTTCCGCCGCATGCCAGCCATCCAGTGCCAGGTCCGCAGCCTTCAGGGTCGTCTCGACGAGACCGGTCCAGAACACCAGCTTCTCGACCGAGACGCCGAGGGTCCGGCGGTCGTCGACGAACGGGCCGATGATCCGCGCCGGGATCGCCGAGCGGGAGAGCAGCCGTACCGCCCTTCCGCTGGCCGGGATCCGGAACATGTGCGCGTGGCCATCGGTCCAATGGCAGCCGAGCTCGGAGCCGTCTTCCAGGAGCAGGCGCAGGTCCGGCTGACTGGTCAGTGCGGTGGCGATCCCGGGACCTTCGAAGCCGAGGTCACAGGCGCGATCGACCAGCATCTGCCAGATCGGCTCGACCAGCGCGCGAGACACTGCCAGCGGCGCGGCCATTGTCGGACCGCGCAGGACGTTGGCGTGCGCGCGTCCGCCCTCGAACAGGCCACGATTGCCGGTATCGAGATAGCTCTCGGTGGCCAGGTCCTCGGCGAGCAGGATGGCGTGAGTATCCAGTTCGACATGGAAGAACTCGTAATCCGGAATGCTGCGATCGATCAGGATCGAGGCGCCGTTCACCAGCATGCGCGCGGGGACGAGGCCGGCAGCGGTGAGGATGCAATGCTCGGGCGTCACCAGCAGGTCGCGCGCCGGGAGGCCAGAGGCGAACGCGTCCTTGCGGATGCGAACCGGAAAGGCTTCGTCCGCATGAGCCAGGCGGCTGGCGTCCATGCGGCCACAACCGGTCCAGGCGATCGGGCGACCGACACGCTCGCCGTCCTCGAGCACGCTGACCATGTCGCCAACGCAGAGATCCTCGACCGCCACATCGCCGGCGGGGGTCGCGATCAGCGTGCCGCGGAGGAAGCACGTCATGAGCTCGGTACCCTTGGCGCCGTCGCTTTTCAGAACCAGCGCGCCAGGATTGTTGATATCGGTCAGAACGAATACGGTCGAATTACCATCATTGATGACTATCGAAGACCCGGTGTAGGAAAACGTATAGCTGCTCTTGTACGCCAGAGACTCCAGATCGATGACGTTCGATCCCGTACCGAATCCGGTGATCGCACCGCTATAGATGCTCGTCGCGAAGACCAGATCCATGGTGTTGGCCGACGCGTCGCCGAAGTTTATGGTGCCGGTGCTCGACACGTCGTTGGTCAAGGTTATGACGCCGCCATTGGTCAGCGTGTAAAGATTGTTGCCGCCGACCGTATCCGTGAACAATTCGCCGCCGTCGATTGCGATCGTGCCGTTTCCGGTAATGGCTCCGCCGATGTTCAACGCGCCGTGGTCAATGATCGTGGATGCGCTGCCGAGGTCAAGACTGCCGAAGTTTGCAGTTCCGCTTTGAGTAACGAGGAAGCTGCTGCTTCCGGCCATCGTGAGACTGGTGCTGACGGTCAAGCTGGACCCGTCGATCAGGTTGGCGCTTCCGCTCGAGCTTCCGAGCGTGAGACTCCGCAGTGTGTAAGTCGGGTCGGTGGCCTGGATGATGACGTCGACAGTACCCTCCAGGGTTATCGAAATATCCCCTGAACCACTGGTCGGGACTCCCGCGGACCAGTTTCCGGCGTCATCCCACAATGAGTCTCCAGCATTGCCATTCCAATAGTTTGGCGTGTTAACCATGGGGTTTTCCTATTTTACTTGCACGAGATGGCCACTCGTCAAGGCACACCACCCACGTGCGTTTACCGCATGGCGCGCACTTCCAATGGACAGTCGGACCGTAAAGTTGGGTTTACCGAAAAGCCATAGGTATTAGACGATTCTATAATAATAATCGGTGCGGTTGCGTCATTAAGTAGTAAAAGAGCCCTCGATTGAGCATCTGGTTGTGCCACCGGTTCAACCACTGATGCTTTAGCGTAACATTATGGACTGGCGTGACGATCGAAATGAGCCACCGGCTCAGCCACTGTCGCAGATCGAGCGGCACGCACGGTTCGAACTCGTAATGACAGCAGGGTTGACATCGCCTGGCGAAGATGTTGCTTCACCAGCGTGACCAAAAAGATCATGCCATCCGAGCGCAAGATTGCGGAGCTAGCTGATCGTGTCCGGGATCTCTGGACGCCGGGAGAGAGTGTTCGCCCGTGGTTGCGCAAGCAGAGTACGATGATGCTCGATCTGGTCCATGACGAGTGGTCCTGGCAGGCGATGGCGGTCGTGCTGACCAGGGCCGGCATCACCTACCGTACGGGCAGACCCTGGACGACGAACTCGCTGCGCCAGGAAGCCGTGCGTGCGAACCGGCCGTTGAAGGGCTATGCGCGCCGCCCGAAGGTGGACCTCAAGCTCCACATTGTATGAGCCGGTGTCCTTGACCACCCGATAGCTGCCACCAGAGTACTTCGGTGCGGGGCTGCTCCGCGCCGGCCTGAACAGCACGACGGATTACTCTGCAAATACTGGCAGTCTCTCGAACAACTTCAACGACGAAGATCGCGTGCGGCCGCAACTGACCCGTGCCCGCATCCGGCGGACGGGTGGCACAGTCTCAGCGCCAGGCCATCCAGGTGGCGGGCAGCCGATCCGGCGCGGACCGACGCATGACCCCCTAACCGCGGATCAGTCAGCCAGGTGCGACCGACCGTTCCCCACGCCTCGTCAGCTTGAGGCACGCGTCCAGAGCACGTCGCTGCGGCCGTCGTCATTCAGGTGGCGGGAGAGCACGAAGGCGTAGTCCGACAGCCGGTTGAGCGTGCGCAGCACGAACGGATTGACCGGCTCCGCGGCAGCCAGCGCGACCACCCGTCGCTCGGCCCGCCGCACCACCGTTCGCACCACATGCGCCTGCGCCGCGCCGGCACTGCCGCCCGGCAGCACGAAGCTGTCGAGTGGTGGCTGGTTCGCCGACATCTCGGCGACCGCGTCGTCGAGCGACGCGAGCAGGCGGCCATCGATCCTGAACCTGTCGCCAGCCTCGCCAGGCAGGCAGAGATCGCCGCCGATATCGAACAGGCCGTTCTGGATCCGGCCCAGGAACGCGCTCACGGAATCGTCCGCATGCAACAGGGTGCGCAGCACACCGACCTCCGCGTTGGCCTCGTCGACCGCTCCCAGCGCCTCGATACGCAGGCCATCCTTGGAGGTCCGGGAGCCGTCGCCGAGGCTGGTGGTGCCGTCGTCGCCGGTGCGGGTGGCGACGCGGTCGATCCGGATCATGACGTGTTCCTCCAGCTACCCAGGCCCAAGGCTCAGCCGGTGGCGGCGTCGGCCTTGTCGATCACCTGTAGCACGTCGAAGCCCTCGAACTGCGGCGGCCCGAGATACATCGATCGGCTGCCGGTCTGGCCGGCGGACTTGTGGGCCTCGCGGAAGGCGTCCGAGCGGGTCCAATCCTCGAACTGCTCCCTGCTCGCCCAGATCGTGTGCGACGCATAGAGCACATGGTCCTCGTGCTCCGGCCCACGCAGCAGATGGAAGCTCTCGAAACCGGGCACCGTGCGCAGGAGCACGTCACGGCTGAGCCAGACCTTCTCGAACTCGGCCTCGGATCCGAGCGCCACACGGAAGCGGTTCATCGCGATGAACATCGGCAGGTTCCTTGTTCCAGGCCGGGCATGCATCGACCCCCGGCACCCTGTCCGGGTGCCGGGGGTCGTTGTTCAGCAACCCTCAGGGATCAGCTGGCGGCCTTGTGGTGGTGCATGCCCTTGTGCATGTGGCCCGAAGCGATCCCGTTCGCCATGTCCAGGTGCGACTGGATCACCGGGATGGTGTCGGACGCGAACTTCTTCAGGTCGGCATCGGTGCCGGACGCCGCCTCGGTCTGGAACGCCTGCAGCATCGCGGTGTGGCCGGCTATCTGGTCGGCGATGTAGTCATGGTCGAACTTGCGACCCTTCTCGGCCTGCAGGGTCGAGAGCTCCTGCGTCTGCATGTCGTTCGGGCCTGTCGGCACGGAAGCGCCCTTGGCGACGGCGATCTGCTTCAGCTGGTCGTTGTTCGCGGTATGGTCGCTGACCATCTTCGTGGCGAACGACTTCACGCGCGGATTGCGGGCGTTGGTCTGGGCCAGCTGGCCTTCCTGGACCTCGGCCATGCCGCCCTGGGCCGCGGTCACGATGAAGGCGGAGTCGGCAGCGGCGAGCGGCGGCGGGCCGGACGGGACGATCGGGGCCGGCGCGGGCTTGTCCGCACAGGCGGCGATCGGGAGAAGAACCAGGGCAAAGCCCCAGCGCGCGTAACGGTTCATGGTGTGTCCTTGGCGTTTGGAAGCATCGGTGACTTGAGAGCGTCGCGGATCATCACACGGCCTGCCGGGGCAAAGCTTCAGCCGGGACGACGGAGCGGGCGGCGATCGCCGGTCTAACGCAATGACCCCGCCAGTGTTCATCCGAGCGCCAAAGTTTTCGCATCCGGGCGGAACCGGTCCAGGGCGAGGATCAGCGCCCGCCTGGTGCCGGTCTCCAGAGCCGAATGTCCGGCATCGGGCACCACGGTCAGGCGCGCGGCTGGCCAGGCGCTCGCGAGATCGAAGGCACTGACCGGCGGGCACACCATGTCGTAGCGGCCCTGCACGATCTCGCCCGGCAGGTGGGCGATCCGGTGCATGCGGCCGAGCAGCCCTTCCGGCGGCAGGAACAGCCCGTTGCGGAAGTAGTGCGCCTCGATCCGGGCCAGGCCGAGGGCTGCGCGATGGCGGGCGAAGCCGGCGACGGAGGTGGGCGTCGGCAGCAGCGTCGAGCAGGTGCCCTCATAGACCGACCAGGCCCGAGCGGCCGCCAGGTGGATCGCCGGGTCCGGATCGGTCAACCGGCTCAGATAGGCCCCGAGCAGGTCGCCGCGCTCGGCCTCCGGAATGTGGCCGGCGAAATCCGCATGGGCGTCGGGAAACACCGCCTGCAGGCCATGCAGGAACCAGTCGAGCTCGCGGCGCCGGCCGAGAAAGATGCCGCGCAACACGAGCGCCAGCACACGGTCCGGATGCGCCTGCGCGTAGGACAGCGCCAGCGTCGAGCCCCAGGAACCGCCGAACAGCAGCCAGCTGTCGATCCCCAGATGCCGCCGCAGCGTCTCGATGTCCTCGATCAGCGTCGGCGTGTCGTTGCGGGCGAGCGACCCCTGCGGCCTCGACCGGCCGGCGCCGCGCTGGTCGTAGATCACCACCCGCCACACCGCCGGATCGAAGAAGCGCCGGTGCACGATGCCTGCCCCCGCCCCCGGCCCGCCATGCAGGAACAGCACCGGCCGGCCGTCCGGACGACCGACCTGCTCCCAGTACATGACGTGCCCGGTATCGGGCTGCGCATGGCCGCCAGCCTTGACCTGGCTGGGCACATGGCCAGGTTCCAGCGGCAGGTAGCCGGCGGCAAAAGGCTCGATCTCGGGAAACAGGTCGCCACGTGACATGGCGCACTATACGCAAGGCCGCGCCGACAGCTAGAAGCCCGACCGATGGACACCCCGCATGTTGTCGCCAGACGCTCGACGGTCACGCCACCCGGGACCGCCTGGCCGCGGCTGCTGCTGATCGCGGGCGCGCTGCTCGGGCTGGCCACCGTGGCGATGGGCGCCGTCGCCGCACACCTGCCGGACCGGCTGCTGGCGCCAGGCGGCCGGCCCATGCTGGCCAGTGCCGTGCAGATGCAGGGCTGGCACGCGATGGCGCTGATCGCGACCGGGCTGCTGCTCGACCGTCCGGTCCGGAGCGCCTGGGTGCTGCGATTGGCGGGGATCGCGTTCCTGCTCGGCATCGTGTGCTTCTGCGCCGGCGTGTACGCGCTGGCCTTCGCCGGCGGCGAGAGCTGGGCCCGGACCGTCGGTCACGCCGCACCGTTCGGCGGCAGCGTGCTGATGTTGGGCTGGCTCCTGCTGGCCTGGGGCTGCCTGCGCCGGTGACGGACGATGCGATGCCGCCGGACGACCTCCCGCCCGCCGCCGATCTCGACCGGTGCGGCGCCGCCTACCTGGCCTCGGAGGGCAACGAGGCGGTGCTGGCGGAAGAGCTCGCCCGCCGCGGAGCGCGCATCGCCGCCTGGCACGGCAGGTTGGCGTTGTCCCCGGACCCGCCGGTGCAGGCATTGTGGGCGCTCGATTGCTGGACCGCGCCGGAACTGGTCGAGGTCCCGTCGATCGGCACCGCAGTGGCCGCGCTGCGCGACCGGCAGCGCAACTGGAGCCTCGAGCCGGTGGGGTTCCACCGCCGGTCCGCGCTGATCGCCGAGCGGCTGCCACCGGTGAAGGCCGCACCCCTGAAGTTCCCGATGGCGGCGCCCGCTGCCCCGCTCGGCGCCTGGACCCTGCTCGCGCCCGACCGGCTGCTGCTGAGCACCACCAAGACCAGCCCGTTCCCGAACGGGATCGCCCGCTTCATCGAGGACCGCGTCGGTCCGCCGAGCCGGGCCTATCTCAAATTGTGGGAGGCCTGTGCCCGGCTGGGTGTCTGGCCCCAGCCGGGCGAGACCTGCCTCGATCTCGGCGCCACCCCGGGCGGCTGGACCTGGGCGATCGCCAGCCTCGGCGCCGGCGTCACCGCGGTCGACCGCGCGCCGCTCGATCCGACGGTGGCCGCCATGCCGGGGGTGACGTTCCGCCGCGAGAGCGCCTTCGGGCTCGATCCGGCGAACGAGCCCGCGGTCGACTGGCTGTTCAGCGACGTCATCGCCTATCCGGAGCGGCTGCTGGTCCTGGTGCAGCGCTGGATCCTCGCCGGCAAGGCTGCGCGCATCGTCTGCACGATCAAGTTCCAGGACCCCACCGACCACGACGCCGCGGACGCCTTCGCCGCGATCCCCGGCGGCCGCGTCCTGCATCTGTCGCACAACAAGCACGAGCTGACGTTCCTGTGGTGCCGCTGAGGCGGGTCCATCCGTGCTGGCCTTCCGCCGTCGGGTCGTGTGACATGGCTCGAGAGTACTGCCTCACGCCGGCCGGGATATGACCCAATGACCACCACGCTGACCTTCTCCGACATCCAGGCCGAGCGGCCGACGCGCGACGGGCTCGCCCAGGTCTATGCCGCCATCAACGCCATGCTCGACAGCCCGCCGGACCCGCTGGCGCATGCGCTCGATCGCTGGGACCTGGAGCGGCGGCGCTACGATACCTGGGCAGCCCTGGTGCATCTGCGCTTCGCCCAGGACACCACCAGCGAGACGGCGCGGGCCGATCGCGACTACGCCGACGCGCTCGGTCCGGTCGCCACCGACCATGAGACGCAGCTGAAGCGCCGCCTGCTGGCGCATGATCGCGGGGCGGTCGAGGCGGTGGTCGGCGCGCATGTCGTGCGACTCTGGGAGAGCGACGTCACCACGTTCGATCCGGCGATCGCCGCGGACCTGGAGGAGGAGGCGAAACTCTGCGCCCGCTATACCGAGCTGCTGGCCTCGGCAAAACTCACCGTCGACGGCCACGTCACCAACCTGTCCGGGCTGGCGCCGTACGGGGAGTCGCTCGATCGCGACCTGCGTCATGCGGCGGAACAGGCGCGCTGGGAGTTCTTTGCCCAGAACGCGGACACGCTCGACGGGATCTTCGACGAGCTGGTCCGGCTGCGCACCGGGATGGCGGCGAAACTCGGCTTCGACAGCTACATTCCGCTCGGCTACCGCCGCATGCGCCGGGTCGATTACGGCCCGGACCAGGTGGCGGCATTCCGCGACCAGGTGGCGACCCACGTAGTGCCGCTGGTCGGCCGGCTGCTCGAGCAGCGTCGCGCGGCACAGGGCTGGGATCGGCTGCAGTCCTGGGACGAGAACCTGATCGATGCGGCCGGCAACCCGAAGCCCGCCGGCGACCATGACTTCATGATCGCGCAGGCGCGCACCATGTTTGACCGGCTCGACCCGGACATGGGCGAGTTCTTTGCGATGATGGCGGACGGCGGCTTCATGGATCTGAAGAACCGTGAGGGAAAGGCCGGTGGCGGCTTCTGCACCTCGTTCCCGACCGAAGGCGTGCCGTTCATCTTCGCCAACTTCAACGGCACGCACGGCGACATCAACGTGTTCACGCACGAGATGGGACACGCCTACCAGAACTGGAAAAGCCGTGACCTGCCCGGCATCGACGTGCTGTGGCCGACCATGGAGGCGGCCGAGATCAACTCGATGGCGCTCGAGTTCCTGACCTATCCGCAGATGGCGCTGATGGTCGGCGAGGATGCCGCCGACCGTTTCCGACGCATGCACCTGATCGGCAGCCTGGCGTTTCTTCCCTATGGCGTCTGCGTCGATCATTTCCAGCACGAGGTGTACGCGAACCCTGGCCTCACCCCCGCCGAGCGCAATGCGCTGTGGAAACGCCTGGAGGCGCGCTACATGCCGTGGCGTGATTATGGTGACCTGGCCCATCCCGCGAAGGGCGGTCGTTGGCAGGCGCAGCTCCACATCTATCGCTTGCCGTTCTACTATATCGACTACACGCTGGCGCTGTGCTGCGCGATGCAGTTCTGGCTGTCCTCGCGCCGCGATCCCGCCGACGCGATGCGCCGCTACAGCGACCTGTGCGGGGAAGGCGGTTCGGCGCCGTTCACCGAGCTGGTGGCAACAGCCGGGCTGATCTCGCCCTTCGCCGACGGCGCACTCGAGGATGTGGTGCGCGAGGCGGAGGCCGTGCTCGCAGCGTGAGCCCGCCGGTCCTGCGCCTCACCCTCCGGGTCGACACCGACGAGGGCCGATGGCTCGGGCCGGGCAAGGTGCGGCTGCTCGAACTGATCGCCGTTCATGGATCGATCGCCGCTGCCGGCCGTGAGATGGGCATGTCGTACAGGCGCGCCTGGCTGCTGGTCGAGGCGATGAGCAAGAGCCTGGGCCAGCCGGTGGTGACGGCGCGTCCGGGCGGTGCCGGCGGCGGCGGTGCGGCCTTGACCACGGTGGGTGACGCGCTGGTCGAGGGCTATCGTCAGCTGGAGCGCGACGCCCAGGCCGCCACGAATGTCACGCTGGCCAGGCTCGCCGCCCTGATCACGCAATAGCATTTCGCCCGCTATATTTCATCGGATATAACCCTAGCCGAAGGCTTGGGGTGGGACATGGCATCACGATCGACGCGGCTGCTGGCAGTGGCACTGGCGGCTGCGCTTCCGACGACTGCCTGGGCTGGAACCGGCGCCGACCCCGACCAGACGCCGGCGGTCAAGACATCCGCACCGGAAAATGCGGCGCCCGCCCCGGCGAGACCGCCATCCACCAGCCCGGACGAGACGATCGACGTGCGCGGCCAGGCGCCGTACGCGTCGACCGCACAGTTCCACACCAGCACCGCGCAGCTCGGCCCGCTCGGCCAGGCATCGATGCTGACCGCGCCGGTCTCGGTGACCGTGCTGAGCCAGGATTTCCTCGCAAACCAGCAGCTGCGCACGCTGAACGACGCGCTGCGCTCGCTGCCATCGGTCGAGGTGCGCGACCAGCAGGGGCTCGAAGTATCGCGGCCGCAATCGCTCGGTTTCCAGGGCTCGATCACCGAGAACACGCGGCTCGACGGCCTCAACATCATCGGCACCACCGCGATTCCGGTCGAGAATCTCGACAGCATCCAGGTGCTGAACGGGCTCGGCGGCGCCTTGTTTGGACCGGAAACTCCGGCCGGCGTGTTCGACTACATCCTGAAGCGCCCGACCGACGCGCCGCTCGCGCGCCTGGTCGGCAGCTATGCCAGCGACGGGCTGTTCACCAGCGAGGCGGATGTCGGCGGTCGCGTCGGAAACGATGGCTGGCTCGGCTACCGGGTCGATCTCGTGCATGGCGAGGGCGAGAGCTTTACGGATGGCAGCTTCGCAGACCGCACGCTCGGCAGCGCCGATCTCGATATCCATGTCGACGCAGACACGGTGATCCAGGTCGATGGCAGCCATTACGAGGATAGCGGCACCGGCCTGCCCGGCAGCATCGTGTATGACGGCGCCAGCACGAGCTCGTCGAACAGGAGCACGATCCTGCCACCCGCACCCGATCCGACCGAGCGCGGCCTCGGCCAGCCTGGCGCCGGCACCGATCTCATCACCGACACCGGGCTCGTGAAGATCCTGCACGATTTCGGCAATGACTGGCATCTCGAGCTTGGTGGGCTGTACCAGGACGCGCAGCGCAACCTGTTCGGCATCACCAACACGCTCAGCAACAATCTCGGCGCCTACACCACGACGAAGAACTTCACCGCCGTCCCGCATTTCACCGACGGCAGCAACGAGGCCTCGCTGAACGGCCACGTGACCATCGCCGGCATGCGCAACGACGTGACGCTCGGCACCAACGGCTTCGTCAACGACCAGTACAATGACCGTAACTCGATCGTGACGACCCTCGGCAAATCGAACCTGGCCGATCCGGCGATCTTCCGCTACGTGCCGATCCCGTTGCACGGCACCCAATATCTCGCGGGCGACCTGTTCCAGCAATCGATCATCGAGGGCGACACGCTGCATGTCGACCAGCACTGGGCGGTGCAGGCGGTGTTCAGCGAATCCTTCCTCCGCTCAGCCAGCTACAGCAGCAAGGATGCCGTCACCAGCACGGGCGATGCGAACGGCGCCTTCAGCCCGACGGTGAGCGGGATCTGGACACCCACATCAAAGATCACCGCCTATTTCACGTATGCGAGCAGCGTCGAGGAAAGCGACCAGGCGCCCACCACCGCGGTCAACGCCAACGCCTTCCTGGCGCCCTATCACGACGAGATGTTCCAGGCCGGCGTCAAATACGCACCGGTCGAGAACCTGCTGCTGACGGCCGATGCCTTCCGCATGACACGGCCGTACGCGACCACGCCGACCGACAACGTCTTCCAGGTGATCGGCGAGCAGCGTGACCAGGGCTTCGAGACCTTCGCGCAGGGCAACCTGCTGCCGTCGCTGAGCGTGCTCGGCGGCTTCACCTATATCGATGCGCGACTGCTCGACTCCGGCAATCCGGCGACCGCCGGTGGGATGATCGTCGGCGTGCCGCAGTGGAAGAGCGACGTCACGCTCGACTGGCACCCGCTGTTCCTGCACGGCCTGGCCTTCACCGGTGCCGTGCATTACGAGAGCGACCGCGCCGCGACCGACACCAACAACTCGTTCGCGCCGCAGTATGCGACGCTCGACCTGGGCGTCCGCTATGCGACCCGCCTGCTGCGCCATGCCATGATCGCGAAACTCGGGGCGATCAACGTCACCGACACGCATTATTATTCGTCGATCGCCGACGGCAACATCGTCGGCAGCCCCGGCGCCGACACGGCCTATCTCGGTGCACCACGGACGATACTGGCCAGCCTCGAATTCGATCTCTGATTGCGACCATCGGGGAGCTGGCACGACCCCACCCGATATGGTGACGTCAGGCTACCCGCCGCATCCGGATCGGGTCCTCGCCATCATCAACCGCGGTGCAGATCATGAAGCCAAGTCGCGCGATCAGGACGGTCCTGGGGTCGGTCTTCCCGGTGGCACTCGCTTCGATCACGATGTGTCAGGGCGCGCTCGCAGCCAACGCAGGCGTGCTGGAACTGCAGGGTCGCGGCGTGCAGATCTATCGGTGCACGTCCTCGGCGACCGGCACGGCCTGGGTTCTGGTTGGACCGGACGCCACCCTGACCGACACCACCGGCAGACCGGTCGGTCGTCATTTCATCGGCCCGAGTTGGCAGGCAACCGACGGCAGCATCGTGGTCGGCGAACTGCTCGCCTCGGGCAGTCCGGCAATACCGGGCACACCGGCCACCGCGGCGCCGTGGCTGGTCCTGCGCGCGAAGTCACATGCGGGTGCCGGCCGGTTCGACGCCGTGACCTACGTCACGCGCACCCGGACCGCAGGCGGTACGGCGCCGGCGACCGGATGCGACGCGGCTCACGTCGCTGCCGAAGTCCGGGTTTCCTACAGCGCGACCTACACACTGTTCGGGGCGCGGTAGTCCGGGCCGCAATTGGCCAGCGCAGGACGGATCAGTTGCTCGATGCACGCACTTCGCCGGAACTTCGGAAGTGGCTGGGCGCCACGCCGATGATCCGCTTGAAGGCACGGCTGAAGGCCGCATCGGACTCGTAGCCCAGCCGTTTCGAGACGTCGGAGATTCGCGCGCGGTCGCGCAGCAGCCATTGCCGGGCCTGATGCATCCGCACCTGTGCGACGTAATGCGCCGGGGTCTCGCCGACGATCGCGGCGAACTTGCCGGCAAAGCTCGAGCGTGACGCACCCATGATCCGGGCAAGCTCGAACACCGGCCAGTCTCGGTGCGGGGCCGCGTGGATTGCCGCCAGCACCTGGCCGATTTCCGGGTCCCGCACCGCCGCCATCCAACCGGTCGCGGCATCCCCGCCATGCTCGACCCATGAGCGGATGATCTGGGCGGCGAGCACGTCGGCCAGGCGTGCCACGATACCGCAGGCCCCGACCCGGTTCATCGCCACCTCGCGACCCATCGCCTCGATCAGATGCGGGATGGTGGGGTCGCTGCGCATCAGTTCGTTGGCGTGCATCACGTCCGGCATCATCCGCAGCAGGGGATGCAGGCTATCGAGGTTGAACCGCATCGAACCCGAGAACAGCAGCTGGGCCTCACCCTCCCCGCCGGTCTGCAGGTCGTAGATGTTGTCGCAGATCGAGGTGCACTCGGTTCGCGGGAACGGCTGGAAGGTGGCCGCCATGCGGGTTGCCCCAGGCTCACTCGCCAACACATGCGGGCCGCCGCGCGGCAGCAGCACGGCATCACCCGCCTTCAGCTGCATCCATGCACCCGCCGGGGTCTGCAGCCAGCAGCCCGCTTCGGCCACGAAATGAAAATGCGCGTCCGGCTGCGCGGGAAACAGGAACGCCCACGGCGCCACATGCCGGCAGCGGCCATACTCGATGCCTTCGAGCCGCAGCCCGTTCAGCATCCCGGTGAGAGGATCGCCGCCAAGCGAGGGGCTTGGTTTGGAGGAACGATCAAGCATGCCGGGGTTTCTAGCATGGAAACGCCAGGCGATCGACGCCACCTTCCGGTCAACGTGCCACCTTCCAGTCAACCTAAAAGAGTTTGCATGTCCGAGACGACCAGCCTGATCGATATGCGCCCGACCCGCCTGACGCCTGCCGAACCGGCCGGACCGGCGAAGGCGGCGTGGGCAGCCGTGTTCGCGCTGGCGCTCGGCGTGTTCGCGCTGGTCACCGCGGAGTTCCTGCCGGCCAGCCTGCTGACCCCGATGGCGCACGGCCTCGGCGTGTCCAACGGCACCGCCGGGCAGGCCGTCACCGCGACCGCACTGGTCGGCGCCTTCGCCGGACCGATCGTCGTGGTGGGACTGGCCCGCTTCGACCGGCGGATGATCGTCCGCGCGCTGGTGCTGCTGCTCGTGCTGTCGAACCTGCTGGCAGCGACGGCCTCGAGCGTCTGGATTCTGCTCGGCGCGCGCGTGGTGCTGGGGTTTGCGTTGGGTGGCTTCTGGTCGCTGGCGCCGGCCTTGTGCCTGCGCCTGGTGCCACAGCGCATGGTCGCGCGTGCGATCTCCATCATCTTCACCGGGGTGTCTGCCGCCACGGTCTGCGCCGCACCGCTCGGCGCCTATCTCGGCGACGTGATCGGATGGCGCCTGACGTTCCTGTCGGCCGGGGGCCTCTCAGTGGTGGCCCTGCTCGCATTGCTGGTGACCCTCCCGCGCCTGCCGGCGACGGACGCACCCGGTCTCGGCACGTTCCTGGTGCTGCTGCGCCGGCCGCGCATCCAGGTCGGCATGCTCACCCTGCTCCTGGTGATCTCGGGACACTTCGCCGGCTTCACCTACGTCCGGCCATTCCTCGAGCAGGTGTCGCATCTGCATGCCGCGAGGATTTCGCTGGTGCTGCTGGCGTTCGGTGTCGGCGGCTTCTTCGGCAACCTGGCAGGCGGCGCCATCGCCGGACGCAACGCCAAGCTGGGTGTCGGGCTGGCGTCGTTGCTGCTCGCCGCCGCGTCGCTGCTGCTGCTCGGCTATGGAGCAGCCGCGACCGTCACCTTCGTCGCGTTGACCGCGTGGGGCTTCGCCTTCGGCGCACTACCCGTGGCGCTGCAGACGCTGACCACACAGTCCGCCCCGGACCACGCGGAAAGTGCCGGTGCCCTGCTGGTGACGATGTTCCAGATCGCGATCGCCACCGGTGCGATCCTGGGCGGCTTGCTCGTCGACGGGTTCGGGGCGCGCGGTGCCATCGGCTATTGCGGCCTCGGTGCGGTCGCCGGCACCCTGGTCATGCTCACTCTCGGACGGCGCGGCGCTGCCAGTGGAAGCGGTGTCGCCGCGTAATCACCGGCCCGGACCGCGAGCGCGGGCGACGTCACGACGGATCGCCGCGCGACGAATGCCTGGGTGGCGTCCATGAAACGTGCCGGCGGGGGGCCGGTCACCGACCAAGACGCAGAGCTGCCCCTGTCGGCACACGCATGGTCGATGTCAGGCGGGCGATGCAGACCCGGCGCATCGCATGGATCAACTCACGCGGCGACCTGCTCTCTGCTCAAGGTCGCAAGGGCACGGTCGACGCGACCACGCATGGCCGGGTCTTCCCGGAAGGCTATCGCGACAACGCCGCCTTCCGCCCGCACCACCAGGCCTGTCACCGAGCCGCCTGCATACGGGAGATCGATCTCGACTTCGCCACCGACCGCCAGAACGCCAGGATAGTGTAGAGCAGCTCCGCTGGCGGAGAGATCCTTGATGATCACCCGCATCGAGGCCTGGCCAGGAATACGGAGCGTTGCGCCGACATCGCGGCCATCGAGACGCTCGGAGCGGCGACGGTCACCGGCATCGTTCTCGACGACGTGGAGGAACTCCTCCACCTGGCCGCGTAGCCGCTCTGCCTCGGTGGTCATTGTTCCGGTACCACCCAGGACCTGTCGGCTCGCCTCGTTTGCCTCTTCGGCGACATGCACGACGTTCTCCATCGAGCGCGCTGCCTGCAAGGTCGAGGTGGCGACAATCTGGATGCTGGACGCGATCTCGCGAACGGTAATCCTCTGCTCCTCCACCGCCGCCGAAATGGCCCCCGAGACCTCGCCCATCTTGCCGATGATGCCGGCGATGTCGTTCATGACCACGATGGTCTCGCCGGTCGCTGTGCGAACGCTGTCGATCTGTGCGCTGATCTCGGCCGTGGCCTTGGCTGTCTGCGCTGCGAGTGCCTTGACCTCACCGGCAACGACGGCAAAACCCTTGCCGGCGTCACCCGCTCGCGCCGCCTCGATCGTTGCATTGAGCGCGAGGAGGTTCGTCTGGCCGGCGATGTTCTCGATCAGGCGCACGACGTCGCCGATCCGGCCCGTCGATTCAGTCAGCCCGCGGATGGTGATCTGGCTCGCTTCGGCACGCTGTACCGCCTGGCTCGTCACGTCGGCGGCCATGGTCACCTGACGCGCGATCTCGCCGACGCTGGCGGAGAATTCCTCGATGGCTGCGGAAACGCCGACCAGATCCACGGAGGACTTGCTCGCGCCGCCCGCCGTCTCCGATGCCTGAAGCTGCACGGCGGTTGCGGATTCGACCATGACGTCGGCGGACTGGCGCATGTTCTGAGACGCCGTGCGAAGCGTGTCCATGACATGGGACACCGAGCTTCCGAAGGCCTGGGTGTGCTTGTCCATCGAATCCTGCCGACGCGACCTCGCCTGACGGCCAACCTCCTGTTCCGCAGTCTGCTGCTCCATGGCGATCATGTTTTCCTTGAACACCAGCAGTGCACGGGCCATCGCGCCGACCTCGTCGGTGTTGTCGCGTGCCGGGATTTCAACGGACTTGTCTCCTGCAGCAAGCCGGCTCATCGCCTCGGTCATGCCCGTGAGGGGACGAACGATGCCGCGACCGATCAGGATCGCCAGCGCGGCGCCAAGCACCAGAACCACACCGCCCAGAACCTCCTGGACGAGTGCGCTGCTGGCCATGAGTTTCGTCGTTGTCGACGTGCCCTTGTCGAAGTCCGCTCGGAGCGAGTCTTTCGCCGTTGCGAGATTGGCCTGCATGGCAAGAATTTGCGGCCGCATCGTCTTGGTGTAGAGCACGAAGGCTTGGGCCTTGGCATCGGATACGGCATCGAAGGCTGCGGCATAGGCGCCGAGGGCCGTGTTGATCGTCTCCAGGATCGACTTCGTGTCTGGAGACGCGATCTTCGCAAGCTGTATCAACTGGTCTTTGGCGGCTGCGACCCTGGCGTTGAAGGACGCCCGACCTGCAGGCTCATCGGTCGCGAGGAAACGCCAGTTCGCGATTCGTACCATCAGGACGGCGGTGTTGACCGTCACCGCTTCGTCTGCTTCGCCCGGGCTTGCGCTGCTGATCAGGTGGTTGGTTGCGGCAGTGAGCTGATCGCCCACGGTGAAAAGCTTGGCTTTCGATGAGGCGCCGATCGCAACGAGCCGGGTGTACTTCTCGAACGCCTGATCATGTATCGGAAGTGCATCGCCGACACCTTTATAGATCGCCTGACGAACCGGAGAGAGGCTCGCCGACCCGGCGCCGGCATCGTTCATCAGGCTGGCCGTCCGGGCTTCGTGGTCCCTGATCTCGACAATGGTGTCCTTGTTGCCATAGAGCCTGAAGTTGGTTTCCGCGCGACGCATCGCCTCCAGCTGTTCCGACGCCGCCAGGATCCGCACGAGGTTGGCGCTCATCCTGGACAGGTGGGTCACCTGGGTCGCAACCTGCGAATTCTCGAAGATGCCGAATGCGGAAAGGCCGGCGCTGATCGCCACCACGGCAGCGAAACCTGCATAGATACGGGTCCGGACTTTCAAACGAGTCACCACCTTGTTGGGTCGGCATGCGAACGCCGGCAACGACACCGGGGGCCCCCGTTATGCGTTTCCGGGATTAACAAACCGTCAACAGGCCAGTGCCGGGCGCGCGATCCGAAAGCCTGGGGCTCCCGACGACGGGCGAGAGATCAGCCGCGCCACCAAAATGGGCGCGCATGTTCGTGTCGCCGCGCCGGTCGGCCAATCGCCTGCGTCCTTGCAGATCGGGCGTCCGGCCGGTCGGCACAGGCGGCAGTGAGACAGTGTCCCGGGTCTCACCACTCCACCTGCGTCCGGATCATGCGCGAGACGTTGTCAGGTCAGGCCCCGGCGAGGCGGCCCTAGCCCTTGCGCTGTTCCCACGATGCGATGAGGTCCACGGCCGCCGCGGGCGACATGGTGCGCGCGTTGCCGAGAGCCAGCGTGCCGTCCGCGTTGAGCAGCTTGCCGTCCGGCGTCAGGATCAGCACGGTCGGGATCGACTTCACCTTCACGCCGTACCGCGCCGGAATATCCATGTTCACGTTGAAGCGGTCGACATTCACCGACACGCTGGCGAAGTTGCTGTCCTTCCAGGCCTTCACCTGCGGCATGTCGAACACGCCGGCGAGCATCCGGCAATCCGGGCACCAGTTTGCGCCGAAATCGATCAGCACATCGCGACCGGTGCGCTTCGCGTCGGCGAATGCGGCATCCACCTGGGCATGCGCGTCTGCGGTGGTGTCGTAGGGGTGTGCCACCGGCGCCGGCTGCTGCGCCGGCAGGTCGGTTGGTGCCGCGATGCCCACGGCAAAGGCGGCGCCGGTGCCGGCCACGCACAAGGAGGCCACGAGAACGACGGAAGACAGTCTGCGCATGATCAATGCTCCTCAAATTGGTTTCGCGGCCGGGGCAGCCCGAGATTTTCCCGAAGCGTACGACCTTCATACTCGCGGCGGAATAGGCCGCGTCGCTGCAGCTCGGGAATGACCCGATCGACGAATTCATCCAGCCCGGCCGGCAGGAACGGGAACATGACGTTGAAGCCGTCGGAGCCGGCGGTCAGCAGCCACTCCTCCATCTGGTCGGCGATGGTTTTCGGCGTCCCGACAAAGGCCAGCCCCGCATAGCTGCCGGCCCGCTGGGCAAGCTGGCGGATCGTGAGCTGCTGCGACCGCGCAAGCTCGATCATGCGCGCCCGGGCGCTCTTGCTGGCATTCGTATCGGGGATGTCCGGCAGCGGGCCGTCGGGGTCATATCCGGATACATCGTGACCCAGCATGCCGGACAGCGAGGAGATGCCGCTGTCGTAATGCACCAGGCTGTCGAGATGGGCGCGTTTCGCCTGCGCCTCCTCGATGCTGTCGCCGACGACGACGAACGCGGCCGGCAGGATCTTCAGGTGATCGGGATCACGGCCGATCCGCTGCATGCGCCCCTTCACGTCGGCGTAGAAACTGCGTGCGGATTCGATATTTCCCTCCGCCGCAAAGACGACCTCGGCGGTTTCCGCGGCGAGCTGGCGCCCCGGTTCCGACGACCCCGCCTGCACGATCACCGGCCACCCCTGCACCGGCCGCGCGATATTGAGCGGACCACGCACGTCGAGATGCGTGCCGTGATGATCGAGCACATGCAGTTTCGCCGGATCGAAGAACAGCCCCGCTTCCACGTCGCGGATGATCGCACCGTCCTCGAAGCTGTCCCAGAGTCCGGTGACGACGTCGTAGAACTCGCGGGCCCGGACGTAGCGCTCGGCATGGTCCATCTGCGTATCGGCGCCGAAATTCAGTGCCGCATCCGGGTTGGCCGTGGTGACGATATTCCAGCCGGCGCGGCCATTGCTCAGGTGATCCAGCGACGCGAAGCGGCGCGCGACATGATACGGCGCATCGAATGTCGTCGAAGCCGTCGCGACCAGTCCGATATGCTCGGTGACGGCGGCGAGATACGACAGCAGCGTGAACGGCTCGAACGACGTGACGGTGTGGCTGCGCTTGAGCGCGCGCGCGGGCATGTCCAGCACCGCCAGGTGGTCGGCCATGAAGAACGCATCGAAGCGTCCGCGCTCGAGCGTTTGCGCCAGCCGCTTGATGTGCCCGACGTTGAAGTTGGCGTCCGGCCAGGCTCCAGGATAGCGCCAGGCGCCGGTATGGATGCTGACCGGACGCATGAAGGCGCCGAGACGAAGCTGCCGGGTGGGGCTCATCGCAAAGGTCCTGTCGGAATGGCGGGCCCGGCTGCGGCGAGGATGCAGCCGAGCAGGCCGGGGAAACGCGTCTCAACCTCGCCGGCCCGCGACAGATTGACGACCGCACTGCCACGCCGCTCGGAGCGCACCAGCCCGGCTTCGCGCAGGATCTGCATGTGCCGCGACAGGCTCGATTTCGGCATGTCGCCAGGCGCACACCGGATGCAGCTGACGGGTGCTGCGTCATGACCAGCGATCCGGCCGAACAGCGCCAGGCGTTCGGGGTCGGTCAGAGCGTGCAGTACAGCTTGCAGGGTGATCTCCTCCGGCCGAGGATGCAGGAACGGTCGCATGAACCGGATATAGTGCATGCTGCCGTGTGGTTCAATAGTTCCACACTCTTGAACCGGGGAATAAGCTCGCCGCTCGGCGAACGGTTGGAGACACCAGATGATCGACCTGCACTACTGGACCACGCCGAACGCCCACAAGGTGACGATCTTCCTCGAGGAGACCGGCCTGCCCTACCGGATCATCCCGGTGAATATCGGCAAGGGCGAGCAGTTCACCCCGGAGTTCCTGGCGATTGCGCCGAACAACCGCATCCCGGCGATCGTCGACCACGATCCTGCGGAGGGCGAGGCCCCGATCTCGATCTTCGAGTCCGGCGCGATCCTCCTCTACCTCGCCGACAAGACCGGTCGTTTCCTGGCCCAGGACCTGCGCGGACGCACCGAGACCGTGCAGTGGCTGTTCTGGCAGATGGGCGGGCTCGGGCCGATGGCCGGGCAGAACCACCATTTCCGCAACTACGCGCCGGAAAAAATCCCCTACGCGATCGACCGCTACGTCAACGAGACCAACCGGCTGTACGGCGTGCTGAACAAGCGCCTAGCCGATCGGCCGTTCGTTGCCGGCGCCGAATACTCGATCGCCGACATGGCCTGCTATCCCTGGATCCTTCCCGACGCGCAGGGTCAGGATATCGGGCAGTTCCCGCACCTGCAGCGCTGGCACGCCAGCATCAAGGAGCGCCCCGCCACCACGCGCGCCTACGACATCGTGGCGCAGGTGAACCCAAACCCCGGCATCCGCACCGACGAGGAACGCCGGATGCTGTTCGGCCAAAAGGCGCGGTGACCATGTCGCAGCCCCTCCCCTACCGGACCGCGCTGATCGTCGGCGCGGGTTCCGGCATCAGCGCCTCGGTGGCACGTGCGCTGTCCGGACTCGGCGTCCGCGTCGGGCTGGCGGCGCGCAACATCGACAAACTGGCGCCGCTGGCTTCCGAAACCGGCGCCGAGTGCTTTGCCGTCGATGCGGCCGATCCGGATGCGGTGGCACGCCTGTTCACCGATTTCGACCGGCGCATCGGCGAGCCCGACCTGGTGATCTACAATGCGAGCGGCCGCACCCGCGGGCCGATCGCCGAGCTCGACCCGGACGCCGTGCGCCGGGCGATCGAGGTCAGCGCCTTCGGTGCATTCCTGGTGGTGCAGCAGGCCGCGCGTCGGATGCTGCCGCTCGGCCACGGCGCCATCCTGCTCACCGGCGCCACCGCCGGGATCAAGGGCTTTGCGTTGTCGGCGTCGTTCGCGATGGGCAAGTTCGCATTGCGCGGCCTGGCCCAGAGTGCCGCCCGCGAGCTCGCACCGAAAGGCATCCATGTGGCGCATTTCGTGATCGATGGCGGCGTCCGAAGCGAAGCCTACCCGGATCCGGTGGCAAGACCCGACAGCACGCTCGACCCGGACGCCATCGCGCAGAGCTATATCGACATCCTGCGCCAGCCTCGCAGCGCCTGGAGCTGGGAGCTCGAGCTACGCCCCTGGACCGAGACGTTCTGACCGCCGACAGTGTCTCCACGCGCCGGAATGTCCAGGCCGGCGTTGCACGCGGCCAGCGGGAAACCATCGGCAGCGGTAGATCTCAGGAACTGGGCCAGGTGCCAAGGATCAGCTCATGCCGCTGCTACGCTTTGACCTCATCGAGGGCCGGACCGATGACGAGGTGAGTCGCCTTCTCGACACGGTCCACCGTGTCGTCGTGGAGGCGTTCAAGGTTCCGGAGCGCGATCGCTACCAGATCGTTCACCAGCACAAACCGGCGCACTTCATCGTGCAGGATACCGGCCTGGGCATCGAAAGGAGCGACCGCCTGGTGGTCATCAGCATAACCAGCCGTCCACGCGAGCAGGAGGCGAAGCTGACTTTCTACAGGCGCGTCACCGAGGACCTGGAGCAGTTCTGCGGCATAACGCCCAATGACGTGATGATCTCGATCACCACCAACGGCGACGCCGACTGGAGCTTCGGCAACGGGCGCGCCCAGTTCATCTCGGGTGATCTCTAGGAAGCAGCGGCCGCCGCCGAGTGCGATCCCCCGCCCGGTTCCCAATGGCGGCCGATCTGCTCTAGACAGCGCGGATGCCCATGCCTCGCAAGCCACGCGCGACCGTGCTCCCGCCGCCAGGTCGTCCCGCACCGCTCGGGCCCCGCCCGCCGATGCGCGGGCGGTTCCTCAGGCGGATGCTGATGGCGGGCCTCGCCGGCGTGAGCATCCTGCTGCTCGAGCGGACCGGCGTGGTCGAGCGCACGCTCGGCCAGATGCAGCCGGCACGCTTCGACTGGTCCAGCGACTACCCGCTGGTCGAGCATCTGCGCGGCGTGGTGACGGATGACGGCCTGACCCACGACCGCAAGGACTGCCTGCTCTTCATCATCAACGGCAACGACCCGCCCGATGCGAGCCGCCTCGACGTGATGGAGAAGCATTCCGGCACCTGCCCCGGCGCCCGCGGGCAGCTGCCGAAGCTGTTCACGCTGAAGGTCGACCGGTTGGCACACACCGTGCAGACGGATGCCGGAACCCCGGGCGCGTTCCATCCGCTGCCCTGACACCCGCCGGCCATCAGGACACGAGCTTGACCGACCCCGACCCGCCGATCCCGCATGATGCCCCCGCCGCCAGCCAGGACGCGGAACCGGTCCGGCGCGACTTCCTGACGCTGCTGACGGTCGCCACCGCCTCGGTCGGGGCTTGCGCGTTCGCCTGGCCGTTCCTCGACAGCCTGGGTCCGGCCAACCCGGGCGATCCACCGGATGCGGTGGTCGAGGTGGACCTCACGAAGCTCGCCCCCGGCCAGCAGATGGTGGTGGTGTGGCGCGGCCATCCGGTCTTCGTCGTGCGCCGCACCGCGGACGAACTGCGGGCCCTGCAGGACGCGGCGCTGTTGCACGAGCTGCGCGATCCGGCCTCCGCCCAGCTCCAGCAGCCCGATTACGCGGTCAACTGGCACCGCTCGATCGTCCCGGAAATCGGCGTGCTGGTCGGCGTCTGCACCCATCTCGGCTGCGTGCCGCGCTTCCGACCAGGCGCCGAGGGGAATGCCTCCCCGGTTGCCGAGGCCGGCGGCTATGCGTGCCCCTGCCACGGCTCGCGCTTCGATCTCGCCGGCCGGGTGTTCACCGGTGCACCGGCTCCCTTCAATCTGCCGGTGCCGCCCTACAGCCTGCCGCAGCCGACAGTGTTGCGCATCGGCGTCGATCCGGACGGCAGCAGCTTCGATTTCGAGAGCATCCGGCAGATCTGACTGTCTCCGCACCGCCGCTCGACGGCCCGTGTGCTTGACGCCGGGGTCCTGCGCGCTCAGGGTCCGGTCCGCCAGACGGCTGGACGGTCGCTGTTGCGGAGGGGTTCGCGCCCCGATGCGATGGAGGAAAGTCCGGGCTCCACGGAAGAACGGTGCCGGTTAACGACCGGCGGGGGCGACCCCAGGGAAAGTGCCACAGAAAACAAACCGCCCGCACGGCGTGACGGCCGCAAGGTGGTCATGTTGCGGGCAAGGGCGAAACGGTGCGGCAAGAGCGCACCGCGCTTCCGGCAACGGCGGCGGCAGGGTAAACCCCACCGGGAGCAAGACCGAATAGGGACGGCCGGGGCCGGCGTTCGCGCCAGGGCCCCAGAGGTGCTTTCGCCTCGTCGTCCGGGTTGGTCGCGCGAGGCACGCAGCGATGCGTGTCCCAGAGGAATGATCGTCCCGTGGGTCCGCCCACGGACAGAACCCGGCTTACAGGCCGTCTGGCACCTCTGCGCACCCTGAGCGCGTCTCACCCATGCCCTCCCGGTCCCACGCCGTGGCTCCCGGATTCATTTTGCCGACGCAATCACCGAAATCGTGGTTCCAAACGAGAACAAAGAAGGAACAAGTAACTGCGGGATTCTGTTCCGCAGGTGGATCGGGCTGTTCTACCGCTTGACTTCGAACCAGCCAGGAATCGCAGTTTCCTGCGGTTTCCACCGCCACTTTAGTTTGACCCCCCATGTTTTCCCATGATATCCCATGGTCACCCAAGAGGACCCTGTCCAGGGTGCTGCACGCCACGCAGCAACCGATGGAAACAGGGTCACCCGAGGGTCGGCGCAATCGAAATGCGTCGGACAATCATGCCGCGGGGGCGGTTTCAGCCGGGTAACCGGCGGCGCGGGGAGGGGGCATCGGTGAGTGTGTTCCTTGGCACGCACCAGAACCGTTTGGACGCCAAGGGTCGGGTCTCGATCCCGGCCGGCTTCCGTGCGGTTCTGCGCGCCCAGGCGGAACAGGCCACTCCCGGCGAGGCGCTGATCGTGCTGCGCCAGTCCCCCAAGCACCAGTGCATCGAGGCCTGGCCGATGCCGGCATTCCTCGCCCTCGGCCCGACACTGAATCGTCTCGACATGTTCAGCGACGACCAGGAAGACCTCGCCCTTTCGCTTTATGGCGACGCCTACCCGGTCGATGCGGACAAGGAGGGTCGAATCGTGCTTCCAGAGGCGCTGACGGCACACGCCGGCCTCACCGATTCGGTCGCCTTCATGGGTCTCGGCCATCATTTCCAGATCTGGGAGCCTGCAGCCGCGGAACGTCGTCGTGCCGAGGCGCGCAGCAACGCGCGCAGCGTGACGCTCCCGGGCAACACCTCACAGGCACGTCCGACCGCTGGCGACGCAGGCCGCGGGGCGTCCTCGTGACCCCGCGCACCGACATCGCCGAGGCGACCCCCGGTCACCTGCCCGTCATGCTGGCCGAGGTGCTCGAGGCGCTGCGACCGATCGACGGCGCCACCTATCTCGACGCGACCTTCGGCGGCGGCGGCTATGCGCAGGCGATCCTCGCGCACGCGCGCTGCACGCTGTGGGCGATCGACCGCGACCCCGACGCGATCGCCCGCGGCCTCGCCCTCGCCGCCCGGCTCGAGCAGGCAGATGGCACCAGGCGGCTGCATCTGGTGCAGGGCGGTTTCGGCGACATGATCTCCCTGCTCGCCGAACACGGCGTGTCCGGCCTCGACGGCGTGGTGATGGATCTCGGCGTCTCCTCGTTCCAGATCGACGAGGCCGAGCGCGGCTTCAGCTTCCGCAACGACGGCCCGCTCGACATGCGCATGAGCCTCGACGGGCCCAGTGCCGCCGACCTCGTGAACACCCTCCCGGAAGCCGAGCTGGCCGACGTGCTCTACGAGTTCGGCGAGGAGCGGCTGTCGCGCCGGATTGCCCGCGCGATCGTCGCCACCCGCGCCGACGCGCCGATCACCACCACGCTGCAGCTGGCGCACATCATCCGCCGCGTCGTGCCGCAGGAGAAGTCGGGCATCGATCCGGCGACGCGTTCGTTCCAGGCCCTGCGCATCCGGGTGAATGACGAGCTCGGCCAGATCGAGGACGGCCTGGCGCAGGCGGCACGGCTGCTCCGCCCCGGGGGCCGGCTGGTGGTGGTGTCGTTCCATTCGCTCGAGGACCGCATCGTCAAGCGCTTCATGACCACGAGCGCCGGCCGCCTGCCCGCCCCCTCGCGCCACGATCCGCGCGGCCTGGCGATGCCCACCTCGCCCGCCGAGTTCCGCCTGGTCGCCAACCGGGCGCTGCGTCCGGGAGCGGCCGAGACACGCGCCAATCCCCGCGCGCGGAGTGCCAAGCTGCGCGCGCTGGAGCGGGTTTCCACCATTCCGCACGACGACATCACCCTTCCGGCCGGAGCCGCACGATGATCCGACCCTTCACCTGCGTCTGCGCGCTCCTGGCCGGCGCGTCCGGTCTCTATCTCTACTCGGAGAAGCACCGCACCACGCTGCTCGACCAGCAGATCTCAAAGGTCGTCGCCGACACCCAGGCGACGCGGGAGCGCACCGCCATGCTGCGTGCCGAATGGGAGCTGCTGAACCAGCCGGACCGACTGGGCGCGCTGGCCGGACGCTTCCTGCCGCAGCTGACCGCGATGGCGCCGACGCAGTTCGTGCAGCTGGCCTCGCTCGACCAGCGCCTGCCGCCGCCGGGACCGGAAACCCCGCCGCATCCGATCGTGACGCCGCAGACCGCGCCCGACCTGGTCGGCCAGACCCCGGCCGCGCCGCACGCCGCGCCGGCCACGCCGGACCCCGACGGCATGGCGATCGCGCAGGCCGACACGGCCCGGACCGATACCCGCCAGCTCGGCCGCAAGCCGACGCCGCAGCACGCAACCCAGCTTGCCGACGCTGCCGGGGCGTCCGACGTGGTGGCGCAGGCGGCCCTGCATCGCGTGGCAGCACACGCCGCGCCGCATGCGAGCAGCACCCGTCCCGACGGCCGCACCGAAGTCGCCCGCCTCGATGCTTCGCGTGCGGATGCGGTGCGCCGCGCCTGGAGCGCCCGTCTCGCCGGCGCGCATCAGACGGCCGCGGTGCATTACGCGGCCTACACGCAGCATCCGGCGGTCCCGCAATCCGCACCGATGGTCACCGCGGTCAGTTCCTACGCGCGGCCGCCGACCATCTCCGCAACGGCCTGGCGTCCGGCGTCCCAGTCCGGCGGGTATAATGCGCCCGCGAGCTATGGCGGCTCGGCGCTCGGCTCCGGCCAGGGCCATCTGGCCGCCCCCGTTCCGCTATCCGACGGCAACTGACCGCAGATGGCCGGCATCAGCGACCCTCCAGGTCCACCGGAGCCGCCGCAGGGCGCGCCGCTGCTCGACCACGAGACGGTCGTCAGCGTCACCGGGCGTGACCTGGCGCAGCGTGCCGCGATGGAAAAGATGCGCGTGCGGCTGCTGGCAGCGTCCGCCGGGTTCGCCGTGCTGTTCGGCGCGGTGTCGCTGAAGCTCGCGATGGCGACGGTGCTGTTCCCGATGGCGCCGGCGAAGCGGCAGATCGGGCCGCAGGTGCCGCAGATCCCGACCATCAGCACCGACCCGCACGCCATGTTCGCCGACGATGTCGGTCTGCCGCATGTGCATCGCGCCACCATCACCGACCGCAACGGCCAGATCCTGGCGATTTCGCTTCCACTCGCGGCCGTGTTCGCCAATCCGCTCGAGCTGATGGACCCGGCCGACGCAGCGGCGAAACTCAAGAGGGTGCTGCCGAAGCTCGACGTCGAGGACACCGTCCGCAAGCTGTCGTCGAAGAAGCAGTTCGTCTATATCGCCCGCGACATTCCGCCGGACCAGGAACTGGCGATCAACGATCTCGGCATCCCCGGCATCTATTTCGAGCCCGGCGAGAAGCGGCACTACCCGCTTGGCCGCACCGCCGCCCAGGTGATGGGCGCCGTCGATGTCGACGATCATGGTGTTGCCGGCGTCGAACGGTTCTTCGACAAGCGCCTGAGCACCGACCACACGCCGCTGAAGCTGTCGCTCGACGTGCGCGTGCAGGGCGTGGTGCGCGACGAACTGCAGCAGGCGAAGGACAAGTTCCACGCCATCGGCGCCTGCGCGATCGTGATGGACGTGCGCACCGGCGAGATCATCTCGATGGTCAGCCTGCCGGACTACGACGCCAATCTCTTCAACAAGGCGATCGACGACGAGCGCTTCAACCGCGCCGTCACCGGCCTGTACGAGCCCGGCTCCACCTTCAAGCTGCAGACCGCGGCGATGGTGCTGCAGGACGGCATCGCGCATGTCTGGGACAGGTTCTCGACGACGCCGATCCATGTCGGCCGCTTCACCATCAGCGACATGAAGACCGACCATTTCGCGCCCTGGCTGGCGATGCCGGAGGCGTTGGCGCTGTCCTCGAACCCCGCCGCCGCCCACATGGCGCTCGATGCCGGCGCCAAGCGGCAGCAGGACTGGCTGCGCAACATGGGCTTCTTCGATCGCGTGCCGGTCGAGCTGCCGGAAGCCGCGCACCCGCTGCTGCCGCGCCTGAGCAACTGGGGCCTGTCGGCGGTGATGACGGTGGCGTTCGGCCATGGCGTCGCGGTGCCGCCGCTGGCGATCGTCCGGGGCACCGCCGCGACGGCCAATGGCGGCATCCTGATCAAGCCGACACTCGTCGCGCGGGAGGATGCCGACTCCAATGCCGGCCCGGCGCCCGACGTCGCCTCCCTGCAGCCGGCTTTGCAGCAGGTGGCCGACACGATGCAGGCCGATGGCGGCGCGCCCGACCCGGCCGCGGCGCCGGAGCCGAAGATCGTCCCGCAGGGTGTGCGGGTGCTGTCGGAGGACACCTCGTCGCTGCTGCGCCGCATCCTGCGCATGGTGGTGGCCGGTCCGGACGACGAGCGCACCGGCAAGATGGCGGAAATCCCCGGCTATTTCGTCGGCGGCAAGACCGGCACGGCAGAAAAGGTCGGCCCCAACGGCGGCTACCTCAAGCACGTCAACGTCACCGCGTTCACCGGCATCTTTCCGCTGAACGACCCGCACTACGCCGTGTACGTGATGCTCGACAGCCCGATCGCGATCCCCGAGACGCATGGCTGGTACACGTCCGGCTGGAACGCCGTGCCGACCTGGCAGAAGATCGTCGCCCGCATCGCGCCGATGATGGGGCTGTTCCCGGTCACCACCAACGTCGATGCGATCGAGGCGTCGCTCTCGATCCCGATGTCGCCGGCTGTCGGCGAAGGCTTCCGCGCGCTCGGGCCGGGCAACGATCCGGGCGACCCGCGGATCCTGGCGCAGATCGCCAAGAAGGAGAAGGACGAGGCCAAGGCCGCCGCGCTGGCAGCACGTGCGGCCGCCCGGGCCGAGGCGGCGCATGGCCAGCGTGATGCCGCGACCAGCCAGACCCCGAGCCAGCTCGGCGTGCGGCCGGGCCCGGTGCCGGCGCCGTCGGTGCGTCGCGTCAACTATGTCAGCCCGTCCGGATGAGCGCCGCCGCGTCCGCCATCGCACTGCCCGATGCTGCCGGCGCGCCGACGACACTCGGCGCGATCGCGCATGGCATCGTCGCTCTGCCGGCGGGCGTCGAGACCCTGGCGATCGGCGGCATTGCCGTGGATAGCCGGCGGGTTCGCCCCGGCAGCCTGTTCGCCGCACTCCCCGGCACAAGCAACGATGGCCGTCGCCATATCGGGGATGCCGTGGCGCGCGGCGCGGTCGCGGTGCTGGCGCCGGAAGGCACGATCTGGCCGGAAGGCGTCGCCCGGCGGCCGCTGATCACCAGCGCCCAGCCGCGTCGCGACGTCGCCCGGCTGGCTGCCGCCCATGCCGGCCGGCAGCCCGCGCGAATGGTCGCCGTCACCGGCACCAACGGCAAGACCAGCACGGTCGACTTCCTGCGCCAGATCTGGACGCTGGGGAACGTCGAGGCCGCCAGCCTCGGCACCCTGGGCGTCGTTGCCGGGATGCCCCTGCCGCAGGCCGGCCCCGCTTTGACCACCCCGGACAGCGTCGACCTCGCCGTGTTGCTGGCCGCCATGGCCGATGCCGGCGTGCAGGCGGCGGCGATCGAGGCGAGCTCGCACGGCATGGACCAGTTCCGCCTCGACGGCGTCCGGCTGGCTGCGGCGGGGTTCAGCAACCTGACCCGCGACCATCTGGACTATCACGGCACCCTCGACGCCTACCGCGACGCCAAGCTGCGGCTGTTCGCCGAATTGCTGCCATCTGGCGGGCTCGTCGCTGCCAATGCCGACATGGACCCCGACACCTTCGCCCGCCTGCGCGACATCGCAACGACCCGCGCCCTGACGCTTCGCACCGTCGGCAAGCATGGCGACACCATCCGCCTGCAGCGCGCGATGTCGCTGGCCGAAGGCCAGGTGCTGGAGATCGAGGCGCAGGGCCGCCGCCACGAGATCAGGCTGGCACTGCCCGGACGTTTCCAGGCCGACAACGTGCTGCTGGCCGCCGCAATGGCAGACGCCGAGGATGATGCGCTCGGCTCGGTGTTGTCGCGGCTGGAGCAACTGGTCGGCGTGCGCGGCCGCATGGAGCTGGCGGCCAGCCTGCCGAACGGCTCGGCGGCCTATGTCGATTACGCGCACACGCCGGACGCGCTGGAGCGTCTGCTCGGCTCGTTGCGGCCGCATGCCGAACAGGGCGGCGGTCGCCTGGTGGTGGTGTTCGGCGCCGGCGGTGACCGCGATCGCGGCAAGCGGCCCTTGATGGGAGCCGCCGCCGCCCGCCTCGCCGACCTCGCCATCGTCACCGACGACAACCCGCGGTCAGAGGATCCGGCCTCGATCCGGGCGGAGATCCTGGCCGCCTGCCCGGGCAGCATCGAGATCGGCGACCGCGCCGCCGCGATCGAGGCCGGATTGTCTGCGCTGCGGCCCGGCGACGTGCTGGTGGTTGCCGGCAAGGGCCACGAGCAGGGCCAGACCATCGCCGGGCTCGTGCATCCGTTCGACGACGTCGCCACCGTGCGCCGCCTGGCCGGTGCGCACGCACCGACTTCAATGCATCAGGGGGCGCACGCACCGACTTCAACGCACCAGGGTGCGCACGCACCGACTTCAACGCACCAGGGTGCGCACGCACCGACTTCAACGCATCAGGGTGCGGCATGAGCGTGCTCTGGACCGGCGAGGCGCTGGCCCGTGCGGTGGATGGCCGCTTCGGGGGACCGCCGCCCGCCGGCATCACCGGCATCTCGATCGACACCCGCACGCTCGCACCGGGCGATCTGTTCGTCGCCCTGGTCGGCGACAGCGGTGACGGCCACCTGCATGTCGAGGCCGCACTGGCTGCCGGCGCCGCAGCGGCACTGGTGCACCGGACCGATACCCTGCCCGAGGCACTGCGCGACGACACGCGGTTGCTGCACGTGGCCGACACCTTCGCGGCTCTCAATGCGCTCGGGCGTGCCGGCCGGGCGCGCTTCCAGGGCAGGGTGGTGGCGGTGACCGGCAGCGTCGGCAAGACCACCACCAAGGAGATGCTGCGCATCGCACTCTCGGCACTCGGCCCGACGCACGCCTCGCATGCCTCCTACAACAACCACTGGGGCGTGCCGCTGACCCTGGCGCGCCTCCCGGAGAATGCTGCGTTCTGCGTCAGCGAGATCGGCATGAACCATCCGGGCGAGATCGCACCGCTGGCCGCCCTCGCCCGCCCGGACGTGGCGGTGATCACCACCATCGCGTCCTCGCATATCGGCCACATGGGCAGCCTCGAGGCGATCGCGCTGGAGAAGGGCTCACTGTTCGGCGCCCTCAGTCCCGGCGGCATCGCGATCTTCCCGGCCGAGGCGCCGCATGCCGACCTGCTGGCGGACATCGCCGTCGCCGCACAGGCACGCAGCATCCGCTTCGGAACCGGCGTCGACGCCGAGGCCCGCCTCACCGATCTGGCCCTCGCGTCGGACGGCAGCACCGCCACGATCGTGCTGGGCGGCGCCGCCACCCCGCTTCGCCTCGCCAGCCCCGGCCGGCACATGGCGATGAACGCCCTCGCCTGCCTCGCGGCGGTTGCAGCACTCGGCGGCGACATCGCGGTCGCCGCGAAGGCGCTGTCCGGGTTCGTCGCCGGTGACGGACGCGGCGCTCTGCGGCCGCTGGCGGGTGGCACGGCAGCGCTGCTCGACGAGAGCTACAACGCGTCCGGTGCGTCGGTACGGGCAGCCTTGTCGGTGCTCGCATTGCTGCCGGCACAACGCCGCGTCGCGGTTCTCGGCGACATGCTGGAGCTCGGAACGTTCGCGCGAGCCGAGCATGAAAGCCTCAACCAAAGCGTGCGCGAATCGGCAGACATTGTTTATTGCTCGGGCGATATGATGAAGTTCCTCTACGACAGCCTGCCCGAGACGATGCGCGGCGGATACTCTGCGGATGCGCGCAGCCTTGCACCGCAGGTGGTGTCGGCGCTGCGTCCCGGTGACGTCGTGCTGGTCAAGGGCAGCTACGGCAGCCGCATGCGCGACGTGGTGTCGGCGCTCATCGCGCACCAAGCCGCGGCCGCCGCCTGATGCTGTACAACCTGGCGCACCCGTTCGCCGAGCATTTCGCGCTGTTCAACCTGTTCCGCTACATCACCTTCCGCTCGGGTGCTGCCTGCCTGACCGCCTTCGTGCTGAGCCTGCTGATGGGCCCCTGGGTGATCGCCAGGCTCCGCCAGATCCAGCGCGAGGGGCAGCCGATCCGCGCCCTCGGGCCGGAGCGTCACATCCTGGAAAAGGCCGGCACCCCCACAATGGGCGGCGTGCTGATCCTGTCAGCCTGGCTGGTCTCGACGCTGCTCTGGGCGGATCTGTCGAACGGCTTCGTCTGGGCGGTGATGTTTGCGACCGCATCGTTCGGCGCGGTGGGTTTCGCCGACGACTACCTGAAGCTGTCGCGCCGCAACACCAAGGGCGTGTCGAAACGGATGCGGCTCGGCTGCGAGTTCGGCGCCTCGCTGATCGCCGGCTGGTGGATCAACAGCCTGATGCCACCCGCACTGTCCGGCGACGTGGCGTTCCCGTTCGTGAAGGAGGCGCTGCTGCCGCTCTCCTACGCGTTCCCGATCTTCGCCATGCTGGTGATCACCGGCTTCGGCAACGCGGTGAACTTCACCGACGGGCTCGACGGCCTGGCGATCGTGCCGGTGATCATCGCCGCGGTGGTGTTCGCGCTGATTTCCTACCTGGTCGGCAACCGCATCTTCGCCGACTACCTGCAGCTGCACGCGGTTCCCGGCACCGGCGAGTTGGGCGTGTTCCTGGCGGCATTGATCGGCGCCGGGCTCGGCTTCCTTTGGTTCAACGCGCCTCCGGCCGCGGTCTTCATGGGCGATACCGGCAGCCTGGCATTGGGTGGCGCGCTCGGTGCGGTCGCGGTCGCGGTGAAGCATGAGATCGTGCTGTGCATCGTCGGCGGCTTGTTCGTGGTCGAGACGCTGTCGGTGATCATCCAGGTGTTCTGGTACAAGCGCACGGGCAAGCGCGTGTTCCTGATGGCGCCGCTGCACCATCATTTCGAGAAGATGGGCTGGCAGGAGCCGAAGATCGTCATCCGCTTCTGGATCGTCTCGATGGTGCTGGGCCTCGCGGGCCTGGCCACGCTGAAGATCCGATGAGCGCCGGCTTCCCCCCGGACCTGTTCGCCGGCCGGCGCTACGCCGTGCTCGGGCTCGGCCGCAACGGCCTGCCGGTGGTGCGCGCCCTCGTCGGCATGGGTGCGACGGTGCAGGCCTGGGACGACGGCGAGGCCGCACGGTCGGCGCTCGCGGGCGAACCCGGCGTGACGCTCGCCGATTTCCACAGCATGGCCGGCTTCGACGCGCTGGTCCTGTCCCCGGGCATCCCGCACCACTTCCCGGCGCCGCATCCGGTCGCAATGATGGCGCGCGAGATCGGCATCACCATCCTGTCCGACGCGGACCTGCTGTTCGAGGCGGTGCGCGCATCCGGCAGCCGCGCCCGCTTCGCCGGCATCACGGGCACGAACGGCAAGTCGACCACCACCGCACTGCTGGCGCACCTGCTGACCACCGCCGGCATTCCGAACGCGGCCGGCGGCAACCTCGGGCCCGCGTCACTCGCGTTGCCGTTGCTCGGCGATGACGGCGTGTACGTGCTGGAGATGTCCAGCTACATGCTGGAGCGGATCGACACGCTGCGCTTCGACGCCGCCTGCCTGCTCAACCTGTCGCCCGACCATCTCGACCGGCATGGCGACATGGACGGCTACGTCCGCGCCAAGCTGGAGATCTTCGCTAGGCAGACGTCCGCGGACCTCGCCGTGATCGGCCTCGACGACGCTGCCACTCGCGCAGTCGCCGCTGCCGGCACCACGGCCGAGTTGGTCACGATCTCCGGCCACGCCCCCGGCACCCTCGCCGCAGCCCTGGCGCACGCGCCCGCCCTGCCCGGCGCCCACAACGCGCAGAACGCGCTGGCCGCCACCGCGATGGCCCGGCATTTCGGCGTGAGCGAGGCGCAGATCGCCGCCGGGATCGCCAGCTTCCCCGGGCTGCCGCATCGCCAGCGCCTGGTCGCCACCATCGACGGCATCGCGTTCGTCAACGACAGCAAGGCGACCAACGCCGACGCCGCCTCGCGCGCCCTCGGCTGCTACGACCGGCTGATCTGGATCGCCGGCGGCATCGCCAAGTCGGGCGGCATCGAGGAGCTGGCGCCGCTATTCGGCCGTATCCCGCTCGCGCTGCTGATCGGCCGCGACGCCCCCGAACTCGCCGGCACCCTCGCCCGCCACTCCGTCGAACACCGCATCGTCGACACCCTCGAGCGCGCCGTGCCCGAAGCGCTCGACGCCGCCCGCCGCCTCGACGCGCCGGTGGTGCTGCTGTCCCCGGCCTGTGCCAGCTTCGACCAGTTCGCGAGCTTCGAGGCACGCGGCCAGCGGTTCGCCGAGCTCGCGCACCAGCTGGAGGCGGCACGCTGATGTCGCAGTTCTCGCGCGCCGACAACTCGATCCTGGCCCGCTGGTGGTGGACCGTCGATCGCTGGACGCTCGGCTGCGTCGGGCTGCTGATCGGCTTCGGCTACGTGCTGATGCTGGCCGCCAGCCCGTCGGTCGCCGCCCGCATCGGCGCCTCGCGCGACATGTTCATCCTGAAGCAGGTGATCTTCCTCGCCATTGCCGGGGTGATCGTCGTGGTCACCTCGATGCTCTCGCCGAAGGGCGTGCGCCGGCTGGCGATCGGCGGCTGCCTGATCGCCCTGGCCCTCACGGCCCTCACGCTGGTGCACGGCGTCGAGATCAAGGGTGCGCGCCGCTGGATCGCGCTGCCGATGATGTCGATCCAGCCGTCCGAATTCCTCAAGCCGTGCTTTGCGGTGGTCACCGGCTGGCTGCTCGCCGAAGCCAAGCGCACCCGCGGCTTTCCCGGCACGATGCTGGCCTTCGCGGTGTTCGCCGGCATCCTCATGCTGCTGAAATCGCAGCCGGATATCGGCATGCTCTCGGTGATCACCTGCGTCTTCATGGCGCAGCTTTTCATCGGCGGGCTGAACCTGTTCCTGGTCGGCGTCGGCGTCGGCAGCATGATCGCCGCGTTCGCCGCCGCGTTCATCGTGTTCACCCATGTGCGCAGCCGCGTCATGCGCTTCCTGCATCCGGGCCAGGGCGACCACTACCAGATCGACACCGCCATGCAGGCCTTCGGCAATGGCGGCCTGCTGGGGCGCGGACCTGGCGAGGGGCGGGTCAAGGACCTGCTGCCGGACGCCCACGCCGACTTCGTGTTCGCCGTCGCCGGCGAGGAGTTCGGGCTGCTGGTCTGCCTGTTCATCATCGGGGTGTTCTTCTTCATCGTGGTGCGCACGCTGCTGAAGCTGCTCGCCGAGGACGACCCGTTCGTGGTGCTGGCCAGCGCCGGCCTGGTCACCGGCTTCGGCCTGCAGGCGTTCGTGAACATGGCGTCCAGCCTGCATTTGATCCCGACCAAGGGCATGACGCTGCCGTTCATCTCCTATGGCGGCTCGTCGGCGATGTCGGTAGCGCTGACCATCGGCATGGTGCTCGCACTCACCCGAAGGCGCGCCCGCTTCCATCCGCAGGATCAGTCGGCAAGCTCGCGCCGGACCGCCGCCCCACGCGGGAGCTACGCCGCATGACTGGCAGTCCGCGCGCCCCGATCGTGATTGCCGCCGGTGGTACGGGTGGGCACTTCTTCCCGGCGGAGGCGCTGGCGGCCGAGCTCGCAGCGCGCGGCCACCGCCTGGTGCTGATGACCGACGGACGCGCCGGACGCCGTACCACCGGCGTGTTCGCAGACGGCGAACAGTATGTACTGTCAGGCGCGGGTATCGCCGGTCACGGCATCCGTCGCCAGCTCGGTGCCGCGGCGGCGCTGGGACGCGGCACGCTCGAGGCACGACGCGTGCTGCGGCAACTCTCGCCGGCCGCTGTGGTGGGTTTCGGCGGCTACCCATCGGTGCCGCCGTTGCTTGGGGCCCGCCTCACCCCGCGCCGCCAGCGTCCGGTCATCGTGCTGCACGAGGGCAACGCCGTGCTGGGACAGGCCAACGCCCAGCTCGCCCGGTTCGCCGACGCCATCGCCACCAGCTTCCCGCAGGTCTCGCGTCTCCCGCTCGGCGCCAACGCGGTGCTCACCGGAATGCCGGTCCGGGCCGAGATCGCCGCCGCCGCCGGCAGTCCGTATCCGCCTGTCGATGGCACGTTCCGGCTGCTGGTCTGGGGCGGCTCGCTCGGCGCGCGGGTGTTCAGCGACATCGTGCCACAGACCCTGGCCGCCCTGCCCGACACGGTCCGCGCCCGGCTGGCGGTGACGCAGCAGGCGCGTGCGGAAGATGTCGACCGGGTCCGCGCCGCCTACACCGCCGCCGGTATCGCCGCCGAGATCGCCCCGTTCTTCGACGGCGTGGCGCAGCGGCTGGCCGGCAGCCACCTGGTGATCGGCCGCGCCGGCGGATCGTCGGTGGCCGAGCTGGCAATGGTCGGGCGCCCGTCGATCATGGTGCCGCTGCCGATCGCCGCCTCCGACGAGCAGACCGCAAACGCCGCCTCGCTGGTCGATGCCGGTGGCGGCTGGATGCTGCGGCAGTCCGAATTCACCCCGGCGGCGCTGGGTGCGCTGCTCGCGGAGCTGCTGTCACAACCGGGCAGGCTCGCCTTGGCCGCGCTCGCCGCCTCCCGTCTCGGCCGCCCGAATGCCGCCGCCGCACTCGCCGACCTGCTGGAAGCCCGTCTCGATGCCTTGCGCCGCGCGCCCGAAGCCGTCATCCCCGCCGGCTTGCACGCCTCGACGCCCACCCCGGCCGTGCACAGCCAGGACATGCAGATGATGGACGCCGTATCATGAGAGCCCTTCCCCTCAGCATCGGCACGATCCACTTCGTGGGCATCGGCGGCATCGGCATGTCGGGCATCGCCCAGGTGCTGCACACGCTCGGCTACTCGGTGCAGGGCAGCGACATCGCCGAGAGCGCCAACGTGCAGCGCCTGCGCGCCACCGGCATCAAGGTGCTGATCGGCCATGACGCCGACAATCTCGGCGATGCCCGCGTCGTGGTCACCTCGACCGCGGTGAAGCGTGACAACCCCGAAGTGGTCTCCGCCCGCACCCGGCTGATCCCGGTCGTGCGCCGCGCCGAGATGCTGGCCGAGCTGATGCGGCTGCGCTGGTCGATCGCGATCGGCGGCACCCACGGCAAGACCACCACCACCAGCCTGGTTGCGGCCGTGCTGGACGCCGCCAAGCTCGACCCGACCGTGATCAATGGCGGCATCATCGAGGCCTACGGCTCCAACACCCGCATGGGCGAAGGCGACTGGATGGTGGTGGAAGCCGACGAGAGCGACGGCTCGTTCCTGCGCCTGCCGGCGGTGATCGCCGTGGTCACCAACATGGACCCCGAGCATCTCGACCACTGGGGCACCGGCGAGGCGATGATGGCCGCCTACGACCAGTTCGTCGGCAACATCCCGTTTTACGGCTTCGCGGTGCTGTGCGTGGACCACCCGAACGTCCAGCAGATGATCCCGCGCCTGTCGGATCACCGCGTCATCACCTACGGCTTCAGCCCGCAGGCCGACGTCCGCGCCGAGCGCATGGTGGCCGACAAGCGCGGCGCCACTTTCGAGGTGATCGTCACCGACCGGGCCAAAAACCGCAGCCGCAAGCTCGGCCCGTTCCGCCTGCCGATGCTGGGCAGCCACAACGTGCAGAACGCGCTCGCCGCGATCGCGGTCGCCGTCGAGATGGAGATCGACGAGGCCACGATCCGCAGCGCGCTGGCCGATTTCCGTGGCGTGAAGCGACGCTTCACCCGCACCGGCGAGGCCGGCGGCATCACCGTGGTGGATGATTACGGCCACCACCCGGTGGAGATCGCCGCGGTGCTGAAAGCCGCACGCCAGGCCGGCGCCCGCGACGTGGTGGCGATCGTGCAGCCGCACCGCTACTCGCGGCTGCAGTCGCTGTTCACCGAGTTCTGCACGTGCATGAACGACGCCGGCACCGTGATCATCGCCGACGTGTATGCGGCCGGCGAGGCGCCGATCGAGGGCTTCGACCGCGATGCGCTGGTCGACGGGCTGCGTGCCAGCGGGCATCGCAGCGTGGTGCCGCTGCCCGGACCCGAGCACCTGGCCGAGATGGTGCACGCGATCGCCCGCAGCGGCGACTTCGTGATCTGCCTGGGCGCCGGCAACATCACCGCCTGGGCGCAGGCGCTGCCGGAACAGCTGGCGGCCCTGCAGCGCAGCCGCGGCCTGCAAGGTGGCCACGCCGCATGAGTGCAGCCGCGACCCTCAGCAGCGCCATGACGACCGGCCTCGGCGCGATGCTGCCGCCGGTGCGCGGCCGGCTGGAGTTCGCGGTCGGGCTCGGCGCGCAGACCTGGTTCGGCGTCGGCGGCCCGGCGGAAGCGCTGCTGCGTCCGGCCGATGCGGATGACCTTTCGGGGTTCCTGAGCAAGCTGCCTCCGGAACTTCCGGTCATCACTCTCGGCAAGGCGTCCAACCTGATCATCCGCGACGGCGGCCTGCCCGGCGTGGTGATTCGCCTGGCGCGCGGCTTCTCCGAGATCGTGGTGGAGGCCGACGGCGTGGTGTGCGGCGCGGCCTGTCTCGACATGACGGTGGCCGAGCATGCCGCCGCCGCCGGCCTGCGCGGGCTCGAGTTCCTGGCCGGTATCCCCGGCTCGATCGGTGGCGCGGTGGCGATGAATGCCGGCGCATACGGTGCGGAAATCACCGACGTGCTGGACTGGGCCGAGATCGTGAACCGCTCGGGCGAGTTCCTGCGGCTGCCGGTCGAGGCGCTGGGGCTGGGGTATCGCCGCTCGAGCCTGCCCGAAGGTGCTGTGGTGGTGCGGGTCCGGTTGCGCGGCGAGCCGGCCGATCCGGCGATCCCGCGCGCCCGCATTGCCGAGATCCGTGCCGCCCGCGAGGCCTCGCAGCCGACCCGCGCCCGCACCGGCGGCTCCACCTTCCGCAATCCGGACCCGGCACAGTCGCCGCTCAAGGCCTGGCAGCTGGTCGACCAGGCCGGGTGCCGCGGCCTGCGGGTCGGTGGCGCCCAGGTCAGCGAGAAGCACTGCAACTTCCTGCTGAACACCGCCGATGCGACCGCCGCCGACATCGAGGCGCTGGGCGAGGAGGTCTGTCGCCGCGTCGCCGACAGCTCCGGCATCGACCTGCACTGGGAAATCAAGCGCATCGGCGTGCCCGGCCGCCTCGCCGGGGTGCCCGCATGAGCGCCCGGACCGCCAACAAGGTCGCCGTGCTGATGGGCGGCATCTCCAGTGAGCGGGAGGTCAGCCTGAGCTCTGCCCGCGGCGTGCTGCAGGCGTTGCGCGAGACGGGCTACGACGTGCGGGCCATCGATGCCGGCCCCGACCTTGCAAGCCTGGTGGCCGCTCTGACGCAAGACCGCCCCGACGTGGTGTTCAACGCGCTGCACGGTCGCTTCGGCGAGGACGGCGCGATCCAGGGCGTGCTCGACTGGATGGGCATCCCGTACACCCACTCCGGCATCCGCGCCTCCGCCGTGGCGATGGACAAGGAGGCCGCCCGCGCGGTGTTCGCCGCCGCCGGCCTGCCGATCGCGCCCGGCCGGGTGATCCCGATCGAGCAGTTCGCCGAGGCCGATCCGCTGCCTCTCCCCTACGTCATCAAGCCGCTGAACGAGGGCTCGTCGGTGGGCGTCGGCATCATCCGCGAGGGCTCGAACCACCGCAGCGAAATCCTGGCCGGATGGCGCTACGGGCCACTGGCGCTGGTCGAGGAGTTCATCCCCGGGCGCGAGATCACCGTCGGCGTCATGGGCACCGGCCCCGGCGCCCCCGGCGCGCTGACCGTCACCGACATCACCCCGAACCCGTCGGTGGCGCACGGCTTCTACGATTATGACGCCAAGTACGCCGCGGGCGGCTCGCAGCACGTGTTGCCGGCCGACATCCATCCCGACGCCTTCGCCCAGGCGCTGGCGATCGCCGTCGCCGCACATGACGCGCTGGGCTGCCGCGGCGCATCCCGCACCGACTTCCGCTACGACGACACCGCACACGGCCGCAACGCGCCCGGCCGGCTGGTGCTGCTCGAGGTCAACACCCAGCCCGGGCTGACGCCGACCTCGCTGCTGCCCGAGCAGGCTGCCTATCGCGGCATCTCCTACGCCGAGATGTGCGCCTGGATGGTGGAGAACGCCGCATGCCGCGCGTGAGGGCCACCCCCACCCAGGCCGGCGGGCTGATGGACCGGCCGTCGCGCTTCGGCATCTTTGCCCGCAGGCAGCGTCGCCTGGTGCGGCCGGTGTTCTTCGCGGCGCTGCTGGTGGGCGTGGCTGGCGGCGGCCTGCACCTGGCCCACCTGATGCGCAACGAGGCCACCTTCGCCCCGCTGCGGGCCGAATTCGGCCAGAAGGCGGCGCTGCGGATCGCCACCATCACGGTGATCGGCCGCGACATGACGCCGGAGCCGCAGCTGATGCAGGCGCTGGGTGCCAAGGTTGGCGACGACATCCTGGGCTTCTCCGTCGAGGAGGCCCGCAAGCGCATCGACACGCTGAGCTTCGTCGAGCACGCGACCGTCGAGCGCCGCCTGCCCGGCACCCTCGTCGTGCAACTGACCGAGCGGCGCCCGTTCGCGGTCTGGCAGAACCAGGGCCGCTTCGTGCTGATCGACCGCAAGGGCCAGGTGGTCGCCGACCAGGGCATGAACGGCAAGGACGCGGAAGCCTTCGCCGAGCTGCCGCTGGTGGTGGGCGTCGGCGCCCCCGCTGCGGCGGAAGCGCTGATCAACGCGCTGGACTCAGAGCCCCTGGTGCACGCGCATGTGGTCGCCGCGGTCCGGGTTGGCCAGCGCCGGTGGAACCTGACGCTGCGCAACGGCTGCGACGTGCTGCTGCCCGAAGGCGAGGAGCCGGCCGCCCTGCACCGCCTCGCCCAGTTGCAGGCGAGCCAGCAACTGCTGGTGCGTCCGCTGCTGGCGATCGACATGCGCCTGTCCGACCGCCTGGTCGTGCGTCCCCGTCCGGCGCCGGCCCCGGAGCCGGGCGACGCGGCAACTGGCGGCACCAACCCGGATGACACACCCGGCGTGCCCGGTGCACCCGCGGCCAAGCCGATCCCGGATAATCGCGGCACCGGCCAGGTCGGCAACCAGGTGACCGGCCAGGCCGGAGGGCAGTTGCAGCCCGACGGCACCCGCACCGATACCGCCAGGAGGCCCGCATGAACGAGCTCGTTCGCCCGCCTGCACGCGGCACCCGGCCCCGCGGCGCGCGCGGCACGCCCCGTGTCGAGGCGCGCACCGACCCGTCGTTGCCGCTGCTGGCCGCACCTGCCCCCGAGCAGTCGCGGATGCTCGCACTGCCGCCGCCCGACACCGCACAGACCTCTCGCAAGCGGCAGTACCGCCCTGGCGTGTTCGGCGTGCTCGATATCGGCACCACCAAGATCACCTGCCTGATCGGTCGCGGGGACAGCGACGGTACGCTCAAGGTCATGGGCTGCGGCTGGCAACGTTCGCGTGGTGTGCGCCTCGGCGGCATCACCGACCTGGCCGAAGCCGAGCGCGCCATCCGTGCCGCGGTCGGACAGGCCGAGAGCCAGGCCGACCACCACCTGCGCAGCGTCACCGTGAACCTGTCCTGCGGCCAGCCGGAGAGCCGGCTGTTCAACGTGCGATGGCCGGTCGGCGGCCGGGTCGTGAGTGACGCCGACATCCGCCGCGTGGTGAACGAGGGCCGCAACCGTGCCGCCTCCGAGGGCCGCGACGTCATCCACGCGCTGCCGCTCAACTTCTCCGTCGACGAGACCACCGGTGTCGAGGACCCGCGCGGCCACCATTGCGAGCAGCTGGCCGCCCGGCTGCATGTGATCGACGCCTCCTCGATGAGCCTGCGCAACCTGTCGGCCGTGCTGGCGCGCTGCGACCTCGACATCACCGAGCTGGTCGCCGCCCCCCTCGCCTCCGGCCTGTCCGTGCTGGTCGAGGACGAGCGCGAGCTCGGTGCCACCGTGGTCGACATGGGCGGCGGCACCACCTCGATGGCGGTGTTCGCCGAGGGCCAGATCCTGCACACCTCGCAGCTGCCGGTCGGCGGCCTGCACGTGACCAAGGACATCGCCGGCATGATCTCGACGCCCCTGGGCAGCGCCGAGCGGCTGAAGGTGATCTACGGCAACGCCGAATGCAGCTCCGACGACGAGCGCGAGATGCTCAACGTGCAGCTGATCGGCGAGGACGAGCACCAGTTCACCCGCATGGCCCGGAGCCGGATCGTCAGCGTGATCCGGCCGCGCCTGGAGGAGACCTTCGAGCTGGTGCGCGACCGGCTCGAAGGCGCCGGCCTCGGTCGCGCTGCCGCCGGACGCGTGGTGCTCACCGGCGGCGCCAGCCAGCTCGACGGGATCACGCCGATGGCGGCGCGCATCCTGAACCGTCAGGTGCGGCTCGGCCGGCCGATCAACGTCCGCGGCCTGCCCGACAACGCCACCGGGCCCGGCTTTGCGACGGCGGTGGGGCTGCTCGCCTGGGCCGCCGGCGCCGGGCGGACTTTGCACGACATCGATTTCAACGAGCCGCGACCGCCAGGCCTGGTGCGACGCCTCGTCGAGTTTCTGCGGGAGCGTGTCTGAGCATGACGCGAATCGTGCCGATCCTGCATACCGGGTGGCCGACGGCGGCCGCCTACCCAGCCTCCAGAACCCGGGGAGACCGCTAGCATGACCTTGAACCTGACGATTCCGCAGCAGACCTACGCTGATTTCACCCCCCGGATCACCGTGATCGGCGTCGGCGGCGGCGGCACCAACGCCGTCGACAACATGATCCAGCTGCAGCTCGCCGGCGTGGAGTTCGTGGTTGCCAACACCGACGCGCAGCAGCTGACCCACAGCCGCGCCGACCGCCGCGTGCAGCTCGGGCCACACCTGACGCAGGGCCTGGGCGCCGGTGCCAAGCCGGAGATCGGCCGCGCCGCCGCGGAGGAGGCCGCCGACGAGCTCGCCCGTCACATGGACGGCGCGCACATGATCTTCATCACCGCCGGCATGGGTGGCGGCACCGGCACCGGTGCGGCTCCGGTGATCGCCCGGATGGCCCGCGAGCGCGGCATCCTGACCGTCGGCGTGGTGACCAAGCCGTTCACCTTCGAGGGTATTCGCCGCTCCAAGGCGGCCGACGCCGGCATCACCGAGCTGCAGCAGTATGTCGACACGCTGATCGTCATCCCGAACCAGAACCTGTTCCGCCTGGCCAATGAGCGCACCGGCTGGAAGGAGGCCTTCAAGATGGCCGACCACGTCCTGTACATGGGCGTGCGCGGTGTCACCGACCTGATGGTCGCACCCGGCCTGGTGAACCTCGACTTCGCCGACATCCGCACCGTCATGGCCGAGATGGGCAAGGCGATGATGGGCACCGGCGAGGCAGACGGCGAGAACCGCGCGATCCGGGCCGCCGAGGCCGCGATCTCCAACCCGCTGCTCGAGGACACCTCGATGGCTGGCGCCCGCGGCCTGCTGATCAACATCACCGGCGGCGACGACATGACGCTGTTCGAGGTCGACCAGGCGGCGAACCGCATCCGCGAGGAGGTCGCCGAGGACGCCAACATCATCTTCGGCTCGGCGATCGACGAGAACCTGTCCGGCCGCGTCCGGGTGTCCGTGGTGGCCACCGGCATCGACACCCCGATGGCCCATGCCGAGCGCCCGCGCCTGGTTGCGGTCGGCGCCGGTGGTGCGGTGCCGCTGCATGCGGTTTCGCAGCCGGAAGTGCAGACCGGCGGGCATCAGCCGGTCCATACCGGGCCGATCGGGGCACCCGTGCTGAACCAGCCGAGCGGCATGGCCAGCGCACAGGCCGCACATGGTTTCGCCGAGGCTGCGGCCGCAGCACCGGCGCCTGCAGCACCCACGATGATGCAGTCGTTGCATGCGGCACCCTCGCCGGCGCCGACCAGCATCGGCGCACTGCGTCCGTCCGCGCCGCATTACGCGGTCGAGGCAGGGGCCCAGGCGCCGTCCGCGCACGCCCTCCCGCACCAGCTGCCGAATGCGCGGCCGGCCTCGCCGCGCGCCGGGTTGTTCTCCGAGCCGCCGCGCAATGCGGTCGAGCCCGCGGCACCGGCACCGTCGCGCAGCCTGTTCGGGATCGTCACGGGAGCCCTGCGCGGCCGCTCCGCCCAGCCGGCACAAGGCACTCCGACGCGGTCCGAGCCGACCGTGACCGAAGCGACCCCGTCGGCCACGGTGCGTCCGGCCGCCGGTGAGGAAGTCGGGCTCGACATTCCGGCCTTCCTGCGCCGCCAGTCCAGCTGAGCCGCCGGCCGGGACGATCCCGGCCGCGCCGATCGGGGATTACAGGGCTCCGGGGCAGCACATGCTCCGGAGCCCTCTTCGCATCCGCCGCCGCGGAAACGATTGCTTAAGACTTCAGGCGCATGGTGGACGGGTGATCATTTCCTGACGGGATTAACGGGAACATGCCGGCGTCCAGCGACCACCGAACGATCGGCCGGGCTGCGTCCGGTGCCACCCGACCGCGTCTTGATCTCAGCATCTCTGCCAAGCTGGCGATCGCCTATGCCCTGTTCCTGCTGCCGATCGGCTATCTCGGCTACCAGACGCTCTCCGACCGTCAGACCAGCATCGCATTCGCCCGCAAGGAGATCGCCGGCGTCCGCTTCGTCGGTGACGTTCGCGCCTTGCAGGATGCGCTGGTCCGTGATGCGGACATGAACGGACTGGCCCCGCAGGCGAGTGCCAACGAGACTGCGCGTGGTGCGGGATTGGGCACGGCCGCATCCACCGCAGCACTTCTGAAGGCGCTCGCCGGAACGGATCGGGGTGCTGCAGTCCAAGCGGCGGCGGATCTGATCGGCAAGGCCGCCGACGGCTCCAACCTGACCCTGGATCCCGACCTCGACAGCTTCTACAGCCAGGACATCCTGACGGTGAAGTTGCCGAGCATCGTTGCCGGTATCGCCTCCGTGGCGAACGCCGTCACGAGCCATGCCGGCCACCAGGACGCAGTCGACAGCAAGGTGGATATCGGCGTGCAGACCGGATCGCTCCGGCCGATCCTCGACGCCTTGACCGGCGATCTCGAGAGCGCTGCAGTCGGCAACCCGGACAAGACGGTCGACCCTGTCATGCGACCCACGATTGCAGACGTGGTCGCGACATCGACGGTATTCCTGACGTCACTCGGTGACCATGCCGGTCTCGCCGGAGCCCCTCTCGTCACGCTGCCGGCGCTGGAGGCGGTGACGACGGCGAGTGCCGCCACTGCCGTCGAGGTCGAGCATCTGCTGAAGGCGCGGATCGCCGGCTTCCGCCGGACGGAGCTGTCCAGCGCAGGGATCGCCCTCACGTTGTTCATGGCCGCGGTTGCCTATGTGCTCGTGGTCGTCCAGCGCGGCGTCGTCGGGCCGTTGCGCGCCCTGACCGAAACCATGCGCAGGCTGGCAGAGCGCGATCTCACGGCGATTGTCGGCGGGCTCGGGCGACGCGACGAAGTGGGCAGCATGGCCCGGGCCGTGCAGGTGTTCAGGAACAACATGCTCGAGGCCGATGCTCTGGCGACAGCCGAGCTTGCCGACCGAGAGGCCAAGGCGTGTCGAGCGGCTGGTCTCGAGCAGCTCATCCAGAGCTTCGAGACCGAGGCTGCCGACATGACGTCCGTGCTGGCCGCAGCATCCGGCGAGCTCGAAGCGGCGGCGACGTCGATGACGTTGTCCGCGGAACGCACGAGCGGTCAGACCCGATTGGTCGCGCGTTCCGCCGACAGCGCCTCGCTGGGAGCCCGGACGGTCGCCGCGGCGGCTGAGCAACTGAGTGCGTCAACGAGTGAGCTCTCGCGACAGACCCGAATGACCGCGAAGGCTGCTGGAGCCGCAGCCGAGGATGTCCGGCGCACCGACACCATCGTGCACTCCCTGGCCGAGGCGGCCGACGCGATCGGCGTCGTGGTGAGGGTGGTCGACGGCATCGCCTCGCAGACCAAGCTGCTGGCGTTGAACGCGACCATCGAAGCCGCCCGGGCCGGCGAAGCGGGCAAGGGCTTCGCGGTGGTTGCAGGCGAAGTGAAGCTGCTGGCCAACAGCACCACCTCGGCGACCGCAGATGTCGGCAAGCATATCGAGCGCATCCAGAAGGCCACCCAGGAGGCCGTCGCGGCGATCGCCAGCATCGGGCTCGTGGTCGAGGAGGTCAGCAGCATCTCGAGCTCGATGACCCTCGCCGTCGAGGAGCAGAGCGCTGCGGCACACGAGATCGCCGGCACCATCCAGACCGCCGCGCGGGATACCGCGATCGTCAGCACCGCCGTGACCGACGTCGATCAGGCCGCCTCCGCAACCGGTGCGGCAGCCAGCCAGGTGCTCGCATCCGCCAGCGACATGAGGCTCCGTGCGGCCTCCCTTGCGGCGACCATCGGGCACTTCACGCAGGCTGTGCGCGCCGCCTGATACGACAGCCTGGCTGCGAAGCCGCGCGCCCGGACCAGGCTGCGACAACCGGGCGTTCACGCTAAATCCGCTTGCCGGTCGGGGCCGGATGGGTCAAGCGTGACCGGTCGATGGTCCCGTGCGAGCGGGTGAAAAGGGAACGCCGTGCGCCTTGGCTGGACAGATCGTCCGGAGGCAAGTCGGCGGCTGCCCCCGCAACTGTCAGCGGCAAGTTTCCGGTCCGTCTGCCACCCCGCTTGACGCGATGTGACAGGCCACTGAGCCCCGGCCGGGGTTCGGGAAGGCAGGACCGGCAATGCTCGAGCCGCGAGCCAGGAGACCTGCCGTCGTCGGACGATCGATCGCCGCCGGGCGGGGTGCATCGGAGGCTGGAGCAGACGATGCCGGCATTCCTCGGACGCATCTTCGACGAGCGCGCGCACAGCCTGCGCGTGCCCCTGATCGGGATCTACAGCCTCCTCATCACCGCCAACGTCGCGGCCTGGCTGTGGGCGCTGATCGTGTTCCGCCAGCACCCGTTGATGCTCGGCACGGCGCTGCTGGCCTATGGCTTCGGGCTCCGGCATGCCGTCGATGCCGACCACATCGCGGCGATCGACAACGTCACCCGCAAGCTGATGCAGGAGGGCAAGCGGCCGGTCAGCGTCGGATTCTTTTTCGCCATGGGCCACTCGACGGTGGTGGTCCTGGCGGCCGCCGGGGTGGCCGCCACCGCGACGCTGATGAGCAGCCACCTGCAGCAGTTCAAGAGCGTCGGCGGCGTCGTCGGCACCCTCGTTTCGGCGCTGTTCCTGTTCGTGATCGCCGCCGCCAACCTGGTCATCCTGCGGTCGGTGTGGCGCACCTATCGCCATGTCCGGGCCGGCGGCCGCTACGTGGATGAGGATTTCGACCTCCTGCTCAACAATCGCGGCGTGCTGGCGCGGCTGTTCCGCCCGCTCTTCAGGCTGGTGACCACCAGCTGGCACATGTATCCGCTGGGTGTCCTGTTCGGCCTCGGCTTCGACACCGCGACCGAGGTGGCGCTGCTGGGCATCTCCGCAACGCAGGCTGCACAGGGCGTGTCGATCTGGTCGATCATGGTGTTCCCGGCGCTGTTCGCCGCCGGCATGTCGCTGATCGACACCACCGACGGCGTGCTGATGCTGGGCGCCTATAACTGGGCCTTCATCAAGCCGATCCGGAAGCTGTACTACAACCTCACCATCACCCTGGTGTCGGTCATCGTGGCGATCCTGATCGGCGGCATCGAGGCGCTCGGACTGATCGGCGACCAGCTCAGCCTGACCGGCTGGTTCTGGAACGCGGTCGGCTCCCTGAACGAGAATTTCAACGGTCTCGGCTTCATCATCATCGGCGTCTTCATCGCCGCCTGGGTCGGTTCGATCGTGATCTACCGCTACAAGGGATTGGACAGCATCGAGCTCTCCGGCAGCCTCTGATCCGGATCAGGAGCGCGAAATCCGCGGCCGCCGTCAGAATCATCATTCAAAATCAATGGTTTGCGTCGAAATACTCGGCAATAATGATTGACTGGCGGCCGATGCGGCAAACCGCCTAGAGCCATCGTTGGGACATCGTTGCTTTTCGAGCGTCTCACACCGGCGCGCTACAGGGGTTAATCAATGGATGGCATGTCCTCCGGTCTGGTCGGCGAAATCGTCCGTGAGCCGGAATACCTGTCAGAGATCGATGCGGGCCCGGTTGTCTCGAGCTTCCCGCTCCGCTCCAGGGCTGCCCGGCAGCACACGCTCGGCAACGCGATCTCCTGCACCGGGGTCGGGCTCCACTCCGGCCAGCCGGTGACGCTCACCCTTCGCCCGGCGGCCGAGGATGCTGGCGTCTTGTTCTGCCGCACCGACCTTGGTCAGACGTTTCCGGCCGGCTACGACTCCGTGATCGATACGCGCCTCTGCACCGTCGTCGCGCCTGGTTCTTGCCCGGAGGCGCGCGTCGCGACGGTCGAGCATCTCATGGCAGCGCTTTCCGCCTGCGGGATCGACAATGTGCTGGTCGAGCTGGATGGCCCGGAAGTGCCGGTGCTGGACGGCAGCAGCGCGCCGTTCGTGTTCCTGATCGATTGCGCAGGCCGGGTCGAGCAGTCCGCGCCGCGTGGCGTGATCGAAGTGCTCAAGTCCGTCCGTGTCGAGCACGAAGGGGCATTCGCCGAGTTGCGGCCATCACACGGCGCCGGGCTGTCACTGTCGTTGTCGATCGCCTTCGAGGCCCCGGCGATCGGCTGCCAGGCCTACACCATGCGGCTCAGCGAGCAGGGCTTCCGTAACGAACTCGCCGACTGCCGCACCTTCACCCTGCGGAGCGAGATTGAGGCGTTGCGACAGGCCGGGTTGGCTCGCGGTGGCAGCCTGGACAACGCCGTCGTGGTCGATGGCGGGAGCGTGCTCAACCCGGCCGGATTGCGTCGGCCGGACGAATTCGTGCGCCACAAGATGCTGGACGCGATCGGCGACCTGGCTTTGGCCGGGCATCCGTTGCGCGGGGTCTTCATCGGCCATTGCTCGGGTCACGGGCTCAACAACCGGCTGCTGCGGGCGCTTCTGGCCGATCGCAGCGCCTGGCGCCTGTCCGGCTCCGCTCACCTCGAGCAGGCGGCGGCTTGACACCAGGCTGCCGGGAACGGCTTCTCCCGGATCGGCCGCGTGATATAAGGCGGTCCCCCACTATAGCGCCGGCAGGTCTATGTCGTCCCACACGTTGCATGTCTCCCGGCTGGTCTCGATCCCGCTGCTGTTCTCCCTGCTGGGCGGCTGCAGCACGCTGGATAGCCTGAACCCGTTCTCCGACTCCAAGCCGGCTCCGCACGCCGAGAACGTGCCGCAGACCCCGGAGGCGCTGTACAACAACGGCATCGATGCGCTGCATGGCGGCCGCTACAAGCTCGCCGTGACCCAGTTCGAGAACATCCAGCAGAACTTCCCGTACTCGGGCTACACCGCGAACGCGCAGCTCATGGAGGGCTACGCGTACTACCTGCAGGACCAGTATTCCGACGCCGTGTCGCAGGTCGACCGCTTCCTGCAGCTGCATCCGACCAGCGGCGACGCGGCCTACGCGTACTACCTGCGCGCGTTGTGCTATTACGAGCAGATCGCCGACATCCAGCGCGACCAGCAGGGCACCGTGCAGGCGATGAACGCGCTGCAGGACGTGGTGACCCGCTTCCCCGACACCGCCTACGCCCGCGATGCCCGCCTCAAGATCGACCTCTGCCGCGATCATCTCGCCGGCAAGGAGATGCTCGTGGGCCGGTATTATGAGCAGCAGCATTATTACGAGTCGGCGATCAACCGCTACCAGCGCGTCGTGCAGGATTTCCAGACCACCAACCACGCCGCCGAGGCATTGGAACGGCTGGTCGAGATCTACCTGAAGCTCGGCCTCACCGACCAGGCGCGCAAGACCGCTTCCGTGCTCGGCTACAACTACCCGGGCAGCGTCTGGTACCAGGCCAGCTACGCCGACCTGCGCAACGCCGGAGCTCTCGACGCGTCGGTCAGCGCACCGGGCCAGCCGGCCAGCCTGCCCGCCGCGCCGCACCGTGGCTTCTTCGACCGCGTCTTCTGACGATCGCTCGGCTGGCCCCCTCGATCTGACCGCCGGGACGACCATCTCTCCGCCATGCTGACCCAACTCTCGATCCGCGACGTGGTGCTGATCGAGAAGCTGGATCTGCTGCTGCACAAGGGCCTCACGGTGCTGACCGGCGAGACCGGTGCCGGCAAGTCGATCCTGCTCGACAGCCTCGGGCTGGCGCTCGGCGAGCGAGCCGCCACCGGGCTGGTGCGCGCCGGTGCCGAGCAGGCCAGCGTGACCGCCTGCTTCGACATGGCGCCGGATCATCCGCTGCACGACCTCCTGGGCGAGCAGGGCATCGGCCATGAGCCGGGCGAGCCGATCGTGCTACGCCGGATCGTCACCCGAGACGGCCGCTCGCGCGCCTACGTGAACGACCAGCCGGTGGGCGTGGCGTTGCTCCGGCGGGCCGGCGCGCTGCTGGTCGAGATCCAGGGCCAGCACGAGCAGATGGGGTTGGCCGACCAGGCGACCCATCTCGAGCTGCTCGACGCCTTCGGGGTGAAACCGGCGCTGCGCCAGGCGGTGGCCGGTCGGCATCGCGCCTGGAGCCTCGCCCGCACCGAGCTCGCCCAGGCGCGCCACCGCATCGAGGAAGCGGCGCGCGAGGAGGACTGGCTGCGGCAGTCGGTGCAGGACCTCGCCACCCTGTCGCCGCAGGAGGACGAGGAGAACCAGCTCGCCGCCACGCGCCAGGGGTTGCAGCAGGGTGAGCGTCGCGCCGAGGCGATCGCCGCCGCCCTGGCCGAGCTGACGCCGCGGGATCGTCGCAGTGGTGGTCCGGCCGCCGCATTGCGTGCCGCCAGCCGCGCGCTGCAAAGGCTGCTTCCGGCCGGCACGGCGGATCCATCGGCCGGCACGAGCAAGCCGGCCCATCCCGACACCGCCCAGGCACGTGCACAGGCCGCACTCGACGCCCTCGACCAGGCGGAATCGGCGCTCGCCGATGCGGAGGGCCTGCTGTCCAGGCTGAGCGCCGACCAGGAGGCCGACCCCAGGCTCCTCGAGCAGACCGAGGAACGGCTGTTCGCGCTGCGGGCGAGTGCGCGCAAGCATGGCGTTGCGGTGGTGGAATTGCCCGGCCTGCTGACGACCCTGCGCTCTCGGCTGGAAGCGCTGGAGACCGGCAACGCTCGGATCGAGGCGCTGGAACGGGCGGTCGCGGAAGCGCGCGCGGCATTCGAGACCGAGGGTGCGGCACTGACCGCCGCACGTGGGACGGCCTCGAAGCGGCTGGAGACCGCGGTGATGGCCGAGCTCAAGCCGCTGCGGCTGGAGCGCGCGCGCTTCATCGTGTCGCTCGAGCCGCTGGCGCCCGAGACCTGGACCGCCCGCGGCATGGAGCAGGCCGCCTTCCTGATCGCCGCCAATCCCGGGCAGCCGCCCGGTCCGCTGGCGCGCGTCGCGTCCGGTGGCGAGCTGTCACGGCTGATGCTGGCGCTCAAGGTGGTGCTGGCCGGCCGTTCGCTGATCCCGACGCTGGTGTTCGACGAGGTCGATTCCGGGGTCGGCGGCGCCACCGCGGCCTCGATCGGCGAGCGGCTGGCGCGTGTGGCGGATGACGTGCAGGTACTGGTGGTGACGCACAGCCCGCAGGTCGCGGCGCGCGGCGACAACCATCTGCGGATCGCCAAGTCGGTCACCCGCGAGCGCACCGAGACTCGCGCCGAGCCGCTCGACGGCCAAGCACGACGGGAGGAGATCGCCCGCATGCTGGCCGGCGAGACCATTACCGAGGCCGCGCGCAAGGCCGCCGACAGCCTGCTCGGGATCGCCTGATGGCGCGCAAGGCGGCTACCCCGGATGCCCGCGATCCGGCTTCGATTGGGCCGGACGAGCTCAACGAGACCGAGGCTGCGGCAGAACTGGCCCGCCTCGCCGCCCTGCTGGCCCGGCTTGGTCGCGCCTACCATGGCGGCGACGCACCGGAAGTCGACGATGCCGAATACGATGCGCTGGTGCGTCGAAACGAGGCGATCGAGCGACGCTTCCCGGACCTGGTCCGGGCGGACACGCCGTCCGCCAGGGTGGGTGCCGCACCCGAGGGCGGCTTCGCCAAGCACGCCCATCTGGTGCCGATGCTGTCGCTCGACAACGTGTTCGACCGGGCGGAATTCGAGGCCTTCGCTGCCCGCGCCCGGCGCTTCCTGGGCCTCAAGGACGAAGCCGATACCAGGCTGCGCTTCGTTGCCGAGCCGAAGATCGACGGACTGTCGATCAGCCTGACCTACCAGGACGGACGCTTCATCGGCGGCGCCACGCGCGGCGACGGCACCACCGGTGAGGACGTGACCGAGAACCTGCGCACGCTGCGCGGACTGCCCGAGCGGCTTTCCGGCGACGCTCCGGGGCTGATCGAGATCCGCGGTGAGGTGTTCCTGCGCAAGGCCGACTTCCTGGCCCTGAACCAGCACCAGGCGGAAGCCGGCCAGCGCCTGTTCGCCAACCCGCGCAACGCCGCCGCCGGCGCGCTGCGCCAGCTCGACGCCAGCGTCACCGCCGCCCGCCCGCTGTCGCTGTTCGCCTACGCGCAGGGTCGGTCCAGCGAGCCGGTTGCGGACACCCATTCCGATTATCTGGACCGTCTGCGCGGCTGGGGCTTCAGCGTGAACCCGCTCTCACAGGTGCTCGAGAGTGCCGAGGCGGCCGAGCGGTTCCAGGCCGACCTCGCATTGCAGCGCTCGTCGCTGGAGTACGACATCGACGGCGTGGTCTATAAGATCGACGATCTGGGGTTGCAGGAACGGCTCGGCTTCGTCGGCCGCGCACCACGCTGGGCGGTGGCCTGGAAATTTCCCGCCGAGCAGGCGATCACCCGGCTCGAGGAGATCCGCATCCAGGTCGGCCGCACCGGCGCGCTGACCCCGGTGGCGGTGCTGGAGCCGGTCAATGTCGGCGGCGTGCTGGTCACCCGCGCGACGCTGCACAATGCCGATGAGATCGCGCGGAAGGATGTGCGGCCGGGCGACCGGGTGCAGCTGCAGCGCGCCGGCGACGTGATCCCGCAGATCCTCGGCCGCGTGCCGGAAGAGGGTGTCGAGCGCGGCGAGCCGTACGTGTTCCCGGACCACTGCCCGGCCTGTGGCTCCAAGGCAGTGCGGGCGGAGGGCGAGGTGGTGGTCCGCTGCACCGGCGGCCTGGTCTGTCCGGCACAGACGGTCGAGCGGCTGATCCACCTGGTGTCACGGCCGGCCTTCGACATAGACGGGCTCGGCGACAAATCGATCCAGGAGTTCCACGAGGCCGGCCTGATCCGTACGCCCGCCGACATCTTCCGGCTGCGGCCAGAGGATCTCGAGGGCCGCGAGGGTTGGAAGGAAACCTCGATCAACCGGCTGATGCGGGCGATCGAAGCCGCGCGAACGATCCCGCTGGCGCGTTTCATTTTCGGTCTCGGCATCCGCCGGATCGGCGAGACCAACGCCCGGCTGCTGGCGCGCCATTACGGCTCGTACGCGGCCTGGCGGGAGCAGATGCAGGCCGCCACGACGGTGGGCTCGGACGAACGGCTGGCGCTCGGCAGCATCTCGCGGGTCGGCACGGCAATCGCCGACGAGCTGGCGACGTTCTTCGCCGAGGCGCACAACCGCGCGGCTCTCGATGAACTTGCAGGCCTGCTTACGATCGAGGACGAGGTAGCGCCCGAGAGCGCGGCCCTTGCCGGCAAGACCATCGTATTCACCGGCACGCTCACCACCATGACCCGGCCGGAAGCCAAGGCGATGGCGGAGCGGCTGGGCGCCAAGGTGACCGACAGCGTCAGCCAGAAGACCGACCTGGTGGTACTCGGCACCGACGCCGGCTCGAAAGCGAAAAAGGCCGCAGCACTGGGGATCGCCACTCTCGACGAAGCCGGCTGGCGCGAGCTCGCGGGTGTTGCGGAATAGGCCTTCCGTGCGTGTCGTCCTTTGACACGCAACAGCGCGGCTGATCAGGCCGTTCAAAGCCTGAACGAACTGATCGGAGTGACGCGCATGGCGGAAACGGAGGACGCGGCCCGCGAGCGTCGGCTGCACCTGCTGATCGCCAGGCTGCCGACGCGCATGGGCGGCTGGATCGAGTGGTTGCGGGCGCCGTCGCATGTCTGGGCCAGGGTGCCGGCCGGCCTGCTGCTGATCGCCGGTGGCTTCCTGGCGATCCTGCCGGTGTTCGGGCTCTGGATGCTGCCGCTCGGCGTCGTGCTGCTCGCCGAGGATATTCCCTGGCTCCGCCGCCTGACCGGCCGCCTGCTCGCCTGGATCGAGCACCGCCATCCAAAATGGCTCGATACCCGGCGACAGGAAACGATGCAGCCGGAATAGCCGGATAGTCGTGTCGAGGTTCTCGCGGAGCCGCCAGGAGACCCGTCGACATCATCGCGAATTCGCACCCGTGGTGACAAGCGGCGACACTGCGGATGAAGCTGTCCAGGGCGCCTGTCGAGCAGGGCGTCCTCGACCCGCCGGCCTTCAGGTCAGTCCCGACCGTTCCAGCACAGTCTCGACGTCCCGTGCGGCCTCGTCGGCCAGGGGGAGCACCGGCCGGATGGGCTGCGCCTCGCCGAAGCCTTCGCGTGACGCCGCAAGGTGCATGACGCGATAGCTGCTGTAGGCGCGGAACAGCCGCCAGACCGGCTCGAGCTGCCGGTTCAACTGAGCAACCTCTTCAGTCCGACCGCCCTGCGCCGCGCGCGTGAGACGCAGGGCGATATCCGGATACAGGCCGGCGAGAGCGCTGTACCAGGCATCGCCACCCGCCAGCAGCGCCTGGCCGGCGTGCCAGTCGACGCTGTAGCCGAGGGAGAAGTCGGATGGCACCCGGGCAAGCAGGTCGGCATGCAGGTCACCGATTTCGCCGACACCCGGCGCAGGATTCTTGACGGCGACGATATTCGGCAACTCGGCCAGGCGACCGACGAGCTCCGGCGTGAAGCTGAAATGCGTGGTGCCTGGATTATTGTAGATGCAGAGCGGCAGCCCGACTTCGGAGACCGCCTGGAAATGCTCGAAGACCTCGTGCTCCTGCAGCGGCACGTAGGACACCGGTGCCAGAAGCCCCATCTGCACGTCCGCACGGAGCGCGTCGCGTGCCAACTCCGACGCCTCGTCGGTGCGCAACGCGCCGATGCCGACCAGCAGCGGAACCCGCCCCGCAACACACTCCACGGCAGCCTCGATGGCCCGCAACCGCTCGGCGCGCGTGAGATAGGCGTAGGAGCCGGTGCTGCCCAGCAACCCGATCGAGTCGACACCGGCCGCAACGAGGCGCGCCAGCAGACGCTGCAGCGTCTCGGTATCGACGACCCCTGCCTCGTCGACCGGAGTGATCGGAAATGCGGAAAGTCCGGTGATCGTCTTCAACGTCCGGCTCTCCTATTGCATCAGCCAGACCGGCTCTTTCAGTTTGGCAACGAACGCCGCATGCGCCTCAAGCGCCTCCGCCGACGGCACGATCGGACGTGGAACCCGCGCCTGCGAGAGCGCATACGACACCGCCGACAGCCCACCCTCGTCCCGCGCCAGCTCGAACCCGCGCTGCCGTCCGCCCATCAGTTCGACATAGACCTGCGCCAGCAAACGACAATCGAGCAGCGCGTTGTGGGTGGTGCGCTCGCTGAGATCGATGCCGAACCGCCGGCACAGCGAGTCCAGGCTGTTCGGCAGACCCGGAAACCGCGTGCGCGCCATGTCGAGCGTGTCGAGCATGCGGGCTGGATGCAGCGACGGCATGTCCAGCCGCGCGAACTCCGCGTTGATGAAGCCGAAATCGAACGGCGCGTTGTGCGCGATCAGCACGTCGTCGCCGATAAACGCCAGGAACGCTTCCGCCACCTCGTGGAACTTCTTCTGTCCGATCAGGTGCGCGCGCGTGTAGCCGTGCACGCGCGAGGCCTCTTCCGGGATGTCGCGCTCCGGATCGATCAGCACGTGGTAGTGCCGCCCGGTCGGCAGGTCGCCGACGAGCTCCAGGGCGGCGATCTCGATCACCCGGTCGCCGGTCAGCGGATCCAGCCCGGTGGTCTCGGTGTCGAACAGGATCGCCCGCTTCATGGCCTGGATCTCCGGTGATGTCGCCGGCCACGGATGCCGACTCCGGCCGGCGCGCGCAGACGCACCAGCAGGCGACGTATCTGCCTGAGGCTGTGGGCGCGCGACAGCCCGGTCTTGATCACCACGTCGGCGCGGCGGCGCTTCTCGATGTCGGGCATCTGCCGGGCGATCAGCGATTCCGCCTCGGCCGGGCTCATCCCCCGCCGCCGCCGCCGCACCCGCCCCATCTGCAGCGCTTGCGGCGCCGACACCACCAGCACCAGGTCGCACAGCCGGTCGCCGCCACGCTCGAACAGCAGCGGGATGTCGAGCACCGCCCACGCGTGACCGGCCCGTCGCATCCGCGCCAGGAAGCGCTTCTGTTCGGCGCGGACCATCGGGTGGATGATGCGCTCGAGCCGCAGCATCAGCGCGTCGTCGGCGATCACCGCACGACGCAGGGCCGCCCGGTCGATACGCCCATCCCGGACCGTGGCCGGAATCAGCCGGCCGATCGCCGCGACCGCCCGGCCGCCGGGGGCCTGCAGCGCATGCACCGTCGCATCGGCGTCGAAGATCGGCAGCCCGGCCCGACGCAGCGCCGACGCCGCGGTCGACTTGCCCATGCCGATGCCGCCGGTCAGGCCGAGGATACGCATCAGCCGGTGCCACCCTCGTCGTTGCCGACAAGATCGAACAACGCGGCATCGACCGCCGGATCGACCCCGAACCAGTCGGCAAAGCCGGCTCGCGCCTGGTGCAGCAGCATGCCGAGCCCCTCGACCGTGCGCAGCCCGCGCGCTCCTGCCTCGGCGAGCAGTGGCGTGACCCGCGGCGCATAGACGATGTCGCACACCACCAGGCCTGTTGGTGCCTGGTCGAGCCGGCACGGCGATCTCGCTTCGGACGCGCCTGTCATGCCGATCGATGTGGTGTTGACCAGCAGTGCCTGGTCGCCGAGCGCCGCCTCCCGGTCGCCCCAGTCCAGCACGCGCGGCGATGGCCCGTCGCCGCCCTCCGCCAGCAGCTCCGCCAGTTCCTCGGCACGCGCGCGGGTGCGGTTGGCGAGATGCACCTGCACGCGAGCGGCCTGCAACGCGGCGGCGATCGCCCGGGCCGCACCGCCGGCGCCGAGCACCAGCGCCGGACCGCGCGACGGATCGACACCGGCGGCGCGGACGCTGTCGACGAACCCCTGCCCGTCACTGCTGTCGCCGACGATGCTGCCGTCCGGCGCGAACCGCAGCGTGTTCACCGAACCGCAGCGCCGTGCCGCATCCGACAGCACGTCGCTCAGCCGGAATGCCTCGAGCTTGTGCGGTATGGTGACGTTCACGCCGGCGAACCCGCTCGCCTGCAGTCCACGCAATGCCACCTCGAGCCGGCCCGGAGGCACCGGCAGCGGCACGTAGGCGCCGTCGATGCCGTAGCGACGCAGCCACTCGTTATGCAGCCGCGGCGAGCGGGAATGCGCCACCGGCCAGCCGACCAGGCCCGCCAGCCGCGTGGTGCCGCGAAGGCCGCGTGACGTCATGCGGGGCTCCCGGCACTCCGGCAGCGCGCCAGGGCCAGCGGCAGCAGCCGGGCCAGGCGCTCTGCCCAGGCGATCTGGCCATCCGGTTCGGCGATCAGGTCCTGCCTGATCTCGAGCTCGACGCAAAGCAGCCCGCGCTGCTCGCCATGCACCGGCACTGTGTAGTCGTCGAGGTCGGACAGCGCGTACGGCTCGTTGTCGCCCACCACCAGATCGCCCTCCGCCTCGAGCAGCGCCAGCAGCGCCAGCCCCAGCCGGGGGTCGTGGTTGTGCAGCACACCCGCATGCCAGGGCCGCACCCGCCCCGACATCGAGGGCGTGAAGCTGTGCACGGCGACCAGCACCGGCGGCCGGCCGGCCTGCAGGCGCGCGTCGATGTGGCGGGCGATGGTGTCCTGGTACGGCGTGAAGATCTCGTCGCGGCGGGCCATGCGGGCAGCGTCGTCCAGCTCCAGGTTGCCCGGAATGCTGGTGCCGTCGCTGCGCGGCGCGATCGAGGTCGCGTGGCCGGGGCGGCGGTTGCAATCGATCACCAGGCGCGAATAGGCCTGCATGATGGTGGTGGCGTCGAGCCGCGCGGACAGATCCTCCGCCACGCCGAGGGCCCCGATGTCCCAGGCGATGTGACGCTCGAATTCGGCATCCGGCAGGCCGAGTCGTCCCAGGGCTGTGGGCACCGCCCGTCCGGCATGGTCGACCACCAGCAGGAATTCCGAGTCGGCGTCGGTGCGCAGCACGCGGACCGGCGCCGGATCCGCCTCGCGCAGCAGGGCGGCGGCGCCTGGTGTGGCTTTCTCGTTCACGAGTGGAACAACTCTTGCTGCATTTCTTGCTCCCGGCGTTGGATTGCCTGACGCTGTTCGTGACCAACCCTGTTCATGAAGCGTCAACAGACTCGATGATAGCCTGATAGCGGCTGCACCCAGGAAGCTCGGAAGGACGGCGAATGCCGGTTCTGACTGTCAATCACGTCACCACCTACAGCTACCGTCGCGTCGTCGGCTTTGGCGAGCACCGGATGCTGTTCCGGCCGCGCGATTCCGCTGACCAGAGGCTGCTGTCCTGGGAGCTCGAGATCACGCCCAAGCCGATCGAGCTGCGGTCGATCCCGGACGCCTTCGGCAACACCGTCACCCTCGCCCGCTTCGCCGGCCGTGCCCGCGAGCTCACCTTCGAGAACCGGCTGGTGATCCACCACACGCCCACCACGCCCAGCGCCGAGCGGCTCGCTCCCTATGCCCGGTCCTGGCCGTTCACCTACGACAAGGACGACACCGCCGACCTCGCCAGGGTCAGGGAGCGGCATTACGAGGATTCCGAGCATACCGTCGATGCCTGGGCGCGCAGCTTCCTGCAGAACCACCCGACCGGAAATACCCTCGATCTGCTGGTCGATATCACCCAGGAGATCCGTCGCGGCTTCACCTACTCGGCCCGCTACGAGGAGGGCGTGCAGGAGCCGGCACGGACCCTGGCGCTGCGCAACGGCACCTGCCGGGACTACGCGGTGCTGATGATGGAGGCCGTCCGCGCCCTGGGCATGGCAGCCCGATTCGTGTCGGGCTACGTGTATTCACCCGGATCCGACGGGATCGCACGCATCGGCGGCGGGTCGACGCATGCCTGGGTGGAAGTCTATCTGCCCGGTTGCGGCTGGACCGAGTTCGATCCCACCAACGGCATCGTCGGCAGCCGCGACCTGATCCGCGTGGCCTCGGTGCGCGATTGGCACCAGGCAGTGCCGCTGGCCGGAACCTGGACCGGGTTTCCCGCCGACAGCATCGGCATGAAGGTGTCCGTCTCGGTCGGGCGGCGCGATCAGGAGGGGTCCGCCGAGACCGATCGCGACGGCGATACCCCTGATGGAGAGGCCTTCCGGGTCCGAAGCCGGGCCGACATCGTTCAGATCTCCTCGCGGGAGTCGTCCGGCGGCGGCGGAACCCGGCCCAGCCTCGATCGTTCCGCGGCTCAGGCCGGCTGACGGGGCCGGTCCAGCGTCGAGGTCGATCGTCACGACCGTTCAACTCATCGGCCGTCGTCAGGACGGCCGCCCTGGAAGAAAAGAGGGAAGCCGATGCTGATCCGCGCCGGATACGACATTGCCTTCAATGCCCCGAATCCGACGCCCCTGCTACTGATGTTGAGCATCCATCCCGAGCGGGAACCGGACCTGCAGACACAACCGCAGATGATGTTCGATCCGCCGATCCCGGCGCATCACTACCGCGACGCTTTCGGCAACGTGTGCACCCGCGTCCTGGCGCCGCCTGGGCTGCTGCGCATCACCGACCAGTTCACCATCGCCGACAGCGGCGAGCCTGACCTGCATGCGCCGGACGCGCAGCAGCTGCCTGTCGAGGAGCTGCCGGACGAGGTCCTGGTGTATCTGCTCGGCAGCCGGTACTGCGAGACCGACCGGCTGTCCGACACCGCCTGGTCGCTGTTCGGGCACATCACGCCGGGCTGGGCGCGCGTGCAGGCGATCGTCGAATACGTGCATGACCGCATCAGCTTCGGCTACGAGCACGCGCGCGCCACCCGCACGGCCTACGAGGGCTTCATCGAGCGCCGCGGCGTCTGCCGGGATTTCGCCCATCTGGCGGTGACGCTGTGCCGCTGCATGAACATCCCGGCACGCTACTGCACCGGCTATCTCGGCGATATCGGGGTGCCGCCGGTCGAGGACCCGATGGATTTCAGCGCCTGGTTCGACGTCTATCTCGGCGGCAAGTGGTACACGTTCGATGCGCGCCACAACCGCCGGCGCATCGGCCGGATCCTGATGGCGCGCGGCCGGGACGCCACCGACGTCGCCATCTCCACCGCGTTCGGCAGCGCCTGGCTGGCCGGCTTCGAGGTCATCACCTACCAGCAGGAAAGCTGAACGGTCGGCACCTCGTGGCTCAGCCGAGGAGGTGGCCGATCAGCGCCGCCGCCTCCGGTGAGGCCCAGTCGACCGGACCCTGCAGGCGCGCCACCTCCATGCCGCCGGCATTCACCAGCAGCGTGGTGGGGATGCCGTCCAGCCCAAGCGCGGCCAGGATCGTGCTGTGCGGGTCCAGCAGCATCGGCAGGGTATGGATCCCGTGTGCCGCGTAGAACGGCCGCACCGCATCCGCGCCACCACGATCGAGCGACACGGTCAGGACCTGGATGCCCGCTGGCGCCAGGGTGCGGGCAAGCGCGTCGAGCGCCGGCATCTCCGACACGCAGGGCACACACCAGGTCGCCCAGAGGTTCAGCACGACGCCGTGGCCGCGATACTGCTCCAGCGTGTGGGCGCCGCCATCCGCGCTCATGAAGCTGATCGCCGGCAGCACGGTGGGCGCGTGCGACTTGATCACGCTGAGCGGCTGCACCGGTGGCCCCGACGGAGCGGGTTGTTCGGCACCTGGCTGCTGAGCGGCCTGATCGGCATCCGCGTGCCCGATCAGGTATTTGCGCGCGACTGCGCCGGCCATTAGGGTCCCGGCGGCCGCGAGAACGCTGCGGCGAAGGGTTGTGCGCATGATCCTGGACATCGGATGCCTTTAGAAGAAGACGGTGCGCTCGGCCAGCCTCCGCGACAGGTCGAGGCGGTTGCAGCCCCGGCGGGTGCTCCAGCCGTGGCCAACGCGCAATGGGGCGGACGTTTCGCCGCCGGCCCCGCCGCCATCATGCAGGAGATCAACGCCTCGATCGGCTTCGACCAGCGGCTCTGGCGGCAGGACCTCCGCGGCTCCAAGGCGCATGCCCGGATGCTGGAGCAAGCCGGCATCCTGGATGCCGTCGATGCGGCCGCAATCCGGGACGGACTGGACGCGATCGGCGCCGAGATCGAGGCCGGCCGCTTCGTCTTCGAGACCGCCCTCGAGGACATCCACATGAACATCGAGGCGCGCCTGTCCGAGCGCATCGGCGAGGCCGGCAAGCGACTGCACACCGCGCGCAGCCGCAACGACCAGGTCGCCACCGACTTCCGCCTCTGGGTGCGCGACGCGATCGACGGCATCGACGCGCAGGTCGCCGCCCTCATGCTGAGCCTGGCGGCGCGCGCGCAGGAGCACGCTGCCGACCCGATGCCCGGCTTCACCCACCTGCAGACCGCCCAACCGGTGACCTTCGGCCATCACCTGCTGGCCTATGTCGAGATGCTGGCCCGCGATCGCGGCCGCCTCGCCGATACCCGCCGCCGCCTGAACGAATGCCCGCTCGGCTCGGCAGCGCTGGCCGGCACGTCGTTCCCGATCGACCGCAGCCTCACCGCGTCCCTGCTCGGCTTCGACCGGCCGACGCAGAACTCGCTCGACGCCGTGTCGGATCGCGATTTCGCGCTGGAGTACCTGTCGGCGCTGTCGATCCTGTCGGTGCATCTGTCCCGCCTCGCCGAGGAGATCGTCACCTGGTGCTCGGCGCCGTTCGGCTTCATCCGGCTGTCCGACGCCTTCACGACCGGCTCCTCGATCATGCCGCAGAAGCGCAATCCCGACGCCGCCGAGCTGACGCGCGCAAAAACCGGCCGCATCGTCGGCGCCCTGGTCGGGCTGCTCACGGTGATGAAGGGGCTGCCGCTGGCCTATGCCAAGGACATGCAGGAGGACAAGGAACCGGTGTTCCAGGCGACCGACGCGGCAGCGCTCTGCCTGGCAGCGATGGACGGCATGGTGCGTGACCTGGTGGCGCGGACCGACCGGATGCGGGCCCTGGCCGGCTCAGGCTATTCGACCGCGACCGACCTCGCCGACTGGCTGGTGCGGGTGCTGAAGCTGCCCTTCCGCGATGCGCATCACGTCACCGGCCGCCTCGTCGGACGTGCCGAGGCGCTCGGCGTGGAGCTGGCCGACCTGCCACTCGAGACGATGCAGGCCGAGCATCCCGGCATCACGGCCGACATGGTCGCGGTGCTGACGGTCGATGCGTCGATCGCGTCACGCACCAGCGAAGGCGGCACCGCCCCGGCGAACGTCGCGGCACAGGCGGCGCGCTGGATCGAGCGGTTGCAGAATCAGACCGGAGCCACCGCATGCACTTGACCACCCCATCCGCCACTCCGGTCGCGATCGGACGGATCGCGCGGCTCGGATTTTGCGCGCTCCTGCTGCTGGGCGTTGCCGCCTGCGGCAAGAAAGGCTCGCCGGAAGCACCCGGCCCCGGCGACAAGATCACCTATCCGCGGACCTACCCGACGCAGTAGCCGGCTCCTCCAGAGGCACCGCCCGGCCACCGGCGCCGGCAGCCGCCTCGATCTGGATGCCGATCGCCGCCCATCTTCCATCGGCGCGTCGCCAGAGCAGCGGTGCGCCGCTCGTGCCGCGGGTGGCGTCGCAGTCATGCACCAGCAACGGCCGTCCATCGCCGTCCGCGCTCATGCCGAGCAGCCTGCAGCCCGGATCGGCGATGGCCACCTCGTCACGGTCCTGGCCATAGCCGCCAAGCAGGACCGGGGCAGGAAAGTCGTGCGGCATCGGCGCCACCGGCAGCGCCTCCTGCTCCGTCAGCAGTCGATGGTCGAGCACCAGCACTGCGCGATCGGCGCCGGCGGTCCCGTTCTCGTCGAGCGGGCGGTAGGCCGGAGGCACCGTGAAGCTGACCACGCGGGCATGTGCGGCGTAGCTGCCGGCTCGATAGGCGCGCAGCACATGCACCGAGAAGGGCTGGATGAAGCGCCGGACATGCGGAAGATACAGGCAGTGCGCTGCGGTCACCACGACCTGCGGTGACACCAGGAACCCGGTGCAGCGCTCGCCGAGTTCGGTCTGGACCCGCACGAGGCTGCTCCAGGGCGCCGACCCCACATCCACCGGCACGCGGCGATCGAGCGGACCGACACCCGGACGCAGCGGCAAGGTCGATGCGACGTTGTAACAGAGCGGCAGGGAACACAGTGTCGCGAGTGCCACAAGAGAATTGAAGAATTTAACCATTCCTTCTCCGGCTCCTGGCAACAACAGCCGGCGCCATGGATGCGCCACAAACTGCCGGCACCGTTACGACGCGCAAGGAGAGGAGCTTCCGGTGATACGAACCGACCAGCCGTTCTCACGCGAATGCGCTTGCCTCACCCTGGATCGAATTGCCGCGCGAGCGTTGTGCGACATGTCGGGTTCGAGTGGGAGGGCGCCTTTATCGGACGTCGCCAAGAAACGGCTATACCGCCGCATGTTTCCGGACGATGTCAGTGAAGGGTCCGCTTTCGATGTCGAACTTCAAACCCGCACGTGAGCCCCGGGTGGGCGTCATCGTGGTGCACGCCTTCGGGCCTTACAAGGAAGGCCAGTTCCTCGAGGATCCGGTCCTGATCGACCAGCTCGTGGCGGACGGCCAGAGCTGGCGGATCAACGAGGCGGTGCTGCTGACACCGACCCGCTGAGTGCGCTCATCAGGCTCCGATGAAGGCGAGCAGATCAGCAGTCACCCGGGCATGTTCCGTATAGAACAAGCCGTGCGGTGCGCCGTCATACTCGATGAAGCGCGATCCGGGGATGGCAGCGACCGATCGCTGGCCGGATGCTTCCGACGGCACGGTCGTGTCCGAGGTGCCGTGGATGACCAGCGTCGGCTTGTCGAATGCCCGCATGTCAGCCCGAAAATCGGTCTCGGAGAACAGCCGGACGCAGTCGATGGTTGCGAGCGGCGAGCCCTGGAGCGCGAGAGTGCCGGTCCATTGAAGCAGCTCTGACGACACGCTGAAGTTCAGCAGGCCGGCGCCATAGAGCTTCTTCCCCAGACCCGCCAGAAAATGCGGCCGATCCTGGGAGAGCTGTTCCACCATCTGGTCGAAAATGTTGCGATCGACGCCGTCAGGGTTGTCCGGCGTCTTGACGAGGAACGGCGTCACCGCCGACAGCAGCACCATACGGGCGATGCGCGCGCTGCCATGCCGCGAGAGGTAACGCGCGACCTCGCCACCACCCATCGAAAAACCGACCAGGGTGACGTCGTGCAGGTCGAGCGTCTCGATCAAGGCGTGCAGGTCATCCGCGAGCACGTCGTAGTCATAGACGCCTCCCGGCTGGTCGGACCGGCCGAAGCCGCGGCGGTCATACGCAATCGTGCGCAGGCCTTTCCGAGCCATCGGGACCATCTGGTATTCCCACATGTCGGCGTTGAGCGGCCAGCCATGGATGAACACGACAGGCTTTCCCGAGCCCCAATCCTTGTAGAACAGCTCGACGCCGTCTGGTGTTTTGAAGAATGCCATGGTGTGTGCTCCTGCCGTTCACCGTCGAACGGATAGGCATCCACGCCGGTTCCGCGCCGCCACCGGCGTTAACCTCGCCTTAACCCGCGTCAGCCCAGTTTCGGCCGATCGGGGGCGAAGTGATGACAGCGAATACGGCGACCAGCAGCGTGCGATCACGTCGAGCTTCACCCACGACGGGTCTGGCTGGCATGGACTTCGCCACGACGGCCGCACCGGCGACGGTTCCGGACCGTGCGGCGCTTTATGCGATCCGCCTGCTGTTCGACCGCGATTTCTACCTGTCCAGGAACCAGGACGTCGCCCGGTGCGGGATCGATCCCCTCGACCACTTCCTCACGGCCGGGCTGGCCGAGGGCCGGTCTCCGTGCGCCCTCTTCGATCCCGAGTTCTACCTGCTCCAGCAGGCCGCTCCGCCTGACCGTGAGTTCCTGTTCCTGCATTACCTGACTGTCGGCATCCGGGCCGGCCTCGATCCGCATCCGCTGGTCGAAACCGGGTTCTATATCGCCCAGTCGCCGCCGCTGCCGCCGCATACCAACCCGCTGACCCACATGCTGGGCGCCGGACGACGGGAACATCGCCGCCCCAACCGGCTGTTCGACCCGGCCTACTACCGCCGTCGCCAGCAGCGCAGCGAACAGACCCTGCACCCGCTCATCCACTACGTGCTCCGTGGCTGGCAGGAGAAGCTGCAGCCGCATCCGCTGTTCGATGTCGCCACCTATCTCGAGACGCGCCCCGACATCGAGGCCGCAGGCGTCGATCCGCTCGCCCATTACCTGCGGCACGGCCACCGCGAGCAGACCCGAACCCACTGGCTGTTCGACCCCGAGCATTACGCGGCCAGTTCTGGGGATGGCATCCTGTTGCAGGACGCGCTGCTGCACTGCGCCGTCAATGATTGCGGGCTGGAGCGTTCGCCGCACCCCCTGTTCGACGCGCGCCACTACCTGCGCCAGCATCCCGACCTCGCCGATAGCGGGATCGACCCGTTCCTGCATTTCCTCGAGTTCGGCCTGCACGAGAACCGCGATCCGCATCCGCTGTTCGATACCTGGTTCTATCGCAGCCAGAATCCGGACGTCGTCGAGAGCGGAACAACACCGTTCGAGCATTATATCCGACACGGCATCACAGAGGGCCGCGACCCGAACCCGTTCTTTCCTGCACCGATCTATCAGGTGCGCAATCCCGCCGTGCGGGGCGAGAGTGCCGGGCCGCTCGCGCATTTCCTGCGGACGCCGGCGACCCACCTCTCGCCGCTCTGCATGGAATTCGATGCGGCCTACTACATGGCCTGCCACCCAACCTGCGCCATCGCCGCCCGAGCCGGTGTCCCGCCGCTCAGCCACTACCTGGCGGCCGGGCGTGCCGCGCGGCTGTCACCGCGGCCGGTGCCGATCGATCGCCACCCTTGGATCGGGCCGCTCGATCCTGGCCGACTGCAGCTGTCGGACCCGACGGGCCAGGAGGACGCGGCGGCCCGCACATCCGTACTGCTCATCGTGCAGGAGGCATCGCACACCGAGGCGTGCATCAGCGCGCTCAGGGCGTTGCATTGCCTGGTGACCGATCCCGAACTGCAGTGCCGCGTGGTCATCCGTCGCGACGGGCCGCTCACGTCGGCGTTCGCAGGCCTGGCGTCGACAATAATCCTGTCTGGCGCATCCGGAGGGTCGGCTGACACCGACCTGCTGGTCGAGATCCTGTACTCTTTCCGCGACCTTCCGTCGCCTCGCATCGTGATCCTCAACAGCGCCGGCATGCCGGAGACAGCCGCGGTAGCCAAAAGCCTCGGGCTTGAGCTTATCGCGTGGCTGCACGAACCACCGCTGCTGATCGACAGCCTGCTAGGGGGTGACGCGTCGATGCGGATCCTGGCCGCCGCGGCGTCCCGCATCGTGACATCCTCCACGGCTGCCCGGGAGGCACTGGTCGGTCGCTACAAACTCCAGAACAAGCATGTCGTCGTTCTCGTGGACGGCGTGCCGGAACCCGCGGCCCTCGATACCCGCGAAGCCAGGCTGGCGCTCCGCCGGCAAATGGGACTGCCGCCAGACGCGCTCATCGTGCTCGGAAGTGGCAGCGTCGGTTTTCGCGACGGCACCGACCTTTTCATTCGCGTCGCAAGCCGGGTGATTGCCCATGGTGCAGATCAGGGCCCACCCGCCAGCGCCTTGCAGCAGGCGTTCTTCCTGTGGATCGGAGCCGCCGAGGATCCGCTATTCGCCCTCCTCTGCCAGACCGACATCGACCGCCTGGGCCTGTCCGACCGGATCCGCCTACTCGGACTGCAGCCCGATGCGGCCGACCTCATCGCGGCCGCTGACCTGTTCCTGCTGACATCGCGCGAGGACGTCACCGGCACCGGCGGCATCCAGGCACAGCTCGCCGGGCTGACGATAGTCGGGTTTCGTGGCTGCACGGCAGGACTTCTCGAAACGGCCACGGCCTCAGGCAAGGCCACCGCACGGCCCCGGCTGCTCGAGGTCGACTATCTCGACCTTGAGGCAATGAGCGCCGCCGTCATCGCGTGCGGCAACCGACCCGCACGCAGGGCCCGCAGCGCTCCGCTCGACCAGACGCACCGGCCCAGCTGGGAGCACTGGCACCAGGGCTTGCGCGGGTTGCTGGCGAACATGCTCACGGTTCCGGTGACAACCGCGGTGGTCGTTCCGAGCCAAGCCCGAGCAACCCGGCGTGGCAAATCTGCAGCCCGTGAAGCGGCCCCACTGGGGCACGCCCTGGCACCATGATCAGTCGACCATCAACCGCGGGGCCCGAGCAGGTCCGGGCCGAGCGAGTCCGTGCTGAGCGAGTCCGGGCCGAACGAGTCCGGCAGCAGCTCGCCGAGGCTGCGCACGAGGAGCACCCGGCCGGACCGATCGACCATGCGGATGCCGACATCCGGAAGGGCAAACTCCCGAAGCTTCTGACGGCAACCCCCGCACGGCGTGCACGGTCCGGAGCCGCTGCCGGCAATGACCACCGCCTGGACGCAGCGGCTCCCGGCCAGGATCATCGCCGAGATCGCCGCCGCCTCGGCACAGGTCCCCTGCGGATAGGCCGCGTTCTCCACGTTGCAGCCGGCATGGATCAGCCCCTGCTCGCATCGTATCGACGCGCCAACCTGGAAGCCCGAATAGCGCGCGTATGCCTTCCCACGCGCTGCCAGCGCCGCCTCGATCATCGCATCCGTCATCGCGTGGCTTCCGGTCGTATCCGTTGCAGGGTAGGCGCCGCACCGGTTCGGCACCACTGCGGCCGAGCACTGGAGAGAGGAAGGCCGACCGGGACTTGGAGAGCAGCCGGCTCCTCTCTACTCTCTTACCTGATGCCGGTCCGGTCTGCCCTGACACACGCCTCCCCCGCTTTCGGGACGGATCCCACCGTGGCCGAGCTGCTGGCGGCGCGGCCCCATTTGCGCATGCATGCGATCGACGGCCTGATGCTGGAGCAGGTGCCGCTCGACAGCATCGCGGCCGCACTCGGAACCCCGGTCTGGGTGACCGGGGCTGCCACCCTCAGGGCACGTTATCACCGGCTGCGGAGCGCGCTCGACGATGCAGGCCTGGGGGCCCGGATCCATTACGCAGTCAAGGCGAACGACCACCTCGTCATATTGCGTATCCTCGGTGCGGAGGGTGCCGGCGCGGATGTGGTCAGTGCGGGCGAGTTGCGCCGCGCCATCGCGGCAGGGATCCTGCCGTCGCGGATCGTGTTTTCCGGTGTCGGCAAGTCCGATGACGAGCTCGGCCTGGCGCTGTCGCTGTCGATCAGCCAGATCAACGTCGAAAGCCGGGAGGAGCTCGAGCGGCTCTCGAGCCTTTCGGTGGCTTGCGGCAGGCCCGCCCGGGTCGCGCTGCGGGTCAATCCCGACATCGACGCCGGAACACACGCCAAGATCACCACCGGCCTTGCCGACAACAAGTTCGGCATCGCCTGGGGAGAGGCGGCGGCGCTCTATGCCCGGGCCACCAGGCTGCCCGGCATCGATGCGGTCGGTTTCGCCGTTCATATCGGCAGCCAGATCATCGACCCGGCGCCGTTCCGGGCTGCCTATGGCCGCGTCGCCGACCTCGTGCGTGAGGTTCGCGCGTCCGGGTGCCGGGTCTCGCTGGTGGATTGCGGTGGCGGCCTGGGCATCGGATACCGCAACGAGAGCGAGGGTTCACCACGCGCACTGGCCCACGCGATCCGCGAGACGCTTGGCGGACTCGGGCTGGAGCTGGTGGTCGAGCCCGGCCGTTGGTTGGTGGCACCCGCCGGCGTGCTGCTGTCACGGGTGCTTCTGGTCAAGCAGGGTGCGGCAGGCTCGGCTCCTTTCGTGGTGCTGGATGCGGCGATGAACGACCTGTTGCGGCCGAGCCTGTACGAGGCCTGGCACGGCGTGGTGCCGCTATCGCCACGCGACGCGATCGGGCCCGCCAGCGCCGCTCATCTGGTCGGGCCGGTTTGCGAGACCGGCGACACCTTCGCACGCGACCGACCGATGCCGGCATTGCAGGCCGGCGCCCGGGTGGCGATCCTCGACACCGGCGCCTACGGTGCGGTGATGAGCTCCACCTATAACGCCAGGCCGCTGGCCGCGCAGGCGCTTGTGGATGGCGCCCGCTGGACCACCATCCGAGCCAGGCAGCCGGTCGAGCAGCTCTGGGCCGGCGAGGTCGTGCCGGATTGGCTCGAAGCCGATCGGTCCCGCCCCGGGTATCCGGGCGAGGTCCACCCCGCTCGAACCACCCCGAAAACGACATGAGCGACATCACCTCGGGTCCGACCGGGCATCTCCCGCTGCTGCAGCGGGCGCGCCGTAACGCTGCCCGTGTGCTCTGGATCGAGCAGATCTGGCCGGCGGTGCTACCTGCGCTGGCCGTGGTCGTGGTCCTGGTGATCGTCTCCCTGATGACCCTGCCGCAGCGGCTGCCAGGCTGGCTGCACGGCCTGTTGCTGCTCTGCGTCGCTGCCGCCATCGTCCGGATGCTCGACCGTCGCCTGCGCCGCCTGCATGCCCCGACGACACCGCGGCTGGACCGCCGCATCGAGCAGGCGTCGAGGTTGCCGCATCATCCCCTGCTCGCGCTTGCCGACCGGCCAGCCTTCCACGGTGTGCCGGCCGACGCCACCAGCCTGATCTGGCAGGCGCATCTGGTCCGGACTGGTGCGGCCCTCCACAACCTGGGAGCCGGCTGGCCCCGACTCGGCCTGCGCCGACATGATCGCTACCACCTTGCGTTGCCGCTGCTGGCGCTTCTGCTGGTGGCGCTGTTGCTGGCCGGCCGGGACGCGCCGTTGCGGGTCGCCAGCGGATTCTGGCCAGGGCTGGAACTGCCGCTGGGCCCACGGCCGGCTCTCCAGGCCTGGATCACGCCGCCGGACTATGCGGGCGGCGCACCGATCTTCCTCACCGATCCGCAGGGTCGATACGAGGTGCCAGCCGGCTCGAAGTTGATGCTCAGCCTGACCGGGCTCGCGGGCCAGCCCGACATCCGGATCGGCGGCATCGACCACCCGCGCGCTACGCGCCTTTCCGGGACCAGCTGGACCCTCGGGCAGGTGCTTTCGGGCAACACCACGATCCGCGTCAGCGGTGCCGGATACCGGCTGGCGGACTGGACCGTGACCGCGCAGCCGATCGTGGCGCCGGTGGTGAGCTGGACCTCGCCTCCGGGGCCGGCGCCCAACGAGCCGTGGCACACGCGGCTGCCCTGGTCGATGACCCACCGCTATGGCGTGAACAGCCTGGCCGCCGAGCTCAGGCTGGCCTCGCCCGATGGGGATGCGACGCAGCGGGTCGTGCGGGTGCCGATCCCGCTGCCCGACGGCGCACTGTCCGGCCACGGCTCCACGCACGGCGTGGCGTTGCCCGATCTGTCGGCCGACCCCTGGGCCGGCGAGGCGGTGATCGGCCGCCTGATCGCCACGGATGCCGCCGGGCAGACCGGCCGCAGTCCCGAAGCACGCTTCACCCTGCCCGCGCGGCCGTTCCGCAACCCGCTGGCGCGCGCTGTACTGGATGTACGCAAGCGGCTGGCACTCGGCCGCGAGCTTCCGGCAGAGGCTGCCGACGATCTGCAGGCGCTGGGCGATACGCCGGGCGAGTTTGCGCATGACAGCAGCCTGTTCCTGAACCTGTCAGCCGACGCTGCGCTGCTGCGCGTGCCTGTCGCGGTCGGGCCCGACACGCGCGATGAGGCGACCGACCGGCTGTGGCAGCTGGCGCTGGCGCTCGAGGACGGGCTGCATAACGACCGCGCCGGAGCGCGGGCGGCGCTCGACGTGCGTGCAGCCCAGGAAAGCCTGTCCGCCCAGCTCGAGCACATGCGTCAGCTTGGCGCCAAGGGGCAGTCGGATGCCGAACAGTCCGAGTTGCGCCGCAAGATCGACGCGCTGACTGCGGCCATCGGGCGCCGGATGCAGGCGCTTGCGGCGCAGGCGCAACGCGATCACACCGCGATGCCGCAGATGCCCGACCAGAAGCTGCTGAGTGGCCAGGACCTGGCGCGCATGCTGCAGCAGATGCGCGATGCGGCTGCCAACGGCCATCCGCAGGATGCGATGCAGATGCTCTCCCGGATGCAGGCGATGCTCGATCACATGCGGGCAGCGACACCGGAGGATCTGCAGAGCGCCCGCCAGCAGGCAGCGGCGCAGCAGCAGGCGAAGGAGCAGATGGAGGCCGTCCAGGACCTGGTGCAACGACAAAGCGCGCTTCTCGACCATGCACAGTCGCGTCAGGCGCAGGCGGACGCAGCTGCGAAGGCCCAGTCGCTGGCCGATGCGGAGAACCAGGCGCAAGCCGGCAGCCCCGACGGCGGTGCTACGGATCCGGCCACGCGCGAGTTGATGCGCCAGCTGGGGATCCCGGATAATGGCCTGCCGGACAATGATGGGCCGGATGCAGCATCTCGTCCTTCGCAGCCTCCTTCCGGCGCGGGTGCGGGCGCGGATCGACCGGCGCCTGCTCCGCCGCCGGGACAGCAGGCAAGCCAGCACGCCGACAGTCATGCGCAGCATGTCCTGCAACGGGCCCTGGACGAGCTCTCGACCGAGTTCAAGTCGCTGACCGGCAAGCAGGCCGAGGGTTTCGACGAGGCGGCGAAGGCGATGGATCGCGCGCATGATGCCCTCGCGGCCGGCCGCGACGCGCCTGCCGCGGAAGCGCAGATGCAGGCACTCGCCGCGCTGCAGAAGGGCGGCCAGCAGATGCGCAGTGCGATGTCGGGCGGTGGCGGCGCCGGCGGGACCGGCATGGCGCTGCTTCCGGGCGGCGACAACGGCGACGGCACCGGCAACGAACCCGGCGGCGACCAGGACCAGGATGCGGCTGGCAATCCGGACAACGATACCGGGAGGGATCCGCTCGGCAGGCACCTCGCCTCCGGGCATGGCGGCATGGATGACGGGTCCGACACCCATGTGCCGGAGACCACCGAGACCGGCCGGTCACGCGAGATCGAGCAGGAACTGCGGCGCCGCGACAGCGACCGCACCCGGCCGCCATCTGAACTCGACTACCTGGACCGGTTGCTGAAGCCGTTCTGACCTTGGTCAGCTGCCGTTCAGCACGCCCTGCATGAAGTCGAGCGGCACGGCGCGAAATCCCGCACTTGATTGGATCGGTTGGCCGAGTTCGAGGTAGCGGTCGGTCGGGCCGGTGCGCGGCCAGTCCGGCAGCGTGCCGCCATTCGGGTCGCCGGTGCCGGCAAAGCGGGTCCAGGCGGACATCATGACCTCCGCCATCTGCCGATCCGGAGCCGATGCCGCCGGGCCCAGCGTGCCGAACACGCAGGGGATCTCATTGGCGTGCGTGGGCGGGTGGCCCTGCACCGGCTCGGTGAACAGGTAGCGATACGTCCGCGGATCGCGCGCCGCCGCCGCCCGCCCGATCATGCGGGCACCCTCGTAGAAGACGCCGTCGCCGATGATGTCCGCCCCGGCGCGCAGCACCGAGGCCGGGTCGTGCGCAGGATAGATCGATGCGGCCTGGGCAGCCCTGGCGCCGAACAGCTGCGCCAGGCGCTGCGGATAGTCGGCAGGCGGCAGGCTTGCCCAGCGTCCGGCAAAGCCCAGCCCCTCATCCGCCACGTCGCCGATGATGATCGGCATGCGCCGCGCGCCCGGCTCGGTCAGCAGCAGACCGGGCTGTTCCGGCAGCACCTGTCCATCGACGATCGGGAACGGCAGCGGCACCGGCGCCATCCTCGGGGCCAGCCTCTGGATCGTGATGTTGGCGGCAAGCAGCGACGCCGCCGGGGCACGCCGGAGGGCGGCGATGTCGGAGCCGATCGCAAGACCGGTCTGTTCGGCCTCGGCAAGGGTCACGAAGCGCCAGCCCAGCGCCGGGCTCTCCAGGATCGCCTGGCCGAACAGCCCGTTCGTCATCGGGGAGGCCAACAGCATGGCGACGGAGGTGCCACCGGCAGATTCGCCGAACAGGGTGACGCGCCTCGGATCGCCGCCGAAGCGGGCGATGTTGGTCTGCACCCAGCGCAACGCCTGGATCTGGTCGAGCAGTCCGTAATTGCCCGACACCCCGCCGCCCTCGCGCGTCAGGCCCGGATGCGCCAGAAACCCGAACACGCCGAGCCGGTAGTTCAGCGTGACCAGGACCACGCCGTGGCGGGCCAGGCGGTCGCCGTCATAGACGGGCTCGGATCCGGATCCGAATACGAAGCCGCCGCCATGGATGAACACCATGACCGGCAGGCCGGGCGCACCCGTGGACAGGCCCGGACGGTGCGGCGCCCACACGTTCAGCGACAGGCAGTCCTCGGACGGCACTGCGGCGACGCCAGGTCGCGACACCTGCATGCAAGCCGGGCCGGCTCTCGTCGCGTCGCGGACACCGGTCCACGGGATCGCCGGTTGCGGTGGCCGCCAGCGCAGCGGCCCGAGCGGCGGCGTGGCGTAGGGAATGCCCATGAATGTCTGTACCGCGCCGTCCGGACTGGCACGGCCGGCGAGCACCCCGTCGGCGATCGTCACGGTGGGGCCGGCGATCGGAGCGGGGGCGCCACCGGCCAGGGTCGGCATCAACAGCAGGGCCGGGCCGAACAGCAGGCACGACCACAGCAGGGCGCGCGCAACCAGCGAACGAAGCAGCATGGTCAACCGGCGCCGGATGCCGTGCCGACCACGGCAGTCGGTGCGGACGCCCCGGAACCCTGCAGCAGATCGAGCACGTGCTGCAGCCCGCCGAGCGCCTGCGAGACACCATCCCCGCCCGCGGCGGTGGCTGTTGTCGCCGAGGACGCAACCTGGGTTGCCGCCTGAGCCTGGGGCTTCAACATCTTTGCAAAGGCGGCCGAGTGCGTACCAACCGAGTGGGCGTGGCGGGCGTGCTGCATGGAGACCACCGGCGAGACGGAAGAGACTATGGCCATGAGGAACTCCGATGCGGCGGGATGCTCGAACTGCAAGCAGCCTGGTGACTGCAAGCGACAGGCCAGCTCAGGACGTGATGGAAGGGCCGAAAATAGTGATTTTCCGCGCGGTGCGGCGCCAGCCCGGGGGCGATCCTGCCCGGCAGATCATGCCGACCGGCAGGCTCAGCCGAGCAGCGCCAGCACCTCGTCGAGGGTCGGTGCTGCTTCGGCGGCGCCTCGTTTCGTGGTGGCGAGCGCACCGCACGCAGCGGCGAACCGGACCGCTTCGCCGAACCGGTCGCCCCGTGCCATGGCCACGGCCAGGCCTCCGTTGAAGCAGTCGCCGGCGGCCACGCTGTCGATTGCGTTCACCTGGAACGGCGGCACGAAGCCGCTCTCGCGGCCGTCGCGCCAGAACACGCCGCGCGCGCCCAGCTTGACGATCGCCCGGGTGAGGCCTTTCGCCTGCAACCTGTCGGCGGCGACCGCGGCCGATGCGGGATCGGTCGGACGGATGCCGACCAGCCGCTCGGTCTCGGTTTCGTTCGGCGTCACCAGGTCGATCAGCGCCCAGGCCTCCTCCGGCAAACCGTCCAGGGGAGCCGGCGCCGGATCGAGGATCACCAGCGCACCGCCTGCCCCGCTTGCGCCACCACGACGGGCCCGGCGCGCGGCCTCCAGGCTGACTGGCAGAGGGGTTTCCAGCTGCAGCAGCAGCACTGCGGCCTGGTCGAGCAGAGGCCCGATCGCGGCACCGTCGGTGGCATCGAGCGCCATGTTGGCGCCGCCGACGACGGTGACGGTGTTCTCGCCTGCCGCATCGACGCCGATCAGCGCGATGCCGGTCGGTTGCCCCGGATCCCTGGCGAGCGCTGCCAGCCCGACGCCGAAGCCGGCGAGGTGGCCGCGCGCCAGTTCGCCGAACGCGTCGTCGCCGGTGCGGCCCGCCAGCTCGACCGTCAGGCCCAGCGACCCCGCAAGCCTGGATGCGGCGGCGGCCTGGTTGGCGCCCTTGCCGCCGAGGCCCATCGCATAGCGGGAGGCATGGATGGTCTCGCCCGGCCGCGGCAGTGCGTCGGAGTAGGCGATGATGTCGATATTGACGCTGCCGAGCGACAGGATCAGTCGCCGCCCGGAGGGTGAGGCCGGTGCCGTGTCGAGGCTCATGGCAAGTGTTCCAACGGTGGCAAGCGCTCGTTTCTGGCATGCCGGCCGATGCGGCTCAATCCGCGGCGGCTCGCCGGATCAGCGCCCGGGCGGCGAGCCCGGCACAAGCGAGGTAGGCGGCAACTCCCACGAACCATACCGTCCCCGGCAGGGTGTGCACGGTGGCGGCGAACAGCGTCGTCACCAGCAGCGGGCCGCCGATGCCGGCGAGGTTGGCGAGGCTCGACAGCGTCCCCTGCAATTCGCCCTGCCGCGCAGGCCCGACATCGCGCGACATCGATCCCTGCAGCGCCGGCAACCCGACCCCGCCGCCGGCGAGCAGCGGCATGATCGCGAACGGCATCCAGCCGCGGCCGGCCAGCCCCATCAGCAGGAAGCCGCCGGCATCCAGCATCATGCCGAGCAGGATGGTGCCGCGCTCGCCGAGGCCGCGGATCAGGGGGGCGGTCAGGAACGCCTGGCTGAGCGCGAACAGCAGGCCGTAGCAGGCGAACGAGCACCCGACGACGAGGGGGGTCCAGGCATATCGGGCCTGGCCGTACAGCACCCACAGCGAGATCGGGATCTGGCCGACCACGCACATCACGCAGAAGATGCCGATCATCGGCAGCAGCGCCGGCATGGTCCGCAGCCGGCGCAACGACGAGAACGCGTTCATCTGCGACAGCCGGATCGGCGTCGAGCGGTCGCGCACCCGATCGGGCTCGGGCAGCATGAACCAGGCGAGCAACAGGTTCAGCCCGTTCAGCGCGGCGGCCAGCAGGAACGGCAGCACCAGCCAGAGCTGCCCCAGCGTGCCGCCCAGGATCGGGCCGAGGATCCAGCCGATGCCCATGACGGCGTTGAGCTGGCCGTAGCGGCGGGCGCGGTCGCCTTCCGGTGTCACGTCGGCGATGGTGGCGGCGATCACTGCCATGTTGGCGGCCGTGATGCCGCCGATCGCGCGGGCGACATAGAGCAGCCACAGCGACGGCGCGAAGCCGGTCAGCAGGTAGTCGGTGGCACCGCCGAGCAGCGACAGCAGCAGCACCGGGCGGCGGCCGAAACGGTCGCTGGCGGCTCCCAGCAACGGCGCGAACAGGAACTGCATCAGCGCGAAGGTCGAGACCAGGGCGCCGTAATGCATCGCGGTCGAGCCGCCGCCGGCCAGCCGCCGGAGCAGCGACGGCAGGATCGGGATGATCAGCCCGACCCCGATCGCGTCGATCAGGGCGGCGAGGTAGAGCACGGTGAGCGCCCGGTTCATGACGCCTCCCGGGCTCACGCGACAGCCCGGGCGAAACCGCCGGCGGGCACGGCAGCCCATCGGGTGAGCCGGCGCCGTCGTCAAGTGGAATGATGGCCGGGCGGCCGGTCACCGTGCATCATCGCGCGACAGGCGGGAGCTTCCGGATGCTGAACACCATCGTTGCCCTGCTGCTGGCCAGCGTGCTCGCGGTGCCGCTTTCGCGTCGGGCGGGGTTCGGCAGCGTGCTCGGTTACCTGATCGGCGGGCTGGTGATCGGGCCGTCGGTGCTGGGGCTGGTGTCCGGCGTGGCGCAGATCGCCGCGGTGTCGGAGCTCGGCGTGGTGATGCTGCTGTTCCTGATCGGGCTCGAGCTGCGACCGGCACGGCTGTGGACGATGCGCCGCTCGGTGTTCGGGCTCGGCTCGACCCAGGTCGGCGTGAGTGCCGGCGCGCTGGCGGTGCTGATCCATACCGCCGGGATGCTGCCGGGTGTTGCATGGAGCGGCATCGGATGGGCTGCCTGCGTGGCACTCGGCGCCGGGCTGGCATTGTCCTCGACGGCGATCGTGCTGCCGATGCTGGGCGAGCGGCAGCTGCTCGAAGGCCGCGCCGGTCGCGACAGCTTCGCGGTGCTGCTGTTCCAGGACCTCTCCTTCATCCCGCTGGTGGCGCTGGTGCCGCTGCTCGCGACCGGGCTGTCGGGCGCCCCGCATACGTTCCATCCGCCGGCCTGGCAGAGCGTCGCGCGGGCGGTGGCGGCGGTGGCGGTGATCCTGGTCGGCGGGCTGGTGCTGCTGCCGCGGGTGTTCCGGCTGATCGGCGGCGCACGCACGCCCGAGCTGTTCACGGCAGTCTCGCTGCTGACCGTGGCAGGCACCGCCTGGCTCGCCTCGGAGGTCGGGCTGTCGATGTCGCTGGGCGCGTTCCTGGCCGGCGTGCTGCTGTCGAACTCGGAATACCGGCACGAGCTGCAGGCCGACATCCAGCCGTTCGAGGGGCTGCTGCTGGGTTTCTTCTTCATGTCGGTCGGCATGGGCGCGCGTGTCGACCTGCTGGTGGCCAGCCCGGGCGGCATCCTGGCGGCGGTCGGGCTGCTGCTGCTGGTCAAGGCGGCGATCGCCTACGGGCTCGGGCGGATCGGTGGCCAGGACAACCCCACCGCGATCCGCTTCGCGCTGGCCCTGCCGCAGGGCAGCGAGTTCAGCTTCGTGCTGTTCGCCGCCGCCGTCGCTGCCGGGACACTGCCCGCGGGGATCGCCGAGCGTGCGACGCTGGTGATCGCGCTGTCGATGGCCGCCACGCCGATCCTGTTCGCGGCCTCCGAGCGGTTGCTGCTGCCACGGCTCGAGCGTCGGCGCGAGCCGGTGTACGACACCATCGAGGCGGGCGACGCGCCGGTGATCATCTGCGGTTTCGGCAGGATGGGTCAGATCGTCGGTCGCGTGCTGCGCACCCAGGGCATCGCCTACACCGCGCTGGAGCAGGACCCGACCCAGATCGAGGTCGTCCGCCGCTTCGGCAGCAAGGTGTTCTACGGCGATCCCGGGCGTCCCGACCTGCTGCGCGCTGCCGGCGCCGAGACCGCCCGTCTGCTGGTGGTGGCGCTGGGCGACCCGGAGGACGTGCTGCGGGTGGTCGACGTGGCCCGCCGCACCTTCCCGGATCTCGCGATCATCGCGCGCGCGCGCAACCGCCGGCATGCGCACCTGCTGATGGAGCGCGACATCCCGGTGGTGCGCGAAACCTTCCACTCGGCGCTGCGCATGACCGAGCAGGTGCTGGAGCAGCTCGGCGTCAACCCGCAGCGGGCGATGAGTGCGGTCGAGGCGTTCCGCGAACTCGACGAGCTCAACCTGGTGCGCACGCTGGCGGTCCGCGACGACGAGAAGAAGCTGATCCAGAGTGCGAAGGACCAGAGCGACGAGCTGACCGAGCTGTTCCGGCACGACCGCCCGGCGATCTGACGCGCGCTCGATGGCTGCCGGGACCCTTGCCGCAGGTGCCGGCGGCACGCATCTGAAGGCCGGAGGACCACCCTCCCCTACGCAGATATGGAGACACGCATGCGCGCCGTCGGTTACCAGGTTCCCGGCCCGATCACTGCCGAGGCATCGCTTGTCGATATCGAGCTACCGGTCCCTGAGACACATGGGCGGGACCTGCTGGTCGCGGTGAAGGCGGTGTCGGTCAACCCGGTCGACACCAAGATCCGCAAGCGGTCCGGACCCGAGGCCGGCGAGTGGAAGGTGCTGGGCTGGGACTGCGCCGGAACCGTGGTGGCCGCGGGGCCGGACGCGCTGTCGTTCAAGCCGGGCGACGACGTGTTCTACGCCGGCGCGATCGGCCGGCCGGGCAGCAATTCCGAGTTCCAGCTCGTGGATGAGCGGATCGTCGGGCGCAAGCCGAGCACGATCGGGTTCGCCGAGGCGGCCGCGATCCCGCTCACCGCGGTGACGGCGTGGGAGACGTTGTTCGACCGGCTCGATGTCCGCCGGCCGGTGCCTGGTGTCACGCCGGCGATCCTGATCATCGGCGGGGCGGGCGGCGTCGGCTCGATCGCGATCCAGCTGGCGCGGCGGCTGACCGACCTGGTGGTGATCGCAACCGCATCCCGGCCGGAGACGGTGGAGTGGGTGCGCGGGATGGGTGCCCACCACGTGATCGACCACTCGAAGCCGCTGGCGGCGCAGGTCGCCGGGCTCGGCATCGGCGCGCCGCCGTTCGTGTTCTCGACCACCAACACCGACCAGCACATCGGCGAGATCGCCGAGCTGATCGCGCCGCAGGGCCGCTTCGCGCTGATCGACGATCCGGGCGTGGTCGACATCGCCGCCTTCAAGACCAAGAGCGTGTCGGTGCATTGGGAGCTGATGTACACCCGCACGATCTTCGAGACCGCCGACATGGCCGAGCAGGGGATGCTGCTGAACGAGGTCGCCAGCCTGGTCGATGACGGCACCCTGCGCACCACGCTCACCGAAACTCTCGGCCCGATCAACGCCGCCAACCTGAAGCGCGCCCACACGCTGCTGGAGAGCGGCCGCACGATCGGCAAGGTCGTGCTCGAAGGGTTCTGAACGACCCTACCCGACCGGCGGCCGTGCACGGCCGCCGATCCCGCGCATGATCCCGTAGAGGGCGATGCTGGCTGCCAGCACGCCGACCAATCCGAGGATCTCGGCCGGCGGCGCCACGTAGATCAGTACCGCCATCGCCACCATGCCGCCGGCTGCCGCCACCGGCAGCAGCCTGAAATCGACCGGCTCGCCGACCGTCTGGATGCGACGCCGGTGCAGCACCCAGGCGGCACCGCATCCGAGGAAATACAGCCCGGCGGTGTTGAGGGTGGAGGCGACGACCAGGCCGGTGAAGCTGCCCGACAGCGCCAGCCCGGCCGCGATCACCGCATGCACCACGATCGCCGCGTCCGGCGCATGGGTGCGCCGATGCGCGCGGCCGAGGACGCGCGGCAGCAGGCCGTCACGGGCGAAGGCGAACAGGATGCGCGGCGCGCCCAGGATGTCGCTGCCGATCCAGCCCAGCATCGACAAGGCCGCACCCACCACCAGCAGCATGCGGGCCACCGGGCCGATCCGTGCCGCAGCCGCAGCCAGCGGTGCCGCCTGGCCACCGAGCGACGCGCCCAGCAGCGACTGCGCCACCAGCTGGATCGCCACGTAGAGCACCAGCACGAACCCCATGGCGCCGAACAGAGCGCGCGGCACGGTGCGATTGCCGTTCGCGACCTCGCCACTGGCTGCAAGCGGGGTCTCCATGCCGCTGAACGCGAACACGCCCAGGAGCACGGCCGTCGCCAGCCCGAAGACGTGCGGTGCGGTGATCGGCCGCGGCGGCGGGACCGATCCGCTCAGCACCATTACCGCACCGACGGCCACGAACAGCAGCAGCGGCACCAGCTTGACCAGGGTGGCGGCGGTGACCATCCAGGCCGCCTCACGGACACCGCGCATGTTGACGAACGCGATGGCGCCGATCGAGACGATGATCACCAGCGCCCGCCCCGGCCCCGCCGCGATCCCCGGCAGCACGGTGCCCACGGTATCGGCGAGCGCGCCGGCGATCCCGCCGCATGCCAGCACGCTGGCCATCCAGGTCAGCATGCCACACACGAAACCCGCCGCCGGACCGAACGCGAAGGCGACCGTTCCATACACGCCGCCGCTGGTCGGCAATCGGCTGCCGGCCTCGGCGAAGCACACGACGACGAAGCTCATGGCGATCGCGCACACCAGGTAGGAGAGCGGCGCCCACGCACCGGCCGCCCGCGCCATCGCCGCAGGCAGGGTGAAGATGCCGGCGCCGACGACGCCGTTGATGACCGCGGCGGCCAGGGCAACCGGTCCGATATGTCGTCGCAAGACGGCGTCGCGTTCAAGCTGGAGTGTCATGTCGCGAAGGCTGGCGGCTTCGTATCGCCAGCGCAACCTGCTCGTGCTGGCCGCCGGCCATCATGATCCGGGCGGCCATGGAGCAGGCGCATGAGTCGGCGGCGGTGATGCTGCGGGGGGGGGGGAGATCACGGGTCGGCCGGGATGAAGCGGAGGGTGCCCGCCTGGCGTGCCGCCATGCCGGTGTCGTTCGGATGGTTGACGCCGTCCGCGACAGGCACCTCGGGGAAATCGAACGGGCTCACCCCGTCCAGGCAGGCGACGTTCACGCCGTACTGGCTCTGGTCGGACCGCCGCTGGTGATGCGTGTAGATGCCGCAACGGGAACAGAAGAAATGCTGCACGCTTTCGGTGTGGAAGCGGTAGCTGGTCAGCATGTCCTCGCCCTGCAGGATCCTGATCCCGCCGGCGCCCGCCATGACGACCACGGCGCCACGCATCCGGCAGTAGGAACAGGTGCAGCGGCGGATCGTGTTGAAGCCGTCGCTGAGCGTCGCTTCGAAATGCACGGCGCCGCAATGGCACCGGCCGGTCCGGATGTTCGTCTCGTCCGCCATGATGTTCGTGTCTCCTGTTCCGGTTCATGCGCGGATCGTCACCATCCTGCTCGTTCTAGAGCTTTTTCCGATCGGAAGGGATCGGAAGAAACTCTAGTTCACTGTTGTGGCGAGCATCTTTATCCGATCGATAAGCAAGGTCGATCGGATGATGCTCTAGGGCGCAGCGGCGATCCGGCAGGCATGGTCCTCGAGCTCCTCGCCGGAGCCGGGTGCGAGCCCAAGGGCGGAGCCGATGATGCCGGTGGTTGCATCGGCCTGGCCGTCGAGCAGGATGAAACCGGGCGTGCCCTGTCGATCGGCGCCGACCAGCACCAGCGTATGACGACCCATTTCGTGCGCCGGATCGGCCAAGGAGCGTGCCAGAACCTGGAACGGATCGGTATCGCCCAGTTCGGCGCCGGGTAGCCAGATCGCCCGGTAACGGTGCGAGGCAAGCGGCATCGGCAGCGTCTGCCAATGGGTGCCGATGCCGGGCAGCGCCTGGTCGAGGGCCAGGTGGATGTCGGGGCGGATGCAATCGACATGGATATGCAGCTGGTTCTGGCTGCGTCCGTCCATCGAGTTGATCGCCAGCGCGAAATCCTCGCGTGGCAGCCGGCGATGCACGCGCTCATCGACCAGCGACGTCACACTCCAGGCGCGCGCGAAATAGTTCGGGACGCCGGGTGCCAGGATTTCCGGCGCCTCGATGCCGGTGATCCTGGCAGTCGGGATCAGCAGGTATTGCGACGCGCCCTTGATGTCCTTGAGCACCGCCGAACCGGCAGGGTCGACACCGACACAGGGTGCCGGGGTGTGGTTCGCCTGCATGTCGGGGACGCAACGCCCGTGCACGATCTTCCACAGCGCGTCCGGATCGCGGCACCAGGCCCGGTGCGGCGGCAGCGCGACCGCCAGCAGCACGCCTGCCAGCAGGACACCGGAGCGCATCACGCGGTGGCGATCTCCGGTTGCAGCCCGATCGCCTGCGCCAACCGCTCGAGCCGGCGACTAACGCTTTCCCCGGTGAAGTCGCCGCGATCGGGGGCCAGCCGCAGCACCAGCCTGCCGGATTGCGGCACCAGGCTGGTGCCCTCGAGCAGTTCGGGCACGCCGGCGCACAGTGTGTACGCCAGCCGCAACGCCAGCCCGAGGATCTCGGCGCGGCGAAAACTGTCATCGTCGAGCAGGCGACGCGCGGATTGCAGGAACGGCTGGTCGAGTTCGGCCTCGTAGCGCATCGCCAGGGTGAGGGCGAGATAGGCGCGCGTCGGGTGGTCGAACGCCATCCCGGGCTGGCGCAGCACGCGCAGGAAGGTCTGCTCGGCGCGGTATTCCGGATGATCGAAGGCGCCGCTATCCGACATCCAGCAGGCACATACGCGCAGGCGTTTCTGCCGGGCGGTCTCTGAGCTGGGGCCGCCATCCGACGGCAGCCCGTACTGCACCAGCGCCTGCGTCCAGGCGATCAGGGCCGGCGGCAGCAGCGCATTGCGGCCGAGTGTGGCGGCCATGTCGCGCGCCGCCGCCTCCATCGGCTCCTGGCTCATCGCCTCGGGGGCGACGTGGCGCATGAACCAGCCCTCGCGCAGACCGTCGACGCAGAACACCACCCGTGCCGGGGCCGCCCGACGCAGCAGCCGGCGCAGCACGATGGCGGCCCAGGGCAGGTCCTCGAGCCGCTTGCGGGGCGCGCCGGGCAGACGCTCGAGCGTGCGGCGGCTGGCACCGATCACCCAGCCGGTCATCTCGCGCGCCTCGTCCTCGCGCAGCTCGTATTGATGGACGATGTTCAGCGGATAGAAGGTGCGCGCGATCTGCAGCCTGGCCAGCGCACGGAACGCGCCGCCGACCAGATACAGCGTGCGGCCGGTGCCCTGCTTCAGCCAGTCGACGCTCATCAGGTCCTGCTCGACCAGCGTGCGTGCCCGCTCCAGGTCGCCTTCGGCGCGGTCGTTGAGCCGGATCACGCCCAGCTTCAGGGTCTGCGCCTGCTGCTTGGTGCCGTCGGCGAGCCTGACCAGCTCGAGCGAGCCGCCGCCGATATCGGCCACCACCCCGTCCGCCTCGGGCAGGCCGCAGAGAACGCCGGTCGCGGAATAATCCGCCTCCTCCTCGCCCGACAGGATGCGGATCGGCACCCCCGGCATGATCCGGCGCAGCTCGTCCACGAAATCCGGACCGTTGCTGGCGTCGCGCACCGCGGCGGTCGCCAGCACCTCGAACGGATCGGCACCCATGCTGCGGGCCACGGCGTGGAAGCGCCGCATCAGCACCACCGCCTGCACGACGCCGTCCGGGTTCAGCCGGCCGGTCTGCTCCAGGCCTCGACCGAGCCGCACCACCGCCTTCTCGTTGAAGATGGTGACCGGGTTGCGCGCCTTGCCCTCGAACACCACGAGCCGGACCGAGTTCGAGCCGAGATCGATGACCGCGGCGCGTGGTGGGCGCGCGGCGGCGGGATCGGCGAAGGGCTGCGTCGGCATCGGCATCGGCATCAATCCTCGAGGATCCGGTCAGGGCGGCGTGGCAGTGGTCGCACGACCGGGAGTGCTGCGTTCTTGCCCGCCGAGCCACGGCCGGACAGCGATGGATTGGTCATGAAATACTCATGCGCCGAGAACGGCTTGATGCTGGAATCGAGACGGCGCCACTGGCCGCTCTCGGACAGCTGCCAGGATTGCAGGTTGTCCTTCAGGTCCATCACCATGATCTGGTCGAGAACCTGCGCGTGCACGGTCGGATTGCGGATCGGCACCATGCTTTCCACCCGCCAGTCCATGTTGCGGGCCATCCAGTCGGCGCTGCTGATATACACCAGCGCCTCACGCGACGGCAGCCGGCTGCCATTGCCGAACACGAAGATGCGGCTGTGCTCCAGGAACCTTCCGACGATCGACTTCACCTGGATGTTCTCGGACAGGCCCGCGACACCCGGACGCAGGCAGCAGATGCCACGCACCACGATCAGGATGCGCACGCCGGCGCCGGAGGCCTCGTAGAGCTTGTCGATCAGGTCGGCATCGACCAGCGAATTCATCTTGAGCCAGATCTGCGCAGGCTTCTTTTCGCGCGCGAAGGCGATCTCGCTCTCGATCAGCTCGACCAGGGTGCTGCGTATGGTCAGCGGACTGAAGGCGATCGCGTCCATCGCGGCGGGTTTCGCATATCCGGTCATGTAGTTGAACAGGCGTGCGGAGTCGCGTGCGAGCCCGGTGTCGCAGGTGAAGAAACTCAGGTCGGTGTAGATCCGCGCGGTGATCGGATGGTAGTTGCCGGTGCCGAAATGCGCGTAGCTGCGCACGCTGCCGCCCTCGCGACGCACCACCAGGCTGAGCTTGGCGTGCGTCTTCAACTCGGCGAATCCGAACACCACCTGCACGCCCGCGGCCTCCAGAGTGCGCGCCAGCCGGATATTCGCCTCCTCGTCGAAGCGCGCCCGCAACTCCACCATCGCGGTCACCGACTTGCCGTTTTCCGCAGCCTCGATCAGCGCCTTCACGATCGGGCTGTCGCGCGAGGTGCGATACAGCGTCTGCTTGATGGCGACCACTGCGGGATCGAGGGCGGCCTGACGCAGGAACTGCACCACCACGTCGAAACTCTCGAACGGATGGTGGACGATGATGTCCTTGGCGCGGATCGCGGCAAAGCAGTCGCCGCCGAAATCGCGGATGCGCTCGGGGAAACGCGGCACGTAGGGCGGGAACAGCAGGTCGGTGCGGTCGCTCTCGATGATCTGCTTGACGTCGACCACGCCGACCAGCCCGTCATGCACCTGGACTTCGCCGAGCGGCACGTCGAACTCGTCGGCAACCAGTTCGGCGAGGTCGTCCGGCATGCCGCCGACGATGTCGAGATGGATCACCACGCCGCGCCGGCGACGCTTCAATGCGGTCTCGTAGGAGCGAACCAGATCCTCGGCCTCCTCCTCGAACTCGACGTCGGTGTCGCGGATCACCCGGAACACGCCGCCACCGCCGATATGGAAGCCGGGGAACAGCCGATCGAGGAACATCACGATCAGGTCTTCGAGGATGATGAACCGTGCCGGCTCCGGCGAGATCTCCGCCGCCGTCGTGTCGTCGGCCGCGCGTGACGGCAGCCGGATGAAGCGATCGACCTGGTTCGGCAGCATGATCAGGCCGGTCATGACGTTGCGCTCGTTCTCGTCGCCTAGCAGGCGCAGCACCAGGCCCAGCCCCATGTTGGGCACGAACGGGAACGGATGCGCGGGGTCGATCGCCAGCGGCGTCAGCACCGGAAAGATCCGCTCCATGAAGCAGGTATCGAGCCAGGCGCGGTCCTGCTCGTCGAGGCCGTCCGCGTCGAGCACGGTGATCCCGGCCGCTCCCAGCGACGCGCGCAGTTCCTTCCAGATCCGCTGCTGCTCGCCGAGCAGGCTGCGCGACCGCTCCTCCACCGCCGTCAGCTGCTGCGTCGGCGTGCGACCGTCGGGCGAGCGCGTGGTCAGCGCCTCGCGCACCTGGCCGACCAGGCCGGCCACGCGCACCGAGTAGAACTCGTCGAGGTTGCCTGCGCTGATCGAGAGGAAGCGCAGCCGCTCCAGCAACGGGTTGCGCTGGTTGTCGGCCTCCTCGACGACGCGCTGGTTGAAGTCCAGCCAGGACAGCTCGCGATTGATGAAACGATCGGGACTGTCGGCGGTCGGTGGCTGGGCGGGGGTGGCGTGCGCGCGGGTCGATGGATGACGTGCGGCAGGACGCGTGCCCGGATGGGACGCGGTACGGTTGGTCAGCGAGCGCGACCTGGCCTTGTCCCGCGCGGTCGCTGTCGCTTTCGCTGGCGGCTTCAACTCGTCCACGTGCGATCCCCTGTGCTCACGGTGATGTAATCGTAGGCAGTCCGCCGGGGGGTGGGAAGGCCGCCGCCGGGCTGCAGCGCCCCGCCATCCCGCGGCATGAGGCGTGCACAGGAGCCATCGGCAGTTGATATTCTCATGACAGCCTCGTCCCCTGCTGTCGGCCGTCCCGTCCCGCCTGAACCTCGGAGCACCCGTCTTGCGTCGCAGATCCTTCATCGCCGCCCTGCCGGCGGTCGCGTTGCCGGCGATCCAGATCACCGGTCAGGCCTTCGCCGCACCTGCCGGCAACGCACCCGCCACCCAGGGCGGTGCCCCGTCCGGAGCGACCACCGACGGGCCTGGCCAGGGCGGCGCTGCCCATCCGGCGCCGGTCGAGCTGCCCGGCTTCCAGCCGCCCGGCACCGAGCATTTCAACCGCCCCGACGTGCATGCCGGCGACCGTCCGGCCGGCGCCAGCTTCGCCAGCCGGTCGGCGGCGATGGGCCTGTCCGGGGCGGCCGGCACCGCGCACCCGATCGCTACCCAGACGGCGATCGAGATCCTGCGTCGCGGTGGCTCGGCGATCGATGCCGCGGTGGCCGCCAATGCCTGCCTGGGCTTCCTCGAGCCGACCAGCTCCGGGCTCGGCGGCGACTGCTACGCGATGGTCTGGGACCCGAAGCTGTCCAAGGTGGTCGGCCTCGCCGGCTCCGGCGCCAGCCCCCGTGGGCTCAGCCTCGAGACCGTGCGCGCGCATGCCCGCAACGGTGCGTTGCCGCCGCTGGGTGCGGTGACCGTGTCGGTACCGGGCGCGCTGGACGCCTGGTGGACGCTGCACCAGCGCTACGGCCGGCTGCCCTGGCGCGAGCTGTTCCAGCCGGCGATCGCCCTCGCCACCAACGGTGCGCCGGTGCCGCAGATCATCGGCTATTACATCCACCGCAACATGGCGGCTTTCGTGAAGCCGGGCTCCGGCGTCGAGGAGACCGCCAACGCGCTGCACACCTACGCACCGGACGGCCAGCCGCCGCGCGAGGGCGACGTGTTCCGCAATCCGGATCTTGCCCGCACCTACACGATGATCGCCGAGGGTGGCCGCGACGCGTTCTATGACGGGCCGATCGCCGACACCATCGAGCGCTACTTCAAGCGCATCGGCGGCTGGATGACGCGCGACGACCTGCGCCGGCACCATTCGGACTGGAGCGACCCGCTGGTCACCAGCTATCGCGGCGTCGAGGTGTACGGCATGGCCGAGAACACCCAGGGTGCGGCGACATTGCAGATGCTGAACATGCTGGAGCATTTCGACCTCCGCCAAATGGGCTTCCAGTCGGCGGACTCGTTGCAGGTGCAAATCGAGGCCAAGCGGCTCGCCTACGAGGATCGCGCCCGCTACTACGCCGATCCGCACGTCTCCAAGGTGCCGTTCGAGTGGCTGGTCTCGAAGGATTACGCCGCCGAGCGGGTGAAGCTGATCCGGCCCGACCGGATCAACACCGACGTCAGGCCGGGCGACGCGCCGAGCCATGGCGACACCACCTATTTCACCATGTCGGACAGCTCCGGGATGATGATCTCGATGATCCAGTCGAACTTCCGCGGCATGGGGTCGGGGCTGGTGGCGGACGGGCTCGGCTTCATGTTCCAGGATCGCGGCCAGCTGTTCTCGCTGCAGGACGGCCATCCGAACCTGTACCAGCCTGGCAAGCGGCCGTTCCAGACGATCATTCCGGGGTTCGCGACCAAGGGCGGGCAGCCCTGGATGAGCTTCGGGGTGATGGGCGGCGACATGCAGCCGATGGGTCAGCAGCAGATCATCGTGAACCGGGTCGATTACGGCCTCGACATCCAGGCCGCCGGCGACAGTCCGCGCTGGCACCATGAGGGCTCGTCGCAGAGCATGGGCGAGGACCAGCCGCATCTGCCGCCCACCGGGATCCTGCGGCTGGAGAGCGGGGTTCCGGTGGCGACCCGCATTGCACTGGCCGGACTGGGCTGGACGCTGGCGCCGTCGGATGGCGGATACGGCCGTTACGAGTGCATCGAGCATCGCATGAACGGCGCCGACCGGGTCTGGGCGGCGGCGAGCGAGATGCGCGCGGATGGCTGCGCGCTCGCCTACTGAGAGGCCGACCCGATCCCGCACGGGCGGAAACGTGATCCCGCGGCGGGCGTCCCCGGGCAGGTTGTCTCGTGACGTGAGCATGGCCGGTTGCTAATCGGATGACCATGTCTCCCGATCACGATCTTTCCGTCGCTTCCGGGCCGTCGCTGACCTCGAGGGCATCCGGCTCGTCGTCCGCCACGCCGATGGCGGACCCGCCGGTGGCGGACCACGCGGCGCGCTACCGGGCGATCCTGGCCAGCGCCACCGATTTCGCCATCATCGCCACCGATCGTGCCGGGCTCATCACCGACTGGAACACCGGCGCCGAGCGGGTGTTCGGCTGGTCCGAGCAGGAGATGCTGGGAACCAGCGTGGAGCGCATCTTCACCCCGGAGGATCGCGCCGACGGCGGTCCGCACCAGGAGATGATGCAGTCGCTGCAACACGGGAACGCCCCCGACGAGCGCTGGCACATGCGCCAGGATGGCCGCCGCTTCTGGGGCAACGGCGAAATGATGCCGTTGCGCGATCCGGACGGCGTGCATATCGGCTTCCTCAAGATCCTGCGCGATCGCACCGCGCAGCGTCTCGCCCTGGACCGGCAGCATTCCGATGCGGAGTTCCTGAACCGCGTCCTGGCGGCCTCGCCCGACTGCATCAAGGTGCTCGATCTCGATGCCAGGCTGCTCTTCATGAGCGATGCCGGGCAACGGGTGATGGAGGTCGGGGATGTCGGCGCGATCATCGGCTGTCCCTGGCCGAGCTTCTGGCAGGGCGCCGGCAACGCTGCTGCCAACGCTGCGCTGGCGGCGGCACGGCAGGGGGGTGCCGGCCATTTCGAGGGCATGGCCAACACCATGGCCGGCAATCCGCGCTGGTGGGACGTGCAGGTCACGCCGATCCTCGATGCGGACGGGCGCCCGGAGAAGCTGCTTGTGGTGTCGCGCGACATCACCGAGCGCAAGCAGGCGGATGCCGATATCGGCAACCTGGTCGGGCTGGTCGAGCAGTCCACCGACTTCATCGGCATCGCCAGCCCCGAGGGGCGGATGCTGTTCGTCAACCCGGCCGGCCGCAACCTGGTCGGGCTGGACGACGACACCCCGCTGGCGGAGCTCGGCATGCTCGATGTCGTCCTTCCGGACGACCAGGCCGCCGTGGCCGAGCTGGTGCTGCCCACGGTGCAGGAGCGGCATCACTGGGAGGGCGAGCTGCGGTTCCGCCAGGCCCGGACCGGCGAGGCGATCCCGGTGCTGTGCACGATCTTTCCGCTGCGCGACGTGCAGGGCACCCTCACCGGCTACGGCACCGTCACCCGCGACCTGCGCGAAACCAGGCGTGCCGATGCCCGCCGGGCTGCTTTGCTGGAGCTCGGCGACCGCATGCGCGAGCTCGAGGATCCGGCGCGGATGGCGTTCGTCGCCGCCGAGATCATGGGCCGCGCGCTCGGCGTCGACCGGGCAGGCTACGGCACGCTCGATCCGCATGGGCATGCCGTGGTGATCGAACGCGACTGGACCGCGCCCGGCACGGCGAGCGTCGCCGGAACCCACCTGCTGCGCCATTACGGTCGCTATTTCGAGGATCTGGGCCGCGGCGAGACCGTCGCCATCGACGCCATCGCGCTCGATCCGCGCACCGCGGATACCCAGGCGGCACTCCTGGCGCTCGGCATCCAGGCGCTGGTGAACCTGCCGCTGATCGAGCAGGGCCGGCTGGTGGCTCTGTTCTACATCAACCATGCGACGCCACGGGCATGGACCGGCGACGAGCTCGGCTTCGTGCGCGACGTGGCGGAGCGCACGCGGGCGGCGATCGAGCGCAGGCGGGCGGAGCAGCGCCTGCGTGACCTGGCGACGATGCTGGAACACCAGGTGGCGGAGCGCACCCGCGAGCGCGACCGGATCTGGCGGGTGAGCCAGGACCTGCTTGGGGTGGCGGACAGCCAGGGTCGCTGGGCCAGCATCAATCCGGCCTGGAACGCGCTGCTGGGCTGGGACGATGCCGACATCATCGGCCGCAGCTCGGAATGGCTGGAGCATCCGGACGACCATGTCGCCACCAGGACCGAGGTCAGCCGGCTGGCGGCGGGCCACCGCACCTTCGCGTTCGAGAACCGCTTCCGGGGTCGCGACGGGCAGTATCGCTGGCTGTCCTGGGCTGCGGCGCAGGAGGACGGCCTGCTCTACTGCGTCGCCCGCGACATCACCGCGGAGAAGGCGGCGGCGGAGGCGCTCCGGCTCACCGAGGACCGGCTGCACCAGAGCCAGAAGATGGAAGCGGTGGGCCAGCTGACCGGCGGCCTGGCGCACGACTTCAACAACCTGCTGACCGGCATCACCGGCAGCCTGGAGCTGCTCGAGACCAGGATCGCGCAGGGGCGCCTGGGCGATGTCGGGCGCTACATCGCCGCCGCGCAGAGCGGGGCCACGCGCGCCGCCGCCCTCACCCACCGGCTGCTGGCATTCTCGCGGCGGCAGACGCTGGATCCGAAGCCCACCAGCCTGCACCGGCTGGTCGCCGGCATGGAGGAGCTGATCCGGCGCACGGTCGGGCCGGCGATCGAGATCGTGGTGGTGGCCGGCGCCGAGCTATGGACCGCGCGGGTCGACCCGAACCAGCTCGAGAACGCGCTGCTGAATTTGTGCATCAACGCCCGCGATGCGATGCCGGATGGCGGCCGCATCACCATCGAGACCGCCAACACCTCGGTGGACGAGGCCACCGCCCGCCAGCGCGACATGGCGCCGGGCGCGTATCTCTCGATGGCGGTGGCCGATACCGGCACCGGCATGACCCCCGACGTGATCGCCCGCGCGTTCGACCCGTTCTTCACCACCAAGCCGCTGGGCGCCGGCACCGGGCTCGGCCTGTCGATGATCTACGGTTTCGCGCGCCAGTCCGGCGGCCAGGTCTGCATCCATTCCGAGCCTGGGCGGGGCACCACCATGTGCCTGTACCTGCCCCGGCACGTGGAGCCCGGCGATGATGCTGCACCGGAGGCGGCGACCGGGCGTGCCGGGACCGCGCACGATGATGACACGACCGCGGGGGTCGGACGCGCCGGCCGAGGCGAGACGGTGCTGGTGGTGGATGACGAGGCGGCGATCCGGATGCTGGTCGTGGAGACCCTCGAGGAGTTGGGCTACACCGCGATCGAGGCAGCGGATGGGTCTGCCGGGCTGCGGGTATTACGCTCCGACGCCCGGATCGACCTGCTGGTCACCGATGTCGGGCTTCCCGGCGGGATCAACGGCCGCCAGCTGGCGGATGCCGGGCGGGCCATCCGGGCCGGGCTGAAGGTGCTGTTCATCACCGGCTACGCGGAAGCCGCGGTGGTCGGCGACGGGCTGCTGGACCCGGGCATGCATGTGCTGACCAAGCCGTTCCTGATGGACACGCTGGCAGGCCGGATCGAGCAGCTGATCACCGGGGCGGTGATCTAGGCTGGCGGCAACCGCGGCGGCCGTCTCCGCCCGCAACGCGGCGCCCCTGCTTCAGGCTCCGTCTTCGAGATGCTTCGCGCCGTCCGAGCTACTCTCCGCCAAAGGTCTTATGCAGCGTCGCCACGGAGACGTGTGGCCAACTCAGGGACGCACCTGGTGCGCCTGTCCCCGTGAGAACGGGGAAGTTGAGAAAGACGGTCTGGACGTATTGCAGCTGCAGAAAGCCGGTATCCTCGGTCGGTCCCTGGATCTTCTCGATCCAGAATGTCGCGAACATCGTTTCTGCGGCCGCATTGCTTTGAAGAAATGGAATATTCAGTATATTCCCGCCTGTGTTGAGCCCCGCCAGGATATCCTTCGGTGGCTGGCCCTCGGGCTGCTCTTGAAGCAGGCTCGGCACCGTGGCGATATTGATGACCACCATGTGTTCGATCACCTGGTCTGACAGCGCTGCGGTCAGAAGCTTCACCGGGTCGAGGACCATGTCCTGCATCGGCACACCTAGGATCGTGGTCGGCAACGGACGAGCCGGTATGTCTCCGGCCGGTGTGCGGAAATTGACTGCTGCAGGGGTGAAGTTCGACAGGTCGTAGGGAGCGAAGCCCGAGAGTGTGCCGGGGAGTGGTATGGTGGCACCGACTGCAAAGGGCGACGTGTTCGAGGGTGTTATGGCGTCGGGGTTGAACGGATTCCCGGTGAACGGATCGAGGCTGATCGCGCTGCCTTGCGCCAGCAGCGAGTTCCCATGCGGAACCGTCCCGAGCCGGAACACGCTCTGCGTGGCGTCGACGTCCTGCGTCGGCACATGAACCCACATACCTTCTTCGATGTGCAGGGCGCCGCCGGTGACCAGGTCGGTTATCTTTTGCTGATAGGTCAGCCCAAACAACTCGATATCATCGACAACATTGCCGCGGTTCGGGATCGAAGAGGATATCGGGATGAAGTTCAGCGTCTCGAACGTCTGGTTGAGCTCGAGAAACAGAGGTGACTCACCTTGGCGGTCTGGCCGGGCAACCAGATTGAAGCCTTCGCCGGTCCAGGTTCCACGGAGGTTTCTCAGGAACCCGAGCTTGTCTCCGACAGCTTCGGAGCTGGCACTCCTGCGGATCGAGGGTATGTATGCTACTGTCATGGTCGTCTCTCCGGTTTCGTATTGAAAGGACTTTGCTCCTGGTGACGATAGGGCAAACGATGTGCTTCGAGGGCGGGACGATGGAGCGGTCGGAATAACCCGCGCACATCATCTCGCCTGACAAACACAGCGTAACTTATTCGCACGGTAACGGTTGTGAAAAGGTTACGTGATCGAAAAGTCCTGGTTTAACGCTTTTTCGCCGATATGCGACGTCTGCGACCTGCTCAACCCTCATGCAGGGCCTGCATCTTTCCGGATTCGGGAAATGCGTCCGTATCGACCTGGATGGTTTGATGAGCGGTTCACGCATTCCAACCGTGCGGATCGTCAGACACGTTTCGTAGTGTCCTGACCTGACCGCTCCGGCGGCGGAACCTGATCGGCCGTGCCGGAAACTCACGCCCACTACAGCAGCGAGCCGGTCCCCAGCTCGCCATCCGGGAGCGTTTCCGCGTCGGCGGGTCCCGCCAGCATGCCGGCAAGCACAGCGGCCGCGAGCGGGCGGGTGACGCGACGACCGAATGCCATGGCGGTCTCGTCCAGTCGACGGGCGGCCTCGCGCATGGCGCCGGCGGTGCGTGGCAGGCGGGGCAGCAGCCAGTCGACCACCGGACGGGTGACCGCCAGCTGACGCTCGACCAGGAGCCGCATCAGCAGGATCCGCAACAGCTCGTCCTCCGGATGTCCGAGCCCGACTGCCTGGATCGCACGCAGCCGGCTGCCCAGGTCCGGCAGCGTGACCGGCCAGCGCGCCGGCGGGGTGCGGCCGGTCAGCAGCACCGGCACGCCGGTCTCGTGCGCCGCGTTGAGCAGGTGCAGCAGCGCCGCCTCGTCCGCACGCGACTCGTCGAGGCTGGCATCGGCATCGTCGACCGCAATGCCGCCCCACCGGTTCGGCGACTGGAACAGCTCGGCCAGGTCGCGCAGCGCGGTGCCGGGGAGCAGCAGTGCCTCATGTTCGCGCGCCCACACATGCAGCAGATGCGTCTTGCCGCTGCCGGCGTCGCCCCATAGCGCCAGCCGACGCGACGGCCAGCCGGAATCAGCCCGCGGCGCCAGCCAGGCCAGTGCATGCCGGTTCGATCCGGCCGCCAGGAAGTCGGCACGCTCGAACTGCGGGCGATGCGCGAACGGCAGGGCCAGCTGCCTGGCGGGAGACTCGAGTGCGGGTTGCCGCGGGAGGGTGTCCGGCGAGGGCTCCCGTGGGAGGGAGTGCACGGTGGACTTGCCTGGGGGCGGGGTTGCGGCACCGTCTCCGTCCTGCCGCATCGGCACGCGCCCCCTGCCCGCCCTGCCGCGCGCCGCGTGCTGCGCCGTCCCGGAACCGAGGAGCATGTAGCGCAGCTTCGGCGCCACTTCGATCCCCCGCCGGCATCAGGAGGCGCGTAGCGCTGGCACCAGGACGCGCGCGGGGCTGGCTGCATCCGCTGCCGCCGGATGCTGCAGCACAGCAAGTGCCGCAGGTTCCCAGCACTTTTCCCATGTGGCAATCTCGAGGTTCAAGAAGCGGCCGAATGGTCGCGTGCAAGGGAAGGGACCGTTCGATGCGTGATCGACGCAGGGAGTCTCGGCGGCCGTTGCCGGGCCGCAACCGCGAACTGGCCGATCGGATGGGGCATGCCGATCCAGCCGATGACCGATCGCACGGACCCGGAGGACGCGGACGATGAGCCAGTCACTCGGTGGCGCACAGATGCCGGGAGCCTGGCCCGAGCTCGACGAGATCGCGGCCCAGGTCAATGCGGGCCTGCCGCACGGCACTGTGTTTTCCAGCCGGCCGGCAAGTCCGTCCTCCAGCTCCGCAGCGTCGGACTACCAGAGCGCCCGCTCCGGATCACCGCCACCCTCACGGCCGCCATCGCCGCGGCAGGTCCCGTTGCCGCCGTCCCCCGCCAGCTCGGCCGCCTCGTCGCGCTCGTCGTCGCCGGCCTCGTCGCGCCCGTCGTCACCGGTCTCGTCGCGTCCGTCGTCACCGACAGGGAGTTTCTACTCGGCCCGGTCGACCGGCTCGTCCGTCGCCGCGCCGGACATGCCGCCACGGCTGCCGCTCTGGGAATGGCGTAGCCGGGTCGATGCGTTCAAGTCGGTGGATGCAGCGCTCGAGCTCGGCGCCGGAATCCTGGCATCCGCGTTCGCCGGCCGGAACGTTCCGGTTGCCTGGTGGACCTTCGCGCCGATCGCCGGTGGCGCCTACGAGGCCTACAAGATCTACAAGGCGCGCAACCCGGACGAAGCCGCGAAGGAGGTGAACCCCCTCCTCAAGACCTACTACGAGGCGAGGCCGTTGTTGCGTGACGGCAACATGTCCGCGGATCATCGGGCGACGGTCGACTACCTGCGCCGGGCGAGCGCGCGCGGCGTCGGCGATGCCACGTCGGCGACGATCTCGCTGATCGGCGGACACTTCGTCCAGGATCTCGGCTGGACCTTCAACTCGCTGATCCATGCGCCGGCCGCCGGGGGCGCGCTCTACACGCTGACACGCGCCAGCTGGATGCTGGTGCGGCGCCTCAGCACGATGCAGCGCGCGGATGACCAGGACCTCGTGAACACCTGGATCACCGGCCTGATCGGCCTGAAGGCGGGCCGGCTGGGCTTCCGGATCGTGCATTCGCTGCTGCCCCGCTTCGAGAACCAGCAGATCCTGTCGATCCTGGCGGGAGCCACCGCGATCCGGCTCGGCGGCAGCCTGACGATCGGCGGCTACATCAATGCGATGGCCTCGCACATCCACTTCAAGGCGTACGAGGAGCAGGGCCACCTGGCGCAGTTCCCGCTGCGGCCGCCGGCAGATATCGAGGCGCAGATCCCGCTGCGCGGCAGGCAGGCCGGACCGAACTCGGAACTCGTCTTCATGCTGTTCGAGGACGCCCTGGTACAGACCAGCACCCGGAACGTCGCCGGCGACATCATCCAGGATCCCGCCGGCTGGCTGGCCATCGCCCACCGGCTCACCATGACATGACGTGTTCCCACCGATCGCTTTTCTCACGGGCCCGGCTGCCGTAAACGGGCGCCAGCGCCGCCGGCGATTCGGTTTCCGGCGCGGATGGTCCGATCGTCGGGCCGTCGCGACAGCGCCGGAGGGCACGCCATGGGTTCGGAACCGGTCACAGCCTCGTATCGCGGGTCCGGGGTGGATATTGAGGCCGGCGACGCGCTGATCGAGGCGATCAAGCCGGCAGCCAAGGCGACCGACCGTCCCGGCACCATGGGCGGCCTCGGCGGCTTCGGCGCGCTGTTCGACCTGAAGGCGGCGGGGTTTCTGGATCCGGTGCTGGTGTCCTCCACCGACGGCGTCGGCACCAAGCTGATGCTGGCGATCGAGAGCGGGCGGCACGAGACGGTGGGCATCGACCTGGTCGCGATGTGCGTCAACGACCTGGTCGTGGCCGGGGCCGAGCCGTTGTTCTTCCTGGATTATTTCGCCACCGGCAAGCTTGCCCTGGAAGACGCCGCACGCGTGGTGCAGGGCATCGCCGAGGGCTGCCGGCTGTCCGGCTGCGCGCTGGTCGGCGGCGAGACGGCCGAGATGCCCGGCATGTATGCGCCGGGCCATTACGACCTGGCCGGCTTCTCGGTGGGTGCGGCCGAGCGTGACGCGCTGCTGCCGAAGCTGGTGTCGCCGGGCGACGTGATCCTCGGGCTGTCCTCGAGCGGCGTGCACTCGAACGGCTTCTCGCTGGTGCGCAGCATCGTGGCCGCCACCGGAATGGGCTGGGACGCGCCCGCACCGTTCGCGCCGCTGATGTCGCTCGGCGAGGCGCTGATGATCCCGACCCGGCTCTATGTCGGCCCGGTGATGGCGCTGGTGCGTGCGGGGGTATTGCGGGCGGCGGCGCACATCACCGGCGGCGGGCTGCCGGGCAACCTGCCGCGGGTGCTGCCGGCGGGGACGGTGGCGGTGCTCGAGGGCGACGCCTGGCCGATGCCGCCGGTGTTTCCCTGGCTCGCCCGCACCGGCCCGGTGGCGCCCGACGAGATGCTCAGGGTGTTCAATTGCGGGATCGGCATGGCGCTGGTGGTGTCCAATGTCGCCAGCGCGAGTGCCTTGCTGGCGGAGCTCGGCGAGAGCGTGACGCTGATCGGGCGGATCGAGGCAGCAGCGAGCCCGGACGCGCCGGCCAGCGTGCGTTTCGCCAGCATGCCGGCGTTCTGAGGCGTGTCTTCAGGGAGCGGGCGGACCCGGGTCGCGGTGCTGGTCAGCGGCCGCGGCAGCAACATGACGGCGCTGATCGAGGCGGCCCGCACGCCGGGGTTTCCGGCCGAGATCGCGCTGGTGCTGAGCAACAACCCGGATGCGGCCGGCCTGCGCACCGCCGCCGAGGCCGGGATTGCGGCGCTGGCGATCGATCACCGGCCGCACGGGCGGGACCGCGAGGCGCATGAGCGGCAGATCGACGCGGCACTCGAGGCGGCGGGGATCGGGCTGGTGTGCCTCGCCGGCTACATGCGGCTGCTGACGCCGTTCCTGGTTTTGCGCTGGCAGGGCCGGATGCTGAACATCCATCCGAGCCTGCTGCCGGCCTTCCCCGGGCTGCATACCCACGAGCGGGCGCTGTCAGCCGGGGTGAAGCTGCATGGCTGCACCGTGCACCTGGTCACCGAGATCATGGATGAGGGCCCGATCATCGGCCAGGCGGCGATCCCGGTGGCGGCGGACGATACCCCCGATACGCTCTCGGCCCGGGTGCTGGAACAGGAGCACCGGCTCTACCCGATGGCGCTGGCCCGGCATCTCGGTGCCGCGTCCACACCGACGGCAACCGGCGCGCTGCTGGCAGTCTGAATGCCCGGCATGAGCGTGTCCCGTTCCGCGTGGGGTGCGGTGGCGCTGCTGGTGGCACTGCCGCTGCTCGTCCAGCTGCCCGCGCTCCTCGGCTGGCTGTCGGCGAACCCGCTCTTCATGGAGGCCGGCCTCACGACCAGCACGCCGAGCCAGATCCTGCCGGGCTTCCCCGGCTGGATCGACGGCAATGCGGGCGTGACGACGCAGGCGCTCGGCAAGCTCGCCGCCGACCAGTGGCTGCACGGGCAGCTGCCCTGGTGGAACCCGTATTCCGGGCTCGGCATGCCGCTCGCGGCCGAGATGCAGAACTCGGCGCTGTTCCTGCCCTTCGTGCTGCTGCTGCATTTCGCGGACGGCGTGCTCTATCTCAAGATCAGCATGCAGATCCTGACCGGTCTGTTCATGCTCGCCCTGCTGTCCGAGCTGGGCCTGGATCGCCGTTCCGGGCTGGTCGGCGCCGTGCTGATGGAGTTCTGCGGCACGCTCGCCTGGTTCAGCCACGGCCCGATCATGCCGGTGCCGTTCCTGCCGCTGCTGGTGCTCGGCATCGAGCGATCCGCCCGGCTCTCGCGCGAAGGGGGGCGGGGCGGCTGGCCGCTGGTCGCGGTGGCGATTGCCGGCTCGATCGTCGCCGGCTTCCCCGAAACGGCCTTCATGGACGGCCTGCTGGCGCTCTGCATCGCCGGCTGGCGGGTGGCGTCGGCGGGTTGGCGATGGACCGATGTCGCCTGGCGGATCGGCGCCGGCGGAGTGCTCGGTCTGCTGCTGTCGGCACCGGCCTGGCTGCCGTTCGCGGAGTCCCTGCCGTCATCGTTCCTCGGCCAGAACACCGATTTCGCCGGCACCCACCTGATGGCTGCCAGCTACGGGCTGCTGCTGTTTCCCTACCTTCTCGGCACGCTGATCTATGGCTTCGACCATGTCCCCGGCGAGGCCGATGTCTGGTGGCATACCGGCGGCTACTGCGATCTCGTGCTGGTGGTCGCGGCGGCAGTGGCACTGGCAGGGCGCACCGGCGGGCGGCATCGCGCGTTGCGCTGGGTGCTGGCCGGCTGGCTGCTGGCAAGCCTGTTGAAATCCGCCGGCATGCCGCGGGTGAGCCAGGCATTCGACCTGATCCCGCTGATCCGCCAGACCATGTTCTACGTCTATGCCTCCCCCGGATGGGCGTTCGCACTCAGCCTCCTCGCCGCACTCGGTCTCGATGATCTGCGTCGCGGTCAAGGTCCGCCCGTGCGGCGGATGCTGCTGGTCGGAGCGGCCTGTGGACTCCTGGCGGCAAGGGCGGCGTTCATGGCGCGCAAACCGGTCCACGCGCTTGCGGCGGTGATGCCGCACTACGCCATCTTCCCGCTGCTCTCCCTGCTCTGGGCATTCGGAGCGGCAGCGGCATTCATCGCGCTGACGATGCGCGGCCGTGATCGGGCGGCGGCATTGCTGCTGGCGGTGAACGCGATCGGCCTGTTCGCGCTGCCGGTGTTCTCCGGCGTCCGCCACGCGCGCGCCGATCTCGGCCCGGTCGCGTTCCTGCGCCACGAGCTCGGGTTGCACCGGTTCTACAGCATGTCGCTGCTGCAGCCGAACTACGGCGCCTACTTCAGGATCGCGTCACTGAACTGGAACGCGGTGCCGGTACCGCTCGCCCTGATCGCCCGGATCGGACGCGACCTCGATCCCGGCATGGACATGACCGGCCTGTTCGGCAGCCGCCTGCAGCGCCTGGGCATGGACGTGCCGTCGCCGGCGACCGTGCAGAGCACGACCGCCACCGCGATCGGCCGCCTCGAGGCGCTCGGCGTGTCGGACCTGCTGGTGCCGCACGGCTTCGACCCGCTCGCCGAGGAGATCAGCGCTCCGGCGATGCCCGGCACGCTCGCCCCGCAAGCCGTACAGGCCGGCACCGTGATCGAGGTCGCGATGCCGCCGGGCCTCACCGGCAATGCACGCATCGAACAGGCCGGTGTCGATCTCGGCACCTATGCGGGCCATCCGGCGGGTCGCCTCGAGATCTCGGTCTGCGTCGCTGCCCGGTGCAGCACCGGTGCTGCCGACCTGGCCCAGGCCGTCGACAACCATCCGCTCTGGATGCCGCTCGACGACCCGCTCGAAACCCGCGCGGGCGACCAGGTGCATTATCGCCTGCGGGTTGCGAGCCTGGCGGGTGGGCTGGCGGTCTGGAACGACACGCTGGCTGACGGCGAACATGCGCCGTTCGTGCTGCTCCATACCGTGTCGCACGAGCCGACCCTCGCGCGCGTCTATGCCGACCCGACGATCGACATCCTCCGCCTGCCGGACCCCGCACCCTACTTCGCCACGACGGAGGGGTCCTGCGTGCTGCAACCGGAATCGCGGATGCGCCTCGCGGCCACCTGTGCCGCACCTGCCCGATTGATCCGCCGCGAGCTGGTGTTCCCCGGCTGGAGCGCCACGGTGAATGACCGTCACCTGACGCCCGATGCCTATGAGGCAACGTTCCAGAGCATCCCGTTGCCTGCCGGACGTTCCGACATCCGCTTCGGATATGCGCCGCCGCATGTCGCGTGGGCCTGGGGAGCGATGCTGCTGGGGCTGCTTCTGCTCGGTGGCGGCATCCTGACGGACAGGCCTCGCCGATGAGCCAGTTTCGTCTCGGCACCCGGAGGCCGGCACCCAGCCTGCTGGCGATCCGGCTCTGGGCATCCGCGATCCGGCTCTGGGCACCGCGGCTCCGGGAACCGCGGCTTTGGGAACCGCGGCTTTGGGCACCGCGGCTGCTGGCGCTGTTCTTCCTGGCGTATGGCGGCACCGGGGTCATGGCGATCGCCTGCCTGATGCCGCCGTTCCAGGCCGCCGACGAGACCAACCATGCCGATCGTGCCGACCAGATCGCCGGCCTGGGCCTGCTCGGCCTGCGCCAGGGTGGCGATACCGCCGGCGGCATCGTCGATCTCGGCCTCGACCGCGCGTCCGCCGCGTTCGACCGGTTGCGCTTCCATCCGGAGATCAAGACCACGCGCGCGATGGCGGATCAGGCTGCGGCGGCAGACTGGCGGCCACGCGGCCCGCTGGCGTTCCCGAATACCGCGATCTACCCGCCATTCTTCTATCTGCCGGGAGCCCTCGGCATCCTGGTCGGCAAGCATGCCGGGCTGTCGGTGCTCAACACCCTGCTGCTCGCGCGACTGGTGAGCGGCGGCGTGAGCGTGCTGATCGCGGCGGTGGCGATCGGGATGGCGGGCGGCATGGCACCGCTGCTGTTCACCGTGCTGTGCCTGCCGATGTCGCTGGCGCTGTTCGCCTCGGTCTCGCAGGACGGCCCGATGATCGCCGCCAGCGCGCTTGGCGTCGCCCTGCTCGGCGCACCGACGGGCCGATCGCGACTTGCTGTCGCATGCGTGGCGGTCTGCCTGGTGGCGATGGCGCGGCCTGCGTATCTGCCGCTGGCCCTGATCCCCGCGTTGCTCTGGGACAATAGCTGGCACCGAGCGGCCTGGCGCCGGCGCCTCGTGCTGGCGGCCTCGACCACCGTTCCGGTCGTGGGCTGGATCATGCTGACCGGTGCGGTCACCCTGCCACACGTCACGTCGGCGCATACGAGCCAGCAGATCCAGGCGCTCCTCGCGAACCCCGGTCTCGCCGAGCGGATTGTCGTCAACACCCTGGCTCGGCAGGTGCAGGAGGGGGGGCCGTATTTCCGCGAGTTCGTGGGCGTGCTCGGCTGGCTCGATACCACCCTGCCGAACCCATACTACGCGGTTACAGGCATCATCCTCATCGTCGCCACGCTTGCGGTGATTCTCGAACCGGGCACGGCACCAAAGCCGGGACCAAGGCCGGCACCAGGGCCGCCCGGGAACGCGTCCCTGCTGCCGATGCTGCTCAACGGCGTGTTGCTCGTCGCCGCCATAGTTGCGGTGTTCGTCCTGGAGTACCTGAGCTGGAGCCCGATCGGCGGCGGCATCGTCGAGGGGGTGCAGGGTCGCTATTTCCTGCCGATCGCGCTGTTCCTGCCGCTCGCCCTGCCGCGCCGTCCGGAGGGACACCTGGCCCGGGCCGCTCCGATCGCGATCATCCTGCTGCTCTATCCGGCCGTGTCGCTGGCGCTCACCCTCCGGGCCATCGTCATGCGCTACTACCTGGGCTGAGCCGGGACGCCTCTTGGCCCGCGAAGGCCGAGGGCTGCCAGGGCGGCGACCAGGTTCACCACGGCGAGATACCAGGCCGGCGAGACCGGATCATGCGTCCAGTGGATCAGGGTCGTGAACACGATCTGCGCGGTGCCGCCGAACAGCGAGATCGCGATCGCATACAGCGTGCCGAAGCCGGTGCTGCGGACCTGGGGCGGGAACAGCTCGACCAGCAGCACCACCGAGCCGGCGAAGCTGCCGACCTGCAGCACCGTGACGAGAGCGGCGACCAGGCCGAACAGCCAGCCGGCGGGATGGCCGGTCAGCAACAGCAGCAGCGGAACGATCAGCAGGCCGAGCGCCAGGCGTGGCACCAGGATCACCGGGATGCGGCCGATCCGATCGGATAAATGCCCGGCCACCAGGGCGGCAATGGCGCCGCAGCCGCCGACGATGACGGTGCCCAGCAGCGACAGCCCGGTCGGCAGGTGCAGCACGGCGAGCGCGTAGGTGGTGATGTAGTTGAGGAAATACTGGCTGACGGTGCCGGCGATCAGCAGCATCAGCGCGCAGAGCAGCTTCCCGCGGCCGGCCGAGAACAGCTGGCCCACGCGACTGCTTCCCGGTTCCGCCAGCTGGGTGACCGGCACCTCCTCGAGCCCGCGTCGCAGCGCCAGCCCGACCGGTACCACCAGCACGCCGAGCGCGAACGGCAGCCGCCAGCCCCACTCCGCCATCGCACCAGGCCCGAGCAGCAGCGTCGCGACATAGCCGATCAGTCCGGCGCCGAGCACGGCGAGAGACTGGCTCGCGCCCTGCCAGGAGGCATACAGCCCGCTGCGGCCAGGCGGCGCATTTTCCAACAGGTAGGTGGTGGCGGGTCCGGCCTCGGCGCCCCAGGCGATGCCCTGGATCAGACGGGCCAGCACGAGCAGAGCCGGCGCCCACGGGCCGATGCTGGCATAGCCCGGCAGCACCGCGATCATCAGGCTGCCCAGCCCCATCAGGCCGAGCGAGATCATCATGCCGTGGCGGCGGCCGTGGCGGTCGGCGAGCAGCCCAACCAGGATCGCGCCGAGCGGGCGGGTGACGAAGCCGACGCCGAAGGTGGAGACCGACAGCAGCAGGCTGAGATAGTCGTCGTGGGTCGGGAAGAAGGTGCGGCCGATCATGACCGCGAAGGTGCCGTAGGCGATGAAGTCGAACACCTCGAGGGTGTTGCCGATCACCGCCGCGGCCACGCTGGGCCGTCGGCGGCTCGGTTCTCCGGCGGGGGTCAGGTCCCCCTGGATAAGGCCCCCTGAAATCAGGGAAGGATCTCGGTGCCGGCGAAGAAGAAGGCGATCTCGATGGCGGCGTTCTCGGCGCTGTCGGAGCCATGCACGGAGTTGGCCTCGATGCTCTCCGCGAACTGCGCGCGCACGGTGTGCGGCTCGGCCTTCTTCGGGTCGGTGGCGCCCATCACGTCACGGTTCTTGAGCACCGCGCCCTCGCCTTCCAGCACCTGCACGACCACCGGGGCCGCGGTCATCGACGACACCAGGCTCTGGTAGAACGGGCGCGCCTTGTGCACCTCGTAGAACGCACCGGCCTGGGCGTCGGAGAGCTGGATGCGCTTCTGGGCGACGATGCGCAGGCCGGCTTCCTCGAACAGCGCGTTGATCTTGCCGGTGAGGTTGCGACGCGTGGCGTCCGGCTTGAGGATCGACAGGGTGCGCTCGATGGCCATGACGGGTATCTCCTAGGGGCCGGCACGAGGCAGGCTGTGGGGTTGCGGCGCGATTTAGAGCAAAAACGCGGCGCGTGCCACCTCCGCTGTTCAGTGGAAAGCTGTGAAGCTTCAACCCCAGATTGCAGACATCACGGCCGATCGTGAGCTGGATCTTTTGCCTTTTGCCTGGAAGAGGACAATGACCTCCTGCAGGATGATCGACGCTGGTCACCGGGGCAGGCACAATGGCAACACGCACCTTGTCCGAGATTGCTGATCTAGTGCGGGAGAACAACAAGTCGAAGGTCCTTTCCGACGCGTTCCTGACCTGTCTGATATGGAAAGAGTGTGGCTTCCGACCACGCAGGAACGAAAACGGCTCGTCCGCCCGGGGCATGATGCAGCTCACGACAGCGGCCATAAAAGATGTCAACCTGAGCCTGGGCCACGCGCCGCATTTTACCCTCGCCGACATGAGCGACGACGCAAAGAACATCCAATGTGGCACGCTCTACCTGGACATCAGGATCCGGCGTCAGGGGGGTAATGTCAGGGCCGGCGTGGATGCCTTCGGAACCGGTAGCGGCTATAGCGACAATATTGTCGCCTGCGAGGCATGCATGAAAAAGACGGCCGGCGTCGCGTGCCTGATGCAGATCCATCCATGAGACCGTCTGCGTTCGCGTGTCTGCAGATGGGCGTCGTACTGATCCTTGCGATTGGCAAGACCGGCGTGGCGGCGGATCGGGCCGACTGGAGCAGCCTGTCGATCTGGAAAGACCACACGCCTGCCGATCGAGTGAGCCCCGGAAAGACCATGTTCCTCGACACCCCCCGGATCGCGCGGGGCCTCAGGGAGGTCCTCCCGGACGCGGAGTGGAAGCTCCTGCGACACGTCTATACGGTGGGCGACACCTTCTCCGTCACTGACCACTACCTGATCGGCGATGTCTGCCGACCGCATGATTGCGGCGCCGAAAACGCGACGATGGTCTTCGACCTGAAGAGTGACAATTTCTGGATAGCGATGTTCGCCCACGTCGGACGAACCGTCTCGACCCGCTGGTTCGGGACCGCTGATTATGTCGATCTGCCGCCTGCGGTCCTGACTGCCGTCTTGTCGGTGCATCGGCCCTTGCCTTAGACACTCTCGCTCCCCGGGAGCTTCCGCCAGTTGAGCCTGCTCGTCATCTCCGCGCTGACGTTGCGCATCGCCGGCCGCACCCTGCTCGACCAGGCCGATCTCACGGTCGATCCGGGCCGGCGCATCGGGCTGGTCGGGCGCAACGGCGCCGGCAAGTCGACGCTGCTGGCGGCGATCGCCGGCGACATCCAGCCGGATGGCGGCGAAATCCGCCTGTCCAGCCGGGCCCGCATGGCGCGCATCCTGCAGGAAGCCCCGTCCGGGGAGCAGAACCTGCTCGACACGGTGCTCGCTGGCGACGTCGAGCGCACGCAACTGCTGGCAGAAGCCGAGGCGGCAGTCAGCGCCGTAGCCGGCGATGGGCACGACCCGGGCCGGGTTGCCGACATCCACGAGCGGCTGCGCGCCATCGAGGCCGACAGCGCGCCGGCCCGTGCTGCCACCATCCTGTCCGGGCTCGGCTTCGACGCGGCAGCGCAGGCGCGCGCGGTGAACGACTTCTCCGGCGGCTGGCGCATGCGGGTGGCACTGGCGACGGCGCTGTTCCTGAACCCGGACCTGCTGCTGCTCGACGAGCCGACGAACCATCTCGATCTCGAGGCGACGCTTTGGCTGGAAAGCTGGCTCGCGCGCTTCCCGGGTGCGGCCCTGATCGTCAGCCACGATCGCGGCCTGCTCGACCGCGCGGTGGAGGCGATCGCGCATCTGGATCGCGGCAAGCTGTCACTCACGCCGGGCGGCTACGACGAGTTCGTGCGCATCCGCACCGAGCACGCCATGCAGCAGAACCGGGCGGCCGACCGCATCGCCGCACGACGGGCGCACATGCAGTCGTTCGTCGACCGCTTCCGCGCCAAGGCCACCAAGGCGAAGCAGGCGCAGGCGCGCATCAAGGCGCTGGAGAAGCTGCCGGCGATCGAGAGCGTCGTCGAGGACCGCGCCACCGTGTTCGCGTTTCCCGAGCCGATCCAGCTGCCGCCACCGATGCTGACACTGGAGCGGGCGACGGTCGGGTATGACGGCCGGCCGATCCTGTCGAACCTCAGCCTGCGCATCGACATGGAGGACCGGATTGCTCTCCTTGGCGCCAACGGCAACGGCAAGTCGACGTTTGCCAAGCTGATCGCCGGCCGCCTGGAGCCGCAATCGGGCGTCATGCAGCGGCACGCCAAGCTGAAGGTCGGCTATTTCGCGCAGCACCAGGCGGAGGAACTGACGCCGGACGAGAGCCCGGTGCAGCATATCGCCCGCGCCCTGCCGCTGGCCCTGCCGACGGCACTGCGCTCGCAGCTTGCCCGGTTCGGGCTGGACGCCAACCGCGCCGACACCCCGACGCGCGACCTCTCGGGTGGGGAAAAGGCGCGACTGCTGCTGGCGCTTGCCACCCGCGACGCGCCGCAGTTGCTGATCCTCGACGAGCCCACAAACCATCTCGACCTGGATGCCCGCGAGGCGCTGATCCGGGCGCTCGCCGAGTTCGAGGGTGCGGTGCTGCTGATCAGCCACGATCCGCACCTGGTGGAGCTGGTGGCCGACCGGCTGTGGCTGGTGGGCGACGGCCGGGTGCAGCCGTTCGATGGCGACATGGCGGAGTATCGCGTCTGGTTGTCCGAGCGTGCGCGGGCTGCGGCGCGGGAAGCCGGACGTGGTGGAGAGTCTGGATCCAGGGCGCCCACGCCGGCGCGCGCGGAGGACCGGCGTGATCGGGCCGAGACCAGGCGGGCGATGGCGCCGGTACGCAAGCGGGCACGTGATGCGGAGGCGTTGCTGGCGCGGCTTGCCGCGGAACGGGCGACGCTGGAGGCGAGGCTGGCCGACCCGGCGATGTACGCGCCGGGCCGGGCCGAGGAGATCACCCGCGCCAACACCCGGCTCGCCGCGATCGCCCGCGAACAGGCGACCGCCGAGGAGGAGTGGCTCGAGGCCGAGCAGGAGCTCGAAGCGGCGTCCTGACGCGCCGGATCGGCCCGGCGTCAGCCCGGTGTGACGATCAGCGCCAGTGCGCCGGGATCCACACGGTCTCGAAGCCGCGCCGCGCCCAGTGGCCCGGAACCCACGCACCGTAATGCGGGCGCCAGGCGACATAGTGTCCCGGCGCCCAGACGTAGCGGCCGCCGATCCACTCCCAGCCGCCCCGCTGCCAGATCATCCGGGGGCCCACCGGTGGTGGTGGCGGTGGTGCCTCGTATTGCGGCGGCGGGATCGGCGCGTAGCCGTATGGCTGCGCTTCGGCCTGGCCGGTGCAGGCGAGGCCGGCGGTCAGGAAGAGGATCGATGCACCGATCCGGAAATGGCTGTTCATGAGGTGGTTGACCTCCTGGCTGTTGGGTATGGGGCGGAAGATGTGCCGCCATCGTGGCGACACAACGGCACCCACGCCGGCACAGCGGTGCAAAATGTCTTCGATTGCGTCGGCATGTTGCAGTCAGGCGCGAGTCAGGAACCTGACCTTTGGCTCGGCGAGACCGAGAGCCTTCACGCCGGCGGCAAATGTCGCGTAGTGCGGCGTGGCGAGATGCGCATCGAAGGCGGCCTTGTCGGCATAGACCTCGTACAGGATGACGAGCTCGGGTGCGTCGTCGGTCGTCAGCGCGTCGAACTGCAGGCAGCCAGGCTCGTCGCGCACCGACGAGCTGCTGTCGAACGCACACAGCTCGAGAAACCCGGGCTTCTGCGCGGGAGGGACCGAGAACTCGACGAGAATCACGAATGCGCCAGTATTATCCGACAAGGGGTCTTCTCCTGATCTCGCCCGGATGGATTGACGGGCACGCCCGGCAGTTTATCGACCGTGCATGGCTGGCTGTCGACCGCGCCCTGCACCGCCGAGCTGCCGGTATTCCGACTCCGCCAACCTGTCCGGACGCTTGAGCCAGACAGCCGAGGCCTTCAGGGAGCCCGGCGCGTATCTCGGTCGGATCCAGCTGGCGGCCCGGGGGTGGTCGAAGCCGTCCGCAGGATCTCCGGGACGATCGAGCAGATCGGCTGATCTCGACGAGCATCGCCGCAGCCATCGAGGAGCAGGGTGCTGCCACGGCAGGGATCGCGCGCAGCGTGCAGCAGACCGCGCAGTCGAGCCGGGACGTCACGGTCAATATCGGCGGCGCCAGCCGGGGTGCCACCGATACCGGAACCGCCGCGGCCCCGGTTCTGGACGCCGCCGTCGGCCTGTCGCGTCAGGCGCTGCAGCTGACGAGCGAGGCCGTTTGCTGCATGGACGAGGTCAGGGCCGCCTAGAGCTGGCGGTCCCGATCTTCAGCCTGTTTACCTTCGCTTCACACCCTCCGGCGTAGGTTGAGCGCAATGTGTGGAGTGGGTCACGGGCAATGCTGAAAATTGCCGACTGTCTGTTCAACCAGCACGACCTGCGTCTGGTCGGGCTTGCGGTGGGTATGTGCATTCTTGCCTGCATGGCAGCATCGGCGCTGCTTTCCAGGGCGCAGGCATCGACCGGCCGGTTGCAGATCATATGGGCCAGCATTGCAGCGATCGAATTCGGTGGCGGCATCTGGTCGCTGCACTTCGTCGCCATGATCGCCTTCATGCCCGGGATCGGAATCGCCTACGATATCCGCGACACCATGATGTCGATCTTCATCCCGATCGCCGGCGCACTTGCAGGCTTCGGGTTCCTGCTGTGGAGCAGGAACAGGATCGTCACCGTCATCGGCGGCACCCTGTTCCTGACTGCAGCGATCGGCGGGATGCACTACACCGGGACCGCTGCGATGCGGATGCACGGACGTATTTCGGTCGACAGCGCGCAGGTGGCTCTGTCGATCGTGCTCAGCGCCGCTTTTTCGGCGGCTGCGATCTGGGTCATGCACGACCTGCGTTCGCAGCGTCGGCAAACGATCACGACCTTCTTGCTGGCAGGCGCGATCTCGGTCCTGCATTTCACCGGCATGTCGGCGATCACGCTGCACGGCGTGCAGGATCATGCGGATCTGCCTGGCCTGGTCGGGTCGACTTCTCTCGCCATAGCCGTCGCCGGGCTCAGCATCGCGATGCTGCTGCTGAGCTTCGCGTTGTCGCTGGTGGATCGCCACCTCGCGGACAGGACCATCAAGGAGAAGGAGCGGCTGCACCAGCTGGCCGGCGTATCCTTCGAGGGGCTCGTGATCGAGCACGAGGGCATCATTCTCGACGCGAACTCGAGGTTCTGCGAAATGAGCGGCTACGACCTGCCGCAAAAGCTCGGCCAGCCGGTTTCGATGTTCGTCGCGGGCTATCCCGGTGGGCAGGACGCTGTTGCATCGCTCGATGTCCGCCCCCGGGAGCTGGTGTTGCGATGCCGCGACGGCGGCGAGGTTGCCGTCGAACTTCTCGCCAGGCCGATCACCTACGACCGGGGTCCGGCGGTGGCGATCGCGGTCCGTGACATCACCTCGCAGAAAAAGAGCCAGGCGGCGATGCAGCGGCTCGCAGCGATCGCCGATCTTCTGGCGGCAGGCAAAGGGCCGGGGCTGTTGGGCACCCTTCGTTCGGCAGTCGGTGCGGAGCCACCGGTACCGCCGGAACGCGTTGCTCCCGGCTGGCCGGAAAACGGGGCGCTGCCTCCGCACGATATCGGCCAGATCCAGGCGATCAGCCTCGCAGCACTGAGGATCGCCTATGCCGATGACTGGGAACACATCTCCTGTCGGGCAATGCTGATCGCGGAGCGGATCATCAAGCGGGTGGTCTCACCGGAGGATGTCTTCAGCCGGGCGGGAGACGAAGGCTTCGCGCTCTGGTTCGCCAGTGACGACATCAAGGTGAACCGTGCCAGGTTGGCCAAGGCGACCCGGGAGATCAGGCTCGCCTTCCTGCACGAGTTCGGCGAGGCCGCCGCCCATCATACCGGCGCCGCCCTGGTCAGTTGCGGCCGGCATGATGCCCCCGGCCAGACGGCCGTCGAGGTTCTCGGCTCGTCGCTGCATATCGCGGCAAAGCTGCAGGACAGGCGGGCGCGCGACGCCCAGGACGTCAGGGCGTTGTTCGATGGGCTGTCCCGCGTCGAGGTCACCGCCGCCCGGCCGGTGATCGACAGAAACGACAAGCCGACGGATCTGGAACTGGTCGATTTCGACGCGGGCCTCCTGGCCCGGATTTCCGATCTTGCGGTTGCCCTCGAGAACACACTCGAGCACGGCCACGATCTCGACCTGTTGCGGCTCGATCTGGCCATCCAGGCGCTGCACGACCGCCCGGACGACCGCCGCGTTCTGGTCGAGGTGTCATGGTCGATGCTGAGCCAGCCGGTCCGGCGATTCCAGTTCGATGAACGGCTCGCGACGATCGAGCCGGGGTTGCGCCGTCGACTGACACTGGCGGTTGCCGGCATACCGCCGCTGCCGCACGACAAGAGATGGACCCAGACCGTCGAGCCGCTCCGCCGCATCCTGGGCGGGGTCGGGATCCTCGCGATGCTGACGCCGGACGAATCCCCGTCGCATGCAAAAGCCATGGTCCAGGACTGGAAGATCGGCCTGCTGATGATCGACGGATCCAGCCCTGGGTCTGCCGAGCCGGCCGCCTATTTCGAGATCATCGCCCTGGCGCGTCAGCGCGGCATTCCCGTGCTTGTCCGCACAGTGTCCATTCAGGACGCGCCCGACTGGCGAGAGCTGGGTGCGACCGGCTTCGTAACCGTCCGATAGGCCTTCAGCCGCCTACAACCCGCACCGGACGGCCGTCGAGAAATTCCGTCGCGTTGGCAACGCTGTCGCCGTAGAAGGCTGCCCAGGTCTCAGCGACGCCGTAACCGAGATGCGGCGTCAGGACGGTGTTCCGCGCCGTGCGGAGTGGATGGTCCGACGGCAGCGGCTCCTGGTCGAACACGTCGAGGGCGGCAGTGATCCGGCCTTCGCGCACGGCCTCGACGAGTGCGGCTTCGTCGATCAACGGGCCGCGTGACGTGTTGACCAGGATGGCGCCGGGTTTCATGCGCGCAAGCTCGGCCGCGCCCAGGACGCCGCGCGTCCGATCCGACAGCACCAGGTGCAGGCTCACCGCATCTGACCGTTCCAGCAGCTGGTCGAGCGACACCGGTGCCGCACCCGCTGCGGCGGCCCGCTCGGCGGTGAGGTTCGGGCTCCACGCCAGCACCTGCATGTCGAGTGCCCGGGCGTAGTGCGCCATCCGCGTGCCGAGCCGTCCCAGCCCGATCAGGCCGAGGGTCCGGCCGGCCAGTGCGATACCCTCCGGAACACCGTCCTGGAAACGCCCGGCACGGATCGCAGCGTCGCCGGCCGGGACCGAACGTGCGGCGGCCAGAAGCAGCCCGAGGGCCAGCTCGGCGGTGGCGAACCCGGCGCCGCCCGGGACGCCGCCGGTATTGCAGACGGTGATGTCGTGCGCACGGCAGGCCGCGAGATCGAGCGACGGGTTGGCCGCGCCGGTGATGCCGATCATCCGGCAGCGTGGCAGGCGGGCGATCAGCGACGCGGGAAATGGCGTCCGTTCGCGCATGGTGAGCAGGATGTCGAAGCGGGCGAGCGCCTCTGCGGCCGCGTCCTCGTCGGCAAACGCCTCGTGGAAGAACACCAGCTCTGCACGTGCCTGCAGCGGCGACCAGTCGGCGCTCGTGCGAGCAACGCCCTGCCAATCGTCAAGAACCGCAATCGCCGTCATGTCCGCCTCCGTCCCCGATTATGGTCGCACCCGGGCATAGCCACGGTGCCATGGCAACCGCGCCGGCCCGACACCGGTTCCCCACAGACACGTCCCAACAGGAGCATCCTGATGAACACACGTCGCTTCTTCGCGCGCGGCCTCGCTGCGTTGTCGGTGCTGCCTCTGCTGGCAGTCCGATCGGCGCAGGCGGCCGCACCGGATCCGGGAGCGGACGCCACCGGCGGTCGGGGCATGGAGATGCTGACGATCTTTCTCCGCCACGACGAGAGCAAGACGCTCGACGAGATCAACGCGCACCTGAAGCAGACGGGATGGTTCGCGCATTTTCCGCCGGCGGGGGTCGAGGTAGTGTCCTGGTACGTGATGATGGGGATCGGCCAGGTGGTCACGCTGCGCTTCCCGTCGGAGCGGCTGCGCGAGATCAACGCGCTGGTGGAGAAGGCGGCGTGGGGCGGGTTCCGTACCGAGTTCTATCCGACCTATGACTACCGGGCGCTGTACGCGGCTCAGCAGGCCTCGATGAAGTGAGCGAGCCGTGAGCCGGTCGGGATCAGCGCGCCGCGGGTCTGCACCGAAACTGCCGCGACCTGATGGCCACGCGCCACCGCCGCCAACGCATCCAGGCCCTCCAGGCGGCCCGCGAGGTAGGCGCCGTTGAACGCGTCGCCGGCGCCGGTGGTGTCCAGCACGTGCTCCACCGGACGGGCCGGTATCCACTTTGACACGCCGTCCACCACGCACAGCGCCGGATCCGGACCGTTCTTCACGACGATCTCGCTGACACCCAGCTCGGCGAAGCGGGCGGCCGTCGCGGATGGGGATGCGTCGCCGAACAAGGCCGCCTCGTCGGAGAAGCTCGGCAGCACGCAGTCGACGATGCGGCAGAACGCGGTCAGCGTGTCCCGCGCCGCGGTGTCGGAGGGCCAGAGGCGTGGTCGGTGGTTCGGGTCGAAGGCGATCCGCGTTCCGTTGCGGCGCGCCTCGACAAGAGCAGTGAACAGCGTCTCGCGGGCGGCTTCCGACAGGATCGCCAGGGTGATGCCGGAGAACAGCACGATGTCGGCGCCCTGCAGCGACAACGCGAGCGCGGATGGATCATCGGCGAGGCTGGTTGCCGCGGAGTTGCTGCGCCAATACGCGAACGAGCGCTCGCCCTCGACCAGCCGCACGGCATACAGACCGACCGAGCGCACCGGATCGCGCCGGACCGCCGACACGTCGAGACCGGCCTGCGCCATGAAGGCGACCATCTCGTCGGAGACCCAGTCGGTGCCGACCGCGGTGACGTAGCGGACCGCATGCGAGGCCGGCAGCAGCACCCGGCTCGCCCACGCGGCGTTGAAGGTGTCGCCTGCATAGCCGAGCGAATACGAATCGGCGCCGGCCGGTGCCACCTCGACCATGCACTCGCCGATGGCAACCAGCGTCTTCACGCCACCGGTCCTGCCTGCAGAGCCGCACGCAGGCGCGACTGCGGCAGATCCAGTCCGAGGCGTTCGGCGTCATCGACGATCGGTTGCAGCCGGCGGCGCTTCTTCTCGGCCTGGTTCTGCGCGATGTCCTCGAGCCGGTGCGCCAGGAAGGGGTTGAGGAAGCGCTCGCGCACCGTCCCGATATAGTCGCTCGCCAGTTCCCCCTGCCCCGACGCCTCGAACACCGGCAGCACCTCCTTGGTCCAGACATTCTCGAGATCCGCTCGCATTTCCGGATCGTTCATCGCCTGCAGCACCGTCATGCCCGGACGCGCGCCCGCGTCGAGCCAGAGCTGCGCCAGAACGGTGTGGCCGAGATTAAGGATGTGCAGCTTCAGCCGTTCGTAGGTCGCGAGATCGTCGGTCAGCACGATGGCGTCGTGGCTGCATGGCAGTTGCATTGCGTGCTGCCGTTCGATCGCCCAGAGCGCGTACGGCTCGGCGACCGCCCCGACCGGCGACAGCGCCTCCGACACGATCCGGTCGACCAGGCAGTTCACCCACACGCAATGTGACCGGAGATAAGCGACGAATTCGCCGGGCAGGTCGCACTGCCGGGCCAGGTCGATCACCAGGTCGCGGAGGGTGTCGCCGTTGCGGGACAGGAGCTCGCACGGCAGCAGCGTCAATGCGGCATCCGGCCGTCGCTGCCACCGCGCATGCAGCAGCACCGCGAGCTTGGCCGGGAAGCTGCGCGGCACCCTGCCCTCCAGAATGCCGGGCAGCTCGTCGGCGGGATCGAGGTCGAAGCCGCGGTCGCCGGTGTTCGAGAGGATCACCCGGGCCTCGTGCACGAAGATACGCCGCACCTCGTCCCAGTCATCGTCGGCCTGCAATCCGCGTCGCACCGACCGCACCTGGACCCAGCGATCGACAGCCTGCCCGGACTGCAGCCCGCGGATCCGCACCGGGTAGCCGTCGCCGCTGGCCATCGCGGCGATCCGGGCGGCGCTCTCCGGGTTGCGGGTCGTCTGCACGACGGCAATGGTGCCGATCGCCTCGCCCCGATCCAGCGCCTCGGACACGAACAGATCCGCATGCGCCTGCAGGAAGCGGCTGGTGCCGAATTGCAGGATCGCCGACACGTCGCGCATCAGATCTCGATCATGCCCTTCACGACGCGCTGGCCCGGATCGAGCAGAGTGTGGAAGTCCGTCGGCACCGCGTCCAGGGTCATGCGGTGGGTGCACAGCGCGTCGGTGGGGATGCGTCCGGCCCGCATCACCTCCAGCACCTGCCGGAAATCCTCGATCGTGGCGTTGCGGCTGCCGAGCAGGCTGGTCTCGCGCTTGTGGAACTCCGGGTCGGAGAACGAGATCCGGTCGGCAACGATCGAGACCAGCAAATAAGTTCCACCATGCGCCACGAAGCCGAAACCGCGCTCCATCGCTGCCGCATTGCCGGTCGCATCGAACACGACGTCGAAGAAATTGCCGTCGGTCAGTGCCGAGAGTTCAGCCGTGTCCGCCTCGCCCAGCTGCACCACGCCCGAAACTGCGAGGTGGCGCATGGCGAAGGCGAGCCGGTCGGCGCGACCATCCAGCATCACCACACGGGCTCCGGCTTCGATCGCGAACAGCGCCACGGCGAGGCCGATCGGACCGGCACCCACCACGAGCACGCTTTGTCCCGGCGCCGCACGGCCGCGTCGTACTGCATGCGCGCCGATCGCCAGGAACTCGATCATCGCCGCCTGCTCGAGCGACACGCCCTCTGCGTGATGCACGAACTGCCGTGGCAGGGACAGGAACTCCGTCATTCCACCATCCCGGTGCACGCCCAGGACCTGGATCTCGCTGCAGCAATTGGTCTTTCCCTGCAGGCAGGCGTGGCAGCGACCGCAGGACATGTAGGGCATGATGAAGACGATGTCGGATGTCGCCAGGCCACTCCCCGGGGGTGCTTCCTCCACCGTGCCGGAAAGCTCGTGGCCCATGACGCGCGGATACGACAGATAGGGCTGGTTGCCGCTGAAGATATGCAGGTCGGTGCCGCACACGCCGACGCGACGGATACGAACCAGCACCTCGTCCTCGCCGCGGACCGGCATCGGCCGCTCGACACGCTGCAGCAGACCGGGAGTCTCGCAAACGATCGCGCGCATCGTCATCTTGCCTCGCCTGGATTGCCGGTCGGGGCGGCCGGATCGATCAGTCCCTGCTGCTTCAGGTTCGCCCAGAATGCGTCCGGGATCGGGTGGTCGAACCAGCCGATACTGGTTCGGAGTTGTGCCGCCGAATGGGCGCCGACGACGCAGGAGGTGATCGCCGGATGGGCTACGGGAAACTGCAGCGCTGCCGCGGGCAACGGAACATCGAACGCATCGCAGGCCTGCTGCAGCGCCCGCACGCGCCTGATGATGTCCGGCGGCGCCTCGGCGTAGTTGAACATGGTGTTGCCGACCAGCACTCCGGAGTTGAAGACGCCTGCCGCGATGATGGCGTTGCCGTTGCGGTGGCACGCTTCGAGAAACCCGGCACTCGCCTGCTCCAGGAGCGTGTAGCGACCGGCCAGCATGGTGACGTCCAGGTCGAACGCCTGCATTGCGTCAGCCACGACCTCGCACTCGTTCACGCCGAGGCCGACCGCGCCGACCTGCCCGGAGTCGCGCAATTCGGCGAGCGCCCTGAAGCCGCCGCCGGTGGTCAACTGGCTCCAGTACTGCGCGTGCCGGTCGCCATGCGTCACCCGGCCAATATCGTGGACGTAGAGGATATCGATCCGGAGGCAACCGAGGCGCTGCCGGCTCACCTCGAACGACCGCAGGATGCCGTCATGGCTGTAATCGTAGGTCGGACGGAACGGCAGCGGGCGCACCCAGCCATCCTCGTCCGCACCCACCGCCGCATCCGGCAACATCAGCCGACCGACCTTGCTGCTCAGCACGTACTCGTCGCGCGGGAAACCGTCGAGGATCGTGCCGAGCCTGCGTTCCGATCGGCTGTAGCCGTAGTAGGGTGCGGTGTCGAAATAGCGGATCCCCGCGTCCCACGCCGCTTGCACGGTTTCCTCGCAATCGCGCAACGGCATCGGGCGGAACAGGCCGCCCATCTGCGCGCAACCGAGCCCCAACCCTGTCGGTGACACCGCACGCCGCGGCAACATACGACGATCACCGACACCCATTCCGGACCCTCCCTGCACCGCCGGGATGCGCTAATACAGCACGTTCTTTGCCTCCGGCGAATTGATGTTCGCCTTGGTGACGAGCACGACACCGGTGTCGATCTGCTTCTCGACCGGCTTGTGATCGATGACCTTCAGAAGGGTCTGGATGCCGAGCTTGCCCATCTGGTACGAGCCCTGCACCGCGATCGCGTTCAGCGTGCCGTCCTTGACGAAATTCTGCAGGTCCTCGTTGCCGTCGAAGCCCACAGCGGCGAGGGCGCCTGCGCGACCGGACTGCTTGAGTGCCCGACCCATGCCGATCGCGGTCGGCTCGTTGGCGCCGAAGATGCCCTTCAGGTCGGGGTGCGCGGTCAATACGTCCGTGGTCTGGTTCAAGGCCGTCGCCATCTGCGACTGCGAATAGTACGGGCCGATGATGGTCAGCTTCGAATGCGCCTTGATGTAATCGGTGAAACCACCCACGCGACCGATCTCGGACCCGGCACCGGCGACATACGACATCACCGCGATCTGCCCGGTCTGGCCTGCCTTGTCGATCAGCGCCTGTGCGCAGAGCTGTCCGGCCTTAACGTTGTCGGTGGCCAGGAACGACTGGAAATAATGTGCTCCGGCGGCCGACAACGGCGAGTCGATCACGATCAACGGGATATGTGCCTCCCATGCCTGCTTTGCCGCCGGCACCAGCGCGTCGGGGTCGGATGCTGCCAGCACGATGCCGGCGACATGCCGGTTCACCGCGTTCACCACCAGGTTGACCTCGTCGGCAACGGCGGATTCGGAGGCCGGACCCTCGAACGTCATGTGATAGCCCGAAGCGTCGGCCATGGCGGATTGCGCGCCCTTCTGCACGTTCTGCCAGTAGGTCGAGTTCACCGTCTTGACGATCACGGCCAGCTCCTTGCCGTCCGCCGCCTGCGCGCCCTGGGTGAGGCCGAGCAATGCGCTGCTTGCCAGCAACGCCGCCATGAGTTTCGTAACGTGACGTCTTTCCATGAGTGTATTCCCCCTTGTCGGTCCGGTTGTTCCGAGCCGTTGGCTATTCAGGTGTCGCGCTCACCGGCGGTTGCGCAACTGGTCGATCCACACCGTGAACAGGATCACCAGGCCGATGATGATCTGCTGCGTGAAGGCCGACACGCCGTTCATGTTCAGCCCGTTGCGCAGGATGCCGATCACGAACGAGCCGATCGCGGTGCCGGAAATGGTCCCGACGCCTCCGATCAACGAGGTGCCACCGATCACCGCGGCGGCGATCGCGTCGAGCTCATACATGATGCCCTCGTTCGGCTGGCCGGTCACCAGTCGCGACATCAGGATGCAGCCGGTCAGTCCGGCCAGGGTGCCCGACAGCACGTAGGTGAATTGCGTCACGCGGGCGACGTTGACGCCGGACAACCGAGCCGCTTCGGAATTGGATCCGACGGAATAGATATGCCGCCCCAGGACGGTGCGTGTCAGCATCAGCGACACCAGGATCGCCAACACGATCATGATGATCACCGGATACGGGATCCCCGGGAATGCGACGTTCGGGAAGCCGTCCGATCCGATGCTCTCCACCCGGAACAGCGAACCGTTGCCGAGAACCCCGAAGCCCTGCCCAAGACCGGAGACCGCCCGCGCGCCGGTGATCTGCAACGCCAGGCCGCGCGCCACCATCATCATGCCGAGTGTCGCGATGAAGGGTGGCAGCCGCAGCCGGGTGACGGCGAGCCCGTTGAGGAAACCACAGGCCGAACCGACCAGGATGCCGACGAACATGCCGAGCCAGACCGGTGCGCCCGCCTTCACCACGAGGGCGGCCGATACTCCGGCAAGGGCCACGATCGAGCCGACGGAGAGGTCGATCCCGCCGGTGATGATGACGCAGGTGGCACCGATGCCCAGGATCGCGATCGAGGTGACCTGCAGCGACACGGTGAGCGCGTTGTCGACCGTCATGAAGGCGCGGCTGGTGATCGAGAACACGATCATCAGCAGCACCAGGCCGCCGAAGGCCGCGAATTTCTGGATGAGATCCTTCTGCCTGTCGTACAGCCCGGCCTGGGGAAGCGCCGGAGGCTGCGTCGAGGGCGATGGCGGCAACGACCCGTCCTTCATGCCGCGACTCCGGAGATCCGGCGGCCTGATGCGTAATGCATGATCTCTTCCTGGTCGGTGGCCGCGGTATCGAGAATTCCGGCGATCCGGCCCTGGTGGAACACCGCAACCCGGTCTGTCATGCCGAGGATCTCGGACAGCTCGGAACTGATCAGCACCACGCCGATGCCCTGCGCCGCCAGCTCGTCCATGATCTGGTAGATGGCGAATTTCGCGCCGACATCGATGCCGCGCGTCGGCTCGTCGAAGAACAGCATGCGGGCGCCACTGAACAGCCACTTGCCGATGATGATCTTCTGCTGGTTGCCGCCCGAGAGGAGCCTTGCCACCTGGTGGATCGAGGGCGTGCGGATGTTGAGCAGATCGACGTAGCGCCGGGCTACGTCTGCCTCCTTGGAAAAGTCGAGCAGGCCGGCGCGGCTCGAGACGGCGCCGATATTGGCCAGCGTCATGTTGCTGGCCAGCGACATCTTGATCGCCAGGCCTTGGCTCTTGCGGTCCTCCGACAGATACGCGAACCCGCGCGCGATCGCGTCCCGCGGCGATGCGGGCGACACGGTCCGGCCCTCGAACGTCACGGTTCCGGAGTCACGTCGATCGGCACCGAAAATGGCACGGGCGACCTCGGTGCGGCCGGCGCCGATCAATCCGGCAAATCCCAGGATCTCGCCGCGGCGCACGGTGAAGCCGATATCGTGGAACACGCCCTTGCGGGTCAGGCCGTCGACCTTCAGCAGCACGTCTTCGGTCGGCACCGAGGTACGGTGCGGGAACTTGTCCTCCAGCGTTCGCCCGACCATCCGCGAGACGATCGCATCGATATTCGTCGCCTCGAAGTCGTCGGTGCTCACATAACGGCCGTCGCGGAACACCGTGACCCGGTCGACGATCTCCGACATCTCGTCGAGACGGTGCGAGATGTAGATGATGCCGACGCCCTCGCGCCTGAGGTCGCGGATCACGTTGAACAGCAGCGTCGTCTCGGACTCGGTGAGCGACGACGTCGGCTCGTCCATGATCAGCAGTTCGGCGTTTGTCGACAGCGCCTTCGCGATCTCGACCATCTGCTGCTGGGCCACGGAAAGCCTGCGAACCGACGCGGACGGGTCGATGTCGACGCCGAGACGCTGCAGGCAGCGCGCAGACTCGCGCAACAGGCGCCGGCGATCGACGAACGGACCGCGCCGCGGCTCACGCGCCAGGAAGATGTTCTCCGCCACGCTCAGATGCGGCACCAGATTGAGTTCCTGGTGAATGATGCCGATCCCGGCTGCTTCCGCCTCGAGCGTCGAGGCGAACCGGCGCGCCTGGCCCTTGAAGATCATGGTGCCTTCGTCGGGCAGGAAGGCGCCGCTGATGATCTTCATCAATGTCGACTTGCCGGCGCCATTCTCGCCGCACAACGCATGCACTTCGCCGCGCCTGGTATCGAAATCGACGCGGTCGAGCGCTACGACGCCCGGAAAGCGCTTGGTGATCCCCTCGAGGCGGAGGATCGTCCGATCATCGGTCGGATCGGACGCGTGATGCGCCGCAATCGTCATGTCGTTTCCCCCGGGGGCGCCGGCGCGGTTGGTCCGATCGGTCCTGCCCAGATTTTCTTACTTGCCGAACTAGGATAATTGGCCTTACCAGTCAACGCCGAAATGCCCCAACTGGAGCGCGGGGGTCATGCGATGCCGGAATTGATCAGGCCAATCGAGCAGCGCCGGCTGTATCAGCAGATCGCCGACCGGATCCGCGAGCTGATCCAGCGTGGCGATTTCCAGCCCTCGACACGGCTGCCGGCAGAACGTGAACTCGCCCAGACCCTGGGGGTGTCGCGCCCGTCATTGCGGGAGGCGCTGATCGCGCTCGAGATCGATGGCAGCGTCGAGATCCGCATGGGGTCCGGGATCTATGTCAGCGCCGGTCAGCAACCGGCGCCACCGGCATCGTCGCTCGGGGAAAGCCCGTCCGAGATCATGCAGGCGCGCATCGCGGTCGAGGGGACGGTCGCGGTGATGGCGTGCGTTCGGATGACGTCTGAAATGCTTGCGGCCCTGCGCGAACTGCTCCGGAGCATGCGCCAGACGATCGAGGCCGGCCGGGTGCCGCTCGAGCAGGACCGGGAATTTCATGTGCTGCTCGCGAGCCAGGCCGGCAACAGCGTCCTCACCCGACTTGTCGGCGAGCTGTTCGATGGCCGCCAGGGCATCATCCTGGCAAAGCTGAGCACGAAGTTCGAGAATAGCGGCACCTGGCGTATCGCGCTTGCCGAACATGATGCGATCCTCTCGGCACTTGAGGCGACGGACGTCCTGCGCGTGGAAGCGGCGATGCGCACACACCTGCACAACTCTGCCGAACGCTGGCTCGGCGATTGATCATGCGGAAACAGGAGATGCCGATGGCAGGCGGACGACTTCAGGGCAAGCGCGTGCTGGTCACCGCGGCGGCGCAGGGCATCGGCCGCGCGACGGCGGACGCCATGGCGCAGGAGGGCGCACAGGTGCTGGCGACGGACTTGAATATCGACGCGCTCCAGGGCGCGAGCGGCCTCACCGTGCGACAGCTCGACGTGCTCGATCCGGGTGCCATCGAGGCGCTGGCGCGCGAGCATGGCAGCGTCGACATCCTGGTGAATTGTGCCGGGACGGTGCAGCACGGTTCCATTCTGGAGTGCGACGACCGTGCCTGGCAGTTCTCGTTCGACCTCAACGTCACCGCCATGTTCCACGTCATGCGGGCGATGCTGCCGGCGATGCTGGAGGCGGGCGGCGGCTCGATCGTCAACATCGCCTCGGTCGCGTCGAGCCTGAAGGGGGTGCCGGATCGTTGCGCCTACGGAGCCTCCAAGGGTGCGGTGATCGGCCTGACCAAATCCGTCGCCGCCGATTATGTGGCGCGCGGCGTGCGTTGCAACGCGATCTGCCCCGGCACCATCGAGACGCCGTCGCTTGCCGGCCGCGTGGCCGACCTGGCCCAGGCGCGCGGCACCAGCGTCGCGGAGTCGCTCGCCGCGTTTCGGGCCCGCCAGCCGATGGGCCGGCTCGGCACCGCGTCGGAGATCGCAGCCCTCGCGGTGTATCTCGGCTCCGACGAAAGCCGTTTCACGACCGGCACCACGATCATCATCGATGGCGGCTGGCTGAATTGAATCCGAGGAGTTGAGACCATGAAACTCGTTCGCCATGGCCAGGCCGGCCAGGAACGCCCCGGGATACTGGACGCGCAGGGCCATGTCCGCGACCTCTCGGCGCATGTCCCCGATATCGCCGGATCGACCCTGCTGCCGGCGACACTCGACCGCCTGCGCGCCCTCGATCCGGATAGCCTGCCGCTTGCGGAAGCGGGCCGGATCGGCGCCTGTGTCGGGGGCGTCGGCAAATTCATCTGCATCGGATTGAACTATTCCGATCACGCAGCCGAAACCGGCTCGCCGATCCCGAAGGAGCCGATCCTGTTCAATAAATGGATCAGCGCCATCACCGGGCCGAACGACGATGTCGAGATCCCGCGCCTTTCTTCCAAGACCGACTGGGAAGTCGAGCTCGGCGTGGTGATCGGCGCACCCGGACGCTACATCACGCCGGAGGATGCGCTCGCCCATGTCGCCGGATATTGCGTGGTGAACGACGTATCGGAACGCGAATGGCAGATGGAGCGAGGCGGCACCTGGGACAAAGGCAAGGGCTGCGACACCTTCGGACCGATCGGGCCTTGGCTGGTCACCGCCGATGAGGTGCCCGATCCGCAGGCGCTGCATCTGTGGCTGGAGGTCGATGGCACGCGCATGCAGGACGGCACCACGCAGACGATGATCTTCGACGTGCGCACGCTGGTCAGCTACTGCAGCCAGTTCATGAGCCTGCAATCGGGCGACATCATCTCGACCGGAACCCCGCCCGGCGTCGGCCTGGGCAAGACGCCGCCGGTGTTCCTGCGCGCCGGGCAGACCATGCGCCTCGGCATCGACGGGCTCGGCGAACAGCGTCAGAGGGTCGTCGACGCGTCATGACCCGTATCACCGGATTACGCACCCTCGACATCCGGTTCCCGACATCGCGCGCATTGGACGGTTCCGATGCGATGAACCCGGATCCGGATTATTCGGCGGCCTACGTCATCCTCGAGACCGACATACCCGGGCTCGAGGGTCACGGCCTCACCTTCACCATCGGCCGCGGCAACGAGATCTGCTGCCTGGCGATCGAGGCGCTGGCGCATAACGTGGTCGGGCTCGAGCTCGACTGGATCAAGGAGAATCCCGGACGCTTCTGGCGCCACGTCACCGGCGACAGCCAGTTGCGCTGGATCGGCCCGGACAAGGGCGCCATCCATCTTGCCACCGGCGCGGTGGTGAACGCCGTGTGGGACCTGTGGGGCAAGGAAGTCGGCCGCCCGGTCTGGCAGCTGGTCGCGGAAATGAGCCCGGAAGAGATCGTCCGCGCCATCGACTTCCGCTACATCACCGACTGCATCACGCCCAAAGAGGCACTGGAGCGCCTGCAGGACAAGGCCGCCGGCAAGGCGGAGCGGATCGCCCATCTGCGCCGGTCCGGCTATCCGAGCTACACCACGTCGGCGGGTTGGCTCGGCTATGACGACGACAAGCTGCGCCGGCTTTCCCGGGAGGCGGTGGCGGCCGGCTTCAGCCACATCAAGCTCAAGGTGGGCCGCGATCTCGCCGACGACATCCGCCGGCTCCGCATCGTCCGTGAGGAGATCGGCCCGGATCGCAGACTGATGATCGACGCGAACCAGGTCTGGGAGGTCGGGCAGGCGATCGAGTGGGTACAGGCGCTGTCGTTCGCAAAGCCGTGGTTCATCGAGGAGCCGACCAGCCCCGATGATGTCGAGGGCCATCGCGCGATCCGCCACGGGGTCGCACCAATCGGCGTCGCCACCGGCGAGATGTGCCAGAACCGCATCCTGTTCAAGCAGTTCATCATGCGTGGCGCGATCGACATCGCGCAGATCGATGCCTGCCGGTTGGGGGGCGTGAACGAGATCCTGGCGGTGATGCTGATGGCCGACAAGTATGGTGTGCCGGTGTGTCCGCACGCCGGCGGCGTCGGCTTGTGCGAGTATGTCCAGCACCTGTCGATGATCGACTACGTGTCGATCTCGAGCAGCATGGAGAACAGGGTGATCGAATATGTGGATCACCTGCATGAACACTTCGTCGATCCGTGCATCATCTCTGATGCCGCCTACATGCCGCCGACGGCGCCCGGCTTCTCGATCACGATGAAGCCGGAAAGCCTTGCGGCCTATCGGTTCGGCGCCAGCAACGGGATATGACGGTCATGCGGATCGGGCTGTTCATTCCGTGCTTCATCGACCTGTTCTATCGTGATGTCGGAATCGCCACGCTCGAACTGCTCGAACGGCTGGGGCACTCGGTCGCGTATCCCGAGGCGCAGACCTGCTGCGGCCAGCCGATGGGAAACAGCGGCTTCATCGGTGAGTGCGGACCGGTCGAGGCGTTGTTCGTCCGCAATTTCGACAGCTTCGACGCAGTCGTCTGCCCGTCCGCGAGCTGCGTGCATCACGTGCGCAACAAGTCCAATCTGCCCCGTGAGCTGCGCGCGCGGACATACGAGCTGGTGGAGTTCCTGCACGACGTCGTCGGCGCGGACAAACTTCCGTCAGCCACGTTCCCGCATCGCGTCACGCTGCATAACGGCTGCACGGCGCTGCGGAGTCTCGGGCACGAGTCCGTACCCGAGCTCAATGTCGCGTTCTTTTCCAAGCCGCGGGCGCTGCTGGCCCGGGTGCAGGAGCTCGAACTGGTCGAGACGGAGCGCGCCGATGAATGCTGCGGCTTCGGCGGCACCTTCTCGGTGTCCGAGCAGGCGGTCTCGGCGCGCATGGGGCTGGACAAGGTCACCCGCCAGGCGCGCAGCGGTGCGGAATACGTCGTGTCGGCCGACATGTCGTGCCTGATGCACCAGGCCGGCAGCGCGTCGCGGCATGGGCTGGATCTGCAGTTCATCCATATCGCACAGGTGCTGAACGCATGAAACGGGTGTCCATCGACCATGCCGAGGGACGCTCCCGGCCGATCGCCCCGGACGGCGCCGCGCCCGAGCGGGAGGCCCAGCCACGGGGCGCCCACGATCGTGGCCGCCGTCCGATCGACCATGCAGAGGCGGCCGAACGGTTCCTGGCGGCGCCGGATCACCTGTCCTTCCACGACAAGCGCCTTTGGGATCTACGCGAGAAACGTGATCGGGAAGCACGCGGCATTCCCGAGTGGGAGGAACTGCGCACGCTCGCGTCCGCGATCAAGGAACATGCGCTCACGCATCTCGACACGCTGCTCGAGACATTCGAAACCAACGCGATCGCTAACGGCGTCACCGTGCATTGGGCGACCGACGCAGCCGAGCACAACCGCATCGTCGCCGATATCATGCGGGCGAACGGCGCCACCCGGCTGGTCAAGAGCAAGTCGATGCTGACCGAGGAATGCGGGCTGCGTCCACACCTGGAGCAGGCCGGCATCGCGGTGATCGAGACCGATCTCGGCGAGCGCATCCAGCAGCTCGACAACGAGGATCCGAGCCATGTCGTGGTGCCAGCCGTGCACAAGCTGCGCTCCGATGTGGCGGCGGTGTTCGCGCGCACGATCGGGACGGATCCGGACAATGACGATCCGGCCTACCTCGCGGAAAGCCAGCGCGAGAATAATCGCCCCCTTATCCTGGAGGCCATCGTCGGCATGACCGGGGCGAATTTCCTGGTGGCCGACAGTGGCGCCGTGGTCGTGTGCACCAACGAGGGTAACGCCGATCTGTGCGCCAGCGTGCCACGTGTGCATATCGTGTCTGCCGGCATCGAGAAGATCATCCCGCGCACGCAGGATCTCGGCGTGTTCATCCGGCTGCTGTCACGCTCGGCGCTGGGCTCGCCGATCACCCAGTACACGTCGCATTTCCGCGGACCGCGCGCCGGCGGGGAGATGCACGTGATCCTGGTGGATAATGGTCGCTCGGAACGCCTCGGCGCCGAGGAATTCTGGACCTCGCTCAAGTGCATACGCTGCGGCGCCTGCATGAATACCTGCCCGGTCTATCGCCGGTCCGGCGGCCTGTCCTACGGCGCCACCTATGCCGGGCCGATCGGATTGATCATCGACCCCAGCTTCAACCGACGCAAATACAGCATGTTGCCGTTCGCCTCGACGCTGAACGGGAGCTGCACCGCGGTCTGCCCGGTCAAGATCAATATCCACGAGCAGATCCTGTCATGGCGCAAGGTCATGGCGGAGCATCACGAGCCGTCGATGACCAAGCAGTTGTCGATGAAGGGCGCGGCCCTGCTGCTGGCGCGGCCGGTGGCGTATCGGGCCGCGGTGACTGTCGCCAACGCCGTGTTGCCGCACATGCCGCACGTCGCGCTCTACAACCGCGCCAACGCGTGGGGCAAAGGCCGCGACGTTCCGATGCCGCCGGGGCAGAGTTTCCACGCCTGGTACCGGAGCCGACGCGGCAAGCCCGGGGACGAGCCCGCATGACCTCCCGGGAGACGGTTCTGGCGTCGATCCGCCGCAACCGCCCGCACCTCGAGCGGCCGCTCCCTGAACTCCCGGTCGGCGGGAGGTCGCAACACGAACCGCGCCTCCAGGAGTTCCGGCGGCGACTGACCCAGATGGGCGGCAGGCTGCTCGACCCCGGCCCGCCCGACGACCGCCTTGCCCCTGCCCGCGCGATGATCGACGAGGCCGCAATCGTCTGCTCGATGGTGGCCGACCTGCCCGGCAACCGGCCGGTCTCCGACGCCGACCCGGCCTCGATGGCCGACGTGGACCTGGCGGTGCTGCGCGCACGCTTCGCCGTCGCCGAGACCGGCTCGGTGGCCTTGCGGGCCGTCGATCTCGGGGTCAACTCGCTCGGCTACCTGGCACAGCGGCTGCTGATCCTGGTCGATCCCGACACGATCCTCGAGACCTTGCACGATGCCTATGCCCGCCCGGACTTCCTCGCCGGAAACTACCTCGTGCTGCAGACCGGTCCGTCCGCGACGGCGGATATCGAGGGCGTGCTGATCCATGGCGCACAAGGCGTGAGGGCTCTCACGGTCCTGCTCACGCCGTAGCGGTTTCGGCGCAGGAGACCTCGCCTTTGCCTCCATGACGGGCCTTTACAGGGAGGCAGTCGTTGACCTTCTAGAGCCGCTCGCGGGGCAACCTGCCGATCGCTCAGCCGGAGAGATAATCCACGATCAGCTCGGCCGCCTGCTCCGGCGTCGTCGTGCTGGTGTCGATGCGGATCTCGGGGTTTTCCGGCGGCTCGTAAGGGCTGTCGATGCCCGTGAAGTTCTTCAGCTCACCGCGACGGGCCTTGCCGTAGAGCCCCTTCACGTCGCGCCGCTCGGCCTCGGCGAGTGCCGTGTCGATATGGATCTCGATGAATTCGCCGGGCGGCAGCATCGAGCGCACCATCGCGCGTTCCGGCCGGAACGGCGAGATGAACGCGGTCAGCACGATCAACCCGGCATCGGTCATCAACCGCGCGACTTCGCCGATGCGGCGGATGTTCTCCACCCGGTCTGCATCACTGAATCCGAGATCCTTGTTGAGCCCGTGCCGGACGTTGTCGCCATCGAGCAGGAAGGTGTGACGCCCTTGCGCGTGCAGCTTCTTCTCGACCAGGTTCGCGATCGTCGATTTCCCCGCCCCGGAAAGCCCGGTGAACCACAGCACGCGCGGCGATTGCTGCTTCTGGCTCGCATGCGCCTCGCGATTGATCTCGATCGCCTGCCAATGGATGTTCTGTGCCCGGCGCAGCGCGAAATGCAGCAGGCCTGCCGCCACCGTCGCATTGCTGATCTTGTCGATCAGGATGAATCCGCCGAGTTCGCGACTTTCGGCGTATGGTGCGAATACCAGCGGCCGGTCGGTCGAGAGATTGGCGACGCCGATTGCGTTCAGCTCCAGCGTGCGCGCCGCAAGATGCTCCATGCTGTTGACGTTCACCTGGTATTTCGGAGCCTGCACCTGCGCCGTCACCATCTGGCTGGCGAGTTTCAGCAAGTACGGCCGCCCCGGCAGCATCGGTTCGTCGGCCATCCAGATCAGCGTCGCCTCGAACTGGTCGGCAACTTCCGGCGGCGCATCGGCGGCACTGATCACGTCGCCACGCGAGCAATCCACCTCGTCGGCCAGCGTCAGCGTGACGGACTGCCCGGCCACCGCCTGCTCGAGATCACCATCGAAGGTGACGATGCGGGCGACCCGGGTGGTGCGTCCGGACGGCAGGACGCGCACCGGATCGCCCGGACGCACCACGCCGGACGCGATCAGTCCGGAGAAGCCGCGGAAATCGAGGTTGGGCCGCTTCACCAGCTGCACCGGCATCCGGAACGGCCTGTCCTGCTCGATCGTCAGCTCGAGCGGCACGGTGTCCAGATGCTCGATCAGCGTCGGCCCGGCGTACCACGGCATGTTCGGCGAAACGCTCGTGATGGTGTCGCCGGCAAGGCCCGAAATCGGCATCGGGGTGAAGGCGGTGATCCCGATCGAGCGCGCAAACTCCCCGTATTCGGCAACGATCGCGTCGTAGCGCGCCTGATCGTAGCCGATCAGGTCCATCTTGTTGACCGCCAGCACCAGGTTGCGGATGCCGAGCAGGTGCGCGAGATAACTATGCCGGCGGGTCTGCGTCAGCACGCCCTTGCGCGCATCGATCAGGATCACCGCGAGGTCGGCCGTGGAGGCGCCGGTCACCATGTTTCGCGTGTATTGCTCGTGTCCCGGCGTATCGGCGACAATGAACTTGCGGCGCTCGGTCGAGAAGAAACGATACGCGACGTCGATCGTGATGCCCTGCTCGCGCTCCGCCGCCAGCCCGTCGACCAGCAGCGCGAAATCGATGTTCTGGCCCTGCGTGCCGAGCCGCCGGCTGTCCGCTTCGAGGGTTGCCAGCTGGTCGTCGAAGATCATCCGGCTGTCATAGAGCAGGCGTCCGATCAGCGTGGACTTGCCGTCATCCACCGAACCGCAGGTAATGAAGCGCAACAGCGATTTATGCCGATGCCGGTCGAGATAGGCGTCGACATCCTGCGCGATCAGCGCATCGGTCGCATACTGCCTGGACGCTTCCGGCTCGCCGCTCATCAGAAATACCCGTCCTGCTTCTTCTTTTCCATGGAGGCGGCAACGTCATGATCGATTGCCCGGCCCTGCCGCTCGCTCGTCGTGGTCAGCAGCATTTCCTGGATCACCTCCGACAGGGTGGCCGCATCGCTCTCCACCGCACCGGTCAGCGGATAATCGCCGAGGGTGCGGAACCGCACCGATCGCTGCACCGGCACCTCTCCCTCCGCCAGGCGGAAACGCTCGTCATCGACCACCAGGATCATCCCGTCACGCTTCACCGTCGGCCTGGGTGCGGCGAAGTACAGCGGCACGATCGGGATGTTCTCGAGCTGGATATATTGCCAGATATCGAGCTCGGTCCAGTTCGAGATCGGGAACACCCGGATGCTCTCGCCGCGATTCTTGCGCGCGTTGTACAACTGCCAGAGCTCCGGACGTTGCGTTTTCGGATCCCAGCGATGGCTGGCCGATCGGAACGAGAAGATCCGCTCCTTGGCACGGCTTTTTTCCTCGTCCCGACGGGCTCCCCCGAACGCCGCGTCGAAGCCATGCTTGTCCAAGGCCTGTTTCAGGCCCTCGGTCTTCCACAGGTCGGTATGCAGCGCGCCGTGATCGAACGGATTGATGCCGCGCGCCATCGCGTCCGGGTTGTGATGCACCAGCAGCTGCATGCCGCTATCCAGCGCCATCCGGTCGCGCAGGCGGTACATCTCCTGGAACTTCCAGGTGGTGTCGACATGCAGCAGCGGAAACGGCGGCGATCCCGGAAAGAACGCCTTGCGGGCCAGGTGCAGCATCACCGCGCTGTCCTTGCCGACCGAATACAGCATCACCGGCCGTTCGGTTTCCGACACCACCTCCTGCAGGATGTGGATGCTTTCGGCCTCCAGGCGCTGCAGATGAGTGAGGATCGTCAAGAAACCCGCTCCGATGCGGCAGTCGCCCGGTCGACCCTGCAGGCCGCGAGATCGAACGCGCCGTGCGCCACGAACCACGGGTTGGCGAAATCGGCGTCGTCCGGCTGCCGGCGCTTGCCATAGGTCAGCGGCAGCCCTCCGAGCGTCACGACCGTGCCACCGGCCGCGCGCAGCACCGCATCGCCGGCTGCCGTGTCCCACTCCATGGTGCGGCCGAGGCGCGGATACAGATCCGCCTCGCCCGTCGCCACCCTGCAGAACTTCAGCGACGAGCCCGCCGACACCAGCCCTGCCACGTCGAACCGGCGGATATAGTCGCGCGTCGCGTCGCTCATGTGCGAGCGGCTGGCCACCACCCGCAGGCCGGCAGCCGCGCCACCCTCGCGCCGTGCGGCCGAGATCGGCATCCAGGCGGCCGCGGCCCCGTTGACGATGTCGCCCCGCCAGGCGCCGCCACCCGGCAGCCCCGCATAAAGCGCCCCGAGTGCCGGAGCGAACACCACGCCGAGGACCGGACACCGATCACGAACCAGCGCGATATTGACCGTGAAGTCCTCGCGTCGCGCGACGAACTCGCGGGTGCCGTCGAGTGCGTCGACCAGGATGAAATCGCCGGACGTGAGCGGCACCGTGCCGGCGGCCACTGCCTCCTCGGCCACCACCGGCAGACCGGGCGCCAGCCGATCGAGCGCCGCCAGGATGATCGCCTCGCCGACCCGGTCCGCCGCCGTGACCGGCGAGCCGTCGCGCTTCACGAGGCTCGCGACCGCCTCGCCGTTATAGATCTCGAGGATCGCCGCCCCGGCCTGCAGCGCCATCGTCACGAAGCCATCGAGCAGTGCCAGGTCGTCGCCATCGACGTCGGCCGGATGCATGGGGGCGGTCCGGTCGACGGCGTGCGCAAGCGTCTCGGGACCGTGCGGCATGGCGGACAGGCTCCTGGCGCGAGTGGCGGAAACGAGGGCAGCAATCGTCGTCCCGGATACCGCCAGCCCATAACCCAATGCGCCCGACGACGCGACCCGCAGAAGCCGGACGCCCACGGGATTGCTCCAGAAACCGTGCGCCGGCCGTGCGCCATCAAAGCCGCCGGCTCGATTTACAGGGGTCGGGCTCGCAGTGCTAATACGCCATGCGCCCCAGCCTGCCTGCACATCCATGGTCATGACGAAGCCGGAGCGGACACGAGTGGTGGCGATCACCGGCGCGTCGTCCGGGATCGGGCTGTGCAGTGCCGCACTGTTCGCCGCACGGGGCTGGCGCGTCGGGTTGATCTCACGCAGCGATGCGCGACTGGTCAACGCGGTTGCGCTGATCGCGAGCCTGACCCCGGGTGCCAGGCTCACCCATGCCGCAGCGGACGTCATCGACAGCGAGGCACTCTCGTCGGCGGCGAGGTCGATCACCGCGGCGCTCGGCCCGATCGACGTCTGGGTCAACGCGGCCGGGAACGGTGTGTACGGGCGCTTCACCGACGTGAGCGAGCGCGAGTTCCGCCGCGTGACCGACGTCACCTATCTCGGAACCGTCAACGGGACCCGCGTGGCGCTGGCGCACATGCAGCCCCGCAACGAAGGCAGTATCGTCAATGTCTGCTCGGCCGTGGTGTTCCATGGCGTGCCGCTGATGAGCTCCTATTCGGGCGCCAAGGCGGCGGTGCGGGCGTTCGGCCAATCGCTCCGGCTGGAGCTGCGTCTTGCCGGCAGCCGGGTCCGGGTCGGCACGCTGTTCCCACCGGCGATCAACACGCCGTTCTTCGACCACGCCGCCTCGCATATGGGGTTTCCGGCGCGACCGGTGCCGCCTGTCTATGCTCCCGAGGTCGCGGCCGAGGGGGTGTATGCATGCGCCACCGGCCGCGGCGGCGAGATGATCCTGACCGGCGTGGTGATCGCCTATGCGCTGATCACGCGGCTGTCGCTGCGGCTCGCCGGCTACCTGGTCTCCAAGAGCGACTTCGCCTCCGAGCTGCCGCAGGACGATGCCGGATCCCTGCCCGACCGCGCCTCCGCACCCGCTTTGTTCCAGCCGCAGGACAGCAGGTGCCGGATGCAGGGCGGCTTCGCCAGCAGGGCGCGCGGCTGGAGCACACACCTGCGGCTGCTATCGATCTGGCGGCGTCTCCCGACCACGCGGCCGCTTGCAGGCGAGCCCGTGGCACGGCCACCCGCAGCGACCGATCTCAGGCCTGCCCGACCAGGTGCGCAGTCGCCCGCAACACGCGCCGGCGCAGACCGGGATCATCCGCAAGCGGGTTCGGCGCAACCACGGCGCACCGCTTCAGATAGCATCCGCTGACCCCTGCGAGTCCCGGCGACAAGGCGGCATCGAGCAGCGGTTCGGCGCCCTGTGCTTCGGTCAGCGCGAACGGCGCCATCGCCCTCCAGGCGAGCTGGACGATGCCGCCGGTCCGCACCAGCCCGGTCGCCACCAGGCCCGGATGCACCACGTTGATGGTGACCCCGGACCCCGCCGCCTCGCCGGCCAGCTCGATGCTGGTCATCAGCGACGCGAGTTTGGAGCGACCATAGGCGCGGGTCATTCGCCAGCGCCGACGCAGTTCCAGATCGTCCGGATCGATGCGGGCACGGTCGGAGGTCGAGGAGCCCGTCATCACCACGCGGCCATGCCCGGAGCGCTGCAAGGCGGGAAGCAGTGCCCGGGTCAGCACGAACGGCGCAAGATGGTTCACCGCAAGGGTGGTCTCGTGGCCCTCGGCGGTGTCGGCACGCCGGCTGGACAGAGTCCCGGCGTTGTTGAGCAGGATGTCCAGGACCGGGGTCAGTTCGAGCACCTCTGCCGCCGCCCGCCGGGTCTGAGCCAGCAGTGACAGGTCGGCCTCGATCGACAGCGGCACCCGGTTCGGCACACGCCCGCCTATCCAGTCGGACGCGGAGCGTAGTCGCTCCGGGTCGCGGCCGACCAGGATCACCTGGTAGCCGGCTTCTGCGAGCCCGAGTGCCGCCCATCGGCCGATACCGCCGGTGCCGCCCGTAACCACCGCGTGGGGTGGCGCGACCGGCGGCGCGGCATCGACGTCCGGTGACGGCTCCGATTGGATCAGCGGCGAGCCTTGCGGGCGGCGTAGCGGGCGTCGCGGGCCGCCTTCTGCTCGAGCTTGAGGAGAGCCTCGGCCCGTGCGGCTTCGAGAGCCTGGGCCTCCTCCTCCTTGCGCCGGACCGCCTCGGCAGCCGCCGCTGCCTCGCGCTCTGCGGCCTGACGCGCGGCCTCGGCCTCGCGCTCGACACGCCGCTCGGCAAGCCGGGCCTCACGCGCCTCTGCGATCGCCTTGCGTTCGGCCGCGCGGGCCTGGACCTCTGGATCGTCGGGCGACGGACGCTGCTGGAACTTGGCGAGCACGGCACGCTTCGCATCAGCGGACGTGGATTGACGTTCGCCGAACTTGTTTCCCTTGAAGATGGTCTTGGCCCTCGGAAGATGGTGGAGAACATGGTCCGTCGCGATCGGCCCGCGGAGGGCCAGGGAGACGGATACGGCCGGAGCAGTACCGCGTTTCCCATCTGGCGACCACATCCAGTATAGCAAGGCCGGCTTGCATCGCGACAGGACGATGCACAGCTCCCAGAGTTCCACGAGCAGAGACCCAATGCAGCCAAGACTCGACGATAGTGCCACGGCGGCCGGCCGGAACGGTGACGCGGGCGATCTACTGGTTACCGGAGGCAGCGGGTTTCTCGGGTCGCAGTTCATCATCGCCTGGCTGGACCGCCATCCGGACGCGCGTGCGATCTGCCTGATCCGGGCGGATGACGACGCGGCGGCGAGCCTCCGGCTGACGGCCGCCCTCACCCGCGCGGCGCATGACCGGGCACTCGATGACGGCCTGGGCGAGCTGCTTCCGCGTGCCATCGCCATCCGCGCCGACCTGTCGAACATCGACTGGCTCGCGCAGTTGGCCGAACGGCGCCCCGGACGCGACGCGGTGCCGCTGCGGGTGGTGCATTGCGCCGCCAACCTGTCCTTCCGCGCCGCCGACCGCGAGGCCATCCTCGGCACCAACGTGGCGGGCACCCGGCTCATGGTCGAGGCCGCCCGCCGGCTGGGTGCGTCGGAATTCGATTACGTCAGCACCGCCTACATCGCCGGCGACCGGGACGGCGACATCCTGGAGGACGATGCCAGCCAGCCCGACGCCTTCACCAACGCCTACGAGGAGAGCAAGTGGACGGCGGAGGCCCTGGTGCGCAGCGAGTGCAGGGCTGATGGGTCCCGGCCGGCGCTGCCGTTCCGGATCTTCCGGCCGAGCATCATCATCGGCCACTCCATCACCCACCGGCTGTCGGCATTGTCGGGGTTCTACAAGGTCGCCGAGACCATCGAGCAGTTGGGCCGTTCGGGCCGGGTTGCGGGCGAGACCGTGCTGCTGCCGATGCCCGGCGGTGCGACCCTGGACCTGATCCCGGTCGACGTCGTGGTCGCTGAGATGATCGCGCTGATGGAGGCGGGCCGGCCGACCGAAGGCCATGCGTTCCACCTGACCAGCGAGAGCCCGCTGCCGCTGGTGCAGGTTCTGAGCACGCTGTCGCCGCTGGCCGGCTTCTCGATCGACCGGCTACCGGAGGATGCGGGCCCGGCCAGCAGGCTCGCCGAGGCGCTGATGCAGCGGTTGCGCCACTACATGCCGTATCTCGGCCAGGTGCGTCGCTTCGACCGGACCAACGTGCATGCGGCCGGCATCCGCCAGGAGACGGTCCTCGACGTCGAGCGGCTGCGCCACTTCGTCACCAGTTTCCTGAGCCGGGGCGACTGAAAGCCGGGCTTGCGCGATCGCCGGGCCGGTTGGGCTGACCGGCCTGCTCAGTGCTCGAAATGCGACGCCAGGCCGCCTGCCACAGGGCTGGCACCGGTATAGGCGGTGCCGAACGGGGCGATCAGGGCGCCGGTCTGGGCATCCCTGCCGTCGGGCGTGCTCTGGTCACCGGAAACCTTGTAGCGACCGAGATGCACGTCCGGCTTGTCCGGCGGAGGCTGCAGTGCAGGCCCCGGCATCGGTGCCGTCTCGAAGGTCTTGCGGTGCCCGAGCACCGTGAGGTTCTCCTGGGTGTCGGGAGGCGCGGCCGCAGTTCCGGCGGGCGTGGCAGCGGGGGCCGTCTGCGCAAACGCCGGCCCGGTCACTGCGGACCAGGCGACGACCAGCGCCAGCGTCGGCACGGCAAGCGCGGTGCCGGCGCGTAAAAGCTGTCCCATGTCGCATGTCTCCCGACCGGCGGCGCGACATGGCAGCGCGGCCGATACGATCTAGTCGCTCACGCTGTCCCGACACAAGTCCGACATCATTTCGTTCGGATCCGAAATACTTCGTGAAAATCTCGTTATTGCTTGTTATAAATCGGATGCAGAATCTGCCCGGGTTGACCCATGCTGCCGACCTTCGCGACCTCAGACATGCCTGTCGTGGCAGCTCCGCTGCTGTGCGGCATCGTCTATCGGCACCAGCCGAGCCCGGCCTTGCGCCTGGTCGGCTTCGCCACGCTCTGCAGCGCCATCGGCATGGCCGTGACGGCGCTGGCGCCGCGTGGCATCGGGCTCGTGCCGGACGTCGCCATCGCGCTGCACCTGCTCGGCGGCTTCCTCGCCTGGCGGGCAACGGCACAGATCTTCAACCGCCGCGCGTCGCTGGCATGGCTGATCCTGCCGCCGCTGCTCTGGCTGGCGCTGTGCCTGTTACCCGTCTTCCGCACGTCCCCACCCGATCGGCTGCTCGCCGCCACCCTCGTCAGCAGCGCCCTGACCGCCTTGTGCATGATGCCGCTGCTGCAGAACCCCAGGCAGAGCGATCCGCAGGCCAGCCTGCTCCTGGTCGGCACTGTCCATCTCTGCTGCACGGTGCTCTGGACGGTGGCGATCATGCAGCCACGGTTGCTGCCCTGGCCCTGGCTCCTGCACGCGGCACTGCCCGTCGAGATGCTGGTCTACATCATGCTGTGGCCCGGCCTCAGCCTGATCCTGATCGTCGAGCGGGCGCTACTCGCGCAGCAGCGGGAGGCCCTCAGGGACGAGCTCACCGGCGCCCTCAACCGCCGTGGCTTCTGGCGGGCGGCGGGACCGCTGCGCCGGCGCACCATCATCCTGGTCGATATCGACCACTTCAAGCGGATCAATGACGGCTTCGGCCACGCCGCCGGCGATGCGGTGATCACGCGGTTCACCCGGATCGCGTCCGAGCTGGCCGGACCGGACGTCGTCCTCGGACGCATCGGCGGCGACGAGTTCGCGCTGGCCATCGACAACGTCACCGTGACGCAGGCCCGCGATCTCGCCGAAACCCTCCGGAAGGCTGCCAGTGCCCACGGTCCCAGCCCCTGCTTTACCGTCAGCGTCGGCGTTACCGTCGGCACCGACGAGGCGCTGAGCGTCGACGACCAGATGGCGATGGCGGACCGTGCGCTCTACCGCGCCAAGCGCCTCACCCGGAACCGAACCGAACTCCATATCGGCGAGCCGGCGGAGGCCGCGGACGACACCGTGCGGGACGATCCCGAGCCGCTTCGGCTGCGCGCCGGACTGCGTACCGGCCGTCGGCAGAGGCGGGACTTCATCTAGCCCACGTCAGGTGGACCGCGCGGCGCTCCGGAATGCCTGCACGACGTGCTCGACATCCGCGTCGTCGAGCTCGGGATGGATCGGCAGGGCCAGGATGCGGCTGGCAAGATCCTCGGAAACCGGCAACGGCGTGTCGTCGTGATGCGGACGGTAGGCCGGCTGGTGATGCAGCGGCCGCGGGTAATAGATCGCGGTCGGCACGCCCTGCTCGCGCAAGGTCGCCTGCATGCGGTCACGCGCGGCACCGTCCTCGAGCAGCACCGCATACACCGCCCAGGCACTGCGACCACCGGCCACTCGTGCCGGGATCCCGGCGAACCCGGCGAGGCCACGATCGTAGGTGTCGGCGATCCGCTCGCGGCGATCGAGCTCACCCTCGAACGCGTCGAGCTTGGCCAGCAGCACCGCCGCCTGCAGCGTGTCGAGCCGGCCGTTCATGCCGGTGCGCAGGACCTCGTAGCGGGTCTCGCCTTCGCCGTGCGAGCGCAGGCTGCGATACAGCCTGGCCCGGTCCGCGTCGTCGGTCAGCAACGCGCCACCATCGCCATAGCCACCGAGCGGCTTGGAGGGAAAGAAGCTGATCGCGGTCGCATCCGCCTCGCGACCGAGCCGAACGCCATCCAGGCTGCCGCCGAAGCTCTGCGCGCAGTCGTCCAGCAGGAACATGCCCGCGTCACCGGCGATCTGCCGAAGCTCCGGCCAGGGCGCCGGCTGGCCGAACAGGTCGACACCGACGATCGCTGCCGGCCGCAGCGTGCCCGCCTGCCGCACCGCCTCGATCCGCAGCCGCAGATGCGCCGGATCGATCTGGAAGGTGTGCGCGTCGACATCGACGAACACCGGTGTCGCACCCAGCACCAGCGGCACCTCCGCGGTCGCGGTATAGGTGAAGGCGGGCAGGAACACGGCATCGCCCGGCCCGATGCCGGCGGCCATCATGGCGATCTGCAGCGCGTCGGTGCCGGAACTGACAGCGACGCAATGCGCCGCTCCGCAGAAGTCCGCCAGCCGTGACTCCAGCTCCTGCACCTCCGGCCCGAGCACGAACTGGCAATGCGCCAGCACGGCATCGATGCGCGCGCGCAGGGCCGGGGCCATCCGGGCCGCCTGCGCCTTCAGGTCGAGAAACGCGACCTGTCTCGGGGCGGGACCATCGGGGTTCATCACAGGATCCTCTCGGGCTCGGCGGTTTCCGTGGCGCCGTCCGGGTTGTGGACGAATTCCGGCACCAGGCGCTTGAGCAGGGCAAGCGCCTGGTCCGCATGACCGGCGCGGCAGCTGGCACCGATCGCCGCGAGCGCCTGCCCGACCACCACCGGATCGGCGGTGCGCGGCGTGGCCATCAGCAGCCCGGGATAGCCGGTCGGCACCGGCGGCTCGCTGCCATGGAACAGCTCCTCGAACAGCTTCTCGCCGGGGCGCAGGCCGGTGAAGCGGATCTGCACGTCGTCATCCGGGCGCAGGCCGGCGAGCCGGATCATCTGCCGCGCCAGGTCGACGATCTTCACCGGCTCGCCCATGTCGAGCACGAAGATGCCGCCATCCTGCAGCAGAGCGTCGGTATCGGCGGCGGCCGTCCGGTCCTGGCTGGCTCCGACCGCGCTGGCCTGCAGCACCAGCCCGACGGCCTCGCTCACCGTCATGAAGAAGCGCTGCATGTCGGGATGGGTCACGGTGAGCGGGCCGCCACGCTCGAGCTGGCGGCGGAACAGCGGCACCACCGACCCGGTGCTGCCGAGCACGTTGCCGAACCGCACGGTCACGCAGCGCATCCCGGTCCCGGCACGCCGGGCGGCGATGTCGAGCGACTGGCAATACATCTCCGCGGCCCGCTTCGACGCACCCATCACGCTGCTCGGATTGACCGCCTTGTCGGTCGAGATCAGCACCATCTCCGATGCTCCCGCCTGCGCCGCCGCATCCGCCACCTGGCGGGTGCCGACGATATTGGTGAGCATGCCCTCGGCCTGGTTGGCCTCGACAATCGGCACGTGCTTCAGGGCGGCTGCGTGGAACACGATCTCCGGGCGGAACTCGGCGAACAGCGTCGCCAGCCGGCCGGCGTCGCGGATGTCGGCCACCACGGTCCGCCGCGTCACGTCCGGGGCCAGTTCGGCCAGCTCGAGATCGACCTGCCACAGCGCGAACTCGCCATGATCGAGCAGCACCAGCAGCTCAGGCGACAGGGCAGCCACCTGGCGTGCCAGTTCCGAGCCGATCGTGCCGCCGGCGCCGGTCACCAGCACCCGGCGGCCACGCACCAGGCGCGCCATCGCCTGGGTATCGAGCGCCACCTGTGGCCGGTTCAGCAGGTCCTCGATGGCCACCGGGCGCAGTTCCACGCGTGATGCCGGCGACAGCGTGGTCGGATCCGGCACCCGGCCGACCGGGATCGAGAGCCGGTCGGCCTCGCGGATGATCGCCGCCAGGTCGCTGCCGCGCAGTTCCGGGTCGGTCACCACTAGACCGTCGGGACGCAGGCCCTGCCGCTCGAGCCGGTCGAGCACCGGGCCGACATCGCGCAAGGTGCCCAGGATCGGCACGCCATGGATCCGGCGACCGGGCTGGTGGCTGCCATAGGCGAGCAGCCCGGTGATCCGCAACGGCGTATCGCGGGCGCGCTGCACCGCACGCAGGAACAGGTCGGCGGCCTCGTCGGCGCCGACGAGCAGCACGTTCTGGGTCGGCGCGGTCGCAGCCGCCGGGCCGAAGCGCCCCTGGCTCAGGCGATAGACGATGCGCAGGCCGCCCAGCAGCACCAGCAGGGTCAGGGCGTGTATGATCGGGAAGGTAATGCTTGGCAGCCGGAAACCGGTCGCCAGCAGCAGGCCGGCAAACAGCACCGCACTCGCCACCGAAGCCCCGGCGATCCCCATGAGATCGGCGACACCGGAAAACCGCCAGTACTGCTGCGGCATGCGGAACGGGACGCCGACGATCACCAGGGTGATGGCGCCACCGGCGAGGAACCAGAGCGGATGGATCAGCCCGCCTTGCGGATCCGCCAGCCAGCGCGCGATCGGCGCTGCCACTGCGGCCAGCGCACCGTCGAGCGCGATGTTGACCAGGATCCGGTTCATCGGCCGGAAGCTTCGGCGCCGGTCAATACGCTTGGGCGGTGCTGCGGCCCTGGCGAGGGGTGGAGACGCCGGAGACTCCGACCGAGGACGCAGCAAGGGACGTTGCGAGGGCATCTTCGCGACCCTATAGCCCAGCGTCCGCCGCGCTAGAAGGGCACGAGCGGCTCGATCGAGTGCCAACTCAGGAGGTCGTCATGGCGCATCAGGACATGGCGGCACGTCTGCCGGCGCTGCTCGGGCTCGCGGTGTTGGCGGCCTTGCTGTCCGGCGTGGTGGTCCGGCGGATGATCCGGGTCGGCGTGCTGGATGTGCCGGGCAGTCGCAGCTCGCATGATCGCCCGACGCCGAAGGGCGGTGGCGCAGGCGTCGTGGCGGCGGTCATGGCCGGTGTTCCGGCGGCTCTGTTGCTTCTGCCCGGGCAGTCCGGCGAACGACCAGCGACGCTGCTGCTGCTGCTCGCGGTGCTGCTGCTGGCCGTGGTGTCCTGGGCGGACGACCTTCGGCAATTCGGCTTCCAGATCAAGCTGGCAGCGCAGGCGGCGGCTGGAAGCCTCGCCATCGGTGCGGTGGCGGTGCTGCTGCCGACCCACCTACCCTGCGTCATGGTGCTGCCACTGGTGCTGGCCTCACTGTGCTGGCTGCTCCTGGCAACCAACGCGTTCAACTTCATCGACGGCCTGAACGGCCTGGCGTCCGGCAGCGGCCTGATCGCGAGCGTTGCCGTGGGCTGGCTAGCCTGGCGATTGCAGAACCCGCTCCTGTCCGCGGCCGCCATCATGACCGCCGCGGGATTGGCCGGGTTCCTGCCCTTCAACTATCCCCGCGCCCGGATCTTCCTGGGCGATGTCGGCAGCCAGGCGTGTGGCCTTCTGCTGGGAGCGTTCGCACTGCTGCTTGCTGCGTCGGGAGGACGGGACGGCACCTCCCTCGGCCTTGGCCTGCTCGTGCCGCTCGCTCTGGCCGGCATCCTGTGGGACGTCGTGTTCACTCTTGCCCGCAGGGCGATCAATGGCGAGCGGATTACCGAGGCGCATCGCGGACATCTCTATCAGGTCGCCTCGCGCTCCGGTCTCTCCGCACCGGTCGTGACGCTGATACATTGGGGCTTTGCGACATGGGGCAGCGTCATCGCCGTCGTCATGGCGCCATCATCGCCGACGATGGCCATCTGCGTCGTCCTGACGCCGCAACTGGTCTGGACGTGGATCGTCCGGCACCGCGCAAGGCGGGCCGGACTGGCAGGCTGGTCCTGAAGCGGATCGATCTAGCGGAGCGTCAGCTCGATCCCCTGGGCTGCGCCGGCAAGCCGAGCGCCCTTCGTCACGTCGTCGATACGAATCACGACGCCGTTGCCGTTCGTGAGGGCACGGCCTCCGAGCCCGCTGCCCACGGTCGCCTCACCGTTCGCAGCGGCATAGGTTCCGTCGAAGTCATGCAGGTTCCTGAGGTCATAGACGCGTCCATGACCGACCACCTTGGAAAAGCCGACCGCCGCCACGTCAACACCCTTTACCGAGAAATGGTAGGTGTGGCCGTGATACTTGAGCACGCCATCACCCCAGGTGAAGCCGATGCCGACGTCGGCCGCCTTGGCTACGATCGTGACGTAGCCGTCCGGACGATGGTTCGTGCCCGGATCCTGAGCTGCGAGCGCGGGCATGGCAGACACAGCCAGGGCAAGGCCAAGACTGGTCGAAAAGGCGGATAGGCGCATTGGGGCGCTCCTTAAATTCATGATCGAGGGCCGCATCACGCGAACCTCGGTTCATCCGGTAGAGCCGACACGCCCGGCCGCGTTCCGCCAGCCGTGTCAGGCGGTGGATGATCAGCCAGCAGCGCGACGGCCGCTCCGTTCCTCGACAGGGCCGGAACGGCGCGAGGTGGTCGAGGCCTCGGACATGATCGAGCGCAGCTCGCGAAGATAAGCCGCACCCTTGAGGGTACGCTGCACCAGGATCGAGCGGCGGTCCATCGGATCCACCTTGCGACGGGCGAGATCGAGTTCACCGAGCCGATCGAGCGCGCGGGTGATCGCGGGCTTCGAAACGTTGAGGTCTGCAGCGAGGCCACGCACGGTATGGGCGCCGTCCTGCAGGTAGCAGGTGAGGAAAACGCCGAGCTGTCGCGCCGACAGGTCAGGCCCATCGCGGCGGACCATCGAAACGACGGTGTCCCGAAGTGTTGCAACCAGGTGGTCGGTCGTTGAGGCCTGGGCCATCCTGCAGTTCCCTTCATGGTCGAGACGGAGCGGCAGAACGCTGCTCCGCTTGGTCGTCAGGCGCACCGAACGACCGTTGGTGCTTGCACACCAGAACCCTGGTTCGCCGGATGCGAATCTCCAGGAGATACAAGTCCGTCTTATAATCCCCGGAAATGACTTGGTTCATTCCCGATTACGTTACTGGAGTGTTTCAGTCCGGTCGAAGATTAAGAATCGGCAACAGTGCGTGGAACATTGCTCGGAGTCCGAGCGCCTCTCCCCCCTCCGGACGGCCGGCACGGGTTTGATCATTCCAGGCGTAGGTGTCGAGATGTGCCCACCGCGCTGATTTGGCCACGAAACGATGAAGAAACAGTGAAGCGGTGATCGATCCGGCCATCGGCTTGGATGAAACATTGTTCAGGTCTGCAATCGGACTGGAAAGCCAGTCGTCGTAGCCTCCCCAGAGCGGCAGCCGCCAGATCGGGTCGTGCGACTGCAGGCCTGCCCGGCCGAGATGCAGCGCCGTCGACTCGTCGTTGCAGAACAATGCGGGCAGGTCCGGTCCGAGTGCCGTCCGGGCGGCACCCGTCAGGGTCGCGGCGTCGAGCAGCAGGTCCGGCGCGGCATCGGACGCTTCGGCCAGCAGGTCGCAGAGCACCAGCCGGCCCTCGGCGTCGGTGTTGCCGATCTCGACGGACAGGCCACGACGGGTCCGGATCACGTCGGAAGGCCGCATCGCACTGCCGGAGATGCTGTTCTCGACGCAGCCCAGCCTGAGCTCCAGCCGCACCGGCAGGTCGTGCGCCATCACCAGCCTGGCCAGCGCTAGCATGATCGCCGCGCCGCCCATGTCCTTCTTCATGCGCAGCATCCCGGCGGACGGCTTGATGTCGTAGCCACCGGTATCGAAGCAGACGCCCTTGCCGACCAGCGACAGCAACGGTGCGTCGTCGCCCGCCTGCGACCCGCGCCAGCGCGCCACCAACACCTGCGGCGGCCGCACCGATCCGGCCCCCACCGCGGCCACCGCCGGATACTCGCGCGCCAGATCGTCGCCGGCGATGATCTGCGCGTCGGCACCGAACGCCCGCATCACCTGCTGCGCCGCCTCCGCCAACTCGAGCGGGCCGAGCAGGTTGGCCGGCATGTTGATCAGGTCACGGGCAAGCCACGTCGCGCGCGCGATCTCGGCTCCGGAGCGATACGCTTCCTCGTCCGCGGGCAGCAGCAGCAGGGCCTGCTGCACGCGATCGGGCCCGGCCTTGGATCGCAACCGGTCGAAACGGTAGGCGCCGAGACAGAAGCCGAGCACCGCATCGTCCAGTGCAACGCCCGCCGGCAGCAGCAGCCGCCATACCGCTGCAGTGCCTCCGGTTTCGGGATCCTCCTGCTGGTCTGCCAGAGCCGCGGCAAGGCTGCCGAACGGATGCGGCGACTGCCGGATCGACGGCTGCGGCTCCGGACCCAGGCCGAGCACGGCTGCGGCAATCCCGTCCGGCCCCGGCAGCTTCACCAGCTCGCCGGCACGGCCCCGGAACCCGTTCGCGGTAAGCCAGGCGGCGCTTGCGGCTCCGAGCATGCCGGGCAGCGCCGGCAGCCCCTCCGGACGCACGGCGTGGATATCGCGCACGCGCTGGTCGGGCGCGAGTGCCGACGAGGTGATCAGGCAGTCGAGCGGGCGGTCGAACATGCGGCATTCCTTGAGGTGGCACGTGCCGGGACTTCGCCGGCGCATGCGGCAGAATCCTGACGACACCCGCGCGACCTTGCAAACCGCGCCCAGGCGACCGACCATCCGTCCATGACGGGCCCCCCTTTCCGGCCGCGTGGCCCAACTCTGCTCCCCGACCTCCCAAGTCAGGGGCGGCGCGAGGAGCCTCGCAGCGGCGCTTTCGCGCCCCGTGTGAAGGCCGTGCTCGGTCCGACCAACACCGGCAAGACGCACCTGGCGATGGAGCGGCTGCTGGCGCACAGCTCCGGCATCATCGGCTTCCCGCTGCGGCTGCTCGCGCGTGAGAACTACGACCGCATGGTGGCGCAGAAGGGCGTCGCCCGGGTCGGGCTGATCACCGGCGAGGAAAAGATCGTCCCGCCCGACGCGCGCTGGTTCTCCTGCACCGTCGAGGCGATGCCGCTGGACCAGATCGGCGGCCCTGCCCCCGGGGCCAACCGGCCGGGCGGCGAGGGCATGATCCGGCCGGAGTTCGTGGCGGTCGACGAGATCCAGCTCTGCGCCGACCCCGACCGTGGCCATGTGTTTACCGACCGGCTGCTGCATGCGCGCGGGCTGGTCGAGACCATGTTCCTGGGTGCCGAGACGATTCGCCCGCTGCTGTCGCGGCTGATCCCGCAGGTCGAGATCGAGACCAGGCCGAGGCTGTCGCAGCTGCTGAATGTCGGGCCGGGCAAGCTCACCAAGCTGCCGCCGCGCTCCGCCGTGGTCGCGTTCTCGGCGGCCGAAGTCTACGCCATCGCCGAGCTGATCCGCCGGCGCCGCGGCGGCTGTGCGGTGGTGATGGGCCGGCTCAGCCCGCGCACCCGCAACGCCCAGGTGGCGCTGTACCAGGAGAAAGAGGTCGACTATCTGGTCGCCACCGACGCGATCGGCATGGGCCTCAACATGGACGTGAACCATGTGGGCTTTGCCGGCCTGTCGAAGTTCGATGGCGCCCGGCCGCGCCGGCTGACCGCGGCCGAGGTGGCGCAGATCGCCGGACGCGCCGGGCGTGGCATGCGCGACGGCACCTTCGGCACCACCGGAACCTGCCCGCCGATGCCCGACGACATCGTGGAGGCCGTGGAGGCGCACCGGTTCGATCCGCTCGAGCAGCTGTTCTGGCGCAACGACGCGCTCGACCTGTCGGGACCGGATGCGCTGCTGTCCAGCCTGATGGAGCCGCCGCCGTTCCGGGGGCTTGCGTCCGGCAACGACGCGTCGGATCTGCAGACGCTGCAGGCGCTCAGCATGGACCCGGAGGTGCGCCGGCTCGCGGTCAGCCGATCCGCCACCAGGTTGCTGTGGGAGGCGTGCCAGATCCCCGACTTCCGCAAGCTCGGGGACGACAGCCACACCAGGCTGTGCGCGCGGGTGTTCTTCGACGTGATGCAGTCGGGGCGGCTGTCGGCGGTATGGCTCGAGTCGCTGCTGAACGGGCTCAACCGCGCCGATGGCGACATCGACACGCTGATGCAGCGGCTGTCCGGGGTCAGGGTGTGCGCCTACATCGCCGCCCGCCGCGACTGGCTCGAGGACGCACCCGCGTGGCAGGCCAAGGCGCGCGAGATCGAGGACCTGCTTTCGGACGCGCTGCATGAACGGCTGACCGCGCGCTTCGTGGATCGTCGCGCTGCGCTGCTGATCCGCAGCCTCGACGAGGCCGAGCGGTCCGGCGGCTCCGATCTGCTGTCGGCGGTGACGGCGCGCGGCGAGGTGGTGGTCGAGGGCCACTCTGTCGGTCACGTTTCGGGGTTCTCGTTGATCCCGGACCCGCAGGCGGAGGGGCCCGAGAAGCGCCTGGTGCTGCGGGCGGCACGCCGGGCCCTGCGCGAGGAGATCCCCCGCCGCGTGCAGGCGCTGAGTGTGGCCGCGGACACCGACTTCTCGCTGAGCGAGGATGGGCGGCTGGTGTGCTGGAACGCGGCGCCGGTCGGGCGGCTGCGGCCCGGGGTGTCGCTGCTGCGGCCGATGGTCGAGGTCCGCGACAGCGAGTTCCTCGACGGGGCCCAGCGCGAGCGGGTGCGGGCCAGGCTGCAGGCATACGTGGAGGCAACGGTGGCGCAGGTGCTGGCACCGCTGTTCGAAGCGGAACGCCGTGCCGCCGACGACGCCGAGATGCGCGGCGTGCTGCATCTGCTGACCGAGCAGGCCGGGCTGGCTGTCGGCCAGGGTGGCGGCGTGCCTGCCGCGGAGCCACAGCGTCGGGCGGACCCTGGGGCCGAGGCTGCCGGCGGACCCGCGGATGGGCACGCCGGCCAACCCCGCACGCGCGGCAGCCGGCAGCCGGTCTCGCCGCTGCTGCGGGCGCGGTTGAAGCCGCTCGGCGTGCGGGCGGGCCGGTTCGCGGTGTTCATGCCGGCGCTGCTGAAGCCGCGGCCGGCGCGGTTGCGGGCGATGCTGCTGGCGATCCGCGCCGGCATTCCGCTGCCGACGCTGCCACAGGAGGGTCGCATCTCGATGCCGCGCGACACCCTGGACGGAGCACAGGCCGGCTTCCTGACGAAACTGGGCTGGGTCGAGTGCGGTCCGCTGCTGCTGCGGCTCGATATTGCCGAGCGGGTTGCCGGCGAGCTGCTCTGGCTGACCCGGCGGCGTCCGACCGCCCTGCCCGCCGACCTGGCCTCCCGGCTCTCGACGCGCACCGAGCTGCTGCCGCTGGTGCTGCCGGCGCTGGGGGTGCGGATGCTGCCCCCGGTGGCTCTGCCGGACGACGCCTTCGGACCACCACCGCCGGCGATGCTCGGCCCGCGTGGCGATCGCGCCCGCCACCTCGCCCGTACGCGGCACGCGGCAAAGGCGGCCAGGCCACACCGCACGCCGACGACGGCAGCGCCACGGGACGATGCTCGCGCGGAAGACCCGAGCGCCGCGCCGCCGCCGGTGGCTCCCGTGATCGTGGAGTCCGCCACCCCGCGGACGGGTGGTGATGTCGAGCCGGTCAGCCAGCAGCGGCCGATCCGGCTGGATGACCGGCGACCGAAGCCGGCATCACGACCTGTTGCGCAGCCGCCGAGGCCGCCCCGTCGCGAAATCGATCCGGACAACCCGTTCGCCGTGTTGGCGAAGTTGCGGTTCGGTCGCTAAGGCCGCGCCGTGGTCTCCGAGGCGGAGGGTCGTGACTGGCAGCGACTGGATATGTGGCTGTGGTGCGCGCGCTTCCTGAAGGCGCGGTCCGACTGCGTCCGGCTGATCGAGGGCGGGCTGGTGCGCATCAACCGGCAGCCGACCGAGAAGGCGCATGCCCGTCTGCGGCCGGGCGATGTGCTGACGCTGCCGCTTCCGGGCCGCGACGTGCGGGTGGTTCGGGTGGTGTCACTGGCCAGGCGGCGCGGGCCGGCGCCGGAAGCGCGCACCTTGTATGAGGACATCCCGGAAGCCGGGCCGGCGCACCCGGCATCTCCTGGGGGACCCGGGGAATGAGCACCGTCGCGTGCGGGGGGACCCTCGCGGCTTGCGCTCGACCGGAAACACTTTCATATGTCGCGCCCTGCAGCAGGACTGGCTCGATGGTCGGTCCACGCTCGCTTGCGGGCTGTTTTGAGAGGCGATCGTTCGTGAGGGCGACGCCGCATGATCGGAGATGGCGATGACCTACGTGGTCACCGAGAACTGCATCCGCTGCAAATACATGGACTGCGTCGAGGTCTGTCCGGTCGACTGCTTCTATGCGGGCGAGAACATGCTCGTGATCAATCCGGACGAGTGCATCGATTGCGGCGTGTGCGAGCCGGAATGCCCGGCCGAGGCGATCTTCCCCGACAGCGACGACCGCGCCGGCGCCTGGGCGGAGGCCAACACGACCTACGCCAAGACCTGGCCGAACATCACCCGCAAGGGCACCCCTCCGGCAGACGCTGACGAATGGAAAGACAAGCCGGGCAAGGCCGACCAGTTCTCGCCGAACCCCGGGAGCTAACCGGCCCGGCTCAGGACGACCGCCCGCTCCCGGGACCGAGGGTCGGGCGGCTGGCCCTGGCGACGCTGCTGTTCACGGCACTCTATGTGACGACGGTGCCGGCGGCGTTCTTCCTGGTGATGGTGGTGTTCACCTGGGAGCTGTTCCGGTGGCTGCTGCTGTCGGTGATGCTGGTGCCGGCGCTGCTCGGACTGGGACTTCTCGGGCTCGTCAAGGGCCTGCTGCCGAGTGGCCTGCTGATCGGCGTGATCGCAGCTCGCACGCCGAACCGGCATTGGCCCAAGCTGCTGGCGGCGGCGACCATCCCGGTGATCGACCTGCTGCTGTTGCGCGCGTCGCCCCTGCCCCGCCTGCTCGAGCGCGGCAGCCTGCTGCTTATGGATCATCGCGCGTTGTTCGCGCTCGACACGATCGCCCCGCTGACCGCCTCGGTGCTGGTCACGCTGGCGTTCCCGCAGCGCCTCGTCCGGCGGCTCCTGCGATCATCCGCGAGTCCCCGGTGATGAACCCGGGACTGGATGCGGGGCCTCGTGCGGCAGGATGCTCACGAACACCCCGTCCTGCGGTCGATAACCGGCGCTGTCCCGCGCATGGGGACTCAGGTGACAGCTCCGCCCGCCTCTGCTTCAGCTAGGCATCGGCATGCGGCCTGATGGTCAAGGCGATCCTGGCGTCCAGCGCCGCCTGCTGCAGCCCGCCGCCTCCAGTCAGATTCAGGCTGCGGGGTGCCGTCCACGGATACTGCGTCCCTGAGCGCGATGCCGAGGTCGTTGACCTCACGGTGCGAGCAGGGAACGTCGCAGCTGGCCAGCCTGTCCACGCGGGGCGCTTCAATGGAACAGGTTCCGAGCAGCGGGAGGGGGGCGGCCGATGGCGGCACGCATGGCCGTTCGTATCGTGTCGATCCCGCGTCGTGACAGAGCCTGAACTGCGGCGATGGTGAGTACTCGGCCGCTGGGCTTTCATCTTCAGGAATTGCCGGGACCCAGCTACGGACTCGCGTGACCGATGCCCTCGAACCGGCGGCGATACTCGGCTGGCGTGACGCCGAGCTGGCGCTGGAAGGCGCGGCGGAAGGTGTCGATCTCGCCGAACCCGCAGGCGACCGCGACCTGCTTCGGCCGCTCGCCGGCTTCCAGTCGATGCCGGGCGGCCTCCACCCGGATCGATTCGACCCAGGCGCTCGGGGTGGTGCGCAGCTCCTGTCGGAACACCCGCGCGAAATGCCGCGCACTCAGCCCGGCGCGCGCCGCCAGTGCCGCCAGGCTGGCATCCGCCTGCGGGTTGGAGATCACCCAGCGCTGGATCTCCTGCAGCGCCGATCGGCCGGCCGGACTGGCCTCCGCGCGCCGGCTGAACTGCAGCTGGCCGCCCGGTCGCTTGAAGAACATCACGAGCTGCGAGGCGACCTGCTTCGCGATCCCCGGCCCGAGATCCTCCTCGACCAGGGCCAGCGCCAGGTCGAGGCCTGCGGTCACGCCGGCGGCCGTGCGCAACGGCCCGTCACGGACATGAAGCGCATCGGTCTCGAGCCGGACCTCGGGGAAACGCGCGGCGAGCTGCTCCGCGACGGCCCAGTGCGTAGTGATCCGGCGGCCGTCGAGCAGTCCGGTGGCCGCCAGCAGCATCGCCCCGGTGCAGACCGAACCATACCGACGGCTCCGCGGCGCTTGCATCCGCAGCCAGTCGAGCAGAGCCGGATCGGCGGCCCGGTCGGCGAGATGCGGGCCGCCTGCGACCAGCAGGGTGTCGAAGGCGGCGGGCATGTCCTGGCCGAGCACCTGGTTGGGAAGGATGCGCAGGCCGGACGAGCTCGTCACCGGACCAGGCGCCGTCGCGATCACCTCGGTCAGATAGGCCAGGCCGCCGGACTGGATATTGGCCTCGGCGAACACGTCGACGGGACCCGCGACGTCGAGCAGCTGCACACCGGGGAGTGCCAGGATGCCGATCGTCCTCGGGCGTGGTTCGCGTCGCATTGTCTCGTGGAATGTCCGTTTTCGTCGTGATACGACTGTAGTGGCCATGCGGGGGAGCGTCTAGGCTGATGCCATACCGGAAAGGACGCTCATCATGACCACGGAACGCGACATCATCAGGATCCCCGACAGCAGGCTCGCCCGTGAGGTGACCGAACTCGTGCGCGACACCGAGTCCGAGCTGCTGTTCAACCACTCGAGCCGCGTGTACCTGTTCGGGGCACTCGCCGGCGAGCGGCGCGGTCTCGGCTTCGATCCGGAACTGCTCTATGCGGGCGCGATGTTCCACGACATGGGCCTGACCAGGACCCACAGCAGCGCCGACGAACGTTTCGAGGTCGATGGCGCCAATGCTGCGCGCGACTTCCTGCGGCGGCATGGCATCGCGCAGGCCGACATCGACACGGTCTGGACCGCGATCGCGTTGCACACGACGCCAGGCATTCCGAAGCACATGCACCCTGTGGTCGCACTGATGACCGCCGGCGTCGAGATGGATGTGCTGGGCCTGAGCTACGACGAATACCCGGACGCGCAACGCGACGCGGTGGTGCAGGTGTTTCCGCGCACGCCGCACTTCAAGGAGGACATCATTCAGGCCTTCTATGACGCGATCAGGCACAAGCCGGAGACGACCTTCGGCAACGTCAAGGCCGACGTGCTTGCCGACAAGGATCCGCATTTCCACCGCGGCAATTTCTGCAGCGTCATCCGCGGATCGCATTGGCACGGCTGAGCGCCACTCTGTTGCGGACCAGCCTGTTGCACGAATGACACTGGTGGATTATGGCTCAGGCAGGGGTCTTGCACGGTCCCGATCGGTGTAATAGGGAAACGCGCTGACGCAGCTGACCGAGCACATTGTGCCGGGGCGGCAGATCGGATCCGAGCAGGCATCGAGGAAAGACTGGCAGATGGAGCCACCGGGCCGCCAGACCGACAAGGTGTCATTCCGGAGCGATAACCGTAGCGCCTGGCCAATCGCGCGTGCTTCGTTGCTGGCAAGCCTTGCCTGCATCGCGATCGAAGTTTCGGGAACGGCGCGGGCCCAGGTCGTCGGATCCGGTGAGGCGGCCGTGACCAGCACGCCGGCGCCGGCAGACGGCACCGAGGAGATCACCGTCACGTCGGAGCGGCGCACGCAGAACGTGCAGAACGTCGGAAGCTCGATCAGCGTGATTTCGGGCAACACTCTGGTGACCCGCAACGTCAACGACGTGTTCGACCTGCAGTATCTGACACCGTCGTTGCAGGTGACGCCGCAGTTCGGCAGCGGCCAACCGTCGTTCGCGATCCGCGGCCTGGGCTTCGACGACTATGCGAGCAACAACGCGCCCAGCGTCGGCATCTATGTCGACGAGGTGTCGCTGCCGGTACCGTTCGCCACCAACGAAAGCACCTTCGACGTCCAGCGTGTCGAGGTGCTGCGCGGTCCGCAGGGCACGCTGTATGGCCGCAACACCACCGGCGGCGCGATCAATTACATCCTGAACAAGCCGACGCCCGATCTGATCGCCGGGATCGACACGCAGTACGGCAGCTTCGACAGCTCCAAGGTGGATGGCTTCGTGTCCGGGCCGATCAGTGACCGGGTGCAGTTCCGGATTTCCGGCGAAACGCAGCATGGCGGCGCGTTCGAGCATAATCGCGACGGCGACGGATCGGTACTGGGCGACGTCAACCGCAACGCGCTGCGCCTGCTGCTCGACGCCGAGGTGACCGACACGCTGAAGCTGGAGCTCAACCTGCATGGCAGCCACGATCGCTCCGACGCCGACGGGCTGCACCTGTACGCGCCGTTGACCGCGGTGAACGATCTCAATCCGCTGGCACCGATCGAGCCTGCCGACACGGATCGTTTCGCGACCGGCTGGGGCACCTCGAAGGTGTTCGCGAACGAGATCGGCATCCAGCCGAACCAGAAGCCGTTCACCCATGTCGACACCGCCGGCACCAGCCTGCGCGCCGACCAGACGCTGAGTTTCGCCACCCTGACCGACCTGATCAGCGAGGATTACGCGCAGCGCACCGAGTACGACAATTTCGACGCTTCCTCGCAGTCGATCGCGGACGTGTTCCTGAACAGCCGCGCCGACGTGTTCTCCAACGAGCTGCGGCTGACCTCACGCGATGGCGGGCGGCTCAACTGGGTCGGCGGCATCTTCTATTCGAACCAGTTTCTGAGCGACATCTACCGCTCCGGGTTCGACGACATCTATGGCCTGGAAGGGAACGTGCATTACTCCCAGACCGTCAACACGATCAGCGGTTTCGGCCAGGCCAACTACAAGGTCACCAACGCGCTGACCCTGATCGGCGGCCTGCGCATCGAGCACGAAACCCGCCGGCTCAACAATTTCACCTCGCAGTTCCTGGCAAACGACGTGCTCACCAATCCTGCCGACTCCGTCGGACCCCAGAGCACCAGCTATACCCTGCCGTCCGGGAAGATCGAGCTGGACTACAGCCCGATCCATCGTGACATGATCTATGCGTCGGTCAGCCGGGGCATCAAGTCGGGTGGGTTCACGACGTACAACTCGCCCGACCCTGCAGCATCTACCGCGCCGTTCCAGCCGGAAAAACTCTGGGCGTACGAGATCGGCAACAAGCTCGAGGTGCCGGATCAGCACCTGCGTTTCAACATCTCGGCATTCTATTACGATTATCACGACCAGCAGGTGCAATCGGAGGTGGTCAATCCGACGGTCGGGCCGATCGGCGTGATCGTCAACGCGCCCCGTTCGCATCTTTATGGCGGCGAGTTCGAGACCAGCTGGACGCCACTGCCCAGGCTGACCCTGACGCAGTCGGCCGGCTGGGCCACGGGACAATTCGACGACTTCAACGCGATCACCGGCGCCAACCTTGTCGACGGCAAGTATGTCGCCATCGATGCCAGCCGCAAGGGCGACAGCCTGCCGGCGCCGAAGATCACGATGAACGGATCGGTAAGTTACAGGTGGGATCTCGGGCAGTTCGATCTGGTCACCGAAGGCGATTACAGCCTGCGCAGCACGCAGCGCTCGCTGTTCGGGCCGCTCTACAACGTCGCCGGCTATACCCTGTTCAATACATCGGTCAGCCTGTCGCCGAAGAACGGCCGCTGGAGCCTGGCCGCCTTCGGGCAGAACATCCTGGACAAGCAGTACGACGTCACGCGCAACTTCTTCGTCCAGGGCGACGACATCGCACTGGCCGGATTGCCGGCAACCTGGGGCGTGCGGCTCTCGGTGAACTACTGACCGCGACTCCGTGAGGTTGACCGCCGGGCGGGAGGACGCAGTATGACCCCGCATGGCCCGCGTGCTTCCCGGGCCGTAGCCTCGAAAGGTCACAGTGTGCGCCAGATTTCCGGACCGGACCGGTTGCGGCCGATGCTCGCGGTCATGCTGCTCGTCGCCGGCGGGACGGCAGCTGCAGAGGCGGCCGCCCCGAAGACGACGCTGTCGATCGGGCTGGCGCTCGAGCCACCGACGCTGGATCCGAGCGCCAATCCGGCGGAGTCGATCCGGTCGATCACCAACGGGAACGTCTTCGAGGGGCTGACGGCGATCGACCAGGACGGCCACGTGCAGCCTCTGCTGGCGCATGACTGGACGGTCTCGCCGGACGGGCTGCGTTACGATTTTCACCTGCAGCCGGGGGTGAAGTTCCAGGACGGCACGGCGTTCGATTGCCCGGTCGTGCAGTTCTCCTACGGGCGCGCGGCGGCGAAGGACAGCATCAACCCGCAGAAGCAGTTCTTCGAGCCGATCGCCAAGGTTGAGTGCCCGTCGCCGGTGGAGGCGGTGGTAACGCTGACCAGGCCGGTCGGCAGCTTCCTCTACGACATGGCCTGGCCGGACGCGGCGATGATCGCACCGGGCAGTGCCGCCGGGAACGCCACCCATCCGATCGGCACCGGCCCGTACCGGTTCTCGTCCTGGCGTCGCGGCGACAGCCTGACGCTGGAGCGCAACGACGCCTATTGGGGGCCCAAGCCCGCCATCCGGACGGTCGTTTTCCGCTTCATCACCGACCCGCTGGCCGCGACCAATGCGCTCGAGGGCGGCCAGCTCGACGCCTACCCGTCGTTCCCGTCCCAGGAACTGCTGGCCCGGTTCCGCGGCGATCCGCGCTTCGCCGTGGAGAAGGGCACCTTCCCGATCAAGATCCTGATGGCGTTGAACGAGGCCGTGCACCCGTTCGACGATATCCGTGTGCGGCAGGCGCTGGCGTACGCGATCGACCGGCACGCCATGCTGCAGGCGATCGGCGACGGTGACGGCACGGTGATCGGCTCGCATATGAGCCCGTCGGATCCGGATTATGTCGACCTGTCCGGGCGGTATCCGTTCGATCCTGCCAAGGCGAAGCAGCTGCTCGCCGCTGCCGGAGTGAAGCCCGGCACGCCGATCGCCATCACCATCCCGCCGGTCGATTACGCCCGCAAGTCCGGCGAGCTGGTCGCGGCCTTCCTCGGTGAGGTCGGGCTGAACGTGACGCTGGTGCCGGTCGAGTGGCCGCAATGGCTGTCGCAGGTGTTCGCGCACGCCGCCTACCAGACCACGATCGTGGCTCACACCGAACCGCACGATCTCGATATCTATGCCCGGCCCAGCTATTATTTCGGCTACCACGATGCAGCCTACCGAACCCTGTTCCAGCGTTACGAGAGCACCAACGATCCGGCTGCACGGCACGCGCTTTCGGTGCAGCTGCAGCAGAAGCTCGCCGATGACGAACCCAACGTGTTCCTGTTCTCGACGCCCCGCTACGGCGTGTGGGACGCGAAGCTGCACGGCATGTGGCACAATCAGCCGATCGCCGCGATCCCGGTCGCCGGAGTGACCTGGTCGCCATGAACGGCCCGCTCGGGCGGGTGGCCGGCATGGTCGCGACCCTGCTGGCCGGCTCGCTCATCGTGTTCCTGGTGCTGAACCTGCTGCCGGGCGATCCGGCCATGGTCATGCTGGGCGTCGATGCACGGCCGGACACCGTCGCCGCCCTGCACCACCAGCTCGGCCTCGATGCGCCGCTCGCGGTCCGCTACCTGCGCTGGATCGGCGGCCTGCTCAGCCTGCATCTCGGCACCAGCACCACCTACGGCATCCCGGTGTCGCAGCTGATCGGCAGCCGGCTGCTGATCACCCTGCCGCTGGCTGCGATCACGCTGGTGCTTTCGGTAGCAATCGGGATCCCGGTTGGGGTCGCGGCGGCGAGCCGGCAGGGACGCACCAGTGACACCGCGATCATGCTGGCGGCACAGCTGTTCAAGGCGATCCCGGATTTCTGGGGCGGCGTGCTGCTGATCCTGGTGTTCGCGCTGGCACTGCATTGGCTGCCATCTGGCGGCTTCCCTGGTTGGCAGCAGTCGCCGGCACGCGCGCTGCTGGCGCTGGTGCTGCCGTCACTGGCGCTCGCGTTGCCGCAGGCGGCGATCCTGGCCCGGTTCATGCGCTCCTCGACGCTGTCGGCACTCGGTCAGGATTTCGTCCGCACCGCCCGCGCCAAGGGCCTGACCCGGCGCGCCGCACTCTGGCGGCATGCGGTGCCGAACGCGCTGATCCCGGTGGTCACGCTGATCGGCATCCAGTTCCCGCTGCTGCTGACCGGCACGATCATCGTCGAGAACGTCTTCAACCTGCCCGGGCTCGGCCGCCTGCTCTACGAGGCGATCAACCAGCGCGACCTGATCGTCGTGCAGGACCTGGTGGTGATGCTGGTCTCGACGGTGCTGCTGGTGAACTTCGCCGTCGACCTGGTCTCGCTCCGGCTCGATCCGCGCCTGGGATCCGGAACCGCGCGCGCGTGACGGCGTCGCCGATACGGTCGGTGCGGCACCGGCGCCGGCTTCGACATCCAAGCCTGTGGCTCGGGCTGCTGATCCTCGCACTGGTGCTGCTGCCGGCCGCGCTTTCGGTGGTCTGGACACCGTATCCGCCCGGGCGGCTGGACATCCTGCACCGCCTCGCCTCGCCATCATCCGTGCACCTGCTCGGCACCGACCCGTTCGGTCGTGACCTGCTGTCGATCCTGATGGCGGGTGCGGCCAACAGCACGTCGGTGTGCGTCGCCGCGATCGCTGCCGCCTTCCTCGTGGGCGTGCCGCTGGGACTTGCCGCAGCCTCCCCCGGGTGGCGCAGTGCGGTGGTGATGCGCGCGACCGATCTCTGCCTCGCCTTCCCGCCGCTGCTGACCGCGGCGATGATCGTCGCGGCGAAGGGTCCGGGCGCGGGTGGCGAGATCCTGGCGATCGGCGTGTTCAACATCCCCGCCTTCGTGCGGCTGACCCGCAGCGCCAGCCTGTCGGTGCTGAACCAGGATTTCGTCGCCGCCGCACGCATCGCCGGACGCGGCCGTGTCGCCGTGCTCGCACATCACGTGCTGCCGAACATCGTGGCGATGCTGCTGGTGCAGGTGACTCTGGCGCTGGCGGTCGCCGAGCTGTCGGAGGCCGGGTTGTCCTATCTCGGGCTCGGCCTGCCGCCGCCGCTGCCGAGCCTCGGACGGGCGCTCGCCGACTACCAGACCCGCATCTTCGACGATCCGCTGCTGGTGGTGGCGCCGGGAGCCGTGGTGGCGCTGCTGGTGCTGGGCTTCAACCTGCTCGGGGACGGCGTGCGCGACCTGCTCGATCCGACGCTGCCGCACGCGCCATGAGCGCGCTGCTGGAAGTCGAGGCGCTGTCGGTGCATCTGCGCCAGGACGGGCGTGAGGCTGCAATCCTGGACCGGGTCGGGTTCAGCCTGCAGGCCGGCAGCGCGCTCGGCATCGTCGGCGAGTCCGGCTGCGGCAAGTCGGTATTGGCGCTGTCGCTGATCGGACTGCTGCCGCCGGCGATGCGGGCGTCCGGCGCGATCCGGCTGGACGGCATCGACCTGCTGACGCTCACCGAACCCGCGCTGTGCCGGGTGCGTGGCCGGCGGGTGTCGATGGTGTTCCAGGAGCCGACGCGCGCGCTCAATCCGACGCAGCCGATCGGCCGCCAGGTCGCCGAAGGCATGCGCCTGCATCTGCGTCTCGGGCGTGCGGAGGCGGAAGCGCGCGCGGGCCGGCTGCTCGATCGGGTCGGGCTGCCGGGGGCGGTGGTGTCGCCGCACTCGCTGCCGCACCGGCTCTCCGGCGGCCAACGGCAGCGCGTGATGATCGCGGTGGCTCTCGCCTGCGACCCGTCGCTGCTGATCGCCGATGAGCTTTCGACCGCACTCGACATGACCACCCAGGCGCAGATCCTGGAGCTGCTGGCCGAGCTGGTGGCCGAGCGACGCATGGGCCTGCTGCTGATCACGCACGATCTGGGTCTGCTTGCGCAGGTCTGCTCGCACGCGCTGGTACTATACGCTGGTCATACCGTGGAGACCGCGACCATACCGGCGCTGCTTGCCGCACGAGCGCACCCCTACACCGAGGGGCTGTTCGCGAGCGGGCTGCATGTCGGGACCGTGACCCCGGGGAGCGTGCTGCCGACGATCCCCGGCCAGGTGCCGCCACCATTCTCGCGTGGTGACGGCTGCTGCTTTGCCTCCCGCTGCCCGCGCATGCAACCGGACTGCCTGCCCGCCCAACCGCCGCTGGTCGTCATCGGCGACACCGCATCGGCCGAGCCACACCGGGTCGCCTGCCTGCACCCGCTGATCGCCGCATGAGCGCGATCCTGCTCGAGGCGGCCGGCCTGACCCGATCCTACGGAAGCGGTCAGCCGACGGTGCTCTCGGGCATCGACCTGGTCGTGGCGCCGGGCGAGACGCTCGGGATCATCGGCGGTTCCGGGTCCGGCAAGTCGACGCTCGCACGCATCCTGATGGGACTGGAACCGCCCGACAGCGGCACCGTGACCTTCCGCGGCACCGACCTGTTCGGCACCGACCGCAACGCCATCCGCGCTGTCCGCACCCAGATCCAGGCGGTGTTCCAGGACCCGTACGGCTCGCTCGATCCGCGGCTCCGGATCGGCAGCACGGTGGCGGAACCCTTGCTGGCACTGGGGCTGGACCGGGCGGCACGGAGGGAGCGGGTGCGCGAGGCGCTGGAGGCGGTGTCGCTGCCGGCCGATGCCGTGCGGCACTACCCGCACGAGTTCTCCGGCGGCCAGCGCCAGCGCATCGCCATCGCCCGCGCCCTGGTGACCCGGCCGGCGCTGCTGATCGCCGACGAGCCGGTGTCGGCGCTCGACGTCTCGGTGCAGGCGCAGGTGCTGAACCTGCTGCTGGAGCTGCGCCGGCGCCTGGACCTTGCCTATGTGTTCATCAGCCACGACCTGGGTGTGATCCGCCACGTGGCCCAGCGGGTGCTGGTGCTGGATGCCGGGCGGATCGTCGAGCAGGGGGACGCGGAACAGGTCATGCGCGCACCCCGACACGAGGTCACCCGCCGGCTGATCGCGGCACTCCCCGGCACCCGTGCTACTTCGGGGCCATGATGGACCGCCCGATGCTGAACCTGCTGACCGACATTCCCGGGATCCGGGTCGGCCATGCCGACGATCCGGCGCTCCGATCCGGCGTCACCGTGGTGCTGTTCGACCACCCGATGATCGCGGCCGCCAGCCTGCTCGGGGGTGCGCCGGCATCACGGGAAGCGGCGTTGCTGGATCTCGACATGACGGTCGAGCACGTCCAGGCCGTCGTGCTGTCGGGCGGATCGACCTATGGGCTCGACGCCACCTCGGGGGTACAGGCCGCCTTGCGCGAGGATTTCGCAGCCGACCCGGTGCCGGGCGTGATCCGCGTGCCGCTGGTGGTGCAGGCCAGCCTGTTCGACCTGGCCAATGGCGGCGACAAGGAATGGGGCCGCTACTCCCCGTACACCCGGCTCGGCTATGACGCCGCGCGTGCCGCCGAGGCCGGACGCTTCGGGCTCGGCAGCGTCGGGGCCGGGCTTGGCGCTACCACCGCAACCCTGAAGGGCGGAATTGGCTCGGCCAGCATGACGACGCCGGAGGGCCATCGCGTCGCGGCCCTGGTCGCGGTGAATGCCGTCGGCAGTGCCACCGTCGGCGACGGACCGCATTTCTGGTCGGCCCCGTTCGAACGGGATAGCGAGTTCGGCGGCCGCGGCCTGCCCGCCGCATTCACCGACGACGCGCTGCAGCTGCGCGTGAAGCCGGTCGCGGTGTGGGGCACCACGATCGGCATCGTCGCCACCGACGCCAGCCTGACCGCGAAACAGGCCAGGCGCCTGGCGATCCTGGCGCAGGACGGCGTGGCGCGCGCCGTGCTGCCGGCGCATCTGCCACGCGACGGCGATACGGTGTTCGGCGTTTCGACCGGTGCCAGGGCGCTCGGCGGTGGTGATGCCGAACTGTCCGGCCTCTGCCTCGCCGCCACCCTGGTCATGGCCCGGGCCATCGCACGCGGCGTCTTCGAGGCGCGGTCGCAAGGCTGGCCGGGCGAACAACCCTGCTGGCACAGCCGGTTCGGGAACGCTGGCACCGCATCCGGAGCATCGCATGACCCCTGAGCTCGGCGGCAGCCTCGAGGAAATCCGCCCCGGACGTCGCCTGCACGTGGCGGTCCGGGACATCGGCGCCGACACCACGCTGTTCTTCCTGCACGGCGCCGGCGGCAACAAGGAGCAGTGGCGCTTCCAGTGGGACTCCCTGGGCGATGTCGGGTGCAATCTGGTCGCCTGGGACGCGATCGGCCACGGACGCAGCCCGAAGCCCCGGAAGCTCGCAGGCTATGCCGGCACCGAGCTGGTCGCCGATGCGCGCGTGATGCTGGATCGCCACCGCACGAGGCGCACGATCCTGGTCGCCCATTCCTACGGCACGCGTGTGGCACTCGCGCTGCTGCTGCAGGGTGTGCCGATCGACGGACTGGTGCTGGTGGGCCCCCCGCCGCTGGGGCAGCTCTCCGGCCGGCGCCTGCTGGGCGGCGTGCTGGGCCTGCTGCCATTGCCGCTGCTGGAGCTGGCGCGGCCGCTCCTGGCGCATGGTTTCCGGCAGCGTGCCTGGCATCCGGATGCGGATCCTGAAATGGTCCGCACCGAGGAGCGCGCCGCGCGCCGTAACCGCCTGTCGATGATGCAGGCGCTGCTGGCAAATGCGCCGGTGCTCGACGAGGATAGGGTGTCGGAGCCGCGGCTGCCGATCCTGGTGCTGGCCGGCGAACAGGACGGGATCGTGCCGATCGATATCGTCGCCCGGCTGACGGCGCTGCTGCCCGGGGCCGAGTTGCGCCGGATCGACCGGTGCGGCCACCAGGTCATGCTGGAGCGACCCGGGGACACCGACCGGGCGATCCGGGACATGATCCTGGCGGTCCGGAAGGCTCAAGTGCCATGAACCGGGATTGCTTCGGCAACACGCTGTCCGCAAGCCGCCCGGAGACCGCCGCGGCGGTCGACGATTTCGCGCTCGGGCTGCTCGGGTACGACAAGCGGATCGTCAACATCCTGGATGCTGCCGACCGGGATACGGACTGCCTGGCGAACGTCTATGCCGGCCTGCTGTGGATGCTGTCGGAAACCGGGGCGGTCCCGGAGGACGCGCGGCGCTATTTGAACCGTGCCCAGGACGCCACCGGCGCCGCCAACGATCGTGAGCGCAGGGCCGTTTCGGTACTGCAATGCTGGATCGAGGATGACCTGCCGCGCTCGATCGTGCGCATCGAGGACATCCTCGCCGCCTATCCGCGCGACCTGGTGATGCTCAAGTTGCACCAGTACCACGACTTCAACAGCGGCGACTTCCCGGCGATGCTGCGCGTGGCGCTGGCAGGCCTGGCAGCCGCACCGGACATCGGCTTCGTGCATGGCATGGCGGCGTTCGGCTACGAGCAGTGCCACCTGCTGGAGAAGGCCGAGACTGCAGCACGCACGGCCCTGGCACTGGGACCGGATCCGTGGGCGCAGCACGCGCTGGCCCACGTGATGCTGACCCAGGGCCGCACCGATGAAGGCGCGCGGTTTCTGGAATCGATGCGCGACAGCTGGAGCGGCCTGACGTCGTTCATGGTCACGCACCAATGGTGGCACCTGGCGCTGTTCTACCTGAGCCAGGGCCGCAACGACGAGGCGCTGGCGGCATACGACGATCATTGCTGGTCGATGAGCCGCGATTTCTCGCAGGACCAGATCGGTGCGGTGTCGCTGCTGGCCCGGTTCGAGTTCGCCGGCATCGATGCAGGCCCGCGCTGGAACGATCTCGGACGGTATCTTTCCGCCCGCGCCGGCGACGTCACCAATCCGTTCCTGTCGTTGCAGTATCTCTATGGCCTGGCGCGTGCCGGGCGTCCGGAGGCAGGCCACCTGCTGCAGGCGATCCGTGATGCAGCGGCGCTCCGGGATCGGCCGTGCGACGCGGTGTGGCGCGAGGTGGCGCTGCCGATCGCCGAGGGTCTGCTGGCGCATGCGAACGGCGACCCGGAAAGCGCGCTCCGTTTTCTCGACGCACCGTTCGGGCGACTTGCGGAGATCGGCGGCAGCCACGCCCAGCGCGATCTCTTCGAGCAGATCCTGCTCGACTGCCTGCTGAAGACGCGGCGCCTGCCCCGCGCGCAGCAATTGCTGGAGATGCGGCGCGGCTTCGATCCCGACGGCGTCGCGCTGAACCGGATCCTGGCCGGCGTCTATGACGATCTGGGGCTGCCGACGCTCGCTGCAGAAGCGCGTGCCCGTGCCGCATTGACGATGTCCCGGCATCGCCCGTCGGCGTGCCGGCCGCCTGAGGCAGCGACCGCTCCACGATGAGGCTCTGGAAAGACAGCCAGACCCGGCGCCCTGCCTTCTGCATCCTGTCGTGCCTTGCAGTTGTGCAGGAATGCCTGGCCCGGGCGACAATGCCCGCCATCCGTTAACACTCTCCGAAGTCTTTGCTGGCAGGATGGCGTGACTGGGGGTCAAGCCGATGCCGATGGAGCCAGGCGCCTGTAAGTTGGATCGGGCGGACCCGGTCGATCCCGTGCGACTGACGGCCACCGGGGACGCGGCTCTGCAAAACCGGGATTATGCGGCAACGGTGGCCGCCTTCGAGCAGGTCGTGCCGCTCAGGCCCGATGACGTTCGGGTGCTGCTCAATCTCGGTGGCGCACTGAAGGAGCTCGGGCGGTTCGAGGAGGCGCTCGGCTTTCTGCGGCGCGCCGTCTCCCTGGACCCGGCGCGGCATGCTGCGTGGTCCAATATCGGCACCGTGTGTCTCGAGCTGCAGCGCTATGACGACGCGATCGCCGCGTTCTCGAACGCGTTGCGCCTGAAGCCCGATCATGGGCCTGCACTGTCCGGGCTGGGCGTGACCCTGCGGCGTCGGGGCCTGCCGATCGAGGCGCTGGGCCTGCTTGATCTTGCAATCGCCGCGTCCCCGGACGATGCCGACCTCCGGACCGCTCGCTCGTTCGCCTATCTTGCAGCCGGCGACTACCGGAAAGGCTTTGCCGAGTACGAATGGCGGCTGCACACCCGCATTTTCTCCGACGGCCTGCCCAAGGGCCCGTCATGGAAGGGCGAGCCGCTGGCCGGCCGCACTCTGCTGCTGCACGGAGAGGGTGGTCTCGGTGACATCCTGCAGTTCTGCCGCTTCATCCCACTCCTGCACGCACTGGATTGCCGGCTGGTGATGCAGGTGCCTCAGCCGCTGGTCCGCCTGATGTCCCGCATATTCGGCATTCCCGTCCTGGCCGACGCAGCCGCCCTGCCCCCCTACGACCTGTTCTGCTCGCTGATGAGCCTGCCTTACGTCTTGGGCATGACGATCGACACGGTGCCGTGCGCCGGTGGCTACCTGGTGGCGGATCCCGACATCGTCGCACGGTGGCAGACGGTGCTCGATCGCGATGCAGCCGACCGCCATCCCGGGCCGGGGTCGCATCGGCCGCCGCTGAAGGTGGGGCTGGTCTGGTCCGGCGGCAGGCGACCCTGGCATCTCGAGAACCTGCTCATGGACAGCCGGCGCTCGACAAGCCTGTCCGCGCTGGCACCCTTGGCACGCTGCGCCGACGATGCCGTGTTCTACAGCCTGCAACTTGGCGAGGCCGCCGCCGAGATCACCGATCCGGCGGGTGCCCTGCCGATCATCGATCACACCGCACTGATCAGGGATTTCGACGACACCGCAGGCCTCGTGTCGCTACTCGACCTGGTCATCGCGGTGGATACCTCGACGGCGCATCTGGCCGCTGCCCTCGGTCGGCCGGTCTGGCTACTCTCGCGCTACGACCAGTGCTGGCGCTGGCTTCCCGGGCGGACGGACACGCCGTGGTATCGCAGCATGCGGATCCATACCCAGCCAGCCCCGTTCGACTGGGGCAGCCCGATCGCGAAGGTGACCGCCGATCTGCTGGATTGGTCGATCGATCCCCTACCGCGTCGCGGGAGAGAAGCGTCCTGAGAAACGGTAGCGCGCGGCGGGATAGGTCAGCCGGACATCGGTCACGAGGGCCCCCTGCAGCCAGGTGCGCCGGTGCAGTGTCAGGCACGCATCGCCAGGCGCGATCGCCAGGCGGGTCGCGAGCATGGCCGACGCGCCGATCGCGGAGATCACGTGCTCGGCCTCGCTCCAGGGGATGTGGCGCAGCAGCCAGGTTCCGGGCGGGATCGCGACGAAGTCCTGCACTTCGGCATCCGGAACGACGTCAAGCACGATCAGCCGCTGCTCCCAGGCGATCGGCTGGCCACCCAGCTCATGCAGGCAGGTGACGGCGCGCACACCTGTCCCGGCCCCGAGCCCAAGCTCGCGGACTTCTGCACGGGTCGCGGCGCGCAGGCGGCTGGACCCGATCGTGTGGCGGTAGCACTGGCCGGTGCGACGCGCCTGCTCGGCAAAGTCCTCGATCTCGAGCACCGAACGTTCCGCCGGTGGGCTGGCAACAAAGGTGCCCGCCCGCTTGCGCCTGACGATCAGGCCGCGAGTGGCCATGGTGCCCAGCACCTTGCTGACGGTCATCCGCGAACAGCCGTACTGCGCCATGAGCGCATGCTCGGGCGGGATGCGATGTCCCGGGGGCCAATCGCCGGACAGGATACGCGCCTCGAGTTCCGCCTCGATGCGGCCGCCGATGGTCTGCAGCATGGGCGCGACTTTCTGCAGCATCACGCCAGCATCAGACGGCGCACGCAGGCGCGGTAGGCGGTGCGGACCTCGCCTGCCGCACGGTGCTGCCCATCCGCGACCAGGTGGTTGCCGGCGACCCAGACGTCACGCACCGGCGATCGCGCTGCGGCGAACAGCCAGGCATCGAGCCGCGTGGACACGCTGGCGGCGTCGAAACACACGGCCTCGGCGTCGAGCCCGACGATGTCGGCCGGAGAGCCCGGGGCCAGGATCGCCGGCGCCACGCCCAATGCTGCAGCGCCACCGGACCACGCGGCATCGAGCAGCGAGGCGCCGGTCGAGGCCCCCTGCCCCGAGGCGAGCACGTTGCGCCGCCGGGTGGCGAGGCGCTGGGCGTATTCGAGCTGCCGGAGCTCGGCGGCGACGTCGATCTGGATGTTGCTGTCGGTGCCGATGGCGATGCGACCGCCTGCAGACTGCCAGGCGGCCGCCGGAAAGATGCCGTCGCCGAGCGAGGCCTCGGTGAGCGGGCACAGCCCGACCGTCGCATCGGTGGCGGCGAGACGGGCGGTCTCCGCAGCGGTCATGTGGGTTGCATGGATCAGGCACCAGCGCGCATCGAGCGGAGCATGGTCGAGCAGCCATTCGACCGGACGCTGGCCGGTGCTGGCGAGGCAGGCCTCGACCTCCCGGGTCTGTTCGGCCGCATGGATATGGATCGGACGCGAGCCCGCCAGCGCCACGAGCGCCAGAAGCTCGTCCGCAGAGACCGCGCGCAGACTGTGCGGTGCGATGCCGATGGTGGCGCCGTCGAGCGGGCGGATCAGGTCGGCGGCACGGTCGAGGAGTTGCGCGTAGCTGTCGAGGGAGTGGATGAAGCGGCGCTGGCCGGGCTCGGGCGGAGCCGCGCCGAAATCCCCGTGCGCGTAGAAGCATGGCAGCAGGGTGAGCCGGATGCCGGTGCGATCGGCCGCGGCTGCGATGCGGGCGCACAATTCCCCCGGGTCGGCGTAGGGGCTCCCGTCGGGCGACCGGTGCACGTAGTGGAATTCGCCGACCCGCGTGAACCCGCCTGTCAGCATCTCGACATAGGCCTGGGCGGCGATCGCCTCGATATCCTCCGGCGTCATGCGGTCGAGGAAGCGATACATGATCTCGCGCCAGCTCCAGAAGCTATCCTCCGCGCTGAGCCGGCGCTCCGAAAGGCCGGCCATGCCACGCTGGAAGGCGTGGCTGTGCACGTTCTGGATGCCGGCGATGGCATAGCCGCCGCGGTGATCGCCAGCTTGCGGCCGCACGCCGCTCTCAATCGTGTCGATCATGCCGTTCGCCACGGTGATCCGGACCTCCCCGGCCCACCCTGTCGGCAGGAGCGCGCCCGCGAAGAACAGCGACGTCATCGGCACCCCACCCGTTTGACCTGGACATAACCGGACCGGACGGACAATGTATAGACATTAGACGCGGGAGGCGCCAATGCGGGTCGACACGATTTGGCGCGACTCGCGGCTGGCGACGATGACGACCGACACGCTCGGCATCGTCGAGAACGGGATGATCGCAGCACTGGACGGCAGGATCGTCTATTGCGGACCGGCAACGGATGCGCCGGCGATCGACGCGCGCGAAACCATCCATTGCGACGGACGCTGGATCACGCCCGGTCTGATCGACTGCCATACCCACCTGGTGTTCGGTGGGGACCGGGTCGACGAGTTCCGGCTCAGGCTTGCCGGCGCGCGATACGAGGATCTGGCTGCGGTCGGCGGCATCCGCGCCACAGTCGCCGCGACGCGCGCCGCCCCGGCGGACACGCTGCGCACGCAGGCCCTGGCGCGGCTCGACGTGATGATCGCCGCAGGTGTCACCACGCTTGAGGTGAAATCCGGCTACGGACTGGATGTGGAGACCGAAATCCGGCAGCTTGAGGTGGCCCGCTCGCTGGGCGAGCATCGGCGCGTGCACGTCTCGCCGAGCTATCTCGGTGCGCACGCGGTGCCGCCGGAGTACCTCGACAACGTCGACGGCTATCTCGATCTGGTCTGCACCCGGATGATCCCCGAAATTGCCTCCGGCCGTCTCGCAGACAGCGTCGATGCGTTCTGCGAGACGATCGCATTTTCCGCAGCGCAGGTCGCACGCGTATTCGGGGCCGCACATGCGCATGGGTTGCAGGTCCGGCTGCATGCAGACCAGCTCTCGGATCTTGGCGGCGCCGCACTTGCAGCCCGGTTCGGCGCCTTGTCGGCTGACCATCTGGAATATGCATCCGATGCCGGCGCGGCGGCGATGGCACGCAGCGGAACGGTGGCGGTGATCCTGCCGGGCGCCTTCCTGACGCTGCACGAGACACGCAAGCCGCCGATCGGCGCGTTCCGGCGGCATGGCGTGCGGATGGCGGTCGCGACCGATCTCAACCCCGGATCCTCGCCGCTCGTCTCCCCGTTGCTGGCGATGGGCCTGGCTGCGAACCTGTTCGGACTGACCATCGAGGAATGCCTGCTCGGCATGACACGCGAGGCGGCGCGCGCGCTGGGACGGCAGGATCGGGCCGGCACGCTGGAAGCCGGCCGCGACTGCGATCTTGCCATCTGGTCGATCGAACAACCGGCGGAGCTGGTCTATTGGCTCGGCCACAATCCGCTGCACCAAAGGGTTTTTTCCGGATCATGACACGGGTTGTTCTGACACCAGGCGACGTCCCGCTCTCAAGCTGGCGCGCGATCTATCGCGGCGCGGCGCCGGCGCTGGACCCGGCCTGCGGGCCCGTCATCGCCGAAAGTGCTGCAGCCGTCAGGACGATCCTCGAGCGCGGCGAGCCGGTGTACGGGATCAATACCGGGTTCGGGCGCCTGGCCTCGATCCGCATCGGCGACGCGGAACTCGAAACCCTCCAGCGCAACATCGTGCTGTCGCATGCGGCGGGGGTGGGCGAGCCGACGCCGGGGGCGATCTGCCGCCTGATGCTGGCGCTCAAGCTGGCGTCGCTGGCGCAGGGCGCGTCCGGGGTGCAGCCTGCGACGATGGCGCTCCTGGAGGCGATGCTGGCGCACCGGCTGGTACCGCTGGTGCCGGGCCAGGGCTCCGTCGGCGCGTCGGGCGACCTCGCACCGCTGGCGCACATGGCGGCGGCGATGATCGGTGTCGGCACGATCCTGCGCGACGGCGTTCCCGAACCGGCCGAAATCGCGCTGGCCGCATGCGGATTGGCGCCGGTGGTGCTCGGGCCGAAGGAGGGGCTGGCGCTGCTGAACGGCACGCAGTTCTCGACCGCCAACGCCCTGGCGGGATTGTTCGAGGCGGAGCGCCTGCTGGCCACCGCGGTTCTGACCGGTGCCATGTCCACCGATGCGGCACGTGGTTCCGATACCCCGTTCGACCCGCGCATCCATCGCTTGCGTCGCCATCGAGGACAGATCGACATTGCAGCGGCTTTGCGCACCGTGATGCAGGGCAGCGAGATCCGCGCCTCGCATCTGCAAGGCGACGAGCGGGTACAGGATCCGTACTGCCTGCGCTGCCAGCCGCAGGTGATGGGAGCGGTGCTCGATCTGCTGCGCCAGGCGGCGGCCACGCTGGGCACCGAGGCGAATGGCGTGACCGACAACCCGCTGATCATGACCGACACTGTCGAGGCCCTGTCCGGCGGCAACTTCCATGCCGAGCCGGTGGCGTTCGCGGCCGACATGATCGCGCTCGCACTCTGCGAAATCGGATCGATTGCCGAGCGACGCATCGCCATGCTGGTCGATCCGGCACTCTCCGGTCTGCCCGCGTTCCTCACGCCGCGGCCAGGCCTGAACTCGGGTTTCATGATCCCGCAGGTTACCGCCGCGGCCCTGGTATCGGAGAACAAGCAGCGCGCGACGCCGGCGAGCGTCGACAGCATCCCGACCTCGGCGAACCAGGAGGACCATGTCTCGATGGCCGCACACGGGGCGCGGCGGCTCCTGCCGATGGCTGAAAACCTGACCGCGATCCTGGGCATCGAACTGCTTTCGGCAGCACAGGGCTGCGACTTCCACCGACCGCTGCTCTCGAGCGCGCCGCTGGAGGCGGTCCGGTCGCTGCTGCGCCGGGACATCCCGATGCTGGACCAGGACCGGTTCTTCGCACCCGATATTGCGCATGCCTCGACCCTGGTGCGAAGCGGCGCGGTCCTGGATGCGGCGCCCGCGATGCCGGCGCTGGTCCTGACGTAAGGAGAAAGTCCGATGACCCGTCTCGATCGTTCCCGGATCATCCGTGCGGCCCGCGGCACCGCATTATCGGCGCGCTCGTGGCTCACGGAAGCGCCGTTGCGGATGCTGATGAACAATCTCGATCCGGAGGTCGCGGAGCGGCCGGAAGAACTCGTGGTTTATGGCGGGATCGGCCGGGCAGCGCGCGACTGGGAAAGCTTCGACGCGATCGTCGCGACACTCCGACGGTTGGAGAGCGACCAGACATTGCTGATCCAGTCGGGCAAGCCGGTGGGCGTGTTCCGCACCCACGAGAACGCGCCGCGGGTGCTGATCGCGAACTCGAACCTGGTGCCGCGCTGGGCCAACTGGGAGCATTTCAACGAGCTCGATCGGCGCGGGCTGATGATGTATGGCCAGATGACCGCCGGTTCCTGGATCTATATCGGCAGCCAGGGGATCGTCCAGGGCACCTACGAGACCTTCGTGGAGGCCGGTCGGCAGCATTACGGCGGCGACCTCAGCGGGCGCTGGATCCTGACCGGCGGGCTCGGCGGCATGGGTGCGGCACAACCGCTGGCGGCGGTGATGGCGGGGGCATCGTGTCTCGCGGTCGAGTGCCAGGAGAGCCGCATCGAGATGCGGCTACGCACGAAGTACCTCGATCTCCGCGCGGACGATATCGACCAGGCGCTCGAGATGATCGAGCGCGCACGCATCGACGGCAAGCCGGTGTCGGTTGGGCTGCTCGGAAACGCGGCCGACGTGTTCGGCGAGCTTGTGCGTCGTGGCGTGCGGCCGGACATGGTGACCGACCAGACCTCTGCGCATGACCCGCTGAACGGCTACCTGCCGCAGGGCTGGACGGTGCCGGGCTGGGAGCAGCGGCGGCTCGGCGATCCGTCCGGAACGGTGGCGGCGGCAAAGCGGTCGATGGCGGTACAGGTGGAAGCCATGCTCGCCTTCCACCGCATGGGCGTGCCGACCTTCGATTACGGCAACAACATTCGGCAGATGGCGCAGGAGGAGGGCGTCCCGGACGCGTTCGAGTTTCCCGGCTTCGTGCCCGCCTATATCCGTCCGTTGTTCTGCCGCGGCGTCGGGCCGTTCCGCTGGGTGGCGCTCTCCGGCGATCCCGAGGATATCTACCGCACGGATGAAAAGGTCCGCGAGCTCATGCCGAACGATGCGGCATTGCATCGCTGGCTCGACATGGCGCGGGCGCGGATCAGGTTCCAGGGCTTGCCGGCGCGGATCTGCTGGGTCGGGCTCGGCGACCGGCACCGGCTCGGCCTCGCCTTCAACGAGATGGTGGCGCGCGGCGAGCTCAAGGCGCCGGTGGTGATCGGCCGTGACCATCTCGACTCCGGATCGGTCGCCAGCCCGAACCGTGAAACCGAGGCGATGCAGGACGGATCCGATGCAGTGTCGGACTGGCCGCTTCTCAACGCGATGCTGAATACCGCGTCGGGTGCGACCTGGGTGTCGCTGCATCATGGCGGCGGCGTCGGCATGGGGTTCTCGCAGCATGCCGGCATGGTGGTGGTCTGTGATGGCACGCCGGAAGCTGCGGCACGGGTGGGTCGGGTGTTGTGGAACGACCCCGCGACCGGCGTGATGCGGCATGCGGATGCAGGATACGAGGCGGCGCTGGACTGCGCGCGGACGCACCAGCTCGATCTGCCGGGCATTCTTGGATGATCGTACCGCGGCCGGATGTCGCACTCGCGCACCGGCTGTTCCGGCAGCTGCATGACGACAGTGCGGACGGCGACGGTGTCACCCGGGATGCATACGGTCCAGGCGAGCAGCGTGCGCATGATCTGATCGCTGCAGAAGGCGCCAGGCTCGGATTGGAGCAGCATGTCGATCCCGCCGGCAACCTGCTGCTCACTTTGGCCGGGCGTGATCGTGGCGCGAAGCGTGTCCTGATCGGCAGCCATCTCGATTCCGTCGTCCGTGGCGGCGATTACGACGGGCCGGTGGGCGTGCTGGCGGGACTTGCCTGTCTCGCCGGAATGGTCGCGGCGGAGTTCCGTCCGGAGCGTGACATCGGGCTGATCGTCACCCGGGCAGAGGAGGCCGGCGCCTGGTTCGCGGTGAGCTTTCCGGGCAGCCGGGCGGCGCTCGGGACGCTCGAGAGGGAGGCCTTGTCGGTGCCACGGCGCGACACCGGCCGCACGCTCGCGCAGCATATGCGCGACGCCGGTTTCATGCCGGAACGGATCGAGCCCGGCGCCGGCTGGCTTGGCGCGGACAATGTCGCCGCGTTCCTGGAGGTGCATATCGAGCAGGGCCCGGTGCTGGATGGGCTCGATGTGCCGCTCGGGATCGTGACCGGCATTCCCGGCTCGCGGCGTCATCGCGCGATCCGGATCATCGGCGAGAGCAACCATTCAGGCGCCACACCACGCGCGTATCGACGCGACGCGGCAATGGCGGCCGCGGAACTGGCCTTCAGGCTCGACCAGGAATGGGCACGAATGCTGGCGGAAGGTCATGAGCTGGTCTGCACGGTTTGTGTCCTGGCGACAGGCGCGGATGCCGCGTTCACGCTGATCGCCGGGTCGGCCCGGATGGAGCTGGACATGCGCAGCGTCTCGCGCGACAGCCTGGACCTTCTGCACGACGCGCTCGAGCGGTTGGCGGCCGAGATCTCGGTGCGACGCCAGGTGACGATCGAGCTCGGCCCGGAAACCGGCAGCCAGGCCTGTGCCATGGCCGCCGGTATCCAGGCCGGACTGGCCCGGGCGGCAGCATCGCTGGGACACGCGACACACCGGATGGCGTCCGGGGGCGGACATGATGCGGCGGCGTTTGCGCAGGCCGGGGTGCCGGCGGGGATGCTGTTCGTGCGCAATCAGAACGGCAGTCACAGCCCACGCGAGGCGATGCACATGGCGGATTTCGACGTGGCGGCCGAAATGGTCATGCATTGGCTGCTGGCAGATCCTGCCGCCGCGGATGCCGGGCTCTGGGCCGGACGCCCGGATACAGACAACGGCCGGCCTTGACCGCTGCGGTCGATCCCCTATCGGCCGGGCGGCATTGGCGCGAGGAACGCCTCGACCGTCTGCACATAGGCGTCCGGCTCCTCGTACGAGGGAAGATGTCCGCTGCGCTCGAAGACGTGGAAACGGGCGCCCGGGATCGCCTTGAACATTTTCCAGGCGGTGACGAAGGCGACGTTGAGATCGAACCTTCCTGTCAGGATCAACGTAGGCGCCGTAATCCGGTGCAGCTCCGGACCGAGATCGACCTTCTCCACCGCATCCGACATGCGGTCCGAAACCTGGGGCGAAATCGTGAGCCCGTGGAAACCGGCAAGGTAGCGCGACGCCAGATCGGGATCATAGAAACACTCCCGCATATGCGTACGCAGTTGCAGCTCCGCGGCGGCCTGCGGGTTCAGGCTCTTGGCTTGCGCGTCGGTCGCCTCGTCGAGATCGGGGAAGACATCCGGCAACGGATGAGCCATCCCGTTCACCGACGCCAGGCCGTCACTGACCACCAGGCGACGGACATGCTCCGGGTGGGCTAGCGAGTAGGCGAGAACGATCAATCCGCCGAACGAGTCTCCCAGCACATCGACCCGCTCGGCTCCCAACGCACGCCGCACGGCATCGAGATCAGCGACCTGCGCCTCCAGCGTCTGCGGCGCGTCCGCCCGGCGCAACACCGAGCCGCCGACGCCGCGCTGGTCGTAGAACACGACGGTCCGGGTCCGCGACAACCGGGCCCAGACGTCGTTCTGCAGCATGTAGGCGTGGGTTAGGCCGGGGCCGCCATTCACCACCACCAGAGGCACGGCACCGGTGGTGGCCCCGACGCGATCGTAGGCGAGATCGACATCCGGCGTGCGGACGATCTCGCTCGCCTGCACCGGGTGCACGCACATGGAAATCGCCAACCCGACGAGTCCAGCAACGGTCGATCCGCGCATCCACTGCTTCGTCATGTCGGTAGAGACCCCATCTCGGTTCGGACGATCAGGGCATTAGCTGTGGCTGCCGGCAGCGTCCACCCCGGCGAGCGCATCGCGGGGCGGACCGAGCCACGGTTCGAAATTCCGCCACTGGTCGAGGCCGTCCTTGAAGATCGGTCGGCGCACCTGTTCCGAAATGGCGGTGCGGACGCTTTTCTCGGTCCTGTGGAACTCGATGCAGCGCGGGTCGAACGGCAAGTGGCAGAACTCGAGCAGGCGCCTGACGCTGGCCGCGAGATCCTCGACCACGTCCTCGTGCTGAACACGCAGGATCCACCCGGGCAGCCGGGAAGGCCCTGATGGCGCGACTGCCTTGTCGTCAGGCAATGGCCCTGTTCAAAGGCGTGCGGCCGCCCTTGAATGGTGCGTCATGACGACGTCGCCATCGGCTTCAACGGTGGAATCGAACGGCAGCGGATGCGGTCCGGGATGATGCGGTCGGACCGCGTAGCGGGTCGCGACGTCGAAATAGCCGCGATAGATCGGGATCGAGCGTCCGGCGATCAGGCGGCTTCGTGACACCCGCCACGCCGCGGGCAGGGTGTACCAGGGCAATCCGGGCCGCTCGTGGTGCAGCGCATGCAGGTTGTTGTGCAGGAACAACAAACCGAGGAGCCCGGCGCGCTCAACCACCGCGGTCCGGTCCGCTGGATCGTCCGCCGCCTGATGCTCGGCAAGCGAGCGGATCATGATCAGCGCGGTCCCGGGGTAAACGAAGCACAGGAGGTAGGCGAGTACCTCGATCCTGCATACGCCGACCACCCAGACCATCACCCCGGCGACGCCGGCGGCATGGCCGAGCCAGACCCGCCATCGTGCGAGCGGCCGCCCGACCAGCCGGAACTGCGCGATCCAGAACAGCGTGATGGCGAGCAGTGGTCCGAGCAGCAGCCGTCCGACCGTGGTGTTGCAGGCCGTGTGCAGCTGCCGCCGCCATGGCGGAGCCGCCCGCCAGGCTTCCGGCGACAGATAGGTGCTTTCCGGATCCTCGAGCGGATCGGTCAGGTAGGCGTGGCGGTGATGGCGCAGGTGCTGCTCTCGATAGAGGCTGTAGGGCAGCCAGAGATTGAGCGGCGGACTGGCCAGCGCCGTGTTGATGCGCTCGTTGCGCGTCGGATGGCCGTGCATGAGCTCGTGCTGCAGCGACATCTGCCACGCGCAGATCCACGCGGCCAATGGCAGCACGACAAGGAGCGGGAGCCGGTTCCACCAGAACGTCAGGGCCAGCCAGCTGCCATAGATCATTACCGCCAGCACCCAGGTCGGCGCCTCGAGACGCAGCGCCAGCCGATGAAGTGCCGCTCCGACCCGCATCCTGTCCCTCCTGCCGCAAGGCAAACACCGCGCCGGCGGCGGCTCTAGCTACAGGATGCGCGCATATCCTTAAGAACGGGTTGCCGCGTTTGCCCCCGGAGTGCTTCATTTGCGCTTTGAACGCCGCAGCTGTTGTATTGTCACGACATATGCGGATCGATCGCTCCACAGGACGGATGCTGCGCCTCATGACCACCCTCGGGAGCTTCGACCGACGCATCCTGCTGCCGCTGTTCCAGCAGCGCTTGCGCCTGGTGCTGGCCCGCTCGGAGCTCAGCCAGACCGACTTCGCCCGCGCCGCCGGGATCGACCGCAGCACCCTGTCGCAGCTGCTGACGGATGGGGCCGACCGGCTGCCGCGGGTGGAGTCCCTCGCCGCGATCGCCCAGGTGGGCAGCACGTCGCTCGACTGGCTGCTCGGCCTCAGCCAGGACGACCAGATGACCGCGGGCGTGGTCACCGAGAGCCTGCAGATCGAGCGCGATGCACCGAGCCCGCTGGATGAGCGGCTGCTGCAATGGCATCGCGAGGCCGCCGGCTACCGCATCCGCCACATCCCGACGACCTTTCCGGACGTGCTCAAGACCGAGGCGATCATCGAGGCGGAATACGGGCATTTCGTGCCGCTCGGGCCGCGCCGCAGGATCGAGATCACCCAGTCGCGGCTCGAGTATCTGCGCCAGCCCGAGACCGAGATCGAGTGCTGCACCGCCCTGCAGACGTTGGAGGCGCTGGCCCGCGGCGAGGATATCTGGCGCCTGGTGCCACCGAGCGTGCGGCGCGCCCAGATCGAGCAGGTGATCGCCCTCTGCGACGAGCTGTATCCGCGGTTCCGGCTGTTCCTCTACGACCGCCGGCTGCTGTTCTCGGTGCCGCTCACGGTGTTCGGTCCGTTACGCGCCGCGATCTATCTCGGGCAGACCTATTTCGTGTTCCACTCGACCGAGCATATCCGCGCCCTGACGCGACATTTCGACCAGATCGTGCGGGGTGCCAGCATCCAGCCGACCGAGATCATCCGCCACCTGCAGACGCTGCTCTCCCGCAGCGGTTGATCAGGCCCGCGCTTATGGCACCCGGGCGGCGGTCGAGCAGGACAGCCTCTTCGGCGACCCGGCTGCTGTCCGACGACGCACCATCGCGCGCCTTCTTCCGATCGACCTCGCCTCCGACAGCATTCTCGTCGACACGCATGCCCTTGACCCGGATGAGCCATGTCGACGCCATGATGCTTCGCGTGGCCGGCCAGGAGTCGGATCGGATGGCGCAGCCTGCAGCCCGCAGCCGGCGGACTGCCTGCCAGGATCCGTCATGGACTGCGATGAAGGCGGCTTCTAACCTGACCAGAGGCCATGCCCCCCGGGCGACCAGCGGCCGAACGCTCTGCAAGGAGGAAACAACGTGAGCATCCGCATCAACGGATCCATGGCAATCCTGCCGGATGATCCACGCGTCTCGCTGCTTGATTTCCTCCGCGAGCACCTGCTTCTCGCGGGCACCAAGAAGGGTTGCAACCAGGGCGCATGCGGCGCCTGCACCGTTCTTGTGGACGGGACGCGCGTGCTGTCCTGCCTGGCGCTGGCTGTCCAGTACGAGGGCCGCTCGGTCACCACCATCGAGGGGCTGGCGGGCGACGACCTGCATCCGCTGCAGGCCGCCTTCATCGAGCATGACGGGTTCCAGTGCGGCTATTGCACGCCCGGGCAGATCTGCTCGGTCGTCGGCATGATGGAGGAACTGCGTCGCGGCTCGCCCAGCCACGTGACGGCCGATCTTGCCTCCGGGACGATCGCGCTCACGCCGGACGAGGTCCGCGAACGCCTGAGCGGGAACCTGTGCCGCTGCGGTGCCTATAACGGCATCGTCGATGCGGTGTGCTCCACCTATGCGGAGGCCGCGGAATGACCCCCTTCACCTATGCACGCGCCACCGATCCCGGAGAGGCCGTGCGTCTCGGCGGGGCGGCCTCGGCGCGCTATCTCGGCGGCGGCACCAATCTCGTCGACCTGATGCGCGAAACCATCGAGGCGCCCGCAGCACTGGTCGACGTCACCGGCCTGTCCGACGCGATCTCAGAGACCGGGGATGGCGGCCTCGTGGTCGGAGCCGCCGTGCGCAACACGATGCTTGCCGAGCACCACGCGGTCCGCACGCGTTATCCGGTGCTGTCACGCGCGATCACCGCCGGTGCGTCGGCGCAGATCCGCAACATGGCGACGGTCGGCGGCAATATCCTGCAGCGCACGCGGTGCACCTATTTCTATGACGATGCATCCCGCTGCAACAAGCGTCATCCCGGCGAAGGCTGTGACGCAATCGACGGCTTCAACCGCAACCACGCCATCCTGGGGGCCTCACCCGCGTGTGTCGCAACCCATCCGTCCGACATGGCCGTAGCGCTCGCCGCCCTCGACGCCGTTGTGCATCTGCGCGGTGCCGCGGGCGAACGGTCGGTGCCACTCGCAGGGCTGCACACGCTTCCCGCCGGGCACCCGGACATCGAGACAGTGCTGTCGCCGGGCGAGCTCATCACGGAAGTTTCGATCCCTGCCCTGCAGGGCGGTCAACGTTCGACATATCGCAAGGTGCGCGACCGGGCGAGTTACGCCTTTGCACTGGTGTCGGTTGCAGCGGTGCTCGAGCTCGACGGCGACACCGTCGCGGATGTGCGTATCGCCCTCGGCGGTGTCGCACCCAAGCCCTGGCGCGCGCTTAAAGCCGAAGCGGCGTTGCGTGGTCGCAAGGCGGATCACGCGGCATTTCTCGACGCTGCGGATGCGGAACTCGCGGATGCCGTCCCGCTCCTGCACAACGCCTACAAGATCGAGCTCACCCGGCGGGTGATCGCCGCGGTGCTCGGCGAACTCACGGAGATGCAGGCATGAGCATCATCAAGGATGCGGCCCAGGCCGTGATGAAGAAGGCGGTCCAGCTCGCACCCGACGGCTGGATGCCGAACGGACGTCCCGATCCGCTGATGACCCACAAGCACGGACTGATCGGCGCACCGGTCTCCCGCCTCGACGGCGCGTTGAAGGTCTCCGGCGCGGCACGGTTCGCGGCCGAGTTTCCGCTCGAGGACATGGCCTACGCCGCAGTTCTCTACAGCACGATCGCCAAAGGCCGGATCGCCTCGATCGACACCACGGCGGCGGAAGCGGCGCCGGGCGTGGTCCTGGTCATGACCTGGCGCAACGCACCGCGCATGAAGGCCCCGCCGCTGTTCGGAACCGCGTCGAAGGCGGCGGCTGGCGACACTGTTCCTGTCATGCAGGACGAGCGCGTGCACTGGAACGGCCAGCCGATGGCCGTGGTCCTCGCATCCAGTCAGGAGCAGGCGGACCACGCCAAGCGGCTGATCCGGATGAGCTACGAGGCCGAGCCGGCCATGACATCGTTCGCGGCCGCACGCGCGGAAGGGGCGGAACCGGCCGAGTTCATGGGCGAGAAGCTGCAGCTCGCGATCGGTGATGCCGAGGCAGCGCTGGCCGCCGCACCGTTCAAGATCGACCAGGCCTACACGACGCCGCGCCACAATCACAATGCGATCGAGCCGCACGCCGCGACGGTCGCCTGGGACGGTGACAGCCTGCGGATCCACGACGCCAGCCAGTGCGTCGTGCACACCGCCTGGTCGATCGGCCAGGTGTTCGGGATCGACGAGGCCCAGGTGCACGTCACCTCGCCCTATGTCGGCGGCGGTTTCGGCGGCAAGACCGTGTGGCAGCATCAGATCCTGGGTGCGGCGGCGTCGCGGCTCGCCGGCCGGCCGGTGCGCATCGCCTTGTCGCGAGAGGGTGTGTTCCGGATCGTCGGTGGTCGCGGCCTCACCGAGCAGCGCGTTGCACTTGCGGCCGATGCGGACGGGACATTCAAGGCGATCATCCATACCGGGACGGTCGCGATGACGCCGCACAACGCGATGCCGGAACCCTTCATCGTCGGCACACGCAGCGCCTATGCGTCGGAGACGTTCAAGCTCGACGTCGAGGTCGTGCGGCTCGACACGATCGCCACCACCTTCATGCGGGCGCCTGGCGAGGCAGTGGGCACATTCGCACTCGAATCCGCAATCGACGAACTTGCCGATCAGATCGGCATCGATCCGGTCGAGCTCAGGATCCGCAACGAGCCGGAACGCGATCCCACCACCGGTGTCGCGTTCTCGCAGCGCGACATCGTGGCGGCCTGGCGTGCGGGTGCCGCACGGTTCGGCTGGGACAAGCGTGGCAGGCCCGGTGCGCGACGGGAGGGCGAGTGGCTGATCGGGCTCGGCTGTGCAACCGCCACGTACCCATACTACCGCATGCCGGGCGGCGCCGCGCGCATCACGCTCACACGCGACGGACAGGCAAGGATCGAGATTGCGGCACACGAGATGGGAATGGGCACCGCGACAGTGCATACCCAGGTCGCCGCGGAACGGCTCGGGCTGGCGATGGAGCAGGTCAGCGTAACTTACGGCGACTCCTCCCTGCCGGGCGTGGTGCTCGCGGGCGGATCACAACAGACGGCCTCGATCGGGGCGTCGGTCATGGCCGCACAACACGTACTGGTTGCCGAACTGCTCAAGCTCGCCGGCAACGACTCTCCGCTTGCGGGCCTGAAGCCGGACGAGGTCGGCGGCGTCGATGCGGGCCTGGCGTCACTCGACGAGCCGTCGCGTCACGAGAGCTACGCCTCGATCCTGTCACGCGCCGGCCGCGACAGCGTTGTTGCCGAAGGCCAGGCGCCGAAGCCGCTCGAGACCGAGCACTGGTCGATGCATTCGCATGGCGCGGTATTCTGCGAGGCACGGGTCAATGCGGTCACGGGCGAAACCCGCATCAGCCGTTTCCTCGGCTCGTTCGATTGCGGCAGGATCCTGAATGCGAAAACCGCAACGAGCCAGTTCCGCGGCGGCATCATCATGGGGCTCGGCCTGGCACTGATGGAGGAAGCCCAGTTCGACGAGCGCAACGGACGCATCACCAATGCGAGCCTCGCCGAGTATCACGTGCCGGTGCACGGGGACGTGCCGCCGATCGAGGTCATCTGGACCGACATCCCGGACCCGCACGCGCCGATGGGTGCACGCGGCATCGGTGAGATCGGGATCACCGGGACAGGTGCCGCGGTCGCCAACGCGGTGTTCAACGCGACCGGCACGCGGGTCCGCACCCTGCCGATCACTCCGGAAAAACTGCTCTAGGCAGTCTCCGCGCGCCCGCGATCGTTCAGGCGGGCGTGGCGATCGGAGCCGGGACCCGCGCCTCAACCAGTGCGGCCGCCTGACGCTCTGCGAGCTGTTGCTTGTCGAAGCCCTCGACCATCTCATGATAGAGCCGGTGCCAGTTCAGGCGAGCCTTGAGGCGCAGGAACACGCTCCCCAGACCGACGGCCGAACGGTCGATCAGCACGAACTCGCGCGGCGGCTTGACGCCTCCCGTCCGCTGCAGTCCGGCATGCACGCGCTCGGCGACGGTTCGACCGAATGCAGGGTCGTCACTTTCCTGGATCTGCCGCACGCGATCCTGCAGCAGCGGCTCGTAGATGAAACGCGCCCACTCGTTGAGCACCTCCATCGTCTCGCGCGTGAGGTTGGTGAAACCCCAGCTCTGGTAGGCGTGATAGGCCTGGTCGTCGTCGTTGCGCTCGATCGCCTGGTGCAGGTCGATCACGCCCTGCACGAAGGCTGGCCGGAAAATGCGGATCGCACCGAAATCGAACAGGTTGAGACCGTTATCGGGCCGGACCTGGAAATTGCCGAGATGCGGGTCGCCATGGATGACACCGAAACGATAGAACGGCAGATACCAGGCGTTGAAGAGCGCACGCGCAGTGTCGTTCCGCTCCTCCATCGAGGGATTGCTATCGACGTAGGATTGGAGCGAGCGGCCATCGAGCCAGGTCATGGTGAGCAGCCGGGACGTGGACAGGTCCTCAATCGGCTCCGGAATGCTGATCCTTGGCTGCCCGGCGAGCATGTTCCGGTACAACCTGAGATGCGACGCCTCGCGCCCATAATCGAGTTCCTCGCGCAGCCGTTCGGCAAGTTCCTTATAGACCTCGTCAGACTGGATGGCGCTGTCCAGCCGGTGATACAGCGCCATCGCGACGCGCAGCTGCCGCAGATCGGCCTCCACCGTCGAGATCATGTCGGGATATTGCAGCTTGGCGGCGACCTCGCGACCGTCATGCAGCCTTGCCCGATGCACCTGACCAAGGCTTGCCGCCGCCGCCGCCTCCCGGTCGAACGACGCGTAGCGCTTCTCCCACTCGGGTCCGAGCTCGGCCGACATCCGCCGGCGCACGAACGACCATCCCATCGCAGGCGCATTGGCCTGCAGATGGGCGAGTTCCTGGGCGTATTCCTCGGGCAGCGCGTCGGGGATCGTCGAGAGCAGCTGGGCCACCTTCATCAGCGGACCCTTCAGGCCGCCCAGAACCGCCCGCAGATCCTCCGCATGCGCCGTCTTGTCGGTGCGGATGCCGATGCGCGATCCTGCAAGCCGGGCAGCGATGCCGCCGACCGCCCCGGACGTTCGGGCCAGCCTGCGGATCTCGCCGAACACGCTGCTGCCGCGGTCGATGTCGCGCTCTTTTGCCATCGGTCAGGCCTGCTCCAGCTCGTCGATGAAGCCGGAGATCACGTCCAGACCCTTGCGCCAGAAGGCGGGATCGCTGGCGTCCAGCCCGAACGGCGCCAGCAGCTCCTTGTGCCGCTTCGTGCCGCCGGCGCGCAGCATCTCGATATACTTCTCGCGGAAGCCGGGATGACCCTCCGCAAACACGCCATACAACGCGTTCACCAGGCAATCGCCGAATGCGTAGGCATAGACGTAGAACGGCGAGTGCACGAAATGCGGCACATACGACCAGAACACGTCGTATTCGGGGCTGAAATTGAATGCCGGACCGAGGCTTTCGGTCTGCACCTCACGCCAGATCGCACCGATCCGCTCGGGCAGCAATTCGCCGGTCCTGCGCTCGTCATGGATGCGCGTTTCGAACTGGTAGAAGGCGACCTGGCGGACCACCGTGTTCAGCATGTCCTCGACCTTGCCGGCCAGCATGCGACGGCGGCGGGCGGGATCGGTTTCGGCGTCGAGCAATGCACGGAAGGTCAGCATCTCGCCGAACACGCTGGCGGTCTCGGCCAGGGTCAGCGGGGTCGAGCTCATCAGGTAGCCCTGCTCGGCGGCCAGCACCTGGTGGATGCCGTGGCCGAGCTCATGCGCCAGCGTCATGACGTCACGGGTGCGGCCATGGAAGTTCATCAGGATGTAGGGATGCGCGGACGGCACCGTCGGATGCGCGAAGGCGCCGCTGGACTTGCCGGGACGGAGCGTCGCGTCGATCCAGGGCCGGTCGAAGAAGCGCCGGGCGATGCCGCCGAGCTCCGGCGCGAAGCCGGTATAGGCTCCCAGCACATGGGTGCGCGCATCGTCCCAGGACACGCTGCGGTCGTCATCGGAGGGCAGCGGCGCATTGCGGTCCCAGTGCTCGAGCTTCTCGAGCCCGAGCCAGCCCGCCTTCATCGCGTAGTAGCGATGCGACAACCGGCCATAATCGGCGGTGACCGCGGCAACCAGCGCGTCCACCACCTCGTCCTCGACCATGTTGCCGCGGTTGCGGGCGCTGCCGGGGCGCGGGTAGTGGCGCAGGCCGTCGCCGATCTCCTTGTCCTTGGCCAGGGTGTTGGTGATCAGCGAGAACAGCCGGACGTTGCGGCCGAAGGTCTCGCCGATCGCGCGGCCGGCCCGCTCACGGGTTGGCCGATCGCGGTCGGACAGCTTGTTGAGCGCGTCGCCCACGGTCAGCGACTTGCCGTCCAGCTCGACCCGGAGCGAGGCCATCGTCTCGTCGAACAGCCGGCTCCAGGCAGAGGCCCCGGTCACCGACTTCTCGTGCAGGACGCGCTCGACCTCCTCGGACAGCTGGTGCGGCCGGAACACCCGGAGATCGCGCAGGAACGGTGCCCAGCGGGCCAGGTCCGGATCGCCCTGCAGGCGCTCGAGGGCATCGTCGTCCAGCTGGTTGAGCTCCAGGGTGAAGAACACCAAACGGGTGGAGATCTGCGTCACCCGCTCGTTGATGGACTGGTAGAACCGGCCGATCGCCGGGTCGTCGGAATCGCCGGAGAACATCAGGCCGGCATAGGAGGCGGCGCGGCCCAGCCGTTCATCGATGCGCTCGAACTCGGCGATCGCGGCGGCGAGCCCGGCACCATCCAGGGCTGCAAGATGCCCGGCATGACGGGTTGCAAAGGATTCGGCGGCACGCTCCGCTTCGTCCAGGTCATGTCGAAGCTCGATGCTGTCCGGGTCCGGGTAGAGATCCGAGAGATCCCATTTGGGCAGATCCGACGGCTCAGGCAGGCGCGAATCCGTTACCGGCTCCGAGAGAGACCAGGAGGGGCCGGTGGCAGAGCGGACTACGCGGGGCATCAGCAGCTTCATCCTGTTCGGGCAATTCCCTTCACTTAAGGTCACATGACCGGTCAGCAAAGGGGAGCCGCCGCGGTTCTGCTGCATGCGAGGCGGACCCCGAGCCTGCCGGGGTTATCCGAGGTCGCTGCGCCCGGGGGTGCCCCTCGGGATAGACCACGCCGGTCAGGCCGGCGGCAGGTGTTCCGCGATGTAAGGCGGCAGGTCGAACGCGCTGTTATGAATGGCCGGCGTCCAGTAGCGCGTGGTTCCGAGGATGCCGGCCCGCTCCGCCGCTGCCTGCACGTCCTGCACCGGGGCGCGGGCAGCCAGGGCGCTCCCCTTGCCGGCGATACCGAGCGCCATGAAGCCGCCGACATAGGTGGGCACCGCGGCGACATATGCGGAGACACGCGGAAAGAAGCGGGCGCGGCGGAGGCTGCTCTCGCGGAGCTCGGACGCCTGCATGAAGGGCACGCCACCCTGGTTCACGATCAACCCGTCGGTCGTCAGGATGCGCGCGCAGTGTTCATAGAAGGCGTCCGTGAACAGCACCTCGCCGACTCCTTCCGGGTCGGTACTATCGACGATGATGACGTCGAAGCTGGCATCCGCCGCCTTCGCCACATAATCGATGCCGTCGCCGACGATGACCTCGGCACGCGGATCCGACCACGCGTCGCCACCGATGTCGGGCAGGTACTGCTTGGACAGCCGGATCACCTCGCCGTCGATTTCGACCATCACCGCGCGCTGCACCGTCCGGTGCTGAAGCACGCGCCGAAGCACCCCGCCGTCACCGGCGCCGATGATGAGCACGCTCGCGGCGCTGCCATGCGCCAGGAGCGGAACGTGGGCAAGCATCTCCTGATAGACGAATTCATCCCGCTCGGTGATCTGGATGGCTCCATCCAGGACCAGCACACGGCCGTGCGCCTCGCTCTCGAACACGACGATTTCCTGGAATGCGCTGGTGACTCGCGCCAACTCGCGCACCACGCGAAAGCGCTGGCCCCAGGACGGATACAAAGTCTCGTTGAGCCACATCTCGTCTGTCATGATTGTCCGCCGCTCTAGTGCGTGAAGTGCAAGCAGGTTCTTGTCGTGGCTGGTATGATGAAACTGCGGCAGACAAGAAAAAGGCCGGGACGAGCCCGGCCTCTTTCAAGCAATCGGCGGGTAGAATTCAGCCGACCCGGCCACGACGCTGCTCGTCCAGCACAACACGCGCTGCCTGGAACGTGCGCTGCATCACCGGTATCGCCAGGTGCGGATCACAGGCCCCGCACATGAAGATATCGACCGCAGCAAAGTCGCGCTCCGGCCAGGTGTGGATGGAGATGTGGCTCTCCGCCAGCACGACCACGCCCGACACTCCGCCATTCGGCGAAAAGTGGTGGAAATGGCTGTGCAGGATAGTTGCACCCGCAGCAAGCGCTGCTTCGCACAATGTAGTGTCAATCAACTCCGGATCACCGAGGTTGGTGGCATCCCACAGATCGACGAGGAGATGAGTGCCGGCAAACTTCATGCCGTCCCTCTCCACGAAGTAATCCTTGATTTCCTCCAGCAAACCTGTGGAGGAAACGGGCGACATCTGGATATTTCTCGGAGAGTCCGAGACCATCCCCAGTTGAGCAAGTGCGTTCATCACGTACCCCAAAACCAGTAGACGGCCTGTTGGGCGGGATCGCCCCCTTGGGCCAAGGTCGCGTGAAATAGGTCCTGCAGCGCGACAACGCAAGCCTTATCGCTCGAAAGAGGTTAAAAAAGCACTACAAAGCCTTGATCAACTACCGCCTTTGGACGGTTCTGCAACGACTGCGGTCAGCGCCGATTGTGCTGATGCGAGGTCGCTCGCGGAGCGCGAGAGGTCGGCGATCCCGGTGACGCTGGACGACGTCAGGAGCCGCATCATGCCGAGCTTGCCGGGATCCCCGAAGCGCGCCGCGTAGCGCCCTGCAAGCCGGTTCAGCTCGGACTGGTCACCTGAACGAGCCACGGCGGCGGCAAGACGAAGCACAAGATCCTCGCCAGCACCGTCGAGCATGCCCCCTGCCGGCAATCGGATGGTCGCCAGGGCGGCAACAGCCTTCGCCTCGCCGGCCCAATCCTTCTTTCGGGCAAGCTCCTGGGCACGCAGATCCTCAGCCGCTTCATCATGCAGCGGCTCCAGCGATTGCAAAGCAGCCTCAATGTCGCCGGCGGCTGCGGATGCGCGCGCCTGCATGAAGGCGCGGGATGCGACGAGATCAGCTGGCAAGCCTGCAGCCTCGCTGGCACCCAGAGCAGCCAGTGCGCCGGCTCCATCATCCTGGTCGAGGCTCAGCCGGGCGAGTTCGAGCCCAAGCCGGGCTCGGCCAGCACCCGGAGGGGCCCTGGTCGCGGCTGTCCGAAGAAGCACCGACGCGCGATCGGCAAGATCCAGCGCCGCGAGCTGTCCTGCAATCGCGATCGAGATCGCAGCCCCGTCATCACCAGGCGGCAGCAGATCGAGGTTGCTCTCGAGCAGATCAAGCCGGGCAACCGGCCCCGCGGCAGGCTCCGTGCCATCGACCGCTGGAGCTTGGTCGCTGGCAGCCTTGTTTGCGCTGGCACCGAGCGATGCGCTGTGAAGGATGACACCGGCCCGCCGAGCGACGTCGCCAGCGGCATCGGGGAAGTCGTGCGACACGATGCGCAGCTCCTTCAACGCGGCCGGCCAGTCCTGCTGCTGAGCCCGCAGATCCGCGATGCGGAGCCGGACCGGAAGCTCGTCTCCAGCCATCCGGGCATCCAGGATGCGCGTCTCGAGCCTCGCCGCGGCATGTCCGGCGTCAAACAGGTGCATCTTGAGCCGGAGGGTCACGGCCTCCTCAGCTGCGTGTTCCGCGACGATCGGATCCGGATCGGCCACCAGGCCGTCGAATGCAGACAGGCTCGCCTGATCGTGGCCAAGCCGCTTCGCCAGCAACGCCTGCGCCAGGAGAACGGAGCCGTCCCCGGTCAGCCCGGCCACGAGGCCCGCATCGCTCTCGTCGCCCGCGGTGACGAGCGCCAGCGCCGCCTCACCCAGCAGATGACGACGAAGCCGTGCGGGGTAGGCCTTCACCAGGTCCAGCCGAAGGCCGATCGCATGCGCAGCGCTTCCATTTGCGGGATCCCGCCTGGCCAGGTCGAGCGCGCGCCATAGGACCACCTCATCGGAGTTGTCGATCCGCGGATCGGCAAGGCGGACCGTGGCATCAGGATCCTGCGTCAGAAAGGCGGCGGCTGCCTGCAAGAAACGAGAGCGTGCCTGGTCCAGCCCGCTCGGTGCATCCTCATCAGCAATCATGGCGATCTCGCCGGCGTCACGACCGCGGTCGAGCGCCAAGGCGGCCTCGGCGGCGTCGAGCCGGTGGCCACGGCGTGCAGCCAATGGCAGCGCTGCGGCCGCAGCCACCGCGATCTTGTAGCGGCTTTGAAGTTCTTGAGCGTCGGCGGCAGGAAGATCAAGGCTGCGCGAGAAGTTGCCCGCTGCTCGCTGCAGCCCGACTTGCAGCGGCTCGAGACCATCCGGCGCGTCCAGGACGAAGCCGCCCGAGGCCGAACGTAACTCGAGCTGGTCCGACAGCCGCTCGACCGCGACGCCGAGGATGGTCGATACAAGGGCGTAGCCGACGCCGGAACGGGATGGCGCAAGGCTCTGCCCCTCATGCCGCGTCGTGCCGACCAGGATATCCATTCCGGTCGCCGGATCGGGTACCGTAACGACGCGACCAGGCTCCACGACCGGCAGGCGCACGGCGCCGGCGTCACTCCGGGGCGCGATCGTCGCTGCGATCGGCAAGGAACTCGTCATCGAGATCAGCCAGCCGTCGGGAGACCGGTGCAGGAACGGGTGCGCATCGGCGGAAGGCGTCATGGTCAGGACAGCGCCCGAAGGCAGCACCGCAAAGATCGCCTGGCCGAATACCGGATCCCCCGCCACGCTTACCAGATCGACCGGCTTGTCGCTGTCGAAGACGACGAAGAGCGTGGTGCCCCGACGGTAAGCAGCCGCCCCGACATGCTTGTCGAAGGGGAGCATGAGGCCGCCGGGCTTGCCCTGATCCGGCGGCACGATCGATGCCGCGATCGAGACCGGACCACCGTCCGCCTCGGGCTGTCCGTGCGCCGTCCCCGGGCCTGCGGTCACGTCCGATTGGCCGCCTACAGGTGACGTCGCGGCACCGGTGACCAGCGCTACCGGCTTTGCGTTCGATGCGCCTGAAATCCTCCTGGCCGGCGGGGGTCCGTCAGCAACCGCAACCAGGGGAGACGGGAGGCCCGGCAGCAGCGACGCGCTGACTGATCCAGCAGACGCGGCTGCGTCCGGAAGCCGGCCGACCGGTTTCGCATCTGCATTCGAGGCGCCAATCCCGGGCGAAGCCGCCTGCGGTGCCGGCGGGAAGACATCGACCACCAAACGGCGGCCGATCGTCATGATCCGGACGCTGCTCGACGGCTGCAGCCGAAGCGTCAATTCATCGGCGCCAGCGACGACGCCGAGGATACCTGGGCCGCCATCTTTCGGAGAGCCTACCAGGCGGACCGGTCGGCTGAAATGGAGCACCTCCTGTTCTCCGCTTCCCGAAGCAGAACAGGTGACGCCCGCCGGAAGCAAGACTGCCAGGCGCCCGAACGACACATGATCGCCAATTCTGAACGCAGCCATTGGCCCGATCGATGTCATCGGAGCGCTGCCGGCCTGGGCCGACACGGCTCCTGCTGCCCAGATCAGGCTTACCAGCAGAACCAGGCGAGCCAACAGGTGCATCAGTCGAAACTGGCCAGCAATGCGTCGATGTCAGACTGATCCATCGCCGCCGCGGGGAGTTGCGGCCCGTTGAGAAGCACCACCTCGGGGGAATGCTCCGGGGACTCGATCCTGGGGGCCGATTTGCCGCCGAACGTCTGCACGATCCGGGCGATTGTCGTCTCGATATTCTGCAGCGTATGCACCACCTTCGTGATTCGCTGGCCGGTGATGTCCTGAAAACTGCAGGCCTCGTAGATCTTCATCGTCGCATCCTGAAGCTTGCCAGCCCGCACGCCGTCCATCTCGGCTCCAAGCGCATCGAGCGTTTCGCAAACTTCGAGAATCGATTCCGTTGCCGACGCAGTATGGGCCACGATGGCGTCGAGCTCGTCGGTGGCGCATGGGATGTAACTTACGGTGATATCATCCACTCCCAACGCCGCGATCTCCTGCCGCGTCGTCGCGACCGCCTGACCGAGGCTGCCGATCTCGTGCAGCAACGCGGCTTCCCTTGAACTCAGGTCCCCACTCATGCTGGAGAGAATGGCGACCACCACCTCCCCCACGACATCAGACTTGGCATCCGGATAGCGGCTGCTCAGCTCCTTGAGCCTCTGTGGCAGATCTGACACCTCACGCATTTCCAAGCACCTTCTCGATCTTCCCCTTGAGGGTCTCGGCGTTGAAAGGCTTCACGATATAATTCGATACCCCGGCCTGCTTCGCCGCGACGACGTTCTCTGCCTTGCTCTCGGCCGTGATCATGATGAAGGGGAGAGTTTTCAGTTTGGCGTCCTTGCGAACTTCCTGGAGAAGTTCCAGGCCCGTCATCGGCTGCATGTTCCAGTCGCTGATGACCAGCCCGTAGCTGCCGGCGCGCAGCTTTGAGAGCGCCTCTGTCCCGTCCGTTGCCTCATCGACGTTGTCGAACTCGATCTGCTTGAGCAGATTGCGGATGATCCTCAGCATCGTCTTGTAATCGTCGACGATGAGGACATTCATGGAGTGATTGATCGACATGCTGCTTCTACCTCTCTAGCCTGGTTGATCTGGAGCCGTGGCCATCGTGGCGGCCGGCGGTGGGATTGCGCCATCATGCGTGCGCTTCTGCGCGAGCATCTGCGTCACGAGGCGTGCTCTTTCAGGCAGCATCCCTGCCATGATGGATGCTGCCTTGCGCTCGTCCATGCGGTCGAGGACTTCGAGCAAAACCGGGATGTCGAGCACATCGAAGATGGCTGAAGCGTCGCGTGGCTTCATGTCTTCGTAGAGCTTGACCAGTCCTGTCCAATTGGCGCTGTCTCGCTTCCGACGAGAGTCGTCGAGCTGCTCGAGGCGTTGCTGTAGCGCCGTCAACTCGTCCAATTTCGCCTGCAGCTTGACCTGAGCCGTCTGCAGGAGATCATTACGCTGATCAAGCTGCCGTGCGCGGTCATCGAGTGCTGCACGACGCTTGCGCAGGTCCTGGAGTATCTGGAGTTCCGCTGGCGTGGCAGCGGCCGGAGTTGGCGCCACGGATCCGACGACGGAAGCAGACAGTCCTGCTGATCCAGGCGGAGCCGATACGGCCGGTGCCGCCGGAACCGGTGCGGCAGCGGTAGCGGCAGCAGCAACCGGACTGCCGGCGGCCGCGGCGTCCCGCGCCAACCCGACTGCCTTGTTTGCAAAAAGCAGCACGATGACGACCATCGTCAGCGGCAGGACGCGGCTCTGCCAGGAAAAGGATCGCATGGGGCTACCTCGCCAACCGAAGGGCACGAAGGAGATCCTTCTCGGCCTGACTTCGCAGTCGGGTTTCCTGGTCGAGCGCCTGCTCACGACCGACCGGGCTCAGCGATCCGGCCTGGGCGAGGACCTGCGTTTCCGCTTCGACGGTCGTATCCTGGCCTGACCCAGCCAGGTCTGACGGCCTTGCCTGCCGGATCACGACGGCAAGGCGATCGGCGATTTTCTCGCCACGAGAACTCAGGAACTCGAGGTCGCTCTTGAGGCCGCGAGCCTGATCCACATGGCGAGCGATTTGTCGGCCTGCCCCGTCCGCTGCAACACGCAGTCGCTCGATGCCGTCCTCTGCCTGCCTCGCGCTGGCATTGAAGCCCGTCACAAGCTCTTCGAGAGCCGCGCGATCCCGTCGCAACACACCGAGCGCGCGCTCGAGGCGGAAGGCGTGAAACATGGTCAGCACCAACAGGACCATGAGAACAATCTCGAGGAGCCAGTCGGTACCGCTGAGGCTGGAGCTTGTCATGAGCCCCTCCGCGGGCCAGCGTCCGGCCCGCCCGGCAGACGCCCGACCACCTGCTCGATCCGGACCGCTACCCGGTTCTTGCGGCGCCCGATCCGTCCTTCGAACAGGATGACCTGGCCGCACCGGAGCTGGACCGGTGCCTCGCGACCTTGCCGCAGGATGAATTGGCTGCCTGGCTTGAGCGCGATGATGTCCGAGAGGCGCATCGGCTGCTCGTCCAGCACCACGTCGAGGTCGACTTCAGTATTCCACAATTCTTCCGCGAGATGGGTTTCCCAGATGGCGTCGCGGCCGAACTTCTCGCCCATGAACTGCTGCAACAAGAGCTCGCGCACGGGTTCCAAGGTCGCGTATGGGAGCACGAGGTCCATGCGCCCGCCGCGATCCTCCATGTCGACGTGCATCCGAGCGAGCACCGCCGCATTGGAGAGACGCGAAATCGCTGCAAAGCGCGGGTTGACTTCAAGGCGCTCGAACCGGAACGTAATCGCACAGAGCGGATCGAAGCTGGAAGACAGGTCGGCGAGCACGACCCTTATCAGTCGCTCGACAAGAGTTCGCTCGATTGTCGTGTAGGGACGGCCTTCGATCCGCATCGCCGCAGTACCTCTGCGGCCGCCGAGTAGCACGTCGACGATGGAGTAGATCATCGCGGAATCGATGACCATCAACCCGTAATTTTCCCACTCCTCCGCCTTGAACACCGCGAACATCGCCGGCAGCGGCACGGAATCCAGGTAATCGCCAAAGCGCAGTGAGACCACGTTATCGATAGAGACCTCTACGTTGTCATTGGTAAAGTTGCGCAGGCTCGTCGACATGATACGAACCAGACGGTCGAACACGATCTCCAGCATCGGCAGGCGCTCGTATGATACGAGACCCGAGCTGATGATCCGCTGCATGCCGTTGGTATCGACGTCATCACTGCCGCCGGCATCAAATCCCAGCAGGCTATCGATTTCGGCCTGATTGAGAATCCGTGTCGCATCCGGTTGCGCGACAACATCCGCAGCCTCCTCGGTGTCATCGATCGACGCGCCCCAAGCTGCCGCCAGATCCTCGTCGGACGGGTCTTCCGATACGCCGCTCACTGGACGAGCATTTCGGTGAACAGCATGTCCGTGAGCTGGATCGGAGCCAGCACCAGGTCGATCCTGTTCATGAGCGCCTCCCGCAGCCGAAAGGTCCCTTCGCCGCCGCGAACCTCTTCTGGCCGCATGCTCCGCAGGTAGGTCTGGAAAATGTCGAGTATCTGAGGCACGGCCGCCTGAACGGCCGGCACATCGATGGCGTGGGCAATCCCGAGCTTGGCGTGCAGCTTGATGAAGCTCGCCCGGTGACCGCCTGTGTCCAGGTTCGACACGATATCGGGGAGGTCAAAAAAGACCGGCTTCTCGACGACGGCAAAGCTCCCGCCTTTACCGTGATGAGAATGCCCGATCACGCCGCTGAACCAGACTCCGCCAGCGATCACCACCAGCAGGAGCAGTCCTGCACCGATCATGACGACAGGCTTCCGGCCCTTGCGGACCTTCTCGTCAACTGCCGCTGCTACCTCCGTGCTCATACCATTGCCCCCGTCATGAACCGTCCTGGTTCTTCGGCACAATGCGCATCGACTGATTAAGGGGCTCTTAATCGCCGTGATCACGACGACGTTCACGAGGGTGTTGCCGCCTTAAAGCGCTGTTAACCATTTGCGCCGATGATGACGGTGTTCTTGGGGCTTGAAGATGGAAAACACGACCTACGTCGCGCTGTCTCGACTGGACGCACAGCAGCGCGCCATGGACGTGATCGCGAACAACATCGCCAACGCGAACACGGACGGCTACAAGGCACAGCGGGTTCTGTTCAGCGACTATCTGTCGCGGCAGCACGGAGTTGATGCGCCACCCGGCGGAACGACACTCGACTACACTCAGGATCGCGCGACATATCTCGATCAAAAAGACGGCAGCCTCAGCCAGACAGGCAATCCGCTGGATCTGGCCCTGACCGGTCCGGGCTTTTTTACCGTTTCGACCGCCGCCGGACCGAGATTGACCCGGTCCGGACGCTTCGGAATGCTTGCCGACGGGCGCATTGCAGACGCTTCCGGGAACCTCCTGCTCGATACGGCTGGCAACCCTATTCAGCTCTCGCCATCCGACACGAACATCCAGATCAAGGGTGACGGCACCATCAGCACCCAAAATGGTCCCGTTGGTCGGCTTGGCGTCGTGACCGCTGACGACATCAATCAGCTAGTACCGGAAGGCGGTAAACTCTATCGCACGACGGGCGGAACGACTCCTTCGGTGCAGCCCAAGGTTACGCAAGGTGTCGTTGAGTCGAGCAATGTCCAGCCGATCAACGAGCTGACCAGGATGATGCAGACTGAGAAAGAGTTCCAGATCGTCTCGCAATTCATCGAAAGTGAGGGGCAACGTCAGCAATCCGCCATCGACAAACTTGTCCAGCAGCAGAGTTGATGACCCAAGGACGGATTACATTCAGCATGATGGGAGGGCGATATGCGCTCACTTGATATAGCCGGTACCGGGATGCAGGCACAGCAGACCAATGTCGAGGTCATCTCGAACAACATTGCCAACATGACGACCACCGGCTTCAAGCGGCGGCGCGCCGAGTTCCAGGACCTGATCTACCAGGATCTTCGTCGGGTCGGATCGAACAGCTCCGACAGTGGGACCGTTGTACCTTCAGGCGCGCAGGTTGGTCTGGGCGTCAAGACCGCAGCGATCTACAGCATCAACGAGCAGGGCAGCCTGCAGCAGACGAGCAACAGCCTTGACCTGGCAATCCAGGGAAACGGTTTTCTCCAGGTGACACTGCCATCCGGCGATACCGCCTACACGCGGGATGGTACCTTGGGGCTCGCGGCGGATGGGACCATTGTCACGTCCGACGGCTATGCCGTGGCGCCGGGAATCACCGTTCCGACGAATGCCGAAAGTGTCACGATCAACGCCTCCGGCCAGGTCCAGGTGGCACTTGCCGGTCAGACTGCACCCCAAACAGTGGGTCAGCTTCAGCTCGCGGTTTTCCCGAACAGTGCGGGCCTCGAAGCCCAGGGAGACAACCTGCTGCTGCAGACTTCGGCTTCCGGCAACCCGACAACCGGGACGCCCGGCGCCGCAGGCTTCGGTAGCGTGATGCAGGGCTTCGTCGAGAGCTCGAATGTCAACGTCGTCAGCGAGATAACCAACTTGATCACGGCGCAGCGCGCCTACGAGATGAACAGCAAGGTGATCACCGCATCGGACGACATGATGCAGACCCTGTCCAACCTGAAATGAGGAAAAGCCAGCGCGACGCCGGTTCGCTACTTCTCGTCGTGGGGCTGGCGATACACCCATCCATTCTGCACGCAGCGAGCCTTCGCAGCCATGTCGCGATCCATGGGGAGAACGTCAGGCTTTCTGACTTGTTCGCCGGCTTGTCACCCGGGCAGGACTGTGAAATCGGCCCATCACCGGCCCCGGGAAAAAGGGTGGTCGTGCCCCCTATGCAACTGTCGGCGATTGCCTCCGAGTTCGGAGTCGATTGGCAGCCTGGTGCCGGCTACGTGTCGTCGGTGATCGAGCGACAGGCGCGATCTGTCACAAGCGACGAGATACTGGGGGTGCTGAGGCCGGCCCTTCTGGCGAATGGTTTATCGCCTGAAGCGGATATTTCGTTGTCAGCATTCGTATCACCGTTGTTGCCCGTGGAAATGACCGCAGTGCCGGAACTCCAGACCCTCGATCACGACGCACAGACCGGCCGCTTTGCGGCGGTTCTGTTGTTCGAGGCGCCGAATGCAGAGCCAGTCACCTTCCGTGTCGTCGGGCGCACGGAGCAGAAGGTGAGTGTGTTGGCACTCGCACACGCGATGCCTGCCGGATCCACGATGTCGACGCTGGATGTGCGGGTCCTTCGCGTGGCGATCGAGAGCCTTCACGGTACGCCCCTGACGTCACCCGCAGACGTTGTCGGCATGGCGCTGAAGCACCCGCTTGCGAACAATGAGCCGCTGATGCGCGACATGTTGATCCGGCCCATGTTGGTCGAGAGGGGTCGACCAGTCGTACTCCGGCTGGAAATTGGCGGCCTCGCGCTGACCGCTGCCGGAACAGCGCTCGAGGGAGGTGTCGCCGGCGATAGCATCCATGTCGTCAACACCATGTCGCGGGCGATTCTCGTCGGTCAGATCATGGATAGCGTTGATATCCAGATCGAGGTCGGGACCGCTCCGCTGACCCTGCAGGCCAACAGACAGCAGCAGTCGCTGCCCCAAGTTCCGGCGGCTCTCTCCGGAAATGAGCGCTCCTGGAGCGGCACGCAGGAGGCCGGAAACTGATGTTTCACCAAGCTCGCCGGTCGCAGATCTCATTGCTGCCCTTCATGCTCGCGGGGCTGCTCGGAGGCTGCGGCGCGTTGTCGCGGTTGTCAGATCTCGGCCGTCCGCCGACCATGACGCCGATCACCGATCCGACCGCCGCGCGTACCTACCGCCCCCTGACGATGCCGATGCCGCCTCTGGAACAGGCGCCAGCGGATCTTGCCAGCCTGTGGCGTCCTGGTAGTCGGGCGTTCTTCAAGGACCAGCGGGCGGCCCAAACCGGAGATCTGCTGACAGTGCTGGTGGACATCACGGATGCTGCCGACGTCGAGGACAACAGCACGACGTCCCGGACCGGGAGCGAAGCCATGGGTGTCCCGAGCCTGTTCGGCATCAAGCAGAAGCTGGTCCAGTCGGCACTCGGGGCGAATTCGCTCTCGACGAACAGCGCCAACAGCAACGCCTCGACGGGACAGATCAAGCGCAACGAGACGGTCACGCTCCGCCTCGCCGGGACCATCACCCAGGTGCTGCCGAACGGCAACTTCGTGGTGAGCGCGCGTCAGGAGGTGCGCGTGAACAGCGAGCTTCGAATACTCCAGGTAAGCGGCATCGTCCGCCCGCAGGACATCACCGCCGACAACACCGTGACCCACGATCGGATGGCGGAAGCTCGGATCTCTTATGGCGGCAACGGTCAGCTGACCGACCTGCAGACGCCGCGTTATGGACAGCAGTTGCTCGACGTGTTGCTGCCGTTCTAGTCCTGGCGCAGCAGCACCGCCGGGCTGGCGGCGAGGCCGCGCCGGGTTGCCAGGAAACCGGCTGCCAACATCAAGGCGATTGCCGCAAGGATCACCGCCGCCACCGTGCCCGTGAGAAATGCCCACGGAGCCCGCAGGACCAGGCGCATCAGCAGCCAGCTCAGTCCGGCGCCGATCGCCGCTGCAAGGCTGCCGGCAATTCCACCGAGGATAGCGAATTCGACCAGCCATGCGGCGCGAAGCTGTGCGCCGGTGGCACCGAGCACGCGGAGGATCGCGGCCTCTGCGATGCGCTGGCGTTGCGCCGCAGCCAGGGTCGCCGCCAGCACCAGACCGCCGGATAGAAGCGCCACGGCACCGATCGCGGCCAGCGCCACCGCAAGCTTGCGCACCAATCCGCCCAGCTGCGCCAGGATATCGGCGACGCGGATTCCGGTGACGTTGGGCAGGGCATCAGTCACCGCTGCCAGCACCGCGGCGTCGTCACTGGCGCGGCCGCTGGTGGCGACGGTGGCGATTACCGTATGCGGCGCGGCCGACAAGACCCCAGGCGACGCCATGAACGCGAAGTTCAGCTGCAACGATTGCCAGGCGATCTCGCGCAGGCTCGCGACCCTCAGATCGATGTCGCGGCCGAGCACGTTCAGCCGCACGATCGAGCCGACATGCACCCCCCACCCCTTGGCCAGGCCTGCATCGAACGAAAGCAGCGGCGGCCCGGAATAATCCGCAGGCCACCAGTGGCCTGCAATGACGTGAGTGTCCGGCGGTGGCGGTCCGGCGATGGTCAGGCCGTGATCGCCGCGCAGTGCCCAGCGCGTCCCGGCGCTCGCCTGCACCTGCTCCGCCGGCACGCCGTCCACCGCCACCACCCGAGTCCGCAGGCTCGGCAGTTCGCGCACCTCGCCGACAGACGGCAAACCGTGCAGCAGCGCACCGAAGCGCCCGATTTCGTCCGGCTGCAGGTCGATGAAATAGAACGACGGGGCATGTTTCGGCAGCTGGCCGAGCACCGCCGCACGCAGATCGCCCTCGGCCAGTGCCACCGTCGCCAGCACGGTGAGCCCCGCACCCAGTGCCAGCAGCAGTCGCGAGGCCGGTGCTGCTGGACGACCGAGTGCCGCCAGACCCAGCCGGATGGCGACGCGCCCTACCCCCGGTCGCGGCGCCGGCCGGGGCAGCAACTGCGCAAGCCTGGTCAGCATCCACCCGGACAACCGGAAGCCCAACAGCACGAGCGCCGACACGACGCAGAAGCCGAGCGCCAGCCACCGGTTCGGCGAGGTCAGCACCGCGAGCAGCACCAACAGCCCGGAAAGCCCGATCGATCCAAGGACCGTGCCGAGGCGTCGGCCATGAACGGCCTGCCCGGCTGGCCCGCGGAACAGCACCGCCGGCGGCACCAACATCGCACGCGCCATCGGGGCTAGCGTGAACAGCGTCGCCACGACGATCCCGAACACCGACGCCAGCCCGACCGGCGCCCATTGCAGCCCGCCCTTCGGCGCCACCGGCAGCAGATCCGCCAGTATCCGGACGGCGAGCGGCGGCAGCGCCAGCCCGATCACCGCGCCGAGCAGGATCCCGGCAGCGCACAAGCCAGCGACCTGGATCCCGAATACCGACACCGCGAGTGCCGGCGGTGCACCCAGCGAGCGCAGCACGGCAATCGTCGCGGTGCGGCTGCCAAGCCAGCTCGAGACCCCGGCTGCCACCCCCATGCCACCCAGCAGCAAGGCCGCCAGCGCGATCAGCGTCATGAACAACGCAACCTGGTCGACCACGCGGGTCAGTGCCGGCGCGGCGTCATTGATGTCGCGGATGTGCCAGGCCTCTCCCGGAAACCGGGCGGCAACGCGCTGGGCCAGCGCGCGGGCGCGGACCAGACGGGCGGCCGCGGTCTCGTCCGTCCGGATATCCGGCAGCACGACCCGAAGCGACGACGTGTACAGCGCGCCAGGTCGCAGCAGGCCGGCCTCGTCGAGTGCCGCGCGGGCGATCAGCACAGTCGGTGCCAACGTGGCCGAGCCCGCCGCGTCCGGCATGCGCTCGAGGATCGGCCCAAGCCGGAATGCCTCGTCGCCGACCCGAACGGCGGTTCCGGCTGCAGCACCGAGGCGATCATGCACGAGCGCTTCGGCGAGCAGGCCCGGCCGGCCACCCTGCCGCCCGAGTCCTGCAACCAGGCTCGGTTGTGGGTCGGCCGCGTGTGCGAGCGTCACCAGCCCGACCAATGGATAGGCCGCATCGACGGCATACAGCTCGACCAGCATGCGCCGGCCGGCAGGCCCGTACACCATCGACCGCATGCGGATCACGGTCGAGGTTCTCGCACCCTGTGCAGCCAGGAAGGCGGCGAGCGTGTCAGGCAGCGGGTCGCTGCTCTCGATCGCCAGGTCGCCACCCAGGATCGCGCGTCGCTGCTCGGCCACTCCGGACTGGATCGCATCGCGCAGGCCGCCGATGGTACCGATCGCTGCCACACCCAGCGTCAGGCAGAGCAGCACGATCCCCATGCCGCGGAGCATCCCGGGACCGCCACGCCAGTCGCGCAACGCCAGCCGCAGGGCCGTCCGCAACGTGAAGCTCACGAGACGGCCCGATCCTGGACCATGTCGTGAGGGAGGTCAGGCGCCAGCAGCCGGCCGTCCGAAACCGCAAGCCGCCGATCGCACCGCGACGCCAGCAGCGGGTCGTGGGTGATCAGCAGGAGTGCCGTGCCCTGCTGGCGCTGCATCTCGAACAGCAGCTCCTGGACCGTCTCGCCGGTGCGGACATCGAGGTTGCCGGTGGGCTCGTCGGCCAACAGCAGGGCCGGGCGCGGGGCAAACGCGCGTGCGAGCGCCACCCGTTGCTGCTCGCCGCCGGAGAGCTGGCCCGGCAGATGCCCGAGCCGGTGCCCGAGCCCGACCTGGCGCAAAGCCGCCTCGGCCGTGCTGAACGCATCGGCGCTGCCGGCCAGCTCCAGCGGGACGGCGACGTTCTCGAGTGCCGTCATGGTCGGGATCAGATGGAAGGACTGGAACACGATCCCGATCCGGCGGCCGCGAAACCGGGCCCGCTGGTCCTCGTCCAGCGACGCGAGATCGATGCCGTCGACCAGCACCTGGCCGCGGGTCGGGCGTTCGAGCCCGGCCAGCAGCATCAGCAGGCTGGTCTTGCCCGAGCCGGACGGCCCGACGATGCCCACAGACTCACCCGCCGCCACCGCCAGCGACATGCCGCGCACGATATCGAGCGACGCGACGGCCTCCGCATCCAACGCCTGCCGCCGGCGCCACCACCGTTGCCTCGAATTGACCGCGACCGGCCGCGCGGGCACGGTCAGCCAGAGGTCGCGGGCCTCGACCAGCGCCGGCTGATCGCGCAAAGGCATCTGTCCATCCATGAAGGCTCCATATGGCCGCGCGCTGCGGTGCACCAAGGGTCCGGAGCACGTGCGCCGGCTGCTGATCAAGCCGCTGCTGGCCATGACGTTCCTGTGCGGGATGATCCTGCCAGGTGTCGCGCAGCCGGTGTCCGACCATGCCGGGACGGGTGCCGCAATACCATCAACCCAATCCAAGGGCGTCGACATGCTCCAGGATAGCGGCCAGTCGACGCGCACGATCCGCATCCTCGCACTCGGCGATTCCCTGACTGCCGGGTTCGGACTGCCGCACGATCAGGGCTTCGTGAGCCGCCTGCAGGCTGCCCTGGACCAAGCCGACGCGCACGCCGTGGTGCTGGATGCCGGTGTGTCCGGCGACACGACTGCCGGCGGCCTGGCGCGCCTCGACTGGGCCTTGGGCGATCATCCGGACGCGGCGATCGTCGAACTCGGCGCCAATGACGGGCTGCGCGGCCTGGATCCCGGGCAGATGGAGCACAATCTCGCCGCCATCCTGGATCGGCTCGCGGCGCTGCACATCCCGGTGCTGTTCAGCGGGATGTATGCCCCGCCTAATCTCGGCCAGCAGTATGGCCAGGCATTTCGCAGCGTGTTCGACCGGCTGTCGAGGCGGCCGGGACTGATCTACGACCCGTTCTTCCTGCAGGGCGTTGCAGGCGACCGTGCCCTGAACCAGGCGGACGGGATGCACCCGGCCCCGGCTGGGGTCGCGATCATCGTGCGCCGCATGACGCCACTGGTGCTGCAGCTGGTGCAGCAGGCGCGGGCGATGCCGAGGCCGGCTGGCTGAGGCAATCCCGCGGCGGGATCAGCCGATGCGTGAGCCGGCGACGATCCCGTCGATGTCCGCGCGGCTCAGGCCCATGTCGGCGAGCTCGCGGTTCGAATACTGGCTCAGCTCGCAGCGCAGCTGGGCCTGCTGGCGACGGGTCTCGGCGTGGGCCCGGACGCGCCCGACCAACTGCTGGATGATCGCCGGGAGGTTGGTCTGCGTGCCGGTGCCGACGAAGGTGGTTGTGTGAGCCATGAAACTCGCTCCTGGTTATTGTGCAACGCAACATAGGCGACCCAACCCCGCCGCGCAAGGATTTTGCTGCGATGCACAAACACGGGTCTGTGATCATGCCTGACGCCTCCCAGGCTGCCGTTCGAACCGGCCTTCCTTATGCTGATCGCCTGGTTCACCTGCTGCGTGAGGATCGCGATGACGGCGCCACGCCACTCCCCGCGTCTTGTCGCGACGGCCTGTCTTGCGGCTGGCCTGCTGCCTGCACCGGGATCGCCCGCCTGGGCGCAGATCCCGACATCTGCCCCGCTTGCAGCCGCAGCCGCATACGGCGACTGGCATCACGACGCCCCCGGGGTCAGCCGACACCTGGTGGCCGCCGACATGCCGCGCCCCTACGCGACCGGGTCCGCCAGCAACACGCCCTCGATCGTGGACCAGCCCGATGGGGCGATACCGAAAGTGCCACCGGGCTTTTCGGTGCAGCGGTTCGCGACGGGTCTCGAGAATCCCCGCCTGCTGCGGGTGGCGCCGAACGGCGACATCTTCATCGCCGAGACCACGCCGGGCCGGATCCGGGTAGTGCGCGCCGCCGACGGTGCCTCGCATCCGCTCTCGAACGTGGTGTTCGCGAGTGGCCTCGACGCACCGTTCGGCATCGCGTTCTATCCGCTCGGGCCCGATCCGAAGTGGGTCTATGTGGCGACGATCAACCAGGTGGTGCGGTTCGCCTACCGCCCGGGTGACCTCGAGGCGACCGGCCAGCCGCAGGTCGTGGTGCCGAAGCTCGGGCAGACCACCGGCTACCACACCACCCGCGACATCCGGTTCAGCCGCGACGGCCGACAGATGTTCGTGTCGGTGGGCTCGGGGTCGAACGATGCGGAATCAATGAAGCGGCAGGACGCGCAGCAGATCCATGACTGGGAAGCGCACACCCTGCGCGGTGCCGCCTGGGGTGGCGAGGCCAACCGAGCCGACGTGCTGGCATTCGACCCGGACGGCCAGCACGGGCATGTCTTTGCCTCCGGCATCCGCAACTGCGTCGGCCTTGCGGTGCATCCGGTCACCGGCGAGCTGTGGTGCTCGACCAACGAACGTGACGGGCTCGGCGACAATCTCGTTCCGGATTATGTGACGCGGGTCCGGCCCGGCGCCTTTTTCGGCTGGCCCTGGTATTATATCGGCAACAACCCGGACCCGCGTCACGCCGGCGAACGGCCGGATCTCGCCGGCCAGGTGACGGTCCCGGACGTGCTGATCCAACCGCATTCGGCGCCGTTGCAGATGGCGTTCTATGACCCGCCGAAGGGTGCACCGGCCGCGTTTCCGGCCGGCATGGACGGCGACGCGTTTGTCGCATTGCACGGCTCCTGGAACCGCGCCGAGCGCACCGGCTACAAGATCGTGCGGGTGCGGCTGCACGACGGCGTTCCGGGCGGCAGCTACGAGGATTTCATGACCGGCTTCGTGGTCGATGACGACAGCGTCTGGGGACGACCGGTCGGCGTGGCCGTCGCGCATGACGGCGCTCTGCTGGTGACCGAGGACGGCAACAGCACGGTCTGGCGCATCGCACCGACCGGCCGGTAGCTAACGCAGCAGCAGCGCCGTTCCGTACAGCCCGACCGCGAACCAGCTATGGGCCACGAGATTCATGACCCTGACCTTGGTCGGGTTTGCGGTCCGGGAGGCCGCCCATCCCATGCCCAGCCCGGGCTGCAGCAGGAACCAGCCGGCGGCGACCGTGATGATCGCCCAGATCCAGGCCGGCAGAAAGGTTGGATGCGCGAGCCAGCCTTGGCCCATGAAAAGCAGGAACACGACACCGTACAGGATGCCCACCGCGTAATGGCCGATCCAGCCGATCGCGAGCTCGCCGCCGAGCGGGTCGGATGCGGCGATGTCGGCATGGAACACCCTCCCGCGCGGCAGGTGGCCAAACCAGCGGCCCACCGGCGCCCAGTTCGGCAGGCTCTCGCCGGGAAAGCGGGACAGGACGAGCGCCCAGATATCCATCGCTACAGTGGCGCCGATGCCGATCAGCACGCCATACCAAACCAGATCAAGCATGCGGTGGTCGCCGGTCCATTTCCAGAGCGTGCGGATTAGACAGATGGCGGCTTGGCGAGGCAACCCGCAATCGTCCGCATGACCCGCTGGATCTGCCGGCGGCAGGACCGTCATGTCGCGTCGGCGTCGTTCATCCGGGTGGAACGTGACAGCGCACAGTGCCGCGCAGCCTCGAAACGCGCTCCATCGCCGCAACGATCGCATCGAAATCAGCCGTCGCGCCGGTTCCGCTCTGCCGGATAAACCGGGAGATGCTGGTGGTGCGGACGGAGATCCATCTCAAGCATCTGCAGCAGCCGATGTTGATCGATCAGGCGGTAGGAGTGGTTGACGTCACGCCAGCCCTCGACAAGGAGAGAAAGCCAGGCACCCAGTTGGCCGATCTTGCAGAACAGATCTGTCACCTTGTCGAACCGGGTCCGCACGGCTTTGCATTTTCCGGATGTGCCGTTGCGACGCGGTCAGAAGCCGTTCCTGCGTCCAGCACAAGATCCGGGGTGCAGGCAGCCTCGAGCTTCAGCCGGCGCCATCTCCACTGCCGGTAGCAGAGGATTTCCCCTCATCCACCAGCCATTCGACGAACGCCTCCAGGGACGGCGACTTGTCCACGTCGAATGGGATCAACGCGTGGTAGCCGGGCCGCTCCACCCTGATCGCCGGCAGCGGTGCCACCAGACGGCCGAGTTGCACCTCGCGTTCGAGCACCGGCAGCGGGCCGATGCCGAAACCCATCCCGTCCGTCACGGCCTGCAGCGTGACGAAGAAATGGTCGAACACCCGATGCCGGCTGCGCGGCTGCGGCAACCCGGCCGCGGTCAGCCAGTCGGCCCAGTCGCCCGGCCTGGTCTCGCTCGCCAGCAGCACGGCGCCCCGGATGTCCTCCGGTCGCGCGACAGGGTGCTGCCGCAGCAGGCCGGCACTTGCGATCAGCACGTCGAACTCGTCGAGAAAATGCACCGCGCGGTGCTGCGGCCAGGCTGGGCCATCCTGGCGACCGATGCCGCGCCGGATCGCCACGTCGAAGCCGCCGCGCAGTTCCTCATGCAGGGTGGTCGCGGTGGTGACGCTGATCTCGACCTCCGGCCGCAGCGCCTCGAACGCGCTCAGCCTCGGGATCAACCAGCGCATCGCGAAGGTGGTGGGCGCACTCACCCGCAGCAGGCGAGCGGCTTCCAGCTTGCCGAGTGCCCCCGCGGCAGTGGTCATGCGATCGAACGCCTGGCTGATCTCGGTGGCGAACGCCCGCGCGGCCGGTGTCGCCACCATGCGTCGGCCCACCCGGACGAACAGCCGCTGGCCGAGCCAGGTCTCGAGTGCCGCGATCTGGCGACTGATCGCGCCGTGGGTGAGCCCGAGCTCGCGCCCGGCCTCGACATAGCTGGTTGTCCGGGCCGCAACCTCGAAGACGCGCAACGCCGATAAAGGAGGGAGATGCCGCATGACCTGTGAGAAAACCTGACAATACCGGCGAGGAGCAAGCGGCTAAACGGCGGCGACGCGGGCTTCTATGACCGTCGCATGCAGAGAACGACGATGAACCCGAGCCCTGCCGCGGCAACCGACATCGAGGCCGACACAAGTGCCCGCAGGTCCGGATCGCTTCGCACGCTGTTCGGCGCCTGCCTCGCCCATTTCGTGCATGACGGCTACACCGACCTGATCTACGTCCTGCTGCCGGTCTGGCAGCGGCAGTTCGGCCTAGGTTTCGCCGAGCTGGCGCTGCTGCGGTGCCTCTACTCCGGCACCATGGGAGGTCTGCAGATCCCCGCGGATGCCTGGACGCGGCGGATCGGCGGCCGGCTCGTGCTGGCCGGTGCCACGCTGGTCGCCGCCGGCGGCTACCTGGTGGTGAGCCTGCCGGGCGGACTCGCGTGGCTCTGCGTCGGCCTGTTGCTCGCCGGCGTCGGATCGAGCGTGCAGCATCCCCGCGCCTCGCTGCTGGTCTCGGAGGCGTTCGAGGCCGGCGCGCGGCGCTGGCTCGGCATCTACAACTTCGCCGGCGATCTCGGAAAATCGGCCTTCCCGGCTGCCGTGGCGCTGCTGCTGCTGGTGGTTCCGTGGCGGGGTGCCACGGCCATCGTGGGTGTCGTCGGCGTGGTCGGCGCGGCGGCACTGTGCGTCCTGCTGCCGCGCGGCCTCGTCGCGACGGTTGCCCGGGCCGGTGGCCGGCAGGGCTCCGGATCGCGCGCCGGCTTCCGCCTCCTCGTGCTGGTGGGCGTGCTCGACACTGCCACCCGCATGGGTTTCCTGCTGTTCCTGCCCTTCCTGCTGCACGCCAAGGGCGGCCACGAGACCGCGATCGGCTTCGCCTTTGCGGTGCTGTTCGCCGGCGGTGCGTTCGGCAAGGCGGTCTGCGGCTGGATCGGCGACCGGTTCGGCGTGGTGGCCAGCGTGATCGGCACCGAGCTCGTGACCGCGCTCTTGATCGTCACCGTGCTGATGCTCCCGCTCGCACCGGCACTCGTGGTGCTGCCGCTGCTGGGCGTCGTGCTGAACGGCACGTCCTCGGTGCTGTACGGCACGGTTCCTGAACTGGCGCCGACCAGCGATGTCGGCCGTGCCTTTGCGATCTTCTACACCGGCGTGATCGGATCGGGCGCCCTGGCCCCGATAGTGTTCGGGGTCATCGGCGACCATGCGGGACGCACCCCGGGCGTGCTCGCCGCCGCCACCGCCGCACTCCTGACGATCCCGGCCGTGCTCGCCATGCGACGTGCCATGAAGTAGCCGATCAGGTCGGCGCGCGGCGTCGAGCTGCCCACCCCCCGACGGCGCCGGTTCTCAGGCCGGGTCCGGCGGCCAGGCGGCCATCGCGGCGTCGGCGATCATCCGGACATGCGCCGTGGAGGCGCCATCGCGGGCCAGCGTCGACATGCCCTGGATCACCGCCACCACCAGCCCCGCCAGGGCCGTGGCGTCGGTGCCGGGGGGGAGCGCGCCGGACGCGATATCACCCGCGATCCGCTGCCGCAGATGCTGCTCGATGCCGCGCCGGATCTCGCCGAGCTCGGACTGGATCTCGGCGGATTCCGGTGAACAGCTGATCGCCGAGGTGGCGAGAAGGCAGCCCGAGGGCCTGTCCGGCCCGGTGTATCCGGCTGCGGCAGCGCTCAGCAGCTCATGCGCCGCCGCACGCGCCGTCACCGCCTGGTCGATGATCTGCCGGGCCCCCGGTCCGCCGGACAGATAGAGCCCGACCGCCTCCCGGAACAGCCGCTTCTTGTCCCCGAACGCCGTGTAGATGCTCGGCGGCGTGACCCCGAGGGCCTCGGTCAGGGCGTTCAGCGACGTCCCTTCATAGCCGTGGCGCCAGAACAGCAGCATCGCCTGGTGCAGGGCGGCGTCGCGGTCGAAGGACAATCGCCGGCCACGTTTGCGACGAACAGGCTCAAGATCCATTTCCATAGTGCTCACTAACATAAGGCTTGACCCGCGGCATCGCGCACCGTAGCCATACCGTAGTGATCGATATGGATTCGGAGGCGATCTTGGCCAGCCTTGACGGAAAAGTGGCGATCGTCACCGGATCATCGAAGGGCATCGGCGCCGGCATCGCCGAGCGTCTTGCGGCCGACGGAGCGTCGGTGATCGTCAACTACACGCGCTCCGACGGTACCGCCGACGCGGTCGTTGCCCGGATCGAAGCGGCAGGCGGCACGGCGTTCGCGGTGCAGGCCGACATCTCGAAGCCGGCCGAGATCCAGACTCTGATCGATGCCAGCCTGCAGAAATTCGGCCGCCTCGACATCCTGGTCAACAACGCCGGCATCTACCGGACCGACACGCTCGAGAGCCTCACCGCGGAAAGCTTCGACGCGCACTACGCCTTGAACGTGCGCGGACTGCTGCTGACAACCCAGGCGGCGGCGCGCGTGCTTCCCGAAGGTGGCGTGATCGTCAATATCAGCTCTGGCCTGGCGAAGAGCCCGTATCCGATGGTGCATGTCTATTGCTCGACCAAGGGCGCGGTCGACACCCTGACGCGCTCGCTGGCGATGGAGCTCGGACCACGCCGGATCCGGGTGGTGGGGGTCGCCCCCGGGTTCACCGCGACCGAAGGCAACGCGGAGTCCGCCAAGGGCATGACCGACTTCCTGGTCGCCAAGACCCTGCTCGGGCGTGTCGGCCTGCCGAAGGATGTCGCCGCGTTCGTGGCCTACTCCGTATCCGACGAGGCCGGCTGGATTACCGGCAGCACCATCGATGTCGCCGGCGGGATGATCTTCTAGACCGTCGCCGCGGTTGCCATCCGCCGCGGTCGCCACAGCAGCACCGTCGCCACGAATACCGCACCCGAGCAGGCCGTGGCGAGCGGCAGGCCCGGATCGATCCACGGCGCACGCACCCAGTAGTCGCCCGCCGTCGTCCCGGCCGACCGCACCGCGACGATGCCCGACCAGTAGGCCAGCCGGCCCGACCACTGCGAACCCCGGCCGGCAGCCAGGACGACCACCATGATGGGCCCGAGGACCAGCGTGCCGCCGCCTGGCCCGAGGCCGAAGCGGTCCGCCACACAGTCGCCGATGGCGGTGCCGAGCGTGCCCGCGGTCAGCATCGCCGCCCAGTACCAGCCATCCGCGACCAGCCGATCGCGGCCTGCTCGCACCAGCTGGCCCCCGACCAGCAGGCACAGCAGGACCGCCAGCCCGAGGATCACCCAAGGATAGGCGACATGCATGTCGTGGGTCAGCAGGTCCGCGAGGTTGGTCGCCGCGGTCCGGACCACGATGATGCCGGCCCAGTAGCAGCCCTCCCCCGTCACGCGGCGCTGCAGGAGCAGGATCGCCGCCATGAGCAGCGCCAACGGGAACAAGCCCTGCCAGTGGCCGAGATGCAGGTCGTGCGCCACGAAGTCGCCGAGGTTGGCCCCGAACACGCTGGCGAGCGAGATCGCCACCCAGTAGCGCAGACCCAGCTCGGGAAGCGTCATCCCGCGCGCTATCGGTGCACGCCACGTGGCTGGTGCCGTCCTTGTCATCCCGTTGCGTGCCTCATCCGACCGGCAGGGATATCGGCGGTTCAGGCGAACGGATGCAACCGCCTGTCGCGGTCGTGAACCGGAGTGCCGCCCGGTCGTTGGAGACTGATCGCGGAACCGGGAGGGTCGGCCATGTCGGGGAGCATTCCCAGCCAGCACGCGCGGTACCGCTACCTGCAGCAGATCATCGCCCGCATGAGCGACGGCGTGATCCTGATCGAGACCGACGAGAGCCTCGTCTGGGCCAACGAGACCGCGCTCGAGATGCACGGCGTCAGCAGCATCGAAGGCCTCGGCGCCACCGTCCAGGAGTATTGCCGGCGCTTCGAGCTGCGGTATCGCAACCGCCATCGCATGTCGGAGGGATGCAGTCCGATCGAGCGGGTGATGGCGGGCGAGACGTTCGACGAGGTGGTGGTCGACGTGACGCCCGCTGGAGAGAAGGACTCGCGTTGGACGCACCGCATCCGCAGCCTGGTGCTGACCGACGATGAGGGCCAGCGCGACCTGCTGGTGCTGATCCTCGATGACGAGACCGAACGCTACAACGCCGAGGAGCGCTTCGAGAGCGCGTTCAACGCCAACCCGGCGCCCGCCCTGATCGTCCGTCTGCGCGACCTGCGCCACATCCGCGTCAACCAGGGCTTCCTGGACATGACCGGCTGGGCGCAGGCGGACATCGTCGGCCGCTCGATCTACGAGGTGGACATTCTCGAGGGTGCGGCCAGGCGCGAGCTGGCGATCGAGCGGCTGCAGGCCGGCCGCACCGTGCCGCAGATGGAGGCGATGCTGCAGCTTCCGAACGGTGGCGAGAAGAGCGTCATCGTGGCCGGCCAGCCGATCGAGATCGGCGAGCTCAAATGCATGCTGTTCACCTTCGCCGATCTGGACGGGCGTCGCCAGGCCGAGGCCGCCCTGCGACGCAGCGAAGAGCGTTTCGAGCTGGCGTTCCGCATGGCGCCGGTGCCGACCGCCATCATGGTGTGGAAGGACTGGCGGTTCCTGCTGGCCAACGAGGCATTCGCCCGCGAGACCGGCCATGCCGCCGACGCGATCGCCGGCGCCACCGCGGGCAGCCTGTCGCTCTGGCGCGACCCCGAGACCACGACGATGCTCGACCGGCTGCTGCGCCGCGACGGGCGCGTGTCCAATCTTGCCCTGGCCCTGCGCACGCAGTCCGACGAGACGCTCGATTGTCTGGTTTCTGCCGAACTGGTCGAGATCCGCGAGCAGAGTTGCGTGCTGCTGGTGGCGCAGAACATCGTCGCCCGGCAGCGCTCGAAGCTCGAGGTCGCCGAGGCGATCGCCGCGGTCATGCAGGATACCAGCTGGTTCACCGAGGCGGTGCTGGACAAGCTCGCGCGCCGGCAGACAGGAAGCCCGGACCTCGATGCAGCGACCGCCGGCGACCAGGAGAACGCCTCCGCGACCGCAGGGACCACCTCGCTGGCGTCCCTGCCGCCGCGGGCCAGGGAGGTTCTCGGACTGGTCTGCCAGGGGTTCGACGACACCGCGATCGGCGACCGGCTTGGGCTCTCGCGCAACACGGTGCGCAACCACGTCGCCAGCCTGTATCGCAAGACGGCGGTAGATAGCCGCGCGAAGCTGGTCATCTGGGCCCGCGAGCGGGGCGTCATGGGTGCGCCGATCGACCTCGCCTCGCGCCGCCGGGCCAGGAACACCGGCTGATCCTGCTGAGCCAGCCGGAGTAGTGCGCCGGCACCAGTCCGGGCATTGCCGGGTGAACCCGCTTCGACAACCACCGGACCGGCCGGCTGTTTTCCTCCTGCATCGGGCGATCGCCCGGCAACCGGAGGAAGATCATGGACAACGATCGCATCAAGGGCGCCGCCAACCAGGCGAAGGGCTCCGTCAAGCAGGCTGTCGGGAAGCTGACCGGCGACCAGAAGACGCAGGCCGAGGGCACTGCCGACAAGGCGGCGGGCAAGGCCCAGAGCGCCGTCGGCGGAGCCAAGGACACGGTCCGCGACACCCTGAAGCAGTGATCCCGGACCAACACCGCAATCAGCCAGACCCAGACGGAGCACATCCAATGAACGAGGAAACCATCGTCGCGATCTACGACACGCCGGCGCATGCCGACGCCGCAGTGCGCGACCTGCAGGATGCCGGCGTATTGCCCGATGCGATCGCACGGCATGGCGCCGACGCCGGCACCGCGCCCAGTGCCGGCACACCGACGCGGGAGCGCGGCTTCTGGAGCAGCCTGTTCGGAACCGAGCCTGATCACGACACCACCGTCTATGACCGCAGCATCGAGAGCGGCTCGAGCATCGTCACGGTGCGGGTGCCGGTGGAACACGTGGCCCGCGTCACCGACATCCTCGACCGGCACAACCCGATCGACATCGACGAGCGCGCCGCCGGATATGGCGTCGGCCGCGCATCGTCGGACACCGCGGCGACCCTGCAGCCGGTAACCCTGCCGAACACTGCGGGACTTGCCGAGCCTGGTCTCGCGCCGCTGACCGGCCGCAGCCCGCGCGACACCGCATACGCCGGCGAAGCCGACCGCGACGGCGTGTACGGCAGTGGCGAGGCGGTGATCCCGCTCTCCGAGGAAGAGCTCTCGGTGGGCAAGCGGACCGTCGATCGCGGCACCACGCGGGTGCGTCGTTTCGTGGTCGAGACGCCGGTCGAGCAGGACGTGACGCTGCATTCCGAGCGCGTGACGATCGAGCGCCGCCCGGTGACCGGCCGCACCGCCACGGCTCCGGAATTCACCGATCGGGTGATCGAGATGTCGGAGACCGACGAGGAGGTCGTGGTCAGCAAGACCGCGCACGTGGTCGAGGAGGTCGTCGTGCACAAGGACGCCACCGACCGCGTCGAGACGATCCGCGACACGGTTCGCCGCGAGGAGGTCGAGATCGACCAGGACCGGACGGCGGGCCGATAAGGTTCGGGACGGAACCGCAACGTCGCGGCGACGTCTAGCGAGCAGGCCGACGCCGATCGACCCCGCAGCGGGCCGGTCGGCGTCGGATGAACAACTATTGTCTCGAGGACCTGCCGATCGGCGGCGGTCCAGGCATCTCAAGGGCGGAAACACATGTCCATCATCGCATGGCTGATCCTGGGTCTCATTGCCGGCTTCATCGGCAGCAAGATCGTCAACAAGACTGGCGAGGGCGTGATCCTCGACATCATTCTCGGCATCGTCGGCGCATTCGTCGGCGGCTTCCTGTTCTCGACGTTTGGTGCGGCGCCGGTCACCGGCCTGAACATCTACAGCATGGTCGTGGCCGTCGTCGGTGCGGTCATCGTGCTGGTGCTCTACCACGCCGTCGTCGGTCGCCGCGCGATCCGCTAATGGCTGCTGCCGCGGTCTCGCAACGGCCGCGGCAGCTTTCCCTTCATGTCCGCCCACGGGATCCGCCACCGATCCCTCGCCCGTCGGTCTTCTGGTCGATCCGGCGCCCTGACCCGGTATTCGTTTCTTGGCGGCCCCAGCAGGCTCACCCCGGACCGAGGCCTTCGATAGAGAATCCCTGCGTTCTGCGGACGCCGGCACATGGTGACCGCCGGGGAGCCGATCGACTGATCCGCCTCTTCCAGTCGATCGTTCGAACGGTTCTGCGCAGCCGGCCTGGTTCAGCCTTCGCAACGGCCGCAACCGCTGGAATGTGATCATCCCGGTCTCGTGCGCCCTCCTGTCAGGGTGGTCATCGGCGTTACGCCAACACGGATTTCAGTCGAACAGCCCCGGCACCACCGCGGGGAAGCTGTACGGTCCCGCCGGCTGCCATGACGGGGTACGGTCCTTGTCGATAATCGCGGCACGGATGCCTTCGAGGAAGTCGGGCCGGCGCATGAGGCCGGTCACCAGGCGGTATTCCTGCTCCAGGCACGGCTCCAGGCGGCCAAGGCGCCTCCCGTCCCGCAGTGCCCGCAGCGTCACCGCCAGGCTCGTCGGGCAGTTGCCGGCGATCCGGCGCGCGGCGGCTTGTGCGCCGGCATCGGGGTGGTTCCGCAGCGCTGCCAGGATCGCCGGCACGTCGTCGGCGCCGTGGCAGGCAAGGATCCAGTCGGCCGATGCAGCGAGCCGACCGGGAGCCGGCGGGCTGGCATGGTCGGCGACGCAGGCCTCGATAGCGGCCGCATCGTCGCATGCCGTCAGGGCGTCGATCAGCGCCGGCAAACGATCCGCGGCCACGTGCCGATCGGCCAAACCGCAGAGCATCGCATCGGCGGCCTCGATGCTCTCGCCGGTCAGCGCCAGGTGGGTTCCGAGCTCGCCCGGGGTCCGTGACAGCAGATAGGTCCCGCCGACGTCGGCCAGCAGGCCGATCCCGACCTCGGGCATGGCGAGCCGGGTCCGCTCGGTGACGATGCGCACCGAGCCATGCGCCGACAGCCCGACGCCGCCACCCATTACCACCCCGTCCATCAGCGCGACGTACGGCTTCGGATAGTGGGCGATCCTGGCGTTGAGCCGGTACTCGAAGGCCATGAAGCGGTCGGCGGCTCCGGGATCACCGGTCCTGATGCTGTCGGCGAGTGCCCGAAGGTCGGCCCCGGCGCAGAAGCCGCGCTCGCCGGCACCGTCGATCAGCACGGCACGGATGTCGGCGTCGCCATCCCAGGCATCGAGTGCGCCGGCGACGCTCTGCAGCATGCCGAGCGTCAGGGCATTGATCGCCTTGGGCCGCTGCAGCGTGATGCGGCCGATCCGGCCCTGCCTGCGGACCAGGACATCCGCGTCGCTCACAGTCATGCCCGCCCTCGCCCGTCGTGCCGGTCGCCACGATAGGGCAGCCTCCGGCACGCAACCAAACGCCCGGAGCCGCCCTTGCCCAGTCCGCCGGTTTGCCGCTCGCGCACGCCCGACCTAGTTTGACCCCCGGAATTGCGGCTGGCTGCCTGTGCAACGCGCCGCCTCGCCGGGGAGGACCGATGCCGTATCTGCGCGCTGCCGACATGCCCGAGGAGCCAGCCGGCGATCGCTTCCGCCAAGTGCTTGCGCGACCCGGCATCCTGCAGATCCCCGGGACTCATAACGGCCAGGCCGCTCTCCAGGCGAAGGCGGCAGGGTTCGAGGCCTGCTACCTGTCGGGTGCGGCGATGAGCGCCTCGATGGGGCTGCCGGATCTCGGCATCATCACCGTCGACGAGGTCGCCTTCTTCATCCGCCAGGTGGCGCGCGCGTCCCGGCTGCCGGTGCTGGTGGACGGCGATACCGGCTACGGCGAGGCGCTCAACGTCATGCACATGGTCCGCAGCTTCGAGGAGGCCGGGGCGGCGGCAGTGCATCTCGAGGACCAGCTGCTGCCAAAGAAATGCGGCCACCTCAACGACAAGCAGCTGGCCACGCCCGGGGACATGGCCGCCAAGGTGGCCGCGGCTGCCAAGGCGCGTCGCCACCTGTTCGTGATCGCCCGGACGGACGCCGTGGCGTCCGAGGGGATGGACGGCGCCGTCGCCCGTGCCGAGTTGTACATCCAGGCCGGCGCCGACGCGATCTTCCCGGAGGCGCTGACCACGCCGGACATGTTCCGCGAGTTCGCGCGCCGGATGCCGGGGGTGCGCTTGCTGGCCAACATGACGGAGTTCGGCCGCACGCCGTTCTTCACCGCCCAGGAGTTCGAGTCGTTCGGCTACGCGATGGTGATCTGGCCGGTGAGCTCGCTCCGGGTGGCCAACAAGGCGCAGTCGGAGCTGTACCAGGCGATCCGGCGCGACGGCGGCACGCATGCGATGCTTGACCGGATGCAGACCCGTGCCGAGCTCTACGACACGATCGACTATGAAGAGTACGAGGCGCTGGACGCCTCGATCGTGCGGACGGTGATCCCGACCGGCACGATCTCGTAAGGGAGCAGGCAGCGTTCATGACTGAGACTGTGCGCGAGGCGATGGAGTTCGACGTCGTCGTGGTGGGTGGCGGCCCGGCCGGGTTGGCGGCGGCGATCCGGGTCAAGCAGCTGGCGCCGGATGCGGCGGTCTGCCTGCTCGAGAAGGGTAGCGAGATCGGCGCGCACATCCTGTCCGGCGCGGTGATCGAGCCGCGTGCGCTGGACGAGCTGATCCCCGACTGGCGCGAGAAGGGTGCGCCGCTCGACACGCCGGCGACCCACGACGAGATGCTCTATCTGACCGAGCGCCGCCAGTTCCGGCTGCCGACGCCGCCGCAGATGAACAATCACGGCAACTACATCGTCAGCCTGGGCAACGTCTGCCGCTGGCTGGCGACCCAGGCGGAGGAGCTCGGCGTCGAGATCTATCCGGGGTTCTCGGCGGCCGAGCTGCTCGAGGAGGATGGTCGCATCGTCGGCGTGGCAACCGGCGACATGGGCATCGGCAAGTCCGGCGAGCCCGGCCCGAACCACGCGGTCGGCATGGAATTGCGCGCTCCTTACACATTGTTTGCCGAGGGCTGCCGCGGATCGCTGAGCAAGCAGCTGATGGCGCGGTTCGACCTCCGGCGCGGCATCGACCCGCAGACCTACGGGCTCGGCATCAAGGAGCTGTGGGAGGTGCCGGCGTCGCAGCACCGTCCGGGCTTCATCCAGCACACGCTCGGCTGGCCGCTCGACCGGCGCACCTATGGCGGCTCCTGGCTGTACCACTTCGGCGACAACCTGGTGTCGTACGGGTTCGTCGTCGGGCTGGACTACGCCAACACCTGGCTGTCGCCGTTCGACGAGATGCAGCGGCTGAAGACCCACAAGGCAGTGCGCCCGCACCTGGAGGGGGGCAAGCGCATCTCGTATGGCGCCCGGGCGCTGTCCGAGGGCGGCCTGCAATCGGTGCCGCGGCTGACCTTCCCCGGCGGCGCGCTGCTCGGCGACGCCGCCGGCTTCCTGAACGTGCCGAAGATCAAGGGCACCCACGCCGCAATGAAGTCCGGAATGCTGGCCGCCGAAGCGGTGGCCGAGGCGCTGGCGGATGGTCGCCCGGCCGAGCCCGTCAGCTTCACCCGGAAGGTGCGCGAGAGCTGGCTTTGGGGCGAGCTGCGCGACGTGCGCAACGTCAGGCCGGCCTTTGCCAAGTACGGCCAGCTCGGCGGCTTCGCGTATTCGGCGATCGACACTGTACTGCTGCGCGGCCGGGCGCCCTGGACGCTGCGGCATCCGCATGCCGACCACGAGGTGCTGGATAGTGCCGTGAAATCCGATCCGATCGTATATCCGAAGCCGGACGGCCGCCTGACCTTCGACAAGCTCTCCTCGGTGTTCCTGTCGAACACCAACCACGAGGAGGACCAGCCGGTGCATCTGAAGCTGCGGGATCCGGCGCGCTGGAAGACCGTCAACTGGGACGAGTTCCGCTCGCCGGAGAGCCGCTACTGCCCGGCCGGGGTGTATGAGGCGGTGGATACCGACACCAACCCGCGGTTGCAGATCAACGCGCAGAACTGCGTCCACTGCAAAACCTGCGACATCAAGGATCCGACCGAGAACATCGACTGGTCGGCGCCGGAGGGCGGTGGCGGCCCGAACTATCCGGGCGGGATGTAAAGCCCGTCCGAAATCCTGTAATCAGACCGCCCGAAACGGCTGTTCCTGTGAGTGAAGCTGGACCGATGAAGCTGCTCGTCCCTGTCAAGCGCGTGATCGACTACAACGTGAAGCCGCGGGTGAAAGCCGACGGCTCCGGGGTCGAACTCGCCGGCGTGAAGATGTCGATGAACCCGTTCGACGAGATCGCCATCGAGGAGGCGGTGCGGCTCAAGGAGAAGGGCGTCGCCACCGAGATCGTGGCGGTCTCGATCGGCGTGGCGCAATGCCAGGAGACGCTGCGCACCGCGCTGGCGATGGGCGCCGACCGCGCGATCCTGGTGCAGACCGATGCGGCACCCGAGCCACTCGCGGTGGCCAAGATCCTGAAGGCGCTGGTCGAGCGGGAGGCCCCGCAGCTGGTGGTGATGGGCAAGCAGGCGATCGACGACGACATGAACGCCACCGGCCAGATGCTGGCCGGTCTGCTCGGTTGGGCGCAGGGCACCTTCGCCAGCCGGCTCGAGATCGCGGACGGCACCGCCACCGTGACCCGCGAGGTGGATGGCGGGCTCGAGACCATCGCCATCACCCTGCCGGCGATCGTCACCACCGATTTGCGCCTGAACGAGCCGCGCTACGCCTCGCTGCCCAACATCATGAAGGCGCGCAAGAAGCCGCTCGAAACGCTGGCGCCGGGCGATCTGGCCGTCGATGTCAGCCCGCGTTTGACCACGCTCAACGTGTCCGAGCCGCCGGTGCGCAAGGGCGGCGTGACGGTGGGATCGGTGGCCGAACTGGTCGCCAAGCTGCGCACCGAAGCCAAGGTGATCTGACCATGACCGCTCTCGTTCTTCTCGATCACGCCGACGGCCACATCGTCCAGGCCTCGCGTTCCGCCGTCGCTGCCGCCTCGAGCCTGGGTGAGGTGCATGGCCTGGTGGTCGGGCACGATATCGACGCGATCACCAAGGCCGCCTCTGCCATCCCCGGGCTGTCGACGGTGCTGGTGGCCGACGGTGAGCTGTACGCCCGCCCGCTCGCCGAGCCACTGGCGGCACTGATCGTGTCGCTGGCCGGCCGCTACGACCACCTCCTGGCGCCGGCAACGGCCACCGGCAAGAACGTGATGCCGCGGGTGGCCGCCCTGCTCGACGTGCAGCCGATCAGCGAGATCATCGCCGTGGTCGATGCCGAGACCTTCGTCCGGCCGATCTATGCCGGCAACGCGCTGGCGACGGTGCGCTCGTCGGACGCAAAGAAGGTGATCACCGTGCGCGCCGCCAACTTCGACCCGGCCCCGGCCGAGGGTGGCACGGCGGCGATCGAGGCCGTTGGTGAGGCTCCACAGGCGCCGGCGGTATCGCGCTTCGTCTCGGCCGAGCTGTCGAAATCCGAGCGCCCGGAGCTCGCCTCCGCGCGGGTGGTGATCTCGGGTGGCCGCGGCATGCAGAACGGCGAGAACTTCAAGCTGCTGGATCCGATCGCCGACAGCCTGGGTGCGGCAATCGGCGCCTCGCGTGCGGCGGTGGATGCGGGCTTCGTGCCGAACGACTACCAGGTCGGCCAGACCGGAAAGATCGTGGCGCCGGACCTGTATGTGGCGATCGGGATTTCCGGCGCGATCCAGCATCTGGCCGGCATGAAGGACAGCAAGGTCATCGTTGCGATCAACAAGGATGCCGACGCGCCGATCTTCCAGGTTGCCGATTACGGCCTCGTCGCCGACCTCTTCACCGCTGTCCCGGACCTCGCGGCGGAGCTCCAGAAGGCAGGCTGAGGCACCCTTCGCGCGCTTGACCGGCGGCCTGAACGATGCGGCGGGTGACGGTTGGCGCGCCTGGAGCTCCGCCCCTGGTCGTCGGCGTGGCCAATCGTCAGGTGATCGGCGCGCGTGCGGCGGGAATGGCCAGCGAACGCGGAAGAGCTGAGCCCTGATGGCCGCCGCGTTCGTCCGAGGTGCGGAACGTCTGCAAAGGGCTGCCTGAGACGATATGGATTGCAATGAATTCAACGTGTTCTGTGGGGCATTCCCCGCCAGCACGTATGTGGTCCAGTGGGGCGGATCGCATGTCTGGAAGGTCGATGGCAAGGTGTTCGCGATCGGCAGCTTCACGGACGACGAGCCGAGCTTCACGTTCAAGGTCAGCGAGATCGCATACGAGATGCTGAGGTCGCAACCGGGCTTGCGTCCGGCGCCCTACCTCGCCTCGCGCGGCCTGAAATGGATCCAGCATTTCGCAAGGCCCGGACTGTCGGACGAGGACCTTCGGGACTACATCCGCCAGTCTCGCGTCATCATCTCGAATGGCCTGTCGAAGAAGCGACGGATCGAACTCGGGATCGAGGCGCCATAGCCCACACGGCCGGGCCAGGCCGAACCGAGTCGATTGAGCGTGGTATGCGATGCCCGTCGCCATCGGTCCGGATGTGTCGATCCGGCAACTCCCCGAATGTCGACGACACGCACCTGGCTGACGCTGCTGCTACGAGATGTGAGAGCTCGCGGCGCGGTGGGCGCGATGCGGCCTGCGGGTGTGACGCGAAAAAGGCCACTGTCCCGCAGCCGTCTCACACACTGTGCTGTAGAAAGGAAAACCTGGAGCGGGCGATGGGATTCGAACCCACGACCCCAACCTTGGCAAGGTTGTGCTCTACCCCTGAGCTACGCCCGCGCTCCGCGGTGGCCGGCTTTTAGGGCGGTTCCCGAAGCGACGCAAGGGGCTACGTGCGACTGATCGACCGGTCCGTGCACATCGCGAACCACCACCGCTCGAGCTTGCGCCCAAGGCACCGGACGACAATGTTATCCGTCGAAAGGCGCGGCGAACGTCGCGCGCAGGCCAGGATCACCGACCCATGGATTACATCATCGGCCAGCCCCGACCAGGTCAGCCCGGTGTGAGCAGTCGCGCCGCAAGTGCCCCGGGAACCGCCAGGCCGGCCGCCGCGGCCCCGATGGAACCCGGCATGATCGGCGCCGGTGCGCCGCCGAACGGAGCCGCGGACGCCGACATCATCATGGATAGCGACCAGCGCACCTTCATGGCCGACGTCATCGAGGATAGCCGTCGCGTCCCGGTGCTGGTGGATTTCTGGGCGACCTGGTGCGGCCCCTGCAAGACGCTGACGCCGGCTCTGGAAAAGGTCACCCGCGCCGCCGGCGGTCGCATCAAGCTGGTCAAGATCGACGTCGACGCCAACCGCGCCCTGGTCTCGCAGCTCTCCCAACTCGGCCTGCCGCTGCAGTCGGTGCCGACGGTCGCCGCGTTCTGGCAGGGCCAGATCCTGGATTTGTTCCAGGGCGCGCTGCCTGAGAGCGAGATCAAGCGCTTCGTCGAGGCTCTGCTGAAGGCCGCCGGTGGCGCGATGCCGTCCGCCGACCTGCTCGCCGATGCCCGCGCAGCACTCGACGAGGGTCGCGTCGAGGAAGCCGCGGGTGCGTTCTCGGCGCTGCTCGAGCAGGAGCCGGAAAGCCCGGAGGCCTGGGGCGGGCTGATCCGCAGCCTGCTGACGCTCGGCGACGAGGACCAGGCCAGGGCAGCACTCGCCGAGGTGCCGCCGAAGATCGCCGATCACGCCGAGATCGCCGGCGCCCGTGCCGCGCTCACCCTGGCCGAGGAAGGCCGCAAGGTCGTCGATGCGCTGGACGGCATCCGCAGCCGGCTCGCCGCCAACCCCGACGATCACGCCTCCCGCTACGAGCTTGCCACTGGCCTGAACGCGGCGGGCGAGCGGGCCGAGGCGGCAGACGCGTTGCTCGAGATCCTGAAGCGCGATCGCAGCTGGAACGAGGGTGCCGCCCGGTTGCAGCTCATCAAGTTCTTCGAGGCCTGGGGCTTCGATGATCCCGCAACGATGGCCGCGCGCCGCAGGATGTCGGCACTGCTGTTCAGCTGAAGTCGCCAGGAGAGCCGCCAATGACCCGCCAGACCGCCCGTCGTGTTCCCCGCCTGATGGATCTGCGGATCGGCGGATTGCCGTCCGAACTGCCGGTCTTCCCCTTGGCCGGTGCGCTGCTGCTGCCGGGTGGCAAGCTGCCGCTCAACATCTTCGAGCCCCGCTACCTGGGACTGATCGAGGACGCTCTGGCCGGCGATCGGCTGTTCGGCATGATCCAGCCGAACGATCACCCCGCGGACGCCGAGGACGAGGACGACCAAGAGAATGCCGAAGACGACGACCGCGACCTGAACGCGCCGTCGATCGCCGCCCGGCGGGGGATGGCCGAGGACGTGCCCCCACCGCTGTTCGCCGTGGGATGCGTCGGCCGGATCGTGTCGTTCGCCGAGCGCCAGGACGGCACCTGCAGCGTCACCCTGACCGGCCTGGCACGATTCCGGATGCAGAACGAGCTGGCCGGGACCCGGGGATACCGCCGCCTGCTGGTCGGCTATCGCGGCTTCGAGCGCGACCTCGAGCAGGTCGGCGACATCGATTTCGACCGCGAGGCGCTGCTCGGATCGCTGCGCCGGTATTTCGCCCATCGTGGCTTCGAGGCGCGCTGGGAGGCGGTCGAGCAGATGGATGACGAGACGCTGCTGACCACGCTCAGCATGATCTGCCCGCTGCCGCCGGCGGAGAAGCAGGCCCTGCTGGAGGCGCCGACGCTCGCCGACCGGGCCCGCACGCTGCAGGCGCTGCTGGAAATGGCTGGCCACGAGACCGAGGATGGCGGCACATCGCACGCCGTCTGACCGCCACGCCGCCAAGTGCTACGAGGAACCACGATGACCGACACACTGCCGCCCGCTCCGCACGAAGCGACCGCGCGTCCGGCACCGCTCGACCCGCGGCTGCTCGAGATCCTGGTGTGCCCGATCACCAAGGGTGAGTTGGTGTATGACCGCGATGCCGGCGAGCTGATCAGCCGCCAGGCCGGACTTGCCTTTCCGATCCGCGACGGCATCCCGATCATGCTGCCCGACGAGGCCCGCCAGATCACCGAATAGGCCGGCGCCGGCCTGCAGCCTGGCCTGGCGCCAAAGGTCGTGCCTACCTACTCCGGCGCACCCGTGTTCGCCCGGTCGACCGTCGCGGATGACGGCACCGCCTCCGGATGCTCCAGCAGTGGCTGCATTGCCGTCATCCACGCTGCATAGCGCCCGGCGAAGTGCTGCATCCGCGGATCGGTCATCGCCACCGCGGGCGCCCAGCCGCCGAACGGGCCGCCCTCGGGTGCCCCGTTGGCGAGTGGATCGAAGAAATAGGTCGTCTCCCGCCAGCCATGGCCAGTCGAGGCGTAGAACGTGCCCCGGACCATCACGGTCGGAAACTGCCGGCCATCCGCTGCCATCGTCTTCAACGCGACCGGCAAGGCCAGCGGGTCGAGCACCATGTCCCAGGTCAGGTGCGGAAACGTCGCCTCCGCGATGAACCAGCACTCCTCGCCCTGCTTCGAGAACGGCCGCACCACGAGGCGTGCATACCGCCGCGGATACGCACACATCGGGTTGGCGACCGGCGTGCCACCGGGGAACGGCCCATGCCTGACCAGCACGAAACCGGTCACGTCGTGGCCGTCGAGGCGCGCCATCAGCATGCCGATCCCAGAGCTCGGGCGCTCCAGGTCCCGTGCCACCGACACCACCGTCCAGCGACCCGGTGGCAGCGGCACGTGGTCCCGCCGGAACGCGACGGAGCCGGCATAGACATCAGGCGTCAGCGGCGCCTCCGTCTTCGCCAGCGCGTTCTGCCGGGCGATGGTGGACATCTCGAACGGCGGCACGTCGAAGTACGGCGCCTGGCTGTTCTTCCACTCCGCAGCGCGTTCCTCCTCGGTCATGTGGATCGGCGGCCTGGGCGGGACCGGCAACGGCGCGTACTGGCCGCTTGCCTCGGCAAGGTCCGGCCCGAGCCGCACGGCCGGGGCGCCGGACTCCGACGCCATCGCCATCCGGGGCGGCCACACCCGCCCTGCCCCGGTCCAGGCCACCGTCACCAGCATCACCGCCGGCAGAAGCCGGACGACCCCGATCGCCATGCCGCAAAGTCTCCCCCGGGCCTGCGCCCGCCCTGTGGTAATCATCGCCCGATCGCCCGCCATATGCGACGGCCATCCGTCATCGGGCGAGCCGGTCGCCCAGGGGTTCAAGCGGGTGGGCCGAGGCGGAAGCCCGGGTGATAGGTCACCTCACCGCCCTGCCCATCCAGGGCGCCGGCTTTCAGTTCCAGCGCCATGAAGGCGTCGCCGCCGCGGAACGAGGTGCGCAGGTGGCGTGCTCGCGCGGCCGAGAAGCCGAAGCGCGGATAATAGGTCGGATGGCCGAGGACCAGCACCGCGTCGATGTGCAGCCTGCGCGCGGCCTCGAGCCCGGCAGCGACCAGGCGGCTGCCGACACCTGACCGTTGCAGGCCAGCCGTTACCGCCATCTCGGCCAACGCCAGCGCAGGCACCGCCCGCCCATCCACCTGAACGCCCAGGTCGGCGAACAGGATATGGCCGATCAGCACGTCCTTCTCGGTCGCGACCAGGATGATCGGCGCCACACCGGCCGCGCGCAGCTCGTCGATCAGCTCCGCCTCGTACTCGCCGACGAAGGCCTTGCGGTAGAGCCTGCCGGCTGCGGCCCAATCGCCCGGTAGTTCTGGACGGATCTCCACCGGCGCCCCCTTGCCAAGGTCTCGTCGGGTTCAGGCGGCTGCAGTCTGCAGCGCCTGCTTCTGGATCGTCAGGCCGTCGGCGCCGAACAGGTGGCAGCCGGTGTATTCGACCGCCAGCTGCACATGCTGGTGCATCTCGACCGGAGAGCTGCCTTCGATCTGCACGATGAGGTCGTCGCGGCCCTCTGCGCCCACATGCAGCAGCGTCAGGCCGCCGAGCCGCTCGACCAGCATCACCTCGCCGGTGATCTGCCCGGCCGGGTCCAGCCGCAGCGCTTCCGGACGGATGCCGAGGGTGAGCGCAAGCCCGTCATGCAGTCCGCCGGTGTCGGCGGGCAGCAGCACGCGGGCACCGGACGGCAGCGCCACCTCGACGCTGCCGGGCCCGATACCGGACACCGTCACCGGCAGCATGTTCATGCGCGGCGACCCGATGAAGCCGGCGACGAACAGGTTGGCGGGGTTGTGATACAGCTCGAGCGGAGAGCCGACCTGCTCGATGCGGCCGGCCTGCAGCACGACGATCTTGTCGGCCATGGTCATCGCCTCGATCTGGTCGTGGGTGACGTAGATCATGGTGGCGTTGAGGTCGTCATGCAGCCGCGAGAGCTCGATGCGCATCTGGCCGCGCAGTGCGGCGTCGAGGTTGGACAGCGGCTCGTCGAACAGGAACACCTTCGGATCCCGCACGATGGCGCGGCCGATCGCCACGCGCTGGCGCTGCCCGCCCGAGAGGTCCTTTGGTTTGCGCTCGAGATACGGCCCGAGCTGCAGGATGCGCGCGGCTTCGGCGACCTTGGCGTCACGCTCGGTTTTCGGCACCTTCGCCAGCCTGAGCGCGAAGCCCATGTTCTGCGCCACCGTCATGTGCGGGTAGAGCGCGTAGGACTGGAACACCATCGCCAAGCCGCGATCGGCAGGCCCCACCTCGTTCACCCGCTTCTCGTCGATCATCAGCTCGCCGGAGGTGATCTCCTCGAGGCCGGCGATCATGCGCAGCAGCGTCGACTTGCCGCAGCCCGACGGGCCCACGAACACGACGAACTCTCGATCCACGATGTCGAGGTTGATCCCCTTGATCACCTCGACCGGACCGTAGGCTTTCTTCAGGTTGCGAAGGGACAGCGTGGCCATGGGGAGGCTCCTACTTCACGGCGCCGAAGGTCAGGCCCTGCACCAGCTGCTTCTGGCTGAACCAGCCGAAGATCAGGATCGGTGCCACGGCCATCGTCGAGGCAGCCGACAGCTTGGCAAAGAACAGGCCTTCCGGCGACGAGAACGATGCGATGAAGGCGGTGAGCGGTGCCGCTTGCGACGAGGTCAGGTTGAGGCTCCAGAACGCCTCGTTCCAGCACAGGATCAGCGACAGCAGCCCGGTGGAGGCAACGCCCGGCAGCGTCAGCGGCAGCAGCAGGTGCCACACCTCGCCCCAGGTGTTGGCGCCGTCCATGCGGCCGGCCTCGAGGATCTCGTGCGGCACCTCCTTGTAGAAGGTGAACAGCATCCACACGACGATCGGAAGGTTCATCAGGGCGTAGATGATGATCAGGCCGGTGCGGGTATCGAGCAGGCCGGAGCTGCGGAACAGCAGGTAGATCGGCACCAGCACGCCGACCGGCGGCAGCATCTTGGTCGACAGCATCCAGAGCAGTGTGCCGCGGGTGCGGTGCGTCGGGTGGAAGGCCATCGAGTAGGCGGCCGGGATCGCAAAGGCCAGCGCCAGGACGGTGCCGCCGAGCGAGATCGCGATGCTGTTGAACGCGAACAACAGGTAGTTCGCGCGCGAGAACACCTCGGCGTAGGAGGCCAGCGTCGGCGTGAAGAACAGGCTCGCGGTGACCGCCTGGGTCTCGCTCTTGAAGCTGGTCAGCACCATCCAGGCGATCGGGAAGAACAGCAGCAGCGCCACCGCCCAACCGAGCACGGTCACGAAAATCCGCCGTCCGAGACTATCGGTCATGGCTCAGACCTCCAACCGGCGGGCGATGCTGCGCACCAGGAACACGGCGACGATGTTGGCGAGGATGATCGCCACGACGCCGCCCGCCGAGGCGCCGCCGATATCGAACTGCAACAGCGCCCGCGCATAGATCAGGAAGGCGAGGTTGGTGGTGGCGTTGCCGGGACCGCCTGCCGTGGTCACGAAGATCTCGGCGAAGATGCTCAGCAGGAAGATCGTCTCGATCATGATCACCACGCTGATCGCCCGCGACAGATGCGGCAGCGTGATGAAGAAGAACTGCGCGATCACCCCGGCGCCGTCCATTCGCGCCGCCTCGCGCTGCTCGTGGTCGAGCGACTGCACCGCGGTCAGCAGGATCAGCAGCGCGAACGGCAGCCACTCCCACGACACGATCAGGATCACCGAGCTCAACGGATAGCTCGCGAACCAGTCGACCGGTTGCAGGCCGAACGCGTGCGCCACCACGCCGAACACCCCGTAGATCGGGTGCATCAGCAGGTTCTTCCACAGCAGGGCGGCAACCGTCGGCATCACGAAGAACGGCGAGATCGCCAGCACCCGGGCGACATTGCGCCCCGGGAACGGCTGGTTGAACAGCACCGCCAGCAGCGTGCCGAGCCCGACGGTGATGATCAGCACCGCCGCCAGCAGCACCAGGGTGTTGCGCAGCGACACCCAGAAGTCGGGGTCGGTCACCAGGTAGGTGTAGTTGTCGAAGCCGGCGAAGCCGTGGATCGACGGGTCGAGCAGGTTGTAGTTCTTGAACGAGAACCACAGCGTCATGACCAGAGGCACGATGCTCCAGATCAGCAGCACGCCGACCGAGGGCACCACCAGCAGGCTGCGCGCACGGCGAGGGGCCACCTCGGATGCACGCGCCGCTACCCCTGGGCCCGGGCCCGCCCCCGGCCCGGTTCCGACCACGCCTGTCGCAGTTGTCGCCGACATCGCGCTTTATCCTACGTCGAGGGTCGAGTACGGCGGCCCTACTTCTTCGGGTAGCCGGCCTGGCGCATGGTCCGCGCCGTCGAGGCCTGCGCCGTGGCAAGCGCCTGGTCGACCGTGCTCTGGCCGGTCAGCACGCCGGCGATGGTCTGGCCGACCTGGGTGCCGATCCCCTGGAACTCCGGGATCGCCGCGAACTGCGCGCCGGTATAGGGCCGCGGGTTCTTGGTCTGGCCTTCCGGATTCGCGGAGTCGATCGCCTTCAGCACGAAGTCGGCGAACGGTGCGGCTGCCTTGTAGTCGGCGCTGTCATAGGTGCTCTGGCGGGTGCCGGGCGGAACCGCGACCCAGCCGTTGTTCTTAGCGACCAACGCCACGTATTCCTTCGACGTCGCCCAGGTCACGAACGTACGGGCTGCGTCCTGCTGCTTCGACGAGGCCGGGATCGCCAGGTTCCAGCTCCATAGCCAGGTCGGGCCACCGGTGTAGCTGCCGGTTGGGATCGGCGCGAAACCGACCTCGTCGGACACCTGCGACTGCTTCTTGTCGAACAGCAGGCCCGACGCCACGGTCGAGTCGATCCACATCCCACAATGGCCGCTCGCGAACAGCGCCAGGGTCTCGTTGAAGCCGTTCGACGAGATGCCGGGCGGTCCGTCGGCCTTCAGGATGTCGGCGTAGTAGGTGATCGCCGTCTTCCAGGCCGGGGTGTTGATGGTCGGCTTCCAGGCGGTGTTGAACCACTGGCCGCCCATGGCATCCACCAGTGTGGTGAGATAGGCCATGTTCTCGCCCCAGCCGGGCTTGCCGCGCAGGCACATGCCGTAGATCTGGTTCGACTTGTCGGTGATCTTGTCGGCGTACTCGCGGATCTGCGCATAGGTCGGCGCGGCCGGCATGGTGATGCCCGCCTTCTTGAACAGGTCGGTGCGGTAGTACGTCATGGCGCTCTCGGCGTAGAACGGCACCGCGTAGAGCTTGTCCTGGTAGGTCAGGGCTGCAGCCACCGGCTTCAGCAGGTCGCCCACGTCATAGGAGGCCGGCAGGTTGTCCATCGGCGACAGCCAGCCCTGCTTGGCCCAGATCGGCACCTCGTAGTTGCCGATGGTCAGGACGTCGAACTGGCCGGCGTGGGTGGCGATGTCGGTGGTGACGCGCTGGCGCAGCACGTTCTCCTCCAGCACGACCCAGCGCAGGTGGATATCCGGATGCTGCTGCTCGAACACCGAGGAGAGCTTCTGCATCACCACCATGTCGCCGTTGTTCACGGTCGCGATGGTGATGGTGGAGTCGGCATAGGCTGCCGCCGCTCCCGCGGTTCCCATCAAAAGGCTGATGAGTGCCGCGGCCGATCCGCGGCGAGCAAGGCGACAGGTCATGGAATTCCCCCGGAGAGCTTTGTTCTGGCGCCAGTTTCTGGCTTGACCGTAACCTCTCACTCCGACCGCCGGACGTCAACGACCTGTAATGAACTGGGCGCGGCGGCCTCCCGGGGGGCAGGTCTCAGGCCGGCATGACGATCTGCAGCTTGATGTCGGTGGGACGGGCGCTGGCGGCGCGCTCGAACGCCTCGACCGACTGCTCGAATTCGAAGGTCTCGGCGATCAGCGGCTTCAGGTCGACGCGTCCGGAGGCGATCATGTCGATCGCGCGGTCGAACACGTTGGCGTAGCGGAACACCGTCTCGATGCGGATCTCCTTGGCCTGCGCCGACACGATGTCGAACGCCACCTTGTCCGGCGGCATCCCGACCAGCACCACCGTGCCGCCCGGCCGCACGCAGGCCAGCACGTCGTCGTACACGCGCGGGCTGCCACTCGCCTCCAGCACCACGTCGGCGCCCCACTCCGGGCCGCACAGCTCGTCGATCCGGCCGCGCAGGCTTTCCCGCGCCACGTTCACCGGGATCAGCCCCGGATAGCGCGCGGCGATCTCGAGCTTGGGGTCGACCACGTCGGAGATCACCACCCGCCCGGCGCCGCTACCGAGTGCCGCCAGCGCCACCATCAGCCCGATGGTGCCGCAGCCGGTCACCAGGCAGGTGTCGCCCGGCTTGATCGCGCCCTTGACCGCCGCCTGCACGCCGATCGCGAACGGCTCGACCATCGCGCCCTCCGCGAACGAGACGTTGTCCGGAAGCTTGTATGTGTAGGCTGCAGGATGCACGACCGACGGGGTCAGGCAGCCATGCACCGGCGGCGTCGCCCAGAAACGCACCGCCGGATCCACGTTGTAGAGCCCGAGCTTGGCAGCACGCGAGTTGGAGTCAGGGATACCGGGCTCCATGCACACCCGGTCGCCCACGCTTAAGTGCCGCACGTGGCTGCCGATCTCGGACACCACGCCGGACGCCTCGTGGCCGAGCACCATCGGCTCGCGCACCACGAAGGGGCCGATATGGCCGTGCGTGTAGTAGTGGATGTCGCTGCCACACACACCGACGGTGTGGACAGCGATGCGGACGTCGTCGGGTCCGAGCGCCGACGGGATCTCGATGTCGCGCAGCGCCAGCTCGTGCTGACGCTCCAGGACCAATGAACGTGCGGAGGTCATTTCCTGTATCCCTTCGGCGGTTCGGACGATGCTCAGTTGCGGGCCTTGTCGACCAGCGCGTTCTTGCCGATCCACGGCATCATCGCACGCAGCTTTTCGCCGACATGCTCGATCTGGTGGTCGGCATTCCGCGCGCGGATCGCCTTGAAGCCAACCTGGCCGACCTTGTTCTCGAGCAGCCAGTTGCGTGCGAACGTGCCGTTCTGGATGTCGGTCAGCACGCGCTTCATCTCGGCCTTGGTCTCGGCGGTGACGATGCGCGGCCCGGTGACGTACTCGCCGTATTCCGCGGTGTTGCTGATCGAGTAGTTCATGTTGGCGATGCCGCCCTCATAGATCAGGTCGACGATCAGCTTCACCTCGTGCAGGCACTCGAAATACGCCATCTCGGGCGCATATCCACCCTCGACCAAAGTCTCGAATCCGGCACGGATCAGCTCGACCAGCCCGCCGCACAGCACCGCCTGCTCGCCGAACAGGTCGGTCTCGCACTCCTCCTTGAAGCTGGTCTCGATGATGCCGGCACGACCGCCGCCGATCGCACTCGCATAGCTCAGCGCAATCTCGAGCGCGTTGCCGGACGGGTTCTGCGCCACCGCCACCAGGCACGGCACGCCGCCGCCACGCTGGTATTCCGAACGCACCGTATGTCCCGGACCCTTCGGCGCGATCATGAACACGTCGAGATCCGGCCGCGGCTCGATCACCCGGAAATGGATCGACAGCCCGTGCGCGAACGCGATTGCCGCACCCTGCCGGAGGTTCTTGTGCAGGTGCTCGACATACAGGTCGCCCTGCAGCTCGTCGGGGGTGAGCACCATCACGACGTCGGCCCACGCCGCCGCCTCGGACGGACCCATCACCCGCAGGCCGGCCGCCTCCGCCTTGGCAATACCGGCCGAACCGGGGCGCAGCGCCACCACGAGCTCGGTGGCACCGCTATCCTTCAGGTTGTTGGCATGGGCGTGACCCTGGCTGCCATAGCCGATGATCGCGACCTTGCGGCCCTTGATCAGGTTCACGTCGGCGTCGCGATCGTAATACACGCGCATGGGTATTCTCCTTGGGGAAAAGCGGACTGAAGGCGTTTCAGATGGTCCGGGGACCGCGAGCGATCGCGGCAACGCCGGTGCGGGAAACCTCGACCAGGCCGAGCGGGCGCATCAGGTCGATGAAGCTCTCGATCTTGTCGGTGGCGCCGGTCAGCTCGAACACGAAACTGCCGACCGTCGTGTCGACCGGACGCGCCCGGAATGCGTCGGCAATCCGCAACGCCTCGCCCCGCATCTCGCCACTCGACACGACCTTGATCAGCGCCATCTCGCGCGCAACATGCGGGCCGCTCTGCGTCAGGTCCGACACCTTGTGCACCGGCACCAGGCGATACAGCAGCGCCTTGATCTGCTCGATCACCATCGCAGTGCCGGACGTCACGATGTTGATGCGCGAGCGATTGCCGCCATCCTCGACGGGGGCCACGGTCAGGCTCTCGATATTGTAGCCGCGGCCGGAAAACAGGCCGATCACGCGGGCCAGCACCCCGCTCTCGTTTTCCACCAGGACGGATATGACCGCGGATATCTGCGGCTCTTCTGGGCGGGGCATGGATACTCCTCGAAAGGCCAGGGCTCTGCCCTGGACCCGCCAAAGGCCAGGCCTTTGGAAACTCTACGAAGGACGTTAGACCAGCATCAGGCCTTCGTCGGTGATGCGGGCAGCCTGCTCGCTCTGCTCGGGCCCGAGAATCATCTCGTTGTGCGCGGCGCCCGATGGGATCATCGGATAGCAGTTCTCGCCCTCGTCGACACAGATGTCCGCGACCACCGGGCCGTCATGCGCCAGCATCCGCCGGATCACATCGTCCAGCTCACCCATATTGGCGGCCCGCATCCCGGTGCCGTGGAACGCTTCCGCCAGCTTGACGAAGTCCGGCAGCGCCTCGCTGTAGCTCTCGGAATAACGAGACCCGTGCAGCAACTCCTGCCACTGCCGCACCATTCCCATGTAGCGGTTGTTCAGGATGAACAGCTTCACCGGCAGCCGATACTGGCAGATCGTGCCGAGCTCCTGGATGTTCATCAGCGTCGACGCCTCGCCGGCAATGTCGATCACCAGCGCGTCCGGATGCGCCACCTGCACACCGACGGCCGCCGGCAAACCGTACCCCATCGTGCCGAGTCCACCCGACGTCATCCAGCGGTTCGGGAGGTCGTACTGGAAATGCGTCGCCGCCCACATCTGGTGCTGGCCGACCTCGGTGGTGACGTAGGTGTCGCGCCCGGTCTCTCGCGACAGGTCATACAGCCGTCGGATCGCATGCTGCGGCTTGATGATCGCCGACGGTGCCTGGTCCTGCTTGAACGCCAGGCTGTCGATCGCCCGCCACGCATCGATCTGCCGCCACCAGACGGCCAGCGCCTCGCGGTCGGTCGGGGCGGCGCTCTGCTTCCAGGCCTCGATCATCATCTCGATGGCGAGCCCCGCATCGCCGATCACCGGGATATCCACGCGCACGATCTTGTTGATCGAGGACGCATCGATATCGACATGGATCTTGGTCGAGTTGGGCGAGAACGCATCCAGCCGCCCGGTGACGCGATCGTCGAACCGCGCACCGATATTGATCAGCACGTCGCAGCCATGCGTGGCGAGGTTTGCCTCGTACGTCCCGTGCATCCCCAGCATGCCAAGAAACTGCGTATCGGTGGTCGGATACGCACCCAGCCCCATCAGCGTCGAGGTGCACGGGAACCCGGTCATCCGCACCAGCCGTCCGAGCGCCTCGGACGCCGCCGGACCCGCATTGATCACGCCACCACCGGTGTAGAAGAGCGGTCGGCGGGCACCCCGCATCGCCGCCACGGCATCGGCGATCGCCGCCGGCAACGGCTCGCGCACCGGGCGGTACGAGCGGTGCGGCGCCGCGGACGCGACCGCGTAGCTTGCCGGCCCGACCATGATGTCCTTCGGCAGGTCCACCACCACCGGACCGGGACGGCCGCTGCGCGCGACATAGAATGCCTCGTGCACGGTCCGCGCGAGGTCGCCCGGGCGCTTGACCAGGTAGTTGTGCTTGGTCGCCGGCCGGGTGATGCCGGTGGTGTCGGCCTCCTGGAAGGCGTCGTTGCCGATCATGTGGGTCGGCACCTGGCCGGTCAGGCACACCAGCGGAATGCTGTCCATCAGCGCATCGACCAGCCCGGTGACGGCATTGGTCGCACCAGGACCGGAGGTGACCAGCACCACCCCGACGCGGCCGGTCGAGCGCGCATAGCCCTCGGCCGCATGCACCGCCGCCTGCTCGTGCCGGACCAGGATGTGGCGGATCGAGTTCTGCTTGAACAGCGCGTCGTAGATCGGCAGCACCGCCCCGCCGGGGTAGCCGAAGACGACCTCGACCTGCTGCTCCTGGAGCACGCGCAAAAGGACCTCGGCGCCGTTCATGACCGGAATGCTGAGGGCATGCCCGTCCTGGTGTGCGTCGTGGGTGGTCCTCGGTTCCGTGCGTGCGTTCACGTCATGCTCCCGTCTCGTGCTCCTGCGGAGGCGCCTGCTCTAAGCCGTGAAGACCGGGGCGTCAACGGCGGAACGAACAAATGCTATCGAATCAGCGATCGATCTTTCCATTTGTTGCGTCGTGACAGATATCCGCTTGTTGATTGTGAGCGTCTGCTCCGGCGGTGCCAGAGGGTGATGCGCGAACCAGGTCGCCTGCCGCTTGGTGTACTGGCCCTGCGCAAGCACCGCCCGGCGCCGCGCCTCGGCGAGCGGCACACCATCGCGGAGGTGTGCGGCAAGCTCCGACACGCCATGCGCCCGCATCGCCGGCAGTTCCGGCTGCAGCGAAAGCGCGAGCAGGGCCGCCACCTCGTCCAGCGCGCCGGTTTCCAGCATGTCGCCGAACCGCGCATCGATCGCCGCACGCAACGCATCGCGCGGCGGGTCCAGCCGGATCGCCACGAAGCGGCAGTGCGCCGGCGGCAGACCCGGCATCGTGCGCCATTCGGCGATGCCGCGACCGGTGCCGGCCCAGACCTCCCACGCACGCGCCAGCCGCTGGCCGTCGGAGGGCCGCAGCAGCGCAGCACCCGCCGGATCGACCTCGCCCAGCCGAACGTGGAGCCCTGCCGGCCCCAGCTGCTCGAGCAGCATTCGCGCCTCGGCCCGCGCTTCCTCGCCAGGCTCCGGGATCGCCGCCAGCCCGTCGGTGAGCGCGCGCAGATACATCCCGGTGCCACCGCACAGGATCGGCAGCCGCCCGGCATCCCAGGCGCCCTGCATCGCCGCCAGCGCCTCCTCGCGCCACCAGGCGACACTGCCCGCCAGGGCCGCCGGTCGAACTCCATACAGTGCGTGCGGCACCAGCCGCTCCTCGTCCTCGGTCGGGCGCGCCGTCAGGACGCGCAGCTCCCGGTACACCTGCATCGCGTCCGCGTTGATGATGCAGCCGCCGAGCGCCTGGGCCAGCCGCATCGCCAATGAGGACTTGCCGCTGCAGGTTGGGCCGGTAACGATTAGGCAAGGTTTTGCAGCTACTGGTTGCATGGCTGGTCCGCCTTGCCTCATCTCGTCATCCCTGCCACACGCGAAGCAGCAACAGGCTCGCCTCTCCGATCATGACGCTTCCTTATACACTCACGCTTGTTGTCCGGCGCGAGGCCGGGGTCCTGCCTCCTGCCGTGATCGAGCAGGCGCGCGAGCTGGTGTCCGGCGCCCCGCCCGTCATTCTGTCCGATGGCGAGGCCGTGGACATCCCCTGCCCGCCCCTCACGGCCTGGGGCCCCGGCCTCGAAGAAATCCGCGCCGGCTTCGAAGGCCAGCCGATCGACGTGCTGCTGACCCGAACCCGCGGACGGCGCAAGGGGCTGCTGGTCGCCGACATGGACAGCACCATCGTCGCCTCCGAGACCCTGGACGAACTGGCAGCCCTTGCCGGCGTCGGCGAGCGTGTCGCCGAGATCACCCGGCGCAGCATGAACGGCGAGATCGACTTCGCCGCCGCCCTGCGCGAGCGGGTGGCGCTGCTGCGCGGCAAGCCGGCCAGCCTGCTCAAGACAACCTGGGCCGACACCCACCTGACGCCGGGTGCCCGCACGCTGGTTGCCACGATGCGGGCGCACAACGCTTCCACGGCGCTGGTGTCCGGCGGCTTCACCTGGTTCACCGGCCGGGTGGCCGAGCTGTGCGGCTTCGACATCCACCACGCCAACCAGCTCGGCATCGACCGCGACCGCCTGACCGGCACCGTCGCCGAACCGATCCTGGGCCGTGCCGCCAAGCTGGAATCGCTGCGCAGCCTGGCGGAATCGCGTGGCCTGCGCATGGCGGCGACCCTGGCGGTAGGCGACGGCGCCAACGATCTCGACATGCTGCGCGAGGCCGGTCTCGGTGTCGCCTACCACGCGCGGCCGGTGGTCTCGGCGGCGATCCACAACCGCATCGACCACGCCGACCTGCGCGCCCTGCTGTTCGCGCAGGGCTACCGGCTGGCGGATTTCGTCGAGTGACCAGGCCTCCCTCATGACCAGGCTCTGGGTGCTCTCGGATCTGCATCTCGAGGCGGTGCCGTATCCGCAATCCTATCGGCCGCGACGTCCGGACTTCGACGTTCTCGTGGCGGCGGGCGACATTTTTCAGGGCGACACCCGGCAGGCGCTGCGCATCGTCGCGTCGCTGGCAGCCGGCCGACCGTCGGTATTCGTGATGGGCAACCACGAATACTGGAACGGCTCGGTACCCGCCGACCTGGAGCCGGCGCGGGCCGAGGCATTGCGGCTCGGCGTGACCCTGCTTGAGGGTGACGAGGTGGCGCATTGCGGCCTGCGCTTCCTCGGCGGCACGCTCTGGGCGGATGGCTGGCTCGGCGGTCACTCCGTGCAGCAGGGTGCCCCGACCGGCGAGCCGATCGACATTACTGCCGGCGTCGAAGGCCACCGACCGCTCACCAACGGCGATGCCGCCCGACTGCACGGGCTGCTCCGGACGCGGCTGGAATCGCAGCTGCTCAGTGAGGGCGACCGCCGCGATGTAGACCCGCGTCCGGTGGTGGTTGTGACCCACCACGCGCCCCACCCGCTTTGCGTGCCCGAGCATCTCTGGGGCAGCTGGACCGCCGGCAACTCGGCCTCGGACCTGTCGCACCTGACCGATACCGGTGTCGTCGACCTGTGGATCCATGGCCACGTTCATCGCACCCATTCGCTGATCCGTCCGGGTGGCACCCGTATCGTCAGCAATGCCGCCGGTCCGCGCGCCAGCAACATCGATTTCCTGGACGATCTGGTGCTGTCCGTGATCCCATCGAACGACAGGTCGGTCGCCCGCATCCGCGCGGTGGCCGCAACCTGCTGAGCCGGCCGCCAGCCGCGGTCTGATACGCCGCTGCTCCTCCGGGCCGGCCGGAGGTGCCCGATGTCGACGCTGAGCCAGGACCTGCTTGCCAAGGAACGCCGCTACGGCGCCAGCAACTACAAGCCGCTCGACGTCATGCTGTCGCGGGGCGAGGGCGTCTGGGTCTGGGACCTCGATGGCACGCGGTATCTCGACTGCCTGTCGGCCTACTCCGCGGTCAACCAGGGCCACTGCCACCCGCGCATCCTGGCCGCCATGACCGAGCAGGCGTCCCGCCTCACCCTGACCTCGCGCGCCTTCCATAACGATCAGCTCGGGCTGTTCTACGAGGAGCTCTGCACCCTCACCCGCTCGACCCGGGTGCTGCCGATGAATTCCGGCGCGGAGGCGGTGGAAACGGCACTCAAGGTCGCGCGCAAGTGGGCCTACCAGGTCAAGGGTGTGCTGCCCGAGCAGGCGGAGATCATCGTCTGCGACGGCAACTTCCATGGCCGTACGCTGTCGATCGTGAGCTTCAGCACCGACGACCCGTCGCGTGCCGGCTTCGGCCCGTTCACCCCGGGCTTCCGGATCGTTCCGTACGGCGATGCCGACGCGCTCGAGGCCGCGATCACCCCCAGCACGGCGGCGTTCCTGGTCGAGCCGATCCAGGGCGAGGCCGGCGTGATCATCCCGCCCGACGGCTACCTGCAACGGGCGCGGGCACTCTGCACGCAACATGACGTGCTGCTGATCCTGGACGAGATCCAGACAGGCCTGGGCCGCACCGGCGCATTGCTTGCCGAGGAGCATGAGGGCATCGAGGCGGACCTGACGGTGATCGGCAAGGCGCTGTCCGGCGGCTTCTATCCGGTCTCGGCGCTGCTCAGCCACGAGGCGGCGATGGGCGTGCTGAAGCCCGGCGAGCACGGCTCCACCTTCGGCGGCAACCCGCTTGCGTGTGCCGTTTCGCGCATGGCGCTGAAGGTGCTGGTCGAGGAGGGCATGATCGAGAACTCGGCGCGCATGGGGCGGCGGTTGCAGGACGGGCTGGCGGCAATCCAGAGCGGCGTCGTTCGCGAGGTCCGCGGGCGTGGCCTGATGATCGCGGTCGAGCTCGATCCGGCGGCCGGCGGCGCGCGTCGGTTCTGCGAGAAACTCCGCGAGCAGGGCGTGCTGTGCAAGGAGACCCACACCCACACGCTGCGGGTGACGCCGCCGCTGGTCATCGATGCCGAGACCGTCGATTGGGCAGTGGATCGTTTCGCAGGGGTGTTCGCGGACGCGTAATACAGCGGGCTTGAAGTTCGTTGACCGATTTACGGAATTCGTGTTTGACGCAAGATGAGAGTGAAGCTGGAAGCCCGGCCTCATGAGCGCCGATGCGCCGACGGTCTCGCCCGACCGCGCCGTCACCGGCACCAGCATCACGCTCGAAGCGTTGAAGCGCACGTTTTTGTTGACGCGAACACAGACGCTACCGTTCGCGCATGTAGAACGGATCGGCGCTGCTTCCATGACTGGTGCGCGAAGGTTGGGGTGCAGGTAATACCTGCTGATCCCGGGACAGTGGCGAAGTTCATAAGTTGGAGCACGGTCGGCGGGACGAACCCCGCGACCCTAGGACGGCGGCTTGCCGACATCAGCTTCGTGAAGCGACTTACAAACCGAAGCGTTTCCCCAGTTGCGGATCGAAAAGAGATATTCGCCGCGTGGCAAGCGCGATCGCGCATTACTGGCCCTGGGATTTGTAGGAGCCTATCGCAGGTCGGAGCTTGTGGTTCTGAACCTCGCCGACGTGAAGTTCGAGCCGAGAGGCATCAAGGTGCTGATTCGCGGCTCGAAAATGGATCAGGAAGGGCGTGGCCAACAAATCGCAATCCCCGAGGGTGACAGCCTCCGGTCCATACAGGCTGTGCGTGACTGGCTCGATGCCGAAAAGATCGAAAAGAGTCCGGTGTTCCGCCGGGTAGCGCGACGTCTCGCGGCATGCGAGCCTCGAGGGCTTGAATACTTATGTCCGGGACGAAGAATTGTTCGTCGACCATGCCGGGTCTGCATTCTTGTAGTTCATATCGGCGCAGACATGATCAAAGTCCGTTGAAGTCGGCAGGTGCATACTTGTCCTGCGGCCCACCAGTCGGATGTTACGGATAGCGCCCTCAGATTGCCAATGGTGCGCCCATAGAGGGGGACATCGCGTGGCCGGAGGGGCCAAGTCCGGCGGTGGCGTGAACGCCCTCGGACTGCTCGACATCATTCGCGTGGCGCAGGTGCCAGAGTCGAGCATGAGCCGCGATCATGCCTTCGATGACGCGCTTCGACGAACCCTTGGGAACCTGTTTTAGCCCCGGCTGCGGTTGCATCAGCACGACTTCCAGAACCTGTAGCAGGCTGCCCGCCACATCGAGATCGAGGAGGTCGCAAGCCTGGTGAACCGCCACCAATATGCGCTCGGGGAGTTGCCGCTGCTGGCGAGAAACCGGCGCGTCACGGCCGGATTCGGCGTCCGCGAGAAATGGCAACGATCGGGCGGCGCCGGATACCGGGGCGGCGACTTCAAGCCACGGCCAGTCTGTTTGCATGACCCATATTCCCCAAACTCGTCGCCGCTCTCAACGGACCAACTCACGAGAATGTCATAGCACTAACTTTTCGTTAGAGGAAGCGAATGCTGCGTCATGGCTCGGAAGGCTTGCCAGAAAAAGACACCGTGTCAGGCCGGTCCCGAGACAAGCCTGACCTTGATGGCCACCGGTCCGCTCGCACCGCTTCCGGCGACATAATGAACCGGGTCGCCACGCTTGAGGGTCTCGAAGCGCCCGTTCGTCACGCTGTCGCGGTGGAAGTACAGTTGCGTGCCAACGTTGTCGATGAGGAAGCCGTGATCCGCGCCGGGCTCGATCAAGGCGATCTGGCCGGCCAATGCACCGGCGCTTTCGGAAGGCGCCAGCGTATGGTCGGCCTGCCGCGACTTATAGGCCTCGAGCTGCTTTTCGGCCGCCCTGAACGCGTCGCGCAGTGAGGTATAGACGTCCGGATGAGCATGGCGCTCACGCGCATGATGCGACTCACGCGACACCGCCAATTCACGGCCTGGGACCGACATGGTCACATGGACCTCGAACAGGTTCCCGGTCTGGTGCTGCTGGTGCAGGGCCTCGACCGAAACCCGGCAACCGGTCAGGTGGCCGTATCGCACCTCCAACCGCTTGACCTGCCGCCTGATCTCGGCCTCGACCGATTCAGAAGCTTGCAGATTGTGGAAAGCAATTTCGAGTGGGCGATCCATGATTTCGAACCTCGAACGGTCTGGCGCCTGCCGTTCCGGTCGCTCGGCATAAGTTGGCGCTTAATATGAACGGTTGACCGGCAATGCGGTTGCGGCGGTCGCGCAAGCCGCCGGCAGATCAGGAGAAGACGATGGTCGTTCGGCCGTTGAGCAGCACACGGTCGTCGAGAAAGATGTGCACGGCACGGGCAAGAACGCGACGCTCGATGTCACGGCCCTTGCGCACCAGGTCGTCGGGCGTGTCGCGATGCGAGATCCGTTCGACATCCTGTTCGATGATCGGACCCTCGTCGAGAGCCGCGGTGACGAAATGGGCGGTGGCGCCGATCAGCTTCACACCGGCCGCATGCGCCTGGTGATAGGGCCGTGCTCCCTTGAAGCCTGGGAGGAACGAGTGATGGATGTTGATGCAGCGGCCGGAGAGCCTCGCCACCAATTCTTCCGACAGGATCTGCATGTAGCGCGCCAGTACGACGAGGTCTGCGCTGGTCTCCTGAACCAACCGCCATATCTCGGCTTCCTGCCGTTCCCTGCTGTCGCGACCGTCTTCGTTGCCCAGGCTGTGGAACGGGATGTCGTCAAAATTCTCGAGCCCATATGTCTCGCGTGAATGGTTGGAGACGATCGCTGCGATATCCATCTGCAGCTCACCGTTTCGCCATCGATAGAGCAGGTCGTTGAGGCAGTGGTCCGGCTTCGAGACGAGGATCATCACCCGCCGCCGGTCGGATTGCCGACGCAAGCTCCATTGCATCGAGAAGCGGTCGGCAACTGTTGCAAAGCCGCGGCGCAGCGCCGCCACCGACATTCCCGTGCGGTGACCCGCCGCGAAGACGATGCGCATGAAGAAACGGCCGCCCTCGAGGTCGTTGAACTGCTGCGCGTCCAGGATGTTCCCGCCACTCTCGAACAGGCAGGCGCTGGCAGCGGCGACGATCCCCGGCGCATCTGCGCAGGAGATCGTCAGGACGAAAGCGGACGACGCCGCGTCAGGGTGGGACTGTTCAGACGTGACGCGTCATGCCGGCACTGCGGTCTCTTCCGCCCAGTCGGCGCCGATCGAGGAGGAGAACGCCTCCTCCCAGGTGCCGCTGGTCGAAGCGCGGCTGTATTCGGTCGAGCGGTTCTCGAAGAAGTTGGCGTGCTCGACGGCGTTCAGCATGTCGTCCAGCCAAGGCAGCGGATTGCTCTCGATGTTGTAGAGCGGATCGAGACCCAGCTGCATCAGCCGGCGATCGGCGATGAAGCGGATATAGGTCTTGACCTGGGCCGCATCGAGACCTTCCACCGGACCGAGCTCGAAGGCGAGATCGATGAAGGCGTCCTCGTGATGCACGATCGTGGCACAGATCTCGGTAAGTTCGGTGCGCAGCGCATCGGTCCAGATCTCGGGATTTTCCTGCACGAATACCCGGAACAGCCGGATAACCGACAGGCAGTGCAGCGTCTCGTCGCGCACCGACCACGACACGATCTGCCCCATCCCCTTCAGCTTGTTGAAGCGCGGGAAATTCAGCAGGATCGCGAACGAGGCGAACAGCTGCAGCCCCTCGGTGAAGGCGCCGAAGGCAGCAAGCGTCTTCGCGATCTCATGCTTGTTCTCGACCGAGAACCCCTGCATGTAATCGAACTTGTCCTTCATTTCTTTGTAGCCGAGGAACGCGGAATACTCCGCCTCCGGCATGCCGATGGTGTCGAGCAGGTGGCTGTAGGCGGCGATGTGAATCGTCTCGATATTCGAGAACGCAGACAGCATCATCAGGATTTCGGTCGGCTTGAAGACCTGGCTGTAGTGCTTCATGTAACAGTTATTCACTTCCACGTCCGACTGCGTGAAGAAGCGGAATATCTGCGTGACGAGGTTCTGTTCCGAGGCCGTCAGGTTGCGGTGCCAGTCCTTGACGTCGTCGGCGAGCGGCACCTCTTCCGGCAGCCAATGCACGCGCTGCTGGGTCAGCCAGGCGTCGTAGGCCCACGGATAGCGGAACGGCTTGTAGACCGGGTTCGCCGTCAGCAGGTCGAAGCGGGTCGTGACGATCTGGTCCATGTCGGTCTCCGTCGGCGGGGCAGGTCGCACCGGTCGCCCGGTCGTCCCTCTCCGCCTGTGTCTGGTTCGAGCGGCCCCGGGGGTGCCGGGCGGCGGCTACGGGTCAGCCGCGATTCGATGAAACGACTATGCGCGGAACCCGCTGCCTCGACCAGTGGATTCTCCGTGTCCTGCTCGATGTTGTGGTACGCCCTGCTGCGCACCACCACATCTAGCTGGTTGAGCCGCCAAGCCTGATCAATGATTGCGGATGTCGTCGATCTCGACGCTGCCGAAATCGTCCCGCCGAAGACAGGCCAGGATCGCCGCGGCCGCATCCTCGGGTGTCGTCAGCCGGCCCTCGTCATGCAGCGCCTGGAACCTGGCGCGGTCCGGGATGAGGCTGCCCCGGACACTCTCCTGCATCGCCGTATCCACCACGCCAGGCGCAAGCGACACGGCACGAACCGACGCATCCGCCTCGCCGGCCTGCTCGCTGTTCAACGCGCGCACGAAATTGTCGAGCCCGGCCTTGCTCGCGCAATAGGCGCTCCAGTGCGCGGTGCCACGCCGCGCCGCCCCTGACGAGATCGCCAGCACGCGCCGCTTCACACCCCGATCCGCGGTCGCTTCGAGGAAGCCGGCGGTCACCAGCATCGGTGATACCAGGTTGATCCGCATGTTCGCCTCGAGCGCTTCGGCCTGCAGAGCCGCCACCGGCACCACCGGCTCCAGTATCCCGGCATTCAGGATCAGCGCGGCCTCGTCGGCGAATGACAGCTCGGCCAGCGCGTCCACGACCCAACTGCGGGCCGCCGCCGGATCGCCGAGATCGATGCGCGTCCAGTCCAGCCGCCCGGTGCTCCCGGGGCCGAGTTCCGGTGCGGCACCACGTGCGGCCGCCACGACGTGGTGACCCTCGCGCAGCAGCTGGCGCAGCATCGCCGCACCGAGGCCGCGCGAGGCGCCCGTCAGCACATGCAGGGTCATGCGGGCTCTCCCGTGTTGCGCGCAACGTAGCGGACGGTGATCTCGCCGAGCCCGGCGCAGGTGCCGGTCACCATGTCGCCGGGCAGCACCGGTCCGACACCGGCCGGCGTGCCGGTCATGATCAGGTCTCCCGGTGCCAGTGCGACGAAGCGCGAGAGATACGCGATCGCCTCGGAGACCGGCCAGATCATCTCGGACAGGTCGCCGGACTGGCGCTGCGTGCCGTTCACCGCCAGGGCGATCGCGCCGCGCGTCGGGTCGAAACCGGTCGCCGCCGGGAGGATCGCCCCGATCGGGCAGGACTCGTCGAACCCCTTTGCCAGCGCCCACGGCTGGCCCAGCCGCTTGGCCTCCGCCTGCAGGTCACGGCGGGTCATGTCGAGGCCGACCGCATAGCCGTACACGTGTTCGAGCGCCCGCGACGCCGCGATGTCCTCGCCGCCGACCCCGATCGCCACCACGAGCTCGACTTCGTGATGCAGCGAGCTGGTCCGGGACGGGAAGACCAGCGTGCCGCCACCAGGCACCACGGCGTCCGCCGGCTTGGCGAAAAAGAACGGCGGCGTCCTGTCCGGATCGCTGCCCATCTCGCGGGCGTGCTCGGCGTAGTTGCGGCCGACGCACCATATCCGCCGGACCGGAAACGCCGCTGCCTCACCCTGCACCGGGACTGTGGGCGCTGGCACCGTGATGGTCATGGGCATGCGGATGTCTCCCCTCGTTGGTGGCGAACGCCCGGGTCACCACCGCCGTTGCAGACCGCCATGAACAGGAGACACAGCGATGAGCCGCGCATTCGTGTCGGAGGAAGCCGAGGAAGCCAGGGCGGCGATGCTGCCGGAGCGGCCGGTCAGCCTGCACCCGAACCTCGTCACGCCGAGCGGGCTGGCCCAGATCGAGGCGGCGCTGGCGTCGTTGCGTGCGGAGCTCGCCGAAGTCGCACCCGATGACGATGCGCGCCCCCGGCTGCTGCGCGACCTGCGCTACTGGCAGGCGAGACACACCACTGCGCAGCTGGTGGAGCCACCCGGGCCCGCGCCGCAGGAGGTGGCGTTCGGGGTGCTGGTGAGCATCCGGCGCGGCGGCGGCGCGATCAGCCAATTCCGGATCGTCGGCGAGGACGAGGCCGATCCGGCGCAGGCGCGGCTGAGCTATGTGGCGCCGCTGGCGGTGGCGCTGCAGGGTGCCGGTGTCGGTGAAACCGTCGAGCAGGGCGGCGGCCGCGAGCCGGTGCAGGTGGTGGCGATCGAGGGATGATGGCCGCCCCGTGCCCGCCTTGTGTATAGAAGCGGCTTCCGCGGTGCCCGTCCGGGCCTGACCGCCCGTTCCCGATGGACGCCATGACCGACACCTCGCAGCACCCGATCCTGGCCACCCATAGCGGCAAGTTCCACGCCGACGAGGTGTTCGCCTATGCCGTGCTGCGCCTCGCACTCGGCCTGCACGAGCCCGGCGTCGACCACGCGCTGTTGCGCACCAGGTCGCCCGGTCTCATCGAGGCGGCCACCATCGTCTGGGACGTCGGCAGCCGCTACGAGGCCGATGCCAACCGCTTCGACCACCACCAGCGCGGCGCACCCACACGACCCGACGGCACGCCGTTCTCGTCGGCAGGCCTGGTCTGGCAGGTCTATGGCGCCCGCGCCGTCGCCGCCTTGCTGCCCCCGGACGTGGCCCAGCAATTCGCGCCGCGCATCGCCGCCGACATCGATCACGGCCTGGTGCGGCGGATTGACGAGATCGACAATGGCGTGGCGGTGGATGGTCGCGACAGCCTCAACCTCGCCACCCTGATCGGCGAGTTCAACCCGACCTGGGACGATCCCGCCTCCGATGGCCCGACCGCCGGCGACGCGGCCTTCATGGAGGCCTCCCGCCTGGCCGAGACCGTGCTGCGCCGGCGCGTCGACACCATGCGCTCGCGCCTGGCCGCCGAGGCTACGGTGATGGCCGCCCACCGGAGTGCGGAGGATCCGCGCCTGCTGGTGCTGGATCGCGGCATGCCGTGGAAGAATGTCGTGCATACGCACGAACTTCCGGTGCTGCTCACCGTGTCGCCGGCCTCGAACGGCAACTGGATGCTGGACACGGTGCCGCCGGAGCCCGGCTCGTTCGCGCAGAAACTGCCGCTGCCGGAAGCCTGGGCCGGGCTGCAGGCGGACGACCTGATCAAGATCACAGGGGTGCCGGACGCGGTGTTCGTGCATCTGCGCCGGTTCGTCGGCGCCGCCGGATCACGCGACGGCGCGCTGGCAATGGCCCGGCTGGCCCTGGCGGATGTCGCCGCACCCGCCAACCGCCTCGCCGCCTACTGGCAGGCGAGGCATTCCTCGTAGTCGGTGGTGCTGGTCACGGCCGGCCGCACCGGCGGCAGCTTCGCATCCTGGTCGAGTGCGTCGGGCTTGTTCAGCATCTCGCTAACGCTGTCAGCGCGCTGGATCGACAGGCTGCGGCAGTAGTACAGGCTCTTCACGCCGCGCTTCCAGGCTAGGAAATGGATCTGGTGCAGGTCGCGCTTGTGGATGTCGGCCGGCAGGAACAGGTTGACCGACTGGCTCTGGCAAATGAACGGCGTGCGATCCGCGGCATGCTCGATGATCCAGCGCTGGTCGAGCTCGAACGCGGTCTTGTACACGTCCTTTTCCTGCTGGGTCAGGAAGTCGAGATGCTGCACGCTGCCCTTGGTGAGCGTGATCGAGGACCAGACCTCGTCGGTGTCGTAGCCCTTCGCCGCCAGAAGTTTCTGCAAGTGCCGGTTGCGCACGCTGAAGCTGCCGGACAGCGTCTTCTGTAGGAACACGTTGGCGGCGATCGGCTCGATGCCCGGGCTGGTGGCGCCGGTGATGATCGAGATCGAGGCCGTCGGCGCGATCGCCAGCTTGTGGCTGAAGCGCTCCATCACCCCGTAATCGGCGGCGTCCGGGCAGGCGCCCTTCTCCTCGGCCAGCATCCGCGAGGCGGCGTCCGCCTGGCCGCGGATGTGCTTGAACATCCGCATGTTCCAGACCTTGGCGATGACGCTCTCGAACGGAACGTTCTGCGCCTGCAGGAACGAGTGGAAGCCCATCACGCCGAGGCCCACCGACCGCTCGCGTGCGGCGGCATACTTCGCCTTCGCCATCTCGTCCGGCGCGCGGTCGATGAAGTCCTGCAGCACGTTGTCGAGGAACCGCATGATGTCCTCGATGAACAGCGGATGGTCCTTCCAGTCGAACCAGGTCTCGAGGTTCAGCGACGACAGGCAGCACACCGCAGTGCGCTGCTGACCGTACTGGTCGATGCCGGTCGGCAGGGTGATCTCGGCGCAGAGGTTGGAGGTCTTCACCTCGAGCCCGGCCAGCTTGTGGTGGTCCGGACGCGCGTTGTTCACGTGGTCGGAATAGATGATGTAGGGCTCGCCCTGCTCCATCCGCGCGGTCAGGATGCGGATCCACAGGTTGCGTGCAGACACCTTGCGGATGTGCGCGCCATCCTTCGGGCTGACCAGCGCCCACTCCTCGTCGGCATCGACGGCGCGCATGAAGGCGTCGCTGATCAGGATGCCGTGATGCAGGTTCATCGCCTTGCGGTTCGGATCGCCACCGGTCGGGCGGCGCATCTCGATGAACTCCTCGACTTCCGGGTGCCAGACCGGCAGATACACCGCCGCCGAGCCGCGACGCAGCGAGCCCTGGCTGATCGCCAGCGTCAGGCTGTCCATCACCCGGATGAACGGGATCACGCCGGAGGTCTTGCCGTTGCGCCCGACATTCTCGCCGATCGAGCGCAGGTTGCCCCAGTACGAGCCGATGCCGCCGCCCTTCGAGGCCAGCCAGACATTCTCGTTCCACAAGCCCACGATGCCCTCGAGGCTGTCGGACGCCTCGTTCAGGAAGCAGCTGATCGGCAGGCCGCGCGAGGTGCCGCCGTTCGACAGCACCGGGGTCGCCGGCATGAACCAGTGCTTGGAGATGTAGTCGTACAGGCGCTGGGCGTGCGCGTGGTCGTCGCCGTAGTAGCTGGCGACGCGGGCGAACAGGTCCTGGTAGCCCTCGCCCGGCAGCAGGTAGCGGTTATCCAGGGTGGCCTTGCCGAAGTCGGTCAGCAGCGCGTCACGCGAGCGATCGACGCGGACCTGGTAGCGGCCCTCCATCTGCACGACGTCGTTCAGGTCGCCGAGCGAGGCATCCTCGAGGCCGCCCATCCCGGCGTCGGCGAGCGTCGTCTGTGCACGAAGCGGCAGGCTCCGATGCTGTTCCTGACCCTGACCGTCGGCCTCGATCTCTCGCGTTGCGGACGCGGTCTCTCCAGCCTCGTTCAGGGTCATGCGTACTCTCCTTGAATGGTCGCGCCGGGACTGGTCGAGCCGATGTTCCGGTGGCGGAGATCGCCGCTCGTCCGGCGCGTCCGCAGCGGCATTACGCTACATATGGCGTCGCATTGGAAGTCTGCACCCCATATTTATGCGTGAGCGTTGCGCCGGTGCCATGGCCCTCGTTACCGGCAGGCCTTCATGATCAAGCCGCTAGCCAAGCTGTGCCCGTAATCCACAGCCGTCCCGACCTCGCGCGAACGGCCCCGAATCGCATCCGGGGCCTTCCGACTCAGGCCAATGACGCCGGCGGCATGCCCTGCGACGCCTTCGCCTGCAGGCTCTCCAGCCAGATCTGGTGGTGCTTGTGCATCCGGTTGGGCGCCAGAACGCTCTGTGCCCGCGCACCCAGGCCGTTCTGGTTTTCCTCGGTCAGCACCAGGCAGCCGCCATCGCGCGGCGCGATCACCCAGCCATGATAGACGTCCATGCCGGTGCCGATGCCGGTCCACCCGATGCGCTGGTTCGGCACGAACTCGCCGACCACGGAGTCGATCGACAGCCCGAAGGTCTTCCAGCTGAACCGGGCGCCCGGCGAGAGGTCGAACGCGCCGCCCTCGATCGCGACGTCCTGGCTGTTCTCGTACCAGGTCGGCCAGAGCGGGGCACGGATCAGCCATGCCCAGATCCGCTCGGCCGGCGCCGCGATCAGCAGCTCGTTGCGGACATGCACCGCGGTTTCCGACGGTCGGTAGGCGTCGGGCCAGTTGATCTGCGGCGACAGGGACTGGGACATGCGTGGGATCCTCCGGTGCTGACCGGACGCTAACCGTCGTTGCCCAGCTTCGTTGCCACCGGCCGCCGCCCCCAGGGCAGCATCCGCGCGAGTTCAGGCTGCCGGTCGAGCAGCTGGTGCTTCAGCGCGCCCAGCACATGCAGCGCCAGCAGCGCATACAGCCCGTAGGCGAGAAAGCCGTGCACGGAGAACCAGAAATCGTGCACCCGCTGCTTGGTCGCCGGATCCAGCGCCATGATCGGCCCGATGCGCGGGAACGGCACCAGGCCATACAGCCGCAGCGGATGGGCGGCCGCCTGGGCGAAGGCGGAGTCGTGGATGTAGCCCGAGATCGGCAGTCCCAGGATCAGCACATACAGCACCAGGTGAGCCAGATGCGCGCCACGCCGCTCGATCGCCGGATAGCTTTGCGGCAGCGGTGGCGGCCGGTGCGTCAGCCGCCAGAGCACACGGATCAGCACCAGGCCGAGCACGGTGAGGCCGATCGACTTGTGCAGGTTGATCATCGGCCGCACCAGCGGCTTCGGATCCAGGCTCATCGTCCAGATCAGCACCAGGTTGGCGATGATCAGGACCGCGACCAGCCAGTGCAGCAGCATCGCCGTCCGCGTATACCGATCCGTGGGCTGTTGCATGTCGGTTACAATTCCTCAGGTTCGCGAGCATAGCGTCGCCGCCCGGCCGATCCAATCTCATGCAGCGTTGATGCGGCACCCGGAGACACCATGAGTTCTGGCTCGATTGCGCGTGACCTGGCATCGGCCCGCCTCGACCTCTCGCCGCGCTTCAACCCGCCCGGGACACCGGTCGCCAGCTGGCTGATCCATGCCTGCGTGCTGACCTTCTGGGTGCTGCTGCTGATGCGCGCCCTCGAAGGCGGCGGCGGCGTGTTCGCCTGGTCCGCGGGCATCGCCTACATCCTCTACGACACGGTGCTGCTCCTCTTCGTGTTCTGGCAGACGCTGGCCTTGCGTCGGCGCGCTGCGGAGCCGCCGGCCTCGGGCCTCCCACTGCCCTCCGCGACGATCATCGTGGCCGCGCGCAACGAGGCCGGCAGCCTGCCGATCACGCTCGCCGCCCTGTTCGCGCAGAGCGATCCGGCCGATGTCATCCTGATCGCCGATGACGGCTCCACCGACGGTACCGCGGCGTTGCTGGAACGCAGCTACGGCCTGGTCTCGTCACCCGGCGAAGTGAGCGCGCCCAGCCCGACCCACCCCGCGTTGCGCTGGTTGCGGCTGCCCCCGGGTGGCAAGGCGCAGGCGCTCAACGTCGCCTGTGCCCTGGTGGAGACCGAACTCGTGCTGACGGTCGATGCCGACACGCTGCTCGATCCGCCGGCACTCGGCGTGATGCGGCGGGCGTTCGGACAGGATCCGGCGCTGGTGGCTGCGACCGGCGTGCTGAAGCCGCTGTGCGGACCGTCCGTGCAGGGCCGCCTGCTGCAGTGGTTCCAGACCTACGAGTACGTGCGCAACTTCCTCTCGCGCTATGCCTGGATGCAGGCCGACGGGCTGCTGCTGATCTCCGGCGCGTTTGCCTGCTACCGGCGCCGGGCCTTGCTGGCGGTCGGCGGGTTCGACCCCGACTGCCTGGTCGAGGATTACGAGCTCACCCACCGGCTGCGCGACTATGCCGGCCGGCAGGGCCTGGCCTGGCACACCGCGGTGATCGGCGGCGCGCATGCCCGCACCGATGCGCCGAGCACGATGGGCGCGTTCCTGCGGCAGCGGCGGCGCTGGTTCGGCGGCTTCCTGCAGACGCATCTGTGGTACCGCCACATGGTCGGCAACCGGCTCTACGGCCATACCGGCACCGCGATGCTGCCGATCAAGGCGATCGACACATTCCAGCCGCTCTACGGCCTGACCGGCGTAGTGCTGCTGCTGATCTATGCGCTGTCCGGCAGGCTGTCGCTGGTCGGCCCGATCCTGGGCATCATCGGCGCCAAGATCGTGCTGGATCTGAGCTTCCACCTCTGGTCGCTCCGGCTCTACCGGCGTTGGGTCGGCGGCCAGTCCGGCCTGTCGGTCGGACTGGCACTGCTGGCAGCCCTGATCGAGCCGTTCAGCTTCCAGCTACTGCGCCATTTTGGCGCCGCCGCCGGCTGGTGGTCGTTCGTGACCGGCAACCGGTCCTGGCGCGTGCAGCAGCGGCTCGGCATCCCGGTGCCGGACGCGCTGCCATAGATCATGGCAAACCGTCGTGTAATCCGCTGTATGACTATCCAGATGGTCAAGAGCGGGACATGCAAGCGGTCAGTCTCGCGGATGCCAAGTCGCGCCTGAGCGAACTCGTCGACCGGGTCGAGGCGGGCAACACCATCGACATCACCCGGCGGGGCAAGCCGGTGGCGCGGCTGACCGTTGTTGCCCGGCCGCGCAAGCGGATCGACCGCAGCATGCTCCAGGCCCTGACCGCCACCATGCCGCCCGCTTCGGACAATGCGGCAGACCTGGTCCGGGCCATGCGGGATGACGATCGCTCTTGATGCTCTATCTGGAGACGTCGCTGATCGTCTCTGCGCTGTCCAATGAAGCGGCGACCGCGCGCGTGCAGGAGTGGCTGGCAGCACAGGATCCGGCGCAGCTGCTGATCAGCGACTGGACGATCACCGAACTGTCGTCGGCGATGGCGATCAAGCTGCGGACGGGCCAGATCACGCTGGCACGACGAGCCGCAGCGCTGGCGATGTTCAACACGCTGGTCGCGGAAAGCTTCACCGTGCTGTCGGTGACGGGCGGCCATTTCCGCACGGCGTCGCGCTTTGTCGACCAGCATGCGATCGCGTTGCGCGCCGGCGACGCGCTGCATCTCGCCACCGCGTCGGAGCAGGGTGCAACGGTGCACACCCTCGATCGGCGGATGGCCGATGCGGGGCCGCTGCTCGGCGTGCCGACACAGTTGCTGGCATAGCGGAGCGGGCTGCCGGCTTCACGACCCTCCAAGCGTCCTGATCCGTTCAAGCAGATACGCCTGGCGACCGACGGTCGTGAAGGCCAGGAGGAGTGTGGACGCACCGGTTTCGAGCGCCTGCAGGAACTCGTGGTCGTCCAGTTCGCTGGCGATCCAGAAGGACACGCAGCCGCGAAACAGGAAGGCGAGCTGCTGGGGAAGCACGGCCTGCGCGCGCCGGACCATCTTGGGGGCGATCCCGGAACACGCGCCGAGTGCCAGGGACCAGATGGCTTCGGACTGCGGACGAACCGTGCTCGGTGCGGCCCCTGCCTGGCCGAGGGAGCCCACGACCATCCTGCTGATCTCCGGCTGCTCCAGCAGAAGCCCGACACTGATGCGTTGCATCGCAAGAACCCGCTCGATCGCATCGCCTGGCGGCGCCTCGTGCTGGAACCTGGCCGCCATCCGTTCGATCATCCGTGAGGACAACGCCTGCATGATGGCCGTCTTGCTGCCGAAATGATTGAACGGCGTCGCGAAGCCGACACCGGCCTCCGCTGCAAGCGCGCGCATCGAGAAGTCGGCTGTCCCACCCGTCTGCAAGAGTCGCTCGGCCGCGTCGAGCACCATGTCCCGCGCACTCTGCCGGTTGCGTTCCCTGAGCGACTGCGGCGCACCATCCACCATTGCCTTCGACCCCCCGATGACTAACCCCTGGCTGTTTTCTATATCATGATATAGATATAAGTGCACGATACAGCGAACGCGAGTGAAGCGACAGATGAGCACCCAGAAGACTTTCCTGATCACCGGGGTCAGTTCCGGCCTCGGCAAGGCATTTGCGGAGGGCGCCCTGGCGGCAGGGCATCGCGTCATCGGAACGGTCCGGCACGACGCTCACATGTCGGCGTTCACGGCACTCGCTCCCGGGCGCGCCCATGCGATCCTGCTCGACGTCACGGACTTCGACGCCGTTCCCCAAGCGGTCGCCGAGGCAGAGCGCGACGTCGGTTCGGTCGACGTTCTTGTCAATAATGCCGGCTATGGCCACGAAGGCATCTTCGAGGAGTCCTCGCTCGATGACATGCGCCGGCAGTTCGACGCGAACGTGTTCGGCGCGGTGGCGATGATCAAGGCGGTGCTGCCGGGCATGCGGACGCGGCGCTCGGGGCACATCGTCAATGTCACCTCGATGGGCGGTTTCATCACCATGCCGGGCATCACGTCCTACTGCGGCAGCAAGTTCGCGCTCGAAGGCATTTCGGAAGCACTCGGCAAGGAAGTGAAGCATCTCGGCATCCACGTGACGGCGCTGGCACCGGGGCAGTTCCGGACCGACTGGGCGGGGCGTTCGATGGTGCGCGCCGAACGCAGCATCGCCGACTACGACACGGTGATGGATCCGATCCGCGCAGCCCGCCAGGCAAAGAGCGGCAACCAGCCTGGCGATCCCGCAAGGGCTGCACAGGCACTTCTCGAACTCGTTGCGGCGGAAAACCCGCCGGTGCGCCTGTTTCTCGGCGCCGACGCGCTCGAGGTCGTCGAGGCCAAGATCGAGGCGATGCAGGCCGAGATCGCCGCCTGGGAGTCGACGTCCCGCTCCACCGATTTCGGGTGAACAGCGCTCCCGTCCAACGATGGCGCGCAACCATAGCAACTTGCGGACCTACGTGCGCCATCGGCAGCCCGCCGAACGTCAGTCACGCGATATCGACAGCCCCGCGAGACGTGGCGCGTATGCGGCGAGCCTGCGCGATACGAACTCCGTGAAGAGCCGCACGCGCTTGGTCTTGCGTGTCTCCCCATGTGTGAGGAGCCACAGCGTTCCGTACAGGTGCAGGTCGGTGCCGGGCACCCTCACCAGCGAGGGGTCGGCATCCCCGACGAAGCACGGCAGTGTCGTGATCCCGATCCCCTGCCTGGCTGCGACGATCTGCGCCTGGGCGTCCGTCGTCCTGAACGGGACCCCGGTGGTGCGAACCTCACCCTCGCTCGCCCAGTCCGGGATGCCGTGAACGCCGATGACGATCCACCGGATGGGACCAGGCAGGCCTCCACGCCATGCAGCAAGACGATCGCAGGACATGTAGATCCCGCCGAATAGCTCCGGTCCCTTCGGGCCATGAAGATTGAGCGGCAGGGTCTTGCGATCGTAAACCACGCGGATCGCCACGTCGGCCTCCCGGTTGGTCAGGTTCGCCAGATCGCCGGACGAGAGGATATCCATCTCGATGTCCGGATGCAGGCGGGCGAAATCGGCGAAGTCCGGCATAAGCAGATGTGTCGCAAGCGTCGGCGCCAACGTCACCCGCAACAGCCCGCGCACGCTCTGGTCGCGGCCCAGGACGCGCGTCTCCAGCTGATGCGACGACGCTTCCATCTGGTTCGCAAGCTCGAGAACCTCCTCGCCCGCTTCCGTCAGCCGGTAGCCCGACGGCAGCTTTTCGAACATCTGTGCGCCCAGGCGTTCCTCGAGCTGGGCGATGCGGCGCAGCACGGTCGAATGATTCACCGCAAGGCGCGCCGCGGCGGCCCGCACCGACCCTCCGCGCGCGACGGCAAGAAAGTAGCGAACGTCGTCCCAGTCGATCATCGGGCGTGTCCATTATGGTGCGATCCTGCACCGTGCGGTGCGCTTTCCCAAGGCGGTATAGCTCGGATCGGTGAGCGTGACGCAGGTCCGAATGCCGGAAATCGGGAGCCGCGACGTGCGCCCGACCTCCAGCCGGATCGATTTCGCACCACCGATGTGCGCGGCTCGGCACTCAACGCCCGACGCCGGCAGACCCATCTCGGGGTTCTCGGGGGAGCTCCCCGCGCAACCAACGACGGAGTCTCAGGACATCATGGGAAAGCTGGACAACAAGATCGCAGTCATCACGGGTGGATCGAGCGGAATGGCGCTGGCAAGCGCCAAGCGGTTCGTCGAGGAGGGCGCCTATGTCTTCATCACCGGCCGGAGACAGGAGGCGCTGGACGAGGCCGTCCGGCTGATCGGCCGCAACGTGACCGGCGTGCGCGGCGACGCGGCCAATCTCGACGACCTCGACCGCCTGTTCGATACAGTCAGCCGCGAAAAAGGCAGGATCGACGTCCTGTATGCGAGCGCCGGCATCGGCGAAGCCGTCCCGCTGGGCGAGATCACCGAGCAGCATTTCGATACGACCTTCGACCTGAATACACGCGGCACGCTGTTCACGGTTCAGAAGGCCTTGCCGCTGTTCAACGACGGCGGGTCGATCTTCATGACCGGATCAGTCGCTTCGGTGAAAGGATTTCCCGGTTACGGCGTGTACGCGGCAAGCAAGGCGGCGTTGCGGTCTTTCGCGCGCACCTGGCTCAACGAATTGAAGGGCAGGAATATCCGGGTGAACGTGCTGAGCCCGGGTCCGATCGCGACGCCGATGCAGGACCAGGTTCTTACCGAGGAGGCGAAGCGGATGTTCGAATCCCTGATCCCACGCGGAAAGATGGGTCGCCCTGAGGAAATCGCGTCGGTCGCCCTGTTTCTTGCCTCGGACGATTCGAGCTTCGTGAATGGCGTGGAATTGTCTGTCGATGGCGGCTTCTCGGCCATCTGAACGCCGAAAAATGATAGCTACACGGATCGGAGACTTAACATGAGCTATGCGATTATCGGGTTCGGCAAGATAGGCCAGGCCCTCGCCCACGCCTTCGCCCGCAAGACCATCGACGTCTTCGTCGCGAGCCACCGGCCGCCCGAGGCCTTGGCACCACAGGCACACGCGATCGGACCCAAGGTCGTGCCCACGACACTGCGGGACGCACTCGACGCCGATACGATCATCCTGGCGGTCCCGTTCGGGGAGCATCGCGAGATCGCGAAGGCCCTGCCGAGCTGGGAGGGCAAGACAATCATCGACGCGATGAACACGCTGGTATCTCCGGGGGAGCTGGACGGTCTCCCGTCCTCCGCTTTCGTTGCGAAGGCGTTCCCCGGCGCCAGGCTTGTCAAAGGGTTCAATCACCTGGGTGCAGCCAGGCTGGCGACCGATCCGGTCGTCGAGGGCGGGCACCGGGTCGTATTTCTATCAAGCGACGACGAGGACGCAGTCGCTCACGTAGCCGCCCTGGCAAGACAACTCGGGTTCGCGCCCGTCGGCCTGGGAAAGCTCGACGAGGGTGGCAGGCTGGTGCAGGCACGCGACGGCGTCTGGGGCCCTCTCATCTTCCAGGATCTGTTCAGGAAGGAGCCGTAATCCTTCTACGACCGTGTGCTATCGACGGCTGTCGATAGCCACGCCGTAATACTCCCCCGTCACTCCCACTCGATCGTGCCGGGCGGCTTCGACGTGATGTCGTACGTCACCCGGTTGATGCCGCGGACCTCGTTGACGATACGGCCGGCGGTGCGGGTCAGGAAGGCCATGTCGAAGGGATAGACTTCCGCCGTCATGCCATCCGTGCTGGTCACCGCACGCAGCGCGCACGCCTGGTCGTAGGTGCGGCTGTCGCCCATCACGCCGACCGTACGCACCGGCAACAACACTGCGAACGCCTGCCAGATCGCGTCGTACAGCCCGGCGCTGCGGATCTCCTCGAGGAAGATGGTGTCGACGCGGCGCAGCAGGTCCAGCTTCTCGCGGTCGATGTCGCCCGGGATGCGGATCGCCAGGCCCGGTCCCGGGAACGGGTGCCGGCCGACGATGCTCTCGGGGATGTCGAGCTCGCGCCCGAGCACCCGCACCTCGTCCTTGAACAGCTCGCGCAACGGCTCGACCAGCTGCATCCGCATCCGTGCCGGCAGGCCACCGACATTGTGGTGGCTCTTGATCGTCACCGACGGACCGCCGGTGAACGACACGCTCTCGATCACGTCCGGATACAGCGTGCCCTGGGCGAGGAAGTCCGCACCGCCCAGCGTCTGCGCCTCCTCGTCGAACACCTCGATGAACAGCCGTCCGATGGTCTTGCGCTTGGTCTCGGGGTCGGTCACGCCGGCCAGTGCGTCGATGAACAGGTCGCTGGCGTCGCGATGGATCAGCCGGATGTTGAAGCGGCCGCGGAAGGTGCGCACCACCTCCTCCGCCTCGCCGGCGCGTAGCATGCCGTGATCGACGAAGATGCAGGTGAGCTGGTCGCCGATCGCCTCGTGCAGCAGCACCGCCGCCACCGAGCTGTCGACACCGCCGGACAGCCCGCAAATCACCCGGCCGGTGCCGACCTGCTTGCGGATGCGCTCGATCTCGAGGTCACGGAAGCCGGCCATGGTCCAGTTGCCCCGGCAGCCGGCGACGTCGTGGGTGAAGTTGCGCAGCAGGGCGGCCCCATGCGGCGTGTGCACCACCTCGGGGTGGAACTGCACGCCGTACAGCCGCCTTCCCTCGTCGGCGATGATCGCGAACGGCGCGCCCTGGCTCACCGCGACGGCCTTGAAGCCCGGCGGCAGGCTGGTGACCCGGTCGCCGTGGCTCATCCACACCTGCTCGCGCGAGCCGCGCTGCCAGACGCCGCGGAGCAGCGCGCTGTCCTCGATCACCTCGACATAGGCGCGGCCGAACTCGCGCTCGTCGTGCGTCTCGACGGCACCACCGAGCTGGGCGCACATCGCCTGCTGGCCGTAGCAGATGCCCAGCACCGGCACGCCTTGCGCGAACACCTCGTCCGGGACCCTCGGCGCGCCGGTATCGAGCACGCTGGACGGACCGCCGGACAGGATGATGCCGCGCGCCCCGAAGCCGGCGATCCGGGCAGGATCGGCGGTGAACGGCCAGATCTCGCAATAGACGCCGCTCTCGCGCACCCGCCGGGCGATCAGCTGGGTCACCTGGCTACCGAAATCCAGGATCAGGATGCGGTCCTCGTGCAGGACGGCTTCGAGCTCGCTCATGGTGTCAGGCCTTGGGGCAACGGGGTGCGGCGCAGGATCGCAAAACGGTTGCGGCTTGCTATACCGGCCGCGTCCGTCGAGAGCCAGAGACCGGCGCCGGGCCGGAGAGGAGACCAGCCATGACCAATCGTCCGGCCTACCGCGTGGCCCGCCGCGCCCTTGTGCTCCTGCCGTTGCTGGCGGCGGCCTCCCTCGCCGGCTGCGGTGGCGGCAGTGGCCCCCCGGATCCGGTCGGCGAATGGACCGGCACCCTCGTCACCGACAAGGGCACCTGCCCCGACCAGTTGCCGTCGCGGCTGCTGGTCGGGTCGAGGAACATCTCCTTCATCCCGTCGGGCGGCGTGCTGGTCCTGCATGGCACGCTCAAGCCGGCGCCGGCCACGCTGCATGCCCAGCTCATGCTGAGCGACATGAACCACAAGCCGCTGCCGATGGTGTTCGAGGGCACCCAGGCCGCGGACGGCAGCCGGATCGACGGCACCTACGGCACGCCCAGCTGCCGGGCACACATCCTGATGGTGCGACCGGTCGAGCACCCGTTCGAGCGCGTGCTGGGCCACTGACCGGAGCTGTTTCGCAGCGGGGCTTGCAGAGCCGGAACCCATCGGTTACACCCCGCCCCCACGGCCAGGCACCCGTAGCTCAATTGGATAGAGCACCAGACTACGAATCTGGGGGTTGGAAGTTCGAGTCTTTCCGGGTGCGCCAGTTCCACTGAAAACACAGCCTGGCCGTTCGCGGCCGGCTGGGGGCGAAACTCCGGTCACGACCGTCGCGCCGCCGCGGGCGGATCAGCCCAACGCGGGCGGACCTTTCTTTGGACCGTCCAGGCGGATCTCGCCGCAGCATTTGCAGACCGTGCCGTCGACATCCCCAAGCAGTGGGCGATCGCGGAAGGTCTTGCGCTCCCAGCCATGCAAGCCGATCCGGCACAGGGCATCACTGATCGGTGACATCTTCGTGCGTGGCGCCGTCAGCCTCGGCGATCGGATGACGTTCTCCCGCAAGCCATCCAGCGGGAACGGTTCTGCAATACCCTCGGGACCGCCACTGCCGAAACGTCGGCACAGCGCAGTGGCACTTTCCTCGTCGATGGAATCGATGAGCAGCAGTTCGCTCGTCGCTCGCAACCTGACGGCGGTATTCGGCCTGAAAATCATTGCGCCAACCAAACTGCCCGGGCTGTTCTCTTAGGTCTCGGTTCTTGAACGGCGCAAGTCTCAAGAACAAGACTGGCATATTTCGGATTGCTGTCGCGCGTGTCTTCGCGTCTGCTTGCATCGTCGCGACCGAGCACGACCCTGGAACCGGAACGAGAGCAGACTGTGCAACCAGATCGATCGCCGGCATGGCGCTGCGGCAGCCGGACAGCCGCATCGCCGTCGAGTGCGGCGAGATCGCGGTTCCGGATCGCACTGATCGGGATCGCGATCGTGCTCAAGTCCGGCATGGTTGCCCATGCGTCGACCTGCCGCGACGCTGCACGCGCGGCCGAACTGCGCACCGGCATTCCGAAAGGCCTGCTGGCAGCGATCGGGCGGGTGGAAAGCGGCAGCTGGAGCTGGAGCGTGAACAGCAACGGCATCGAACCGGGCCAGCGCTTCAACAGCGTGGATGATGCCGAGCGTTATGCGCAGGGTCAGCTTGCGACCGGAAATCGGATGATCGATCTCGGATGTTTCCAGATCGATCTGCTTTATCACCAGGAATTGTTCACGCAATGGCAGGATGCGTTCGACAGCGAACGCAATGCCCAGGCCGCCGCGGGGATCCTCAGTCAGCTGCATCAACGCACGGGGAATTGGGATCGGGCGGTGGCTCTCTACCATTCCGCCGATCCCAATCGTGGGCAGTCCTATCTGCAGCTGGTGAAAGCCGCCTGGACTGGATTCAACGCGCAGCTGGACAACGACAGTGTCCCGGCATCGCCCGAGGCCTACGGGGCCGCCGCGATCGCATACGCGTTCGGCGTTGCGGTCTGGGTTCCAGGCATGGCCGGCCCGACCAGGCGAGCGGCGCACGGCGGCGCACACGCATTGCCGAATGTCGTCACGCCCTGACCAGGTCCGGAAGCTGGGCGTAATCCCCAGGAGCGCGGTGTTCCTGCGCCCGTTGCAAACTCCGGAGCCGGGACAGGATCGTACCGAGCATGATCGCGATCACGATACTGGTGCAGCTATGCAGCCCATCCGACAGGATGAAGCACGGAAGCATCAGACCGGCGACGATCGCCATGACCTCGCGAAACAGGAAACTGCCGTTCGCCCGGCGACGCTCATCGACGAACAGCAATATCGAACACGTGAACAGCGGCAGGTCGTAATAGAAGGCGAACGGCGTGACGAGAAAGGTCGTGGCGGCGAGTGCTGCAACCTTGAGCCTGAAACTGCCCTCCACGTCTTGAGATCCGGGGCGCCTGCGGAAGCACTGCCAGGTCAGGAGCATACCGGCGAGACAGGCGATGACCTGCGCCACATCCGCCACACGGCGTCCGACGCCCGCGCTGACCAGGTTGGATGTCACGGTCGCCATGATCGGCGCCCATTCCGTCCGGTGGATCGAACGGACCTCGACGATCGACGACAGGTGGTCGAACCAGGCCGGCCACACCGCGATCCCGAATGCAAGCGTGCTGATCATCACAATGCACAACCCGGTGACAGTGGCTGACGCGACGGTCCGCCACTGTCCTGCGGCGATCAGAGCCACCGGGACGAGAATTCCGAATTGCGGCTTGTAGGTTGCAAGCCCGAGCAGCACGCCGGCCAGCAACGGACGCCGGGGTGACAGGAGCATGCCGCCGACCAGCAGCGCTGCGACGAGAAGGCTGCTCTGCCCCATGAGGGCCGTCCACAAAGTCGATGGCGCGACGACGAGGAGCACTGCAAGCGGCCAGCCATGCCGATGCCCTGCAACGGCGAAGCTGCAGGCGATGAGACCGATGCCGACCCAGAGCACGTAGCCATACTCATACGGAAGATAAGCCAGCGGCCAGAGCAGCAGCATCATGCCGGGATGGTACATGAATGCGAAAAACCTGTGGTGCGGCAGATCCTGGAATTGCCTGAGCAGTCCCTGGTCATAGATCAGCCTCGCCGGGTATCTTTTAATAAACCGCGAGAAGGAATCGAACGCGGCGAAGTCGTTCGGATCGTGCGGATAGGCGCGGTAGCCGAGAATGGCCAAAAGCATCAATACTGCGAAGAGAGTAACGAAAATCAGATACAGATAGAGAATGGGCCGACCCGCGGCGAACCACCTCTCTGCACCGTGAGCAGGCCCGACCGCGGGGCGAAGCTGCGTTGTTCCTTGATACAATTGCACGCCCGCCTCGACTGGGTTCATTCGCTCAGCTTATTTTGCCAGTCTCAGGAACGCTACAGCTTCGACACAAGTATTGTCTGTAAATCTGCTGCAAAATTAAGACGGCAGTCTGGCAGGTTCCAATCGTGAGACGATCCGAGCATTCTTTGCACAAAAGATGAAATTACGCAGCAAGGCATTGATTTATATAATGGATAAGGGGATACAAATGATGTTGGAGAGGAAACGAGTTTGCGTTAGAAGCTGAAACTGGCCAGTCGGCTGATGTCGAAAACTCAAGGACAGCGGAGCAGTTGAATATGATCGAATACCTGAAGGCTTATTGGAACCTGAAGCGTGACGAGCGTGCCGTGACGGCGCTCGAGTACGCGCTCATCGCAGGCCTCATCGCCGTCGTCATCGTCGGCGCCGTCACCACGCTCGGCACCAGCGTTTCCGGCATCTTCACCAAGGTCGGCACCGATATCACGGCCTGAATGTTACCGCTGGCAGGTGGTCGGGCGATCGCCTGATCACCTGCCCTGCTTTCAGGTTTGCCGATGAACACCAGGATCAGGCGGCAGGTTATCGACGTGACGTCACTCCCTTGCCTCTTGATCGCAATTCCGTTTCTGCTGAACGCTGCTGCAACAGACATTGCAATGCGGATGGTGTCCAACCGGGTCTGCCTGGCACTTGGTCTGGACGGCGTCGCGATGCAGACGGTGGCGCATCATCTCTCCGGGTCGCTTCTGGCCATGCTTGCGGTTTTCGTTCCGGCCGTGATCTGCTGGCGCCACGGGTTCATGGGCGGCGGCGATGCAAAGCTGTTCGCGGCATCCGCACTGCTGGTGCGACCCCTCGAGGTCCCGTTCCTGATACTCGCCATTGCCATCGCCGGCGGCGCTCTGGGCCTCGCGTACTGGACAATGATGCAGTTGCTGGCCAGGCGCCCGACCACCAGCGCAGTCATGATCCGGACTGCGAACCCGATTCGGCGGATCCTGCGGATCGAGCGCTACCGGATCGGAAGCGGGTTCTCCCTGCCCTACGCAGTCGCGATTTCGTTAGGCACGCTCTACATGTTCGGTAGGGGGCTGGCCGCGTGATCCTGCGCCTGTTCATGTTCGGAATGATGGCGATCGGACTGGCCGGGCTCGGTGTGTTCGGCTGGCGTGCGGTTCACCCGCCGGCTCCACCACCGCAGGTGGCCGCGGCGGCGCCGAAAGCCGTGCCGGTCATGATCAACATCATCGTGGCGTCGCGCGACCTGCTGCCCGGGTCCTTCCTGCGACCGGACGATCTGTCGACGGCCGCGTTTGCCGCCACCGCCGCACCACCGGATGCGATGCGCGACACGCCCGCCGAGCGCGCGAAACTGGTCGGCGCCCTGATCCGCCGGGTCATTCCGCATGAGAGCGTGCTCGATCCGGCCCAGCTGCTGCTGACCGGCGATCACGGCTTCCTCGCCGCGATCCTGGCACCCGGGATGCGGGCCTTCACGATCTCGCAGGACCAGATCCTGTCGAATGCCGGATTGATCTGGCCCGGCGATCGGCTCGACCTGATCCTGACGCAGCAGATGCCCACGACGACCCCGCCGGAGCGCCAGATCTCGGCTGAGACCGTCCTGACCGGGCTGCGCGTGCTGGCGATCGACCGGCAGCTCGTGCAGCCGCCGCCGCCCGACGACAAGTCACCCGGCAATAACGGGCCCGCAGCGCCCGCCGCCGTCACCGTGGAAGTGTCGCCGGTGGATGCCGAGCGGCTTGCGGTGGCCTTGCGCCTCGGCAAGGTGGCGTTCGCGGTACGATCCGCCACCCCGGGCGTAGCGGACTCGGCCCCGTCGCCGATGCCTGCGCAGGCCCCGGCGCCGGGCAGCACGACATGGGCGGGCGCGGTGATGCACTCGCTCAACGGCCTGCAACCGCCACCTGTCGTGTCGGTCCACGTCTTCGAAGGCGACGGCGACAAGGAATACAAGTTCTGATGCGTTCGGGATGGACGGTCGTTGCGGTGGCGATCGCGTTCCTGTCGGCCGCGCACCCGGCGGCGGGACGCGGCCTCCAGGGCCTGGCGCTGCAGGCAGGGACCGGGCGGATCGTGCAACTGGCCCGGGCTTCGGCCAATATCTTCGTAGCCGACCCGAAGGTGGTGGAGGTGCGACCCGCCAGTGCCCGCTCGCTGTTCGTGTTCGGCCTGAAACCCGGACACACGACCGTTGCGGCGCTGGATGCCGACGGCGTGACCGTCGCGCTCTACGACGTGGTGGTCGGCAACAACGACCATGACGCAACCGTCATCGCCCGCTCGATCGGCGCCGCCAATGCCGGTCTGCCGGGCCCCGCCGGGCAGTTGAGCGTGCGTCCGGAAGCGGGCGGCGTCAGCCTCAATGGCGGCGTGCCGGACCCGGTTCATTCGGAGCGCGCGGAGGTCGCCGCCGCGCTGAACCTGCCGGCCGGCGAGAAGGCCGTGAACCTGCTCGACGTCAACAGCTCGGCCACGGTCGGGCTGAAGGTCCGGATCACCGAGATGACGCGCCAGGTGACGCGCGATCTCGGCGTCGACTGGTCCGCACTCGGCACGATCGGCAAGGTGGCCCTCGGCTTCGCCACCACCAACGGCGTCAGCAGCACCCTCAGGAGCGTCTATAGCGGCAAGAGCCTGAGCGTCGACACGGTGATCGAGGCGCTGGCCAGCGACAACCTGGTTCGCGTGCTGGCCGAGCCGAACCTGACCGCCCGAAGCGGCGAGAGTGCGAGCTTCCTGGTCGGCGGTGAATATCCGATTCCGGTGTCCCAGGTCGGCGCCGGCAACAGCGGCGCCATCTCGATCGAGTACAAGCAGTTCGGCGTGTCGCTCTCGTTCGTGCCGACCGTGCTGAGCTCGGGACGCATCAGCCTGCATGTGCGGCCCGAGGTCAGCCAGCTGGCGACATCCGCCTCGTCGGGCGCGATCACGCTTGCAGAGGGCAATGGCAGCCTGTCGATCCCGGCGCTCACGGTGCGGCGTGCGGAAACCACGATCGAGCTCGGCTCCGGGCAGAGTTTCGCGATCGCCGGACTGCTGCAGGACAACACCACGCAGGCCAACAACTTCACCCCGGGGCTCGGCGAGATCCCGATCCTGGGCGCGCTGTTCCGCTCGGACAGCTACCAGCACAACCAGACCGAGCTCGTCATCATCGTGACGCCCTATATCGTCGGCTCGGCGAGCGATCCCACCATGCTGCACGATGCGGGCGAGGGCTACACGCCGCCGAACGACCTCGAGCGCGTGCTGCTGCTGCGTCAGCGTGGCCGCAGCCGGCCGACGCCGATCCCCGGCGATGCGGGATTCATCGTCCGATGAGCCCGAACCGTCCGGCCCGCATGCTCCCGGCTCACCTGCTGCTGATCGGCGTGCTCGGTCTCGCCGGCTGCGGCAACCCGTTCGACCAGGCCGGCACCATGCGCGCGACCGGCGTCAACCAGGCCAACCTCGATGCCGAGGCGGTCGACAAGGCGGACACCGTCGCGGGCCATGGCACGCCCGGATCGGACGCCGTGCTGGATACGGCGGCCGTGCTGCGCCTGCATACCGACAAGGCCAAGCCGCTGCTGAACGAGTCGACCACCGCAGGCGTCTCGCAATGAGCGACAACGTCCTCAAGGCGACGCAAGCCGAGGACCAGGCGGGCGGCAACTCCAATGGCGTGACCAAGCCGGCCCGGTATGACCGCCCCGCCCTGATCGTCTATGCGGCAGATTCCCCCACCGAGACCGCATTGCGTGACGGGCTGGCGGAAACCGTCGGCGGCACGGTCGAGGTCCGGCGCGGCGGTGTCCGCGCGGCTATCGTCGCACTGCGCCGGAGTGCCACGCCGCGCACCCTCATCATCGATATCGGCGGCGAGGCGCAGCCGCTTTCCGCACTCTCCGAGCTCGCCGACGTGCTGGAGCCGGATGTGCAGGTGCTGGTGGTCGGCGACCGCAGCGATCTGGATTTCTACCGCCAGATCACCCGCGGCCTCGGCAGCAGCGACTACCTGCCAAAACCCCTGACCCGCGACGTCGTGCTGCGGCATTTCGCCCCGCTGGTGTCCGGCAAGAACATGATGGCGGGGACCAAACAATCCGCCCGCTTCCTCTCGGTCACCGCCGTTCGCGGTGGTGCAGGCGCCACCACGATCGCGGCCTATCTGGCGTGGCACCTGGCCGTCGACCGGCGCCAGCATACCGCGCTGCTGGATATCGACCTGCATCGCGGCAACGCGGCGATGCTGCTCGGTGTCCGCGTCACCGGCGGCCTGCGCACGGCGATGGAAACGCCGGACCGCGTCGACGAATTGTTCATCGAACGCAGCGCGCAGATCCTCGACACCAGCATCGCCGCCAACCGGCTTTCGGTGCTGGCGAGCGAGGAGCGACTGACCGAGCCGCTGTTCTATGAGGCGGGGGCGGCTGCCAAGCTCATCTCCGTGATGCAGCGACGCTACACCATGATCGTGGGTGACGTGCCGCTGCAGCAGGAGCCGCACATGCTCGATTTCCTGGGCCTGGCGCATCGACGCATCCTGGTGATGGAGCCGACGCTCGTCGCGATCCGTGACATGCTGCGGATGCTGGCTTTGCCGCTCGCGCCGATGCAGACCCAGCGGCCGATCATCGTGCTGAACCGCGTCGGCCAGCCTGGCGGCCTCACCCGGCAGCAGGTGGAGGCGGGCCTCGGGGTGGTTCCAGACATCGCCATCCCCGACATGCCGAAACAGCTCGGACCGGCGGCGACCCTCGGCCTGCCGCAGGCGGCCTTGCGGGGAAAGTTTCGCGAGCAGATCGTCGAGCTCGCCAAGCATGCGGCCTTCGAGCGTCTGCTCGACAGTGCCGGCGCCCTGCCGGACGCGTTCAACAGGCGGCAGGGCGATCAGTCCGCGGATGCCAGGTCGGCCGGTCGACGGCAGGGCCGCGGCCGGTTCAGATCCGGATCATCCGAATGAACCACAGCCCGATGTTCGGACGCAGGCGGATGCCGTCCGGCGGCGCGCCGGCGGCGGTCCTGCCGGGCGACGGAGCCATGCCGCACTCCACACCGGTGCCTGTCGTCGAGACGCATCCCGCGGCGGCCATGCTGCCGGCCGCCCAGCCCGCTCCCGAATTGCCCGCCGCGGCGCCCCCGGTGGTGCGTGTCGTCGCGGCTGCGCCACCGCGCGCGCCGGCGCCGTCCCATGCGGAGGCGATGCGCGAACTGCGTCGGCTGTGCCTGACGCGGATCGAACCGAGTGCCATCGCCAACACCCCGCCGGAGCGGTTGCGGATCGACATCGAGCGGCTGGTGTCGGAAATCGCCACCTCGAATCGCATCCAGCTCAACGGCCGGGAGCAGCGGCAGCTCGCGGAAGAGCTGGTCGCCGACATGTTGGGCATGGGCCCGCTGCAGCCGCTGCTCGACGATGACAGCATCGCCGACATCATGGTGAACGGTCCGGACTGCGTGTTCATCGAGCGTGGCGGCAAGGTCGTGAAGAGCGACGTGCGGTTCCGCGACGCCGCCCACGTCATCGGGATCTGCCAGCGCATCGCCGCCGGCGTCGGACGGCGGGTCGACGAGTCCAGTCCAATGGTCGATGCGCGCCTCAAGGACGGCTCACGCGTGAACATCGTGCTGCCGCCGCTGGCGCTCGACGGTCCGTACATCTCGATCCGGAAATTCGGCAAGAAGCCCATCGACTTCGCCAAGCTGATCGGGTTCGGCGCCCTGACCGCGCCGGTTGCCCGCATTCTGGAAATCGCCGGCCGGGCACGACTGAACATCGTCATTTCCGGCGGCACCGGCTCCGGCAAGACCACGATGATGAACGCGATCTCGCGGATGATCGACCACGGCGAGCGCATCGTCACCATCGAGGACGCGGCCGAGCTGCAACTGCAGCAGCCGCATGTGGTGCGCCTGGAAACCCGGCCCTCGAGCCTGGAGGGACGCGGCGAGGTCACCCAGCGTGACCTGGTCCGCAACGCGCTGCGCATGCGCCCCGACCGGGTGATCATCGGCGAGGTGCGTGGCGGCGAGGCATTCGACATGCTGCAGGCGATGAACACCGGCCATGACGGCTCGATGTCGACGATCCATGCCAACACGACGCGCGATGCGATCGTCCGCATCGAGAACATGGTGCAGATGGGCAATACCGGCCTGCCGTCGCGCGCCATCCGCCAGCAGATCATCGGCGCGGTCGATATCGTCGTGCAGGTCGAGCGCCAGCGCGATGGCGGCCGCCGCGTGACGCAGGTCACAGAGGTGATCGGCATGGAAGGCGATGTCGTCACCCTCAACGACATCTTCCGCCTGGAGATCATCGGCGAGGATTCCACCGGGCGCCTGATCGGCCGCTACAAGGTCAGCCGCACGCGCCCGAAAGCCTATGAGCGGCTCTCCTATTTCGGCCTTGAGCGCGCCTGGATGTCCGCACTAGACGAGACCGCGCGATGAACCGGATCGACCTGCTGCTGCTCAGCTTCTCCCTGCTGCTGCTTGCGGCCGGGCTCGGCCTGCGCTTCGTGTCGAGCTCACAACAACTGGCCGCGCGCCGCAACGAGCGGTTCCGCGCCGCCCTCGATCGGCACGAGCGTGTGCTGTTCGTCGACCTGCTGGACACGGCGACGGTCGCGAGCAAGCCGTCGCATGATGCGGCACCCCCCCTGCTCAGCCGCATATTCGGCTACGACGCACAGCGGCTCGATCTCTATCCGGCGCATCCCTCGACGATGGTCGCGCTGGCGCTGCTGCTCGCGGGCATGGTTGCGGGTGTCGCGACCCTGCTCGCAGGACGCTTCGGCCTGCTGCTGACGGCGCCGCTCTGGCTGGTGGTCTCGCGGATGCTGTTCAACCGGAGCCGACGCAAACGGGCGTTGATCCTGTTGCAGCAATTCCCCGATGCACTGGCGATGGTGGTGCGCTGCGTGCGGGTGGGGATCCCGGTCAGCGATGCCATCGCGTCGGTCTCGCATGACGGCCCGGCGCCGACATCGGCCGAATTCGCCCGCGTGGTGGACCAGCTCGCGATCGGGCTGCCGCTCGACGACAGCCTGCGCACGATGGGCGAACGCAACGACCTGCCGGAATACCGCTTCTTCGCCACGGCACTGAGCCTGCAGAGCCAGACCGGCGGCAATCTCAGCGAGACCCTGGACAGCCTCGCCGACACCATCCGGAAACGCGTGGCGGCGCGCGCACGCGGCTACGCGCTGGCGGCGGAAGCGCGCACCAGCGCCAACGTGCTGACGGCGCTGCCCGGACTGCTGTTCGTGACGCTCTGGGTGATGAACCCGCAATACGTGATGGCGCTGCTGACGGAACCGACCGGCCACATCATCCTGGGCGCCACGCTGGGGCTGCTCGGGTTCGGCGTGCTGGCGATGCGCACCATGATCCAGAAAAGCCTCTCGTGATGGCGGGCACGATGGCGGGAATGGTCGGCGGTCTGCTCGGTTCGGGAAGCCTGAGGGCGGCACTCGCTATCGCCGGCGCGATGCTGCTCACCGGTGGCACCCTCGCGATCGATCGTCACCTGGCCATGAGCCGGATCAAGCTGCGCGTCGCCGAGGCCCGCAGCCGCGGGATGGGCCTGGTCATCGAGGAGCCGGAGGATCGGCCTGGATTTGTCACGGCGGTGATCGGGGCGCTCGGGAGCGTCATCACGGCGAGCGGCCTGCTGTCCTCCAAGACCCGGGAGGAGCTCGAGCAGACACTGCGCGCCGGCGGCCTCATGACCTCGCATAATCTCGAGATCTTCATCGGCGCCAAGATCGTGCTGGCACTCGGACTGCCGGTCGCAGCGTACGCGCTGCTGCATCACGTCGCGATCAGGCCGTTCCTGTTCTTCGCGATGGTCGCCGCCGCCGCGGTCGGCGGATTGATGCTCCCCAACATGATCGTGGGCCAGCGGCGGAAGACCTACCTCAAGGCGATCGAGCGCGGTCTTGCAGACGGGCTCGACATGATGGTGATCTGCGCGGAAGCGGGGCTCGCACTGGAAGCGACGATCCAGCGGGTCAGCATCGAGGTGGTGCATGCGCATCCGAAGCTCGCCGCGGAATTCACCACCACCTACAACGAGCTCACCATGGGATCTGATACGCGCTCGGCGCTGATCAACCTGGGCACGCGCACCGGACTCGCCAGCCTCAAGCGCCTGGGTGCCACGCTGGTGCAGTCGATCCAGTACGGCACGCCGCTGAGCCTGGCCTTGCAGACGCTTGCGACCGAACTCCGGCAGGAAACCCTGACCCTTTTCGAGGAGCGCGCGGCGCGACTGCCGGTGCTGCTGACGATCCCGATGATCCTGTTCATCCTCCCGTGCGTCTTCCTCATCGTTGCCGGTCCGATCGTGGTCCAGGTGATGAAGGCGATGAAGCATTGATGGTCCAGCCCATGCATGTCTCCGGCTTCCGCTTCGCCACGCCTGTCCATGCGGTGCTCGGGGCGCTGTTGCTGACCGCGTGTTCGCCGAACGGACCGCGACCGGCATCAGGCCGGCTCGGTCTCGGACTGGCGGATAGCGCACTCGCGGGTGGCGCACCGACATTGGCCCTGCAGGTGTCGAAGGCAGTGCTGCAACGCAATCCGAACGACGTGCCTGCGATGCTGCGTCGTGGCGATGCCTACCTGCAGCTCGGTGACGCTCCGCGAGCGGCGGCAAGCTACCGGCAGGCGCTGATCCTGCAGCCGCGCAGCGTGCCGGCCTTGATGGGCCTCGGTCGCGTGGCGTTGGCGAGCGACCCCGCCGAGGCCGGTGCGCGCTTCAGCGAGGCACTGGCGGTGGACCCTGCGAACCAGGCCGCCCTGTCAGACCGCGGCGTCTCGCTGGATCTGTCCGGCCTGCACGCCGAAGCCCAGACGGATTACCGGCGCGCCATCGCGCTGGGGAATGCCGATGCGGCGCGTGGTCTCGATGACGGCGCCGAGAACGGTGCGCTGGCGGCAACCGAGGTGGATCTCGCCGTCTCGCTGGCGATCAGCGGCCAGCCATCGGAAGCGGTGCGCATCCTGCAGCCGATCGCCGCCTCGCCGGACGCCACGCCGCGCGTGCGCCAGGACCTGGCGATGGCGCTCTCGCTCGATAATCGCCCCGACGAAGCGGCCCACCTGCTGCTGACCCAGATGAGCCAGGACCAGGCCCGCAGCGCGATGGCCGGATACCAGGCGTTGCGCCCGGATGCGCCGGCAACACCGGCCGGCACTGACGGCTCCTGACATGCCGAGGGACGCCACGACAACCACGCCGGGCCGGATCCTTGCGCCTCTGCAGCGGTTTGCACGGTGCCGGCGTGCGACCACGGCGCTGGAATTCGCACTCGTCGGCCCGATCCTGATCCTTCTCGTTCTTATGATCATCGAGAACGGATTGATGCTGTTCGCGCAGGCCGTCCTGGACAATGCCACCGTTGTCGCGACGCGGCAGCTGCAGATCAACACCATCAACACCAGCGCCGATTTCCGGACCGCCGTGTGCTCGAACATGTCGAACTTCTTCAACTGCGCGAACCTGCAGTTCTACGTCAACAGCTCGCCGACCGGATTCCCGTCTGTGGTGATGCCGTCGACCAGCGGGGCCTTCGCCGCGACCGTCTTCACACCCGGCAACCCCGGCGACTACGTGCTCGCCGAGGTCGCCTATAATCGCGCCTACGTCGCGCCGTGGCTCATCAAGCTGGCCGGCCCCGACTGGATCCTGCTCGCGACGCAGGCCTTCCAGAACGAGCCGTCGCTGTGACCGGAATGGCGGCAAAACACCGATATTCGATGCGGCGTCTATGGAATGACCGTCGGGGTGTGGCGGCTGTGGAGATGGCGCTGGTTTCGCCGCTTCTGGTGATGCTGTTCATGGGCACCTTCGAGGTGACGCAGCTGATCCGGGTCAAGACCAAGATGGCACTGGCGGCGCAGGTCATCCAGGACATGGTGGCCGGCCAGAACGCTGCCACCGCCACGTCGCTTGCGACCGCATATTCCGGTGGGCAACTGGTGATGACGCCATTCGCCGCATCCAGCCTTTCCGTAGCGATTGCCAGCGTCACCTTCAATTCATCGGGACAGGCCGCCACGGTGGCCTGGCAAGCGGTCGAAGGCACGACAACCGGAATGACCACCAGCGTCGCCTGCGCAGCCGCTTCCGCCATGAGCCTGAACAGCGACAGCGTGATCGTCGTGACGGCGAAATACGCCTACACGCCGATCATCTCCTACCTGCTGGGCAAGAGCTACACCCTCACCCAGGTCGCCTTCGGGCGGCCGCGCGACACCGGCAGCATATCCGGACCAGGCACATCGACCGGACCGACCGGGAACTGTTGACGATGCAATACCGCAGCTTCCATATCCTGCTCTCGACACTGCGCTCGTTCGGGGCGGCGCGACGTGGCGCAGTCGCGGTTCTGTTCGCGGTGATGATCATTCCGCTCATCCTGGCAACAGGGACGGCGGTCGATTTCGCGCGTCTGGAAATCCTGAAGACATCCCTGCAATCCGTCGTCGACGGAGCGGCACTGGCGGGCGCCAGCGCCTTGAACCTGTCGAACGGTTCGAGCAGCGCGATCACGGTCGCGACCGACTACTACACCAAGGGTGTCGCGTCATTGGCAACAACGGCCACGGTCGGCGCGCCGACCGTCACGGTACCCAGTTCGATCGAGGTGACGGTTTCCACGACCGCGACGCTGCAATACAGCTTCATGGGCCTCATCGGCAGCGGCCTCTCGGTGCCGATCACCGCCTCCGCGGAAGGGCCGCCTTACGTGATCCAGGTGACCAAGACCGGCGGCTTCACGTCAAGCGCCTACGATAGCGACAGCGTTTATTTCTACATCGTCACGGGCGGGGCGTTACCAGCCACGACCGCATCGATGAACCTGTTGTTCACGAACGACTCCTCAGTGGATTCGAACTACCAGACCGACAACGGCACCGCGAAAGCGATCCGCGTTAGCGCGAATGATCAGATCGGCTTTGCGCTGGTGAACAAGACCGGCGCGATTACGTACTACAGCCCGAACGGCTACGGCGCTGCAGGGAATTCGGTCCACTACTTCTACTCGAGCTCGTCTCCGCCGAGCTCGGTCGCGTATCCCACGCAGGGCAACTTTTATACCGGTGTGACAACGACGAAAAAGAACAAGAACGGTAGCACCACGACAACATGTTCGCAGACCCGAATCGGCACGACGGTGACAAACTACGTGTCGTCCGAGACCGACAGCTGCAACGCCCATCCCTGTACGACGTTGAACGGCTCGACCGTCCAAGAAAACAATCTGCTGGTTAACGGGGCCTGCTCCACGCCTTCGACAGCAGTACGGACGTGTCTGCAGCTTCAGGCCAATCCCGTCGCCTATTCATGGAATGACATGGGCGGCGGAAGCGATGACTACGATTACAACGACGCGGCTTATACGGTAAGCTGTGTGGTGGCCACTGCATCGTCAGCGACAGCCCCGCCGAGCGTGGTCGCCCTGGTGAATTAACGCGCTCCCCGGACTTCCTGCACGGCCTGGCGGACCTCCGCCGTCTGCGTTACCTGGACCGAAGAGATCGCAGCGCCGGTGCCTGTGCCGAGCGGGGTCTTGCGCAGGCTGCCCACGAACGACATCGATGCGAGCAGGATCACCACTGCCCCATAGAGATACGACGCATCCGCCAGTCCGATGTGGCGCGCGAGGGTGCCGATGGCGATCGCCGGGAGACTGAAGGAAAGATAGCTCTGCGCGTAGAAGGTCGAGAGCAACCCGGCGCGCTCGTCGGGTTCGGCCAGCGGCAGCAGGCTTCGCGCAGCTCCGGAAAAACCGCAGCCCAGCCCGATGCCGGCGATCATCGTGCCAGGCAGCAGCAGCGCCACGCTCCGCAGGTGCACGCCCCCCAACGTCACCGCGACACCGATCGCCAGGGCCGCCGTGCCGATCGCCAGCACGCGGCGCGGCGGCCAGGTGCGCATCCCGAGCACGGCACCTGCGGCCGAGAGCGCGAGCGTCGCGACCACGATGCCGCCGACCAGCGGTGAACTCGTGCCGGTCGCCGACTGCACCAGCGACGGCATCAGCGAGAAATAGAAGCCGCTGAGCGCCCACACCGCGATGTTGCCAGGCGTGATCAGCAGCAAGGTCCCCCGAGCCTGAGGCGGCACTGCCAGATGCGGCCACAACGACGCCATCGCGCCCGGCCGGATCTCCGCGGTCTCGTCCTGGGCCAGCACGAGGATCGCCTCGAGCAGCAGCACTCCGCCTACCACGAGATAGACCAGATGCGTCGGCGCCGGCGCATATGTCGCGAGCACAGCCGACCCGAACGCCCCGACGCCCAGCCCGAGGAAGGGTGCCACGCTGTTGATCATCGGACCGTGGCGCCGGTCGGTGTCCAGGATCGCCGCTCCCAGCGCGCCGATCGCGGCACCGGTCGACAGGCCCTGCACGACCCGAGCGGCCACCAGCACGGCAGCCGACGTCGCCGTGGCGAACAGCAGCATCGCCACCACCCCCAGCAGCACCGAGCAGAAGATGACCGGGCGCCGCCCGACATGATCCGACAGCGAGCCGACCAGCAGCAGCGACACGATCAGGCTGAGCGCATAGGCCGCGAAGATGGTCGTCAGGGTGAGCGGCGAGAGATGCCAGAGCTGCTGATACAGATGATACAGCGGCGTCGGCACACTGGACCCGGCAAGCAGGGTTCCGAGCGTGGCGCTCGCGAGGACCGTCATCGGCTGCCGCGTCACGGCATGCTGCACGCTGGTTGACGACATGCGATCGAGGCTCCCTAAAGCAAACTGTTTGCGTTAGTGTTGCCTACGCCACCTCGCCCCTTAACGCAAACGGTTTGCGTTAAGTTCGTCCTCGTGGTGTGGGAGGCTTGTCGATGGGCATGGAACGCGTCCGGATCGGTGGGCGCAGCGCGCGTGTCCAGGCCTCCGTGCATGCGGCGGTGAAGCAGCTCGCCGAGGAATGCGACCGGTCGGAGCTGACGATCCCGATGATCGCCGACCGCGCCGGCGTCACGCCCTCGACGATCTATCGGCGCTGGGGGGCGCTGTCCGAACTCCTGGCCGATGTCGCGGTCGAGCATCTGCGTCCGGTCGCCGAGCCGACCGATACCGGTGCGGTGACGTCGGACCTCGTCGCCTGGGTCGACCAGTACATGGACGAGATGTCGTCCGAGGTCGGGCGCACGATGATCCGGGACCTGCTCGCCGACGCGCAGGACGGGCGGAATGCCAATCGCTGCTGCCAGTTCACCGAGGGGCAGCTGAGCCTGATCTCCCGGCGTGCGAATGCGCGGGGCGAGGCCGGATTCGATGTCGACCGGGTGCTCGACCTGGTGATCGCACCGATCATCTACCGGATCGTCTTCAGTGAAAAACCGCTGACGGTGCCATGGTGCCACTCGCTGATCGACCAGGCGCTGCGCCCCCAGGACCCGGACTGACGCCGCCGGACCCGGCACTCGCTGTGCGCCCGGAGTGTCTCGCATGCACCGGCCAGGACGGGCATGACCCATCCCCCCGCCTATCGGATGGTGCGGCCGTTCGTCGCCGCCCTCGCCCGGTCGATGACCCTCGCCGACACGACCTTGCTGCTGCTGACAGAGGTCTGGTCGACATCATTGCAGGGCTAGTACCGCCCGCCTGGATGGTCGACCGGCACGGAGCCCTGACGCCCACGACCGGGCCTGCTTGATTTCGAAGGCCCGCATGCGACGATACGGCCCGCCAAGGCCCTTGTCCCGGAGACCAGCCAGATGTCGATCGATACCGCGGCCGCCGATATCGACAGCCTGCTCGAGACGCTGGAGGCGGTATTTGCCGGCGAGCACGACCTGATCGCCAACGCCGCAAACATGGCAGCGCTCCTGTTCCAGACATTGCCCGAGGTGAACTGGGCCGGCTTCTACCTGCTGCAGGGTGACGAGCTGGTGCTGGGCCCATTCCAGGGGCGGGTCGCCTGCGTGCGCATCCCGCTCGGCCGCGGCGTCTGCGGCACCGCAGCCGAACGACGTGAAACCATCGTCGTGCCCGACGTGCACGAGTTTCCGGGCCATATCGCCTGCGACGCCGCCTCACGCAGCGAGATCGTGGTGCCGCTGATCCGGGCGGGGCGCCTGGTCGGCGTGCTGGACATCGACAGTCCGGTGCCGAACCGCTTCAGCGACGCCGACCGGACCCTGTGCGAGGCGGCGGCGGCGCTGCTGATCCGCTCGCTCGACACTTGAGCACGGCCGTGCTGGCGCCGGTCCCCGCCGTGCTCGCCGTGGTCGCGCGCGACGGCCAGGTGCTGCTGGTGCGGCGCGCCAACCCGCCCGACCAGGGGCTATGGGGCTTCCCGGGCGGCCGCATCGAGCCCGGCGAGACGCATCTGGCGGCGGTGGAACGCGAGCTCGCCGAGGAAACCGGCATCACCGGACGCGCCGGACCGCTCATCGAGGCGTTCGACATGCTCGACCACGCCACGGACGGCACGTTGCGGCACCATTTCGTCGTGCTGGTCGTCGGTTGCACATGGCATACCGGCGACCCGACGCCAGGTGACGATGCGCTGGAGGCGGCCTGGTTCGAGGTCGCGGCACTGCAGGATGGCGACCCGCGCTTCAGCACACGCACGGCACGGATCGCCAGGGCAGCCGACCGCTCCGCCTGAAGCGTCGGTTCAGCCGTGCGCCGGGACCGCAAGAGCCAGGCTGGCGAGCTCGGTATCGCGGCCGCATCCGATCAGCCCCACCAGCATGCCGTCGCGGCTCAGCCGGGCGACAAAATCCTGGCCCTCGAGATCGCCCTCGATCGCCACGTGGTCGAACCCGTCGGGGTGGCCATGCACCTCGATGCGCTTGCCGTAATGGTAGGTCCAGAAGAACGGCGCCTGCTCGAACCGGGCATCGCCGCCCAGCATGTTGCGTGCGGCAACCCGGGCATGCTGCTGCGCGACCCGCCAGTGCTCGACACGGATATGCCCGGCCCCGCCCACTGCATCGTCGAACGGGAAACTCGCCACGTCGCCCGCGGCATAGACCCCGTCACGCACCCGCATGCCCGGGTCGGTCCGCAGCCCGCCATCCTCATCCGGACCGAGCGACGCCGCGAACCCGGTCGCCGGCCGGATCCCGACACTGGCGAGCACCAGCCCGGCCTCCAGGCGCTGGCCGTTCTCAAGCCGGACCGCCTGCACGCCGTGCTCCGGGTCGCCCTCGATGGCCGCGACCGCCGTCCCGGAGTGGAACACGACGCCGTTCGCCTCGTGCATCCCACGCAGCATGAGGCCGATCTCGCGCCCGAGCACCGGCTCGAACGGCACCTCCTTCGGCATCACCACATGCACGCGCACATGCTGCTGGCGCAACGCCGATGCCGCCTCCAGCCCGATGAAGCCGCCGCCGACGATCACCACCGGACGCGCCGCCGCATGCAGCCGCTCCAGGATCGCGGCCGCATCGGCCCGGGTGCGCAGCACATGCACCCCAGGCATATCGGCGCCACTCACCTTGAGCGGACGCGGTGTGCCACCAGGCGCCAGCAGCACCGCGCTGTAGGAGAGCGTGCCGCCGCCGGCGAGGGTGAGCGTCCGGGCCTCGGGATCGATGCCGGTGACGGTGTCGTGCAACCGCTCGATCGCGTGGTCGGCAAGGAAATCGGGCGGCAGCAGCGGATCCACCGCGTCCGGCTGCATGCCGCCCTCGAGCACGAACTTGCTGAGGGCGGTGCGATCGAACGGCTCGCCTGGCTCGGCGCCCACCATCACGATGCGGCCGCGATAGCCGAACTCCCGCAACGCAGCCACGCCAGCCGCACCGGCGGCTCCGGCGCCGACAATGACCATCGTGCGGTCGTCGGGTGCGGCCGCAGGATCGACCAGCGCCGGCGGAATCGGCTCGGGCGACACCATGACCGCGTTACCCTCGACCTGGACCGGATAGCGCTTGAGCGGCTGCAGCGCCGGCGGCTCCAGCAGCGCACCGTCCGTGATGTCGAACATCGCCTTGTGCCACGGACAGACGAGCCGGCCCTCGCAGACGGCCCCCTGGTCCAGAGGCGCCCCGGCATGCGGACACGTTGCCGAGAATGCCCGCACCGCACCGCCCTGCCGCAGCAGCAGGATGTCGGTGCCGCCGAGTTTGACCGTGACCGGCTTGCCCTCGATGAGGGAGTCCAGGGTTGCCACCTGCTGCATGACTTGCCTCACCGCCTGTCGAACCTCGCCACCGCAACGCACATGCAGCCTGTCGGTTGAGCGACAGAACGTTGCGCATCCGGCTGGAAAACTGATGATATGAGCTTGCCGGACGCACGCGGGCATGCCGGGACCAGGCTCGAGGACACCATCGATGATGCGTCGGCTCCTGTGGACCCTGCTGTCGGCAGCCTTGCCCGTTGCCCTCCTGGCAGGTTGCAGCGATGGCGGGCCGCAATCGTGCAAGGTGGGACGGGCGGCCGACCTGCCGCTGCTCACCGGCACGCGGATGCCGACGGTGCAGGCCGGGCTCGACGGCCAGAAGGTGGCGCTGCTGATCGATACCGGCGCCGCGACGTCGATGATCACGCCCACTGCAGCAGACCATTTCGACCTGAGCGGCGGCGAGGACCCGCGCTATGTCAGGCTCCAGGGGATCGGCGGCGTCACGACCGCGCCGATCGTCACCGTGCATCACCTGGAACTCGGCTACGGGCACACGAGCGATATCGACCTGCCGGTGGGTACGGACATGCGTGGCGCGGTGCAGGGGCTGCCGCTGCTCGGATTGTTCGGCGCCGATTTCCTGTCCAATTACGACGTCGACCTCGATCTCCCGCAGCATCATTTCGCGATGTATCACCTGACCGGATGCGAAAATATCCAGCCATTCGACGGCGCCTATTTCGAGGTGCCGTTCCACCTGGACGGCACCGAGATCCTGGTCGATCTCAAGATAAACGGAAAACCGGTGACCGCGCAGCTCGATTCCGGCGCAGCGGGAACGACGATCACCCAGGATGATGCCGAGCGGATCGGCGTGACCGACAGCCTGTTGTCGGCCGACCTCATCCGCAGGAAGATGGTCGGTGTCGATACGAACCAGGTCGAAGGCACGGCGCATCGCTTCGGCAGCCTGGAGATCGGCGACGAGCGCATGAACAATTTCCGCTTCTTCGTGGCTCCGATCCAGACCGAGCACACCCTGCTCGGTGACGATTTCCTGCACTTCAACCGTGTGTGGATCTCATATGCGCGGAGGCGCCTGTTCATCCAGCCGGCGTTCAACAACCGCCTGGTGCGGCTGGAACCGACTGCCGCGCCGACACCGGCCGGGCATTAGGCACGTCACACGATCTGCAGGTTCTGCACGACGGCCTCCAATTCCTGGAAGCTCGGCATGTGCTCCGTCGGCACCATTTTGCGGCCGCTCTCGACGCTGATCTGCGGCGGGTTGCCGTGCAAGTGGGCCACGATCACCGCGCGGATCAGCTCGAAATACTTGCTCTCCTCCATCACCACCGCGCGCAGCTTGGAGGAGATCGGCGCCACCACCCCGTAGGCCAGCAGCACGCCGAGAAAGGTGCCGACAAGTGCGCCGCCGATCATCTCGCCCAGCACCGCCGGCGGCTCGCTGATTTTCGACATGGTCTTGATGACGCCGAGCACCGCCGCGACGATCCCCAGCGCCGGCAACGCGTCCGCCATGCTCTGCAGCGCGTGGCACGGGTGCAGTTCCTCGGCCAGCGTCTTCTTGAGCTCGCGCCCCATGATGTCGTCGATCTGGTGCGGATCGTCGGCGTTCATGCCGACCATGCGGAAATAGTCGCAGATCATCCCGCTGGCATGATGATTGGCCAGCACCTTCGGAAACGCGATGAAGGCGCTGCTGGTCTCGGGTTTCTCGATATGCGGCTCGATCGCCGTGGCCCCCTTGCTGCTGGCCAGGCGCACGAAGAAATACAGCAGGCTGAGCAGCTCGACATAGTCGGCCTTCTTGTACGCCGGACCCTTGATGGTCTTCTTGAAGCCGCCGATGGTGTGCTTGATGTCGTGCATCGAGTTGGCCATCAGGAAGCTGCCGACCGCGGCTCCGAGGATGCTCAGCAGCTCGAACGGCATCGAGCCGATCAGCGGCCCGATCGCGCCGCCGGATGCGATGAAGCTGCCGAACACGCAGAGCAGCAGGAACACCAGGCCGCCGATCGTGAACATCGGCTCAGCCTCCCGAAACGCTGCTGGTCGCGGGAACGACGGCCGGCGAGGCTGGCGGCGAGGCAATCGGCGGCGCCGGGATTTCCGGATGCAGGCGACGCAGAGTCAGGACGATGCGGCGATTGGCACTGGCGAGCGGGTCCGCCGGCAGCAGCAGGTGACGATCGGCAAACGCGGTGACCTCGCTGATCCGGCGATCGGACAATCCCGATTGCACCAGAAGGTCGCGCGCAGCATCGGCGCGTCCCGAGGAGAGCGTCCAGTTCGACTGGCTGCCGGCGGTCCAGGGCGCGCCATCGGTGTAGCCGCCGATCGAGATCGGTTCGGGGAGGGTCTCCAGGAACGGCGCGACCTTGCGCAGCAGCGCGCTGGCACGGGCGTTCAGCGTGCTCGCGCCCCGGTCGAACATCGGCCGGCCCTGGCTGTCCATGATCTGGATGCGCAGGCCGTCGGAGGTGACGTCGATCGCCATCTGGTCCGCACTCCCGGCAAGGGTCGGGTCGGCCGCGATCAGGCGGCGCATCTGCTGGGCCGCGGACTTGAGTCCGGCCTGTTCGGCAACCCCGGCGCGATATTTCGCGTCGGCCGCCGCGGCCATGGCACCCGGCGTGGCTGGGGACGGACTCGTCGTCGCGGCATCGGTCTGGCCCGGCAGGGCCTGCCCGACGGCCGAGGCTGCGGTCGCCGCGGCGCCGGATGGCTGGTCGTCATCATCGGAGTCAGGCGCGGCGGGCGCCGGCGTGCCGTCGGTCGCAGCCTGCCCCGAGGCGGCCTGGATCGCGGAGGGCTGCGGCGGGGTCTGTGCCGGCGGCGAACCGGTGCCCTTGACGACGAGGCTGGTGCCCTTGTCGAGCGGGCTCACGCCACCGGGCACCAGTCCGGCGCCGGAGAAGCCGTTCTCGACGTTGGCCAGTGGGCTGAAATAGGCGGCAATGCCACGCCGTTGCTGTTCGGTGGTCGCGTTGAGCAGCCACATCAGCAGGAAGAATGCCATCATCGCCGTCACGAAATCGGCGTACGCGACCTTCCAGGCGCCGCCATGATGACCTTCTTCGGCCACCTCCTCGCGCTTGATGATGATGTTCACCACATCGCCTTTGCCGCGCCGCTTGACCATCCCCGGCACCTGCTCCGACGTGTTGCTCGGCCACGCACGATCCTTGAGACCGCGTGGCGCCTGGCACATCCTGACCGGACCACCTTAACCGACCGCTAACGCGAGCTGCCGGGCCGGACGCACTTATCGGGGAGTGGGCAGCCGGACGATCTGCAGGTGCTGCTCGGGCGGCAGGTCCGGCCGCAGGGTCACGCGGAACAGCCGGTAGCGCTCGAGCACATGGCCGCCGCCGGCGCGGTCGACCTCGCCGGCCGGTGTCATGCCGGCCCAGAACTCCGGGTCCGGGCCGTCATGACGGCGCTCGCTGCGCACCAGCACGCCACCCGCCTCGCTCCCGGTCGCATGCGGCAGCCGGAACAACCGCCACCGCGGCTCGACCCCCAGCACCACGCGCCCGGGCAGTGCGCGCGCCAGTTCCGCAGCCAACCCATACTCATCCGCTGCGACGAAGCCCCCGCCCGCGGCTTCGTCCACACGCATCGCCAGACCCTCCCAGCCGGCCAGCCGCTTGCCCGTGATGTCGACGGCCAGCGGCAGCGGGAACGGCGCGAAGGCCGCCTGTACATAGACCGGCAGCACCAGTACGAAGCCCAGCGCCGCGGCCGGTCGCCACCAGCGGGCGGTCGCCGCCGTACCTGCGGCGGCAATCACCGCGCCGGGATACAGCAGCCCGGGCCAGTTCGCCTGCACCCTGTCGCCGAACGCGTGCTGCACGAACACCGCCACCGGCAGCAGCGTGATCCAGGCCAGCAGCGACAGCCCGGTCACACCACGTCGACCAGCCGACAGCGCGTGCTTCATGCCGACCACCAGCAGCACCAGGATGACCGGCGTCGCGAGCCCGATCTGGCCGCCCACGAGCTCGGCCAGGTAACGCCCGGCGCGCGCCGGCTGCCAGGCGTCGGTGCGGCCGCCCTGCTTGGCGAAGCTCGCCCAGCCATGCAGCCGGTTCCACTCCATGACCGGCGCGAACAGCAGCAGCGCCAGCAGGCCCGCGAGCCACGGCCACGGCGTGCGCAGCCAGACCCGCCCGGCCCGGGTCGTGACCAGCCACAGCGCCAGGCCGATGCCGGTGAGCACGGCGGTGTATTTGCTGTCCAGCGCCAGGCCGATCGCGACGCCGACCAGCAGCCACCAGGCACCGCGTCCGCTGGCCAGAGCCCGGCCGAGACCCACCAGCGTCAGCGTCCAGAAGAACAGCAGCGGTGTGTCCGGCGTCATGGTGACGCTGCCGATGCCCAGCACCAGCGTCGCGTTCAGCAGTACCCCGGCGATGATGGCGTGCTGCCGGCGCTGCAAGGGTGTGCCGCCGCACAAGTCAGCCGCAGCGACACCCAGCAGCAGCGTGCCGAGCCCGGCGGAAATCGGTGCCAGCAGCCGCACGCCGAGCGGACCATCACCAACCAGCCACGTGCCGACGCGGATCCAGAGCGCCACCATCGGCGGGTGGTCGAGATAGCCCGGCGCCAGCGCCCGTGACCACACCCAGTAGTAGGACTCGTCAGCCGAGAGCGGAGCCAGCCCGCACACCAGCAGCCGCACCCCGGTCAGCGCGATCAGCAGGCCGAGCCAGGTCCCGAGCGGAGCGCCTGCCCGGCCACCCCGCGGCCTGTCGATCAACGCAGTCGCCAGATCAGTGTCGAGGACACCGCGTAGTTCCAGACCACGCCGATCGCGGCACCGGCAGCGCCAGCCGGCTGCCAACCATGGTGGGCGGCATGCAGCGTGCGGGCGATGCCGATATTGGCGATGCCACCGGCGCTGCAGACCAGCATGAACAGCGCCAGCCCGCCCCACAATGCCGCGCCGCGCAGGCGTCGGTCACGGTAGGTCAGCGAGTTGTTGAGCCCGAAATTCACCACCATCGCGACGATCGTCCCGAGTGTCTGGGACGTCGCGAACCCCGCGCCGAGTCGCCCAGCCAGGTCGAGCACGGCGAGATTGACCAGCACGCCGGCGCCTCCGACCAGCGCGAAGGCGATGAAGCGCACCGGCAGGAAGCCGCGACAGGCCTTGTCGAGCAGCATCGCGGCGAACTGCACCAGCACCAGCACGTCGAGCTTGCTCTCGCCCGCCAGCCTCGGCCGGAAGCGCGCCGGGATCTCGAGCACGCGCGGCGCCTCGGGGGCCGACAGGATCAGGTCGAGCAGGATCTTGAAGCCCTTGCCGCTGAGCTTGGGGGCGATGCGCTCGAACAGCCGCCGGTCGAACGCGAAGAAGCCGCTCATCGGATCGCCAAGGGGTGCGAAACCCGGGCGGACCGGCAGCAGCTTCTGGGCGATGCTGATGCCGGCCTCGGACAGGCGGTGCCGCCACGCCGACGCGAGCCCGGACGCATCGCCGCCCGCCACGTGCCGCGAACCGACGGCGATGTCGCACAGCCCCTGCTCGACCGCGTCCAGCATCGGCACCAGCCTGGTCTCGTCGTGCTGCAGGTCGCCATCCATCACCGCCACCAGCGGTGCCGAGGAGGCCAGCACGCCCTCGATCACCGCGGTCGAGAGGCCGCGTCGTCCGATCCGTCGCAGGCCGCGAACCCGCGGATCGGTGGCGGCAAGCGCCCTGATCTCGTCGGAGGTGCCGTCCGGGCTGTTGTCGTCGACGAAGATGACTTCCCAGGCGAGACCTGCCAGCGCCGTGTCGAGGCTGGCCACCAACGGCCGAACGTTCGGGCGCTCGTTGTAGCAGGGCACGACGATGCTGATCCGTGCCACCCCGGCGCGCGACTCCTCGCTGGTAGCGTCGGATCTGGACACGCTGAGCCGGGAAGTGGACATGGCGCGCCAGGAACCCCGGGCAGGGCGTGTCGTCAAGCGGCGGTCGGGGCGGCGGCCTGGATGGCCCCGGTCAGATCGGCACGCCGGCGAGGTCGCGGCTGGTCCGGATGGTCTGCAGCGTCTGCAGCCGGCTGACATGCGCCGCCTCGGTCAGCCGCCGGGTGAGCTGGTTCTCGTGGGCCGTATCGCGCGCCACCAGCCGCAGCAGGAAGTCGCCGCCGCCGCGGATCATGTGGCATTCGCGCACCTCCGGCCAATCCGCCACCAGTGCCTCGAACTGCGCCAGCACGGTCTCCTTCTGGCTGTCGAGCCCGACCAGCGCGAAGAACACGATCGACCAGCCGAGCAGGCTCGGATCGCTGTCGCCGTAATAGCCGCGGATCACGCCGAGCTCCTCGAGCCGGCGGACCCGGCGCAGGCAGGGCGGCGCCGAGATCCCCGCCCGTCGCGCCAGCTCGACATTGGTCATGCGCCCGTCGCGCTGAAGCTCGGCAACGATCCGCCGATCGATGGCGTCAAGCTCCGTCACACCGATCCTGTCCGCCGTCTGCATGCAGGCACAAGGTGTATTGCACGGCGCGGATGCCGAAAAGGCCCGTCTCTGCCGCAACCACGCCGGGCCGCTCGCCGCACCGTGGCCTCCGCCTTGCTTGCGCCGGACCGAACCCGCCTCATATCCTTCGCCCAGCTATTGCAGAAATCGATCGGATCATGACCCAGACCCACACCACCGACGTGCTGATCATCGGCGCCGGGCCGGCCGGCTACACCGCCGCGATCTATGCCGCGCGTGCCAACCTGAAGCCGATGCTGGTGGCGGGTCTGCAGCCTGGTGGCCAGCTCATGATCACCACCGACGTCGAGAACTATCCGGGTTTCGCCCAGCCGGTGCAGGGCCCCTGGCTGATGGAGCAGATGGCGGCACAGGCCGAGCATGTCGGCACCCGGGTCATCCACGACCTGATCATGGAGTGTGATTTGTCGCCGCGTCAGGACGCCGAGCCGTTCCGCCTGGTCGGCGACTCGGGCGACATCTACCTGGCGCGGACCGTGGTGATCGCGACCGGCGCCCAGGCGCGCTGGCTCGGGCTGCCGTCGGAGAGCCGCCTCCAGGGCGCCGGAGTGTCGGCGTGCGCCACCTGCGACGGCTTCTTCTATCGTGGCCGGCGCGTCGCGGTGGTCGGCGGCGGCAACACCGCGGTCGAAGAGGCGCTGCACCTGACGCATCATGCCGATCATGTGACGCTGATCCACCGCCGGGACCGGCTGCGCGCCGAGCGAATCCTGCAGGACCGGCTGTTCGCCCATCCGAAGGTCTCGGTGATCTGGAACAGCGTCGTCGAGGACATCACCGACACCGGCGAGCAGCGTCACGCAGCCGGCCACACGACGCCTCCGGTGGTGAACGGCGTGATGCTGCGCGACATGGTGACGGGCGAGAGCAGCCGACTCGGCGTCGACGGCGTGTTCATCGCGATCGGGCACACCCCCAACACCTCGGTGTTCCGTGGCCAGGTCGAGCTCGACGACGAGGGCTACGTGCTGACCACTCCCGGCAGCACCCGCACCTCCGTGGAGGGCGTGTTCGCCGCCGGCGACGTGCAGGACAAGGTGTTCCGCCAGGCGGTCACGGCGGCCGGCACCGGGTGCATGGCAGCACTCGAGGCCGAACGATACTTGACCGAAAAGGTATCCCCACAGCACATGGCAGATGAGCGTGCCATCGCTGCGGAGTAGCCGCAGGCCCGAGGGTGACGCGACCATGAGGCTGGGGCGGTGAGCATGGATTGGGACAAGCTCAGGATTTTCCATGCCGTCGCGGATGCGGGCAGCTTCACCCACGCTGGTGACGTGCTCAATCTCAGCCAGTCGGCGGTGAGCCGGCAGATCTCGGCGCTCGAGGAGGCGCTGCAGGTGCCGCTGTTCCACCGCCATGCGCGCGGGCTCATCCTGACCGAGCAGGGCGAGCAGATGAACCGCACCGTGCGCGAGGTGTTCGCCAAGCTCGCCATGACCGAGGCGCTGCTCACCGAGAGCAAGGAGAAGGCGGCCGGCCGGCTCAAGGTGACCACCACCACCGGCTTCGGCACCTCCTGGCTGGCGCCCCGCCTGCCGCGGTTCCTCACCTCGCACCCCGACATCTCGATCACGCTGATCCTGGAGGACAGCGACCTCGATCTCGGCATGCGCGAGGCCGACGTCGCGATCCGCATGCACCCGCCACGCCAGCCCGACCTGGTGCAGCGCCATCTGGCGGATATCCAGCTGCCGATCTGCGCCAGCCCGGACTATCTCGCCAAGCATGGCGCGCCGACCTCCGCCGAGGATCTCGACCGCCACCGGATCATCCTGTTCGGCAACTACCATCCGCCGGTCGCCGACGTGAACTGGCTGGCTGGCCTCGGCCGGCCCAACGGGCAGAAGCGGCAGTCGGTGTTCGAGGTGAACAATCTCGGCGCCATGGCCGATGCGATCGAGGCCGGGCTCGGGATCGGTGCCTTGCCACATTACATGCTGGTCGACCGGCCGGGCCTGCAGAAGGTCCTGACCGACGTGAAGGCGCCGACCATCGAGGCCTATTTCGTCTATCCGGAGGAGCTGCGGACGTCCAAGCGGGTGTCGGTGTTCCGCGACTTCCTGCTGGCCGAGATGCCCGCGCGGGGCTGAGCCCCAGGCGTCAGTTCCGGTTGTCGGGATCGTCCAGGCGGACGATGTCGTCCTCGCCGAGATAGGCGCCCGACTGCACCTCGATCAGGGTGAGCGGGATCCGGCCCGGGTTCTCCAGCCGGTGCTCGGAACCGAGCGGCAGGTAGATGCTCTCGTTCTCGCGCACCAGGGTCTGCTGCCCGTCATGGGTGACGAGGGCGACGCCCGCCACCACCACCCAATGCTCGGCGCGGTGGTAGTGCTTCTGCAGCGACAGCCGGTCGCCGGGCGTCACCACGATGCGCTTCACCTGGAAGCGGTCGCCTTGGATCAGGCTCTCGTAGAACCCCCAGGGCCGGTAGCAGCGGTTATGCGCCACCGCTTCGTGACGGCCGGCGCGGCGCAAGCGGTCGACCACCTTCTTCACGTCCTGGGCACGGTCGCGGTGGGTGACCAGCACCGCATCCTCGGTAACCACCACGACGGCATCGTTGAGCCCGGTCACGGCGGTGACGATGCCGTCCGAGCGCACGTAGCAGTTCCGCGTGTGCTCCAGGAACACGTCGCCGATCGCCACATTGCCGGTGTCGTCCTTGGGGCTGATCTCCCACAGCGCGTCCCAGCTGCCGACATCCGACCAGCCGAGATCGGCCGGCACCACGGCAGCCCGGCTGGTATGCTCGGCTACCGCATAATCGATGCTGATGTCGGGTGCCGAGGCAAACGCGGTCGGCTCCAGGCGGACGAAATCGAGGTCGGTCTCGCGGCCCTCGACGGCACGCCGCACCGCTGCCAGCACGTCGGGAGCGTGCAGCTGCATCTCCTCGAGCAATGTCTCTGCGGTGAAGACATACATGCCGGAGTTCCACAGATGGGTGCCGGTGGCGACCAGCCTGGCCGCGGTTTCGGCATCCGGCTTCTCGATGAAGGCGGTGAGCGCCCGCACGCCGGGCAGCCCGTCCAGAGGCGCGCCCGCCTCGATATAGCCGTAGCCGGTCTCGGGCCGGGTGGGCTTCATGCCGAAGGTGACGATCCGGCCGCTGCGCGCAGCGGCCACGGCATTGGCGACCGCTTCCGCCAGCGCGGCCGGCCGGGTGATGGCGGAGTCCGCGGCCATCATCCACAGCACCGCGTTCGGAGTCTGCTCGGCGACCAGCAGGGCGGCGGCGGCCAGTGCGGGTGCGGAATTCCGCCCGACCGGCTCGAGCACGATGCGGGCGCCCTCGATCCCGGCCTCGCGCAGTTGCTCGGCGATCAGGAACCGGTGCTCCTGGTTGCAGACGATCACCGGGGCCGCGAACCCGTCGCCGACGCCGCGCAACGCGGTCTCCTGCAGCATCGTCTTGTCGGAAATCAGCGGCCAAAGCTGCTTCGGAAAGCTCGCCCGTGAGACCGGCCACAGCCGGCTGCCGGATCCGCCGGACAGGATCACCGGAACCACGGTGACGCCCGCCGTCACGAGGGTGCTCGCCTGCTCGTCTTGGTCCGGGACAGAGTTCACGTCGAGCATGCCATCCACTCCGGCTGCAGGCGCCATCGCAGGATCGCGCCGTTCGTCAACACCGCAGGCCGAGGATGCTCCTCGTTGCGCCCGGAGATCAACTGCGGCGGCCGCGACATGGCCTCGTCAGATCGGCCGATGCGCCTTGTCGAGCAGCCGGCGCAACAGACCAGGCTTGCTGGGCGCCACCTTCTTGTGGGCGCGCTGCAACGCCTCGTGTTCCGCCTGCACCCGCCGATCCTTTTCGGCCATCCATTTATCCAGTCCCATCCCGGCCTTCTCGGCCCGCCGGGCCTCGTAGGCCTTCTGGCCCTTGGACAGGACCACGGGAGCAGTGCTGCGTGCGGGCGCCGGTTTCGCAGCGGCCGCCTTCACCGGAGCCACCTTGGCGATCGCGCCCTTGACCGAACCCGGCTTCCCGCTCGCGGCCTTGCCCGCGAGGGTGCCGGTCGATTTCGCAGGCGCCGCGCTGTCCAGCGTCGTCCTGTCCTTTTTCCTGAACATCGAGCGTCCCTGCCTCAATCCGCTGGGCGAGCGTTTTCCTCCCGCGGCCGATGCTCGGCAAGCCCCGACATCGCGGCTTGGTCACTCGCGGTCGCGCACCTCAACCGCGGATGGCGAGGCCGCCGCGCCAGGCACACCGATCACCGGGGTGCGAGAAGAACATCGCAGAGCGGGTCGGGGCGAAGAACCGTCCGTCGCCGATCTGGCGCACCAGCCGGTGAGCCGACCCGCTCCCCGGGATTGCCCGCGTCGGCACCAGGGGTGCAGCCGCCGGCGCGCAGAGGACGAGACTGCTCTGGACGGCAGCGTTTAACGGTTCGGCATGGACCGGACGCCCCGGCAGTACGGCGCCTGCCAGGCAGAGCCAGATCAGCGGCATGACGCGCCGTGCCGGCGGGGTTTGCGACGAGGGCGGCGGGGCCTGCAACAGCATCATCCGGCAATCCTTCTACCCGACGATGACTAGCAAATGCGCTGGAACGGAACAAGAACAAAGTCGCTGCCCGGTACTCTCAGCGGCCGCGCCCGCCGCGCTGGTTCACCCGCTCGCGCAATTCCTTGCCGGCCTTGAAGAACGGCACGACCTTCTCATCGACTGCCACCGGTTCACCGGTGCGCGGATTGCGGCCGGTTCGGGCGTCGCGCTGCTTGACGGTGAAGGCGCCGAAGCCCCGCAACTCGACCCGTTCTCCGCGAGAGAGGGCGGCGGTGACCTCGTCGAAGATGGTCGACACGATCAGCTCGACATCAACCGTACGCAGATGCGGGTTGGCTGACGCAAGCTCGGCGATCAGTTCCGACTTGGTCATTGCAGCCCCGTCCCCGTCAGCCCATCATGGTTGCCAGAGCGCAACTGCCCCGTCAAGCGCAAGTCCTTGCGGAACAAGGGTTTTTGTCGCTGGTTCGTCCAGCAGCGAAACGACCGCAGCGCGCACGCCAGCTTCCAGCATTCCGCCCATCAGGCTGCCCATCCGGATCCCCATCCAGCTCCGTTTCGGCGCGCGCTGCAGCGTCTCGACCGGCATCGTCGCGGGCAGGTTGCGATCCTTCGCCAGCCACTGCCGGGCATCGCGTTCGTCGCCGACCTGGTCGATCAGCCCGAGCGCCACCGCCTGGTGACCGGTATAGGGCCGCCCGTCGCCAAGCGCGCGCACCCGCGCCGGATCCATGTGCCGCCCGGCCGCCACCATGTCGACGAACTGGCCGTAGAGATCCATCACCACGCCCTGCAGCATGTCGCGGCCTGCGGGTGACAGCGGCTTGACCACGCTCGGCTGGCCCTTGAGCGGCCCGGACACCAGCTCGTCGACGTTGACGCCGAGCTTGCCGAGCAGTCCGGACACATCAGGACTCTGCAGGATCACGCCGATCGAACCGGTCAGCGTCGAATTGGAGGCGAAGATCCGCGCCGCCGGCACCGCGATCATGTAACCGGCGGACGCCGCCACCCCGCCCATCACCACCACCACCGGCTTCCTGGCGGCGAAGCGGGCGACCGCGTCGTGCAGGGACTCGCCGCCCGACACCGACCCGCCCGGGCTGTCGATGTCCAGGATCATGCCCTTGACCGCGGCATCCTCGGTCGCGGCGTCGATCAGGTCGAGGCGGTCGCGATCCTCGGTGATGATGCCGTCGATCCGGAGTCGGGCAAGATGCGGCCGCAGCCCGAGCAGATGACCGCCTTGGTGTCCGATCCCGGCCGTAGCCAGCAGTGCCAGCACGAAGGCCGCCACGGCGAGCACCCGCCATACGATAAGGCGCCGCTTCAGGCGCAGCCTGTCGACGACCAGGTCAGCTTCGAGGCTCATGTGGCGGCGCCAATCCGGGCAGGTTCATCCCGAGGTTATGGCCAACGCCGGTCGCTTGGAAGGCCGCATCGTGGGCGGGCGCCGGACTTTTCTGGGGTGGAACCGTCACCGGTCGGCCCCTCACCGGCTGGCCAGCACCGCCCGCAGCAGCGTGTCGCTGTCGACCGTGCCCTCCGTCGGCGCCGGAAGCGCGAGAGCGCCCTCGAGCCGGCCATCGATCAGCAGCATCGCGTAGCCATGCACCAGCGACCAGGCACGGACCGAGGCTGCCACCTGCTCCAGGGTCGGCGGTCCGGCTCCCGGCTCGAAACCGGCTGCCGCACGCGTCAGCATCGTCCCGGCCTCGGCGAATGCCTGCTTGAGCGCCGGCCGCTCCGCATCGAGCCGTTCCGAGCGGAACATCAGCTGGAACAACGCCGGGTGGCTCCGGGCGAAGCCGACATAGGCGCGACCCATCCCGTCCAGGCCGCGGCCGCCGGTCTCGATTCCGGCCGTACCCAATTCCGCGCTGAAACGCCTGAACCCGACCGCCGCGAGTTCGCTCAGCAGCCCGGTCAGATCGCCGAAATGATGCGCCGGCGCCATGTGCGACACGCCGGCCCGCCTGGCCACGGCGCGCAGGGTCAGTCCGACGATCCCCGCCTCCTCCAGGATGGCCCCGGCCGCCTCCAGCAACGCCGCCGCCAGGTCACCGTGGTGATACGGACGACCTCGATCCTCAGCCGGCGGCTGACTGGCTGGGGCGGGAACGGGTCCGGAGGGCGGAACAGAACTCATCCCTCCAGATCCCACATCCCCTCGATCTTTCCAATGTAAAATTATTCTGGACAGGCGGCGAGGCAGCCGCTTACGGTCGATCTATACAACGTAAGGTTTATGGTCATGGATCCCACCCGACGCGGCAACTACCTTCCGGTGCAGCAGGAGCGGCAGCTCGAGCACTTGGCGGTGCTCGGCACGCTGCCGCCCGGCCTGCGTGGCACGTTGTTCCGCAACGGTCCCAATCCCCGCTTCCCTGCCGACGACCAGCACTGGTTCCTCGGCGACGGCATGGTGCACGCCTTCAGCTTCGGTGATCCCGGATCCGCCGGCGGGGTCAGCTATCGCAACCGGTGGGTGCGGACCGAGCGCTGGCACGCGGAGGGCCGCGCCGGGCATGCGCTGTCCAGCCGGCCCGGCGGCCGCAGCAGCGATACCGCCACCGATGCGAATGCCGACCGGGAGGCACCGCGCGGCGTCGCCAACACCAATATCCTGCAGCATGCGGGCCACCTGCTGGCGCTGGAGGAGGGTCACGCCCCCGCCGGCCTCGATCCCGCGACACTGGACACGCTCGGCAAGATCACCCTGCCGGTCGGCGACGGGCCGTTCACCGCCCATCCGAAGCGTGATCCGGAGACCGGCGCGCTCTGGTTCTTCGGCGCGCGGTCCGAGGGCGTGGTCTCCCGGGCGATCCGCCTCGGTGCGGTCGCGGCCGACGGGCGCATGCTGATGCAGGCCCGCATCGAGGCGCCCTACCCGGCCCTCGTGCACGACTTCGCGGTGACCTCCCACCACATCGTCATCCCGCTCTTCCCGCTGGTGCCGGACCTGCCACGTGCGGCGGCCGGCGGGCCCTGGCTGCAGTGGGAACCGGGCCGGGGCGCGTTCCTGGGCGTGATGCGCCGCGACGATCCGGCGGCGACACTGCGCTGGCTGGCGGTCGATAGCTGCTTCTCGTTCCATGTGATGAACGCCTGGGAGGACGCGGACAGCCTGTCGATCGACCTGATGCAATGCGACAAGCCGTCGCTGTTTCCCGACGCCGAAGGCCGCCGCGTGGCGGGTCCGACCACGCTTTGGCGCTGGCGGATCGACCTGTCCCGGCCCGATGCGCCGGTCGAGCGCCGCCAGCTTTCGACGCTCCCGGGCGAGTTTCCGCAGATCGACCTGCGCACGACCGGCTTCCGTCACCGCCACGGCTTCTTCGCCGCCACCACGCACGACACCGAGCTCGACACGATCTGCCACCGCGACGAGCACACCGGCCGCGAGGCGCTGTTCGTCGCACCCGCCGGCGATACGCTCTCGGAGCCGGTCTTCGTGCCGCGCGCGCCCGATGCCGGGGAGGGTGATGGCTGGCTGCTCGCGGTGCAGTATCGCGCGGCCGAGGATCGCAGCGACCTCGTCATCCTGGACACCGACGCGGTCGAGAGCGGCCCGATCGCCACCGTCCAGCTACCATGCCGGGTGCCGAACGGCTTCCATGGCAGCTTCGTCGGAGCCGCGTCATGAGCGCGTCCCTGTCGATGCGCCGGGTGACGCTGGTCTGGTCCGGCTTCCTGGTCGGCGAGGCGCTGCTGCGTGTGGCGATCGCCATGCTCTGGCCATCGCCAGGCCTGATCGCCGCGACCCCGCTGGTCTGGGTGATCGCGCCGGCACTGCTGGTCGGCTGGAGCGTCCGCGCCGGACGAAGCTGGTCGGGCGGCTCATCCGCTCTGGACGCCGCCGCGGAAGCATGACTGGCTCGCCGACAGCCGCCACCGTGCCCGCATCCGACCGCCGCAACTCCGGAACCCGATGATGCCCGACCTGCCCATCGATCCTGCCATCCAGCCGCGCAGCCTGCTCGAGGCCCAGCGCGCCGCGGCACTCGCCGCCTCCGCCTCCGGGCCCGACCTCCGGCACCGGCTGGCCGCCCTCGCCCGCATCGACTCCATCCTGTCCCATTCCGGCGACCGGCTGCACGCCGCGATCGCCGCCGATTTCGGTCATCGCGCTTATCCCGAGACCGCGCTGGCCGAGCTGATCCCGCTGCGCGCGTCGGTGCGGTTCACTCAGCGTCGGCTGGCCGGGTGGATGCGGCCGCGACGCCGGCGGGTGGGCGCCAGCTTCCTGCCCGGCCGCGCCTGGGTGATGCGCCAGCCGCTCGGCTGCATCGGCATCATGGCGCCGTGGAACTACCCGCTGTTCCTGTCGGTCGGACCGCTGATCGACGCGCTGGCGGCGGGCAACCGGGTGATGCTGAAGCCCTCCGACCTGACGCCGCGGTTCGGAGCGCTGCTGGCCGAGCTGCTGGCCGGGCAGTTCGACCAGGCCGAAATCGCGGTGGTGAACGGCGATCTCGAGACCGCCCGCGCCTTCTCGGCGCTTCCGTTCGACCACCTGCTGTTCACCGGCTCGACCGCGATCGGGCATGAGGTCATGCGCGCGGCGTCTGCCACCCTCACGCCGGTGACGCTCGAGCTCGGCGGCAAGAGCCCGGTGATCGTCTGTCCCGACGCGGACCCTGGCCGGACCGCGCGCAGCCTGATGATCGGCAAGCTGTTCAACGCCGGCCAGACCTGCATCGCGCCCGACTACGTGCTGGTGCCGGAGCACCGGCTCGACGAGATGGTGGCGGCACTGCTGCGGGAAGCCGGCCGGTTGTATCCGCGCATCACGGGCAATCCGGATTACAGCTGCATCATCTCGGAGCGGCATCGGCATCGGCTGGAGGGCGCCGTCCAGGAAGCTGAGCGGCAGGGTGCGACGCTGCGGTATGCGCCGGGCCACGCGGAAGAACGGGAGCAGGCGCGTGCGTCCGGCCGGCTGGTGCCGACGCTGGTGACCGCGCCGCCGCTCGACTGCACCCTCATGCGCGACGAGATCTTCGGGCCGGTGCTGCCGGTGCTGCCGTACCGGTCGCTCGAGGAGGCGATCGCCTTCGTGAACGCCCGGCCGCGACCGCTTGCACTCTATTGCTATACCGACGACCGGCGGCTCGAGCGGATGGTGCTGGACAGCACGATCTCAGGCGGCGGCACCGTCAACGGCACCCTATTGCATTGCGCGCAACCGGACCTGCCGTTCGGCGGCGTCGGCGGCAGCGGCATGGGCGCCTATCATGGCGAGGCTGGGTTCCTGCGCTTCTCGCACACGCGCGGGTTCTACCGGCCCGGTCGGTTCAGCGGCTTCACGACGATGGCGCCGCCGCATGGAACGATGACGCGGCGGATGCTGCCGCTGATGCTGGGCCGGCGCTCCAGAGACGTCAGGCCTGAGTGAGGCCCCCTACTCCGCTGTCTTGCGGCGACGGCCAGGCTTGCCGCGCGGCTTGGGAGCGGCCTCTTCTTCCTCGCCCGAGGGCTCCTCGACCGGCGCACGCCCGCCATCCTTGCGGCCGAGCCCGATCTGGCGCGCCAGGGCGGAGCGGCGCTCGGCGTAGTTCGGCGCCACCATGGGGTAATCCGCCGGCAGGCCCCAACGCTCGCGATACTGCTCGGGCGTCATCCCGTACGCGCTCTGCAGATGGCGCTTCAGCATCTTGAGCTGCTTGCCGTCCTCGAGACACACGATGTAATCCGGAAACACCGAGCGCTTCACCGGCACTGCCGGCTGCAGCTTCTCCGGTTCGGGTGCCGACACGCCGGCGCCGGTGAGAGCCTGATAGACCTGGCGGATCAGTCCCGGCAGCGCCTCGGCGGAGACGGTGTTGTTCGAGACATGGGCCGAGACGATCTGCGCCGTGAGCGCCAGGGTCGCCTGACCGTCTTCTTCTGCCATGATCGCGTCCACGCTGTTCATCTCGCGCCGCTCTTACAGCAGGTCGATGCCGGCGCGAAATCCTGTATCGCCAGCGTCTGCCAGCCGCACTCCGGCGCATGATCAGGTCTCTCGCCAACGGCCGTCTGTTCCTGTTATGTTCAGGGATGCTTCCGCCAGATCCTCGCGCTGGTTTCCCGCGCAATCGCATCCCCCGGCTCCGTGACCTGACCTGCACGCCGGCCGGATACGTCCAGACGGCACGGTGCCAGACGTGTGGACACCTGGCGGCATTGCCGATCGCCGCATTGCTCAAGCGGTTCGGCGAGTTGACCCCGGTCGACCTGATCCGCGACCGCGTGCCCTGCAGCGCCTGCCAGGGCCACGCCATCGAGATCCGGATGATGCGGTTGTGCGACCCGGGATGTCCCCGCCAACGCGGTTAGATCACCATCATGCCGGTCCACCGTGCCGGCACGCTGCGATGGCGACCTGGAAATTGCACGTACTCGGGCGGATACTTCCGTCGGACTGCGCGGGCTCCAGGCGACAAGATCGGCCGTATCGAAGACTTCACCCGGAGCCACCGCAGTCTTCGATGACGCCGATGCGGCACCCGGTCGTGCAGCGATTTGTCGGGCGACGCTGTTCCTGGGTTTCAACGCGGTCGCCGCCCGATGTGGGAAGGCGTGCTGGTCGCCACTCCCGATTTTCCCGCCACCCTGGCCTGGCGCCATCGACGCCATGCAGCGCCGGCTGCTCGACCGGCCGCTGGCGGATCTCGACGGCAAGGTCCGCGGCACCTGGCACTTCGTGAAGCCCGGGGCGAACCCGAACCCGGACCCGTCGAGGTTGTCTCTATGGTGACCGCTACGACGATGGGTTATTCTGAGGCCATAAGCACGACCCTGAAGCAACGCCCGATTTCCGATCCGGCGTGACCAACGCTGCAAACCAGGACCCCCATGATCATCTTTACCGGTCGCCAGATCATTGCGCACAGCCACGAAGGCGCAACGGACTATCTTCTGGTTTCGTTCTCCCAGCTGAACAATGACCAGCACTGGGACCGCCACTATTTCCTGCAGCCGCAGGTCGAGCAGGGAAACATCTCCTGCATCGGCGTGATGACCAACGAGACGGGCTTCTACCTGTCACCGGAAATGGCGGACGTCGCCCGACTGGTGGAGGAGGCTCGCGGCGATCGCCCGGTCATCGTTTTCGGCCAGTCGATGGGTGGCTATGCGGCGCTGAAATTCTCGAAAGCGCTCCGGGCCAACTACGTGCTTTCCTTTTCGCCCTACTTCTCGGTGGACACGGACGAGCTGGAGCTGCCGAGCGAACGGGAACGCCGGATCCTGGCGCATTACATGGCGCAGCATGGCGCCGTCATGCGACCCGAATTCAAGGGCATGGGGATACGCAGCGGCGATGTGAGCGGGAGACTGGCGCTGGTCCTCGACCCGGGCATCAAGGTCGATGACTACGACGCCAAGCTGATCAAGAAGCATGTGCCCGAGACCGAGGTGTTCAGCGCCTGGCATGCCGGGCACGTGATCTACGATGCGACCTGGGATACCGGCATGGTGCTGGCACTTCTGCAGGCAATAAAATCACCGGATCGCGGTGAATTCCTGGCGACGCTGACCAGGCTGCGACGGACGCATCCGATCCTGATCCTGCGTTCGCTGCACAAGGCGGTCAATCGCAAGCCGTTCCTGGCCTCCCGCGCCTTCCGGTCGAAGCGGGTCACGAGCCACGAGCTGGCTCATAATTTCGCCTCCAGCCCGACCAATATGCGCCTGATCTACGCACTGATCGTCCGCGGTCACAGAGTGGAGGCGGAACGCCATTTCGCCTTCACGATGAAGCAGCTGTTCGGGCTTCAGCACAAGGCTGTCGCGAATGACGGCGAAACGTCCCTGGCAGCACTGCAGAACGGAAACCGCTGCCTCCTGCTGTCTCCGCACGGCACATTTCTCGCCTACGACGTCGAGCGCCGCCTGATCCGCCTGGAACCGTTCATTTTCAAGAACAAGGCCCTGCTGCCGATCGTCGCGCGCATCGAGGGTGACGTCGCGATCTTCTCGATCTCGAGTGAGACGGGCGACCTGCCACCTCCCGCCTCGGCGTGGGGCGCCGGCTCCGATGTCGCCAGGCACCCCATACGGATCCTGCCCTATGGCGACCACCAGATCGTGCTGCAGAGCGGCGACAGGCATTTCGCGGCGACCGGCCACGGCGAGCTCGCCATCACCGAAGGCAGCGCCACCGAGCAGCGCTTCGTCGCGGTGCCTGCAGAGACCGGGTCGGGCGTGCTGAAGGCCAGCTCGTTGAACTGGTTCGAGCGCACCACCCTGGCGCAGGAGGTCGCGAGCGTCGAGGTCGCCGCAACGCCCCCCCGCGGCACGTCGGCAAGGCCCTGGCGCCGCTGGTTCGGCCGGAGCGGCTAGCGAGTGGTTCGGCCGGAGCGGCTAGCGAGCCTCCTTGCCGGACCGCTGAGCAGGCTCGATCGGATGATGCCCTAGCCGCCCACGGCCTGCTCCAGCAGGCGCAGGTGCTGGAGCAACAGTACCGTCTTGGCGTCGATGATCCGGCCCGACTGCACCATCTCCCAGGCGCGGTCCAACGGCACTTCCAGAACCCGGATCTGCTCGCCTTCCGCAGGCAGGCCGCCGCCGTCCGAAACGCGATCCCCTGGCGTGTAGGCGGCCATGAACAGATGCAGCTTCTCCGCCGACCCGCCAGGGCTCGTGTACAGCTCGAACACCTTGCGGACGTCGTGCAGACGGTAGCCCAGCTCCTGCAGCGCCTCCTTGGCCACGGTGTCGGTCGCCTGGTCGCCCGGATCGACGACGCCGGCGCAGGCTTCCACCAGGAACGGGATGTCGCCGTTCAGCGCCGCGGCGATCCGCAGTTGGCGCACCAGCAGCACCGCTCCGCGGGCCCGGTCGTACGGCAGCACCGCGGCACCCGGCCCGTTATGGAGGACCTCGCGATCGAGGGTCTGCTCCGATCCGTCCGCATCGCGCTGCCGGAAGGTCACCTTCTCGAGCTTGTAGAAGCCATCCGAGAGCGTCTCGCGCGCCGTGATCTCGATGTCCGGAATGGATTCCGGATACGGCTCAGCCATAGAGCGCCGCGATGCCCAACCGGAAGATCCCGAGGATGATGGCGACCAGGATGGCCGCCAGGATGACGGCGACGAGCTTGTCCCTCCGCGTCAGGCGTTCGCGCGTGATTCCACCGGCGGCCGAACCGCCATCCTTGTCAGCCATGCCAATATCCCAAAAGCAGTCTGCAATTCACCAGCGTGATCAATCCCACCACCACGGCAATCAGCGCCGCAACCAGCCAGTCCCGAGCCCGAAGCGGCCGCTCGGAGTTTTTCCGCCCGGCTGGCGGGTCCCTGTGCGGGAACTGGCTGACACCGTCGAACGGCATGGTCTTGTTCCAGGCTGGTCCGGTTGCGCGTTGAACGTCACCCTACACCCCCCGGTCGACCCGCGACAGGCCGTTGCCGCCGGATCGCGCGCTCCAGGCCGGCCGTCAGCCGATGACCGGAACGCCTGCTGCCAGGCGCAGGCGGCCATCCACCGCGTCTTCGCTGAAGGTCTGCCTGACATAGTCGAGCCCCGCCGCACGGCACTCCAGGAACGCGGCCTCGTCGGCATGCAGGCGCACGATGGCATCCGCGAGGCCCTCCGGCGCATCGGACACGAACGCGCTCAGCGGCGCCGGCAGGTTGAACCCCTCCGCCGCGATCGGCGTACAGACGCACGGCACACCGGCGGCCAGGCTGTCGACGACCTTGCCCTTGAGGCCGGCGCCATAGGCGAGCGGCGCCACCGACAGGCGGACCTCGTTGAACATCCGGTCGAGACTGTCGACATGACCGACCGGGATGATCCGCGGATCGCCCGGGCTCTTCAGGACCGGCGGGAGCGCGCTGCCGACGAGCAGGCACTTGATCTGCGGCGCCTGCCGCCAGACCAGCGGCATGATCTCGCGCGTGAGCCAGATCGCCGCATCGGCGTTGGGCGCGTGCTTGTAGCCACCGACGAACGCGACGCCGGATCGGCTCGCGAAATCCGCTTCGGTGGGCTGCGGGCGGACCACCCATGGCACGACGACGATGTTCGCCGACGGGACAGCCCGTCGCAGCAGGGCGGCCTCGACGACCGAGTGGGTGATGACCGCGTTGCAGGCCAGTGCGGCGGCGAACTCCTGCTGGCGGATGTGATGGGCGTAGCGCAGCAGCTCGGGCCGATCCTCGATCGCAGCCTGGCGCAGCAATCGGAGGTGCTGGAGGTCGGCCACGCTGAAGATCAGACGGGCCTTCGGCATGTGATGGCGGGCGAACGGGATATAGCAGTGCGCGACTTCCAGCCGGTGCAGATAGACCAGGTCGAACTCGCCGGCCTGACGCCGGAACACCTCCTCGACCGAGGCGGCCCACGGCTCGCACATGACGATCACGCCGGTGGCCAGCAGCGCCTCCAGGCCCTCGCCCGGCTGCATGTCGGCCGGCACGAAAGTGACCTCGAAGCCCAGCCGCTGCAGCGAGCTCACATGCGACAGGATGGCATTCGAACCCGCGTCACGCGCGGTGGCGGGGAGAATGCTGTCGATCACCAGCGCACGCGGCGTCGGCCCCGGCGGCTTGGCGCCATCCTCCGGCCGCCATCGCCAGGCACGGCTGCGTGCGGCGGCCCTTGCCCGGCGCCCCGACTGGCGATCGGCCAACCGCTGCAGCAGATGTCCGGTCTGCTCGGCCAGGAACTGCACGCGGTCCCGCACGGCATCGTCCGAGCCGGGGGATTCGAACAATGCGACCATCGTCCGCTTCATGTCGGCGTTGAGTTCCAGCGGCGCATCGAGCCGCCGTGGCGACGTCAGGAGCTCCTGGTGCGTCGCGTCGTCCTGCACCCTGACCAGCACAGAGGTTATCGGCAGGCAGAGAACGGCGGCATCGAGCGTGAAGGCATGCCTGCCGTCGCCGATGCCCGCGTCCACCAGATCTGGCCTGAAGCCGTTGGCGATCACCGTCGTGATGACCTGGCCATCCACGATGACACGAAGCACCGACGCCTGATCCGGGTGCTCCGGATCCCAGGCCCAGCCGTCGATCCGCTCGCGCGAGAAATGATCCAGATATCCGACGAACGCCATCGTTGTAACAGGCCCTTAGATTGGCTCGGGACGCCAGCGACTTCTTCCGTACACCCGGGGGGTTTTATCGGATCCGAAACCAGTTTCAAGCCGACCGCGCCGGTTGCCGGCGGGACGCGCCCCTCCCGCTACGGGTCCGCCAGCTCAGAATGATCGGCGAGCCTCCTCGCGCCACCCGTCGATGCCGGCCCCGCGATGGCACCTCTGCCGGCTCCCATTCATCCCCGGAAGTTCGAGCGTCTCAAAAGAAGGATATTCCCATGTAATAATTCGTGCACGTGAGACAGTATTCATTTCTATGCTTGAACAGTTGCCCGGGAAGCGTAATCAGCACCCGCTTCCCAGTAATTAAGCGTCAACAAATCGTGATATTAAGGGACTATTAACGATTTCATCGGCGTCTCCGGCGGTTTTGGCTCTAAACAAGATCCATCCAAAGGGGGCCTCCATGACCACAACGTTCATTGATCTTGGCGACAGCAACAACACGCTGACGCTTGGAGACGGCGACTATGTCATCACGGGCGCCGACGGCAATAACACCCTGACCCTGGGCAGCGGCACCGACCAGCTGACGCTCGGCAACGGCAACAACACGCTGACGCTAGCCAACGGCACGGATACGCTCCAGCTTGGATCAGGCAACAATACGATCACGACCGGTTCGGGCTCGGATACGATCTTCGCGACCGGCGGCAACAACACCATCACCACCGGCGACGGCAACGAGACCATCACGCTCGGCAACGGCTTCGACCAGCTGACCGCCGGCAACGGCAACAGCACGATCATTGCCGGCAATGGCGACGGCGATACGATCCTGGTCGGGCTCGGCTCCAACACGATCACGCTGGGCACAGGCACCGGCGACGTCATCCACACCCAGTCCGGCGGCAATCTCGTGTCGGTCTCTGCGGCCTCGCTTGCCGGCGACACCATCATGGGCAGCATCGCCACCGCCGACGGCGCCACCAACCAGCTCGACCTGTCGACCGCAGGCATGGCCGATCCGACATCGGTGACCGGCTTCGGCATCTTCGAGTTGTCGAGCACCGGTCCGAGCGGCATCACGCTGACCGACGCGAACTTCACCGGCCTTCCGGACGGATCCATCACCGTGCTGGACGGCTCGAGCGGAAGCACGGTCGACGCATCGGCATTGTCGGCAGCGCACTCGGTCTCGGTCTATGCCGGATCGGGCGTCAACACGATCACCGGCGGTGCCGGCAACGATTTCTTCTATGGCAGCCCGGGAGAGTCGACCATCGATGGCGGCGCCGGCTTCAACACGATGACCTTCGAGGGTCAGCAATCCGACTACACCGTCACGACGGTTGCCGGCGTGACCTATGTCGTGGGTGACGGCGAGAGCGACACCCTGACGAATATCCAGCAGCTGGTTTTCGGCGCCGTTCCCTGCTTCGCCCGCGGCACGATGATCGCCACCCCGGACGGCGAAACCGTAGTCGAGCAGCTTGCGATCGGCGACGAGGTGCGTCTTGCTTCGGGCGCTGCCGCATCCATCCTCTGGATCGGACGCAGGTCGTATGGCGGCAGGTTCCTGCTGGGCCGGCCGGAGTTGTTGCCGGTCCTCATCCGCCGGGGCGCGCTCGGTAACGGCTTGCCGCACCGCGATCTTCGGGTCTCGCCGCTGCATGCGATGTTCATCGACGGCGTCCTGGTCGCGGCCGAGCATCTGGTCAACGGTGCCACGATCGTCCGGGACGCCGCCTGCAAGGATGTCGAATACATCCATATCGAGCTGGACCGCCATGAGATCATCCTGGCCGAGGGTGCCGCGGCCGAGACATTCCTCGACGACGACAGCCGCGGCCTGTTCCACAACGCTGCCGAGTATGCGGCGATGTATCCCAATGGCCGCGTGACCGGCGGCTTCTGCGCACCCCGGGTCGAGGGCGGTTTCGAGCTCGAGGCGATCCGCCGCCGCCTTGCCGGGATCGCGTTCCAGGATGTCCGATCCGCCGATGGAACCACGCGTGCAGCATAGGAGCTGAACGGCGGAGTAGGGCAAACGGCGTCGTGCGGCTGCGGGAGAGATCCTGCAGCCGCGCGGCGCCGACTTCCAGGGTGAGGCCACATCGGCCTGCATCCGCTGCATCCGTTCTCGTTGTCGCCCCGTAAACATCGCAACCGGCCGCTGACGGTCCGGGTGTACAGGACGACGACAATGCGGAAAATGATGCTGGGCGGCGCAATGCTGCTGGCCCTGTCTGCAACCGGTGCAGTCGCGATGACCGACCCGATGGTCGGCGGTGCGATGATGTATCCGAGCAAGACGATCGTGCAGAACGCGTCGCAGGCCAAGAACCTGACCACGCTCGTTGCGGCAGTGAAGGCAGCTGGCCTGGTCGACACGCTGAGCGGACCGGGTCCGTTCACGGTGTTCGCGCCGACCAACGATGCGTTCGCAGCCCTCCCGGCCGGCACCGTCGACACGCTGCTGAAGCCCGAGAACAAGGCCAAGCTGACCCAGGTCCTGACCTATCATGTGGTGCCCGGCCGGCTGACCGCGCGCGCGCTGATGGCCGACGTGAAAAAGGGCGGCGGCTCCGCGACACTCACCACCGTCGAGGGCGATACCCTCACCGTCACCGACCCGAACGGCAAGCTGATGCTGGCGGACTCGAACGGCGACATGGCCGCGATCGTCACCAAGAACGTCGCGCAGTCGAACGGCATGGTGCACGTGATCGACAAGGTGCTGATGCCGAAGTGAGCCTGCGGCTCGACGTCTGGCAACCTTAGGCGCGGGACCGGTTTTCTAGGTGGGCCGGACGGTGGTCGTCCGGACCTCGCCAGCCAGGACCGCGCCGCCATGGACATGCAGACGATCGACCAGCAGTACCAGCAACTCCAGGGCCAGGCACAGCAGACCATCCAGGCGTTGCAGACGCTCGGCGGCAAATTGCAGGCGGCGTCACAGGGCGGCGACCAGCAGGCGCGGGAGTGGTTCCTCGATCTCCGCGAGCTCGCGATCGCGTTCAAGTCCGAGCAGGACCAGGTCTCGAACCTGTTGCAGGCGATCCACGGCGCCATCGCCAACCAGGCCCAGCAGCAGCTTCCGCCGCAGCAGGCTGGTGGATGGGAGCAGCAGCCGAGCTACCCGCAAGCGCAACCCTCCTACCAGCAGAACCAGCCTTCCTATCCGCAAGTGCAGCCTGGATATGCCCAGCAGCCGCAGCAGGGTGGCGGCTTCCTCGGTAATTTCCTGGGGTCGAGCTTCGGGCGGGCGATCGAGACCGGCGCCGGTTTCGGCATCGGTGACGAGATCATCAACAAGATCTTCTAGGGCAGCCGCATGGATCACGCCTGGCTGTCGCGAGTCGTTGCACTCGCAGCACTGGCGGGGGTCGGCGCGTGTGCCACCTCCGCCCCGTCCAGCACACCCGGACCACTCGACCTCGGGCCGGCGCCCGCGGCAACGGTCCCGCCCGCCGCAACCATGACCCGTGTGCCGCCATCCCGTGCCGCCAGCCCGTATGGCGGCGGGATGTGACCAGGACCGCGCCGGTCAGTCCATCAGCCGGCGCGCCAGGTAGGTCGCTTCGAGCGCCTGCTCGTGCGCGACCTCGGACAGGTTGGCGGTCCCGGAATGACCACCCTCGGTGTCTTCGTAGTACAGGAACGGTACGCCAAGTTGGGTGAGCCGCCAGGCGAATCGCCGGGCATGCACCGGTCCGACGCGGTCATCCTTGGTCGAGGTGAAGATGAACGGCTCGGGGTATTTCACCCCCGGGCGCAGGGCCTGCAACGGCGAGATGCTCCGCAGGAACGCGGCCTCCGTCGGGTTCGACATGCTGCCGTACTCGTCGACCCATGAGGCGCCTGCCGCCAGCGTCTCGAAATGCTCCATGTCGAGCAGCGGCACGCCGATGATCACCGCCCGCCACAGCTCCGGATGCTGTGTGAATTCGACGCCCATCAGCAGGCCACCATTGGAGCGGCCGCGAATGCCGAGCCGGCGCGACGAGGTGATGCCGCGGGTGATCAGGTCCTGGCCGACGGCGGCGAAGTCATCGAACACACGCTGGCGCTGGGTCTTGCGGCCGGCCTCGTGCCAGGCCGGCCCGAACTCGCCGCCGCCGCGGATGTTGGCCAGCGCATACACGCCGCCTCGCGCCAGCCAGAGCCGGCCGATCGCGCCGGAATAGAGCGGGGCGCTGGAAACACCGAACCCACCATAGGCAGTGAGCAGGGTGGGGTTGCGGCCGTCAGGCTTCAGGCCGCGCCTGTGCACCAGGAAATACGGGATCCTGGTGCCGTCGCGCGAGGTCGCCTCGAGCTGCTCGACGACAAGCCCGCTGGCATCGAACTGCGCCGGCAGCGACTTCACCTGGTTTGCCTGCCCGGTCGCGGCGTCGGCGAGCCAGAGCTGGCTGGGGGTCAGGAAGCCGGTGACCTCCAGGAACACATGGTCGTCGCGCGGTCCGGCATCGATCAGGGTGACCGAGACGTTGTCCGGCAGCGTGAGCCTGCGCGTGGTCCAGCCATCGGCGCCAGGCGTGAACACGTATGCGCCGCCGCGGACATTGTCGTACACCGCCGCGACGACGCTGCCGCGGGTGGTGCCGACCTCCTCCGCCTCGACCGACTGCCGCGGACCAGGCCGGAACACCAGCTGCGGCGCCGCATCCGGATGTCCAAGGTCGAGTGCCGCCAGGCTGCCGGCGGGGATGATCGGACCCGCCTGCGGCTGCCAGTCCTGATCGAGCTTCACCACCAGCCGACCGGCGACGAGTCCGATGACGGTCGATTTCGGCGGCAGCGTCAGGGTGACCAGCCCGGTGGGCGTGACCTGACGGTACTGGCTCTCGAAGAAGCTCACGCCGCGCTTGATCAGCACAACCCGATTGCCCGCGCCATCGACCATGACCTGGGGATCGTCGGAGATGTCGGCCGGAACGCCGCGCGCCACCTCGATTGCCTGATCCAGCGTCTGGCCGCGGTGCAACCGCTTGACGATGAACGGATATCCCGACGCGGTCAGGCTGCTCTGGCCGCCGGCGGGACCCCAATCGCGCGCCACCAGCAGCGTGTCCTGGTTCTCCCAGGCGGTGGTCTGCTTGGAGTGCGGCAGGACGAACCCGTCCGCGACGAAGCGGCCGCTCGGCAGGTCGAATTCGCGATCCGTGGTGGCGTCCTCGCCGGCGTCGGACAGCATCACCAGGCAGCGGGTTTCCGCGGGCTCCGCGCAATCGACGCCTTTCCACACCCAGTTGGCATGCTCGGAAGCCGACAACGCGTCGAGGTCGATCACCGTGTGCCAGGCGGGCGTGGCGGTGCGATAGGAGGCGAGATCGGTGCGGCGCCACAGCCCGCGACGATGCTGCGCGTCCTGCCAGAAATTATACACCTGGCCGGCAATGACCTCCGGGGTCGGGATGCGGTCATGCGACTGGGCGATGGCCAGGGCGTCCTTGTGGAAGCCGGCATAGCGCGGATCACCTTGCAGCACGTCGAAGCTGTGGGTGTTCTGGCCGCGAACCCAGTCGAGCGCCGGTTTGCCCTCGATGTCTGTCAGGAACGCCGGAGGCTGGGCATCGGCAGCGGCCGGTGGAGGTGTGGCGGCCAGCGTCGGCAGCGGACACAGCAGGGCGAGCAGCAGGGCATGACGAAGGCGCATCGACGGTTCCGGCCAGAGGATGCGGGCAGGTTGATCGGGAGCGGTCCCGGCGTCCAGCCGGCCGTGATCAGTGGCGCGCCGGCAAGCTCTCCCGCAAGGAAGCAGCTCACCACCTCGCCGTAAGAGCCTGGGCCGGGCTCCGTAATTTTGCTTCCGTCTTCAATGTAACGTTTCAGGGTGTCGACCTGTCGGTCAACGCGGAAGAAGGGCTTGCCGATACCGGAGACATCACGGCCGATCTGCCGGACCTTCTCGTGTCCATAGGTGAAGCGGCAAAGGCAACGGAATCGGGACTTTCGATCATAATCGACGAGGTCCAATATCTCTCCGAGCCGGACATGTCTGCCCTGATCATGGCCCTGCATCGCTGTAACCAGAAATCGCTTCCGGTCGTGCTGTTCGGCGCCGGCCTGCCGCAGCTCCGGGCCAAGATGGGCGACGCAGAGTCCTACGTCGAACGACTGTTCGATTTTCCGCAGGTCGACGCACTCCCTGTGCAGGACGCGAAGATCGCGATCGAGAAGCCTGCCAACGATGAGGGCGTCCAGTACACGCCCGATGCCCTGGAAGAGATTCTTCGTGTTACTGCCTGTTATCCGTACTTCATCCAGGAATGGGGTCATTTCGCCTGGGCAACTGCCGCATCCAGCCCTATCACGCGTGACGATGTCATGCGCTCCCACGACATCGCGATCACCAAGCTCGATCAGAGCTTCTTCCGCGTACGTTTGGACCGCATGACGCCGACCGAGCGTCGATACATGCGCGCGCTCGCCGAACTCGGCCCCGGCTCCCACCGCTCCGGGGACATCGCAAAATCCTACGGCGCCCGTGTCACGAGCGTCGCGCCGTTGCGTTCAGGGCTGATCGCCAAGGGCATGGTCTACAGCCCGGCGCATGGCGATACGGCGTTTACCGTTCCACTTTTCGACGAGTTCATGCGTCGTGAAATGCCGGACTGGTCGTCGCCTCCATGACCCTCATCCAACCTCGACCAGCGGGTCGCCGGCGACGAGTTCGCCGACCAGGCCGGCGTTCGCATAAGCGTGCTCGTGGAGCAGGGCCAGGACCTCGTCGGCGGCGTCCGCGGCCACCGCGATCAGCAGGCCGCCGCTGGTTTGCGGATCGCACAGCAGGTCCTTCTGCCAGTCCGCAACTGAGCTCCCCAGCCGAACCGCTCCGCCGTAACTCGCCCAATTCCGCACCGCCGCACCGGTGCGGACGCCACCCTGGGCAAGGGCGGCTGCACCGGGCAGCAACGGAACCCTATCCATCCCAAGCCGTGCCGTGAGGCCGGAGCCGCGGCAGATCTCGAGCGTGTGCCCGAGCAGGCCGAAGCCGGTGACGTCGGTCATCGCGTGCACCGCCGGGTTGGCGGCAAGCCGGGTTCCGATTCGGTTCAGCTGTGTGGTGGAGGCGATCAGCGCGGTGTAGCCGGCCGCGTCCAGCCGGCCCTGCTTGAAGGCGGCGCTGAACACACCCACGCCGAGCCCCTTGCCCAGGATCAGCCGGTCGCCGGCGCGCGCGGTGCTGTTGCGCACCAACCGGTCGGGATGCACCAGGCCCAGCGCCACCAGGCCGTAGATCGGCTCCAGGCTGTCGATCGAGTGTCCGCCGGCAATCGGGATGCCGGCCGCCGCACACACCGCGTTGCCGCCGGCGGTGATCGCGCGGATATCCTCGATGCCGATGCGGGCGATCGGCATGCCAAGGATCGCCAGCGCCATGATCGGGGTGCCCCCCATCGCATAGATGTCGGACAGCGCGTTGGTGGCGGCGATACGGCCGAACTCGTACGGGTCGTCGACCACCGGCATGAAGAAATCGGTCGTGGCCACCAGCGCCTGGGTGTCGTTCAGGCGATAGACCGCCGCGTCGTCGCCGGTCTCGGTGCCGACCATCAGGTTGGCGAACGGGGCCGTGAGCGGCATCTCGCCGAGGATCTGCTGCAGCACGGACGGCGCCAGCTTGCAGCCGCAGCCGCCGCCATGCGCCAGCGAGGTGAGCCGGACATCCGTCTCTCTTATGGTTTCGGGCATGGTGGGAGGCTCCGCGTTGACGCATGCAGCGCCCCATCTAGTAGTGGAACGCGACGTCGGGTGAAACGCCAGAGCGTGCGCGCCGGGTTGGACAGGAGGATGCGGCTGGACAGAACCATCGGCGACCAGGCCAACCTGCGGGCATTGCCGCAGGTGCAACGGCTGCTGGAATCGCCACTGGCCGCTTCGTTGCAGACGCACGCGTCGCGGCCGGTGCTGCTGGGTGCATTGCGGGCGGTGCTCGACCAGGCGCGGGCACAGCTGCGCGCGGACCCGGCGCTGGTGGCCCCGACGGTCGAGACCCTGCTCGCCGCCGCCTCGGACCATATTGCGGCGAGCGATCGGCCGGGCTTGCGCCGGGTGATCAACGCCACCGGCATCGTGCTGCACACCAACCTCGGCCGGGCCCCGCTGGCTCAGGCTGCCCTGGACGCCGTGGTGGAAGCCGGGCGCGGCTACGGCAATCTCGAGTTCGACCTGGCCGCCGGCCACCGTGGGTCACGCACCCAGGGTATCGAGCCGCTGCTCGTCGAGCTGACCGGTGCCGAGGCAGCACTTGCCGTGAACAACGCGGCCGCCGCGGTGCTGCTGGCGCTGAGCGCGCTCGCCGGGGGCGGCGGTGGCGAGGTGATCGTCTCGCGCGGCGAGCTCGTCGAGATCGGCGGCGGCTTCCGCATCCCGGACGTGATCCGCCAGGGCGGCGCGCGGCTGGTCGAGGTCGGCACCACCAACAAGACCCGGATCGCCGATTATGCCGACGCCATCACGCCGCAGACCCGGATGCTGCTCAAGGTGCATCAGAGCAACTACCGCATCACCGGCTTCACCGCCGAGGCGAGCATCCCCGAGCTGTCGGTGCTCGCGAAGGCGCACGGCCTGGTGCTGATGCACGATCTCGGCAGCGGCGCGCTGGTCGACTTGCGACGGTTCGGGCGTCCCTACGAGCCGACCGTGCAGGAGGCGCTGGCGGCGGGTGCGGATCTGGTGGCGTTCAGCGGCGACAAGCTGATGGGCGGCCCGCAGGCCGGCATGCTGGTGGGCAACCGGGCGGCGGTGGATCCGCTGCGTCGACATCCGCTGCTGCGGGCGGTCAGGCTCGACAAGATGTCGCTGGCGGCACTGGAAGCGACGCTGCGGCTGTATCGCGACCCCGAGGCGGCGATCGCACAGGTACCCGCCTTGCGCATGCTGGCCCAGGACCAGGCCACCCTGGCGGCGCGGGCAGGCCGCCTCCACGCGGCGCTCGACGGGGTCGTCGCGGTCGGAAACGAGCCCTCGACCGGCTTTGCCGGAGGCGGCACGCTGCCGGACACCGTGATCCCCAGCCACGCCGTGACGCTCCACTCCGACAGCATCCCCCCCGAGCAGCTGGCGATGCGGCTGCGGCTGCATCATCCGGCGGTGGTGGGTCGGCTCGCCGGCGGGCAGCTGCTGCTCGACATGCTGACCGTGTCCGACGACGAGCTGCCCGAGCTGGCCGCGGCCATCCGTGCGGTGCTGCACTCATGAGGCGGCTGCTGCTCGGCGTGATCGGCCATGTCGATCACGGCAAGACCGCGCTGGTGCGGGCACTGACCGGCATCGAGACCGACCGGCTGCCGGAGGAGCAGCGACGCGGCATCTCGATCGCCCTCGGCTTCGCGCATCTGCGGCTGGACGGTCCCGGTGGCGGGGAGCCGCGCGGCGAGATCGACATCATCGACATGCCGGGACACGAGCGTTTCGTGCGCACCATGGTGTCGGGCGCCACCGGTATCGACGCGGTGCTGCTGGTGGTGGCGGCCAACGAGGGCGTGATGCCGCAGACGGTCGAGCATGTCGACATCGCCGTGCTGCTGGGCCTGCGTCGGGCAATCATCGTGCTCACCAAGGCCGACCTGGTGTCGCCGGACGAGGCGGCGATGGCGGCCGAGGAGATTGCCGCCTTTGCCGCGAAGGCCGGACTGCGGCCGGTGGGGCCGCCGCTGCTGACGTCGGTGGTCAGCGGCGACGGCATCGACGCCGTGCGCGATGCTCTCCGCGGCCTGGCATCGGTCGCCACGCGGGAGGATGACAGCGGGTTCGCCTATCTGCCGGTGGATCGCGCCTTCACCATCGCCGGCCATGGCACGGTGGTGACCGGCACGCTGCGCCGCGGCCGGCTGACCACCACGACGCCGATGGAGCTGGTTCCGGGTGGCGAGCCGGCGCGCCTCCGCCTGCTGCAGGTGCATGGGCGGATGGTGCCGGCGGCGGAGCCCGGCCAGCGCGTGGCGGTCAACCTGCGCGGGCTCGAGCCGGGCGAGGTGCCGCGCGGCATGGCGCTGTGTGAGCCCGGCCTGCTGACTCTCGCCGACTGGCTCACCGTCGAGATCACCAGCGTGCCCGGCTCCGCGCCGTTGCCGACCACGACCAGGCTGCAGCTGCTGATCGGGACCGACGAAATCGAGGTCCGGCTTCGACTGCTCGACCGCGACCTGCTGGCGCCGGGCCAGACCGCGCTGGCGCAGCTGCATTGTACCCGTCCGGTGGCAGTCCCGGCGCGGGAGCGGTTCATCCTGCGCACCGCGTCTCCGGCAAGCACCGTGGCAGGCGGGCGGGTGCTGGATCCGACGGCGCAGCGGCTGCGTCGTCACGCACCCCGCAGCATCGAGCGGCTGCAGGCGCTCGCAGACGCCACCGGCGACCGCATCCTGATCGAGGCGCTGGACACCGTGGGCGGCGGCGGCCTGACCGTGCCGCAGCTGGCGCGCCTGGCCGGCCTCTCCCCGACCCGCATCATCCAGCGACTGGCGGCGGACGCCCCCGGCGCGGGCCTGGACGTGGTGCGGACGCGTAGTGGCGGCATGGTCGGGCGCGTGGTGTTCGACAAGCTGGTGGCAGCCCTCCCCCGGCTGCTGGCGGCACGCACGGCCGGGCATCCGAACGGCATGTCCCGCGAGCGGCTGGCGGCCCTGGTCCCGGCGGCGTCGGGCTTCGTGCTGGACGAGGCGGTGGCCCGGCTCGTGGCAGCCGGCGCCCTGCGTCAGGAGGGCGGGCTGGTGCGGATCGCGCGTCCGGCGCAGGAGCAGGCCACCGCGCAAGCGGAGGGTGCACTGGCGGAGCGGCTGGCGGAGGCGATCCGGCGTGGCGGCCTGACCCCGCCGGACATGCCGGACTCCGACATCCAGGGGCGCCGCATGCTGGACCGGCTGGCGAAGGCCGGCATCATCGTTCGCACGCATGACCGGGTGCAGAAGCGCGACGTCCTGTTCCACCGCGACGCTGTCGAGCAGGCGCGGCGGGTGCTGGCGCCGCTGCTGCGCTCCGGGGAGGGCCTGCTGGTGAAGGAGGCCGGCCTGGCGCTCGGCATCTCGCGCAAGTTCAGCGTGCCGCTGCTCGAATACCTGGACACGATCCAGTTCACCCGGCGGGTCGGCGACCGGCGGGTGCTTGGTGCGTCGATCCAAGGCTGATAGGACCGGGAAACGGAGGCGATTGGGGTCTGGTGGCCCTCCCAGTCTTCAAAACTGGTGGCCCGTGAATAACGGGCGGTGGGTTCGATTCCCATCCGCCTCCGCCATTGTTTCCGATCAGCGCTTGTTCTTTGCGTACATCAGCCGGCGCATCTTCTCGCGGATCGACCAGCCCTCGTCCTTCGCCGACAGGTTTTCCGGCTGGCTGAAGCGGAAGCTGATCTCGGGCCGGCGGGCAGACTCGTCGCCGATGCCGATCGTCGCCACACGCAGCAGCGCGCTGCCGGTGATCGCACCGATCGACGCGATCGCGCCGAGCTGGCGGGTGGTGCGGCGGTCGGTGAACAGCCCGACCAGCTGCAGCCCGAGCGGCATCACCAGTCCGAACCCGGTCACGCCGATCTTCTCGACCCGTCCGTATCGGCTCAGGCGCGCATCGGCGACGCCGGCCTTCTCATAGGTCCGGTCGGCGACCAGGCCGGCCACGAATTCGGTCGCCAGCGCCACCGCGGCCACGCCCTCGAGACGCCGTCGCATGCCGGTTTCGGGCTCGAGCAGCGCCAGCGCCGATGCCGCCGCGGCAATCGAGGAGGCGGCAAACCGGACCGGCAGGGTGCGCGGAGCCGCGGCCCAGAACGGCGTGCTGGTGGCCGACAGCAGCGTCGCCGTGTAGCTGCCGAGGCCGGCGCCGGTGAGTGCGGCCGGGACCTGGGCAATGCGGGCGGCGGTGTTCATCCAGGGCCGCGTACCGGGCAGCAGGGCCGACACCATCTCGGCGCCGGCGCTGACACCGGCGAACCCGGTGAAGCTCATCAGGATCCAGGTGCCGATCGACATCGGCGAGGTGTGCTTGGCGATCCGCAGCATGTTGTAGAAGCGTTGCGGGGTGTGCAGGTCCCAGATCAGCAGCGGCGACCCGAGCACCGGCGCCAGCAGCGACATGTAGCGGGCATTGCGGACGGTGATCCGTGCGGAGTCCGGCCGCAACGTGTCGGCGATGGTCGACACCACCATGCCGGCACCGGACAGACCGGCGAGGAAGATGTACGCGCCGACCACCCACTCGTTGAACGGCGAGGCCTTCAGCTGCGAGCGGCCGTAATAGGTCGGCCCGGACCAGCGCGGACGCTGCGGCATCGCCCGCTCGGAGCTGTCGACGGGGATCTCGGCCTTGTCCTCGGGGCCGAGCTCGGGGGCCTTGTAGGTGCTCGACATCAGTGCAGCCTCGCACCGGAACCCGCGGGCGGCTCACGGCCAACGACGGCAGCCACCGCAATCGCCAGGCCGGCCATGGCCGCGAACCCGGACAGCAGGCCGGGCAGCACGCGGCGCGATGCGCGGGTCGGGGCGACCGGCAGGTTGTAGATCTCCGGGCGGTCGGTCAGCAGGAAGAACGCGTTGAGGTGGCCGAGATCACCGGTGGCCCCCGGCTCGCCAGGCGCGCCATACAGGTAGGCGCTCTCGACGCCGCGCTCATGCAGCTCCGCGACGCGGGCACGGGCACGGGCGGTCAGCACCGGGATCTCGCCGAACTGGATAGAGTCCGTCGGGCAGGACTTGGCGCAGGCCGGCTCCAGCCCGCCCTTCAGCCGGTCGTAGCAGAGCGTGCATTTATGCGCCTTGCCGTCGATCGTGCTGAGATCGACGACGCCGAACGGGCAGGCCGGCACGCAGTAGCCGCAGCCGTTGCAGATGTCCTGCTGCACCACGACGGTGTCGAACTCGGTCTTGAACAACGCGCCGGTCGGGCACGCCTCCATGCAGGGCGGGTTGTGGCAGTGCTTGCAGACGTCGCTCATCATCAGCCAGCCGCTCTGGAACGCCTGCTGGTTGTTGTCGCGGACGCCGCCCTGGCCGCTGTGGTTGCCGCCGCCATGCGTCGTGCTGGTATTGCTCTTGCCGTCGCCGCAGCCGCAGCCCCCGCCCGCCTTGGCGTCGCTCCCCGTGCCGCTCCCGCACCCGGTCTTCGCGGCCGGGACACCGCCCATGTCGCCGGTCTTCTCGATGAAGTTCACGTGGCGCCAGGTATTGGCCGACAGCGCGCCGGTGTTGTCGTAGCTCTGCCCGGTCAGGCCGATATTGTCCGCCGGCAGGTTGTTCCATTCCTTGCAGGCCACCTCGCACGCCTTGCAGCCGATGCAGACGGTGGTGTCGGTGAAGAAGCCGTACGACTTGCCAGGCACGATCAGCGAGCCGGAGGTCAGCTCGCTCTCGTTTCGCATCACCCGGTCGAGGCTGGATTGCGTGTAGTCCTGCAGGCGGGCGTGCATGTCCACGATGGCTGGCTCCTCAAGGGTGCAGGGACGTCAATTGCCGGACGCGTCAGCGACCTCGATGGACTTCGCAACCATACCGATGATGTTCCGCGGCTGCATATAGGTGACCCGTACACGGGCCTGTGTGTGCTGCAGCGGCGCCAGCTGCTCGGGCTCCGCCATCGAGCCGTGGCCCAGGGTGAACAGGTGCGATACGCCGTTCTCGTCGGTCAGTTGGAAGCGGCTTTCCTGCACGATCGTCACCTTCCCGGTCATCGTCGGCATCGTCACCACTCCTTGCGCGGCCACACGTCTCACCTGTCCGTGCGTCGGGCGCGAACAACTCGTGATAGCCGATCCAGTTGCGATCCGGCGTGGAAACGTGCAGCGTCGGTGGGCAATCGGCAGCACGGTGACGTGCCTGTTGGATTGGCTGGATTGGGAGACCGCGGGTGAAGAGGCTCAACAAGGGGATCGGCGCCCGCACCCGGGACTTCCTGCGCGACTGGAGCCTTCCCCGCCAGCTCGCCGGCGAGAACCTGTTCACCGACGCCTCGCGCAGCCACGCCTCCGACACGCTGCGCCCGCGCCTGGAAGAGGCCGACCGTGTCGGGACGAGCGTGTGCCCGTACTGCGCCGTCGGATGCGGCCAGCTGATCTACGCCAAGAACGGCAAGCCGATCCATATCGAGGGCGATCCGCGCAGCCCGGTGAACCAGGGCACGCTCTGCCCCAAGGGTGCCGGCACGCTCGGCATGCTGCTGTCGCCGGAGCGCGTCGCGACCACGATGTATCGCGCCCCCTACTCCGACACGTGGGAAGAGAAGCCGCTCGACTGGGCGATGGAGCGCATCGCGCAGCTCACCAAGGAAACCCGCGACGACACGTTTGCCGAGACGCTGCCGGATGGGCGGGTGATCAACCACACGCTGGGCCTCGGCTCGCTCGGCGGCGCCACGATGGACAACGAGGAAAACTACCTCATCAAGAAGTTGTTCAACGGCGGCCTGGGAATGGTCTGTATCGAGAACCAAGCCCGAATTTGACACTCCTCATCGGTGCCCAGTTTGGGTACCTCCTTCGGCCGCGGCGCTGCCACCATGTCCCTGTGGGATCTGGAAAGCTCCGACTGCATCGTCGTCATGGGCTCCAACATGGCGGAGAACCACCCGATCGCCTTCCGCTTCGTGGTGGAAGCCAAGCGTCGTGGTGCGACCATCATCCATGTCGATCCGCGCTTCACCCGCACGTCGGCACTCGCCGACATCCATGCGCCGATCCGCACCGGCAGTGACATCGCGTTCCTGGGTGGCATCATCCACTACGTGCTGGAGAACGATCTCTGGTTCAGGGAATACGCGCTGAACTACACCAACATCGCCCACATCATCGAGGACGGCTATCTCGGGCCGGACGATAATGACGGCGTGTTTTCCGGCTTCAACGAGGCGAACGGCTCCTACACGACCGACACCTGGCAGTACAAGGGCAAGATCGTGCCGTCCGCGGTGTCCGAACATCGGGCGCACGAGGAGCACAAGAACGAGGACGGCGAGTACGAGGCGATGACCGAAAGTCGCCCGCCGGTCGACATGACGCTGCAGCACCCGAACTGCGTGTACCAGATCCTGAAGCGGCATTACGCACGCTACACGCCCGAGATGGTCGAGCAGATCACGGGATGCCCGCAGGAGACATTCCTGCGAGTCGCCGACAGTCTTGCGCGCAATTCGGGCCGCGAGCGCACCGGCGCGTTCTGCTACGCGGTCGGCTGGACGCACCATTCGGTGGGCGTGCAGATCATCCGTGCCGCGACGATCGTGCAAAGCCTGCTGGGCAATGTCGGGCGTCCCGGCGGCGGCATCATGGCGTTGCGCGGCCATGTCAGCATCCAAGGCTCGACCGACATCCCGACGCTCTACAACATGCTGCCGACCTACCTGCCGCAGCCGAACGTGATGCAGGAACACGGCACGCTCGAGAAATACCTGCACACGGAAACCCCCACCACCGGCTGGTGGGCGAACATGCCGAAATACATGGTGAGCCTGCTAAAGGCCTGGTACGGCGAGGGCGCCACCGCAGAGAACGAATACGGCTACCAGTATATCCCCAAGCTGACCGGCGACCTCTCGCAGGAGCCGATGACGCTCGCGATGTCGGACGGGATGGTGAAGGGACAATTCATCCTGGGCCAGAACCCGGTGGTGGGCTCGGTCAATTCCGACATGGTGGTGAAGGGCTTCGCCAAGCTCAAATGGATGGTCGTGCGCGACTTCGCCATGACCGAGACTGCGAACTTCTGGAAGGACAGTCGCGTCGTGCAGCGCGGCGAGCTGACGCCGGACCAGATCGGGACCGAGATGTTCTTCCTGCCGGCGGCGATGCCGGGCGAGAAGGACGGCACCGTCACCAACACCAGCCGGCTGGTGCAGTGGCACGACATGGTCTGCGAGGCGCCTGGCGACAGCCGGTCCGACCTCTGGTTCATCTACCATCTCGGGCGTCGGCTGAAGGAGCTTTATGCCGACAGCACCGAGCAGCGCGACCAGGGTCTGCTTGCGCTGACGTGGGATTATCCGGTGCGGGGCGAGCGGCTAGAGCCCGATCCGGACGCGGTGCTGCGCGAGATCAACGGCTACACCGTCGCCGACCGCAAGCAGGTCGCCGGCTTCACCGACCTGAAGGATGACGGCAGCACGGCCTCTGGCGGCTGGGCGTATAGCGGCATCTATCCGGCCGACGGCCAGAACCTCTCCCGCTCGCGCAAACCGGACCTGCCCGGTGGACCGAACAGCCATGCCGGCTGGGCGTACTCGTGGCCGTCGAACCGCCGCACGCTGTACAACCGCGCGTCCGCCGACCCCGAGGGCAATCCCTGGTCGGAGCGCAAGAAGAGCGTCTGGTGGGACGAGGAGAAAAAGACCTGGACCGGTAACGATGTTCCGGATTTCCAGAAGGACAAGCCACCCAGCTACCGGCCGGACTGGAGCACGCGTCCGCACGGCATGGACGCGCATAGCGGGGCCGACCCGTTCATCATGGAAGCCGACGGCAAGGCCATGATCTTCGTGCCGAGCGGCCTGAAGGACGGCCCGCTGCCGGCGCATTACGAGCCGGTCGAAAGCCCGGTGAAGAACCTGATGTATGTCACCAGGTCGTATAATCCGGTGGCCAAGCTGTGGGAGCGGCCAGGCAACGAGATGCACGCCGCCGAGGATCCGGACTACCCGTACATCTTCACCACATACCGTCTGACCGAGATGCATTGCGGCGGTATCGCGACGCGGGTGATGCCGCACACGGCGGAGTTGCAGCCGGAAGCGTTCGTCGAGATCTCGACCGAGCTGGCAGCGATTCATGGCCTGAAGAGCCTGGACTGGACCGTGCTCTCGACCAAGCGGGGCGAGATCGAGGTCAAGGCGCTGGTGACCGAGCGGATGCGCGCCTTCAGGCTGGGTGGCCGTCTGGTGCACCAGATCGGGATGCCGTGGATGTACGGCCACGAAGGCTACGCGACCGGCGACATCGCCAACGTGTTGTTCGCCATCAGCGGCGATCCGAACGTCAGCATCCACACCACCAAGGCGATCACGGTCAATCTGAGGCCAGGCCGCCTCTCCCAGAAGGGAGGTCACGCGCATGCCGGATGAGCGCGTCGCCGAAGCGGTCGCGCTGCTGGACACGGCATTGGCGGCCGCTCCGAAACGGGACGGTGCCTCGCTGTCACGCGCCGTCGTCCTGCTGAGCGCGCTGCGCGACGAGATGGCGGCACGCGACGGTCGTCGAACTCCGGAGAGCCGCGACCGGCTGGTCCGGTTGAACGGGATCCTGAGCGCCATCCTGGCGGTGCATTTCCCACTCGGCGACCCGCCCTGGGAGGAACTCAGGAACGCCAAGACGTGGCTTGGTGAGCTCGAGGGCACGGCTCCGCAGGACAGGCAAGCCGCTCTGACCTGACCTGCAGCGGGTCGGTACCGGGCTGCCACTGCTTGAATTGCGCCAGCGCGAAGCGTCCGTGACGGCGCCGCGTTGGCCGACTGCCGCCGACACGTCATGATACGCGCATGACCGGACCCTGCTGCACGACCTTGCCTCACCAGCACCCTGCCCGGGGGGCAATCCGCCGATGATCCGCCGCCGTGATATGCTCTGCACGGGCGCGGCTGCCCTGGCCGTGGCACCGATCCAGGCGCGCGCCTCCGGCTCCGGTGCCAGGATGGCGCCGCACCCGCAAGCTGACACCGCCGGCTGGCGCGACTTCGAGATCACCACATCGGTGTCGCTGCAGGATGCACCTGGCGCAGCGCAGCTCTGGCTGCCTTTGGCGCAGACCGCCGGCGGCTACCAGGTCAGCCGCAGCGTGCGCTGGCAGGGCAACGGCACGGCGGCGATCACCCGCGATGACCATTACGGCGCCGGCATCCTGCGCATCGACTGGACAGCCGATGCGGCGACCGCGCCGAAAACCATCCAGCTCGTGCAGGTGGTGGCCACCCGGGATCGCGGCGCCGCCGGTCCGATGGTCGCCGCGTCCGAGGTGGAACGCCGGTTCTGGACCCAGCCCACCGACAGCCTGCCGACCGATGGCATCGTGCGCGCAACCGCGGAGCGCATCGTCGCCGGCCGCACCGACCCAAAGGACCGGTTGCGCGCCCTGTACGACTGGGTCGTGGACCAAACCTCGAGGGACCCGAAAACCCCGGGTTGCGGCACCGGCAACATCCGGTCGATGCTGACCAGCGGCCATCTCGGCGGCAAATGCGCGGACATCAACAGCCTGATGACCGGGCTTGCCCGCTCGGTCGGCTTTCCGGCGCGCGACGTCTATGGCATCCGCGTTGCCGCCTCGACCCGTTTTCCGCAGCTCGGCGCCAACGGCACGGTGTCGAAGGCGCAGCATTGTCGCTCCGAGGTCTATCTCGAGGATGCCGGCTGGTTCCCGGTCGATCCTGCCGATGTCCGCAAGCTGATGCTGGAGCGGCACCTGCGACTGGACGACCCCGAGATCGTGGCAGCCCGCGAGCGGCTGTTCGGGAACTGGGAGATGAACTGGGTCGGCTTCAACAGCGCCACCGACATCGTGCTGCCGGGTGCGCCTGCCGGCCACACGCCGAACTTCCCGTTCCTGATGTATCCGTGCGCCTTGACCAGCGCCGGCCAGCCGGACTGCCTGGATGCAGACCGATTCCGCTACGAGATCACGTCGCGCGACGTGACTGCCTGAAGCGATGCGCACCGTCTCCATGCTCATGGTGCTGCTGCTCGCAGGCTGCGCGACCGCTGCTCCGGCCGTCACCCGGTTCGATGGCCGGTATGTCGGCACCGAGACACCGGATACGAGCGACCCCGTCTGCACCGGGGCGCCACGGCCGATCGTCTTCGACGTGGTCGGCGACACGATCCGGCTGCGCACCCACGCACGCTACCAGCTCGACGGCAACGTCCACGCCGACGGCAGCATCGAGATGGCCGACGGCACCGGCGAGAACGAGATCACCGGCGCCATCCGCGACGGCCGGCTGAGCGCCAACGCCTCGTCGAGGCCGCCGCATGGCAGGAGGGTGCATGCCGACGACGCCTCGCGCCCCGCCTGCCTGTCGACGATCGATGCCGTCCTCCAGCCCCCGGACCGGTAGTCAGGCAGGCGCTTCCCCGGCCTGATCGAGCGTCCGCCACCAGGCAGCCGTGTCGGTGAGCCCGCTTCGCAGGTCGATCGTCGGCTGCCAGAGATCGGCCGGCAGCTGCATCGTCCGGTCGGGTCGCCAGTCGCGATGCAGGATCTCGCGTGCCTTGCCGCGGCCGAACAAGGGTGCCTGCGCGATCACCCTGCCCCACAGGTCGCTCAGGCTGCCGGCGCCGAGGATCAATCCGTCCGGGACCGGCACGATACGCGGCGTCTGGCCGAGCAGCCCGGCCGCCAGCGTGATGATCTCCCGCCAGGCGTGGCCGTCCAGGCAGCCGTCGCAAAGCTCGAACACGGCTCTCGACGGACCGCCGGCGCAGACGGCGACGATGGCGGTGGCAGCGTCACGCGCGTGGATCATGGCGATGCGCGGCTCCGGCGCCGCCGAAACCGGGATCAGCCTGCGCCGGACGAGGCGGGAGAGCGCTATGCCTTCGCGGTCGCCCGGCCCGTAGATCACGCAGGGCCGCAGGATGATCCAGTCCAAGCCGGCAAGTTCGGCAACCACCGCGTCCTCGGCCGCGCGTTTGCTGGCGGCATAGGCCGAGAGCGAGGGCTCGCGCGCGGCCTGCGACGACACCAGGATGAAGCGGGCGGACGGGGCCTGGCGACGCACGATCCCGGCCAGCCGCGCCGTGCCATCCCGGTTGATCGCCATGAAGTCGGCCGGACGCGGCGCCTTGGTCAGGCCGGCGACATGCACCACCACCGCCGCATCCTGCACCAGCCGGCCGAGCGCTGCCGCATCGTCGAGATCACCCGGGACCGGTTCCACGCCATGCTGGGCCTGCGGCGGCGCGAACAGGTCGTGCCGCATCAGCACGCGGACGACCCACCCGGCTTGCAGCAGTGCCGCCACCACATGGCGGCCGAGGAACCCGGTGCCACCCGTTACGGCGGCGATCTTCTGCATCGATGATCGTGCCTGGTCGGGCTAGGCGAGCGCCGGGGCGTCCGGCACCGAAGCGGTCGGCAGAGTCCCGGCCAAATAGAGCTGGCGCGTGGCCGAACGGCTCAGCTTGCCCGACGAGGTGTACGGCAGCGCGCCGGGCGGCAGCAGCATCACCCGCCCGTCCAGCCCATGCTGCACCCGAACGTTGTCGCCGATGTCGGCGATCACCCGCTCGAGCCCGGCCGGGTCGGACACGTTGCGGGCGGCGACGGCCAGGATCAGTACCTCGCGACCATCTTCCTCGACCGAGAACGCCGCGACGTTGCCGGTGCGGACCTGCGGCACGGTCTGCTCGATGGTCCACTCGATGTCCTGCGGCCAGATGTTGCGGCCGTTGATGATGATCAGGTCCTTGGCGCGGCCGGCAACCACCAGCATGCCGTCGAGCCAGTAGCCGACATCGCCGGTATCGAGCCAACCGTCGGGCGACAGCACCGAAGCGGTCTCGTCGGGGCGGCCGTCATAGCCGCGCATCAGGCTGGGGCCGCGTGCAAAGACCCGACCGACGGTGCGGTCTGGCAGCCGGGCGCCCAGGTCGTCGCGGATCTCGATCTCGTGCCCGGGGATCGCCCGGCCGCACAGCACTAGCTCCCGGACCCGGGCATCCGGCTGCACGGGCGCCGCGGCGACACCATCCGCCTCGAGCCGGTCGAGGTCGACGAGATCCGTCTCGAAGCCGCGATCGATTGGCGCGAAGCTGATCGCGAGCGTCGCCTCGGCCATGCCGTAGCTCGGCAGGAAGGCCTCGGGCCGGAACCCGCGGGCGGCGAACATCTCGGCGAACCCGGTCAGCACGCCCGGCCGGATCATGTCGCCGCCGATGCCGGCAATGCGCCAGCATGACAGGTCGAGCTCGCTATCTTCGGCAGGCCGCTCCCGCCTGGCACACAGATCGTAGCCGAAGCTCGGGCTGTACGAGATGGTGCCGCGGCCACGCGAGATCAGCGACAGCCACAATTGCGGCCGGCGCACGAAATCCTGTGTCGCCAGCAGGTCGACGCTGACCTGGCCGGCCATCGGGGCGAGCAGGAAGCCGACCAGCCCCATGTCGTGATAGAGCGGCAGCCAGGACACCGCACGATCCTCGGGCCGGATATCCAGCCCGTGCGTCAGGATGCCGGCGGCGTTGGCCATCAGCGCGTTCTGGTGCACCACCACGCCGCGCGGGAAACGGGTGCTGCCGGACGAGAACTGCAGGTAGGCGATGTCGTCCGGTCCGATCGTCGGAAGCTCCGAATGCGCACTCGCCTGATCGGGCGCGACCCCGTCCCACAGCGAGGCGATCGTGCCGCAGATCCGCAGGTCGAGGTCGCCGGCCGATGGCGCGATCCAGCCGACCAGGGCCTCGGGCGCCAGCAACGCGCTCGCCCGGGCTTCGGTGACCAGCCGCCGCACATGCGACACGTAGGTGTCGCGGCCGGCGAACGCGACCGGCAACGGCAGCGGCGCCGGGATCAGCCCGGCGTACTGGCAGGCAAAGAAGGCGCGGACGAAATCCGGAGTGGTTTCGGCGATCAGCGCCACCCGTTCTCCACGCACCAGGCCGAGTGCGAGCAGACGATGTGCCAGCAGCCGCGCATCATGGGCCAGCTCGGCGTAGGGCAACGCCTTGGTCAGCTCGCCGCGGACCGAGTAGAAATCGAGGCCGCTCCTGCCGAGTGCCGCGTATTCGAGCGCATCCAGGAGAGTCGCGAAATCGCCTTTGCGCTGGATGAGACCGCTGATCGTTGCGGTGGACCCCGACATTCGGCTTCATCTCCCGAGGATTGGACGAGGGGCGCATCCTCCCGATAGGTCGCCTGCGCGATCCGCCATGCAGATCGCGATGTCGGCATCACTCGTTGGCTTAATCGGGGCGGTCGTGAGCGTCAACAAACCGGAAGCCTGGTCTCACGCGGCCGTGTGCGCTTCGAGGCGTTTCTCGTAGATCCGGTAGGTCTTGTAGGCATGGCCGCCGACTGCCTCGGCCAGGTGCCGCATCGGCAGGTTGTCCTCGAGGATCCACGACATCTCGACCGACTTCATGCCGACTGCCATGGCCTCGCGCCGCAACGCCTCGACCACGTGCAGCGACAGCAGCTGCCCGAGCATGCCGCTGCCGTAGCGGCGGCGCACACCCATCAAGGGCACCCGCCCGGTGGCGACCCCCGATCGCTTCAGCCGCCACAGCAGCTTGGCCCAGCCGAACGGCAGCAACCGGCCGGACAGGTCGCGGATCGCCTCGTTCAGGTTCGGCAGGCATAGCCCGAACGCCGCCGGCTCGCCATCGACCTCGGCGAACCAGACCAGGCGCTCCTGCAGCAGCGGCTTCAGCGCCTTGGCAGTATGCGCGACCTCCGCCTCGGTGATCGGGACGAAGCCCCAGTTGCCGGTCCAGGCGTCGTTGTAGATGTCGACCAGGGCTGCGACATCGCTCTTCAACGTTGCCATCCGCAGCGGCCGCAGCGTGACGTTCTTCGGCAAGCCACGCGCGACCATCGCCGCCGCGGTGGGTGGCAGGGCGGCGGTGGTGTCGCAGAGATAGGCATACACGTCGCGGACCTTGCCGTAGCCCAACGCCAGCAGCCGGTCGTTCACGTAGGGCGGATCGTGCGGCATCATCAGCATCGGTGGCGTGTCGAAGCCCGCCACCAGCAGGCCGGTCTCCTCGTTGATCGACAGGCTGAACGGACCCCGCATGCAATCGAGCCCGCGGGCAGCGAGCCAGGTTTCGGCGGTGGCGAGCAGGGCCGCGAACACCTCGGGATCGTCGATTGCCACCAGCATGCCGAAATTGCCGATGCGGCCGCCATCGTCGCCATGCGCCAGGTGATCCTCCTGGGCGCTGATCCGGCCGACATCACGGCCGTTCCGGGTGGCGATCCAGAGCGCCACGTCGGCATGCAGGAAGAACGGATTGCTGCGCGGCGTGAGGGCGGCACGGCGCTCGGCGCGCAGCGGGGCGATGTAGGAGGGATCGTCGCGGAGCAGGAATTCCGGCAGCCGGATGAAGCGCTCGAGCGCCCGCCTGCCGACGACGGGCACGATCTCGATCGATGAGGTCATCATCTGCAGCGTCGTCAAGCGGTCTCGCGGCGGCGCATCGCTGCGTCACCGGCCGACGCCTTGCCCGCGGGCGCATTGCCGGACGGCGGGCGATCGAGCGGCGGGCCGCCGGACAGACGCGCGACCCAGGGGAAACGCGTCGCCTCGCTGGCGTCATAGCCGAGATTGAACACGTGCGGCGACCGCTTCCGCTCACGCGCGGAGGCGTAATAGGTGCCGAACAGCCGATCGATCACGAACGAGGTAATGCCGTAATTGCCGACCTCGTCGTGGAAGTGATGCGCCAGGTGCAGCTCCTTCATCCGGCGCAGCAGGCGGTTGCGCGGCTTGAAGTTCAGGTGCTGGACGCAGTGGCAGAACTCGTAGGCGCAAGTGATGAGCAGCCCGGCGCACACCGCCGCCGCCGCGCCGCCCGCCCCGCCGCCGACCACCCAGCCGAGCGGGATCAGGATCACCAGGATGGTGGGCAGCGTGGTGACCGGCGAGCCGAACAGCACGTCCATCCGGTACGGATCCTGGTGATGATCGAAGTGGATCCGCTTCCACAGCGAGGCGGTCAGCGGCGAGCGATACAGGAACTTCGCGTGCAGCACGAAGCGATGCAGCAGGTACCAGGCCAGCGGGTAGGCAGCCGCAGTCGCCAGCACCGCCAGGATCGGGCGCCACGGACCGGAGCTTTCGCGGATCGCGACGGCGAGGCTGACCAGCGCGCCCAGCAGATACACATGCACCGCCGGATGCGTGCGATAGGCGGCGAACAGGTCCGACAGGGTCATCCGGCCGAGATCGAAACTGCGTCCATGGTGGCGCCAGCTTCTATACATCACGTACTCCTGGACGCCGTCCAAGTGGAGGGCGTCATCGAACGAAGTCAACAATCCCGGGTTGCACCCGGCGCCGTACTGCGCAAACTCCAGGGATCATGCACCAATCGTCCATGTCCGCTCAACGGGGCCGCCGGTCCCGCCTGCAATCCTGGCTGGTCGGAGGCGGTCTCTGGATCCTGTTCGGGCTGGCATCTCCCGCCGCCTCGCTGGCCGACCCCGCGTCACCCGCCCCGCCGGAAAGTGCCCCGCCTCGAAGCGCCCCTCCTGAAAGCGCCCCTCCAGAAAGCGCCAGAGCCTGCACGACGCCCGATGAGGCGGCGCCGGACCGGCTGCTGATCACGGCGATCGGGGTCAGGCGGGTCGCCGGCAACATCACCTATACTCTCTATGGCAACCGACCGGAGGCGTTCCTGGCGCATCGCGGCTCGATTGCCCTCACCCGCGTCATGCTGGCGGGCAGTACGGCCACCGCCTGCTTCGTTGTGTCGCGGCCAGGCACTTACGCGGTCGCCGTGTATCACGACGAAAACAACAACCACCATTTCGACCGATCGCTCATCGGCCTGCCGGTAGAGGGCTACGGCTTCTCGAACAACGCGTCGGCCTTCATGGCTCCGCCCCCGTTCAGCGCCGCGCGCTTCACCGCGGGACCGGGCGACACCAGGCTGTCGATCACTCTTCGTTACTAAAAGGCTTCAGCTGGCGATCCGCTGCAGGACCGGTTCCGCCTGGATGACACCGAGTTCGGCGCCGATGGTCGCAATGGCATCGACTGCACGTGCAATCTGCGTCGTGGTGTGCACGGCACTAACGCTGGTCCTCAGCAGGGACAGGCTCTGCGGTGTCGCCGGCGGCAGGGCCAGATTCACATAGACCCCGGCCTCGAGCAGCCGGTTCCAGAACGTCACCGCGGTCTCCGGATCGGCGAGGCGGATCGCGACGATCGGGCTGACGGTCGGGCCGAGCAGGAAGCCCGCCCCGGTCAGCCCGTCATAGAGCTGCGAGGCGTTCCGGTGCAGCCGCGTCCGGAGGTCGCCGCGCTCCTGCACCAGGGTCAGCGCCCGTGACAGCGCGGCCACCACGGCCGGCGGCAGCGACGCGGAGAACATGTAGGCGCGCGAGGCCAGCCGCAGCAGCTCGAAATCAGGCACGTCGGAGGCGCAGAAGCCGCCGATGCCGCCCATGCTCTTGCTGAACGTACCCACGATGAAGTCGGCATCCGCCTCGGCACCGGCCTCCTCGGCCAGACCGCGGCCATGCTGGCCGAGCACGCCGAGCGAGTGCGCCTCGTCGACCAGCAGGTAGGCACCGGTCTCGCGCTTCACCGCGGCCATCTCGCGCAGCGGCGCCACGTCGCCGAGCATGCTGTAGATGCCCTCGACGACTATCAGGTTCTCGCCGGGGCTTGCGGGATCGGTGCGCTCGGCCAGCAGGCGGAGGCGACGATAGAGATCGTCGGGGTCGTTGTGCCGGAACCGGGTCACCTTGGCGCCGCCGAGCCGGGCGCCGTCATAGATGCTGGCGTGGCTGTCCGCATCGAGCAGCAGGTTGTCGTCCCGACCGGCCAGTGCCGAGAGGATGCCGACATTCGCCTGGTAGCCGGTGGTGAACAGCATGGACTCGCGGCGTCCGAGGAAGCGCGAGATCTGCTCCTCCAGTGCTGCATGCACACCGTAGGTGCCGTTGGCGATCCGCGACCCGGTGGTGCCGGTGCCGTCCAGCTGCAGCGCCTCTGTCGCGGCCTCGATGCAGCTCGGATCCTGGGTGAGCCCGAGATAGTTGTTGGTCCCGAGCAGCAGGACGTCGCTCGATCCGAGCCTGGCCTCGGTCGGCGACAGGATCTCGTCGAACACTACCGCGAACGGGTCGCGGCCGCCGGTCAGCAACCGGGCGTAGCTCTGTTTCAGAGCGCTATATTTGCCAAGCATCGACTAGACTGGAACCTGTTTCAGAGCCGGCTGCAGGAGTGCAGCGAGATCACCGACCGTACGGACATCGGCAATGCCGTCGATCGGGATGATGGTGTCGAACCGGGTCTCGAGCGCCATGACGAAATCCATCACCGAAAGCGAGTCCAGCTTGAGGTCGCCGACGATGGTGGTTTCCTCCGTCAGATGCTCCGGCATGCCAGGAGGCCGTCCGGGGAGGGAATTCAGGACCTGGGAGATCTTCAGGATGGTGTCTTCGTCCGCCGCCAATGAACGCCTTCCTTTGCGGCCAACGAGCCATGTCTGGAGCATACCATGATCACCTCGATCCGCAACTCGACCGCGCCCGGGCGGCCTGCAGGATCCGGGGATACGAGCCCCGCCATGCGGCTGCGGATCCTGAGCTGGAACCTGCTCCGGACCCGTGGCGCCACCACCGCGGATATCGGGCGGCTGATCGAGCTGCACAACCCCGACCTGGTCATGATGCAGGAAGCGACTGCGGCGATCGACGGCCTGCCTGGGCTGATCGGCGGCCACTATGCCCGGGAGCCGATGCTGCGGCGCAGCCACGGGCCGGCTGTCTGGAGCCGGCAGCGGTTCGACGCGGTGGCCGAGACGCTGCCGATCGCCGGCCGGCTCGACCTGCCGGTGCCGATCTTCCGCGCGGTCTCCCCGCGCCTGGCGCTGGTCGTGCGACTCGGCTGGCTGCGGGCTGCCACGGTGCATCTGGATCATGGCCAGCGTGCCAACCGGCGCCAGCTCCGCCACCTGCTCGCCAGCCACCCACAGCTCGACATGGTGATCGGCGACTTCAACGCGCTGGGACCGACCGGCCTGCCCGGCTTCAGAGATGTCGGGCCGCGGGTCGCGACGCACCGCGCGCATGGTCTGCTGCCGCTGCGGCTGGATCGCTGCCTGGTGCGCGGGCTGCAGTGCACGGCGTCGAGCGCCCTCGCCTATGGCCGGTCCGACCACCGGCCGATCCTGCTCGATCTCGCGGCCGTCGCCTGAACAGCCGGTTCAGGCGGGATGCCAGAGCCGTGGCAGCGGACCGTCGGTGCCGACCAGTGGATCGCTGTGCGGGAACACCAGGTGCCGCATGCAGTCGAGTGCCTCGGGCGGCAACGCGCTGCGGCGGATGTCCCAGTGCTGGTCCGGCGGATAGGCACCCACCACGAGGAAGTCGTTGTCCGCGCTCAACCGGCAATGCCCGGTGCCGGCGGGCAGCACCACCACGTCGCCTGCCTGAACGGTGACCTGGCGACCACCTGGGCCACCGAGCATCAGCTCGGCAGACCCGCCGGCGAACCCGAGCACCTCGTGCGCGGTCGAATGGAAGTGGTGGAACGGATAGACGCCATTGCGCCATTGCGGCGGCCAGCCGTTGCGGGTGAACAGCGCCTCGAACGTCGAGGCCGGATCCCGGCCGGCCACCGGCACCGCACCCCGGTAGAGGATCACCGGCAGGTGCTGGTTGTTCGGCACCCAGTCGTTCGGCGGCAACAGGAAGTGCTCGACCTCGCCGTCCGCTGCCTCAGCGTGACCGGTGCCGGCAAGCTCGATCCCGAGGCCGGCAAGGAGAGCCTGGAACTGGCGGCGATCGAGATCCATGGCGGCGTGCTCCGGAGTCCGGACTGGAGGCTATTTCGGTGGGGTGGCGGGCGTCGGAGCGGCTGGCGCCGCGAGCACCTGGCTGGCTGGAGTGCCGGTGCCGGTGCCGAGATGGTTGCCCGGCCGATGCGGATAGAGCCACGCTGCGACTGCGCCCAGCACCGCAGCTCCGACAAAGGCCGCGAGCAGGATCGGAAGGTAGGGTTTCATTCCGCCATCCAGCCAGGACGATGCCAGCGCCGCCCTTATGGGGGTGTGCTCACATCACGTTGAGTGCCGTCCCGATCCGGAAGGCCCGCGATGGCCAGTGTGTCCCGCCATTGCCGAAAATCCAAGCGTCCGTGCCAGCCGTCGAGGCGACCAGTCCCGTAAAGATCGGCCGGCGGTCGCTGAACCCTGGACCGGGTGTCATCGTTCGCTCGGGCGATCCATCAGGAGAACCGCCATGACCGTCGACCCGCGCGACCGCTTCCCCAAGCCCCCCTTCAAGCCGCAGACGCAAGGGTTCCCCGGTCTGTCGGCGAAGATGCATCCGCAGCCCGATCACGGCGAAGCCAGCTACACGGGCTCCGGCAAGCTCACCGGGAAGGTGGCGCTGATCACCGGCGCCGATTCTGGCATCGGTCGCGCCGTGGCGATCGCCTATGCCCGCGAAGGCGCCGACGTCGCGATTTCCTACCTCAACGAGGAGAGCGAGGATGCGCAGGAGACCGAGCGCTGGGTCCTCGAGGCCGGGCGGCGCTGCCTGAAGCTGCCGGGTGACATTTCGCTGGTGCCGAATGCGCGCGCGCTGGTCGAGAAGACCGTGGCCGAGTTCGGCAAGCTCGACCTGCTGGTGAACAACGCTGCCTTCCAGGCTACCCGGAGCTCGATCGACGAGATCAGCGAGGAGGAGTGGGACCAGCATTTCGCCGTGAACATCAACGCGATGTTCTACATCACCAAGGCTGCGGTGCCGCATCTCAAGCCCGGCAGCGTGATCATCAACACCTCGTCGGTGAACTCCAAACATCCGATGCCGGCCCTGCTGGCTTATTCCGCGACCAAGGCGGCGATCGCCAACTTCACGCTCGGCCTGGCGCAGATGCTGGTCGAGAAGGGCATCCGGGTGAACGCCGTGCTGCCCGGCCCGATCTGGACGCCCTTCATCGTCACCGGAATGGACGAGGACAGCCAGAAGACCTTCGGCAGCCAGGCCCCGATGGCCCGCCCCGGCCAGCCCGGCGAAGTCGCCCCCGCGTATGTGCACCTGGCGGCCGACGAGAGCAGCTACACGACCGGCGCGCTGTATCCGGTGCATGGCGGCATGCCGATCTACTGAGGCTTCGAAGAGCCGCCCCGGGGAGCTATCCTTGGGGCGGTTCATGAGTCGGCGAAACCGTTATCCGCTCAGGTTCAGGGTATTGAACGAAGTAATGAACTCCGCCGGCTATTTCTGACCTGGTTGAACCGCGACGACTGTCACCCGTGGGAGAGAGGTTTCCCTCGTAACCTATTAATCGAAGAAAATGGCAGACTGACTGGCGTTCCGGAAAATGCCGGTGTAATTTATGACATGAGATACATGGCCGGCCGTAGATCAGCCGGCGGCGTGCCGTCATCTCCAGGACGCATGAATTGCGGTAAGAGAATGATCCGGTTTCCTGGCATAGGTCGCCTGTTCCAATAGTATCGGGTTTGCCTGGAAATTTTGGGGCGCATTACCGAGGAGCGTATGGCGGTCGTGGAGGCTTTTGAGGCACCGCAGTGACCGAGTAAGGCAGGTGCTGGCGCAGCTGCCGGCGACCGACCGCATTGCCGAGCTGGTGGTCGACGGGACCGGCGTTGGCGCTCCGGTGGTCGACGCGATGCGGGAGATGGACCTGCACCCGATCGCGGTCACGATCACCGCGGGCCGGGAGGTCCACGTGAAGTCGGGCAACACTGTCACGGTGCCAAAGTCGGTTCTGGCATCTTCGCTCGACATCACCCTGGCCGAGGACCGGTTCAACATAACGCCCAGCGCCATCGCGTCGGCAGCATTCAAGGCGGAGCACCGGGGCTTCGACGTCAAGATCAAGGCCGGCGCCAGGAACGAGAGCATGGAGGCTGGGCGCGAGGGCATCCACGACGACTTGGTGCTGGCCGCCGCGACGGAGATTTGGCGCGGAGAGAACCTGCCGCACCCGGCCGAGTGGATCATGATGCGGCGAAGCGTGTTCGAGCGCTAACGAATTGATAGCGGCCGACCAGCAGCCTCTTGCGGTGGAGGACCAACTACCTGAGGTTCAATAGTCCTAAGCTGCGACGCAAAGCAGGGGTAGGCGGGGCTAACTACGGTATCATGATGGGTTGAACTAGTTACCCTACATCTATCAGCGCAGTGAGGCGCCCGAAGGTTAGTTGATCAATACCACAGCCTATGGCGTTGACGACCAACTTGCGCTCGTCGCTATCTCAATCAACTCTTGTTCAGTGACAGACCGCGACGCGCCGGACACACAGATTCGCAAGTACTCTGGTCGCCAATTCGTGGGGATTTTTCGAAGTTGTGTTCCGGATATTCCCGTAATATGGTGGTGACACCGATCGCCATTTTCCGTGCACTGGTTCAGGCTGCTACCAGCGGGAAGGTTGGATTGGTCGAAGACCCAATAAACTGCCGGGGTCGACGCGATGACCGAATAGAAGTTGGCAATGTGGGCGCATACAGTTCCGCTGTCGCGTACTGCACACTCATGTTCGAAACAGGAAACTGCTTGCGAGCCATTCTCGGCTCGTTGAGGCCGGAATGCCAAGTCCTTAAATTGCTTCCTGTTAGAATCATAGTGGTGAACGGGATTGACGACTCTAACGAAGGCCATCGAACGGCTTCCACCTGCTCAGCAACAGTTGATAGAAGTTCGGCCGCCTGGTAAATCGACAGTCCTTCTTTATAGATCTTTTCTTCGTTCTCGACTTCGTAGACAAACCTTATCTTACCGTCGGTCTCTAGCGTTATTTCAACGTAATGGTCTCCCTCGTAAGCGGTGATCATGATCTCGCCGTCAGTTCCAGGAAAAGCATCAGTCGTTGGAAACCCGCAGTTTTGGTAAATGGAAACGAACGCTGTAGCCAGCGCTATAGCTCGACGCGTTGGTGCCACGCCTGCCCCGTAGTTCCAGCCAACAGGAAGGTTAGAAAAGCCTTCGAGCTTCTGAATTGTGGTCATGCTAGGAGCCTAAGTTCTTTTTTGACACTTCTTCGGCAGTCAACACTGGTGCGCCAGTAATGCGCTCGTAGTCCGCAACCCGGGCCATAAGAGCGACTGCTAAAGTCTTGGCCATTGGAGGGCTCATGATCATGAGCTGGAGAGGCCTCCCGCCTAAACGAACAACTGCCATGACCTCGGTTGCCGAACAGCTGGTTATAACGGAATTAAAAACGAAGTTCGGGATTTGTCCCATAGCGGCGATCTGCTCGACCTGCTCGGTCTCGAGACCACGATCTTCATCTACCAACTCGTCTACCATCGATCCGGCTCACGCCTTCCGCCTTGAAAGAGCATATTGCAGTGCTCTATCGCTCCTGCATAGCGGAGACCAACGCATCAGACGCTAATAGGATTAACCGATCATCTACGCCGTCTTCCACCATCTTATATGGTGCTGGCTGACGGCCCGCGGAAGGCTAGATGCTGCAACACACCCTTATACCTGCCCGTATACCACTTCCAAAACACCGCCTAAGTTCTTGATGCCATTGACACGGTGGCGGACCCGAAAGGATTCGAACCTTCGGCCTTCGCCTTCGGAGGGCGACGCTCTATCCAGCTGAGCTACGGGTCCCGCGCCCGCTGCATAACCCGAAGCGGTCCCGAATGCCAGTCCCCGGATGGGGGCCCGGTCAGCGCGGGTCGGGGGCCACCAGGCCGTCCAGGTTGCCCGGCAGCCACAGCGGCACGGTGTCGTCCCAGCCTTGCCCCGCGACCCAGCCGGCAGCGGCAATGTCGCCACCCGAGGGCAGCGCCTGGTCGGGGGTCAGGATCCAGGAGGCGACGTCGCCGATCACCGCCGAGCGGTTCAGGTCGCGCATCAGCAGGTGATAGCCGGATGGATAGAAGCTCCGGCGCACGTCGGACGGCAGCAACGCCCAGGTGGCGGCGGTCGATCGGGCCGGCACCAGCTGGTCGCGGCCGCCATAGGTCACCAGCATCCGGGCATGCACGTGGGCGGCCGCCTGCTGCGCCCGGCTCATCAGCTGCACCAGGCCCTGCAGCGTCGAGGCGCGGGTGGTGCGCACGGTCAGCGGGTCGTAGCCGAGGCGGTAGAGGGCCGCGAGGTTGTCGCTGGCGGTGATGTGCAGCGGCAGCTCGTGGCCGGTCAGCTCCCAGTCGGGGGCCAGGGTAGCGGCTGCCCAGAGCGACGCGGTCATCACCGGGTCCATCTGGTCGCGGCTCCAGACCGCCGGCGCCAGCAGGATGTACCCGGCAACCGGTGGCGCCTCGGGGCTGGCGGCCAGGCAGAGCAGCACCGCACCGCCCATGCTCTCGCCCATCAGATAGAGCGGCACCCCCGGCTCGCGGGCGGCAACCAAGCGGGCAAGTTCAGCGGCATCGGAGACCATACGGTCAGTGCCGGCCCAGCGACCGCGCAACGGCGCCTGGCCGAAGCCACGCTGGTCCGGCGCATAGAGACTGATCCCGCGCGAGGCCAGCACCGGTGCGGACAGCTCCCATGCATCGCGGCTGTCGTTGAAGCCGTGGAGGGCCAGGATCACCGCCTGCGGGCGACCACCCACCGCGGGCCACAGCCGCGCCGGCAGCCGGGCGCCATCGGCCAGCGTGAACACGAGGTCGGCCGGAACCAGCCGGCGATCGGCGGCATGCGCAGCCGAGGGGGGCACGTGGGGCCTGTGCAACGCCGTATTGCTGCAGGCGCCGAGCAGAAGTCCGCACGCGAGCGCAAGTCCAGCGTGCCGCTTGCGCAGCGTCCGGGACCACGTCCGGGGCAGCGGGCGGCCAGGGACCGCGCGGCATTGGAGGGCGTCGGTCTGGATCGGGGGCGGGATTGGTGTCAGGGGATCGGGACCGGCAGAGGTTTCAAAGCGGGACGGTCCTGCGTATCATCCTGCCTTCTCCCAGGCCAACCTTCGAGGCGACACGCATGGCGTTCGGCGCAGCCACTCCCACCCCACAGCTCGGGCCTGCCGCCATCGAGACCATCACCGTGACCAGCCGCGTGCTCGCCTGCGACGGCGGCGACGGCCCGCTCGGCCATCCGCGCGTCTGGCTGCGCATCACCGGGCAGCAGACCTTCTGCCCGTACTGCTCGCGTGTGTATGTGCTGGCGCCGGGCGCCGGCGAAGGCGACGATACCGGCCATTGACCAACTCTCCCGACCAGCCGGCTGTCGAGCCTGAGCCCGACGCCATCGACGCCGAGGCGTTGACCAGCATCGAGGACGGCGCAGTACCGGGCGAACCCGACGACGGTGGCGCGTCCCCCTGGGCCGGCATCCACCTGGTGCTGATCGACGGTTCCGGCTTCATCTTCCGGGCGTTCCACGCGCTGCCGCCGATGAACCGCGCCGACGGCACCCCGGTGAATGCGGTGTACGGCTTCACCAACATGGTCGCCCGCTTCCTGCGCGATCATGTCGGCACCCACCTCGCGGTGATCTTCGACGCCGGCCGCCTCACCTTCCGCAACGAGCTCTACGACCAGTACAAGGCGCACCGCCCGGACCCGCCGCCGGAGCTGATTCCGCAATTCGCCCTGGTCCGCGAGGCAACTGCGGCGTTCGGCATCCCGGCCATCGAGCTCGCCGGCTGGGAGGCCGACGACCTGATCGCCGCCTATGCCTGCAAGGTCGCCGCCGGGGGTGGCCGCTGCACCATCGTCTCGTCCGACAAGGACCTGATGCAGCTGATCCGGCCAGGCATCGACATGCTGGACCCGATCAAGCAGAAGCCGATCGGCGAGGACGAGGTGCGCGAGCGCTTCGGCGTCGGCCCCGACAAGGTGATCGAGGTGCAGGCGCTGATGGGCGACAGCGTCGACAACGTGCCCGGCGTGCCCGGCATCGGTCCGAAGATCGCCAGCACGCTGGTGCTGGAATATGGCGACCTCGACGGCATCTACACGGCGCTGAAGGCCGGGCTGATGAAGCCGTCGAAGCGGCGCGACGCGCTCGAGGCGCACGAGGCCAACGCCCGGATGTCGCGCGAGCTGGTGATCCTGCGCCACGACGCGCCGCTGCCGTTGCCGATCGAACAGCTCGGCTTCACCTCCCCGGATGCCGACCGCCTCGGCACCTGGCTGGGCGGCATGGGCTTCCGCTCGATCGCCCAGCGGCTGTCGATCGAGGCGCTCGAACCTGCGCGAAAGGCCGTGGCGGTTCCGGCCGCTTCGGGTACGGAGCCGACTGCGGACGAGCTGATCCCGCGCCACGATGCGCCATTCAGCGACTACGATACCGTCACCGACCTTGCCGTCCTGGCCGAATGGGTCGAGGAGGCGCGCCGGGCAGGCCTGTGCGCCGTCGACACCGAGACCAACGGCCTCGATCCGCTGCGTGCCGACATGGTCGGGTTCTCGCTGGCCACCAAACCCGGCCGCGCCTGCTACGTCCCGCTGCTGCACGAAGGCGATCTCGAGCATCCGGTGGGGCCGCAGCCGGACATGCGCGCCGCGATGGCCGTGCTGGCGCCATTGCTGACCGATCCGGGCGTGCTCAAGGTGTTCCAGAACGCCAAGTTCGATATCCTGGTGCTGGAGCGCGCGGCGGCGGGCCTGCTCGCCGGGCCGATCTCGCCGATCGACGACACCATGCTGATCTCCTACGCGCAGGCCGCCGGCGCGCACGGACACGGCATGGACGAGCTCGCGTCGCGCTTCCTCGGCCACACCCCGATCACCTACGACCAGGCCACCGGCACCGGCCGCAATCGCATTCCGTTCGCCCGGGTGAACCTCAAGGCCGCCACCGATTACGCCGCCGAGGACGCCGACGTCACGCTGCGGCTGTGGCACATCCTGCATCCGCAGCTGCGCACCAACCAGTCGCTGGCGCTGTACGAGCAGCTGGAACGGCCGCTGATCCGCGTGCTGGCCGGCATGGAAGCCGCCGGCATCAAGGTCGACGAGACCGAATTGCGACGGCTGTCCGCGGATTTTGCGGTGCGCATGGCGGTGATGGAAACCGAGATCCACGCGCTGGCCGGCCGGACGTTCAATCTCGGATCGCCCAAGCAGCTCGGCGAGATCCTGTTCGACGAGATGAAGCTGCCCGGCGGCAAGCGCATGAAGACCGGTGCCTGGGGCACCGACAGCGCGATGCTGCAATCGCTGGCGGAACAGGGGCTGGAGCTGCCGGCACGTATTCTCGAATGGCGGCAACTGGCGAAACTGAAATCCACGTACGCGGACGCGCTCGTCGACGAGATCAACCGCGAGACCGGGCGCGTGCATACCTCGTTCCAGATGGCGATCACCTCGACCGGGCGGCTGTCCTCGAACGAGCCCAACCTGCAGAACATCCCGATCCGCACCGAGGAAGGCGGCCGCATCCGGCGTGCTTTCGTGGCAGCACCCGGACACCTTCTGGTGTCGGCCGACTACTCGCAGATCGAGCTGCGGCTGCTGGCGCATGTCGCCAACATCCCCGCCCTGCGCGAGGCTTTCGCCGAGGGACAGGACATCCATGCGCGCACTGCGTCGGAGGTGTTCAACGTGCCGATGGAGGGCATGGACCCGCTTACCCGCCGGCGCGCCAAGGCGATCAATTTCGGCATCATCTACGGCATCTCGGCATTCGGGCTGGCGCGACAGCTTTCGATCTCGCCCGGCGAGGCACGCACCTATATCGACGCCTATTTCGCGCGCTATCCCGGCATCCGCGACTACATGGAGGCTACCCGCGAGGAGGCCCGTGCCAACGGCTACGTGCTGACCCCGTTCGGGCGGCGTTGCTGGGTGGCGGGGATCGCGGAAAAGAATCCGGCGCGGCGTGGCTATGCCGAACGCCAGGCCAGCAACGCGCCGCTACAGGGCGGCGCTGCCGACATCATCAAGCGGGCCATGGTGCGGCTGCCTGCGGTGATGGTGCGCGAAGGCATGCGGTCGCGATTGTTGCTGCAGGTGCATGACGAGTTGCTGTTCGAGGCACCGGACGACGAGGCGGAAGCGCTCGCCGAAACCGCCCGCATCGTGATGGAGGGCGCCGCCAGCCTGTCGGTTCCGCTGGTGGTCGAGACCGGCATCGGCCAGAGCTGGGCGGAAGCACATTGAAGAATTGGCGCCTGCTGCTCCCGGTCATGATGGTGCTGGTAGCGCTCGCGAGCATCGCCACCCGGCTGGACTGGTTCGGACTGGGCGGGCCGGAGAGCCAGGCGTTGCGGAACGCCGTTCCGGTGCCTGGAGGTGCCGACCTCGGCGCGCCGATCGAAATCGGCGGTCCGTTCCAACTCACCGATGCCGAGGGACGCACCGTCACCGATCGTGACTTTCTGGGCAAATGGATGCTGGTCTATTTCGGCTACACCAACTGCCCCGACACCTGCCCGACCGCACTCAACGACATCGCCAACGCACTGGACATGCTCGGACCGAAGGCCGCCGACATGGCGCCGCTGTTCATCACCATCGATCCGGCCCGTGATACCCCGGCAATCATTGGTGCCTACACTGCGAAATTCGACAAGCGCATCACGGGATTGACCGGCACGCCTACAGAACTCGCCCACGTGGAAAAGGAATACCGCGTGTACGCCTCCTCCACGCCGCAAGAAATTCACGGGCGTGCGGTTCTCGACCACAGTTCGGTCATGGTCATCATGAACCCGCAGGGTAAATTCGCCGGCGCTTTGAATGGCGATTCCAGCCCGGAAATCATCGCGGCCAAGCTGCGTGCGCTGGATCACTGACCTGATGACGACCAGACCCGCGTTCCGGCCGGTCGCCGGCATGGTGCTCGCTCTGCCGTTGCTGCTCGGCGCGGCTGCCCCGTCGCCGCCGGTCGCTGCTCCTGTGGCTCCCGCGGCTCCCAATGCGGTCCCCGCCGGACAGCCGACGACCGATGCCCCGGTCTTCATTGCTCCGGGCGGTGTCACGCTGGGCAGTCCGCATCGAGGCGGGACCCTGCGACTGACCGCGGACGCCGGTGCCGGTACCGCCGACCCGCAGATCAACTACAATTCGGAGATGATGGATCTCACGGTCGTGGTCTATGACGGCCTGACCGCATTCGCGAAACGTCCGCTCGCCGCCAGCAACACGATCGTGCCGGACCTCGCGGACGCGTTGCCGGCGCCGCAGGATGGCGGCCTGACCTACGTCTTCCACCTGCGCCGGGGTGTACGGTTCTCCAATGGCCAGGAGGTCGGGGTGCGCGACGTGGTGGCGTCGATGCAGCGCCTGTTCAAGGTGAACTCGCCGACCGCGGGCGGCTTCTATGGCGGCATCGTGGGCGCCGACGCCTGCCTGAAGGACGGGCCGCATTGCACGTTGGCGGGTGGCGTGATCGGCAACGAGGCAGACCGCACCATCACCTTTCACTTGACCCATCCGGATGCCGAGTTCTTCGACAAGCTCTCGTTCCCGCACGCCTACGTCCTGCCGGCCGACACGCCGCCACGCGATCTCGGCAATGACGCGCCGCCCGGCACCGGGCCGTACCGCATCGTCAGCTACGACCCGAACCACGCGCTGATCGCCGAGCGGAACCAGTATTTCAAGGTCTGGAGTTCCGAGGCGCAACCGGATGCTTACGCGGACCGGATCGAGTACAGCTTCGGCCTGACCGACGAGGCGGAGGTGACCGCCACCGAGAACGGCAACTCCGACTACATGTACGACAACGTGCCGCTCGATCGCTACGGCGAGCTCGGTGACCGCTTCGCCGACCAGGTGCACATCAACGACATTTTCGGCACCTACTACATCGCGATGAACGTGAACCTTCCCCCGTTCAACAACATCAAGGCCCGCGAGGCGGTCAATTATGCCGTCAACCGCCGTGCCATGCAGACCTTCATGGGCGGACCGGCGGCAGCCACCGTGTCGTGCCAGAACGTGCCGCCCGGATTGCCCGGTTTCGAACCCTACTGCCCCTACACCAAGGGTGCGGATTTCGCGCATCCGGCGGCCGTCTGGAAAGCCCCCGACCTGGCGCTCGCGAAGCGGCTGGTCGAGGAGAGCGGCACCAAGGGCATGCACGTGACGCTGGTGGTGCCGAACCGCGCCATCGAGACCGCCATGGGTACGACGCTGCAGAACACGTTGCGGGCGATCGGCTACGATGCGGACGTCAAGCCGATCGCCTTCGCCATCCAGTTCACGTACATCCAGAACACCAACAACAAGGTGCAGATCAGCCTGACCGACTGGAATGCGGATTATCCGGCGGCGTCGGATTTCCTGACCGCGTTGTTCGGCTGCGAGAATTTCCATCCAGGATCGGATTCGTCGGTCAATATCGCGGGATATTGCAGCAAGCCGGTCGAGGATGTGTTGAACCAGGCGGCGTTGACGAGCGTGACCGACAAGAAGGCTGGCGACGCCCTCTGGGCCAAGGCCGACCGCATGCTGATGCAGGACGCGCCGGCGGCTCCGCTGATCACGTGGAAGAAGATCGAGCTGGTGTCGAAGAGGTTGGGCAACTTCTACACGGTGAACCTCTACCACATGCTGTTCTCCCAGGTCTGGGTGCAATGAGCACTACGCTGTCGGGCGAACCGGTTACGCGGCGACGGGTGCAGGGGCCGTGGGAAGTGGCGCTGCGTGCGCTCGTGCGGATGCCGAGTGCGATGATATCCCTGGCCGTGCTGGTCCTGCTGGTGCTCGCGAGCCTGGCCGCTCCGCTCTATGCGAGCCTTGTCGCCCACACCGACCCGTTCGCATCCGATGTCGCGGCGACGGTGTCGATCAATGGCGAGGACGTGCCGGTGATGCAGCCCAACACCAACCGGCTGCATCTCGGGCTGACCCCGATCGGGCCGACCTGGCGCGCCGACGCCGATCTGCTCGGTGCCGACAGCCAGGGCCGCGACGTCGCCGCGCGCCTGCTGTACGGCGGCCGCAACTCGCTGCTGATCTCCGGGTCGGCGGCCATATTATGCATCATCATGGCGGCGGTGGTCGGCATCTGCGCCGGGTTCTTCGGCGGCATCGTCGACATCCTGCTGTCGCGCCTGATGGACATCATGTGGGCGATCCCGGTCTATCTGTTCGCGATCTCGCTCTCCATCGTCACCGTCAGCCAGGGCCTGCAGCTCGGGCCGTTCACCATCCGCTCCGACAACCTGATCCTGCCGATCGCCATCATCGCACTCGTTTACGTGCCGTATGCCGCGAGACCGATCCGCGGCCGCGTGCTGTCGCTGCGGCAGGCCGAGTTCGTGCTGGCGGCGCGCTGCCTGGGCGTGTCGCGCACACGCATCCTGCTGCGCGACATCCTGCCCAATGTCAGCACGACGCTGATCGTGCTGGCGCCGGTCATCATGGCGCTGGCACTGCTGGCCGAGAGCGCGTTGTCCTTCCTGTCGATCGGTGTGCAGGCACCGGCGGCGAGCTGGGGCACCATCATCGAGGACGGCCAGGGCCTGATCTACACGCGGCCGATGGTGGCGATCGCGCCCGGCCTCGCCATCGTGTTCACCGTCCTGGCCCTCAACATCCTCGGCGACGGCCTGCGCGACGCCCTCGACGTGCGCGAAACCAGCCGGCGGCGCACCTGATGCTGATCGCGCTGCTGAAGCGTCTCGGCCAGACCGTGCTGGTGCTGTTCGGCATCAGCGTGCTGGTGTTCCTGGTGTTCTTCGCGACCCCCGGTGCGGACCCGTCGGCGCGCATCGCCGGCCGCAATGCCAGCCAGGAAACGCTGGCCGCGGTGCGTCACCAATACGGCTTCGACCGTCCGCTGCCGGTGCAGTACGTGCGCCTGATGGAGCGCCTGTTCATCACCCGCGACCTCACATCATTCGTCGATCACGGCGAGCAGGTGGTGCCGGAAGTCATGCGTGCGGCCCCCGTCACCATTTCGCTGGTCAGCGGGGCGGCGGTGATCTGGATCGTGGTGTCGATCGCCATGGGCACCATCGCCACCGCCATGCGCGGCACCATCGTCGATCGCGGACTGATGATGCTGGGGCTGATCGGGATCTCCATGCCGGTATTCTGGCTGGGAGAAGTTACCAATCTCATAACGCAGAGCCGTTATCACGACACCTGGATGTTCTCCTGGGTCCCGGGACTGGGCTACGTGTCGCTGCTGTCCGATCCGATCGGATGGGCGCTGCATCTGGTGATCCCGTGGTGCGTGCTGGCGGTGCTGTTCATCGGCATCTATGGCCGCGTGCTGCGCGCCGACCTGGTCGCCTCGTACAGCGAGGATTTCATCCGCACCGCCAGGGCCAAGGGACTGAGCGACACCCGCGTGCTGCTGCGGCACGGCCTGCGGACCTCGCTGATCACCTTCGTGTCCCTGTTCGGGCTGGATTTTGCCCAGCTGGTCGGCGGTGGTGCGCTGCTGACCGAGGTGGTGTTCGGGCTGCAGGGCGTCGGACGGCTGACCTACCAGGGGCTGATCAACCTCGACCTGCCGCTGATCATGGCAACGGTGATGTATTCGGCGATCTTCGTCGTGCTCGCCAATGCGGTGGTCGATGTCGTGTATCTGTTGCTCGACCCGAGGGTGCGCGATGGCCGGTGAAACCTATCGCGCCGGCGACCCGCTGCTCGAGGTGCGCGACCTCACCATCACCCTGCCCGCCGGGCGCCGCGACACGGTGCGGATCATCGAGAACATCTCGTTCTCGCTCGGCGCGCAGGAGATCATGGGCCTGGTCGGCGAATCCGGCTCCGGCAAGAGCATGACCGCACTCGCCATCATGGGGCTGATCGACGCGCCGGGTGCCCGCATCACCGGCTCGGCGCGCTATCGCGGCCGCGAGCTGATCGGGCTGGACCGGCATGAGATGCGCGCGCTGCGCGGCGCCGAGATCGCCATGATCTTCCAGGACCCGATGACGGCGCTGACGCCCGTGTACACGATCGGCTGGCAGATCGACGAGCAGCTGCGCGCCCACAAGTCGCTGAGCCGCGCCGGCGCCCGTGCCCGCACCGTCGAGCTGCTCGGCGAGATGGGCGTGCCGGATCCAAGACGCGCTGCCGATCGCTACCCGCACCAGCTCTCGGGCGGCCTGCGCCAACGCGCGATGATCGCCATGGCGCTGTCCTGCAACCCGTCGCTGCTGATCGCCGACGAGCCGACGACCGCGCTGGACGTCACCGTGCAGGCGCAGATCCTCGACCTGCTGCGACGGCTGCGCACCGATTTCGGGTCCTCGGTGCTGCTGATCACGCACGACATGGGCGTCGTGGCAGAGACCTGCGACCGGACGACCGTGCTCTATGCTGGCAACGTTGCCGAACGCGGTCCGACGCAGGCCTTGTTCACCCGGCCCGGTCATCCCTACACCTCCGGCCTGCTCGACAGCATCCCACCGCTGCACGGCATCCGGCCGGCCCGCCTGCCCTCAATCCCCGGTGCCCCGCCAAACCCTGCGCAACGCCCTACCGGCTGCCCTTTCCTGCCCCGTTGCGGCTACGGGCACGAAGCTTGCGAGACCCGGCCGGCTCTCGCAGCATATCGCGAGCAGGACGTCGCCTGCGTGCTGCCGCTCGAAGGCCGGCCGCTGCCGCCGCGCATCCAGCCGGTGTTCGAGCCGACGATGCTGCCGTCATGAGTGACCCCGCTCCCGATCCTGACTTTCGCCAAGCCGGGGCTCCCATGCTCGGTGCCCCACTCATAGAAGCCAAACAGTTAACCAAGCATTACCGGGTCGGCAGTGCCCTGCGCGGTCGCCAGACGCTGCGAGCGGTCGACGGTGTTTCCCTTGCGGTGCGGCCCGGCGAGACACTTGGCCTGGTCGGCGAATCCGGTTGCGGCAAGTCCACGCTGGGCCGCTGCCTGCTGCGGCTGACCGACGTCACCGCCGGCGCCATAGCGTTCGAGGGCCGCGACATCACCCGCAGCAGCGAAGGCGCGCTGCGTCCGCTCAGGCCGCGCATGCAGATGGTGTTCCAGGACAGCTACGCGTCGTTGAACCCGCGCCGCCGCGTCGGCGACCTGATCGCCGAGCCGTTGCGCGTGCACCCCGGACCGCACGGGCGGCGCACCCCGGGCGAAATCCGCGACCGGCTGCACGAGCTGACCACGCTGGTGGGCCTGCCGGAGAGCGCACTGGACCGCTATCCGCACGAATTCTCCGGCGGCCAGCGCCAGCGCATCAACATTGCCCGCGCTCTCGCCCTGTCGCCGCGGCTGGTGGTCGCCGACGAGCCGGTGTCGGCGCTGGACGTGTCGATCCAGGCGCAGATCGTCAATCTTTTCGTGGACCTGCAGGCGCGCCTCGGCCTGACCTACGTGTTCATCGCGCACGACCTCAGCGTGGTGCGGCAGATCGCCACGCGGGTCGCCGTCATGTATCTCGGCCTGGTGGTGGAGCTTGGCGAGGCCGACACGGTGCTGCACAGCCCGGCGCATCCTTATACTGCGGCGCTGATCTCGGCGGTCCCGGAGCCGGTGGTCGGGCTGGCCTCCAGGCGCACGCTGCTCACCGGCGACGTGCCGAGCCCGATCGCGCCGCCACCCGGTTGCCGCTTCCACACCCGCTGCCCGATCGCGCAGGAGCGCTGCCGGGTCGACGTGCCGGAGCTGCGCGATCTCGGCCAGGGTCGCCGTGCCGCCTGCCACTTCCCGCTGAACGGCTGATCCGCCCAAGCGGCTTCGGGGTCAGCCGGTCGCGAATCCCGCCTTCCGCAGCCGGGCCACCGCCGTATCGAGCGTGCCCAGGAACGCCGAGCGATCCTTCTGCGAGAACGGCTTCGGGCCGCCGGTCATCTGCCCGGTGGAGCGGAGCTCGTCCATCAGGTTGCGCGTGGCCAGCGTCATGCCGATCGAGTCCGTGTCGAACCGACGCCCGGTCGGGCCCAGCACCTCGGCGCCGGTCTTCACGCAGCGCGACGCCAGCGGGATGTCGGAGGTGACAACGATGTCGCCCCGCTCCGCCCGCTGGGCGATCCAGTCATCGGCAACGTCTGGGCCGGCCTCCACCACAACCCGCTCGACCAGGGGCGAGATCGGAACGGCAATCAGGCTGTTCGACACCACCAGCACGCGCAGCCGGTAGCGGTCCGCCACCCGGTAGATCTCCGCCTTGACCGGACACGCATCGGCGTCGACGAAGATCCGGATCGGACGCGGTGGCTGGTTCATGCCGGACCGGTATCGCAAACGCGATCCGCGGGGAACAGGCCATCGATCGGCTGCTGGCGGCCGGGCGACAATCGTCGTCCACTGGACGTCATCGCCCTCGACCGGGCTGGATCAAGGACCTGCGCGCCTCATGCCCAACCGATCACCTGCCTGCCAGCGGTCCGGCAACCTGCTGCCCGCCTTCGTCCGAGCGAGCCTGGCCGTCTGCCTGGCCGTCCTGCCGGGCACAGCCGCCCGATCGCAGCCGATCGCATATCCGATGGAAGCCGGCACTTGGAGACCGGCGCCGCCGATCGCCTGGGTGGGCAACACGACCGGCGCGGCGAGCTTTGCACGCTACGAGGGGATGCCGACCGGCACCATGACGGTGAACGAGGCAGTCATCGAGTCCACCGGCGCACGCTTCTCGAACGGCACGATCGAGTTCGACATCAAGCCGCTCGGCTACAACGACGCCGGCATCATCTTCCGCCGCCACGGAACCGACTCCGGCGAGTTCTTCTATCTGCGGGCGAACCCGGATTGCCCGGCGGCGAACGACTGCATCCAGTACGCGCCGATCACCCACACACACATGCAGTGGGACATCTACGCCGACATGCAGCGCCCGGCGCAGATCTCGCCGACCGGCTGGAACCATGTCCGCCTGGTGGTCGCGGGCGAGAAGATGCTGGTGTTCATCAACCGCGAGACAACGCCGGCTTTGGTCATCCCGAAGCTGCAGGGCCTGACGAAGGATGGTGGGATCGCCTTCAAGGGCCCTGCAATCTATGCCAACCTGACAATCCGATCGGATTTTCCGGCGGCTCTCCCGGAGGTGAGCGAAGCCCCACCGGAGCCCGGCACCGTCACCACGTGGGATGCTGCGGCTCCAACGGTAGCGTCCGCTCCTGCCGTGCTCGCGACCGATATCCCGGGACCCGCCGCATGGCATCCGATCGCCGCCGAGGCGACCGGCCTGGTCAATCTGACCCGCGCCTTCGCGCGAGCTTCCGCGCCGATCTCGACCGGCTGGCTCAGGATGACGGTCACCGCCACGGCCGATACACGCCGGGCCATCCGGATCGGCTGGGCGCGGCAGGTGTCGGTGTTCCTGAACGGCCGCCTCGTGTTTTCGGGCGTCAACCCGTACCGCCCGTCGGACCATCGCCTGTCGCCGGACGGACGCCTCGAAGCGGACAACGCCAGCATCCCGCTCGACCTGCGGAAGGGGCGCAACGAGATCGTTCTCGCGGTCGGTGACAGCTGGCTGACCGGAGACGGGATCGTGAAGGCCAGCCCCTACGGTTGGGCCGCCGAGGCGCATTTCGACGATCTCACCGGGATCGCGCTCCGTTAACGGCGGCGCTCACCCGAACTGCTGGATCCGCGCGATGACCGCCTCGATCGTGCCCGCAATGGTGTCGTGCTCGACCACCTCGACCACCTGCTCGTCCGGCCCTGGTTCCTCGAACGTCGCCAGCTGGGTCGGCAGCAGGCTGCTCGGCATGTAGTGGTGCGGCCGATGCTCGAGGCGTTCGTGCAGCACGCTTTCCGGCACCTTCAGATACAGGAACCAGACGTCCGGGAGCCCCTCGGACAGGATGTCGCGATAGCTTCGTTTCAGCGCCGAGCAGGTCAGCAGCGCGGTCTCGCCGGCATCGTGACGCGCATGGATCCAGGCGGCGCAGGCTGCCAGCCACGGCGCGCGGTCGGCGTCGTCAAGCGGGATGCCGGCCCGCATCTTGTCCACGTTGGCCTTCGGGTGCAGCTCGTCACCCTCCTGGAACGGCCAGCCGAACTTCCGGTGCAGGCCCTCCGCGATGCTCGACTTGCCGCTGCCGGACACACCCATCACCACCCAGATCCGCGACATCGTCAGCCAACCTCATAACGTTCGACACCGGTCTTGCCGGCAACCAGGGCCAGGCTCGCGCGCCCGATGAACAGGCCGCACTCGAACACGCCGACGATGGCACGGATCGCCACCTCGGTGGCCGCCGGATCCTCGAGCTGCCCGAGAGCGCAATCGAGGATCATGTTGCCGCCATCGGTCACGAACAGCCGGCCCATGCGGTCGTGACGCGGCGCCACCCGGGCACCCATTTCCCCCAGCTGGCGCGCCGTCGACTCCCAGCCGAACGGCGACACTTCGACGGGCACCGCGGCATGCTCGCCGAGCCGCTGCACCAGCTTGCTCTCGTCGGCCACCACGACCATCCGGTTCGACGCCGCCGCGACGATCTTCTCGCGCAGCAACGCGCCGCCCAGCCCCTTGATCAGGTTCAGCGTGCCGCGCTGGATCTCGTCGGCGCCATCGATGTTGAGGTCGATCACCGGATGCGAGCCGAATCCCACGATCTCGATCCCGAGTGCCTTCGCCCGCGCCGCACTGCGTTCCGAGCTCGGGATCGCAACGAAACGCAACCCCGTGGCCCAGCGCTCGCCGAGACTGTCGATCACGTAGTTGGCGGTCGAGCCGGTGCCGAGCCCGACGACCATGCCGTCCTCGACCAGGGCCGCCGCCGCGACGCCGACCTGGCGTTTCAGATCGGCAGCCGGATCGTTTTCCACGGGCTCAGTCATCGGCGCCGGCCGCGTTGCCGGCGGCGGCACGATCGAGCATCCAGATCAACTCGCCCTCGGTGGTGATATGCGTCGACGGCTGGGCCGCGTCACCACCACGCACCTTCGCCACGATATCGGCCTTGCCAGCGCCCGCCACCAGGAACAGCACGAAGCGGCTGCTGGCGATCGCCGGGTAGGTCAGTGTCAGGCGGGTGTGCGGCGCATCGTGTGGAACGCAGGTGCCGACCCAGGCCTGGGTCTCGTTCAGCACATCGGTGCCGGGAAACAGCGACGCGGTGTGGCCATTCTCGCCAAGACCCAGCAGCACCACGTCGAACAACGGACGGCCGGGCTCGAGGGTGTCGGCGCCGTATGCGGCCTGCAGCTCGCGCTGGTAGCGATGCGCCGCATCCGCCGGATCGCCGTCCGTGGGCATGCGATGAACGTTGCTGGATGGCACGGGCACCTTGCTCAGCATCGCCACGCTGCTCATGTGGTAGTTGCTCGATTCATCTTCCGGGGAAACGAAGCGCTCGTCGCCGTAGAACAGCTGCACCCGGTCCCAGGGAAACTTCGCCGCATAGGGTGATGCCGCGAGGATCTCGTACAGACGCTTCGGTGTCGAACCACCGGACAGCGCCACCATGAACGCGCCTTGTTTTGCCAGCGCCTGCTCGGTCAGGAACTCGGCCGTGCGCTGTGCCACGGCTTCCGGATCGGCCAGGATCTCTGCGCGACCCGTCGTCGCATCCTGGGTCATGCGGCCTCTCCCAGGACATGGCGCTCGATGGCCTTGGCAAACCCCTCATCCTCCGAGGAGTCGCTGACATAGGTCGACTGGCTCTTCACCTCGTCGCTAGCCTGCCCCATGGAAATCGACATGCCGCTCTTCTTGTACATCAGCACGTCGTTCGGCTGGTCGCCGAGCGTGGCGATTTCCGACGCCTTGACGCCGAGCATGCGCTCGAGTGCCGTGACCACGCCGCCCTTGTTGGCGTCCGGATGTGTCACATCGAGATAATATGGCTGCGATCGGGCCGCCGACGCGGTATTGCCGAGGGCTTCCTGCGCGTCCTTCTCGACCTTCTTCATGAGTTCGAGATCATCACTGACACCGACGATTTTCACCGCGTGCTCCAGCGCCGCGTCGAAGTCCTTGGTGACCTTGGGCGGGAACTTCACGGTCCATTCCTCGCGTGCGACGTGCGGACCCTTGCCGTCGGGCACCAGCCAGTCCTCACCGCTATAGACCCACACATCCACCTTATGATCGCGCAGGATCTGCACGGTCTTCTCAGCCGCATCCCGCGGCAACGTCTTGGCCTCGATGATGGTGAGATCGGGCTTCACGAATAGACCGCCATTGAAGCCGGCAATCGGCTCGACGATATCGAGCGGCTTGATCAGCATGCTCATGCCCTTCGGCGGTCGACCGCTGGTGATCGCGAACCGGATGCCCCGCTCCCGGAGTTTCTGGACGGCGCGAATGGCGCGCTCGGTCAGCAGTTTCTCCTTGGTGACCAGCGTCCCGTCCACGTCTGCCAGCACCAGGCTAATCTTTGCCGGATCGGCCATCATGTCTCTCCCGTCGTTTCGATTATGACGCGGTTGCGATCTAGCGGGCGGCGCGCGGCAGGATCAGCGTCTCGACGGCCTGCGCCCAACCGTCCTGGTCGTTGGTTCCTGTGATGAAATGCGCCGACTCCGCGACCTGCTCCGGCGCATTGCCCATCGCGATCGCCAAAGCTGCCGTGCTGAGCATCGAGATGTCGTTATCCATGTCGCCGATGCAGGCCACTTCCGACGGATCGACGTCGAGCAGTGCGGCGAGCCGGCGGGCCGCACGACCCTTGTTCGCCTTGGGATGGGTCACATCGAGATACCAGGGCGAGGACCGACGCGAGTTCACCCGATCACCCAGCATCGCCTGCAGCTCGATCTCCATGCGCTCGAGCAGGGGATAATCGTTTGTCGCACCCATGATCTTGCCGATCCGGTCGATGTAGGGCTCGAACGATGACACCACTGTCGGATCGAACTGCACCGCCCTGCGCTCGCGCGGAACGTAAGGTGCGGCAATGTCGCGGATCAGCCATTCGCGGCCGGTGAAAGCCCATGCATCGACGTGGTTCGTGGTGAGTGTCTCGACGGTAAGGCGGGCCGCCTCCGCATCGAGCGATTGCGTCTCCAGCACTTCGCCCGCGGCATCGACGATCTCGCCGCCATTGAGCCCGGCGGACGGCGTGTCGTTCCCGATCTGTTGCAGATACATCTGCATGCCGCGCACCGACCGGCTGCTGACCAGGCAGAGCCTGATACCGGCCTCGCGAAGCCGGGCCGCCGCGGCCAAGGTTGCCGGCGTGAGCTCCTTGTTCCCGTTGATCAGGGTCCCGTCGATGTCGGATACGAGAAGGCTGACCCGCGATGTTGCAGGGGCACGCGGGGGAATGATCATCCGTTCAACCTCAACCAGTGGCGTCCATCGCGGGCGAGCAGCTCGTCCGCGGCCTCGGGACCGGCCTTCCCGGCCGGGTAGAACTGCAACGCGCTTTCGGGGCAATCGTCCTTGTCGCGCCAGGCATCGAGCGCCGGCTGCACGACGCTCCAGCCGCCCTCGACGTTGTCCGCTCGCTGGAAAAGCGTCGCGTCGCCGATCAGGCAGTCATAAATCAACGTCTCGTATCCGGTGCTCGGACCTTCCTGGAACCAGTCCGCATAGTCGAATTTCATCCGCACACCGCCGAGTTTCACTGTCGGACCTGGCATCTTTGCGGAGAACTGCATCGTCACGCCCTCGGTTGGCTGGATCTGCAGCACCATGATGTTCGGCGTCAGTTTCTCGACCGGTGTTTCGCGGAACAGCGCGTATGGCGCCTGCTTGAAATGGATCGCGATCTCGGTCTTGCGTAACGCCAGCCGCTTTCCGGTGCGGACGTAGAACGGCACACCGGCCCATCGCCAGTTATCGATAGACAGCTTCATGGCGATGAAGCTCTCGGTGCGACTGTCCGGCGCCACGTCCGGCTCCTCGCGATAGCCGGCCATCGCGCGACCTGCGATACTGCCCGCGGTATATTGCCCCCGGACGACGTCCTTGGGTGCGAGCCCATGCACGGCTGCCAGCACCTTCGACTTCTCATCCCTGACTGCGTCGGCATCGAACGAGATCGGGGCTTCCATTGCCACCATTGCCAGCAGCTGCATGATGTGGTTCGGGACCATGTCTCGCAGCGCGCCGGTGGTCTCGTAGAACCGGCCGCGCTTCTCGACGCCAACGGTCTCGGCCGCCGTGATCTGCACGTGATCGATATTCTGCCGGTTCCAGAGCGGCTCGAAGAAGCCGTTCGAGAACCGGAGTGCGAGAATATTCTGGACCGTCTCCTTGCCGAGATAATGGTCGATCCGATAAATCTGGCTCTCGTCGAGGACGTTTCGAAGCTGCGCGTTCAGTGCCCGCGCCGACGCCAGATCCGAGCCGAATGGTTTCTCGACCACCACGCGTCGGTATCGACTTTCGGTCTCCCGAGTCAGGCCCGCCGCCTCCAACTGGCCGACGATCGGCGCAAAGAACCGCGCCGCGACCGCCAGGTAGAACACGCAGTTGCTGACGCCGCAGAGGCTCGACAATGCCTGGTAGGTCTGTGTGTCGTCGAAGCCGCCGCGCAGGAAGGTGATGCGCTGCGACAGCCATGCCCAGTCCGCCTCGTGCAACTCTGAGGCGCTCGCGCGGCGCTGCGCCACGAAGCTCTGCATGGTTTCGTATAACTGCGCGCGGAGACTGTCGTTATCGAGATCCGACCAGTCGACGGCTATGATCGAGAAGCCTTCGTCCAGGAGCTGCGCACCCACCAGGTTGTAGATCGCAGGCACGAGCAGCCGGCGCGTGAGGTCGCCACCACCGCCGAAAATCACCATCGTGCAAGGCGGCGCCCGACGCGGCGGAGAATGCTCCGCTGCGTCATCATCCGCAGGTCCCTGCAGGCCTTCGATCGTCGCGCGAGCAGACGCCCGGCCCGAGGGGCCGCCATCCAGTTCCAGGAAGGGCGCCGACATGCCTACTCCTTCTTCTCGGATACCTCGCTGCCGTGCTTCTTCTCGGTATGCGTCTGTTCGATATGGCCACCGAACTGGAAGCGCATCGCCGAGAGCAGCTTCTCGCCGAAATTGTTGCCCGACCGGCTGCGGAAGCGCGTGAACAGCGCCTGGCTGAGCACCGGCACCGGGACCGCCTCCTCGATCGCCGCCTCGATCGTCCAACGGCCTTCACCAGAATCCGCGACCTGCCCGGTGTAATCGGAGAGGGTCTCGTTCTTGGCCAGGGCGTTCGCGCAGAGATCGAGCAGCCACGACGACACCACGCTACCACGGCGCCAGACCTCGGCGATGTCGGCAGTGTTGAGGTCGAAGCGCTGGTCCTCGGGAAGATCCTCGGAGTTCTTGCTGCGCAGGACATCGAAGCCCTCGGCGAAGGCCTGCATCATCCCGTATTCGATGCCGTTATGCACCATCTTGACGAAATGCCCGGAGCCGGCGGGGCCGCAATGCAGATACCCCTGCTCGGCGCGCGGATCGAGACCGTCGATATCGCGACCAGGCGTGCGTTCGACGTCTCCGGCGCCCGGTGCAAGCACCGAGAGGATCGGATCGATATGATCGACCGCATCCTTGGCGCCACCGATCATCATGCAATAGCCACGATCCAGGCCATGCACGCCACCGGACGTTCCCACGTCGACATAGTGGATGTTCTTCTCACGCAGCATGCTGGCACGCCGAATGTCGTCCTTGTAGTAGCTGTTGCCGCCATCGATGATGATGTCACCGGCCTCAAGCGTCTCCGACAGCGTCGCGACAGTTTCTTCAGTGATCTTGCCGGCCGGCAACATGACCCAGATCACGCGAGGTGACGTGAGCTTCGAGACGACATCCCTCAGATCATGCGCAGCCCGGCTGTTTTCGGCGCGTCCCTGAACGTCCGACACGACTTTTGGGTCACGGTCGAACAGGACAACCTCGTGGCCGTGGCGTGCAAGCCGGACGGAGATGTTGCCGCCCATTTTTCCAAGTCCGATGATGCCGATCTGCATGAAAGGGTCCTCGCTGGTCATCACGTTGCTGCTGGAACGCGGCCTACGCGAATTGATACATCAGGAAAAGGCCGGGGCACTGCGGACCGGTCGATCCGCGGTGCCCCGGCGACAGGGTCAACCGACCGCTGAAATTATCGCGTTGCCAAGCCGCTCCAGGCCGACTGCAAGGTTGCCCTTGATGTGAACGCGCAGGGCCCGACGGCCCCGTTCGGCGAGCACGTCGAAGTCGCCGCGCGCCTGCGCCGCCTTCACGACGCTGAAGCTGTAGGTCTCGCCAGGAACCTTCAGATCGGCTGCGTCGTCGGCAGTGATCTGCAGGAACACACCGCTGTTGGGTCCACCCTTGTAAGCCTGGCCGGTGGAATGCAGGAACCGCGGCCCGAACTCTGCTGCGGTCGCCACGTGCTTCGCGTCACGGATCGCAAGCCGCGCCTTCTGGATCCACGCGATCGTCTTGTCGTCGCGCTCGATATACGCGAGCAACGCGACGTAGTCGCCAGCCTTGATGCGCCCGAACTGCGCTTCCAGGATCGCATCGAGCCCGTCACCCTTCAGCGCATCGGCGTTGCTCGCATCTGCGAAGAACGAGAAGTCGCCGTCCGTGGCAAACGCCTTTTCGTCGGGCAACGTGCCACTCTTGGTGTAGGCATCGGTGAGTTTCCGGGTCTCGATCTTGCTGGCCTCGACGTCAGGCTGGTTGAACGCGTTGATGCCGATGATCGAGCCGGCCACCGCGGTCGCGAACTCCCAGCGGAAGAACTCCTGCGCAATCTGCATCTTCGAGGCGAGCGAGATGGTCACGACTGGCTGCCCGGCCTCCTCGAGCATCTTGATCGCTGCATCCTGCGAGGCGTCCGGGCTATCGGTCAGGCGCAGATAGGCGAACACCCGGTCGTTGCCGTAAACCGACGGCGCACCGATGGCCTCGCCCTCGATCGGGATCAGCCCCTTGCCGATCTTGCCGGTGGACTCTGCCAGCAGCTGCTCGAGCCAGGCGCCGAGATCCGCAATACCCGGTGATGCCTCGATGGTCACCTTGTCGCGGCCAAGCTTCGCACCGACGCCGAGCAGGGTGCCGAGCAGGACACCCGGGTTCTGGGTCGGCGGCGTGCCAGCCGAGCAGGCCTTCGCCATCCGCTCGGCGTTGGACAGGAACTCCGGCAGATCGAGGCCGATCGCCGCTGCGGGAACCATCCCGAAATTCGAGAGGACCGAGTAGCGACCGCCGATCTGCTTGTCGCCGTGGAAGATCTTCCAGAAGCCGTCCTTCGTCGCGACGTCTTCCATGTGCGAGCCCGGATCGGTGATCGCCACGAAATGGCTCGCTGCCTTCTCCCCGACCACCTGCTTCATCTTGTCGAAGAAGAACGCCTTCAGGATGTTCGGCTCGAGCGTGCCGCCGGACTTCGAGCTGACGATCACCAGCGTGCGAGCCAGATCGACCTTGCCTTCGAAGGTCGCCACCTGCTGCGGATCGGTGCTGTCCAGCACATGCAACTCGGGGAATCCCGCACGCTGGCCGAACGTCCTGCCGAGCACTTCCGGCCCGAGGCTGGAACCGCCCATGCCGAGCAGGAGCACGGAGCTGAAGCCGCGCGCCTTGACCTCGTTCTGGAACGCGGTCAGCTCGGACAGACCCTCGATCCGGTCCGAGACGATATCAAGCCACCTGAGCCATTTCGCCTCGTCGTCACCGGTCCAGACCGACGCCTGACGCTCCCACAGATCGCGCACCTTGCCCGACTTGCGCCACTCCTCGAGGCTCGCCTTCACGGCGTCATCGACATCCTTGGGCAGCTTGAACGAGCTTGTCGCAACCGTGTCGCCGGCAAGCTCAGCCTTCTTTGCTGCCACCGCGCCGAGCAACGCATCGAACGAGTCGGAGAACGAACTCACCCCGTCTGCGACGAGCTTGTTGGTGACCCCGGTCAGGTCGAGTCCGAGGCGCTCGGTCTCCGCCAGCACGTGCCGGGCGCCCTCGACATCCTCGGTGAGTGCATTACGCGCGGTGCCGTGGTCACGGAACGCATCCATCGTCGCCGGCGGCATCGTGTTGACGGTGTCTGCGCCGATCAGTTCCTCGACGTAGAGCACGTCGCTATAGGCCTTGTCCTTGGTCCCGGTGGAGGCCCACAGCAGGCGCTGCGGATTGGCGCCGGCCGCCTTCAGAGCCTGCCAGCGCGGCCCGGCGCTGACCTCGAGATAATGCTGATATGCCAGCTTGGCGTTGGCGATCGCGACCTTGCCACGCAGCGACTTCAGCGTCTCGCTGTCCTTGTCGTTGGCGGCGAGGCGCTTGTCGATCTCCTTGTCGATCAGCCCGTCGATGCGGCTGACGAAGAAGCTGGCCACCGACGCGATATGGCTGATATCGCCGCCGTTCCTGTGCCGCTCCTCGAGACCCGAAATGTAGGCTTCCAGAACCTTCTTGTAGGCGTCGATCGAGAATAGCAGCGTGACATTGATGTTGATGCCCTCGCTGATCACCTGGCGGATCGCCGGCACACCCTGCTCGGTGCCGGGAATTTTCACCATCAGGTTCGGCTTGCCGACCGCTTCCCAGAGCCGCCGTGCCTCGATGATGGTCGGCTCGGTGCGAAGCCCGAGATAGGGCGACACCTCGAGACTGACATACCCGTCGAGACCCTCGGTCTCGTCCCATACCGGCTTCAGCACATCGGCGGCGGCGCGGATATCGTCGATCGCCATCGTTTCGTAGATTTCGGAGGCGTCGGTGTTTCCCGCCTTCACGATCTCCTTGAACTGGTCGTCGTAGTCGGTGCCATGACCCATCGCCTTTTCGAAGATGGACGGGTTCGAGGTGACGCCCTTCAAGCGGTCGTCGCGCACAAGCTTGGAAAGGCTGCCATCCGCGATGAACGAGCGCTGGATGAAATCGAGCCAGGGCGACTGGTGGAACTTCTCGAGCGCCTGCAATGGATTGCCGGCATCCTGCACACCTGGTGTCTTCTGCACGACGTTCATGGCTTTCTTGCTCCTGGAGTTTTTATCGTATTCAGGCTCTGAGACGGGTCCGGTCGGCCTCGAGCTTCAGCAAATTCCTCTTCGCCCGCACCCGGCGGACGACATCGGCTGCAACGTCACGCCGGGCAGGACCATCAGAGAGGCCACCGGCATCGATGCATGGCCGGCCGACAGCGCCAGGCGGTCGAGGCTCGGCCGGTCAGGGTCATGGCGGCGCCGCCTGTTCCATTTCACGCAACCCGACGGCGCGAGGAAGATCGCCGCCGCCGGAGAGCCCAAGTTCGGCGTTCGCACCGCGGTCATCGTCAAGATCCGCATCGTTTCGGTGCCGTGCTGGCGAACGGGTGTCCAGCAGTCGGTCCGATGGGCGCCGTTACGAACTGGGTCCGGCTTGGTCGCATGAAGTCTGTCCCTCGGTCGTCATGTGAGGAGCGCCCAACTCATCCCGCAGTCAGCCAAGCGATTGCGGTCGGTCCACCAGACTTTCGCGCGCTCTCGCTCCTGCGAGCAACGCCTGCCGGCCACCCCAGGTCACAAAGCCAACGATCACGAAAACTCGATCGAAGGCAACCCTCCTACGCCGACGCGATGATCCCCGCTAGTCCGCGCCGTCTGCCAACACCCTCAGGACGGACGATGGTCGTCAGGTGTCTCCGGACGCCGCATGGAGGGATCGCCCTCGCCGGTCCCGCCATGGCCGGCGCCACCTTCCGGCAGGCTCGCGTGCGGCGCAATCCCCACCTGCTTGTGCGCCCATTCGCGTATCGTCTGGAAGGTCACGTAGAGCATCGGGATTATGAAGATTCCGATGCCGCTGGCCGCCAGCATGCCCGCGAACACCGGCGTGCCGACGTCGCGGCGACTGATCGAGGCGGCACCGGTGGCGGTCACCAGGGGCAGCAGCCCCAGGATGAAGGCGACCGAGGTCATCATCACGGCGCGGAACCGCATGTGTGCGCCCTGCCGCGCCGCCTCGCGGATGGTCTCGCCGGCCTCGCGCCGCTCCTTGGCGAACTCCACGATCAGGATGCCGTTCTTGGCGGCCAGCGCGATCAGCACCACCAGCCCGATCTGCGCATACAGGTCGAGCGACAGCCCGGACAGCCGGATGCCGATGAAGGCGCCCAGCACGCCGACGGCAACCGACAGCAGCACCGGGATCGGGATGATCCAGCTTTCATACAGCCCGACCAGGAACAGGAACGCGAACAGCAGTGACATCGCCAGGATGATGCCGGTCTTGCCCGACGCCTGGACCTCCTGGTACGCCGTGCTGGTCCACTCGTAGTCGTAGCCGCTCTGCAGCGTGTTCGCCGAGATCCTGGCCATGTCCGCGAGCGCCGTGCCGGACGATACACCCGGCGCCGGCGTGCCGTTGATGGTGATCGCGCGGTAGTTGTTGTAGCGCGTGATCGCCTGCGGCCCGGTGATGATGTGCAGCGTGGCCAGAGCCCGCAACGGCACCGTGCCGCCGGTGCTGTTGCGGATATAGATCCGCCAGAGGTCGTCGATCTGGCTGCGGTTCCTTGCCTCGCCCTCGACGTTCACCTGCCATACGCGGCCGAACAGGTTGAAGTCGTTGACATAGATGCCGCCTAGCGTTGCCTGCAGGGCGGTGAAGATGTCGTTGATGTTGACGCCCAGCGCCTGCGCCTTCACGCGGTCGATATCGAGGAACAGCGACGGGTTGGTGGCGGTGTAGGTGGTGAACACGCGCGCTAGGTCCGGGCTCTGGTTGGCCTGGGCGATCAGCCCGTTCAGCTCCGCGCTGAGGTCGGCCGGACTCTGGCCCTGCAGCGCCTCGAGCTCGTACTCGAAGCCACCACCGGGCGAGAGGCCGATGATCGGCGGCAGGTTGAACGGGAACACGGTGGCCTGGCGGATCGACTGGGTCTTGCCGTAGAGCCCGGCGATCAGCTTCATCGCGTTCTCGTTGGCCGCGGTCCGGTCGGCGAACGGCTTCAGCCGCACGAATACGAAGCCGGCGTTGGGCTCCTGGACGGTGTCCAGGAACGAGTAGCCGATCACCCCGAAGGAATGCGCGGCACCCGGCAGCCCAAGCGCCAGCTTCTCCACCTGGGCCACGACGCCGCTGGTCCGCGACACCGACGCGCCGTCGGGCAGCTGCACGTTGATGAAGAAGCCGCCCTGGTCCTCCTCCGGCAGGAAGCCAGCCGGCAGCCCCTTCTGCAGGAAGGCGATGAGCAGGCCGCAGACGATCACCACCAGGACGCCACCGACGGCGAACCCGAGCAGCCGGTTGACGATCCGCGAGTAGCCGTTGCGGACGCTGTCGATCGCGCCGAGCACCCGCCCCATGATGCCGCGCCGCTCGCCGCTATGGCGTAGGAACACCGCGCACATGGCCGGCGACAGGGTCAGCGCATTCAGCGCCGAGATCAGCATGGCCACGCAGATCGTCACCGCGAACTGCTTGAACAGCACGCCGGACAGGCCGGGGATGAAGGCAATCGGCACGAACACCGATAGCAGCACCAGGGTGATGGCGATGATCGGGCCGGTGATCTGGGTCATCGCCTTCTTGGCGGCGTCGCCGGGAGAGAGGTCCGGCTCCTCGCTCATCACCCGCTCGACGTTCTCGACCACGACGATCGCGTCATCGACCACGATGCCGATCGCCAGCACCAGCGCCAGCAACGACACGGTGTTGGCCGAGAAGCCCAGCGCACTCATGCCGGCAAACGCGCCGATCAGGCTGACCGGCACCGCGATGGTGGGAATGATCGTGGCGCGCACGCTGCCGAGGAATACGAACACCACCAGCACGACGAGGACGAATGCCTCGATCAGCGTCTTGAGCACCTCGTGCACGGTGTCGCGCACGAAGTCGGTGCTGTCGTAGGTGATGTTGAAGGCGAGGCCGTCGGGAAAGCGATGCGACAGCCGCTGCACCAGGCCGGTGATGGCGTTGGCGGTGTCGAGCGCGTTGGCGCCCGGCGAGAGGTAGATCGCCAGCGCCACCGACGGCTTCTGGTCGAAGCGTGATTCGGAATCCAGCGTCTGCGCCCCGAGCTCGACGCGCGCCACGTCACGCAGCCGCAGCACCGAGCCATCCGGCTGGGCCCGGATCACGATCGCGCCGAACTGCTCGACCGTGACCAGCCGGCCCTGGGTCTGCACGTTCAGCTGGTACTGCTGGTCGGGCCCGACCGGACGTGCGCCGATGCGGCCCACCGCCGCCACGGTGTTCTGCGACGAGACCGCGTTGATGATGTCGGTGGGCGAGAGGTTCAGGTCGGTCAGCCGGTTGGCGTCGAACCAGATCCGCATCGAGTATTTCTGTCGCGACAGCAGCGACGCCTGGCCGACGCCCGGCGTGCGCGAGACCGCGTCGATCACGTTGATCGTCAGGTAGTTGGCGATGAAGAGCGGGTTGAACTTGCCGGACGGGCTGTAGAAATTGATGAACTGCAGGATCGCCGACGAGCGCTTCTGCACCGTCAGGCCTTCGGACTGCACGATGGCCGGCAGCTCGGCGTTGGCGGTCTGCACCCGGTTCAGCACGTTGACGGTGTTGATGTCGGCGTTGGTGCCGAGCTGGAAGCTGACGGTCAGGTTGTACGAGCCGTCATTGCCGCTGACCGACCGCATGTAGATCATCTTGTCGACGCCCACGACCTGGGCCTCGATCGGCTGCGCCACCGCCTGCTCGACCACGGTGGCCGAGGCGCCCGGATAGGTCGCGGCGACCTGCACCTGCGGCGGCACGATGTCGGGGAACTGTGCCACCGGAATGCGGGTCAGGCCGACGACGCCTGCCAGCGTGATGACGATCGCGATGACGAGCGCCAGCCGCGGCCGATCGATGAAGACGCCGGAGATCATGCCGCGGCTCCTAGCGCTGCGACGGCGCGGTGCCGGCCGGCGGCGTGGGACTGCCCGCAGTGCCGGCAGCCGCGTTCTTGGCCCCCTGGGTCGCCCCCGTTGCGGCACCCGGCGCCTGGGCTGTCGTGACGTTCTGGCCCGGATCGGCGACCACCGGCTGCGGCGCGGATGGCGTGACCGTCTCGCCAGCATGCAGGCGCTGGATGCCGTCCACCGCGACCTGCTGGCCCTGCCGCAGACCCGACAACACCACCACGTCGGCGCCGACGCTTTCGCCAAGCTTGACGTCGGCGCGGATCACCTTGTTCTGCGCGTCCGGCGAGAACACGTAGTCGCCCTGCTGGTCCGAAAGCACGGCGGCGCGCGGGATCACCATCTGCTGCAGCGGATGCGGGTCCTGCACCGTCACGGTGGCGAACTCGCCATCCACCAGCTCGCGGGTGGTGACGCCGCTCGAGTTCGAGGCCGCACCACGCTTGGGGTTGGCGACGGTGGCGCGCAGCGTGATGGTGTCGGTCTGGGTCGCCACCGTGGGCGACACGTAATCGAGCTTGCCGACCTGGTCGTAGGCGGTGCCGTCGCTCAGCGTCAGCTTGATCGCCGCCGATCCGAGCCCGCCGACGGCCGCGTACTTCTTCTGCAGCGTCAGCAGGTCGCGGGTGGCGACCGGGAACGTCACGTACATCGGGTCCTGGGTGACGATCGTCGCCAGGGTGCCGCTGCTCGGGCTCACCACGTTGCCCTCGTTGACCGAGGTCGCGGAAATCCGCCCATCCACCGGCGCGCGGATCTCGGTGTAGCCGAGCTGGATCTGCGCAGACTGCAGGTTGCCCTGTGCGGTCAGCACGTTGGCCGCCCCACCCTGGGCGCTGGCCTGCGCGTTGTCGTACGCCTGCTTCTGGCCGGCGGGGGTGCGCAGCAGCTCGGCCTGGCGCTGGAAGTTGATCCGGGCATTGACCACGGTCGACTGCGCCTGCGCGAGTGCGCCCTGCTGGGCGAGCACCTGCGCCTGGAACGGGCCCTGCTCCAGCACATAGAGCAGGTCGCCCTTCTTGACCTCGGAGCCCTCGTCGAACATCCGCTTGTCGAGATAGGCGGTCACGCGCGCCACCAGGGCGACGCGGTCGATGGCGGCGATGCGGCCGATATACTCGGCCGACGAGGTGACCGCCTGCATCCGCACCGGCTCCACACCGACCGGCGGCGGCGGCGGTGCACCTCCCGCCGGAGGTGCTGCGGAAGCGTGCCCCGGTGCGACGACCAGACCACCCGCGGACAGCAGCGCCGCCAGGCAGAATGGGGCCAACCGGAAAGACACCCGCTGGGAGGGGGCGTGCTGGGGAGAGGACAGACGGAGCGGGGCCGACCGATGGGCGACGCGCGTCGCCGCCGACGCCAGGAAGCGCTGCATCGAGGATTTCCTTAACTCATCGGCTGGCTCATGGAACGGCCAGCAGGTCGGCGGCCGACTGGTTCGGCCGGTCGTGTCGAGCGCATGCCACCCGGAGGCACCGGTCACTGACCGCTCGGTCACCCTGTTACCCGTTCAGGCCCTCCCTGTGCAACCGCGCTGGCTGAAGCGTGCTTGATATTCCCGTCATGCAGCCGCCTGCGCACCATCCAGGCGATGAGGTGGTGATCGATGGCAGATGCAGTTCTTCGGGAACCGGCCGCTCCGGCAGGCCTCCCGGACTCCCCGGGCACTCACAAGGTAGTGATCGTCGGTGGCGGCTTCGGAGGCCTGGCAGCGGCGCAGGCGATCGTCCGCCGCAAGACCGCGGACCGCTCGATCCACGTCACTCTGATCGACCGCAACAACCACAACCTGTTCCAGCCACTGCTGTATCAGGTCGCCACCGCGGCGCTGGGCTCCAACGACATCGCCTTGCCGATCCGCGCGGTGTTCCGCAACCGGCGCGGCGTCGAGATCATGATGGCGGACGTGACCGGGATCGATCGTGGCCGCCGAATGGTCGAGCTCGCCGGCCTGGCGCCGGTCGCCTATGACACGCTCGTGCTGGCCACCGGCTCGATCTATTCGTGGTTCGGCCACGACGACTGGGTCGCCCGCGCGCCGGCGCTCAAGACGCTCGACGACGCCCTCGGTCTGCGCAACCGGCTGCTGGACGCCTTCGAGCGGGCCGAGCTGTGCGACGACCCTGCCGAAACGCGCCGGCTGCTGACCTTCGTCGTGGTCGGAGCCGGCCCGACCGGGGTCGAGATGGCCGGCGCGATCGCCGAGCTCGCACACACTACGCTGGACCGCGATTTCCGCCGAATCCGCCCCAGCACGTCGCGTATCGTGCTGTGCGATGCCGGCCCGCATGTGCTTGCCGCCTTCCCGCGGCGTCTCTCGGACTACGCGGCACGGCGTCTTCAGTCGCTCGGGATCGAGCTCCGTCTCGGTGCCGGCGTGGAGGCGATCGATGCCGGCGGGGTCACTGCCGGCGGCGAGCGGATCGAGGCGGAGTGCGTGTTCTGGGCAGCCGGCACCGAGGCGACGCCGGTGGCAAAATGGCTGGGCGTCGAGGCGGGCCATCACGGCCTGGTGGCGGTGCAGCCGGATTGCAGCCTCCCCGGGGACCCCGCGATCTTCGTCATCGGCGACGCGGCCTCGCTCGCGGGGCCGGATGGCCGTCCGCTCCCCGGGCTAGGCGCGGTGGCCAAACAGCAGGGGACCTATGTCGGCCGGCTGATCGCAGAGCGGCTGCGAACGGCCGGGGGGCGGGGCAGTGCTGCGCCCGCAAAGCCGTTCCGCTACAGGAATTGGGGGCAGCTCGCGATGGTCGGGGGTTCCTCGGCAGTGGCGGATTTCGGTTGGCTCCGGCTGACCGGCTTCGCGGCCTGGCTGGTCTGGAGTGCGGTGCATCTCATGCTGCTGGTGAGCGCCCGGAGCCGGGTCGTGGTTTATGTGAACTGGGTCTGGGCGTGGCTGACCTACAGCCGTGGCGCGCGTGTCATCACCCGGTTGCCGCCGTCGGATCGGCCGGGTGCCAGAGCATGAGCCGCCCCAGGTTCCCGGTCTCGGACCATTGCGACGGCGAGCACTTCCACAATCCCGCCATGGCCGGCGATGCCGGACAGCCGGAGCCCGCACGCGGGCTCATGCCGATCCTGCGCTGGCGGTTCGGCGGCACTCGGGTCCGCTGGCCGGAGCATGTGACCGATCCGCCGCCCGCGGGCGACCCCGGGACCGCGCCTCCCCCGGGCGGCATCGCCCTCACCTTCATCGGGCATTCGAGCTTCCTGCTGCGTCTCGGCGGTTTGACCATCCTGACCGATCCGATCTTCAGCCAGCGCTGCTCGCCGGTGCAGTGGCTGGGCCCGCAGCGTGCCCGGCCGCCGGGCCGCAGGTTCGAGGATCTGCCGCGGATCGACCTCGTCCTGGTGTCGCACAACCATTACGACCATCTCGACCTGGCCAGCCTGCGCGCGGTGGTCAGGCGCGACGATCCGGCCTTCATTACCCCGCTCGGCAACCGGCATCTGCTGGCCAAGGCCGGCGCCGCGTCGATCACCGAGCTGGATTGGTGGCAGCAGCACACATTGCGGGATGCCGTGGTCACCGCAACACCGGCGCGGCACTTCTCCGCTCGCACCCCGTTCGACAGGAACGCCGCCCTCTGGTCGGGCTTCATGATCGAGCACCAGGGCTTGCGTGTGCTGTTCGCCGGCGATTCCGGGGACGGTCCACACTGGCTCGAGATCCACCAGCGGCTGGGCGCGCCCGATCTGGCGCTGCTGCCGATCGGCGCCTACGATCCGCGCAACCTGATGGCCCCTGTGCATATGGATCCGGAGGAAGCCGCCGGTGCGCACCGGGCGCTGCAGGCGCGACGGTCCGTCGGCATACATTTCGGCACCTTCCAGCTCACCGACGAGCCGATCGACGAGCCACCACGGCGCCTGGCCGCGGCACTTCTCGCCCAAGGGATCGACCGCGACGCGTTCACCACCCTGGGCTTCGGCGAGACCAGGGAGTTCGGCGGGTAGCAGCCGCTTTGTCCGGCCTACGGAACCGGGTGACCTGATCCGGGTTCTTGGGCGGCGCGTGTGCTCGTCATCTCTCGTTGGTTTAGGAATAACAGTGGCTGTTTTTGCAAAGAACAGGCTCCGCGAGGGCCTCCCCTACCCGCGTGGCGCCACCTGGGACGGCAAGGGAGTGAACTTCGCCTTGTTCTCGGCCAACGCGACGAAGGTCGAGGTGTGCCTGTTCGACCCGACCGGCACGACCGAGCTCGAGCGGATCACGCTGCCGGAATATACCGACCAGATCTTCCACGGCTATCTCCCCGACCTCGCCCCGGGACAGATCTATGGTTTCCGCGTGCATGGGCCGTACGCGCCGGATGCCGGCCACCGCTTCAACCCGAACAAGCTGCTGCTGGACCCGTATGCACGCGCCCATAACGGCGAGCTGATCTGGGACCACGCGCTGTTCGGCTACACCATCGGCCACCCGGACGATGATCTGAGCTTCGATGATCGCGACAGCGCGCCGTTCATGCCGAAGAGCGTGGTCATCGACCCGGACTTCGACTGGAAAGGCCAGGCCACCCGCAATCCGATCGCCTGGGACCGCACGGTCCTGTACGAGACGCACGTGCGCGGCTACACCATGAAGCACCCGAAGGTGCCGGAGGCGCATCGCGGCACCTACAAGGGCATGATGGAGCCCGCGGTGCTCGACTATATCAAGTCGATCGGCGTCACATCGATCGAATTCCTGCCGATCCATAGCTTCATTCTCGACAGCAATCTGCTCGAGAAGGGCCTCACCAATTTCTGGGGCTACAACTCGATCGGCTTCTTCGCACCGAATACCCGATACGCGCATGAGAGCGAGCAGTCGCTGCGCGAGTTCAAGGAGATGGTGGCGGCGATCCACGAGGCCGACCTCGAGGTGATCCTCGACGTGGTCTATAATCATACCGCCGAAGGCAACGAGCGCGGACCGACCCTATCGTACAAGGGCATCGACAACGCCTCGTATTACCGCCTGACCGCGGACAACCCGCGCTACTACGTCAACGACACCGGGACCGGCAACACCGTCAATCTGAGCCACCCGCGGGTGATCCAGATGGTGACCGACAGCCTGCGCTACTGGGCCAACGAGACCCACGTCGACGGCTTCCGCTTCGATCTCGGAACGATCCTGGCGCGCGAGCCGAACGGCTTCGACAACCAGTCCGGCTTCCTGAAGGCCTGTTCGCAGGACCCCGTGCTGGGCACCGTGAAGCTGATCGCGGAACCCTGGGACTGCGGGCCTGGCGGCTACCAGGTTGGCGAGTTCCCGCCTGGCTGGGCCGAGTGGAACGACAAGTACCGTGACGAGACGCGCGAGTTCTGGAAGGGCGACCTGACCGCCGGGAAGCTGGCGCCGCGCCTGCTCGCCAGTCCGCAGGAATTCGACCACCAGGGTCGCAAGCCATGGGCATGCGTGAACTTCATCACAGCCCATGACGGCTTCACGCTGAACGATTGCGTCACCTACAACGAGAAGCACAACGAGGCCAACGGCGAGGACAACAAGGACGGCTCGTCCGACAACCGCTCGTTCAATTACGGCGTCGAGGGTCCGACCGACGATCCCGAGATCCAGCGTGTCCGGGCGCGGCAGATCCGCAACATGCTGTCGACGCTGTTGCTGAGCCAGGGCACCCCGATGCTGCTCGCCGGCGACGAGTTCGGTCGCACCCAGCAGGGCAACAACAACGCCTATTGCCAGGACAGCGATATCAGCTGGGTGAACTGGGATATCGAGGAGAAGGGCCAGAGCCTGATCCGGTTCGTGAGCCGGCTGACCGCCCTTCGCCGCCGCTTTCCGATCCTGCGCCGCGGCCGGTTCCTGACCGAGGCCTATAACGAGGAGCTCGACATCAAGGAGCTCACCTGGGTCAATGCCGGGGGCGGCGAAATGGGCATCGACGACTGGTCGACGGCGCAGTGCTTCGGGCTCATGCTGGATGGTCGCGCACAGCCGACCGGTATTCGCAAGCGCGGCATCGATGCGACCCTGCTGCTGGTGTTCAACGCCTGGCACGACCTGGTCGAGTTCAAGCTTCCGCCCGCCACAGAGCAGCAATGGAAGCTGCTGATCGACACCAACCTCTCCGAAGAGGAAGAGGAGAAGGAGAGCGGGATCTTCACCCCGGAGCACATGTATGGCGTGACCGGGCGCTCCTTCCTGATGTTCGAACTCGAGCCGGCCGCACACACATGACAAAATCGTCCCAGCATCTGTCGCAAGGTGCGGAATTGCAGGCCGACGGGGTGAATTTCCGCCTCTGGGCACCGGGTTGCGAAACCGTCTCGGTTGTCCTGGAGCAGGACGGGGTGGCGCGTCCGATGCAGCGCCAGCCTGATGACTTCTTCGACCTGCTCGTCGCGGATGCCGGTGCCGGGACGCTGTATCGCTTCCAGTTGCCGGACGGCATGAAAGTGCCGGACCCGGCATCGCGGTTCCAGCCGCAGGACGTGCACGGACCGAGCGAGGTGATCGATCCGAACGCCTATGACTGGACCGAAAACTGGAACGGCCGCCCGTGGGACGAGGTCGTGCTGTATGAACTGCATGTCGGCGCCTTCACTCCCGAAGGGACTTTCCGCGCTGCCATTGGCAAGCTGGATCACCTGGCCAAGCTCGGCATCACGGCGATCGAGATCATGCCGATCTCGGATTTCCCCGGCGGTCGCAACTGGGGTTATGACGGCGTCCTGCCGTATGCGCCGGACTCGAGCTACGGCCGTCCGGAGGATCTGAAGGCGCTTGTCGAGGCGGCCCATACGCGCGGCATCGCGGTTCTGCTCGACGCCGTCTATAACCACTTCGGGCCGGACGGGAACTACCTTCCCGTTTTTGCGCCGGGGTTCTTCACCGATCGCCACGAGACGCCCTGGGGCGCCGCTGTCAATTACGACGGACAGCACTCCAAGCCGGTTCGTGAATTCATCATCGGCAACGCACTCTATTGGATCCAGGAATTCCACCTGGACGGTCTGCGCTTCGATGCCGTGCACGCGATCATCGACGATGGTGACAAGCATGTTCTTGAGGAACTTGCGGAGCGTGTTCGCGCCTCCACAAATCGGCCGCTGCACCTGCTGCTCGAGAACGAGGATAATGACCCGGCGTTGCTGAGCCGCCGCGGCCGCGACCCGGTGCATTACACCGCGCAGTGGAACGACGACGTGCATCATGTGCTGCACACAGCGGCCACGCACGAGCGCACCGGGTATTACGCCGATTACGAGGGCGACACCGACCTGCTCGGTCGCGCCCTCGCCGAGGGTTTCGGCTACCAGGGCCAGATGATGCCGTATCGTGGCAGCATGCGTGGGCACCCGAGCGCTGGGTTGCCGCCGGGCGCTTTCGTCGCGTTCATCCAGAACCACGACCAGATCGGCAACCGCGCCTTCGGCGAGCGACTGAACATGATCGCCAGTCCGGAGGCGATGCGGGCGTTGGCGGCGACCTACCTGCTGTTGCCGCAGACCCCGATGCTGTTCATGGGCGAGGAGTGGGGCGCCACCAGTCCATTCCCGTTCTTCTGCGACTTCGAGGGCGATCTCGCCGAGGCCGTCCGCACCGGCCGGCGCGAGGAATTCTCGCGCTTCCCGGAGTTCCAGGATCCCGAGCAGCGCGACCGGATCCCGGATCCGCTTGCGCCAAGCACCTTCGAGATGGCCAAGCTCGACTGGGACGCCATGGATAGTCGTCGCCTCGAGCATTACCGCGATCTGCTCGAAGTCCGGCGCAAGCACATCGTGCCGTTGCTGCCCGATATCGGCCATGGCGGCAGCGCCACTTCCGTCGGGCCCGAGGCGGTGCAGATCCGGTGGCAGGCGGGTGCCAGCATACTCGTTCTGGCCGCCAATCTCTCCGCTGAGACCGTAGATTTCCCCGCCGCCACCGGCCACATCCTCTGGACCGAAGGCGACGCCACGTCGTCGCTCGGACCGTGGGCGGTCCGCTGGACATTGGAGACTGCATGAATTCGTCTGACACCGTGCCGGCGATCGTCCCGCGCGCGACGTATCGCCTGCAGTTCCACGCCGGTTTCGGGTTCCAGGACGCCGCTGTGATCGCGCCGTATCTCGGGCGGCTCGGGGTCAGTCACGTCTATGCCTCGCCCTACCTCAAGGCGCGTCCAGGCAGCACGCACGGCTACGACATCACGGACCACCAGGCGCTCAATCCGGAGCTCGGCACCGAGGCCGATTTCTCCGCCATGGTGGCTGCCTTCAGGGGTGCCGGGCTCGGCCAGATCCTCGATTTCGTGCCCAACCACATGGGGGTCGGAGGTTCCGACAACCCATTATGGCTCGACGTGCTGGAGTGGGGCCCGGACTCCGAACATGCAGGCTGGTTCGATATCGATTGGGATCCGGACCGCCGCTATCTGCTGAACAAGCTGCTGGTGCCGTTCCTCGGCGACCAGTACGGCGTCGAGCTCAAGGCTGGCAACCTGAAGCTGAAATACGACGAGGCCGAGGGCTCGTTGGCGATCTGGGCCTATGACAGCCACAAGCTGCCGATCTGCCCGCTGTTCTATGACCGCGTTCTCGCGCACGAGGACGCCGGACTCGATCGCCTGAGTGACCTGTTTTCCGACCTGCCCATGTGGCGCCCCCAGGTGGCCGAGCGCGCCCTCGTGCTCAAGCAACAACTCGCCACCCTCTTGCGCGACAACGACACCAGCCGCGCTGCGCTCGACATCCAGATCGAGTCGCTGAACGCCGACTGGGAAGCGCTCGATGCGCTCATCCAGCAGCAGTTCTGGCGGATCGCCTATTATGGCGTTGCCGGCGACGACATCAACTACCGCCGGTTCTTCAACATCAACGACCTGGCCGGCTTGCGCATGGAATTGCCGGAGGTTTTCCGGCACGCGCATGCCCGCATCATGCCGATGGTCGAGGACGGCACGCTCGACGGCATCCGGCTCGACCATGTCGACGGATTGCTCGACCCGAAGCGCTACTTCGACGACCTGCGCGCGGCCTCGACGCGGCCGTTCTATCTCGTGATCGAGAAGATCCTCGCGGCTCACGAGCAGCTCCGCGAGGACTGGCCGGTCGACGGCACCACCGGCTACGATTTCACCAACCTGGTGCTCGGCGTGATGATCAATCCCGCTGCCGAGGAAAGCTTCACCCGCACCTACCAATCCTTCACCGGGCTGGTCACGCCCTTCGCCGACATCGTCCGTGAGTGCAAAATCCGCATCATGGAGAACGAGATGGCGAGCGAGCTGAACGTGCTCGGTCGCGATGCCGGCCGTGTGGCGCGGCAGAACCCGATGACCGCCGACTTCACCCGCCACATCCTGCAGCGCGCGATCAAGCAGATCGTCGCCCACTTCCCGGTCTATCGCACCTATATCGACATGGACGGCGCGCAGGAGGATGCGGATCGGCGTGACCTCGACTGGGCGGTGGCACAGGCGCGGCGCGGCGACAAGAACATCGATCCGTCGGTGTTCGACTTCCTGCATGGCGTGCTCTCCGGCGAGGCCGTGGCTGCACCGAAGAGCGGCTTCAGTCGCACCGCCGTGCTGCGGTTCGCGATGAAGCTGCAGCAATATTCCGGCCCGGTGATGGCCAAGGGTCTCGAGGACACCACCTTCTATCGCTACAACCGTCACGTGGCGCTGAACGAAGTCGGTGGCGAACCGGACCGCTTCGGCATCAACGCCAACGCGTTCCACAAGGCGAACGGGCAGCGCGCGCGGAACTGGCCGAACACCATGCTCGGCACCTCGACGCACGACACCAAGCGCGGCGAGGATACCCGCGCCCGCCTGGCAGTGCTGTCCGACATGCCCGAGGAATGGAGCCGCCAGGTCACCACCTGGAGCCGGCTGCTGCGGGCCCGTCGTGGCGATGTCGAGGGCAATGCACCGCCGGATCGCAACGACGAATACCTGCTCTACCAGCTTCTGGTCGGCTCATGGCCGGTCGAGATGCTGGAGCAGATCGACGAGGCGGCGCTTCAGGTTTATGGCGAACGTCTCAAGGGCGCGCTCGAGAAGTCGATGCGCGAGGCCAAGCTGCATTCCACCTGGACCTCGCCCGATACCGCCTACGAGGAGGCGATGCAGGCCTTTACCCGTGACGCTCTGGATGCCAACCGGGGCGGCTTCCTGGCTAGTTTCCTGCCATTCGCCCACCGTGTCGCGCGTCTGGGCGTGCAGAACAGCCTGATCCAGACCGTGATGAAGCTGACGCTCCCCGGGATGCCCGACATCTACCAGGGCTGCGAGTTCTGGGACCTGAGCCTGGTCGATCCGGATAACCGACGCCCGGTGGATTACGCGGTGCGCGAGGCCGCACTGGCCGAACTTCAGCCGCGCCTGGAAGCCCTGGCGGATCGCGGCCGGCTGCTGTCGGAGCTGCTGCAGAGCTGGCATGACGGGCGCATCAAGCTGGCGGTGACCTTGCTGCTGCTGAAGCTCCGCACCGACCTGGAGGCCCTGTTTGCCGGCGGCTCCTACGAGGCGATCGCCATCGAGGGGACGAAGTCGGACCAGGCCCTGGGCTACCTGCGCGCCCGGGACGGCGAGCGCCTGGTGGTGCTGGTGGCACGCTTCCCCGGGCTTCGCGAAACCGATCCGGACTGGGAGGACACGACGGCGCAACTGCCCGAAGGTGGCTGGACCGACTGGCTGAGCGGGCGGCACATCGAGGGTGGGGCGGTCTCTCTCGGCATGCTGTTCGAGACCCTGCCGGCGGTCGTCCTGCGGCCTGACCCGGTTTCCCGCTGACTTTTCCGGGCATGGGCGCTAACCTCTGGGACCGAGACCCAGGGGCTTCCCGACATGTCCAACCAGCAGGCCGATCAGAGCCCCGTCCCGGCACCCCCGGCCGGCTTCACCTACGAGCAGATCGAGGCGCTGTATTTCAATGCGGCTCGCGAGGGCCAGGACGACCTGCTGGAGCAGTTCCTGGATGCCGGCGCCGACATCGAGCGTACCGATGGCAAGGGCTACAGGCCGCTGATCCTGGCCTCCTATAACGGCCACCTCTCGGCCACCGCCCTGCTCCTGAGGCGCGGCGCGTCTCCGGACGCCCGCGACGCCAAGGGCAACACGGCTCTCTGCGGCGTCGCCTTCAAGGGCGACATCCCGTTGGCACGGCTCCTGATCGAGGCGGGCGGCACCGTCGATGCCGTCAACAATGTCGGTCGCACGCCGCTGATGTTCGCGGTGATGTTCGGCCGCGAGGCGATGGCAGCCTACCTGGTCGAACAGGGCGCGGACGTGGATCTGGTCGATGGAGAAGGCATCAGCGCCCGCATGCTCGCCGAACGACATGGCAACCACAGCCTCTCGCAGCGAATGGCCGAGCGGCGCTAAATTCCGACCGCACTTGGGTAGAGCGGAGCCTTTGGCAGTTATCGAACTGTAACATCGGCACGAACCGACGGATGAAACAGCTCTACATCCCGGCATTGTGAGGCACAAATCCGATCCGCAAGATCATTGATGTGATCTTCAAAGTCTTCTTGTGCACGATGCATCTCGATTTGCTTGTGCGCCCTTCTACTTGACAGTGCGGCAGGAACCGGGAACTGCGGTCGCTTCTTCGCGTCCCATATGTAGCAGTTTATCAAAAATGCAGCCTCGTCGATTTCGTCGGGGGACTGCGTCTGGGAGTTCTGAATGCCGCCATCGACCAAGCGTCTGTCGCCGACCGGAAAGGCAATCAAGAGGCCGGTTGGTCGGCCCGCGACTGCCGGCAAGCCCGGTTCGGCAAAGTCCGGACAGGCCGGCCGTATCGCGACCGCTTCGCCCAAGCAGAGCAAGGACGAGTTGCGTGCCCGGGTGGAAAAGCTCGAGCGTGCCAACACGATGTTGCGGCTCAAGAATCGCACCGTGCAAGCGGCGGTGCATGATGCCAACGACCGTGTCGCAGAACTCGAGGAGGACGTTGCCAAGCTGCAGCGTCACCTCGCCGCCGCAGCCGATGCGGCTCCGGCCCGAACGACCCGGGCCAAGGCTTCCAGCAATCCTGCAGCTGCGGAACCTGCGGCCCGGGTACGTCGCGCGACGTCGAGCCGCACAAATCACCACCGCCCGGATCGGAGTGGCGTCAATCAGGACGACAACGCCGACCTGGCGTCTTCCTGAAGTAGGCTTCGGTGGCAGCGGGCCGAACCCGCTGCCATTCTATGCCGGCCTGATCAGGTCCGCCGATAGGTGCCCACCAGGGTGCCGCGAGCGATGACATGCCCGCGCAGCGCGTCGACCAGTGCGCTTCGCCCCGGGCAGCTGCGGAACTCCGGCGCATGATCGAGAGCGAACATCTGGAACACGTAGCGGTGAGCTCCATGGCCGCGCGGCGGGTCAGGCGGCAGCCACGCACGCTGCATGTAGGAGTTGCGCCCCATGCCGAGATCCTGGCCCTCGTGACCCGGGCTCGGTAGCGCCCCGGCTGCCAACTCACCGTCCGTGGGCTTCAGGTTCGCGAGGATGGCATGCACGAGTGGACGCGGCGTCGGGCTGTCCTGGTCCTCGATCAGCAGCACCAGGCTCTCGGCTTCGGGCGGGACCCCGATCCACACCAGCGGCGGCGAAATGCGCTCACCGTCCTCGGTATAGATCGACGGGATCTCACCGTTCTGGGCAAAGGCGGGAGAGGTCAGCTGGATCACCTCGGGCACCGACGCGAAGGCCTCGTCGGCGCTCACCAGGTCGTCCGCACTGCCGCGCAGGCCTTGGAGCGCTCGCCCCACACCGGGCGGAACATTCTGCAGCATCGGTCTCTCCTTGAAATCGCAGTGAACGTCGAACTCAGGACCGACGCCTGAACCGCCGGCTGGTTCAGGGGCTCGCGACACCGTGCGCCCGGCGCCCTATATGAACCCATCATCCGACCACCCCCATTCCCTCGAACCACCCGGACGTTCGCATGAGCCGCTTCTGGACCGACCGCGTGCACGCGCTGACCCCCTACGTGCCGGGCGAGCAGCCGAAGCAGGCCGGCCTCGTCAAGCTGAATACCAACGAGTGCCCATACGGCCCGTCGCCACGCGCGCTCGACGCAATCCGGGCGGCGACCGACGACACCCTCAGGCTGTATCCGGACCCGAACAGCGCCCGGCTGCGGGGCGCCCTTGCCCGCCAGCACGGCGTGGCCCCGGAGCAGGTGTTCGTCGGCAACGGCTCCGACGAGGTGCTGGCGCACGTGTTCCAGGGCCTGCTGCAGCACGATGCGCCGCTGCTGTTCCCCGACATCACCTACAGCTTCTATCCTGTGTATTGCGGGCTGTACGGCGTCGAATACCGCACCGTGGCGCTGGACCGGGAGCTGCGCGTGCGGATCGAGGATTACCGGCAGCCGTGCGGCGCCATCATCCTGCCCAACCCGAACGCGCCCACAGGCACCGCCCTGGATCTCGACGACATCCGCACCCTGCTCGAGGACCATCCGGCCCAGCCGGTGGTGATCGACGAGGCCTATGTCGATTTCGGCGGTGACTCGGCGGTGCGGCTGATCGCCGACTATTCGAACCTGCTGGTGGTGCAGACGCTGTCGAAGTCGCGCGCCCTGGCCGGGCTGCGGGTGGGATCGGCGATCGGACATCCGGAGCTGATCGAGGCACTGGTCAGGGTGAAGGACAGCTTCAACTCGTATCCGCTGGACCGGCTGGCCGAGGCCGGCGCCACCGCGGCGATCGAGGACGCCGGCTGGTTCGAGGAGACGCGGAGCCGCATCATCCGCAGCCGCGACCGGCTCAGCGACGGGTTGCGGGCGCGGGGCTTCATGGTGCAGCCCTCCTCGGCGAATTTCCTGTTCGTGCGCCATCCGGACCATCGCGGCGCCGAGCTGCACGCGGCCTTGCGGGCGCGAGGCGTGCTGGTTCGCCACTTCACCGCGCCACGCATCGCAGATCACCTGCGGATCAGCATCGGGACCGACGCCGAGTGCGACATCCTGCTCGACGCGCTCTCCGGGATCCTGGGCAGGAACGCGGCCTGACCCTCGAGGCCTGCTGCGTCAGTGACCGGTGTGGCGCCACGCACGCAGCCGGCCGGTCATGACGCAGAGCAGTGCCAGCGGCGTCAGCAGTCCGCTGGCGAGCAGGATCCAGCCGGCGCCGCCGCACCAGATCACCGGCGGCACCAGCAGCATCATGTCGTCCGGGTCGAAGGGGCGAGACACCCGCCCGGTCGGCGGGGAACGGCTGAGCTCGGTGAAGGTCAGACCGACCGAAACGGCCGCCGACAGTCCCAGCAGCGGTCCGGCGATCGGCTGCCATTCGGAAGGCAGCGGCAGCATCGACCGCACGCCGATTCCGAGCCCGGCAAAGATCGCCATCGTCGCCACGCAATCCGAGACCAGGTCGAACCGCGGCCCGAAGCGGCTGAACCTCCGGCTCTGGCGCGCAAGTTCGCCATCGGCGCGATCCAGCAGCGCCGACAGCAGGAACAGCCCGGCACCGACCTCGAGCAGCACCCCGGCATGCGCAAAGCAGAGTGCCGCTGCCAGACCGGTGGCCAGCCGCAGCATGGTCAGCGCATCCGGGGTGATACGGGTGTCGACAAGCAGGGCGACCGGCGGGCGCATCGCCCGGTGCAGGAGTGTGTGGTGGCTCAGGACGGGTTCCCCGTGGAGGGGGGCAACCTCTGCGCGATCACCCGACACCGCAAGTCCTGCCTGGCCGTGATCCAGGAGCTACACGACCAACTGCTTGGCCAGACTCAGGCGTGTGTCGTAAAGCTCGAACCGGGCGCCCTGGCGGAACGTTTGATACAACGGGACGCCTTACCAGGCCCAAGACCCACAATAATCAGAAGCTCGGACGCAAAACGCGCCGGGACCATCGGGAGAACAACGTGCGCGCCTTCCAGGGACAATTTTCCGACAACCAGCCGATCCGCCGCAACGTGGTGGAGAAGCAGAAGCAGCTGCGCGACCTGCGCGAAACCCTCGCCACGATGAAGGTGCATACCGCTCCGGCGCTGCGTGACAGCGTGCGCAAGCGGATCGCCGAGCTCGAGGTCGAATTGCGCGGCACATCCAACGGCACACCCCCGCCCCGCCGGCCGGCGGGCTGAACCACCCGCGCGCCGATGCCTCAGCCTGATCCTATGCCGACCGGAGCGGGCCAGCTCGAGACCGAGCTTGCCCGTCTTCGTGAGCAGGTCGAGGCGTTCGAGGCGGTCAACCGGGTCGGCAGCCGACTCGCGGCCGAGCTCGACCCGGCGCGGTTGGTGCACGCCTTTCTCGAGGCGGTGACGCTGCTGACACACGCCGCCTACGGCGCCTATTTCGAGAACATCGCCGCACACGGCGAAACCAGCTGGCACCTGGCAAGCCTGGTCGGCGCACCGATCGAGGCCTTCACCAGATTCGGGTTGCCGCGTGCCACGGCACTGTTCGGTCCGACGTTCGCGGCGGAGGGTGTGGTGCGCAGCGCCGACGTGCTGGCCGACCATCGCTATGGCAGCCATGGCGGGATGCCGGCCGGACACCTGCCGGTGCGGAGCTACATGGCAATCCCGGTGGTCTCGCGGTCCGGCATCACACTCGGCGCGCTGCTCTTCGGACATGGCCAGCCCGGGGTATTCGGCGAACGTGAGGAACGCCTGGCGACCGAGCTTGCCTGGCAGGCCGCCACCGCAATCGACAATGCGCGGCTGTTCCAGGCGTCGCAGAACGAGGTCGCCGAGCGAGCGCGGGCGCAGGCGGAGCTGCGTGCGCTGAACGAGACGCTGGAGAGCCGCATCAGCGAGCGCACGGCCGAGCTCATGCGTGCCGAGGAACAGCTGCGCCAGAGCCAGAAGATGGAGGCGGTCGGCCAGCTGACCGGCGGGCTGGCGCATGATTTCAACAACCTGCTGACCGGCATCACCGGCAGCCTGGAGCTGCTGCAGACACGGGTCGCGCAGGGCCGGGTCAGCGAGATCGACCGCTACGTGGTGGCGGCGCAAGGCGCGGCCCGGCGCGCGGCCGCCTTGACGCACCGGCTGCTGGCCTTCTCCCGGCAGCAGACGCTCGATCCCAAGCCGGTGGACGTCAATCGCCTGGTCGCCGGGATGGAGGATCTGGTCCGCCGCACCATGGGCCCGGCGATCGCCATCGAGACGGTGGCCGCGGCCGGTCTGTGGCCGACATTGTGCGATCCGGGCCAGCTCGAGAATGCGCTGCTGAACCTGTGCATCAACGCCCGCGACGCGATGCCGGATGGCGGCCGGCTGACTATCGAAACCGGCAATCGCTGGCTGGACCGGCGCGCCGCCGCCGACCGCGACATTCCGCCGGGCCAGTACGTTTCGTTATGCGTGAGCGACAGCGGCACCGGCATGACGCCCGAGGTGGTCGCGCGCGCGTTCGACCCATTCTTCACCACCAAGCCGATCGGCGTCGGCACCGGACTCGGGCTGTCGATGATCTACGGCTTCGCGCGCCAGTCCGGCGGCCAGGTGCGGATCTATTCGGAGCCCGGCGACGGCAGCCTGGTGTGCATCTACCTGCCGCGCCACGTCGGCCATGCGGCGACGCCGGAGGAGCCCGCCGACCCCGGTGAGCTGCCACGCGCCGGCGAGGGCGAGACCGTGCTGGTGGTCGATGACGAGCCCACCGTGCGCATGCTGGTGGCCGAGGTGCTGCAGGACCTGGGCTACACGGCGATCGAGGCGGCCGACGGTGCGGCCGGTCTGGCTGTGCTGCAGTCGGACGCGCGAGTGGATCTCGTGGTCACCGATGTCGGGCTGCCGGGGGGCATGAACGGACGCCAGATGGCCGACGTGGCGCGGGTGCAGCGGCCCGGCCTGCAGGTGCTGTTCATCACCGGCTACGCCGAGAACGCGGTGCTCAGCCACGGCCATCTCGACCCCGGCATGCACGTCCTGACCAAGCCCTTCGCCATGGAGGCACTCGCCACCCGCATCAAGGAACTGATCACCGGCTGCTGAGACCGGTGCGCGCGATCAGTCGAACTCGGTCGGCAGTTCAGGATGTGCGCGATGGACGAACAGGCGCGCGATCTGGTGCGACAGCACGCGGCCGGTCGAGAGGTCCTGCGGGATCTCGCCTTCGCCAAAGAACCGCGCCTCGCTGGTCTCGATATTGGCCGCCGCCGCGGGGTCGGGCGTGTCATCGAGCAGCTCGCACAGGAAGAACAGCTTGTAGATCGAGAACGGCCCGGTCGGATGGTGGCCCTGCCGACCGCGGTCATGCACCAGCGCCAGCTTCGAGGCGCGCACGCTGTAGCCGGACTCCTCCGCCACCTCCCGCTCGGCGCACTCCGAGGCGGTCTGGTTGACGTCGGCCCAGCCGCCCGGGAGCGTCCACCGTCCCTGGTCGGCCAACTCGCGCACCATCAGCAGACGGCCCTGGCGGTCGAACACGGCACCGCGCACATCGACCTTCGGGGTGGCATATCCCGTCTCCGCGGCGAACAGCCGGTGCAACGTGTCGGCATTGCCGGCGCTGGGATCGGAGGCCGCCATCATCCGTGCCGCCAGTGCGGTCAGCGCCTGGTAGCGCTCGACATCGTAGGGGTCGCGGGTGAAGGCGAGCCCACTCTGCGCCACCGCCTGCACCTCGCGCGCCCACAGCAGCCAGTCCGGTTCCGGCACGCCTGCATTCGCCCGTTCATCCATGACCGCTCTCCCCATCCAGCACGACGATCGACACCGTCTTGACCAGCGCCACCAGGCACGCCCCCGGAGCCAGCCCGAGCCGTCGCACGGAATCGCCCGTCACCCGGGCCAGCAGAGCCGCCCGCGTGTCCGGCCCAGGTGGCGCATCGGGTTCCAGCACGACCAGAGCCGTATCGGCGGAAGCAGGAGCGACCGACCGCACCCGCACCGCAACGACGTTCTGGGCGCTGGTCAGCAGCGTGTCAGGGGCGGCCAGCCGCAGCAGCACGACCTCACGCGCCGGCACCGTCAGCCGCAGCCGCGCGCCCACCGGATGCCCGGTGCCTGCCACCATCAGGCTGAACCCGCCCGCCTGCACCAGGCTCAGCCCGCGCTCCGTGTCGTGTGCCCGCACCTCCGCCTCAAGCAGCGCGCCGGCATCGTCGCGATCCGCCAGGCCGGCGCCTTCCTGCAGCAGCAGCGTCGCCACCGGCCCGCAGGCGCGGATGGCGCCATCCTCGACCAGCGCCACCGTGTCGCAAAGCCGCATCACCTCGTCGAGCGCGTGCGTCACGTACAGGATAGGTAGCCGCAGCCGGTCGCGCAGCCGGCCGAGATAGAACAGGATCTCGCGGCGCCGGGCCGCATCCAGCCCCGACAGCGGCTCGTCCATCGCCAGCAGCACCGGCCGCGACAGCAGCGCCCGCCCGATCGCCACCCTCTGCCTCTCGCCGCCGGACAAAGCCCGGATGCGGCGCGCAAGCAGCCCGTCCAGCCCAAGCAGCGACGCCACCTCGTCGAAGCCGGGGTGATCCCCGGGGCCCGCCGGAGCCCGGCGCGCACCATAGCGCAGGTTGGCCTCGACGGAGAGATGCGGGAACAGCCGGCTGTCCTGGAACACCATGCCGATGCGACGCGCCTCCGGCCTGACCCAAACGCCCGGCCCCGACAGCACCCGGTCGCCGATCCGGATCTCGCTCCAGTCCGGCCGGAACAGCCCGCACAACGCCGCCACCAGCGTGCTCTTGCCAGCCCCGGACGGGCCGAACAGCCCGACGATCCCGGGCAGCGGCGCCTGCAGCTGCATGTCCAGCACACGGCCGGTGGCAAAGCGGTGCCGCATCGCGAGCGAGAGCGTGCCTGCTGCGGTGCCGTCGGTCACACCCGGCCGAGCCCGCGCGGCGGCGTCTGCAGCTGCATGTCAGGGGCGCGAGCGGCAACGAACCGGTGCCGCGGCGCCACCGAGCACGGGCCTGGCCCGGGGGTGTCCGTCACACCCGGCCGATCCCGCGCAGCCGGCGCATCAGCAGCTCCGAGACCAGCAGCCCGGTAAGCGCCAGCATGAGCGACACGGTGGCCAGCCTCGCCGCGATCGCCTCGCCGCCCGGCACCTGCAGTGCGGCATAGATCGCCAGCGGCAGGGTCTGGGTGCGGCCGGGGATGCTGGCGGCAAAGGTAATGACGGCACCGAACTCGCCGAGGCTGGCGGCATACCCGATCGCCGCCGCAGCCAGCACGCCGGGCGCTGCCATCGGCAGGGTGATCGTGACGAACCGGTCGAGCGGCCGCGCCCCCAGCCCGGCCGCGGCATCGAGCAGCCCGGGATCGATCGCCTCCAGCGACAGCCGGATGGTGCGCACCATCAGCGGCAGCGTCATCACGCCCGTCGCCAGCGCCGCACCCGCCGTGGTGAACACCAGCCTGGCGTGGAACAGCCGCCAGAGCAGCCCGCCTACCGGACCGTGCAGCCCGAACACCAGCAGCAGCAGCCAGCCGGTCACCACCGGCGGCAGCACCATCGGCAGGTGCACCAGTGCGTCGAGCAGCGGCCGGCCGGGCAGCCGCGGCCGGGCCAGGATCCAGGCCAGCAGCAGCGCCACCGGCAGCGTCCCGCCCACTGCCATCAATGCCACCCGGAGCGTCAGCCGGACTGCGATCCACTGGTCCGGCTCGAGCACGCTAATGGGTGTCCAGCACCGTGAAGCCGGCATTGCGGAATGCCTGAGCCGCCGCCGGCGTGCGCAGGAACGCCAGGAAGCGCCGCGCCTCGTCTGGGCTGGTGGCAGTGGCCAGCAAAGCCTCCGGATACAGGATCGGATCGTGGCTGCTCTCCGGGAACGTGCCGGCAACGGCCAGGCCCGGGGCGGCGGCGACGTCGCTGCCATAGACGATGCCGGCCGGTGCTTCGCCGCGCTCGACCAGCAGCAGGGCCGCGCGCACGTTCTCCGCCGGCGCCAGATGCGGTGCGACCGCATCCCACAGATGCAGCCGGGTCAGCGCCTGCTTCGCGTAGATCCCCGCCGGGACCGACGCCGGGTCACCGACCGCGAGCCGGCCGCCTGCCCCGAGGATGGCAGCGAGATCGAGGCCGGGCGCTATCGTCACCGGCTTCAGCCCGGCGCGGGGCTCGACCAGCACCAGGCTGTTGCCGAGCAGGTTCGCCCTGGTGTCCGGCAGGACCAGGCTTTTCGCGGCCAGCCAGTCCATCCATTTCAGGTCGGCCGAGATGAACACGTCCGCGGGCGCGCCCTGCCCGACCTGTTGCGCCAGAACCGAGCTGGACGCGAACGACAACCGCGGCGCCGCATGACCCTGGGCCTGCCAGAGTGATGCCACGTGCTTCATCGCGTCGGTCAGGCTGGCGGCGGCGAACACGGTCAGCGCCGGTGCCGCGCGGGCGCCCCCGGTCGGGCCAAGGAGGAGAGCCGTCGCCAGCAGCCACCCGAACAACTGCCGGGCTGCGGAGCCGGTCTCGCGCGATGTCATGCCTCGTCCCCTGGGTTGCCGCGCGCCACCTTAACCGAACCGCGCCCGGCGCCCATCTTCGCGTCCAGCCGCCAGGAGATCCCGCATGACACCATCCTCAGCCACGCCGGATGCCGACCCCACCGACCCCGCCGACCCGATGACCGGGGCCGCCGTCGCCGAAACGCTGCGCCGGCTGCGGGAGCGGGCGCCCCTGGTGCACAACATCACCAACCTGGTGGTGACCAACACGACTGCGAACGCCCTGCTCGCGGTCGGTGCGTCGCCGGCGATGGTGGAGGCGATCGAGGAGGTGGCGGAGTTCGCCCGCATCGCGGACGCGCTGGTGATCAATCTCGGCACCATGGATGCGGCCCGGGCGCTTGCCATGCCACGTGCGGCCGCCTCGGCCCGCGAGGCCGGGACACCCTGGGTGCTGGACCCGGTCGCGGTGGGAGCGCTCGGGTTCCGGTCGGGCCTGGCGGTCGAGCTGCTCGCGCACAGGCCGCAGGCGATCCGCGGCAATGCCTCCGAGATCCTGGCGCTGGAGGCGTTGTCCGGTCCGCAGGCATCCGGGAGCGGCAGCGGGCCAGCCGGCCGCGGCGTCGACAGCGCCCACGGCCCCGAAGCCGCACGCGACGCCGCGCGGCGGCTGGCGGCCCGAACCGGGGCCGTGGTGGCGGTGAGCGGCGCCACCGACCTCGTCACCGACGGACATCGCGTCATCGGTATCGCCAACGGACACGCCATGATGACGCGCGTGACCGGTCTCGGCTGCACCGCGACTGCGCTGATCGGCGCGTGCCTGGCGGTGCAGCCGGACCCGCTGGTGGCGTCCGTGCACGGCATGGTGCTGATCGGCCTGGCGGGCGAGATCGCGGCACGCGGCGCTGCCGGGCCCGGCTCGCTGCAGGTCGGGCTGCTCGACGCGCTCTACCGGATGGACGATGCGACGCTGCGTGCAGGTGCCGCGATCCTCGAACCGGTCATGGCTGGAGCCGACCGAAGCTGACCGCCGGCAGGAGGCGTCCGGCGCCGACGGCGGTTTGACAGGAGCGGCGCGGCCGTGGTGGGTGCACCCCTCCCGATCGGCAGGATCCATCCGGAACGGGGTCACGGGGAGAACGGAGGCCGGACATGGAACGATGCGAGCGTGGCGACCTGCCATCGGCGCAGGGCCTGCCCAAGCGCCGGAGCCGCGTGCGGATGGTGCTGCTTGCCACGATCCTGGCCGCCCAGACGTTGCTGTCGCCGGCACTTCCCGCGATCGCCCAGGACCGGAACGAGGACCGGAACCAGGACCAGACTCAGGACCAGACTGGGAGCCCGAACCAGGTCCGCGTTCCTGATCAGGCCGCACCAGGCGGCGACCGCGCCGGCAGCCTCGATGCCCTGACCCCCGCGGAACAGCGACGCCTGCGGGCACTGCTCGACCAGCCGGCGCCGCGGGACGTGTCTGTGACCGATCGGCGGGCGCCCGCACCGGCGGTCGTGGCCGCGCATCCGGCAGCCAAGCCTGCCGCGCCGGCTCCCGCACCTGCCAACGCGACTGCCGCCGCAAAGCCGAAGACGGTCAGCCTGGCGCCGGACAGCCTGGCTGCCGAAGTGCTGGCGCAGGCGGCAACCGTGCAGAAGGTGCTGGTGTTCGAGGGCCAGAGCTTCGGCGCGTTGTTCGGCGACATGGCGCTGACCGGGCGCTGGCTGCATCGCGAGATGGTCGACCCGGACGCGCGGGCGGCGCTGCTGGACGCGCTGTGGCGCGGCACCGCCGTGGTGGTGGTCGGTCTCGCCGTGGAACACCTGCTGCTGCTGGCACTGCGACGCCCCCTGCGGGCCCTTGGACGCGACGCCAGGGTGACCGAGATCGAGGAGGAAGAGGCCACCGGGGAAGCGCCGTCGACGCTGGCAGGGAGCGCGTCGCCGCTGGGAGAGCCGCCCGGACTGGTGCAGGCCGGACCGCCGGCACCCGCTCCGGCCACGCTGCAGAATCCGACGCTCTCACCCACGCCGCAGCCCGGCGCCATGCTGCCCGGCAGCCCAATCCTGCCGACCGCCCCGCAGGTCGTGCCCCCCGGGCTCGGGGCGGGAACAATCGACCCTATCGTCCTTGCCGAGGCCGCCGAGCGCAGTGCCAGGCAGGCCGAGGCGCGCTCGCGGGATGCAGCGCACCGTCGCCAGACACTCAGGCTGTTCCGGCGGCTGCCCTATGCGGTGCTGCGGCTCCTGCTCAAGCTGCTCCCGCTCTGCGCCTTCCTGGCGATCGGGAATTTCGCCGCCACCAGCATCGCCGACCGGCCGCGCACCCAGCTGATCATCGTCACGGTCACCAACATCTACGGTATCGGGCGCGCGCTGTGGCTGCTCGCCGATATGCTGCTGGCCCCGAAAGCCCCCGGGGTCCGGCTGGTCCGCGTCGCTGACGAGCAGTCGCGCTTCCTCAGCCGGTGGTGGAGCTGGCTGGTGGCGGTCCCGGTGGTGGCGATCTGCAGCACCGACATCGGCCGCATCCTCGACCTGCCGAACCGCGCCGGCATGGCCTTCACCCGGGCCGTGGTGCTGGTCGAGCACGTGCTGCTGGCGGTGCTGATCTGGCAGACCCGGCACCGGGTGGCCGCGGCACTGCATCCACCGAAACGCCTGCGCGCACGCAGCTTCGGCCGCCTGCTGGTCCGGCTGGCCGACTACTGGTGGATCGCGGCACTGTTCTTCGATGGCGCGCTGTGGGTGGTGTGGGCAGCCCAGATCCGCGGCGGCTATTCGCTGATCTGGCACCTGTTCCTCTCGAGCGTGCTGATCATCGGTGCGTGCCGCCTGGTCGGCATCATGCTGCTGGGCGGGCTGGACCGGGTGTTCCGGATCGAGCCGGACACCGAGCTGCGCTACCCGGGCTTCGAGCGCCGGGCCAGCCGCTACTACCCGGCGCTCAGGCGGATCGTGACCTGGGCGCTGTCGATCGTGTGCGTCGTGCTGCTGCTCGAGGCGTGGGGCGTGCCGGCGTTCGGCTTCTTCTCGCGCGGCTCGCTCGGGACCCACCTGCTCTCGGCGGTGATCACCATCCTGGTGACGCTGGCCGTCGGCGTGATCGTGTGGGAGCTGGTGAACGGCAGCCTCGACCGGCAGATCGCCCGCTTCGGCGACACCGGCCAGATGCCGCGCGCGGTCCGGCTGCAGACGCTGCTGCCGATCCTGCGGACGCTGCTGTTCGTGGTGCTCGGCGCGATCATGGTGCTCACCGTGCTGGGCGAGGTCGGCGTCAACATCGCGCCGCTGCTGGCGGGTGCCGGGATCATCGGCGTGGCGGTCGGCTTCGGCTCGCAGAAGCTGGTGCAGGACTTCATCACCGGCATCTTCCTGCTGGTGGAGAACGCGATGCAGGTCGGCGACAACGTGACGGTGGCGGGGATCAGCGGCGTCGTCGAGCATTTGTCGATCCGCACGCTGCGGCTGCGCGGCGGCGACGGCTCGATCCAGATCATCCCGTTCTCGTCGGTCTCGACGGTCGCCAACCTCAGCCGGGATTACGCGGTCGCCTCGATGTCGGTCAGCATCGGGTTCGCCGAGGATACCGACCGGGTGTGCGACCTGTTCAACGAGATCGGTAGCGCCTTGCGCACCGAGGAAGCGTTCGCCGGCATGACGCTGGCCGATTTCGGACTGAACGGCGTCGACAGCCTCGGTGAGTATGCCGTCGCCATCAGCGGCACCATGAAATGCACCGTGGCCGGGCGCTGGCCGGTGCAGCGCGAGTTCAACCGCCGGCTGCGCGCCCGCATGGTCGAGCTCGAGATCACCCGGCCGATGGCGCACCAGTCCATCGACCTGCCGAAGCTCACAGCCATGCTCGAACGGCGGCCGCCCGCATATGCCGAGAGCAGAGAGACCCCATCCGAGGCCCCCGCCGCCAAGGAACCGGAGCACCCATGACAGACCTGTCCGCCGCATCCAGGCTCGCCGCCGACGGCTACGCGTTCCTGCCGGCCGCCGAGATGGCCGGGCTGCTCGAGGAGCAGGGTGCCCTGGATCGCTGGGACAGCTTCGCCGAAAGCTGGGAGCATCTCGGCATCGACCGCTACATGGCCGATGGCGGCCGCTACCGCCGGCGCCGGCACGCGGTGTTCGCCGTCGGCCGTGACGGGATCGAGCGCAAGCCGCACCAGCCGCACTACCAGAGCCGCGACTACAACGAACTGAATGGCGGCATCGAACGCTGGTTCACGCCGGTGGAGAACCAGATCGCCGACCATCCGGTCCTGCTGGCGATCCTGCGCACCTGCCACGCCTTGTTCGAGGGCCTGACGCCCACCGCATCCCGGCCCGAGCTCTGGCATGTCGAGCTGCACCAGTTCCGCATCGAGGCGCATGTCGATACGAGCGGGCAGCCAACCCCGGAAGGCTTGCATCGCGACGGCGTCGACTGGGTGCTGGTGCTGCTGATCGCGCGCGAGAACGTTGCCAGTGGCGTCACCAGCATCCACGACCTGCAGCGCCGGTTGCTCGGCAGCTTCACGCTCAAGGCCCCGCTCGATGCCGCCCTGGTCGATGACTCCCGCGTCTATCACGGCGTCACCGCGGTGACACCGCTCGACCCGTCGCTGCCGGCCTATCGCGACGTGCTGGTCGTCACCTTCCGCCGGTAGCTGCCCGCCCCGCCGCCATGTTGTTCAACAGCCAACCGTTTCTGCTGGTCTTCCTGCCGCTGGTGCTGGCGGCGTTCCATGGCTGCGCGCGGCTGCCCGGCGAGACCGGCCGGACGGCGCGCCAGCTGGTGCTGGTGACGGCATCGCTGGTGTTCTACGCCGCGTGGAACTGGCGCTTCGTGCCGGTGCTGGTGGCGCTTGCCCTGGCGACCTGGTGGATCGGCCGCCGCTACGCCGATACCGGCCGCGCCGTGTGGCCGGTCGCCGGCATCGTGCTCAACCTGGCCGTCCTGGGCGTGTTCAAGTACGCCAACTTCATCGCCGCGAACGTGGCGGCACTGGTCGGTGGCAGGCACGCCGCCTGGTCGATCGTGCTGCCGCTCGGCATCAGCTTCTTCGTGTTCCAGAAGATCTCGTATCTTGCCGACTTGAAGCGCGGCGGCCCGGAGTACGCACGCGCGCACCGCTACCGACTGCTCGACTTCGCCGAGTTCGTCACGTTCTTTCCGGCCCTCGTCGCCGGACCACTGGTGCGCCACAACGAGATCATCCCGCAATTCGCCGCCCCGGTGCTGACCGCGCGCACGTCGGAGAACCTGTCACGCGGCGCCATGCTGTTCCTGATCGGGCTCACGAAGAAGGCCGCCATCGCCGACAGCATCGCACCGATCTCCGACACGCTGTTTGGCAAGGCGGCCAGCGGTGCGGTGCTGAACGGCGCCGAAGCGTGGGCAGGCTCGGTTGCCTACACCCTGCAGATCTTCTTCGATTTCTCCGGATATTCCGACATGGCGATCGGGCTCGCCTTGATGTTCGGGCTGATCCTGCCGGTGAACTTCAACGCGCCCTACCGCTCCACCTCGCTGCGCGACTTCTGGCGCCGCTGGCACATCACGCTGAGCCGGTTCCTGCGCGACTACCTCTACATTCCGCTCGGCGGCAACCGCGCCGGGCTGGTGCGGCAATGCGTCAACCTGACCGCCACCATGCTGCTCGGCGGCTTGTGGCATGGCGCCGCCTGGACCTTCGTTGCATGGGGCGGCCTGCATGGCGTGGGCCTGGCCATGAACCACCTCTGGACCCGCGCCGGGATGCGCATGCCGGCGTGGCTCGGCTGGCTGGTGACGATGCTGTTCGTGATCGTCGGCTGGGTGCTGTTTCGGGCCCCGGATTTTACCACCGCCTGGCACATCCTGGGCTCGATGGCCGGGCTGCACGGCATCGGCTCCTTGCACCTGCGCAACGCCGTGGTGTTCTGGGCCGCGATCGGCATCGCGCTGATCGGGCCCAGCAGCCAGCGTGCGGCACTCGGGCTGCTGCGTCCCTCACCCTGGATCGCCGTTCCGGCGGCGGCGGCGTTCGTGTTCCTGCTGTTCCTGACCGGCGGCCGTGTTCCCAGCGAGTTCATCTATTTCCAGTTCTGAACCCCCGCCCGATCCGACAGGCTGGCGCCGCTTCCTCCGGATCTTCGCGGGCACGGCGCTCGGGCTCGGCCTGGCCGCGTACCTGTTCATCGTGACGGTCGATCCGTGGGGCATGCTGCCGCTGTCGCCGTCGCTGCCGCGTGCGCCGATCTCGACCAATGCGCGCTTCTCGATGCCGATGCTGGCAACCAGCCCGCGGTTCGACGCCGCCATCATCGGCACCTCGACCAGCCGGCTGCTGCGCCCGGCGGCGCTCGACCGGTTGCTCGGCGCGCATTTCGTCAACCTGGCGATGAACAGCGCCACGCCCTGGGAGCAGGGCCGCATGCTCGCCTTGTTCGCCCGGCACCATCCGGACCCGAAGGTGGTGGTGATCGGCCTCGACAGCGCCTGGTGCCTGGCCCGCGCAGATTCCCCCCGCCTCACCGGCCGGCCATTTCCAGAGTGGATGTACGGCGACAACCGCTGGCGCGGCTACCTGCACGTGGCCAACCTCTACGCGCTGCAGGAGGCGGCCAACCAGTTCATGATGCTGGTCGGCGCCAGGCGCTCGCACTATGGCGCCGACGGCTACACCGACTTCCTGCCGGCCGAGAACCGCTACGACGCCGCGCGGGTGGATCGGATCTTCCGCCAGTGGGGACAGCCTTCCACGGACCCTGCCGCCAGCAGGCCGACCGATCCGGCCGCGCTGTCGATCCTGGCACGGCTGCTGCCGACGCTGCCGAGCGACACCATCAAGATCCTCTACATGCCGCCGATCGCAGACGAGGAACTCGGCACGCCCGGCAGTTGGATCGCCGCGAAATGGCAATCATGCCGTGACGGTGCGACCCGGATCGCGCAGGCGACCCCGAACACTGTCCTGGTCGATTTCGCCTACCGCGATCCGGTCACCACCACCCGCTCGAACTTCTGGGACCCGGTGCATTACCGCGTGCCGATCGCCGACCGGGTGATGCAGGCGATCGCCCAGGCCGCCACCACCGGCGACGCCGCGCCGGGCGACATCGACCGCGTGCTGGTGTCACGGTCGCTGGTGCAGGAAGGAGACCGGAAATGACGGACAGCTTCAGCGAGACGCTGCGGCAGGCGAGCCAGCCTGCGTGGGACGAGGCGGTGCGGCACCGGTTCGTGCAGGAACTGGGCGCCGGCACGATCGCGGACGGGGTGATGGCGGGCTACCTGATCCAGGATTACCGCTTCCTCGACAGCTTCCTGGCGCTGCTGGGCGCAGCACTCGCCACTGCCGACACGCTGCCGGCGAAGCTGCGGCTGGGCCAGGCGCTCGGCTTCATCTGCGGGCCGGAGAACACCTATTTCGAGCGTGCCTTCGCAGCCCTCGGGGTGGACGAGGCGGCACGGCTGGCGCCCCCCGACACCGCGCCGACCGCCGGATTCAAGGCGATCATGCGGGAGGCCGCCGCGAGCCGCAGCTACGGCGCCGCGCTGTCGGTGCTGTGCGTGGCGGAATGGCTCTACCTGGATTGGGCTTCAGCCGCGCCCCGCCCGCTACCCGCCACCTTCGTGCACGCCGAGTGGATCACGCTGCACGACAACGAGGGCTTCCGGGATTTCGTGGCGTTCCTGCGCCATGAGCTCGACCGTGTCGGGCCCGCCGAGGCGACGCTGAACCGGGACCTGTTCGTGCGCGCGGTCCGGCTGGAGCAGGAGTTCCTGGACGCGGCCTATCCCGACCTTGGTAGAACCTGACACGGGCGGCACCTGGTCCCAGGCATGTCGGAGGCGGCGATGTCCACACTGATCCTCGTCACGGGTGACACCGGAGCAGGCCACCTCAAGCAGGAGAGGCGCGCCGACCAGGTCCTGACCTTCAGCCACCGTTTAATGACCGGTCCGGTGCCTGCACGGGGGGCGCCGGAGGATTTCTTCCGGCGGCGGCGGGCAACCTGCGAGGCAGAAGGCCTGTGTAGCGGATCCTGGCGGTTCGGCGCCGAGGATCCCGGCGACGAGATTTCTCCGTTGCGAAGCGTCTGGCACCCGCTGCCGGACATGTGCCGCGCGCATGACCGGGTGGAGCTCTGGATCGACCCGGACCCGAACGCGCAGCTGGTGCTCGTGCAGTTGCTGGACTGGCTGGGGCACCGCCTGGAGATCGCGCCCCGGCTCTGGCTGAAGCAGGCAGAAGCGGCACTCGGCGAGCGTCGTCCGGGCGACTGGGTTTTCCCTCCACGACCTGTCGACGCAGCGGACGTGGCGCTGGCGAGCCGGGCATGGGCGGCATTCGGCGCCTCGACACCGGCAGCCTGGGCCGCCATGCGGAATGACCCGGAGCTGCATCGGCTTGCGGGACTGAGACGCGCCGTCGAGCAGAGCCTGGACCAATTGCCGGACCACACCGGCCTCGGCGCCACGGCCCGGCGCATCCTCGGCCTCATCGAACGGCAGGGCTGGTGGACCGAAGCGGACGGCCGTGGCGAGGGCTTCTCCAGTCGGCATCTGTCTGACCCGGAGCGCTGCGTCTCGCCTCTCATGCAGCGCATCCTCCGGTGGGGAGAACGCTGTCCCCTCTCCTACTTCGAGATCGGCGAGACGCTGTGCGAGCTCGCCGCGGCGCCCGTCCCCGCACTGACCGGCGTGACGGAGCGCCACTTCGATCCGGACATGCACCACGACACGGAGCGCCACCGTCGCTTCCGCGAGAGCCCGATCTCGCTGACCGAGCTCGGACACCGTCTGGTGGCAGGGCGGGATGACTGGTCGCTGCACAACCCGGTTCATCGATACCTGGGAGGCACGCGGCTTACGAACGATATGCTGTGGCGGTGGGATGCGTCGCAGGAGCGGCTTCTGGAACCGCGACTCCTGCCCTGACGCGTGCGCTGGTCGATCCCCATATGCCGCTCGATGCGGCTCTCTTCCATCGGATCCACGACGGGGACTCTTCCCGGTGGGGTGCGCCGCCCCGGAAACATGCGCAACGACGCCCTGGTGAAAGCCGCCGATGCCCGAGACCACCACCTCCCCCCGCATCCAGCTCGAGCTGAAGGTAGAGCGGCCGCGTCTGCACAAGGTCATGCTGGTCAACGACGACTTCACGCCGCGCGAATTCGTGGTGCTGGTGCTGAAGGCGGAATTCCGCATGGATGAGGGCCAGGCCGGCCGCGTCATGATGACGGCGCATCAACGTGGGGTGTGTGTGGTCGCCGTCTTCACGAAGGAGATCGCCGAGGCCAAGGCGACCAACGCGACCGACCTCGCGCGCAAGAAGGGCTACCCGCTGCTGTTCACGACCGAGCCCGAAGAATAGCACACGGTTCGGCAGGACCGCGGCACCGGTCAGCTAGCGCAGGCTGCTGCTCCCGAGCAGGCGGGTGCCGGGCCTGACCGTCGAGCGGACCACCATGAAGCGGCTGAGCATGTCGAACCAGAACGGCGCGCCCAGCATCACGGCAAAGGCGGTCACGGTCCAGCCGATCAGCATCTGCAGCAGCGCCAGCCAGTCCAGCCGTGCCGCGGTCGCAGGCCATGTCGAGGCCACGCCCGGCGGCTCAACCGGGGCGGTGGTCTCCTCAGGGCGCCATAGATGCTGCGGTGGCGGCTCCCAGCCGGTCGGGAACTGGATCTCGTCGAGGTCGCGCTGCAGCACCATGAAGGCATCCTGGGCCTGGGCCTGGTCCTGGGCCTGGGCCGGCAGCGCGTGCTCGGTATCGCGCGGCAGCAGTTCCGAGGCCTGCGCCACGGCGCCGTCACGCAGCGCCTTGTCCTGGAACAACGCCCGGCCGACGCTGAACGCATCGATGTTCATCACCCCGGCCAGCAGCAGCCCGAGCAGGAACAGGATCACCTGCGTGCGCTGCTTGTACCGGCCCGAAACCCGCTCCATGCAGGCATCGAACCAGACCTCGAGGGCGAGCTGCACCCGCGCAAGGTCGCCCTCGGCGGTGTCCAGCGCGCTCAGCAGCGCGCGTCGGATGCGGCCGTCCGGCATGTCTCGTGCGATCGCCTGGAGCGCTTCCGGCGACATCACCGGTACCACCGCCGCGGGCCCGCTCGGTGCGGTGCCGACCGGCCCGCGCAGGATGATGTCGAGGAACGCGCGGGCGAAGTTGGCGGCCGGAATATAGGCAGGCAGGTTGTGCCGCGCACGGACCGGCATGCACAACCCGACCCTGCCGCCGAGCAGGCTGCGATGCGGCCGCAGCAGTTCCGGCTCGTACGATCCGGGATAGAGCGAATAGACCAGCGGATGCGCATACAGATCGCGCGCGGCGCCGATGCCCTCCGGGTCGTCGAGCAGTTCGCGCACGCCGCGTTCCAGGTCGGCAGCCCGCATGCTGAGCACCGTCTCGATCGCCTCGCGGATCGCCGAGCAGATCAGGCTCACGAACAGGAACAGCAGGCTGAGTCCGATGGCCACGTCCAGAACCACAGATCCGAACATTGCCGCAGCCTCCCGCCAGGAACGCCGCGAAGTCTGGCTGTCCCCATTGCGGCACGCAACGACCGGATCCGCAAGAAGCCGGCCTACTGCCTGATGAAGTCGACGAAGGCGCGAAGCGGGACCGGGAGGTGGGTGCGGCCGGGGTAGTACAGGAAAGGTCCCGGAAAACTCTGCCACCACGGCTCGAGCACCGGTTCCAGCGAGCCGTCCTCGAGGTGGGGCCGCAGCCAGTCCTCGAACACATGGATGATGCCGACCCCCTGCACCGCGGCACTCACCGCCAGGTCGACCGCGCCGCCGAGCCTGACCAGCAACGGGCCGGTGGGGTCGACCCGGACCATCTCGCCATCCCGCTCGAATTCCCAGGCTGGAATGCTGCCGCTGGCGAACTGGCCGCGCAGGCAGGCATGCGCCAGCAGGTCGCGCGGATGCTCCGGCCGACCGTGCGTGGCGAGATAGCCTGGTGCGGCGGCGGTGGCGAAGCGCTGCACGCGCGGCCCGATCGGCACCGCGATCATGTCCTGCTCCAGCCGCTCGTCGTAGCGGACGCCGGCGTCGCAGCCTGCCGCCAGCACGTCGACGAAGCTCTCCTCGACCACCACGTCGAGCCGGATGTCCGGATAAGCCAGGAGAAAACCCGGCACGATCGCGGGCAGCACCAGGCGTGCGACACTGCCCGGCACATTCAGCCTGAGGGTGCCGGTCGGCCGGTCGCGAAACGCGTTCACCACATCGAGTGCTGCGTCGAGCTCACCCAGCATCGGCACCAGCCGTTCCAGCAACCGTCGGCCCGCCTCGGTCGGCGCCACGCTCCGTGTCGTCCGGTTGAGCAGCCGGACGCCGAGCCTGGTCTCCAGCCGCCTGACCGCCTCGCTCAAACCCGATGCGGACGCGCCGCTTTTCCGGGCCGCCTCGCGAAACCCGCGCGCCTGTGCCACGGCAACGAATGCAGCGAGTTCCTGGAGGTCTGTCGGCATTGTCCACCCGATCGCACGGCCTGTGCCGATTGTGGGGGATTATCGTGCGGCCGGCTCGGGTGCATATCGTCGATGCGACCTGGAGAGAAGACACATGGCAAAGCTCGGCAACGCCGGCACGTATCGGCTCGGCGACCGGACGGTCAATCGCCTGGGCTACGGCGCGATGCAGCTCGCCGGACCTGGCGTGTTCGGACCGCCCAAGGATCACGACACCGCACTGGCCGTGCTGCGCGAGGCCGTGGCGAGCGGCGTCAACCATATTGACACCAGTGACTTCTACGGTCCGTACGTCACCAACCGGTTGATCCGCGAGGCGCTTCACCCCTACCAAGATGACCTGGTGATCGTGACCAAGATCGGTGCCAAGCGGGGTGCGGATGCGTCATGGAACCCGGCGATGTCGGCGCCCGAGCTCACCAGTGCGGTACACGACAACCTGCGCAATCTCGGCCTCGACGCACTCGACGTGGTCAATCTCCGGATCCTCGGTGGCGACGGCCACGGCCCCAGCGAAGGCTCGATCGAGGCGCCGCTCACGGCCCTTGCGGAGCTGCAACGCCAGGGCCTGGTGCGGCATATCGGGTTGAGCAACACCACGCCCACGCAGCTGGCGCAGGGTCGCGGCATCGCCGAGATCGTCTGCGTGCAGAACCACTACAACCTCGCCCACCGCGAGGACGACGCGATGATCGACGCCCTTGCGGCGGACGGCATCGCCTACGTGCCGTTCTTTCCGCTCGGCGGCTTTACGCCGTTGCAATCGACGACGCTGTCGGACGTGGCGGCCCGGATCGGCGCGACACCGATGCAGGTCGCACTCGCCTGGCTGCTGCACCGGTCGGCGAACATCCTGCTGATCCCGGGCACCTCGTCGCTCGGCCACCTGCGGGAGAACCTGGCAGTGGCCGATATCGCCCTTACTTCGGAGGCGATCGCCGAGCTGGACGGGATCGGCTCAGCCGGTCACTGAACGGGCCACCCGGCGGGTTTCGATCAGAGCCGGCGCCCGACCCGCCGCGCCACCAGCCCGGCGACGATACCGAACAGCAGGTGGAACATCCCGTGCTGGGCGATGCTCGACCGGGTGTCGCGCCAGAGCGGCGGGCTCACCCCTGCCGCCGGGCCCGCAACGCCGTATGCGAGCAGATAGAACACGCCGCCGAAGATCGACCCTGCGACCAGCGGCGACGCTTCCTCCGGTGCCAGCGCGCCATACAATGCGCCGCTGACCCCGGACAGCAGCATGTGGCCGCCATGCGCCACCAGCTGCTCGGCACCATCCGGATCGGCCTCATCGGGGACCTCCGCAAGCCCGAGACTGGCGTCAAGGCGGCGCCTGAGCTTGACCAGGTCGGAGGGTTCGCCGCTCGCCGCTTCCAGTCCCACCATGATCGCCGATAGCAGCAAACCCGCCGCGAGACCGCCGACGGTGCCGGCAAACACGCCGCGCAGACCCTTGTTCAGCGGCTGGCCGACCGCGCCGGGACGGGCGTCGGGCGTGTTCGGCCGGCGTCCCTCACGACCGGGCATGCGGCCATAGGGGCTGGCGGCGGCCTTCGACAGCGCCATCGTCGCCTCGGGCTCATGGATCGGGCAGCCATTGCGCGACGCCCGGAACGCCGCCGACATGGCATAGGAGTCCCTGCGCGCCCGGTTGATCGAGCCGAGCGGCTGATGCTCGAGGAGGCCGTGCCACGGGCTGAACGACAGGCCGTCATCCGCCTGCACCGCGCGCTCCTCGCTCCAGGCAGGCTGCGCCGGCACCCTGATGCGGGCCACCGCGACATACGGGCTGCGGTCCTCCGGCCATGGCACCGAGGCGTCCTCGATCGGCATGGAGCGCGGGTCGGTCCGCAGCTGCACGCGGAGCTCCCACTCGGCGCCATGCTCGCGAAAATACGCGATGACCGCGCCGCGGAGCCCGTTCGGCGCGCCGGCGAGGTCGACCGGGCTGTCGGTCAGACGCTGCATCTCGTGGCTGATCGGCGCCAGCGACAGCTTCGCGACATGCGCGCCGTAGCGGTATGGCGTCTGGGTGTAGAACGTCTCGCCGAGCGGATGGGTCAGTGGCTGGCCGCCGAGCGCCTTCAGCTTGCCGGCATCACCGCCCGCTGCCGCCACCGCTACCGCAGCGCCGCGCAGGGCCGCGGACAGCGCCTTCTTCCAGAGCTGGCCGGTATCGGTCGTTGCCGCCAGCAGCCTGAGGCTCGTGGCGAAACTGCCGGCATCCGGGGCCACGAAGGCGGGTGCGTTGGCCATGACGAAGTCCTGCGTGCGCCTGGCTTCGGAACCCGGCAGCCGCTCGCCCTCCACGCCGATGACCTTGATGGCCATGCCGCGCGGCACCGACACCGTGTCGTCGAGGATGTCACCGGGGTTGGTGGAGATCCGCATCACCACCGGATAGACGGCCGGCTGCGCGAACATGCCCTGGGCCAGCTCCGGCGGCAGTCCACCCAGCACCTGCATCTCACCCTGCAGCAGGCCATGACTCTTGGCATGGACGCCGCGCACGGCGTGTCCGTAGTCGCTCCAGGTGGTCTCCAGGATGCCGCGCATCAGCCGGTTGATCGAGGCCTCGACCTGGGAGTCGCCGGGATGCGGCTGCTCGAGCTCGGCGGAATACGGGAGCGGAGTGGAGGAAGAGGTCATGGGCGGCTCCGTTGGCAGGGCCGGATGTGGCCGGCCTTGTTCAACGGCGAGGTGTCGCAGCCGGTTGCTGTGCCGCTAACGCCGGGGAGCCGCCGGGAAGGGCGCCATGTGGCCCTGCTCCTCGTCCCAGAGCGCATAGCTCGGAGCCCGCAGCGCCTGTCGCAGGTTCAGCACCGTCACCGCTCCGGTCACCTCCAGGCAGCCATCATGGCATGCCTGTAGTCGGTAGTTCGGGATGCCGGGGCGCAGATGGTGCACGTGGTGCAGGCCGATATTGCCGCTGAACCACTGCAGCACCCGCGGCAGCCGCAGGTAGGATGCGCCGTGCAGGGCGGCTTGGTCGTAGCGCCAGGTCTCCGAGGTCGCCCACTGGCTGTCCTCGAACCGGTGCTGCACGGAGAACAGCCAGATGCCGACGATGGCCGCGAACATCAGGGCCGGCAGATGCACCAGCAGCACGGTCCGGACGCCGAACACCATCATCAGGCCGGCGAACATCGCGACCAGCGACAGGTTGAGCAGCAGCACGCTGCGGCGCTCGACGCGGTTGGCGGCAGGGGTGTCGAACGGCACGCGGTACAGCAGGATGAAGATCACCGGCGGCAGCAGCAGGTGGACCAGCGCCGGATGATGGGTCAGCCGATACAGCCGCTGCTGCATCGGGCGGAGGGCGGCGTATTCCGCGCTGGTCAGGCAGTCGGAGAAGAAATCGGCCGGCACGCCGCGGCCGTCGAGATTGTTCCAGCCGGCATGATGGCGGGCATGCAGCCGGCGCCAGTAGGCGAACGGGGTAAGCGTCGCCAGGCTGCACAGGGCACCGACGATGCCGTTGACCCGGCGGGTGCGGAACAGCGAGCCGTGCCCGCAATCGTGCTGCAGCATGAAGATGCGAACGATCAGCCCGCCGGCCGGCACCGCAAGCGCCAGCGTGAGCAAGACCGACAAGCTGGAGGCGGCATACATCGCGACGACCAGCGTCAGATACAGCCCGAAGGTGGTCGCAGTCTGCCAGGCGGCCTGGCGGAGGCTGGAGGACTGGTATGGCTTGAGGATCGAGAGCTGGAGCGTCTCGGCAGCGGCCGTCATCGGAAACCTCGCTGCCGGCCGCACATCGCGCCGGCCTGGCCGAGACCCTCAGGTGCGGGCTTTTGGCGACCGCGACAGTCTGCGTCTGGAATCTCGATAAGCCGATCGATATCAGCTTATGAAGACGGATGCACGACCTGTTTCGTATCCGGCCAGGACCGCGCCGGAATGTGGGGCCTGTCGATCTACCGACAATAGGCTCGGAAGAGTGGTCCCGAGGCGAAGCAGGTCCGCGCACCGATCACATGAAGCGTGACGACAGTCGCGGTTCCGGAATATCGGCACACGAGATAGGGATCGATCCGATCAAGATCCCAGACGTCACGTCGGCCACGAACAGCCGGCTCAAGGTCCACCTTGTTCACGGGAGGCGTGTCGAAGAGGGACGCATTGTCCAGCACATGATCCTTGCCGTGATCAGCGACAATCTGCGGGCACCGGTTCGGCGCCATTCCCATGCATGACAGGAGCAGGAACATCGCTACCGGAACGAACCTGGTCGGCGACATGTCGTGCAAGCCGACCTCCTACGCGCGCCCCAGCAGAAACAGCGCCTGTTCGCCGAACAGGTTGGCCATCTGCAGCGAGCGTTGCCAGGGCGTGCGGGCGCCGTTCTCGTCGACCGCCATCCAGCGCTGCACCAGGTAGCCTTCCTCGGCGCACAGCGCGAAGAAGTCGCGGATCGTGCAGGGGTGGATGTTCGGTGTTTCGTACCAGGGACGGCCCCAGGCATCGGTCATCGGCATGCGACCGCGCAACAGCAGCTGCAGCCTCAATTCCCAATGGCCGAAATTCGGGAACGACACGATCGCCCGGGTGCCGATCCGCAGCATCTGCCGCAACACCTCGCGCGGCCGTTCCACCGCCTGCAGCGTGCGCGACAGCACCACGTAATCGAACGCACCGTCGGGATAATGCGCAAGATCGGTGTCGGCATCGCCATGCATCACCGGCAGGCCGTGCGCCACCGAGCGCGTCACCTCGCCCATGTCGAGCTCGATGCCGCGGGCGTCGCAATTGCGGGTGCGGAACAGGTGCTCGATCAGCGAGCCGTCGCCGCTGCCGATATCGAGCACGCGCGCGCCCGGCTCGATCATTTCCGCGATCAGTTTCTGGTCGAGACGCATGGGCGCTCAGGGCACCGTTGGGATGTCGGTGGTCGGCGTCGCCAGGCCGGCATGCTCAGCACAGCCCGACAGGAAGCCGCGGATGGTGCGGTCGAACTCCGGCTCGTCGAGCAGGAACGCGTCGTGCCCCTTGTCGGTCTCGATCTCGACGAAACTCACGTTCGCAGCCGCCTTGTTGAGGGCGCGCGCGACGGCCCGGCTTTGCGGCGTCGGAAACAGCCAGTCGGACGAGAACGATACGATGCAGAACCGCGTGCGCGTACCCACGAACGCCGCCGACAGGTCGCCGCCGTGGTCCATGGCGATATCGAAGTAATCCATCGCCCGGGTGATGGTCAGGTACGAATTGGCATCGAACCGGCGCACGAAGCTCGAGCCCTGGTGGCGCAGGTAGCTCTCCACCTCGAACATCTCGCCGAACAGGCTGAGCGGCGCACCGGCATCGGCCTTCGCGATCGGGTCGCGCTGCACCCGCCGGCCGAACTTGCGGGTGAGTGCCTCCTCCGACAGGTAGGTGATGTGCGCCATCATCCGCGCCACCGCGAGGCCGCGCGCCGGCACCAGCCCGTCCGCCCAGTAGCGGCCGCCATGCCAGTCCGGATCGGCGAAGATCGCCTGGCGGCTGACCTCGTTGAAGGCGATGTTCTGCGCCGAATGGAACGATGCGGTGGCGATCGGCAGCGCTGCGAACACCCGCTCGGGGTAGGTCGCGGCCCAGGACAGCACCTGCATGCCGCCCATCGAGCCGCCCACCACCGCGAACAGCCGCTCGATACCGAGGCTGCTGACCACCTTGGCCTGGGCCGCCACCATGTCGCGAATGGTCACCGGCGGGAACTCGGTGCCCCACGGCTCGCCGCCCGCGTCCGGCCGGGCTGAGCGCGGCCCGGTCGAGCCCATGCAGCCGCCCAGCACGTTGATGCAGATGACGAAGAAGCGGTCGGTGTCGATCGGCAAGCCGGGACCGACCAGGCGCGACCACCAGCCCGGCTTGCCGCTGACCGGATGGGTTTCCGCCGCATACTGGTCGCCGGTCAGCGCATGGCAGACCAGCACCGCATTGTCCGCCCGCGGACCGAGCCGGCCGTAGGTGCGATACGCCATGACCATCGGCGCCAGCACCACGCCACACTCAAGCTCCAGCCCCTCCTGGAAGCTGACGTGGCTGTGCTCATGCGGAGCCGCCGTCCCTGCCGTGGACGCCTGGTCCTGGACACTCCCGGGGCCTGGCGGCGTCTCGATCAGCGTGGCGGACTGGTCCATGGGCAGAGGGCGGCTCTTGACTGGATGGTTTGCATCGAGGTGGCGCGCACCATGCAACACGCCCGCCCGCGCGTCACGCCCCCGCGCTCCACGTCGCCGCGATGCGGATCAGCGTCCAGTGCGGGGCAGCCCTCATCGGGCCTCCGCCGCGCACCACGCCGCCCGGACGCCAGCCCAAGCCTTGTCGATCTCGAAACGAACTCTTGCCCAAGGAGCGGGCGACCGCGTATCTAACACAGATAACATTTTGTTAATCGTCCGGCCGATCCAGGATCAGACCATGCGTTCAGCCCGATGAGTGCCGCCCAGACTCCGGCTCCGCAGGCCATCGCCGGTGGCGGTATCCTGTCCGCCGCGCTGTCGTCCAGTGGCGGCCTGCATCTGCTCGGCCAGTCCGGGCTGTTCGACCTCGAGTACTACATCGCCTGCAATCCCGACATCGCCGGGCACAGGGCGGAGGCGATGGCGCACTATCACGACTATGGCTGGCGCGAGGGCCGCAAGCCGAACCTGTATTTCGATCCTGGCTGGTATCTCCAGCAGAATCCCGACGTGGCCGCAGAGACCATCGATCCGCTGCTGCATTACGTGCTGCGTGGTGAAATCGAGGGGCGCCGACCGAGCAGCTGGTTCGATCCGGTCTGGTACAGCCGCACCTACAGCGTCCCTGACGGCATGCTGGCGCTGCGCCACTACCTGCTGCATCGCGCCGGCGGCCAGGTCAGCGCGATGGCGGAGTTCGACAGCCCGTTCTACCTCAAGACCTACCCCGACGTCGCCGCCGCCGGCCTCGATCCGCTCGAGCACTACATGGTCCAGGGCTTCCGCGAGGCCCGGAAACCGTTCGCCGGCTTCGATCCGGCGTTCTATCGCCAGCGCTACCTGGGCGGCGAGACGGAACTCAACCCGCTGCTGCACTACCTGGCGCACCGCGACCGGCCGGGCATCCACCCCAGCCTGCCATCGGGCGAGACCACCCTGCCGCGCGAGGTCCGGCGCAACACCCAGCCCGGCCCGCTGTTCGAGACCCGCCGGATGCTGCCGGCCACGGTCACGCGCCGCGCCCGCGTGATTGCCTATTACCTGCCGCAATTCCACGCGATGCCGCGCAACGACGAATGGTGGGGCACCGGCTTCACCGAATGGACCAACGTCGCCCGCGGGCTGCCCCGTTTTGCCGGCCACTACCAGCCGCGCATTCCGCGCGACCTCGGTCACTACCGCCTCGAGGGCACCAGCGTGCTGCGCCAGCAGGCGGCCATGGCGCATGCGGCCGGCATCGACGGGTTCGTGTTCTATTTCTACTGGTTCAACGGCGAGCGCCTCATGGATGGTCCGCTCGAGGCGCTGCTCGGCGACACGTCGATCGAATTGCCGTTCTGCCTGATGTGGGCGAACGAGAACTGGACCCGGCGCTGGGACGGCTCGGAGGAGGACGTCCTGATCAGCCAGGATTTCCGCCCCGAGGACGAGCTGCCGCTGATCGACTGCTTCGCCCGCCACTTCACCGATCCGCGCTACATCCGCGTCTGCGGCCGACCGCTGCTGATGATCTACCGCATCGGCGTGATCCCCGACGCCGCCGAAACCATCGCCCGCTGGCGCACCCTGTTCATGGGCCGGACCAACGAGGACCCGCTCTTCGTGATGTCGCAGAGCTTCGGCGACAACGATCCGCGCCCGTACGGGCTGGACGGCGCGATCGAGTTTCCGCCGCACAAGCTGGTCAACGGGCTCGCCACGATCAATCCGTCGCTCAACGTGCTGGACACCGACTTCAGCGCGCAGGTCTATAACTACGACGACGTGGTGCGCTCGGCCCTGGCCGCTCCGCCGGCGCCGTTCCCGCTGATCCGCACCGCCTCGCCGTCCTGGGACAACGACGCCAGGCGACAGGGCAACGGGCTGGTGCTGCACGGCTCGACGCCCGCCAAGTACGAGGCCTGGCTTGAGGGGCTGGTCAGGGCAGCCGGCGCGCAACCGTTCCATGGCGAGCCGATCGTGTGCGTCAATGCCTGGAACGAGTGGGCCGAGGGCGCCTATCTCGAGCCCGACCTGCATTTCGGCGCCGCCTACCTGAACGCCACCGGCCGCGCCGTCACCGGCTTCGGCAAGCCCTCGGCGCAGGGTCGCGTGCTGCTGGTCGGCCACGATGCGTTCCAGGCCGGCGCACAATCGCTGCTGCTGCATGTCGGACGCCAGCTCAAGCGCGGCCATGGGGTCGAGATCGCCTTCCTGCTGCTGGGCGGCGGCGCCATGCTCGACGGCTACGAGGCGGTGGGCCGCACCAGCATCATGGCCGCGGACGACCCGCGGGTTCCGGCGCACCTGGAGGCGCTGCGGATCGCCGGCTTCTCCAGCGCCATCGTCAACAGCTCGGCCTCCGCAGGCATCGGACGCCTGCTCGCCCAGGCCGGCATCCCGTTCATCCTGCTGGTGCACGAGCTGCCCGCCCTGCTCGGCGAGAAACACCTGCTGCCGATGCTGCGTGACGCCGCGACCCATGCCCGCAAGGTGGTGTTCCCCGCGACCGCGGTGCATGACGCGGTGCGTGCCCTGGTGCCGATGCCGGACGAGCGCGCGGTGCAGCTGCCGCAGGGGCTGTACTCGGCTGCGAAATTCTCCGCCCGGCATCGCGCCACACTCCGCCGACAGTTCGGCGTCGCCCCGGACGACCTGCTGCTGATCGGCATCGGTTATGCCGACATGCGCAAGGGCTTCGACCTGTTCCTGCAACTCTGGCGCCTGCTCGCCAGCCGGCCCGTGACCGATGGTCGCCAGAAGCGCAGGCGCCAGCGCCGGCCGCATCGCCGTGTGCACTGCCTGTGGCTCGGCAACATCGATGCGATGCTGCAGACCTACCTGCGTGGCGAGATCGAGGCCGCCTGCGCCACCGGCACCTTCCATATGCCAGGCCATGTGCCGGACGCGCCCGACCATCTCAGTGCCGCCGACTGCTTCGTGCTGACCTCGCGCGAGGACCCGCTCCCGAGCGTGGTGCTGGAAGCGCTCGCGTGCGGCCTGACCGTGGTGGCGTTCGGGAACAGCGGCGGCATCCCCGAGCTGCTGCGTCGGTTCGAGGTGGGCGCGCTGGTGCCGCTTGGCGATGTCGGGGCGATGGCGCGTGAAACGCTGGCACTCGGCCAGGAGTGCCACGATGCACGCAGCGTCGATCGCGCCCGCGCCGGCCGCCTGGCCGCCCGCCAACTCGGCTTCGACCGCTACGTGTCGGGGCTGCTGGCGCTGGCGCAACCGACGATGCGGCGCATTTCGGTCGTCGTGCCCAGCTACAACTACGCCCGCTACATGCGCCAGCGCCTGGCCTCGATCTTCGCGCAGGGCCATCCGGTGCTGGAGGTGGTGGTGCTTGACGATGCCTCCGCCGATGACAGCGTCGCCCAGGCCCGCGCGGCTGCCCTGGAGTGGGACCGCCAGGTGCGCGTGGTGGCGCAGACGCGCAATTCCGGCTCGGTGTTCCGGCAGTGGCAGCGCGCGGTGAACGAGGCCAAGGGCGACTGGCTATGGATTGCCGAGGCCGATGACGCCGCCGATCCACGCCTGCTGGAAACCCTGGTGCAGGCGCTGGAGAATGCGCCGCGCGCCGTGCTGGCGTTCTGCGACAGCCGTGCCGTGGATAGCGACGGCCTGACCGTGTCGGAAAGCTACAAGCCATACTACGCAACGACTGCCGGCACGATCCTGGACGCCGACGGGCTGCATGAGGGCCCGGCGTTCGTCAACAGCTGCCTTGGCGAGCGCAACCTGATCCTGAATGCGAGCGGCGTGCTGTTCAACCGGCAGGCCTTGAAGGAGGCGCTGTCCCGCTGCAACGAGGAGCTGATGAGCTTCCGGGTGGCCGGCGACTGGCGGCTGTATATCGAGCTGCTGAGCCAGGAGGGCGCGCAGGTCGCCTACGTTGCCGAGCCGCTCAACATCCACCGGCGGCACGGCGACAGCACGACGCAACGGCTGGCGGCGCAGAAGCATCTCGGCGAAGTGGCGCGGATCCACCGGCTGATCGGCAAGCAGCCGGCGATCCTGGACGAGCACCGCACGCGCCAGCGGATCTATCGCGCGCAGCTCGCCGAGCAGTTCGGGCTGAAACTCGCCGGGGAGTAGGGATCGGTCGCTGCCCTGGCCCGCGCTTGCGTTCAGGTTCTGCTGCTGGTCGGCGACGGTGCCGGCGTCGACCGGCGAGGCGGCGGTCCCTCGGCTGTTGCGGCTATCGTTGACCACGGCAGCAACCTGCGCGTCCCGACATCATCCAGCCGAATGCGGGCATCGCCGGTGATGTCGGGGCGCCGTCGCTGGCCGCAGTTCATGAAGCCCGGGAACGACGCGGATCAGCGCGGCTGGCTCGCGCCACGGGGTCGGCGGCGCGCCGGCCAGCGCGGGAACCGGCGGGTGACGCCCTCCCCGTGCGGGGCCTGGCTGGCCGGGCACCCTTCCGCATGGATTACAGTGGCAGTCCGGATTTCCGCATCGTTGGCCTTAGGCGCGTCGCCATCCCGCACCCGCTTGCCCTGAAGTCCATGCAAAAACCATTCCTGCTTCTGTCCGGCCATGCTTTGATACTCTTTCAACGCCAGGACAGCCCGATGATGCCGTGCCGCAAACGACCCGCCTTTCGATCCATCCTGCTGCTCTCTAGCACACTTGCGCTGGCTCCGGCGCTTGGCCGTGCCGCCACCGCCGCGGGCCCCGCTGTCGGCAGCAGCAACGTGGCGTCGATCGAGCCTCCCTCCGTGCCGCATCCGGCCGAGACGCCCTGCAGCGTGCCGCTGTTCAGCAACGCGAGCTTCGGTGGCAGCGCGGTCCCGTTCACCTACCAGCCGCCCGCCGCCTGCCCCGGCCCGTGGGCGAAAGTGGTGCTGAGCACCGACATCTCGCTCGATGCCGGCCAGCAATATGACCGCACCGCCACGATCTTCATCGGCGGCGTCAACATGCTGTTCGGCACCACCGCCGAACCGCGCGCCGCGCTTGCCCCCGCCTGGCACGTCGAGCGCGACGTCACCGACGACACCGCCCTGCTCCGCGGAAGCCTTCCCGGCACCGCGCTGATCGCCAACTACACCAACAGCACCGACACCAGCACCATCACCGCGAGCTCGACGCTGCTGTTCTACCCGGCGACGAAGCAATATCCGGCGCCGGCCACGCCCGACCTGGTGGTCCCGCTGAGCAGCGACCCCGCCGGCGGCACCACCTCGCTCAGTGACGGCACGCAGTCGTTGAGCCGCACCGGCACCCTGCCGCGCAACATCGAGAAGGCGCGCCTCGACGTGCTGCTGCAGAGCCAGTCCTCGGACGAGTTCTGGTACACCTGCGTGCCGAATGCGCTGTCCACGGCATTGGAAACCTGCGGCGGCGGCGCCTTCCGCGAGGGCCAGGTGGCGATCGACGGCGTGGCAGCCGGCGTGGCCCCGGTCTATCCGTGGATCTATACCGGCGGCATCGACCCCTATCTCTGGGAGCCGATCCCGGGCGTGCAGACCCTCGCCTTCAAGCCGTATTCGGTCGAGCTGACGCCGTTCGCCGGCGCGGTCGATGACGGCCGCCCACACACCATCTCGCTGTCGGTCGCCGGTGCCGATAATTATTTCTCGGTCACCGGCACGCTGTACCTGACACTCGACCATGGCAGCCAGACCGTGCGCGGCGCCGTCACCCGCAACACGCTCGGAGCGCCGACGCCGGTGGTGACCAATACCATCGTCCAGAACGGCAGCACCGCGACCGGAAACGTGCTCACCACATCGACCCATGATTACGAGATCAGCGGCTACGCGGTGACGTCGCACGGTCTGGTGACAACCACCGTCGCGCAGAGCTCGCATTTCTCCAACAACCAGAGCTTCGACGTCACCCCGACCGTCGATGACCAGACCATCGCCCAGCGCACCGATACGCTGAGTGCCGTCACCACCGCGACGCCCACCGGCCAGACCGTCGTGCAGAAGGCGTTCTCCTATCCGCTCGACCTGCGCTACGCCTACATCGTCAACAGCGACGGCAGTGCGGCACAGACCACGGCGGTGACGCAGTCGCTGGAAACCGGTCGGGTGCGGCTGATCGACGGCCTGCCGGTCGAGGCCTCGGCGGTGCACGAGATCGTGGCTCCAAGCGACGTGATCAACTTCACGGCGGCCGGTGCGGTGTCCTCGCATGTCGGCAACAGCAGCGCCGAGTATCTTTTCGGCGATACCGCCACCGGCTGCGTCACCCGGCGCGAGACCTCCACCAACAGCGTGCTGTCGACGGCGAGCAGCACCGCCGCTTGCGACCTGCAGGGGTTGCTTCCGTAACTGCCGGGCCAATGCGGGGGCGGGCTCAACCCGTCCCCCAGTGGCTTGAGTTTCTTGACAGGCGGGCGTGTCCCGCACATCGATCGCGGTGGTCAATCACCCCGCTGTGATCTCCACCTTTTACTCCGTATTAACCACTTCGCCGTCATGGTCACGACGCCCGCCAAGGGCCTGTGTGAACCATCGACCGTCGTCGCTTCGCGTCGGGCAGATCGAAACGCGAGGGGCGATCCCATTCATGGCAGATCCGAACGCCACAACGGTGCACGCCTTTTCCCGGTTCGGGTTCGGCGGCAGGCCGAGCGACGGCGCACCCACCGACATCCGCGCATGGCTGACGGCGCAACTCTCGGGGCCGGATCCGCTGGCGTATGCGCAGCCGACAACCGACCAGGCGCTCGACCTGTTCTACAACGTTGTCTCGGCGGCCACCCCGGCACTACAACTCCAGCTGCAGACGCAATTCATCACGCAATACCAGACGGAAATCAACAACCTCTATGTCGCTGCGGTGACCACACCGATGCCGTTCCGCGAGCGGCTGGTGTGGTTCTGGACGAACCATTTCGGAATACTCCGGAACCGCGGCGCGACCATGGGCACCGCGGGGCCATTCGTTCGCGAGGCGATACGGCCTTTCGTGACCGGCACGTTCGCGAGCCTGCTTCAAGCCGCCATGCACCACCCGGCGCTGCTGTACTCGCTCGACAACGTCATGAATGTCGGGCCGGACAGCCCCGATGGTGTCCGGGTCACCAAGGCCGGTCGGCCAGCTCTCAGCATCAACCAGAACCTCGGCCGCGAGACGCTCGAGCTTTTCTCGGTCGGTGTGAGTGGCGGCTACGCGCAAACGGACGTCCTCGCCCTGTCGAGTCTGCTGACCGGCCTGCAGGTCAACATGGCGTCCGCGCCCCGAGGGTATGAATACAACCCGCTGACAGCCGAACCTGGCAGCCAGATCCTGCTCGGACAGTCGTTCAACGGAACCGCATCCGGCTGTACGGCTGCGATCCAGATGCTTGCATCACACCCGGCCACCTACCGTCACCTGGCAACCAAGCTGGTCACCCACTTCGTCTCCGACACACCCTCGGAGACAGACGTGCAGACGATCGCCGGAGTGCTCGCGAGCACCGGTGGCAACCTCGGCGCGGCTTCTCTCGCAATCACCGAACTGGCGAGCGCCTGGGCTCCACTCGAGAAGGTCCGCACTCCGTCCGAGCATGCAATCGCCATTCTTCGTGCCATGAATGCAAGCGTTGCCGAAACAACGACCCTGATCGATGTCGTTCAATCCTCGATCAACCTTCCGTGGAATTCGAAATTCGCAAACGGCTGGTCCGATCAGGCGATCGACTGGATCGGGCCGGCGCAAATGGAGAAGCGGCTCTGGGTCGGCTCGGTGCTGGCGAACGCCCTCGCCAAGTTGCGAGCCAGCCAGACCGGGGTTGTCGCGATTGCCGGGAACGCCAGCGTCTTTCCGTTCCTGACACCAGCCGTCACCTCGGCCATCGCATCGCTCAAGGGCGGCGTCGCGAACCAGCTCACCGTGCTCTTCACCCTTCCGGAGTTCCTGCGGCGATGATCCACGCAACCAGACGTCAGGCACTCCTCGGCTTCGGCTCGGTCTGCTATTTCGGGATGAGATCGCAGGCGCGAGCGGCCTCAACCGCGTCGCCTCGGCTCGTTGTCATCAACATGACAGGCGGGGTCGACGGACTTTCCATCGTGGCACCCTACGGCGATCCCTATCTCGCAAAGCTTCGGGCGCCGATCATGGATAGTGCGGTCGGGACCGCAGGCGGCATGTTCGACCTCGGTGGTTTCTACGGGCTGCACCCGTCGATGCCGAACTTCAGGACTTTGTTCGTGAACGGGCAGGCGCTGGCGGTGCATGCGGTCGGCAACGTGGCCTATACGCGCAGCCATTTCGACGGCCAGGATTTCCTGCAGGCCGGCTCCACGACACTGCGCGACAACGGCTGGCTGAACCGCGTCGCCGCACTCATTCCGGGGACCGGGAGCATGCAGTCCAGCATGGCGATGGGATCCAACGTACCGCTGCTGCTGCAGGGCGCCGCGCCGGTTGCGGGTTGGATGCCCGGCCTGCTCGGTGGCATCCCGTCCGCCACCCTGGCCATGGCGGCGGCGCAGATTGCGCGCGACCCGGTGCTCGGTCCAGCGATGGCCGTGGCGCTGAACGACTACACGACCGAGTGTGCCATCCGGTCCCAGGCCACCGCCGCGCCCGCGGGCCTCGGTCCCGTCGCGTCGGTCGCCTACTCCGCCGCGATCGCTCTTGCTGCACCCAGCGGCCCCTCGATCGCATCCTTCGAGAGCGGGAATGTCGATACCCATGGCAGTCAGATGGCGACCCTGAAGACCAGTCTCGCTGACCTCGACAACGCCTTCGATGTGCTTCGCAAAAACCTGGGGGCCGCCTGGGCGAACACCGTCGTTGTCACGATCACGGAATTCGGACGCAAGGCTGCATCGAACAGCAGCGCCGGCACCGATCACGGCACCGGCTTCGCCATGCTTCTTGCAGGCGGTGCGGTCGCTGGGGGCAGGGTTGTCGCGACCTGGCCAGGATTGTCCCCGACCGCGCTCTACCAGGGCCAGGACCTTTACCCGACAGTCGACGTGCGCTCGGTCCTGTCGGGAATTCTCACCCAGCACATGCGTTTGCCGGCGTCGTCCATGTCGACGATCTTCCCGGGTGCCGGTGGCATCAGCCCGTTGAAGGGGCTGGTCGCGGCCTGATCCTGACCGCTCTCATCCTGCGTTTTCGTAAGCCTCCCGGTCGCCCGCTCGGCACCGGGTTACTGATCCGGCTCAGCGTCGACCCCGGGGTGGGCGGTGGGCGGTGCCAGCAACCACTGATCAACGCGAAAAGCTCCGCCCGACTGCGTACAGCCGTTTTTGCTTGCCTATACAGCTGCAAGTCACTATGTGGGCCCCGTGAGGTGCACTGCGCAGCGCCTGACGCCTCCTTCATGAAGGACGGTCCGGCGCAGAGGGCCAGTTTCTTCCGGAAGAGTGACGCCTCACCAAACCATCCCTGCGATCTGATCCAACGAGCCAACCGGCACCGCCTCAACGTGGGTCCGGCCCATTAACTCGTCCTTCATTCATATCAGCGATCTTCCCCGACGCGGCCATGGCCGCCGGCAGGATCAGGCGCCAGGAGGCGCCCACCCGCTCATGACCACTTTCGTAGATCTGAAACTCGCCGAACCTCTCCTGCGTGCCCTGACCGAGGAAGGCTATACCGAGCCGACGCCGATCCAGGCCGGCGCGATCCCCTACCTGCTGGCCGGCCGTGACCTGCTCGGCCTGGCCCAGACCGGCACCGGCAAGACCGCCGCCTTTGCGCTGCCGATCCTGCATCGCCTGGCGCAGCATCGCATCCCGCACACCCCCAAGGGCCCCCGCGTCCTGGTGCTGGCGCCGACCCGCGAGCTCGCTGCACAGATCGATGAGAGCTTCGTCACCTACGGCCGCCACATGCGCCTGAGCCACGCGGTGATCTTCGGCGGCGTCGGCCAGGGCCGTCAGGTCGAGGCGATGCGCCGCGGCGTCGACGTGCTGGTGGCCGCCCCCGGGCGCCTGCTCGACCTGGTGAACCAGGGCCATATCAACCTGGCGAACGTCGAGGTGCTCGTGCTCGACGAGGCCGACCGCATGCTCGACATGGGTTTCGTGCGCGACATCCGCCGCGTCGTGTCGATGCTGCCGAAGGAGCGCCAGACGCTGCTGTTCTCGGCCACCATGCCAAAGAGCATCGCCGAGCTCGCCGGCGGCCTGCTGCGCGATCCGGCCCGCGTCGAAGTCACTCCGCCCTCAACCACCGTCGAGCGCATCCGCCAGGCGGCGATGTTCGTCGACGACGCCGACAAGCGTCAGGCAACCCTGATGCTGGTGCAGTCGCCGAAGGTCGTGCGCGCCATCGTGTTCACGCTGATGAAGCACGAAGCCAACAAGGTCGCCGAGTTCCTGGTCAAGGAAGGCATCGCCGCCGAGGCCATCCATGGCAACAAGAGCCAGGGTGCCCGTGAGCGCGCAATGGCCGGCTTCCGCTCCGGCGCCGTGAAGGTGCTGGTCGCGACCGACATCGCGGCGCGCGGCATCGACGTCGACGAGATCAGCCACGTCTTCAACTACGACCTGCCGAACGTGCCGGAGAGCTACGTCCACCGCATCGGCCGCACCGCGCGCGCCGGTCGCGAGGGCTGGGCGGTCTCGCTGTGCAATGCCGAGCAGCGCCAGTGGCTGCGCGACATCGAACGCGAGATCGCCATGCCGTTGCCGGTGTTCATGGACCATCCGTATCACTCGGAAGCCGCCGCCAATTCGACCATGCGCCCCCCGGTGCTGGGTGCCGGCGGACGTGGTCGCCAGGGTGGCGGCCAGCATCAGGGCGGCCAGCGGTCGGGTGGTCAGGGCGCGCCGCGCTCGGGTTCCGGCGGACGTCCCTCGGGTGGCGCACCTGGTGGTGCCAATCGGAACGGCGGCAATCGTCGTCCCTCCGGCGGTGGCTATCGCGCCGCCTGATCCGAAGCGGTCGGGCCGGCCTCACCCAGGCTGGCCCACCATCTCTGCGGCTCGTGCCAGATCCACCGACAGCACGCGGCTCACCCCGCGCTCCTGCATCGTGACACCGTAGAGCCGGTCCATGTGCGCCATCGTCAGCTGGTGGTGCGTGACCACCAGGAACCGGGTGCCGGTCTCCCGCACCATGTCCTCGAGCAGCGCACAGAACCGCTCGACATTGGCATCGTCGAGCGGCGCGTCGACCTCGTCCAGCACGCACACCGGCGCCGGATTGCAGCGGAACACCGCAAAGATCAGGGACAGCGCGGTGAGTGCCTGCTCGCCGCCTGACAGCAGCGACAGCGTGGCGAGCTTCTTTCCGGGCGGCTGCGCGTAGATCTCCAGCCCCGCACTCAGCGGATCATCCGACCCGACCAGTCCCAGATGCGCCCGCCCGCCATTGAACATGCGCGCGAACAGCGCCTGGAAGTGCCGGTCGACCGCCTCGAATACCTCGGTCAGACGCTCCCGCCCCTCGCGATTCAGCTGGCCGATCTGGCCGCGCAGATGGGCGATCGCGGTTTCTATTTCCTCCGCCTCATGCAGGATGACGGCGATCCGCGCTTCCGACTCCTGCAACTCCAGATCGGCGCGCAGATTGACCGGCCCGATCTCGTCGCGCTCGCGGTTCAGCCTGGCGATACGGCGGCGCAGGCCGGTCTCCGTGGTTTCCGACAGATCGACCGCCGCATTCCCGGGCAGATCGGGGGGCTCCGACGTCTCTGCCAGAAGCTGCGCCAGCATCGCCTGCGCCTGCTCCTGGCGAGCATCTGCACGCAGCACCGCCTCCCGCCCGGCCACCAGCCCGGCTTCGGCCGCGCGACGTGCAACCTGCGCCGCCTGCAGCGCCGCCTCCGCCTGGGTCAGCACCTCCCGCGCACCGGCGGCAGCGTCCTCCGCCAGCCGCGCCGCTTGCTCACGCTGGCGCAGTTGCTCGGCACATGCATCCGGCGCCGCTTCATGAAGCGCCTGCTCCGCAATCGCCTGGGCAAGCCGCGCCTCGGCAGCTTCGAGCGAGGCCGCAGCAGCGATCCCGCGTGACAGCCAATCGGCAAGAGCCGCCTGGAGCGGTTCCCGCCTGGCATCGAGACCGGCCTGCTCGGCACCCAGAGCCGCGCGTGCCTCGGCGGCCCCTGCCTCCGCGGCGCGCGCCCGTTCCAGCGCATCGCGCGCGGCAGCAGCAGCCGCAGCGGCTGCAACCGGATCCGCCAGCCGTGCGCCAGCTTCCGCCAACAACCGCACTGCCCCATCGGCCTCGTCATGCTCGTGCAGGCTCGACTGCCGACGCGCGGCAAGCGCCTCCAGCCGACTCCGCTGCTCGAGAAACGCCGCCGCTGCCTGCTCCCGCTCGGTCCGGCAAGCACCCAGCCGGATCTCCGCGGCACGCCTCTGCTCACGCGCCAGCTGTTCCGCATGCGACGCCGCATCGGCACGGTCCTGCGCCTCCGAACGTGCACGGTCTGCCGCTTCCGGCGCCGGTCGGGCCGCAAGCACCTCCGCCGCCAGGGTCACGGCACCGCGCGCGGCGGCAACCTCATCCCGCGCCCGGACCAGCAACGGCGCCAGTGCCGCGCACGAGCCGGTGCTTTCGGCGTGACGGCCAAGCTGTGCCGCGGCCGTGGCGCGTACATGTTGCAGCGTCGCCTCGGCACGGCGTCTGCCGGCACGCGCCTCCTGTTCAGCCTCGACCGCCTGCGCCTCGCAGAGCGCCGCCGCACCATGCTCGCGGGCGAGCTCGCCTGCATCGACGAGCGCTGCGCGTGCTGCATCGGCCTCGCGAGTTGCCGCATCGGCCTCCGCCAGGGCAGCCTCGGCGCGCTCGAGCTGCGGTGCCAGCGCGTCGAGCCGGGCGCGCGCCTCGGACTCGAGTCTGGCCAGGCCCGCCTGCTCATCACGTGCCGCACGAAGCGCCTGTTCCGCCGGAGCGCGCGCCGCCCGTGCCGCCTGCGCCTCCGCCAGCGCCACATCGCAAGCCGCGGCACATGACATCGCCTGCTGCTCGAGTGGCACCATCGCCGCCTCGACCAGGTCCAGCCGGACGCGGATCGCGCGCAGTCGGGACCGCAGTTGCAGGTGACGCGCCGCAGGGCTCGGCAAGCCGGCCATCACGCGGTACCCGTCCCAGCGCCAGAGCGCACCCTCACGCGTCACCAGGCATTGGCCCGGCTGCAACAGCGCCTGCAGCTGATCCGGGCGGTTCGCCACGTCGATCAACCCCACATGCGACAGCGCCCGGATGAGCGGCGCCGGGACGTCGAGCATGTTGGCCAGCGAAACCACGCCATCTGGCAGCGGAAGCGGGGGCGAGAGCGGCGGAAGGTCGAGCCAGGTGCGCGGTGCGTCGGGATCGAGTGCCGCGTCCAGCCCGTCCGCGAGGCAGGCGGCCAGTGCCGCTTCCAGTCCCTCGGGAACGTCGAGCTGGTCCGCGAGGGTGGCGACACCTGCATGATCCGCGTCATCATCGGCAGCCAGGGCTTGTGCCAGCCCATCCCGCTCGGCCGCGAGTCGAGCGGCCGCCTCGCGATGGTCAGCGAATGCAGACGCTGCCAGCCGAGCTGCCTCGAGTGCCGCCTCAGCCGCCCGGTCCGCATCCACCAGCCGCGTCTGCGCCGCCTCCAGGGTCGCGTCGGCTTTCATGCAGTCGACGCGAGCCGCTTCGAGTTGTGCGGCCGGGGGGATCGCGGCCCGCGCTTCGACGTGTTCCCTCGCCAGCATGTCGTGCTGTGAGGCCGCCCGCACCCGTGCCGCCTGCGCTTGCGCGAAAGCGGCCACGGTCTGGTTCCGTTGTCGTCCGGCATCCTGAACCCGTGCCGCAAGTTCCAGCCTCGCCGAGACCGCTTCCGCACGGGCAACCTCCGTCTGGTCCAAGGCTGCCGTCGCTTCCGCCAGCGCCGCCTCTGCCGCCGGGACCGACCCCGACGCCGCATCGAGCTCGGCTTCGGTGAGCAGGCCGCTCTCTGCCACCTGCCGTCGCTGCTCCAGCGTCTGGCAGTCCTTCGCCTGGCGCCGAAGCCGTTCCTCCGCATCCTGCAGGGCCTGCACCGCGGCCCGATGCAGCCGCGTCGCCTCGGCCGCCTCGATCCGCGCCGCATCCGCCACGCGTGCGGCGACCGCATGAGCCTGGCTTGCAGTATCCAGTGCGTGCGATGCCGCATCCAGCGCGAGCGCGGCCTGCTCGCACGACCGATCGTGGTCCTGCATCACGGCCGGATCGGGGAGTGCGGCCTTGGCCAGCTGCAGCTCATGGTCCAGCTGCGAGAGGGCGTAATGTGCACGCTCCAACCGGGCCGTGGCCGCGGCACGATCGCGAGCGAATTCGGCGCTGATGGTGTGGGCCGACGCGGCAGCCTCGGCGGCCTCTTGCGCGTCGCGCTCGGCCGCCTGCAGTGTCGCGCGCAATCGGGCGGCTCGCTCCGCCTCGGCGTCTCGTCTGATCGGCAGCGCCGCCGCGGCCGCCTCCAGCGCCTCGCGTTCGACCTCCAGCCGTGTCGCCGCGTCGCGTGCATCGGCCAGGCGGGCGCCGGCCTCCTCGCGGTCCCGCCTGGCGTGCTGCAGCCGTGCCGCAGCCTGCTCGGCCTCGCGAACCGCACGCTCGCCATCCAGCGCCGCCGCTTCCGCCTCCACCCGCCGCCGTTCGGCCACGCTGCGGGCGACGGCCTCGGCATCGCGCAGGCCCGGTATCGCCGCCTCGGCCGCCTGCTCGTCCGCCACCGCACGCGCCAGGCGTGGTTCCACCGCCTCGAGCACCGCCCCCGCATCGCGACGCGCCTCGTCGGCCACCTGCACGGCATGCCTGGCGCGAGCATGCAACAGCGCCAGCAGCAACGCCTCGGCCGTGCGCAGCTGCAACGCCACCTCGCGGTATCGCGCGGCCTGCTGCGATTGCCCGGACAGCGCCTGCACCCGCGCATCGAGCTGCCGGCGCAGATCCTCGACACGCACCAGGTTGCCCTCGGTGGCGCGCAGCTTCAGTTCCGCCTCGTGCCGCCGGGCATGCAGCCCGGTGATCCCGGCTGCCTCCTCCAGGATCGACCGGCGCTCCTCCGGCCGGGCACCGACGATCGCCGCGACCCGTCCCTGGCTGACCATCGCCGAGGAGCGCGCGCCGCTGGCGAGGTCCGCAAACAGGGTCTGCACGTCGCGCGCGCGCAGCTCCCGGCCGTTGACCCGGTAGAAGCTGCCGGCGCCACGCTCGATGCGGCGGCTGATCTGCAGCTCGTGGTGCTCGTGGAACGGCGGCGGCGCGAAGCCCAGCGCCTCCTCCAGCGTCAGCACCACCTCGGCCAGGTTGCGCGCCGGGCGGGCGGCGGTGCCGGCGAAGATGAGATCATCCATCTCGCCGCCACGCAGCGACCGTGCGCTGCTCTCGCCCATCGCCCAGCGCAGCGCCTCGACGACATTGGACTTGCCGCAGCCGTTCGGCCCGACGATGCCGGTCAGGCCGGGCAGGATCTCCACCGAGACCGGCTCGGCGAAGCTCTTGAAGCCGGTGATACGGAGGCGGGCAAAACGAACCGGCATGCGGGCACCGGACACTCCCGGCAGCGATGGGGGCGCGGAGACGGCCGCCTCCGACACCAGGTCAGGCCGCCGCTGCGTTCACCTTCTGCAGGAACGTGTCGTATTCCATCTCGCCTGAGAACAGCGTCTTGCCGAAGATGAACGAGGGCGTGCTGTCGATCTTGTACTTCGCCTGGCCGGCATTCTGCTCGTCCAGGATCGCCTGGCGCAGGCCCTGGTCAGCGACCGTCTGCTGGAACACGTCGTGCGACATGCCGGCCAATGCCGCCATCTTGGCCAGCTCGACCTGCGGGTCGTTGCTCTGCGAGAACGCCCATTGGTCCTGGCTGGCAAACAGCGCCTGCACGAACGGCTCGTAGCGCTCCGGTGGCAAGGCGCGCGACACCATTGCGGCCGTGAGCGCCACCTGGTCGAGCGGGAAGTCGTGGTATTCGTAGCGGATCCGCCCGGTGTCGATCAGCTTGCTCTTCACCTCCAGGAACGCCGTCTGGCTGAAGCGTGCGCAATGCGTGCAGGTCAGCGAGAACCATTCCTGCACCACCACCTTGGCGTCCGCCGGTCCGAGCGCCCGCACCGCCATGCGCGGATCGGCGGCGGCCGCAAAGGCGGACCCGGGCACGGCGAGATCCAGCAGCGCGCTCGCGGGCAGGCCGATACCGGCGAGGATCAGGGTGCGGCGAAACAGGCTCATCGGCGACGACTCCGGCACGACGTGGTTTGACACCCCCGGGATACCCCCAACCAAGGTCGCTCGGACAGGGGCTGCCGATCAGGCATGGGCGAGTGCTGCATCGACGGCGGCGGCGAACTCGGCATAGGTCGTGACCGGCCCGGCCTTGGTAGCGCCGAAGATGAAGGTCGGCGTGCCCTCGATGGTGTACTGCTTCTGGCCGGCATCCTGTTCCGCCAGGATCTCGTCGCGCAGATGGTCCTGCGAGAGCGCCTTGAAGTCGGGATACGACATGCCGGCGAGCACCGCCTGGCGGCCCAGAGCGGCGAACGGATCCTCCACGAAGGCCCACTTGTCCTGCGTCGCGAACAGCTGCTCGACGAACGGCAGGTAGCGGTCGGGCGGCAGTGAGCGGGCCACCGCCGCGGCCAACAGCGCCGTCTGGTCGAGCGGGAAGTCGCGGAAGACGTACAGCACCCGCCCGGTATCGATCAGCTTCTCCTTCACCTCGGGGAACGCGGTCTGGCTGAAATGGGCGCAATGCGTGCAGGTCAGCGAGAACCATTCCTGCACCACCAGCTTGGCGTCCGCGCGACCGACCGAGCGCGTATCCATCCGGGCATCGGCCCGCTGTGCCAGCGCCGGACGGATGAGGGACGGCATCAGCAGGCCGACGGGAGCGGCGGCAAGCAGGGTTCGGCGGCGGATCGGCATCGTCAGGCTCCGGGATGGCTGGTGTGACGTGGTCAGGAACGCGACCGGCTGGCGATGCGGCCGCCGAGCCGGGCCAGCGCATCGTGCAGCGGCCCGTCCGGCAGGCCGCCGATCGCCACCGGCACCGGTTCGGGCGCTGCCACCTCCGGCGCTGCCGAACCGGCGCCCGTGATGGAATCATCCTGCACGAAGCGCAATCGCTCGACGACCTGCCGACCCAGGGCCGAGTTGATACGGGCGATCAGCTGCGTCGCCAGGTGCTGCAGCTCGAGTGCCGTGACGCCGCTCGCTGCCAGCGTCAGGGTGCCGCCGGAGAATCGCCGTGGCGAGGTGACCGCGGCGGTGACCGGACCGACCAGCGCCGGCCAGTCGCTCATCAACTGCGCCGCGGCGGGCGAGCGTGACTTGAAGGCCGGCCTGGTGATCGGCGGCAGCAGCGTCGCCAGGGTGCGCGGGCCATAGACGTGGCGGCCCGGAGTGCGCGGACCGAGGTCACGCGGCGCTCCCGTATCCGCCACCGGCTTGCCGCCTGCACCGTCCTTCGCCATAGACCCCTCGTGCCTCCCGAAGCCCGCGACCTGCTGCACTGGTACGATCGTCACCGGCGCATCCTGCCCTGGCGTGCCGCCCCGGGCGAGACCGCCGATCCCTACCATGTCTGGCTCAGCGAGATCATGCTGCAGCAGACCACGGTAGCGGCCGTACTATCCTACTACCGGCGCTTCCTGGAGCTGTTCCCGACCGTCGAGGCTCTGGCCGCCGCACCAGAGGAGCGCGTGATGCAGGCCTGGGCCGGGCTCGGCTACTACGCCCGGGCGCGGAACCTGCACGCCTGCGCCAAGGCTGTCGCGGCGCGCGGCGGGTTTCCCGACACCATCGAAGGCCTGCGCACCCTGCCCGGGATCGGTGGCTACACCGCACCGGCGATCGCCGCGATCGCGTTCGGCGTTCCCGCGGTGCCGGTGGACGGCAATGTCGAGCGCGTGGCGGCACGGCTGTTCGCCGTCGAGACGCCGCTGCCGGCTGCCCGCAAGGCCCTCGGCGTAGCGGCGGCGACACTCGGCCAGGACCCGGATGCCCGCGCGCGGCCGTCGGATTTCGCACAGGGCCTGTTCGATCTCGGCGCCACGATCTGCACCCCGCGACGGCCGGCCTGCGCGCTGTGTCCGTGGCGTGACCCATGCCGGGCGCGCGCACTCGGTATCGCCGCCGACCTGCCGCGCAAGACCCCGAAGCCGGTGCGGCCGGAGCGGCACGGCGTGATGTTCCACGTGACCGACCGCGATGGCGCGGTGCTGCTGCAGCGCCGGCCACCGGAGGGCCTGCTCGGCGGCATGACCGAACTGCCCGGCACACCCTGGCGCGAGACGCCCTGGACCCAGGCCGAGGCTATGGCCCTGGCGCCGCTGGTCGCGGACTGGCGTCAGGCCGGCACCGTCAGGCACGTCTTCACCCACTTCGCGCTGACCGTCGAGGTGTGGCGCGCGCGCGTCCCGCGGATCCCGCCCGGAACCGGCACCCGCGGTTTCCTGCGCGCGGCCGACACGCTGGCGGACGAGGCGCTGCCGACGCTGATGCGCAAGGCGCTGCGTGTGGCGGAGGCAAAGCACCCGCTCTGACGGCCGGCACCGCCCGGGTGTATGATCCGGCCGATGCGATTCGTGCACACGTCCGACTGGCAGATCGGCAAGAGCTTCCGCTTCGCCGACGACGACACCCTGGCGGTGCTGCAGAACGAGCGGCTCGAGGCGATCGGGCGCATCGGCCTGCTGGCCCGCACGCAGGGCGCCCGCGTGGTGCTGGTGGCGGGCGACGTCTGGGACAATCCCGGCCCGAGCGACAAGACTCTGCGTCAGACCCTGGAGCGGATGCGCCGCTTCCCCGACCTGCACTGGCACCTGATCCCCGGCAACCACGACCCCAACCTGCCAGGCGGGCTGTGGGAACGGCTGCTGCGGCTGGGTCTGCCGGACACCGTGCACGCGCATCTGTCGCCGCAGCCGGTGCCGCTCGAGGGAGCGTCCGATCGGGAGGTCTGGCTGCTGCCGGCGGTGCTGGACCGGCGCCATGCGTTCGGTGACCCCACTGCCGGAATGGACGAGGTGGCGACGCCGGAGGGCGCGCTCCGTATCGGCCTGGCGCACGGTTCGGTACGCAGCTTCGGCTCCGACCCGTCGGCAGCGCACAACCTGATCGCTGCCGACCGTGCGACCCGCAGCGGCCTGGCACACCTGGCACTCGGCGACTGGCACGGCATGGTCGCGGCCGGCGAGCGCAGCTGGTACTCGGGCACGCCTGAACCTGACGGGTTCGATCGCGGTGGCGACGGTGGCGGCAGCGCGCTGCTGGTCTCGCTGGAGGGTGCCGTGCCGGTGGCGACGCCGCATCCGGTCGGCCGCTTCGTCTGGCGCCGGGAGAGCGCGATGCTGACCGGTCGCGCCGACATCGACGCCCTGGAGGAGCGGCTGCGTGGCATCGACCGCGACGACCCGAGCCGGGTGCTGGCGTGGCTCATCGTCGAGGGCGCGCTCGGACTCGAGGATCATGCGATCTTCCGGGACCGGATCGAGGACGGCGTCGGCAGCGCGCTCCGGGCTCTTCGGATCGACGCATCACGCCTGCAGCCGGTGGCGACACCGGACGACCTGGCCGTACTCGGCACCGCCGGCGCGTTGCGTGACGCGGCCGACCGGCTGGCTGCCCTTGCCGGCGATGGCTCCGAGGCCGCATCGGATCCCGACATCGCCCGGGCCGCGTTGCAGCGCCTCGTGTACATGATCGCGCGCGAGGGAGCGTCGTCATGAGGCTGCGCACGATCGAGCTCGACCAGTTCCGCAAGTTCGACCGCAAGGTCCGGATCGAGGGGCTGCATGATGGCGTCAACGTGCTGTGCGGTCCGAACGAGCACGGCAAATCGACGGTGCTGGCGGCGTTGCGGGCGGTGCTGTTCGAGAAGCACGGCTCGAAGAGCGACGCGATCCGCAGCTACCAGCATCATCGCGGCAACACCGCGCCGACGGTCTCGCTCGAATTCGAGCACGAGGGGATGGCGCACCGGATCGAGAAGCGGTTTCTCTCGCGAGCCGGGGCGCGGATGATTTCCGGCGGCACGGCGTATGAAGGCGACGCTGCGGAGGAACGGCTGGCCCGCCTGCTCGGCGTGTCGGTGGCCTCGCGTGCCTCGAAGGATGCTGCGGCGCAGACGGCCTCGATCTGGGGTGCGCTGCTGGTGTCGCAGGGCGAGAGCTTCGCCCAGGCCCGGCTCGGCGAGGGTGCCCGCAGCACGTTGTCGGAATGCCTGGAGGCCGAGCTCGGCAGCGTCAGCGGCGGCGCCGTGATCGGTCGGCTGCTGAAGCAACTGCAGACACCGATCGCGGCATTGCTGGACGGCTACGGCAAGCCGCGTGACCGCTACAAGGCGGCGATCCTCGACCGGGACGCTGCAACCGCCGCGATCGAGACGCTGCAGCAGCGTCGCCATGCGCTTAGAGCCGACCTGGCGGCAGTGATGACGGCCAGGCGGGAACTGCGTCAGGACGAGGACCCGGTGCAGGCGGCGCGCGCTGTCGAGGCGCTGGCTGCGGCACGGCGGCATCGCGACGCGGTGCTGGGCAGCCGGGCGCAGCTGGAGAAAGCGGAGGCTGCGCTCCGGTTGGCGGTGTCGGCGCATGCCGATGCTAGCGCCGAACAGGACCGTCGCACCCAGCGGGCTGCACGCCTGGCCGAAGCCGCGCGACAGCTCGACGGGCTTGGCGGGACCGAGGCGCAGGCGCGATCCCGTGTGCAGGCGGCACAGGCTGCCCGGGAGGAGCGTCGCCAGGCCTTCGACGAAGCCGGCCGCCGCCAGGATGCCACCGAGCGTGATCTGCGCGCGGCCGTATCCCGCCTGGACGTCGCGGAACAGGCAGCGGCGCGCGACGTCGCCCTCGCCCGTCTGGCACAGGCCGAAACAGAGGCCGCACGCGTGGCCGACCTGTCGTTGGCGCTGTCCCGGCTGCGGCTCGACGAGGAGGGATTGCGTGCGCTGCAGCAGGCCGAACTGGCGCATCGCGGCAACCAGGCGGCGCTGCTCGCGCAGGCCACCACGGTTGAACTCTCGCTCGAGGTCGCGGCGGAGCTGCTGGTGGAGGGCGAGCCGGCGCACGCGGTGGCGCCGGGCGACACCCGGCTGAGCCTGACCCGTCCCGCCGAGCTGGTGATCGCCGGCATCGGACGCATGCGGATCCTGCCGGCAGCGCGGGACCAGGATCGGCTGCACGCCGCCGCGCAGGAAACCGCCCGGGTGCTCGCGCGCGCCCTGGAGGTGGCAGGGTGTGCCAGCCTGGTGCAGGCGGAACAGGCGGTGGCCGAGCGTCGTCGTGTGCAGGCCGCCCTCGACCAGGCGCAGCGGGGTCTGGCGGAGTGTCTGTCGGGCGCGATCACGGGAGCGGCGGAAGGCAAGACGAGGCCGGATATCGTGGCACTCCGCCAGCATGTGGCAGGGCTTCAGCTCGGGGTGTCGGAGCGGCTCGCGGCACTCGGGATTGGCGCGCCACCGGATCTGGCAAGTGCCCTGACGGATCGGCTGGCTGCGGCGACCTGCGAGGACCAGGCGCGTCAGGAGGCAATCCGGTCGCGCCACGCACTGCTTGCCCCGGACGCCGATCTCGGGATCGCCGAGGCGGAACTGCGCGAGGTGGAGTTCGCGCGACGCGACCGTGAGGCCGAATGCCGGCGCCTGTCCGACGAGCAGGCGGCGGCCGAGGCGGCGGAACCGGCGGAGGCGCTGGCACGAAGGTCGTCGCGTTCGGCAGAGGCCGTGTCGCTGCGGCGGCTGGAGCGGGAGGCGCTGCTGGCATCCGGACCCGAGGGCACGGAGGACATGGCGAACGCCGCGATCCTCCGGCTGGAGCAGCAGCGGTCCAATCGCGAGGCGCGGATCGGGAGCCTGCGCGAGGAGATCGCCCGGCTTGAGAGTCGCATCGGCCAGGAGGAGGGCATCGGCCTCGACGAGCAGATCGAGAGCGCGACCCGCAGCCGCGACATCGCCAGCCGCGCACATGACGACTTCCGGCGCGAGGCCGCGATCCTGACCCTGCTGCGCGACACCCTGCTGCAGGCCGAACGCACGGCGCGCGAGCGCACCCTGGCGCCGTTGATGACGCGGATGAGCCCATACCTGCAGGCGCTGTTCCCGCGCGCCCGGCTCAGCCTGGCGGATGATTTCTCGATCACCGCCTTGTCGCGCCTCGACAGTCTCGGCCCCGCGGACGCGGACGGCGAGACCTTCGACTCCCTGTCGCACGGCACTCGCGAGCAGATCGCCATCCTGTCGCGTCTGGCCTTCGCCGACATGCTGCTGGCCAGCGGCCGCCCGGCGTTCCTGGTGCTCGACGACGCGCTGGCCTTCGCCGACCAGGGCCGCATGGAGCGCATGTTCGACATCCTGACCGATGCCGGCCGCCGCATGCAGATTTTGGTGCTGACCTGCCGCGAGGACGTGGCGAGCGGCCTCGGGGGCACCAGGCTGCGTCTGGCCTCCTGACCGGTCACGAAGGGTGTCGACCGCCCGGGCGTATCAATCCGCTTGTGTATTCCGGAAATAAGGTCGCGAAACTGCACGAGGTTGTTTCGGGTGCGCACCATGCCGGAAGGCGGGTTTTTCAGGAAGGTTCTCTCCGGAGGCGAGGAGGAGAGCCCCGAGGCCGAAATGCTCGCGTCGGGTGCCGATCCCGCAGCCGTCGGGATCGCCATGGACGCGGCTCGATCGGGTTGGGCGCCGGCGGAGAAAGCCGGTGTGGAGTATCTCGAAAAACAGGCGCGCTTCGTCGCCATCCAGTCCGAGCACCTGCACGAGCAGCGGGTGCTCCAGCTCTCGCACCTGCGGGTGCGCCGCTTCAGCGACCGGCTCCGTGTGGCCACGCAGATGTTCGTGTTCCTGGTCGCAGCCCTCATCGGGCTCGGCATGGCCGTCATGGTCTATGACGCCTTCACCGCCCGCTCGGTGATCGTCGACATCTTCGACGCGCCACCCGACCTCGCCGCGCGTGGCCTGTCCGGACAGGTCGTCGCCGGGCTGGTGCTTGACGAGCTGACCCGGCTCGGGACCGGCAAACACACGATCGTCAAGCGGGACGTGTCCAGCGCCTGGAGCAACGACATCAAGGTCGAGCTGCCGGAAACCGGGGTCTCGATCGGCGAGCTCGACCGCATGCTGAAGTCGCGCTTCGGCCACGAACTGCATATCGGCGGCACCCTGCTGCAGACCGAGACCGGCGCCCTGGTGCTGATGGTGCGCGGTTCCGACGTGCTGGCCCGGAACTTCACCGGCGCGGCCGGCGATCTTGGCCGATTGACCACCGAAGCAGCCGAATATGTGTACGGCGAGTCGCAGCCGCCACTTTACGCGTCGTATCTCGAGTATTCCGATCGCGAAGACGAGGCGATCGCGTTCATCAAGTCCAAGCTCTCGGAAACATCCGGCAAGAACCGATCCTTCCTGCTTTACTTATGGGGTCTGGCGCTCAGGCGCAGCGGCGGATCGCCCGAGCTGCAGATCGAGCTCTTCCGCCAGTCGCTGAGGTTCGATCCTGCGAGCTGGGGCGCCTATGAATGCATTGCCTTGAACCAGATCGTCCTCGGGAATGAGGAGGGCGCCTGGAAAACCAGTGAGGTCATGCGCAACCTGGCAGGAGGTCGTCCCGGGAGGGTTGATGAGCTGGTCTATAAACCCTGGGACTTTATGACCTGGAACCTTTCGGCCGTGCGCGCGGCTCTGGTGGCCGACTCGTCCGATGGTGTGGGGAGAAACGTAGTCGCCGACGGGCCGGCGATCGCCAATGCCGACATCAGGATGCACGACGCGGCAGATGCCCGCCTGCAGCTCGCGACCTCCAGGGTCGGAGCCGGAGACTCGAGCCTGGAGGTCGTGGCGCCCTTCGTTGCCGGCTTCCAGGCCATGGAAAGCGGCGATGGACCACGTGCCGCAGCCGAGATGGAAGCACTCGGCAGGGCCCTCTCAAACAGGAGCAGTGCTGCCCACTTCGCCGGCATCGGCTGCTGGATCGCCCCCGCCGAGGAACTGGCCGGCCATCGGGCACAGGCCGACGCCGCGCTGGCTGCCGGTGGACACTTTGTCGACTGCGCGCGTTTCCGCGGCGACATCCTGGATGGCCGCGGCGACTGGCCCGGCGCGCAAGAGGCCTATGCCGAGAGCGTGGCGATGGCACCGGACCTCCCCGCCGGCTACTACTCGTGGGGGGTGGCCCTCGCCCGCCACGGCGATCTCGCTGGCGCCACTGCCAAGCTCACCGCCGCCCATGCCCGGGGCCCGAATTGGGCCGATCCGCTCAAAGCTTGGGGTGACGTGCTCGCCCGGCAGGGCAAGTGGCGGGCGGCTCTGACACAATACGATCAGGCTCTGGCCGACGCACCCGCATGGGTTGCGCTGCACACGGCACGCGATACGGCTGCCAACAGGATCTGAACGGCGCCGAGGCCTTCAGCCGCTCTTCTTGCGCAACGCCCGCGAGAAGCGGCTGCCCGCTTCGGTGAAGCCGGTGGCGAGGCAGAACGCGCGCAGATCGGCGTGATCCGGTGGCGCCAAAAGCTCCAGCGTATCGCTGCCGGCAACCCGCGCTGCCTGTGCGCCGGCCTTGACCAGCAGCCGGCCGATCCCGCGGCGACGCGCGTCTTCGTCGACCAGCAGCGTCGTGACCTGGGCGATCGGCGTCGCGAACTCCAGCGTGCGATACCAGTGGACCACAACCAGCCCGCTCGGCGGCCCCCACTCGAGCGCGATCAGCGCCGTGCCCGGCTCCGCGCGCAAAGCGTCGAGCCGCTCGGCGAGGATGCGCGGCTCCACCGCATGGCCGTAACGGCCGAGCAGGTCGGACAGTCCAGGCGCATCAGCCGCGGCGGCAGCGCGGATTTCCAGTCCGTAGCGGCTGCTCACGAGACGTCTTCGGTCGTGAAAACTTGAAGCCGGGCCGGACCTGCATCTGCGTGTTCCCGAATCGCTCCAATGACGAGCACGACGACGCCTCGACATGCCTTTGCACGGGGCACGGACGTCCGGGTTGCAGGTCGTTCGAAAGCAGATACCGGCCCAGATGATTCAAGCGGCTGATCAGCCAAGAGAAGTCCTTTTTTCCATTCTGACTTTTTAGACAATGCCATCGTCAATTGCGAACTCTCCGCCTGAGGAAAGTTCCGAACAAGACGCGCTTAACAAGCCCGATGAGCCGGTCTAGAAACGTCTGACGGCAAATCCGGAGCATGGGCGTGGCGATCGTGATGTCGGCTGACTGGGGCCCGTATGCCAACGCCCACGATGCCCAACTCAACTTGAGCCGATTTGTCGACAGGGCATTTTCTCCGGATGTCGGGGTCGCGTGGGCAGCGAACGGGAGTGTCTATCCGCTCCGGGCGCCGCGTCGGGACGGCGATGGATATGGCGACGTCGCGGTCTTCGAGTGGCGGCCGGACGCCAGCCCGGTCGTCCCCGCCCGGCCGAACACGTTCTGGGAGGAAACCAAGGCGGTGGCTTTGCAGGCACTCGATCGTCTCGGGAAAGCCGAACTGGCACAATCCGACGCGCAGCTTGCATTCGGCAAGGCACTCGCCGCTCCGCTCATGCGGGTGTTGTCCCAGAACCGGGATGACGCAGCCGGAGTGGCACTGGACGTTCTGTGCGTCGCGTTCTCCGTCGGGCTTCTGGTGACCGGCATAGGAACACTGGGAGGCATTGCAATTTTCGGCGGCTCCTTACTACTCCTCCTCGATGGGACCGCCTACGGCCTGGAAATGGCCGGAGACCAGGAGCGGGCTGAAGGACTTAAGAAGAGAACCGAGATTATTCGGTTGGTGGCGACGCTGGCAACATTGCCGGATCTGGCCTGGGGCGGGCTCAAGGCAATTCGAGAGTATCGCGAAGTCAGGGATTTGGCAGAAGTTTCGAAGAAAACGGCCCTGGCTGCCGATGCTCTGGCAGCAAGATCTGCGAGCGCCGAGCGGGCAAAGCGTTATGCGGAAATTGCCGAGAAAGCGCGGCTGCGATCACAGATCAGGGCTGAGCAGCTGAGGGGGCTCCGGCTGCACGAGATGATCCCGCGCGGGTCCGGCACAGGCTCGATCTTCCTGCTGTTGAAAGAGGAGTTCACGACCGACCAGAGCGTGCTCAACAGGTTCCTGCGGGGTCTGCAGATCCATTGCGTCGCGGTGCATGCATGATTGACACGACGCGCGAGCCATCACCCAGCTATTTCATAAGTTTCGCCTTCGCCTGCACAGGAATAGCATGCGCTGGGATTGGGCTGTGGGCAGCCGTAGCGGGGGTCGTCGGGGCTAACCCGCTCGATGGCGTCAACGACGGGGGTTCGATTAGTACCGTGCTGGGGTTCGCGACCATGTTCAGCGAGCGGGCAACGCGATGGGAGCGGTTACGGCCGGAGGTTCGGCGCTCGATCCTGGCGGTTATCATCGGCGTGCTGGCGGGATCGTTCCTGGCGACGCTGGTCTGTCTGTTCCTGGCAGTAGCGCGTCTGGGCCTTCCCGATATCGCCATGATATTCGGGGTGGCGGCAGCCGTGTGTCAGATCAGTGCGGCATACTGGTTGCTCAAGCTCAGAACCTGACTCCGGCTTTCAAGCATGTCCGTTGCTCAGAGACCACATCATTGCCCAAGCCGCGAATCCTGAATGAACGATCCGTCCGGGGCGCGGTGCATAGGTGATCGAAACCAAACATCGGCCGCCACCTGGCTATTTCATAAGTTATGCCTTCGCTTTTGCAGGAATAGCATTCGCCGGCATTGGACTTTGGGCAGCGGTTGCCGGGATGTTCGGGAAGGACACGATCGATAGTGTCGGGCAGAGCGGTGTTATCTGCACGGTGCTGGCGCTCGCAATCGGGTTCAGTGAGCGGCTGACGCGGTGGAGTCGCCTGGGAACAGGCATCCGACGAGCGGTCCTGGCTGTGATTGTTGCTGTCCTCATGGCATCGCTCTTTGCAACGCTGGTCTGTCTGTTTCTCGCAATCGCGCGTTCAGGTATGCCGTTTATTCCGACATATTTTGGGTTGGCCGCTGCCCTGTGCCATTTCCCTGCAGCATATTGGCTGCTCCAGCTCAGAACCCGTCCCTGAATTCGAGCTCGGGCACACCTGATCTAGCGCCGCATGGCCCCCAGCCATACATGCTCTATCGGCAGTCGCTCCAGGCTTCCAAAGCCGGAATGAACTCCATGCCGAAACCCCTCCTCCCGCTGTTCCTCGATCTCGACGGTCGCCCTGCCCTGGTCCTTGGTGATGGCGAGGCTGCCGACCGCCGCGCCACGACCCTGCGCGCCTGCGGTGCCGACGTGCGGCACATCCCGTCCGGGTTCGAGCCGGCGATGCTGGATGGGTGCGTCATCGCGGTCGGTGCCGAGGCGCCGGAGCCGGACCTGCTGGCGATGACCACCGAAGCCCGTCGCCGCGGCATCCCGTTCAACGTGGTCGATCGTCCGTCGCTGTCCGGCTACTCGACGCCGGCGGTGGTGTCTCGTGCACCGTTGCAGATTGCCATCGCCTCGGGCGGTGCCGCACCGGTGCTGGCGCGGCTGCTGCGGGCGCGGATCGAATCCCTGGTGCCGCCCGGGTTCGGCAAGCTGGCCGCCCTCGCCGACCGCATGCAGGCGGAAACCAGGCGCATCCTGCCGGACGTGCTGCGGCGCCGGCGCATGCTGGAGGCGGCGTTCAGCGGCCCCGTTGCCGAGCTGATGCTGGCCGGGCGCGAGGCCGACGCGGAGGCGGCCTATCGCGACGCACTCGGCGCGGCGGCCGAGGCCGGCAAGCATCCGGAACAGGGTATTGCCTACCTGGTCGATCCGGGCCCGGGCGACGCCGACCTGGTGACGCTGCGGGCCCTGCGACTGCTCGGCGAGGCCGACATCATCCTGTATGAGGCCAGCGAGAGCGCTGCCGTGCTGGAACTCGCCAGGCGCGATGCGTCGCGTCTCGAGATCACGGCCGGGGATGCGGTCGTGCGGATCGTCGAGTTGGCGAGCCAAGGTGCCAAGCTGGTGCGCCTGTCGCCGCACCCCGGTGAGGCAGCCCTGGTCCGCGCCGCCGGTCACGTCTGCGTCGAAGTGCCGGGTGTTCGCCGTACCGCGGATTGACGTGCGCCCCGCCAGGTTGCTCATGTCGGCGCCATGTCCCGTCTCGATCTCTCCCGAACCTTCCTTCCCGTCCGCATCGCCGTCCTGACCGTGTCGGACAGCCGCACCGCCGCCAACGACACCTCCGGCGACATCCTCGCTGCCCGTGTGGAGGCTGCCGGTCACGTGCTGGCCGACCGCGCGATCGTGCCGGACGATGCCGGACGCATCGCCGACCGGTTGCGCGGCTGGATCGCCGACGCTTCGATCGACGTGGTGATCAGCACCGGCGGCACCGGCGTGACCGGCCGTGACGTGACCCCGGAGGCCTACGACCAGGTGGTCGAGAAGCGCATCGAGGGCTTCGGCGAGCTGTTCCGGATGCTGAGCTACCAGAAGATCGGCACCTCCACGATCCAGTCGCGTGCCATCGCCGGGGTCGCCAACGGGACCTACCTGTTCGCGCTGCCGGGCAGTTCCGGGGCGGTCAAGGATGGCTGGGACGACATCTTGGTGTGGCAGCTCGACAGCCGCCACGCGCCCTGTAACTTCGTTGAGCTGATGCCCCGCCTGAAGGAGCACATGCCGCCTTCAGCCTGACGCGCGTAGCAGGCGCTCGAGGTAGCGCACCGTCTTGGCACCGTCCGCTGTCGTGGCCCGGCCGATCTCGGTGAAGCCCATCCGGGCATGGAACGCGTCGGAGCCGGGGTTCGGCGGCAGCAGGTTGACCTCGCACAGCACCCGGTCGTGGCCCGCATCGGCTGCGGCCTCGAACAGGTCGCCATACAACCCGGCGGCCAAGCCACGCCCACGCGCTTCCGGCGCGGTGACGATCCGGTCGACATAGACGAAGCGGTCGTGACGTGCCCGCAGCCACAGGAAATTGGGGCTCGCGTAGGCCGCGTCCTGGTCGAATGCGATCAGGAACGCATCGAGCGCGCCTACCGTGGCGACCCGGAACGCCATCTCCAGCATCTGCCGCAGCCGGGCGGCATCCAGCAGCGAGGTCTGCTCTGCATGGGCATTATTGAGCGCCAGCATCCGGGCCTCATTGACCGCGGCCGGCGGTCCCCGTTCTATCGGTTCAGGCATCGGGATCACACCTCATGACGACGCGTGCGGAACTGACCGAAAAGATCGTGCGGATCAAGATCGAGCGCGACCTGTCCTGGACCGAGTTGGCCGCACTCGCCGACGGGCTGTCGAAGGAGTTCGTCACTGCCGGTCTGCTCGGGCAGATGACGCTCCCGGCGCAAGCGGCGGAGGCGATCGGCGACACGCTCGGCCTCGATCCGTTCGAGATCAAGCTGCTGCAGGTGCCGCCCTACCGCGGATCCCTGCCCACCGCCGTGCCGACCGATCCGCTGATCTACCGGTTCTATGAATTGGTCTCTGTGTATGGCACGACCTTCAAGGCATTGATCCACGAGGAATTCGGCGACGGCATCATGAGCGCCATCGATTTCCGGATGGACATGCAGCGAGAGCCGAACAATGCCGGCGACCGCGTCTCGATCACCATGAGCGGCAAGTTCCTGCCCTACAAATCCTACTGAACGCGCCTTGAGGATAGACCTGATGACGAAGCTGCCCAAACTCCCCGCGGCACTGGTGGCCGGCGCTCTTGCGGCCCTGCCGATCTCGATGCTGCCGGGCGCTGCCGCGAACGCTGCCCCCGCCGGCAGCTACACGCTGGGAAAGGTCACGTTCGTCGGCAACGATCAGGTGCCGACCGCGGACCTGCAATCGGCATTGCCGATCCAGCCGGGCGAGAAGATCGACGAGGCCGGCATGAGCCAGGAAACCGATGCCGTGGAGCAGGTGTATCGAAAGCACAACGTCGGCGCGTCGCTGAGCATCCGCAAGACCATCACGCCGCGCAAGGTTGCCCTGCTCACCTACACCTTTACCGAACAGGCGCCCGTCGCACCGACCGTCACGCATATCGGCATCACTGCCGACCACGTCGGCGTCGCCGGCAACAAGAAGATCAGCACGGACAAGATCCTCGCCGCCGCAAACCTGCATCCGGGCGACACCCTGACCAACGAGAAGATCGCCGCTGCCCAGACCGCGATCCTGGCGCTCTACAAGAAGGCCAATGTCGGGGCGACGATCAACAGCGGCTGGACCAACACGACGCCGCAGCATGTCGACCTGGTGTTCACGGTGGTCGAGAAAACCTCGTGAGCACCGACGTTCACCTTTTGTTAGGGCGAGGGCCGCTATAACCGGTGGGTGACGCGGCGCTTCCGGCAGCATCATCCACGGCTCAGCACCCCCGTCGATCAGACGCCAGTGGGCCATGCGGACCTCACTCCGGAAGCGCCGCCATCACGCCTGCCCCGCTCACCCGGCCGGATGGCGGCGACTATTCCGCGCCGTTCATCGGGGCGCGAGATTGCCGGACGCGTCGGATCCCTTGCAGTGTGTGCCGCACGAGTGCCGCCCGGGATGCGGCGTTCCGGCTCCCACCCACCGTCCGACGTGAGCGAAGGAAACCCCGATGCCCAAGACGCTGCACGTCAATCTGTTCGAGATGAACTGCGTCAGTCACATCATGCACGGGCTGTGGGTGCATCCGGACAATAACCGCCACCGATTCAACGATATCGAGTTCTGGACCGAAACCGCTCAGCTGGTCGAGCACGGCATGTTCGACGCGGTGTTCCTGGCCGACGTCATCGGCACCTATGACGTGTTCCGCGGCGGCCCCGACATCGCGCTGCGCGAGGCGATGCAGATCCCGGTCAACGACCCGCTCCTGGTGATCCCGGCAATGGCGGCGGTCACCCGCAATGTCGGATTCGGGGTCACGTTCTCGACCACCTACGAGCCGCCCTTCGCATTTGCCCGCCGCATGTCGACGCTGGACCATCTCACCAAGGGCCGCGTCGGCTGGAATATCGTGACGTCATACCTGCCGAATGCAGCCGCCAATTTCGGCCATCCGGCGGAGGTGCCGCACGACCATCGCTACGAGATCGCCGACGAGTATCTCGACGTGCTCTACAAGCTCTGGGAGGGATCCTGGGACGACGATGCGGTGATCCAGGACCGCGCGCGGCGCATCTACACCGATCCGTCGAAGGTCCGCTACATCAACCATGTCGGTGAAAACTACCAGGTTGCCGGACCGCATCTTTCGCAGCCGTCACTGCAGCGCACCCCGTTGCTGTACCAGGCGTCCGGGTCCACCGCCGGGCTTGAATTCGCCGCCCGCCATGCGGAGGTGCTGTTCATCGGGGGCCACAGCCAGGTTGATGTCAGGCGCAATATTGCGCGCGTGCGAGAGCGGCTGGTGGCGCACGGACGGCAGCCGGATGCGGTCCGGTTCGTCGTCATGGCGGGCATCATCGTCGGGCGCAACGATGTCGAGGTCGCGGACAAGCTCGAGAGCTACCGCAAGCTGGTCAGTGTGGACGCAGCGCTGGCGCATGCGCTGACCGCGATCGACCTGCCCGCCTACCCCCGTGACCGGCTGCTCGGCAGCCTGATCGATGATGGCGTGCCGCGCGCCACGACGCTGCTGCGCCGGTTCAGCCGCGACCAGACCGTGGGACAGGCGCTCGACCAGATGGCGAGCCTGCACGAGGACCGCTTCTTCGTCGCCGGCACGCCCGACATCGTTGCCGACCAGATCGAGATCTGGCTCGACGAGGACGGCATCGACGGGATCAACCTGCGGCAATATCTGAGCTTCGAAACCGCGCGCGACTTCATTGAGCTGGTAGTACCGGAACTGCGCCGGCGCGGCCGCTACCGCACGTCCTACACCGACGGCGAGACGCTCCGCGAACGCACCTTTGGCGCCGGCCACGCGCGACTTCCGGACGAGCATTTCGGCGCTCGGTATCGCGATCCGGCTGCCCTCGCCGCCCCTGCCGACCGGTTGCGGTTCCCCGCACCGGCCAGCATCCGGACGCCTGCCTGAGCGCGGATCAGCCCTCGATTTCGGTGCCGTCCTGGCTCCAGCGGATGTGGAACGAGCCAGGCTTGTCGGTCCGGCGATAGGTGTGCGCGCCGAAATAGTCGCGCAGGCCCTGCAGCAGGTTTGCCGGACCATGGGCACGACGCAGCCCGTCGAAATAGGCGAGCGACGACGCGAAAGCCGGCACCGCAACACCGGTCTCTGCCGCCAGCATCACGACATCGCGCCAGGCCGGTTCCGCCTTCTTCACCGCGTCGGCGAAATACGACTGCAGCAGCAGGCTCGGCCGGTCACCCTCGCTCGCATAGCCCTCGCGGATGCGATCGAGGAAGGCTGCGCGAATGATGCAGCCGCCGCGCCAGATGGTCGCGATCATGCCGAGATCGAGGTTCCACTTGTAGGTCTCGGACGCCACCGCCAGCTGCTCGAACCCCTGCGCATACGCCACGATCTTCGAGGCCAGCAGCGCGTCGCGGATCTTGTCGATTTCTGCCTTGCCGGCAGTGCGCACCTCGCCGCGGATGCCGCCCAGTGCCGCCTCTGCCGCCTGGCGCTGCTTCGGCCGGCCGGAGAGCGCGCGCGCGAACACCGCCTCGGTGATGGCGGTGATCGGCACACCGAGTTCGAGTGCCGATTGTGCGGTCCAGCGGCCGGTGCCCTTCTGCTCGGCCTCGTCGACGATCACATCCACCAGCGCGCCCGTCCCCGACGGATCCTGCTTGCGCAACACCGCCGCGGTGATCTCGATCAGATACGAATCGAGGTCGCCGGTCTTCCAGTCGCCGAAGATGTCGCTGATTTCGCCGGCGCTCTTGCCGTACACCGTGCGGAGCAGGTCATACGCCTCGGCGATGAGCTGCATGTCGGCATATTCGATACCGTTATGCACCATCTTGACGTAGTGGCCGGCGCCGTCCGGACCCATCAGCGCGCAGCACGGCGTGCCGTCGACCGACACCGCCATTTTCGTGAAGATCGGCGCGACCCGATCCCAGGCTTCCTTGCGGCCGCCCGGCATCATCGATGGCCCGAGCAGCGCGCCCTCCTCGCCGCCGGACACGCCCATGCCGACATAATGCAGCCCGGCCTCGGACACCTTCTTCTCGCGGCGCCTGGTATCCTCGAACAAAGCGTTGCCGCCATCGACCAGGATGTCGCCCTTCTCCATCAGCGGCAGCAGCTCGTCGATCACCGCGTCGGTCGGCTGACCCGCCTTGACCATGATCAGCACGACGCGCGGCTTCGCCAGCTTGGAGATGAAGTCCGCCGAGGTCGTCGATCCGACGAACGCACCCTCCGACCCATGCTCCTCGAGCAGCGCGTCGGTTTTTGCCTGGGTGCGGTTATGCACTGCGACCCGGAACCCGTTGCGCGCCGCATTCCGCGCCAGGTTCGCCCCCATCGTTGCGAGCCCGGTAACCCCAAGATCCGCCAATTCCGTCATGACCATTTCCTCCTTGGTTTGTTCTTGTCGGCCCACGAAGCGAGACCGTTCGAGACTATGCTACGGCGAGTCAGAGACGCCCCTCAGCGCCGCCCGTGTGGCTCTGTAAGCACCGTCGCGCAGCAAAGCCGCATCGGATGACCGCCGTAGCGCATGATCGAGCGCCCTCTCAATCGAAGGGGCTGGCGGCGGACGGCCGGCTCAGCATCGCCAGCAGCTCCTTCCGCGTGTCGGAGTTGTCGCGGAAGACGCCCAGCATCCGGCTGGTGACCATCGACACGCCCGGACGATGCACGCCACGCGTAGTCATGCACTGATGCCCCGCCTCGAGGATCACCGCCACGCCATGCGGCTGCAGCACGTCGTTGATGGTGTTGGCGATCTGCGCCGTCAGCCGCTCCTGGATCTGCAGCCGCCTGGCATACACATCGACCACGCGCGCCAGCTTGCTGATCCCAACCACACGCCGCGCCGGCAGGTAGGCCACATGCGCGCGGCCGATGATCGGCACCATGTGGTGCTCGCAATGGCTCTCGAACCGGATATCGCGCAGCAGCACGATCTCGTCGTAATCCTCGACCTCCTCGAAGGTGCGGGCCAGCATCGCGACTGGGTCGTCCGAGTAACCCTGGAAGAACTCGTTGTACGAACGCACCACCCGCCGTGGTGTATCGAGCAGGCCCTCCCGGGTGGGATCCTCGCCGGCCCAGCGCAGCAGCGTGCGAACTGCCGCCTCCGCCTCCTCCTGGCTCGGCCGCGCCGCGGCGAGCTCGGACGCACCGGCCTCGCCGAGAATGCCGTCCTCCAGGATGTCGATGAGCTTGTCCATGCGACGGTCGCCCGCGCTCCTGTGACTAGTGGACGATGCCCGGCTGGTGCGGGCTGTCCAGGCTGAATGGCGGGATCGCCACGTCGAAGCGCTCCCCCGATACGGTGGCGATCATGTGGTAGGCGCCGGACATGAATCCAGACGGCGTCTCCAGCGGCGTGCCCGATGTGTATTCGAACGCCTCCCCCGGATCGAGCTGCGGCTGCTCGCCGACCACACCCTCGCCCTGAACGTGCTGCACCCGTCCGGCCGCGTCGGTGATCAGCCAGGTCCGACGCAGCAGCCTGACATTCTCGGCCCCGTGATTCTCGATGCGGATCCGGTACGCCCAGAGGTACTGGCGATCCTCCGGCTGCGACTGGTCCTCGAGATAGAACGACCGCACGCTTACCTTGATGTCGCGGGTGACGCTCGAGTAGTCGCCGCCACCACCGGGGCCATCGCCCGACCCGAGGTCGGTGTCCATCGCCACATGCACCGGCACGCGTCCCTTGTCCTTCATGACGGCCGACCCTTCATTCCGCTGCCTGGCGCCCCGGCTGGACCACATCCGCATGCCCGCCTGCCGACAGCAACGCCAGACCGCGCGAAAGATCATCCGTCAGGTCGCGCACGTCCTCGAGCCCGACCGACAGCCGGATCGCCCCGTCGGTGATGCCCAGCAGGGCGCGCGCCTCGGCACCGATCTTCATATGGGTGGTGGTCGCCGGGTGCGTCACCATCGACCGGCTGTCGCCCAGGTTGTTCGACACCGCGATCAGCCGCAGCGCGTTCATCAGCCGGAACGCAGCCTCCTTGCCGCCCTCCACCTCGAACGTCACCAGCGTGCCGCCATCGGTCATCTGCCGCATCGCCAGCTCGGCCTGCGGATGGTCCGCCCGACCCGGATACCACACCCGCGACACCCCCGGCGCGCTCGCCAGGAAGTCCGCCACCGTCTCCGCATTGCGGGTCATGGCATTCACCCGCAACGCCAGCGTCTCCAGTCCCTTAAGCAGCACCCACGCGTTGAACGGCGACATCGCCGGCCCGGTGTTGCGGATGAACGGCTGCAGCGTCTCCTCGATCCACGCCTTGCGGCCGAGCACCGCTCCGCCGAGCACGCGGCCCTGGCCGTCGATATGCTTGGTGCAGGAATACACCACCACGTCGGCGCCGAACTCGAGCGGCTTCTGCAGCAGCGGCGTCGCAAACACGTTATCGACGACCACGACGGCGCCCGCCTGGTGCGCCATGTCGCACACCGCCCGCATGTCGACGATGTCGAGCATCGGGTTCGACGGTGTTTCGAGCAGCACGCACGCCGTCGGCACCGACAGCGCCTCGGCCCAGGCCGCCAGGTCGCCGCCATCGACGAACACGCTCTCGATGCCGTAGCGCGGCAGCAGCGTGGCGACGATCCAGTAGCACGAGCCGAACAGCGCCCGCGCGGCCACGATGCGGTCGCCCGCCTTCAGGTGGCTGAGCAGCGCCGAGCTGACCGCGGCCATGCCGGTGGCGGTGGCGCGGCAGGCCTCGGCCCCTTCCAGCATCGCCATTCGGCGCTCGAACATGGCGACGGTCGGGTTGCCGAAGCGGCTGTACTGGTAGTGCGTGGCCTGGCCGAGGAAGGTCGCTTCGGCCTGCTCGGCGTCGTCGTACACGAAGCCGGAGGTGAGGAACATCGCCTCGCTGGTCTCGCCATACGGGGTGCGCTCGGTGCCGGCATGCACCAGCAGGGTGGCGGGCCTATATGCGGCGGCGTGGTCGTCAGGCTGGTCGTTCATCTCGGCGTCCCCGATCGATCGAAGAACACGGGCGGGCCCGCGCTTCCGGGAGGTGGTGGATGCCCGAGCCGTGGCTGCCGAGACGGGCCGCATCGCGCGAGCCACCGCCTGAGCCTCTTTAGCGCGCTTGTTTCACCTCGCCGCAAGCCGGCCGGACAAATCACGAGGGACCCCGGATGACCGCGATCAGTCCCAAGTTCTAGGAGCCCCGCCCCGCCCCCGTCAACACTGACGCGAAGCCCGCCCCGACCGTCATTGCGCCCCCTGGCCGCCGTTGCGAACCGACGGAGGCCGACTTATAATCCCGGAGACAGTGCCACCGCGACGGCGATCCGGGCGGGTGTAGTTCAATGGTAGAACGGCAGCTTCCCAAGCTGCATACGAGGGTTCGATTCCCTCCATCCGCTCCACGGCACTCCCTTCCCCCCGCGCTGATCCCTGGCGATCACTGACCGCCAGGTGCCGCCGCTGCGGCAGCTGCGTGGGCGCGGGCGCGTTCCTGGTGGCGTTCGACCGAGCGCTTCAGGTTGCCGATCGGTTCGGCGGGCAGGGTGTCCTGGTATCCGGTGCCGGCCCAGACCCAGCGATCCTTGTCGCCGACCACGAGGTCGTGCATGCCGCCGCGGCTGGTGGGCAGCACCTTGATCGGCCCGCTGACGGAATCCAGCACCTTCACCCACTCGGCGCCCTGCTTGAGATAGACCGACGTCGAGCAGCCGGCCGACCCGCACAGGCTCGCCGACTGCACCTGGACAAACAGGGCGGTGTCGCCGTGGTGGGTGGAGAGCGGTGCCGAGCCGATCAGCACCACCGGCTGCTCGCCGCGCTTGACCGCGCCGGCGATGTCCTGGTCGTTCAGCAGCCGCGCCGCCCGGTCGAGCGCGCTGCCGGTCTGCTGGGTGAGGATGACCGGCGCCGCACCCGGCCCATGCGACGGGCGGTGGTGTGCCGCGTTGGCGGGGATGGCGAGTGCCAGCGGCAGCATCAGGGGCAGCAGGAGCGGCAGGCGGCGGATCATGTGGACTTCCTGGTGGCGCGTCGCCGGAGTGCGATCCGTCCCAACATAAACGGATCCCGGAAATGCGACGAGAGGGCGAAACGATGCAGCCAACGCAGCCTGAGCCTGGCCTCTACCGGCACTACAAGGGCGGTTTCTACACGGTGACCGGCCTGGCCCGCCACAGCGAGACCGAAGAGTGGCTGGTCCTCTACCGCGCCGAAGCCGACGGCTCCCTGTGGGTGCGTCCCCAGGCGATGTGGGTGGAGACGGTGGTGCATGAAGGGCGGGTGGTGGCGCGGTTTGGGCTGGTTTCTGGCTAGCGGTCTGGAACGTGTGCGGATGCACGTTGGTTCTGCCGAGCCCGGAAGGCCGAACAGGTCCTTGACGGTCGTGCGCTAACTAATTGCCTGTTAGGCTTTAACTGGCTGCGTCGAGAGCGATCGTCGCTGATAATATGACTACGACATATGAAGCAAGCGTTCCAGCACCTCTGGCATAGCCGGTGTAAGAAGCAGCATGTCTATCGACAACGACCGGCAAATAACTGCCGCGGTCTTGATCGCGTAATCTTGCTGATCCTCCAATTGCTCGACCGTCCGTGCGGGTCGCGAACGGATCTCGTCGCGCGATCGACGAAGTCTGATCCTATCCGGCTCGTCTTGCAGAAAAACCATATGCTTCGCGCCGATCCGACGGAATGTCTCAGCAGGGATCGGAACTATACCGTCTTTTCCGTCGATGAGCACGTGGCCATCCAGAATGATCGGAAGAGTTGTCCCAGCGGCCTCGTGAAGAAAGCCATTAGCTAGTAATCTCTGATTATCGAGTATGGCGCCGAGCCGCAGTTCTTCCGAAGATAAGTCGCCCTCACCTTGTCGCACGAGCTCATCCCTGATGATCTTGCTGGCAACAAAATGATGGAAATCGACCTTCTTAGACACGATGTCGAGAAACGTGGATTTGCCAACGCCCGAAATTCCTACCAAGACTATTAAGCTCATGTCACACCTCAAACCCCATACAGCCGCGTTTCAGCACCTCTCGTGTTTTAGCTACGTCAAGAGAAGCTATTGCCTGCGGGTGCGCAGAAAGGATCTTGTCCCGCCGTAAGTCTTGCAGTGTCACTGCAGGCACAATGTGCCTAGCGAGCAGAAAGTTTATGACTTTTACAGGCGATTCTGGACGCGCGTCCAGAAGTTTCAATTGCACCTCACTATAGACAGAGCGACCGCCGGCTAACTGCCTAAGATGCTCTGTTGAGTAGGCGAGTGTCATGTCTTCAAAGATGCCAACTGCCGTGACGGCCTGTGATGGCCTCATTACGGATTTTCCCTTGTAGAAAATTATTACTGCTCCTGGATCCTCCATTAGCGCGGGGGCACGGCAAAGGTAAACTTTTCGAATCGTATTACCTGGAGTCTTCGGTTGAGAGTTTCCAAAAAGCACAAGCTGGCTGTGATCCGCAAGTTCTGGAAATAAAGCATCATGAAACGCTTCTTGTATTGGGATTGTATACGCTTTTACAGATGGACCGAGATGAAACCGAGGATAATTTTGTCTTGCTAAATCAAAAGAAGAAACGCCGAAAACCGGCTGTAGCGCGTCAATGCCCATCGGCTTCTCGTACACTAACTCCTCGTTTTTCTTCGTGTAGGTATGTCTAAATCCATAATATACTAGCAAGTCTATTAGGGTTGCCTGTCGCGCAAAAGTTGTCAGATAAACGACATCATACTTGTTTGACTGAGAGAACCACAGAATCTGCTTGAGTAGAAGTTCACCAAGTTTGACGCCGCGCTGTTCTGGACTGACCTTAAACGTGCAAATCTTTAGTATCTTCTTCCCAGGAAGCCTTGCGTCGGTATCGTCTGTATGCTCGTCTTTGCGAACAACCAATCCGGAGAGGCTGCCACCATCCACGACAACCCAACACTTCCGCATCGGCTGAACACATTTATTACGCCACCACTGGTCGAAACCGGGATAGTCGTCGCGGAGGCCAACGAAAATAGGATCTGTCTGCGGAATGCTATGCGCCTCGACCTCTTCAACATAACGCAGAGGGACATCGATCGGTTCATAGGAGGATCGAAGAAGTAAGACCGCATCGGCTACATAAAGAACCCGATCGGCAAGCTCTGGCGCATAACGACGGGCACGTTCATGAAGACCGCGATCCTCCGTTATGACGAAATCCGCGACGCCTAAACGCAGAGAATGAAGAAGCGTAGCGTCAACTACATCGTTTACTTTAGAGAGCGGTCCAAACTCGGCTGACAAGGCGTCCTTTTTTAGATCGCGCACCTTAACAATAATTTGGAACTTTTTAATTTTGCTTAGCGATACTTGACGCCGATTAACGTTTTTATCTCGTTCAATGTCGTCGACAGCCGCTGCATGAATAAATATGCCAACTCCATGCCTTGCTGCCAGCTGAAGCAACGCCGCGAAATTCGGCGACACTTCAGACTGATCTTCAAGACCTATGAAGACGTTAGTGTCTATTAGGTAGTTCGGAGCACTCATAGTCAAGAGCTTCCCGCATCTGGCGAGTGACATACAGAAACGATTGTGGTGGTTCAAAGTTAAACCGTTGCCGCAGCTCGCTTAACTTAAGCGCCCGGCGCAGCGGGCGTGCGCAACATAGCTCAATTGCCACACCTGTTTCGACGCCTGAGAAATAGGACTCAAAGTCCTTATGCGGAATGCAAGCACGACTTGCAAAACGATCCCAGATCTCAGATGGCGAGCACCGTTGAATCTCACCGATTTCAGCAACACCAGTAAGCGCCCTTATTGGACTCGTGGCATAAATCAATGCCAAGGTTCCACGACTTACCGCACTTGGAAAGCGACGCCGGAGTTCAATAGTCTTAGCCCCATCAACAATTTTTTCGCTATATTCCGGCTTTATACTAAATACGACGTCACGCCGGGCAACAAACGGTGCTTCCCCGATAATTGGAAGCACAAGCTGATGTTCGTCGGCCACGTCAAAACGCAGCCCTGCCTCTTCAAAGCCCGTAATCAAACCTGACGCGTCATTGAAGTGAGCGCCGACTCTGAGAGTTGCGCCTAAGGCACTTAGATAGTCCCGCAGTGTTGAAACAAGGATGTCGCTACGCCTCTCAATACGCGCGAGCGCGGATTGGCCGATCTGCAGACGCCCAGCTAATTCCTTTTGCGTCAAGCCTGCAAGCTTTCTGATATCGCGTAAACGCTCCCCAACGCGACCTAGGTCGTCACCTGTCCCAGCACGTGCCTCAAAGATCTTACCTAAAACTGGCAACCGAGTAGCCTCACCTAGCGAACGCACTAACCCTATCGCGGCTGAATATTACACGCAAGGCATATTCGGCCGGAAGATGATGGCATTGCGTTCACGATGGTGATGAGCGACATTTTGATCTATGCGCGGAACACTAGCCCTCTGGTATGAACCTACGGAGTCCTTGGATCCGCCGGATGTTGACACACCGGCGGCACCACCGGCCGTTGAGATTCACCTCAACCTGTGGCGCGACATGCCTAGCTGGACGAATGCGCTCGATATAGGGTTGAAGTTAACGAACATGGCGGCAGTTAGTCGCTTCTACCTTTATGTTCCGGGTCCAGTTGAACGGAGCAGCGTTCAAGACCTTGCCCCTGTTCTCCGGATCGGATCAACTTTAAATGCAGTGTTTAATGATGTGGTCACACTCGGGCCAGAGACAGATACGAGTTATGAAGTTACTGTGGGTGGGCGAGAATCCTTTACGATACTATTTGTGACAGATCATGACATATTAATAGAGCCCTTTAAGCAGGAAGAAAACACAGTTGGGAGCCGGATTGTATTCGTTGAGCCCTTTTGTCGCCGGATCAACGAAAGTAGGCGAGGCGCAGTCTACATTCGTGTACGGATAGAGCTACTCGGCCCGACCGCTGATTTATTCAGCTCGGAGCTTGTCGCAGGTGATCGGTTCTTTGCATCGACAACAGGACGTTTAGAACTCACGGAGTTACGTCTTAACGAGCGACGTAGCTATCCTCAGCGCATTCTAGAGTTGACCAACCGCGGCGATTTCCGTATTACCGCCGTCCACTATTTTCTGATCCGCGACCTTCAGCACCGTTTAGTCATACAGCACGCACCCTTTCGGAAGGTTCGGCGCCTGGAACATAATCTTTGGGCCGAATATCTCGCCGGTGACACGTCACCAGCAAGGTCTCAACTAGGTGCAAAACTCGCCTCCCGGTTGGCAATCTATCACTGGCGCGAGAAGGCGGCTGAAGGCAAAACGCTAAACGGTTTTATAGCCTTCGCAAGCTTTAGCGCGTCGTCAGCTAGCTTATTCCCCTACGCCGCTGGGATTGTGTTGCTGGGAGCTACAGGAAGTGCTTTGGCGGCCGGGGTTGCCGTCGCCCTCGAACACGTTGGGCCGTTTGAGCGGAAAGCTTCTATCTATTGTGCAACAAAGCCGGACTGCATAACGGAGATCAGCAACCTTACGCTCGTGCTTCTCTTACTCATTGCGTTAGTTGTACTTATCACCGCGATTGCCCCTTGGAGTACACGTCGAAGCTCCGCTCGCGGGAGAGTAAGATCTGGATGGGTCGCGATCAGGCGCCGGTGGTCAACTCCCTCAAGCACCAGCGCTTCTTCAGACATGCCAAACTCAGAATAATTAGTTCCTCCACGGTTGGTAAGCTTGCGTTGATCTTGAAATGCCCCATGATCTTCCATTTAATCATGCTCGAACCCGTACATCTCCGGCAGAATGAAGATCGCCGCCAGAAGCCCCGCCAGCGGGAAGATCGCCACGAACAGCGTCGCCCCCGCATGGCCGATCGCGGCGAACAGCGCCGGGAACAGGAAGATCGCCAGGAACGACGGCAGCTTGACGAACATGTAGGCGAAGCCGCTGGCGGTGCCGCGATATTCGGGCTTCGCCACCACGGTCGGGATGGTCATGCAGTTCGACGCGTCCCAGTAGTGGCCCCACAGCATCGTCGCCGCCGCGATCGGCAGGATCACCAGGTGCGACGTCCACAGCGCCCACGCCGCCACCACCAGTGACACCAGCACGATGCCGAACCCCGCGATGCTGATGCCGCGCTGGCCGATTTTTGGCGTCAGCATCGGGCCGACCCAGCCGGAGATCGCCGCCAGCACATAGAGCCCCATGGTGACCAGGTCGGTCCCCAGGATCGTGCTGACGCCGACGCTCAGGAACAGCGTCGGCAGGTAGAAGGCGAAGGTCGAGAACTCGCTGCCCTGCGCGAAACAGGCGATCCAGCCGAAGATCGTCGCACGCCAGCGGATCGGATCGCGCCGCATGTCGGCCAGGAACGCCGACGCACGCGGCCGCGGCACCAGCACGTCCTCGTCGGGCAGCATGTCGAGCGGATCGTCATACATCGAGCGCGCCACCGCCTTCGCCTCGCGGAACCGGCCGCGGCGGACCAGCCACACGGCGGTCTCGGGCAGGTTGTGGCGCATCAGCAGGATCACCAGCGCCGGCAACGCACCGAGCCCCAGCGTGACCCGCCAGATCAGCTCGTGCGGCAGGTGGGTGACGAGCAGCACGGCGATCACCGCCAGCGTCAGCACCTCGCCCAGCGCGAACATGAACTGCCAGCGGTTGCCCATCACCTCGCGCTTGCCCTTCGGCATGCTCTCCATGATGTAGGTGAAGCCGTTGGAGATGTCGCTGCCGAGCGGCACGCCGAGCAGGAAGCGCACCACCACCAGCCAGGCCACGCTGGTCACGAAGGCCTGCGCCAGCGCCAGCACGATGAACATGATCATCGTGGAGAGGAACATGATGCGCCGGCCGATCCGGTCCGACAGCCAGCCTCCCAGCAACGCGCCCACCATGGCGCCACCCTGGGTGCCGGCGGCGGCCAGGCCCAGCAGCAGCGGGCCCGGATGGTACTGCTCGCGGATGAACACCAGCACGAAGGCGATCGAGTAGAGATCCCACGCCTCGATCAGGATCGAGGAGATCATCAGCCAGCCGACCCGGTTGCCCTTCGGGTTGTAGTGGCTGACCAGGTGGCGGACAGCACTGTCCATGGCCGATTGCGGCGGTTGCGCCGACGAGCTCGCAAAAGACAATGCGTGTTCCTTCCCAGATGGTCGTGTGGCCGGCCATGCCGCGCCCCGAGCCTTGGAAGCGATCATGCCCCGCTCGCGCCGACTGGGAAAGGCCACGACCGCCAGGGAGTGCCCGGCTCCCGCGACCGGGACGCAAAAAAGGCCGGAGCGAACCCCGGCCTTTCCTGTCCGTGATGCCCGGGAACCGACCGTTTCCGGCCGGCCCCCGATACAGGGAGTTTCCTACTGGAACGGATAGTAGCGGAAGGAGAACATGACGATGTTCTCGTTGGTGCTCGGATCGCCGCCGACGCCGCTGAAGATCGACTTCTTGGTGTAGGAATACTGCATGCCGGTCTGCATCGTGCCGTAGCTGCCGTGCAGGAACTTCCACCAGGTGCCGATGGTGCCCTGGACGACGCCCGAGGTGTTGGCGGTGCAGGTCCCGGTGCTCAGCTCGACGTCGCAGCCGACGTTGGAGTAGCGCGGGTTGCCGTAGCCGTAGTTGTTCTTGCCGATGCTGTAGGCCTCGCGGTGGGTGATCTGCTCGGTGCCGACATAGGTGTAGAAGTCGAGCGCCTTGGTGGCGTGCAGCGTCAGGCCGGCCAGCGCCATGACCTCGGGCAGCGGCTGCGGCGCGCCGTTGCGGGCGATCGTGGCATCGGCGAGCTGCGCCGACCCGTAGCGGCCGATGCCCTCGCCGGCCATGAACGAGCCGCGGAAATCGAGAACCTTCGGGATGATCGGGAAGGTCATGCCGGCACCGCCGCCGCCCGCGAGGACGGTGTTGTTGACGCCGCTGCCGACCACGCTCTCGCGGTCATGCAGGAAGCGCGCGACGCCGAACAGCTCGTAATGGCCGCGACCCGGATCGGCGGTGACCTTGGCGATCACGTCGGGCGCATACTCGGTCGAGTAGGTGGCGAGCGAGTTGAGCGTCGAGCCGTTGCCGCCGAGGCCGGCGTTGGTGGTGTTGAGCGTAGCGCCCGGCAGCGAGGTCGCGGTCTGCGAGTAGCTGTCCTGCGGACTCTCGACCGACACGCCGACGTCGATCTTGTCGTGGTTGAAGCCCTTCACCACGCGCAGGCCGACGTTGCGGGTCCAGACGAAGCCAGGGACGTACTGGGCGTCGATGACCGACGGCAGATCCTCGCTGCGGCCGGCCATGCCCGCCTTGCTCATCGTCAGCAGCGACCAGGCCTGGCCGCCGAGGACGAGGAAGTCGAGATCGGAGCGGGCATACTGCGCGAACAGCTGGCGGGTGCGCAGCGTGTAGCTGTTGCTCTCGTTCGAGTTCGAGGTCACGCCCGAGCTGTTGAAATCGGTCTCGTAATAGGCGCTGAGCGTGGTGTGATCATCCGGGTTGCCCTCGGCGAGCAGCGAGAAGCGGCTCTGACGGGCGGTGCCGCGGAACTCGCCCTGCGCGTAGTTCGGGCTCTGCGGATACGGGATGCCGGTATTGAAGCTGGACGAGATGTCGGCGGTCTCGTTGCGGGTCCGGTAGATGCCGGCCGCCTCGATGAAGCCGCCGAGGGTGACGCGCACGCCGCCGACCGCAAACTGGCCCTGCTTGAGCTTCGGACCGCTCGGCACGTAGGCCGGATAATTGGCCGTGTTCATGTAGGGCGAACCCGAGCCGCTATAAATATAGCCGGGCGGTGCCGAGAGCGGTCCGGGGGGTAGCGGACGACCACTGGCATCGTAACGAACCGGCCCCATCCGCTCCTCGGCTTCGCGCGCCTGGCGGCTGGCCGTGGCGGCCTCGGTGCGCGCCGCCTTCACTTCCTCGCCGCGGGCGGAGAGGTCGTGCTTCATGTGGTTGAGCTGACCTTCGAGCGCGTGGATCTGCTTCTCGATCGAGCTGATCTGCGTGGTCGTCGTGTCGGCCATCGCGGGGGCAAATGTGATGGCCGCACTGCCTAGCGCAGTTGCGGCCAGCAGGCCCGCCTTCGGGAAGGAGCGTCTTGTCATCAATTTAAATTCCCTGCCCGACAGGAACCCCCCTGCCGCTCGGCTGCGGAACGAATAGCCAAAAGTTCGTTCTGGATGAGTGTCGGTTCGGCGATACTATCATGACGGTTTCAAGACCACGCGATTGTGATCGCTAGTGGCAAGTGGCTGTTTTCGCGTGACATCGGAGCAACAGGTTCACCCTGGTGACCGCGCAGTCTCACGGCGTGACACGTGGCCACGCCGGTCCGGCCGATCCGGTCGCGGCGGCCCGCGGGATCGCCGGCGGCAGCCAGACACTGAAGCGTGCACCCAAGCCGGGGCGGCCATCGATGACCAGACGGCCTGCATGCCGCCCGACGATGTGCTTGACGATGGCTAGGCCGAGCCCGCTCCCGGCCTTGCCGGCAATACCTTCCTCGACCCGGTAGAACCGCTCGGTCAGCCGCGGCACATGCTGCGCGGCGATTCCCGGCCCGTCATCCTCGACCACCAGCACGACTCCGTCCGCGGAGGGATCGCGCCCCGGATCCGGCCGCCGCGCCGCCAGCAGCACCCGCCCGGCCCGATCCCGCCGGCCGGCATATTTCAGTGCGTTGTCGAGCAGGTTGTGCAGCACCTGGACGAGCTGGTCCGCATCCGCCGGCACCTGCGGCAGGTTGCTCTCGATCTCGATGCTCAGCGTGATCCCGCTCGCCTTGATCTGCGGCTCGTGCTCGTCCGCCACGTGGCGCAGCAACGCATCGACCGCGACCAGCCCGCTCGGACGCTCATGCTCGTGCATCTGGATGCGCGACAGGCTGAGCAGGTTGTCGATCAGCCGGCGCATCCGCGCGGCCTGGCTGGCCATGATGCTGAGGAAACGGATCCGCGCCGGCGCATCGTTCGCCGCAGGTCCTTGCAGCGTCTCGATGAAACCGATCAGGCTGGCGAGCGGCGTGCGCAGTTCATGACTGGCATTGGCGATGAAGTCGGCGCGCATCCGCTCGAGCGCCTCCTGCTCCGAGCGGTCCGTCAGCGACAGCAGGATCACCCCGGGCCCGCGGCCGGGCCCCTCCGGACGTCCCTCTGCACGCAAGGTCGCACGCAGCACGCGCCGGATCGGCACGTCCACCGCCAGCTCGACATCCACCGCCGTGGTGTGGGCGAGCCGCTGGATCGCGTCGCCGAGCAGCTTGTGGCGCAGCAGCGAGGCCAGCGCGTCGCCGAATTGCGCATGCGCCGCCTCGTTCGCATGCAGCAGATGGCCGTCATGGCGCAGCGCGATCACCGGATGCGGCAGCAGGTCGATCAGCTCGCCGAGCAGCCAGCGGCGCTCCGGCTCATTCGATTCCGTGCCGGATGAGGCGCCGGATGAGGTGCGGCCGGTGCCGAACCGAAGCGGGGATTCCATAAGCGGCGCATCGGGATCGTCGCGGGGCGGCGGTGCCGGGCCGAGCGACTGGAAGGCGCGCCGTTGAATGGCGCGGCTCCCGCCAGCCGTACGGAACCAGGCATGGTGCCGCTGCCGCCACAGCGCCGCGCCGGTGCCCGCCAGAAGGATGACGGATCCGCAAACCGACCAGCTGAGCTCGAACATCGGCCCTCCGTCGTCAGCCGGCTTCAGTCCAGGTACGGCAGCGTGGTCAGAGTGCGTCGAGGTCGAGTGCGTACCCGGCGGTGCGAACGGTGCGCACCACGTCGATCTCGTCCGGGCCGTTCAGTGCCTTGCGCAGCCGGCGGATATGCACGTCGACGGTGCGCGCCTCGACATGGATGTCGGCACCCCACACCGCATTCAGCAGGTCCTCGCGCGAGAACACCCGGCGCGGGTGCTGCATCAGGAACTCCAGAAGCCGGTATTCGGTCGGCCCCAGATGGATCGGCCGGTTGTTGCGCTGGACCCGATGCTCCGCGCCGTCCAGCACGATATCGTGGAAACGCAACGTGCGACCCACCGCCTGCGGTTGCGCCCGACGCAGCAGCGCGCGCACCCGGGCGGCCAGCGCCTCCATGCTGAACGGCTTGGTGATGTAGTCGTCGGCGCCGATGTTCAGGCCGCGGATCGAATCCTGCTCCTCGACGCGCGCGGTCAGCATGATGATCGGCAGGTCCCGCGTCTGTGGCCGGCGGCGGATCTGGCGGCACACCTCGATGCCGGACAGGCTCGGCAGCATCCAGTCGAGCAGCACGATGTCCGGCGTGGTTTCCGCAACGCGCAGCAGCGCCTCCTGGCCGTCCGCCGCCTCGTCGACCAAGTAGCCGAGCTTCTCCAGGTTGTAGCGCAGCATCACCGCGAGCGAGGGGTCGTCCTCGACCACCAGCACGCGCAATCGCACCTCCTCGCGTGCGGCGGGAGCGCGGCGGCTGACCGCCGGCTCCTTGGTGGCACCTGTGCGCGGGAAGCCGCTCAACTGGTTCATGGCGTCACTCCATCGGATACGAAGCCGCTGCTGCCGCCGCCTTTCGGGCGGCTCGCGGGAAGCATCTCGCCGGTCACCGAGTAATGCACGCGCTCGGCGATGTTGGTGGCATGGTCGCCGATCCGCTCGAGGTTCTTGGCGATGAACAGCAGGTGCGTGCAGGCGCCGATATTGCGCGGGTCTTCCATCATGTAGGTGACCAGCTCGCGGAACATCGCGGTGTAGATCTCGTCGATCGCCTTGTCGGACCGCCACACGTCGAGCGCCTTGCCGGCATCGTTCTGGCCGAGCGCGTCGATCGCCAGGCGCAGGCTTTCCTGCACCAGCCGGCCCATGTTGCGCAGCCCGCCCAGCGAGATGTCGAGGCTCGCCGGCCCCAGCCGCAGCGACCGCTTGGCGACGTTGGCGGCGTAATCGCCGATCCGCTCGAGATCGCTGGTGACCTTCAGCGCCGAAACGATCTCGCGCAGGTCCTGGGCCATCGGCGCGCGCAGTGCCAGCAGCTTGATCGCACGGGCCTCGACCTCGCGCTCGAGGGCGTCGACCTCGGGGTCCTGCTCCATCGCCATCTGCGCGCTGTCGGCGTTGTGGTCGATGATCGCCGAGATCGCATGCGCCGTCTGGTTCTCGACCAGTCCCCCCATGCGCGCCATCAGCGCACGAAGCTGGTTCAGCTCCTGCTCGTAACTCTTGACGATGTGGCCAGGCTCACTGTTTGCCATGATCTACCTTCGAAGCCTTATGACCGTCGCGGACATGAGAGTGTTCGGGAACGTGTTGTGCCGAGTGAGAGCGCAGCGCTCAGCGTGGATGTGGAGAACCGGAGCGGAGCGGCCCCGGACACTCTCAACCGAACCGGCCGGTGATGTAGTCCTGTGTCCGCTTCTGCTTCGGCGTGGTGAACAGGCGGTCGGCGGCATCAACCTCGACCAGCTCGCCCATGTAGAAGAACGCCACGCGATCGGCGCAGCGCGCGGCCTGCTGCAGGTTGTGCGTCACGATGACGATGGTGAAATCACGTTTGAGTTCGTCGAGCAGCTCCTCGATGCGGGCGGTGCTGATCGGGTCGAGCGCGCTGGTCGGCTCGTCGAGCAGGATCACCTCGGGCCGCGTGGCGATCGTGCGCGCGATGCACAGCCGCTGCTGCTGACCACCGGAGAGCGAGCCGGCGCTGCTGCGAAGCCGGTCCTTGACCTCGCCCCACAGCGCCACCCGCTTCAGCGCATCCTCGATGCGGGCTTCCATGTCGGCGTTCGACAGCCGTTCGTGCAGCTTCACCCCGAAGGCGATGTTGTCGGCGATCGACATCGGGAACGGCGTCGGCTTCTGGAACACCATGCCGACGCGGCTTCGCAGCTGGTTGGTCTCGACATGCGGGCCGACGATGTTCTCGCCGTCGAGCAGCACCTCGCCGGTCGCGCGCTGCCCCGGATACAGGTCGTACATCCGGTTCAGCACGCGCAGCAGCGTTGACTTGCCGCAGCCCGACGGCCCGATCATGCCGGTCACCTGCCGCACCGGGAAATCGATGGTGATCGACTTCAGCGCCTGCGACGCACCATAGAAGAAGTCCAGGTTGCGGATCGCGATCTTCGCCGGCGCATTCGCCGGGGCCGCGTTGATGCCCGAGAAGGCAAACGAGGTCATTGCCGGAACCTGCACGGTGCGGTTTGTGCGCTCGTCCATCTACCTGTCCTGTCTGCGCAAGCCCAAGCGGGCAATGATGTTGATCAGGAGCACGCCGGTGGTGATCAGCAGCGCCGAGGTCCAGGCAAGCTGCACCCAGTCATTGTACGCCGATCCCGCGTACTGGTAGATCGTCACCGGCAGGCTCGCCATCGGGCGGGCGAGCGATACCGACCAGTTCAGGTTGCCGAGCGAGGTGAACAGCAGCGGCGCGGTCTCGCCGGCAATGCGGGCGACCGCCAGCAACACGCCGGTCATCAGCCCGGCCCGTGCGGCCCGCACCGACACCAGCAGCACCACCTTCCAGCGTGGTGCGCCCAGCGCCGCGGCGGCCTCGCGCATCGAGATCGGCACCAGCCGCAGCATGTCCTCGGTGGTGCGCACGACGATCGGCACCACCAGGATGGCGAGTGCCGCGACACCCGCGAAGCCCGAGAAGTGTCCGACCGGCGCCACCAGGATCAGGTACACGAACAGCCCGACCAGGATCGACGGCGCCGAGAGCAGCATGTCGGACACGAAGCGGACCGAATTGGCGATCACCGACCCGGCGCCGTACTCGGCCAGATAGATGCCGGCGAGCAGCCCGACCGGGGTTCCGATCAGGGTGGCGAGGGCCGTCTGGATGATGCTGCCGAGGATCGGGTTGAGCAGCCCGCCGCCGCTGCCCGGCGGCGAGGTCACCCGCGTCAGCGTGTCGAAGGTCAGGCCGCGGATGCCGTCCGAGACCAGCGTGAACAGGATCGAGGCGAGCGCTGCCAGAACGATCAGCGTGGCAAGCGCGCACAGCACCGTCACCGTGCTGTCGACCAGCCGGCGCCGGCGCAGCAATCCGGCATTCTGCCGTGTGCGCTCGCGGACCGGATTGGTCGAGGGACCTGCGTTCTGCGTGAGGGTCGGGGACATGTCGGCTACCCCCCGCCCTATCGCATCGCCTGGCCGCGTCGCAGCAGGATGCGCGAGCAGGCCAGGGTGATGAAGGAGATGACCATCAGGATGAAGCCGAGTGCGAGCAGCGACGACAGCTTCAGGCTGCCGGCCTCGCTCTCGGGAAACTCGAGCGCGATCAGCGACGCGATGGTGTTGCCGGGCGAGAACAGGCTGGCGCTGATCCGGTTGGTGTTGCCGATGACGAAGGTGATCGCCATCGTCTCGCCCAGCGCCCGGCCGAGCCCGAGCATGATGCCGCCGATCACCGCGGTGCGCGACCACGGCAGCACCACCTGGCGCATCACGTCCCAGCGTGTCGAGCCGAGGCCGTAGGCGCTCTCCTTCAGCACCGGCGGCATCGAGTTGAACACGTCGCGCATCACCGCCGCGATGAACGGCGTGATCATCACCGCCAGGATCAGCCCGCCGGTCAGCAGTCCGGTGCCGAAGGGTGCTCCGGAAAAGAACGGATGCAGCAGCGGCACATGGCCGAGGCTGTGGATCAGCGCCGGCTGGATGTCGCGCGCCATGATCGGCACGATCACGAAGAAGCCCCACATGCCGAAGATGATCGACGGCACGGCCGCCAGCAGCTCGACCGCCGTGCCGATCGGGCTGGAGAGCCAGGCCGGCGCCATCTCGGTGAGGAAGAAGGCGACGCCGAACGCCAGCGGCACCGCCACCGCGAGGCCGATGAACGAGGTGACGATGGTGCCGAACACCGGTGCCAGCGCGCCGTAATGCTGCAGCACCGGATTCCAGGCCGAACTCGTGAGGAAGTGCCAGCCGAACGTGGCGAACGCGTGCCGGCCGCCGATCAGCATCACCGCGATGATGCCGCCGATCAGCAGCAGCACCAGGATGCCGCAGGCGCGAACCAGGCCGCCGAACGCCGGATCACCCCAGTCGCGCCCGGTGCCCGGGGCCCCGGGCTGGCCGGGACCCTGATGCATCGGGGATCCGCTGGTCGAGAGGCTCACTCTTCACCCATGGGTCGTTTCCCCGCCGGCCTGTCGCGTCGCTCCTTATCGGCTCATGGCGGGTGCACCCGCAACGTTGGTCCAGGCGTGGCGGACGTTCGCCTGCACCGCGGCCGGCAGCGGCACGTACTGCAGCGAGCGGGCCGTGGCGGCACCGTTATCGAACGCCCAGTCGAAGAACTTCAGCACCGCCGCACTGCGCGCCGGGTCCTTCGGGTTGGTCGGCAGCAGCACGAAGGTGGCCGACACGATCGGCCAGGCGCCCTCGCCCGGGGTGTCGAGCAGGTCGACGGCGAACTCGTTGGCACCCGCCCAGTCGGCAGCGGCGGCGGCCTTGGTGAAGCTTTCGAGGTTCGGGGCGACGAACGCGCCGGCCTTGTCCTTCAGCTCGACGGTGGTCAGGTGGTTCTTGTCGGCATAGGCGTACTCGACGTAGCCGACGCCACCCTCGGTGTTGCGCACGGTCGCGGCCACACCGTCATTGCCCTTGGCGCCGGCGCCGGTCGGCCAGGAGATCGAGCTGGCGGCACCGACATTGGACTTCCACGACGCGCTGGCCTTAGCCAGGTACGAGGTGAACACGAAGGTCGTGCCGGACCCGTCGGCGCGATGCACCGCAGCCACCGCCGTCTCGGGCAGCTTCAGGCCGGGGTTGAGGGCGGCGATCTTGGGGTCGTTCCAGGTGGTGATGGCGCCCGAGAACAGGTCGGCCAGCACTTCGCCGGTCAGGTGCATCTGGTTCGGCGCGATCCCGGGCAGGTTCACGATCGGCACGACGCCGCCCATCACCGTCGGGAACTGGATCAGCATGTTGGCGGCGAGCTTCGCTTCCGGCACCGGTGCATCGGAGGCGCCGAAATCGACGGTGCGGGCGATCACCTGGTTCTGGCCGGCGCCCGAACCCAGCGCCTGGTAGTTCAGCGCCACGCCGATGGCGGATTTCGCTGCAGCACCCCAGGCGCCGTAGATCGGCGCCGCGAAGGTCGACCCGGCACCGGTGATGTCGACGGCGCGGGCACCGGAAGCGGTGGCGCCGATGAAGCCGAGCCCGAGCAGCAGGCTGGTTCCGCAGGCGAGTGAGAGCCGGTGCTTCGGAGACTGGCGGGCCATCTTCGACGTGGAGCGCATTATTGGGATTTCCTTCAGGAAAGGTGCCGCATCTGAAGGCCTGCGGACGCGCCGGCTTGTAGGCTTTAGCCGTGGCGTCCCTGTTGCAGTCTCGTGACCGTTGCATGACAACGGTTACCGAGCGAAATGATCCTTTCGGCGCGTGAGGGACAAGCCCCTCAGGACGCGGAGGATTTGCGGCCCTTGGTGACCTGGTCCGAACGCTGCTGCCAGAACGCCATGTCGGCGGCCTTGCTGAACATCACCCGCGTACCCTTGCCACCCTGGCTGACGCGGATCTTGCCGCCGTTGCGGGCACGATGGTCGGCCAGCCACTCCAGCAGGATCGGGTCCTCGGCTCCGCGTCCCTCGAACTCCAGGATGCCGGCGATCTCTTCCTCTTTGTGACGTCTGACCATGGTCTGTCTCTCCTGGGCGCACCGCCCGGTATGGCCACGTCGGCGCGACCCGGCGCGATCCGTGACCCGGCATGACTGAATTGTGGCAAAGGATATGGGCCCGGCGACCACGCCGTTCACGCACGACCCCTCACGATGCAGCGGCTTATGGAGGCATTCTACCGCCGCTGTCATCCCGCCGGACGACGAATTATGCGACACCCGGGCGGTCGCGTCAGGCCCGGCTTCTGGTGAGCCCCGACTGTGCAACCACCGCGAGCAGCAGGAACGCGCCACTCGCCAACCCCTGGTAGGCGGCACTCAGCGATCCGATCTGGTTGATCACGTTATCGATCAACCCCAGCAGCAGAACGCCAGACAGCGCTCCGAGCATGGTGCCGACACCGCCGGTCAGCAGCACGCCTCCGATCACCGCGGCCGCGATGGATTGCAACTCGTAGCCGGTTCCGGCGGATGACAGCCCCGACGACAGATGTGCTGCCAGCAGCGACCCAGCCAGGCCCGCGAGGCCGCCCGACAGGCAATAGGTGAGGATCTTGGTGCGCTCGACCCGCAGGCCGAGCATCCGCGCCGCCTCCTCGTTGCCGCCGATCGCGAACACAGCCGCGCCGTACGCGGTGCGGTTCAGCAGCAGCGCCGCCAGCATGTAGGCGACCGCCAGGATCACCACGAGGTTGGCGATGCCGAACCAGCCGCCATTGGCGATCTGCCCGAACAGCCCGGGAGCCGCGATCACCAGGCTCTCGCCGGCCAGCACCACGGCGAGCCCCTTCAGCGCCAGCAAGGCCGCGAGCGTCACGATGAACGGCGCCATCCGCGCCCGCACGATCAGCAGCCCGTTGACCAGCCCGACCAGGATGCCCGCGGCAACCGGCGCGGCGATGGCGGCGAGTGCCCCGTATGGTGCCGCATAGGCCGCGAGCACGGTGCCGAGCCCGACCATCGAGCCCACCGACAGGTCGAAGCCGCCGAGGATCACCACCAGCGTCTGGCCGATCGCCACCAGGCCCAGAAAGCTCGCCGCCGCAGTGATGTCGCTGAGGTTGCCCGGCCGCAGGAAGTCGGGGAACGCGGCGCCGGCGGCAATCACCGCCGCCACCAGCACCGCGATCGCACCGCGCGACTGGATCAGCCCGATGATGCGCTGGCGGGTATCCGATTGACCCGCGGGAACGATCGCCTGGCCGCTCATGCGCCGGCCCGCTGGACATACAGGGCGCCGATGATGAACGCGGCCTTCAGCATCTGTGCGTAGTTCGCATCGACGTTGTTCATGATGAAGCTGGCATCCAGCACCACCAGCAGAAGCACCCCGAACACCGTGCCGAGCGTCGAGATCCGGCCGCCGGACAAGGGCGTGCCACCGATCACCGCCGCCGCGATCGCGTCGAGTTCGAACTGCACGCCGATATAGTTGGCGTCCGCCGCTCCCAGGCGGGCGGTGGCGAACACCCCCGCGATGCCGGCCAGCATGCCGGACAGGCCATACACGAAGGCCAGCGTCGCGCGGACCGGATGCCCGGCCAGCACCGCGGCGGTCCGACTGGCGCCGACGAAGATCGCGTAGCGGCCCGGAGTGGTGCGACGCACGACGAAGGCGAACAGCGCCGCCACCGCCAGCGCCAGCAGCGCCGTCATCGGCAGGCCGTGGAACGTGATCTGGCCGATGCCGGCAAGCGGCCCGTCGAGTGGCAGGTCGAGCCTGGCGCCCCCGAGCAGCGCCTGTGCCAACCCGCGCGCCGCCACCAGCAGAGACAGCGACGAGATCAGCGGCGCAATGCGGAACACCGCCACCAGCAGCCCGTTCAGGATCCCGCACAGCAGCCCGGCGCCGATGCCGGCCGCGATCGACACGCCTTGGCCCAGGCTGAGGGTGATGCCGATCACCGCCGAGGACAGCGCCATCACCGAGCCGACCGAGAGGTCGATGCCGCGGGTGCCGATCGCCAGCGACTGCCCCAGCGCGATCAGGATGACCGGCGCCGCCTCGAACAGCAGGCTGCGCACCACGTTCGGATTGCGGAAGCCGGGCGTCACCACAAGGTCGAACAGCACCAGGGCGGCGAAGGCGATATAGACGCTGCGACTGCGCAGGACGTAACCGGACACCCGGATCCGGCGCTCCGGCGGCAGCGTCCCGGCTGGTACGCTCACGATGCGGCTCCCGCGGGCGCGCTCTCGCCGAACCCGCCGGCCAGCAGCGCCAGCACGTCATCGCCGTCGCGGCCTTCGGTGGTGAGCTCGCCGGTCACCGCACCCTCGTCGAGCACCACCAGGCGGTCGGCCAGCTCCACCACTTCCTCGATCTCCGACGACGTCACCAGAACTCCGAGCCCTTCCAGCGCCAGCCCGCGCACCACCCGGTGCACCTCCGCCTTGGCGCCCACATCGATGCCGCGCGTCGGGTCGTCCAGCATCACGATGCGCGGGCTCGTGCAGAGCGCGCGCGCGATCAATACCTTCTGCTGGTTGCCGCCGGACAGCGAGGTGATCGGCGCACCCGGGCCGCCGCTCTTCACGCCCAGCTCGCGCAGGTAGCGCGCCACCAGCTCGTCCTGCCGGCGCCTGGAAATGATGCCCCAGCGCGAGATCCGCGGCAGCACCGAGGCGGTCAGGTTCTCGGCGACGGAGAGGTTGCCGAAGATGCCCTCGGAGCGGCGATCCTCCGACAGGAACGCGAGCCCGCGGCGGATGCTCTCGGACGGTCGCGGCGCGCGCATGCGCTGCCCGGCGATCTCGACCGTGCCGGCATCCGGCGGCTCGGCGCCGTAGATCGCCTTGAAGGTCTCGGTGCGTCCGGAGCCGAGCAGACCGGCCAGCCCGAGGATCTCGCCGCGCCGCACCGTCAGCGACACGCCACGCACCCGCCGCCGCCAGGACAGATCCTGTACCCGCAGCGCCGCCTCCTCACCCGCGACGTCGCCGCCGGTCGCCACCGGTGCAGCCGGGTTCCGCACCCCTGCCGGCCCGGCCTCGCGACCCAGCATTGCCGCGATCAGCCGCGCCCGCGGCAGGCTCGCTGTGGCGGCACTTTCCACCACGGCCCCGTCGCGCAGCACCGTCAGCCGGTCGCACAGCCGGTAGCATTCGGACAGGCGGTGGCTGACATACACCAGCCCGATGCCGTCGCGCCGGAGCTGCTCGACGACGCGATACAGCAGCTCCACCTCGGCACTCGACAACGCCGAGGTCGGCTCGTCGAGGATCACCACCCGGGCGCCGAGCGACACCACGCGCGCGATCGATACCAGCTGCTGCAGCCCGAGCCCGAGGGTGCGCAGCGTGCGCCGCGGGTCGATCTCGAGCCCGTAGCGCGACAGCAGCGCCTGCGCGTCGGCGATCATCCGGCCGCGGTCGACCAGCAGCCCGAAGCGCCGGGGCTCGCGGCCGAGGAACAGGTTGTCGGCGACGCTGCGCTCGGGGATCAGGTTGATCTCCTGATACACCGCCGCCACGCCGGCCGCCTGCGCCTCGCGCGGGCTGGCGAAGCTCACCGGCCGGCCCTCGAGCAGCATCGTGCCGCTGTCGGGCTGGTTCAGGCCGGTGAGCAGCTTGATCAGCGTCGATTTGCCGGCGCCGTTCTCACCCATCAGGCCATGGATCTCGCCGGCCTGCAGGGTGAAGGACACGTCGCGCAGCGCCTTCACGACGCCGAACGACTTCGTCAGCCCACCCGTCTCCAGCAGCATCCGGTCAGGTCCCCGGGCGACGCGAACCGCGGACGCTCAGTACGGCGCACCGCTGGCAACCGCGCTGGCGGCGTTGTCCTTGGTGTAGAGCGCATCCTTCATGATGATGCTCTGCGACACCGCGTCGCCGTTGAACCAGGCCTTCAGCGCGTCGAAGGATTGCGGCCCGAAGCGCGGGTTGGTCTCGACGTCGGCCTGCGCCTGGCCGGCCGCGATCGCCTGCACCAGCGCCTTGGTGCCGTCGATCGAGACGATGCGCACGTCGGTGCCGGGCTTCTTGCCGCCCTGCTGGATCGCCCGCATCGCGCCCAGCGTCATGACGTCGGCGTGGCTGTAGAGCGCGTCGATGTTCGGATGCGCGAGCAGCAACTGCTCCATCACGCGCTGCGCGTCGGTGGCCGACCAGTTGCCGGTCTGCGCCGCGAGCAGCACCAGGCCGGGGTGCTTCTTGATGCCGTCGGCGAAGCCCTGGGTGCGCTGGCTCTCGACCGAGTTGCCGTAGGCGCCCTGGATCTCGACGATCTGCGCCTTGGAGCCGGTGGCATCGGCCATCGCATCGGCAGCGCGCACGCCTTGCGTGTAGAAATCCGAGCCGAGGAAGGTGATGAAGTCGCGGCAGGGGGTGCCGGCGGTGGCGCGGTCGATCGTGACCACCGGGATGTTCTGGCTCGCCGCCTGCTCGAGTGCGGGCTGCAAGCCGGTCGCGTTCAACGGCGCCACGATGATCGCCTTGGCACCCTGCGAGATCATGCTCTGGATGTCGGCTACCTGCTTGGCCTGGCTGTCATTGGCGTTGGTGTAGAGCAACCGCGCCACGCCGGCCTGTGCGGCAGCCGACTTCACCGACGCCGTCTCGGCCGCACGGAACGGATTCTGCTCGTTCTCCGACTGCGAGAAGCCGACGACCATGCCGGACAGCGAGGCGTGGCTCGGATGGCCATTGGTGCAGGTCTCGGCCGACTTCTTGCCGATCACCTGGCCGCCGGTGTCGCTGGTCGCCTGGGCCAGCGCCGGGCCGGCGGCGAGTGTCAGGAGCGCCAGCCCCGCGACGGCGCGTGTGGCGGCGACACGGCCGCGTCCTGTGCTGAATTGAAGCATCGTCCATCCCCGAAGATGTCGGGCTTTGCGCCCGATCCACCCCTGCTCGTCGCAGGATTGACGACGACCCTAGCCCGGTCGGGGGCGCTGCGACAGGTGCTTTCCGCATTGCGGCCCTGCCGGCGCCCCGACGGCTCGTTCAGAAACGGACCCCGGCCTTGAAGTAGTAGTAGCGGCCGAGATAGTCGTAGCTGTTGGTCAGCGAGTTCGTCGATCCGTCGTAATAGAACGGCGGGTCGCGGTCGAACATGTTGTCGATGCCCGCAATCAGCGTGACGGTGTGCTTGCCGGCGACCTTCAGCGCGTAGCTGCCGACGATGTCGTGGTAGACGATCGCGCCGACGCTGCCGCCATAGCTGGTATCCGCCGGCTGGCCCGGCGCCACGTAGTTGCTCGACGGGCCGATATAGCGAACGGTCCACTGGAACGACCATTTCGGCTGGACATAGGCGATGCTGCTCGTTGCCTTGAAGCGGGTGAAGGCCTGCGGCGTCGTCGTGGAAATGATCGCGCCGGCATCCTGGCGCACGCTCCCGTCCGGCAGCTGTTCGGTGTAGTCCAGCAGCAACGTGTCGAGGTTGCTGAACTCCAGCCGGCCGGCCCAGCTCGGCAGTCCGAGACGGCTCAGCTTGAGGTTGTAGTTCAGCCCGAAATCGAGACCGTCGGTATTGACGAAGCCGGAGTTGGTGTTGATCGCGCTGATTGTCGTCAACTGGCCGCCGCCACGGTTGCCGACCAGCAGGCATTGTGGGCTGCTCAAGCCGGCGGAAGCGTAGCAGCTATCCACGATCGTCTGCGCATCCGGCGCCGTGATGTGGTTGGCGATCTTGATCCGATAGTAGTCGACGGTGGTCGACAGGTCCGGGATCCAGCGCGGCGTGATGATGGTGCCGAGATCGAGCTGCCGCGACGTTTCCGGCTGGAGCCGCGGATTGCCGCCGATATAGGTGTAGAGCTGCGTCTGCTGCTGCGTGAAGGTCCCGGGCGCCAGTCCAGCACCGGACAGCACCTTGTTGCAGTTCGCCGCGGCATTCGCGTTGCTGCGTCGCAGACCGACATTGATGTCGCAGGGATCGTTGACGGTGTTGGCCGCCTCGTACTGGCCCGAATACAGGTCGGTGATGCTCGGCGCGCGGAAACCCGTGCCGGTATTGAAGCGGAACCGGACATCACGCGTCGGCGCGTAGGCGACCGAGACGTTCCAGGTCTCGGCACTGCCGAAATCGCTGTAATCCGAATACCGGGCGGCGCCGTCGACCGACAGCTCCTTGGCCATGAACATGTCCTTGAGCACCGGTATCTTGAACTCGAGGTAGCCTTCCTTGGTGTTGAAACTTCCGGCCGTCGGGGCCTGGTCGAAATCGCCGTTGCCGCTGGTGATGGTGCTGTCGGGCGCGTACTTGCCGGACTCGTGCCGCAACTCGCCGCCGAGGGCGAAGCTGAGCGGGCCGGCAGGAAGTTGCACGATCGGACCGGTGACCTTGCCGAACCAGTAATGCTCGCCGACATCGACCTTGTTGATCTGGGTGAAGCCTATATAGCGGGCCTGTGCCGGTGTCAGGGTGTTGGGTCCGAAGAAATCACCGACGCTGCAACCCTGTGCGGCATCGGCTGCACTGCACGGCAGATACCCGCTGACCTGCAGGATATGGGTCTGGTTGTACTGGTTGGTGAAGGTGAACTTGTCGTGCGACGCGCCATTCTTGTAGCCGGCCTCCCAGTCGAAGCGGTTGAACAGCGTCCCGGACAGCCCGATCCCCAAACGGTAGGTCGAGCCGGTCTCGATGTAGTCCCGATTGCCGACTTCTGCCCGCCTGGTCCGCTCGACGACATCCACGCCGTACGGATTGTACGGGTTCGAGGCGGGAATGATGAAGCCGTTCGGATAGCGGTCGGTCACGACATCGCCACCTTCCGCGTCGGGCCCGAGCTGCTGCTGGGCGTGATGGTCGGTGAACAGCTCGTCGATGTTGACGTTGACGTTCGGCAGAATTTCGTAATGGCCGATGGCATTGAAACTGCGCCGGTCCAGCTGCGTGCTGGAATAGCCGTAATCGTTCAGCAGCAGGTCGTCCTGTGCCGGATTGAAGGTCCGGAACACGCCGTTGCCGAAGGCGCGATCATTGATCGATGGCTGGCCGGTGACGACGTCGAACGCGGTCGGGTTCTGCACCAGCCCACCCAGCGTTCGGGTGCTGCCGAGCGTCTGCGAGCCATCCGGCAACGACTTGTTCTGTGACCAGGCGCGGTTGTTCTGCGGCAGCGGATCGCGATCGCTGTATTCGAAGTTGAAGAGGATGTTGCCCTTGTCGAAGTTATGCCCGGCGGTCCCGCTGAAGTCGTAGGACTGCGCGTCGTGCCGGTCGCTGATCCCCTCCTGCGCATTCACCGTGATGCCGTCGAAATGCTTCTTCAGGATGATGTTGACGACGCCGGCGATCGCATCCGATCCGTAGATCGCCGACGCGCCGTCGCGCAGGATCTCGATGTGATCGACCATCGAGACCGGAATGTTGTTGAGGTCGACCGCGTTGACGGTGTCGGTGCCGCTCGACACCATCCTGTGTCCGTCGATCAGCACGAGGGTGCGGGTCACGCCGAGATTGCGCAGCTCGACGAACGAGACACCCTCGCCGCCACCGTTCTGGTTGGAGTTGACGCCCTGCTGGCCGAATTCCGGGATCTTCTGCAGATACTGCTCGAGCGTGACGGTGTTCGAATCCTGCAGCTGCTTCGACGTGATGACCGTGATCGGCGTGTTGCTCGACGTGTCCTGCCGGATCTGCGACCCGGTGACCGTGATCTGCTCGCTCGGCTCGCCGATCTGCCCGGACTGCACCGGCGTCTGCGCGAATGCAGCGCCAAGCGGCAGCGCCAGTCCACCCGCGACGAGCACCAACCCTGCCGCAGTTCCCTTCTTCAAGGCGTCAATCGGGCCAATACGCATCGAGGACCATCCTTTATCACTGAACCATGCAGAAAGCCCGACCCGATCGCTCGCCATCCGGAACACGTTCAGTCTCCGGAACGGCGTAAACTGAGCGATCGTGCGTCTCAATTGATACGTTATTGAGACGGTCGGGAACCGCCGATGCAAGACCCTTCTACATCCTGTTCACATGACCTCAGCGCATATGCGACTACCGAAACACCTCGCTCCTGATGCAGGCAGCCTGGTGATCGTGCCCGATATGACGCAGCGCCGGCAGCACTTCGTCGCAGGCCGCGATACGATGCGGGCAACGCACCGCGAAGGGGCAGCCGTTCGGTGACGACTGCCGTTCACCGGGTTCGACCAGTGGCGGTAATTGCTGGCGCCGCATGGCAGGATGCGAAACCGGTGCCGCATCGAGAAGCGCCTGCGTGTAGGGGTGCGCCGGGTGGCGAAACAGCGTCTCGACCGGCCCGGTCTCGACGATCCGCCCGCGATACATGACGATCACGCGGTTGCAGACATGGCGGATCACCGACAGGTCGTGGCCGATGAACAGCATCGCGAGCTGGCGTTGCTCCTGCTGTTCCATGAGCAGGTTCAGGATCTGCGCCTGGATCGACATGTCCAGCGCCGAGACCGGTTCATCTGCGATGAGAAAGTCCGGTTCGACCGCGAGTGCCCGGGCGATGCCGATCCTCTGGCGCTGGCCGCCGGAGAATTCATGCGGGAAGCGGGAGCCTGCGTCGGCCGGAAGCCCGACCTGCGCCATGACCGCAGCAACACGCGAGGCGATTTCGTGGCGCGCGCACAGGCGCTGCAGCCTGATCCCTTCGGCGATGTTGTCCGCAGCACTCATCCGCGGATTGAGGCTCGTGTAGGGGTCCTGGAAAATCACCTGCATGCGGCGGCGCAACCGCCGCATCTCGGCGGCCGGCAGTGTCAGCAGGTCGACGCCTTCGAAGCGGACGGTGCCGGAGCTCGCCGGCAGCAGGCGCAGCAGGGCGCGCGACAACGTCGTCTTGCCGGAACCGGACTCGCCGACCAGCCCCACGATCTCGTTCGGCCGCACCGTGAACGACACGTTGCGCACCACAGGGATCGCTGTCGGACGTTGCCACGGCAACCGGCGGCCCTGGGCGAACTCGACGCACAGGTCGATGACATCGAGAACCGGCGGCGGCTTCACGCGAGCTCCTGCCAGCGCAGGCAGCGCGACCGGTGCGCCAGGCCGATGGTCCATTCGCCCGGCACCGCCGCCTCGCAGGCCGGCAGCACCATGTCGCACCGCGGCGCGAACCGGCAGCCCGGCGGCGGACGGCGCGGGTCCACCACGCTGCCGCGGATCATCGGCAGCCGGCGGTGCGTTTCCGGGACCGCGTCCATCCGCGGCAGGCTGGCCATCAGCGCCCGCGTGTAGGGATGACCCGGCGCGTCGAACAGCGCCCGCACCGGCGCCGACTCGATCACCTGGCCGCCGTACATGACCGAGACCCGGTCAGCGATCTCGGCGACCACGCCCATGTTGTGGGTGATGAACAGGACGCCCATCCCAAGCTCGAGCTGCAGGCTCCGGAGCAGCCGCAGGATCTGCGCCTGCACGGTCACGTCCAGCGCCGTGGTCGGCTCGTCGGCGAGCAGCAGCGACGGCCCGCAGGCCAGCGCCATCGCGATCATGACACGCTGGCGCATGCCGCCGGACAGCTGATGCGGATAACTCTCGACCCGGCGTGCCGCGTCGGCGATCTCGACCAGCCCCAGCAGCCGCACCGCCTCGGCCATCGCCGCGCGGCGTGTGATCGGACGATGCAGACGCAGCGCCTCGGCGATCTGCGTACCGATCGTGCCCGTCGGGTTCAGGCTCGTCATCGGTTCCTGGAATATCATGGCGATCTCGTTGCCACGCAGCGCCCGCATCGCGCGCGCGTCGAGCTGCGCCAGATCGCGCTCCAGTCCGCTGCGACCACGGAACAGGATCCGCCCGGAAACGATGCGGGCGGCGGGCGCCGACAGCAACCGCATGATCGACATGCTGGTCACCGACTTGCCCGATCCGCTTTCGCCGACAAGCGCCACCGTCTCGCCGCGGGCAACCGTGAGATTGACCCCGTCAACGGCCCGGAACTCGCCGCGGGGTGTGCGAAATGCGGTCACCAGGTCGCGGACCGCCAGCACCGGTATGTCCCTGTCCGCAGACGGGCCCGCGTCGCTCACCTGAGTTGGCCGGCTCGCGCCATCTCCGCCTCGATCGCGTCGACCGGAGCATGGCCGTATCCGAGCAGGGTGTCGTGGAACTGCTGCGTGCTGCCGGTCCAGCGTGCGCGCAAGCCACGGATCGCCTCGACCCCGGCCCAGTACATCAGCCGGCTACCCGGAAACATCGAGTTCCGGACGACCTCGTTATGCACGCGCTGCAGCGCGAAGCCGGCCTCGTCCCGGTAGAAGCGCTCCGCCTCCTGCTGGCTCCACACGCCGCAATGCAGCCGCACATCGACCAGGACGCTGGCCGCATTGCGCCGCTCGTACTGCTTCAGCAGCAACGTCTCGGCGTCGCCATAGAAGCCTTGAGCCTCCATCAGCAGATCCTCGGCGTAGCAGGCCCATCCCTCCACAGCCATGCCGCCGGACAAGAGCGCGGTGCCGCTGGCGCAGTCGGTGCCGGCGATGCGCGCGAGCAGGCTTCCGGCGCTCCGGGCCCGGGTGTTGTGCGTGTGATGGCCGATGCTGCCGTGATGCACCGCATGGATCAGCTTGATGGTCGCGTCGTTCTGCTGGCGCAGATAGGCGTCGAGGTCGGGCCCGGCGGGCATCACCCAGTACACGCTGCCGACGCCGGAACGCATCGGCGGAGGTGAGCGATACGACAGGAAATACATTTCGCCCGCGATGCCCAGCATCGCCTCGGGAAGCAGGCGATACTCCAGGCCGTACTCCGTCGCCGGCGTCACCAGCCCCTGCGCGGCCTCGATCGCCGCCGCGTTCCAATGCCGGTAGCGGGGCATCACCGCATCTGCGTCGGGGTGCAGCAGGGCCAGCTCGTCGAGCACATCCTGGCAGCGCCGGCCGCCGAAAAGCCGCGCCGCGTCGGCCTCGAGTTCGTCGCCGAGCCGGTCGAATGCCGCCTGGGCCGCATCTGCCAACGCCTCCGGCCCCTGCTCCAATCCGTGCAAGGCGGCCATGGTCAGCGCCAGCCGGTTGCGCCCCGCAGCGGGGTCGGCATCAGCCAGGCTCGGCAGCATGTCCGCGAAGTCCCTGAACGCACCGGCAGCGGCCTCTGCCGGCACCCGCCACCCGGACTGCCAGGCCGGATGCCGGGTCACGTCGCCGGTGAGGAAGCGGCTCATGGCGTCGCACTCGCGCGCCGCCCGCTCGCTCCATCCGGCCGGCGCCGCACCCGCCTCCCGCAGCCTCTCGCGCCCGTCGGCAAGAAAGTCCGGCAAGGCGTGCAGCCGGGCAGCGAACCCGGCCGGATCGAGCGGCTCAGATTGCGGCAGCAGCAGCCCGATCAGCGCGAACGCCGCCTCGCCGGTGAACCAGGCCGGATTGTGCCGGCGCGGCCGGTCGTCCAGGGCCGCGTCCGCGCAGGCAAGCTCGCCGGCGACGATCCGCTTGTCGATGCGCTGGCCGACGCTGTCCTCGGGTTCGTTCGGCAGCCGGGCGCGCAGCGTGGCGATGCCACGACGTTCGTCGGCAGCAACCGCGCGGTCGGCACGTGGCAGCAGGTGGTCATGGCCGCCGACCCCCATGAAGCTGGCATCGACCGGGTGGAAAGCCAGATGGTGGTCGAGAAATGCCTGCCCCAGGCTGTGCGGATCGTTCATCGCGACGTTGCCGGCAGATCGACCCAGCGACGTTCGAAATGCGCCTGCACGACCGCGTCGACGATCTCCTGGCTCTTAGCACCGTCGAAGAACGTGCATTCCTCCGGCCGATCATCGAGGATCTCGTCGACGAAATGCCGGATCAGGTTGCGATAATACAGTTCCGGCCATGGCGTGTGCAGGTCCGCACCTGGCGGCAGATGCTCCGGTCCCAGCACGACCGGCTTGAACTCGACCTCGTCCGCGGTGGCGGCGTGGAGGGTTTCGGCGATGCCGAACTCCGAGATCAGCCGGGCGACCGCAGCACCCTTGGAGCCATAGACGCGGATCTCCACGCCTGGATAGTTGCCGACCGCGATGTAGCTCGATTGCAGCATGCCCTGGGTGCCGTTGGCGTATTCGACCAAGGCCACGGTGCCGTCCTCGACCGGGATCGCCTGCCGCCCGACCATGCCGCGCACCAGCCGTTCGGGCACGAAGTTGCGCATGCTTGCGGCCACCGAGCCGAATTCGCCACCGAGCCACCGCATCAGATCGACCAGGTGCGAGCCATAACCAACGATCGAGGACGGGATCAGCCGGTCGCGCGGCGCATCCGGCGACACCTGACGCAAGGGATAATCCGGATCCAGAAACTGCGAGTTCTGCTCGAAGCCGTGGATATGGAAAATCGTCCCCAGCGTCCCGTCATCGATCCAGCGCTTGATCTGGCGGATCGCCGGCGAGTACCGGAAGGTGAAGCCGAGCTTCGTGCGCACACCGCGCGCGGCCGCAGCAGCAGCGGCCTCGAAAGCCGGACCGGCCGACGTCGCCAGCGGTTTCTCCGACAGCACGTGACGTCCGGCGGCGATCGCATCGAGGCTAAGCGGCAGGTGGGTGTGGGTCGGCGTGCAGACATCGACCGCCTGCACCGCAGGGTCGGCCAGCAGCGCATGGTGATCGGTATAGACACGCGCGATGTTGAACCGCGCCGCCATGGCCGCGGCACGTTCAGGCACCACGTCGCAGATTGCCGCCAGATGCACGCGCTCATGCGCCGCATAGGCCGGCAGATGCGCCTTTTCCGCCCAGTCATGCGCGCCGATCACCCCGACGCCGAGGCGCGTCGCGGCACTCATGGCAGTGCCCTGCCGATTTCGGCGGCGTAGGCCTCGAGCTCGTCGTAGTTCTGCAGGCCGAGCGGGCGGGTGCCGTTCTCGATCTCGTAGATCATGCTGCACATCCTGTCGTTCAGGCGGGTATCGGCGCCGACCCGTCGGCCATACTCGACCAGCTTGCCGTTCGACGCCCGGACTTCGGACGGACGGTTGCGATAGACGATGTCCCACCAGATCCCGGACCCCTGCTTCTTGAAGGCATAACCGGTATTCTGGTCCTTCTTCAGCAGCCAGATCGCGTGGTTGATATTGTCGAGCAGCCGCCGGGTATCGTCCGGTGTCTGCGGGCGATAATTCGCAGGGTCGAAGAAATCGAACGCCTCGACGACAATACCGTTGGCTTCCGCGATCTCGAGCGCCTCGCGCACGATCGCCCCAGCGATGCGGGCATAGCGTTCGACGCCCAGCGTTTCGCGGATCGGCGCATCGACCAGGGCGGAAAATACCACCTGCGCGGAATAGACCTCCTTCGCCCAGATCTGGCCCCAGATGTTGGCCGAGAGCTGCACCTCGGTCAGCGCCGACAACTGTCCGGCGAGCGATCGCAGCCGCTCGCTCATCGCGCCGTCCATCTCGCCGAGCTGGATCGCGCCCTCATGCACGAACTCGATCCGGCCCGGATCGAGCAGCGCGCCGCCATAGTTCGGGATCGAGCCGATCACCTGGCTGATGCCCGGCAGTCCGTGGCCCGAAAGCAGCTCCGCGATATCCGGCTCGTTGAAGCCGTTCTGGAACGACACGATGGCGCTGTCGGCGGTCAGCAACGGCAGGATCTGCCGGATCGCCTCGATCGTGTGCTGCGACTTCGTTGCCACCAGCACGACGCCGAGCGGGCCCTCGAGGCTCTCCGGGGTGCTGGCCCGCACCGGGATGGTCATCGGCCCGCGGACGCCGTCGATGACCAGGCCGTGGCGGTTCATCGCCTCGACATGCTCGACCCAGCGATCGACCAGCACGACGTCGTGCCCGGCCTGCGTCATGAACGCTCCGGCAAGGCCGCCGATCGCCCCGGCGCCGAGCACCACCAGCCGCCCGGACGCGGGTGGAACAGGATCGGCCATCACGCGATGCCCGGCTGGAACAGTGCCAGGCTCTGCGGCGAGTGCGCATTGGCGTAGAGATACTCGATGAACTCCGGCATTGCCTCGGCCGGGGTACGCTCGCGCACCTGCCTGACCGCAACCGCCCCGGTCCAGTACGACGAGATGAACGGACCGCGGAACGGGTGTGCCGCCATCCGCAGCCGACCCTGCACCCACGGTTCTTGGCCGGCCGCGACCTCGCGCAGATAGTTGGCGACGGCATCCGGCTCCCAGCCATCCGCCATCATGTACCAGGCCGCACTGGTCTGCACCGCGCTGCGCAACCGGCGCAGCTCGATATGGATCATGTCGTCCTCGTCCTCGAGCCAGTCGATCAGCGCCACGCCATCGTCGGCGATGCCTTCCTGGACGCAGCCGAGCACCGTGTTTGCCGTGCAGAGCAGCACTTCCGGCTGCGCCCGCCCCTGATCGACCCGCGCCCGCGTATAGAGCAGCTGTGTCGCGTGCCCCGGAAACACCTCGTGTGCGACAAGATGTTTCAGCGATGCGTGCGTGAAGCCGTTATCGACGTTCAGGTCCATGAGCCCGTCGCCGAAGCTGCAGCGCGCCGTATAGGGCACGTCGCGCACCGGGTTGAGCGCCATCCTGAAGTCGCCGCAATCGAAGACCCGGTCCGCGGTGCGGCGCCTGCCCTCTGCCATCAGCTCCTCGTAGGTCGCCTCGATCCGGGATGGCTCCAGGAAATTCGAAGACTCCCATTGCGAGATCCGCTGCGACAGATCGCCGCGCACGATCCCGCGGCGGGTGAGCAGCGTGTCGAGGGTGTCGCGCAGGCCGTCGATGATCGCCGGTTCGACCGGACCGGTCTGCGCGCCGACGAGATCGCGCACCTTGACCTCGAACGAGGGACTCGATCCGGCGAACAGCCGCAAGGCGATCTTCAAAGACCGGATCATCGCCGTTGCGAAGAGCTGTCGGTGCTGCGGCACGAGTGCGGGAAGACGCTGCTGCAGTTCGTTCAGATCGTCCTCCACCACCCACCAGTTCTCGTAATGGCGTGGCCCGACGATGTCGTTGCCGAGATAGATCGGCACCAGGCCTTCGGTATCCAGCAGACCGGCCTCGCGATTGATCCGTCGCTCGAAGGCGTCGATCCCCATCGTGATGGCCGCGAGGTCGGCGCCGAAGGACGCATTCGACGCCGATGCAGAACTGATCATGGAAAGCCTGTCTCCGATGGCGGTGCGAGTGTTCCGGATGTGGTACGGTGCGGTTTTTGCAAGGCCTCGCCTGCTCAAGGCTATAGGTTCGAACGTGGCGCGCAAGCACACTTAGATCCTGCCCTCATGCGACAAAGGAATGCATCGGATGCGCCGACGCCTGCTCCCGTCCCTCAGTGCCCTGCGGACTTTCGAGGCCGTCGCCCGATACGAGAGCTTTACGCTCGCCGGGGCCGAGTTGAACGTGACCCAGAGTGCCGCCAGCCGACAGGTGCGCGCACTCGAGGAGTATCTCGAGCTGGCCTTGTTCAATCGCACCAGCCGGCGCAGCGAGCTGACCACCAGCGGTCGCTATTATTTCAACCTGATCCGCGAGGCGCTCGACAAGATCGAGGCCGGCACGAACGAGCTGATCGCGACGCGCAAGGGCGGTGGCACACTGACGATCGGCGTGCTGCCGACCTTCGGGACCCGCTGGCTGATCCCGCGGCTCGGGCTGTTCCGCGCCCAGCACCCCGAAATCCTGATCAACATCATCAGCACCGATGGCGAACTTGCCGTCGACATGCCGAAACTCGACGTGGCGATCCAGTTCGGCAGCGGCAGCTGGCCCGATACGGTCGCCGAACCGCTGCTGGCCGAGGAAATCCTGATCGCCTGCGCGCCGGCGCTGCTGCAGGCGGGAGCACCGCTGCGCACGGTCGGAGACCTCGCCGGGTATCCCCTGCTGCAGCACACGACGCGGCCGCATGCCTGGTCGCACTGGTTCCATGCGGTCGGGTTCGCCGAGGAGGATGCCAACTGGGGCGCCAGCTTCGAGCACTTCTTCATGCTGATCCAGGCAGCACAGTCCGGGCTCGGCGTGGCGCTGCTGCCCCGCATCCTGATCGAGGAGGAACTGGCGCGGGGCGTGCTGGTGGCGCCCCTGGCCTACCGTGTCGCCGGTCCCGGCGCCTATTACCTGGTCACGCCCAAAGCCAAGCAGGACGTTGCGCGGGTTCGACTGTTCCGCCGCTGGCTGCTCGACGAGGTGGCGCGCCTACCCTCCGACGAGGCGCTTTCGCCGGCGGCGACGGTCCAGTCAATGGCTCCGACTATCCAGCGCGTCGCGCAGCCCGTCGCCGAGGAAATTGACGGAGAGCACGGTCGCGAAGATCAGAATCCCCGGCGGCAGCGCCATCCAGGCCGCGGTGCCGATCCACGGCGTCGCGGCGTTGAGCATGTTGCCCCAGGTCGGGATCGGCGGCTGCACACCGAAGCCCAGGAATGACAGCGCGGATTCCAGCATGATCGCGTTGCCGACCGCCAGGGTCGCCGAGACGATGATCGGTCCGGAGGCATTCGGCAGGATATGGCGCAGCATGAGGCGCATCGACGTCGCCCCGAGTGCCCGCGCGGCATCCACGTAATCGAGCGTCCGCAGCGACAGGAACTGACTGCGCACCAGCCGGGCGGCACCCATCCAGGTGAGGCCGCCGATCACCAGCACCAGCATCGGCACGTCCGGCCGGAACAGCCCGGAGAGCAGCAGCACCAGCGGCAGCAGCGGGATCGACAGCACGACATCGGTCAGGCGCATCAGCAACTGGTCGACATGCCGGCCATGGAACCCCGCCAGCCCGCCGACCAGGGTGCCGAGAAACGTCGAGACCACGGCGCTGGCGATGCCGACGGCGAGCGAGATCCGGCCGCCATACAGCAGGCGCATCAGCAGGTCGCGCCCGAGCTCGTCGGTGCCGAGCCAGTGCGCCCGGCTGGGTGGCGCCGGCTGGCCGATCAGGGTCAGGTCCTGGCCATCGAACGAATATGGCGACAGCAGCGGCCCGATCAGCACCAGCACCGCCAGGCCGCAGAGGAACACGAGTGCGATGCTGGCCGGACGATGCTCGAGCAGGCGGTGCAGCATGCCCGTCAGCCGAACCTGATCCGCGGATCGATTACCGCATAGGCGATGTCGGCCGCGAGGTTGGCCAGCACCAGCGCCAGCGAACCGGTCATCATCAGTCCCATCAGCACCGGATAGTCCCGCCCATCCATGCTCTCGATGAACAGCCGGCCGATCCCGGGCCAGGCGAACACCGTCTCGGTGATCACCGCGCCGGAAATGATGCTCGCGAGATCGAGCGCCATCACCGTCACCATCGGCACCAGCGCATTGCGCAGCGCGTGGTGCACGAGCATGCCGGCGGTGGTCTGACCCTTGGCGTAGGCTGTGCGGATGTAGTCCTGGCGCAGGACGTCGAGCAGGCTCGATCGCAGGAAGCGGCTCCAGCCGGCGGCGGTGGCCAGCGACAACACGCAGGCCGGCATCGCCAAGTGGGCCAGCCGGTCGCCGAGCGAGGCGTCGCCGAAAACGGTGTATCCGGCCGCCGGCAGCCAGCCCAGCATGATGCTGAACAGCAGCTGCAGCATCAGCGCCAGCCAGAACACCGGGATCGAGATGCCGGAGAACGACAGCAGCGTCAGCAGATGGTCGAGCCGGCTGGAGCGGTGCAGCGCCGTGAGCACACCGACCGGCAGCGCCAGCAGGAAGGCGAGCAGCATGGCGGTTCCGCCGAGCAGCAATGTCGCCGGCAGCCGGTCGGCGATTTCCGCCAGCACCGGACGCCCGGTGCGGATCGAGAAACCCCAGTCCCCGACGACCATCGATCGCAGCCACATCAGGTATTGCAGCGGCACCGGCCGATCCAGTCCGTAGGCGCGGCGGATATGCTCGAGTGCTGCGGGCGTCACCGACGGGTTGTCGGTGTACATGTCGAGCGGACCGCCCGGCGCCAGATGCACGATCGCGAACAGGATCAGCGAGATCGCCAACAGCAGCGGGATCGCGCCGAGCAGCTGCCGCAGCAGATAGGCGGGGCTCATGGTGCGCCCGGCGCTGTCACGGGCGCCAGCCACCAGGTCGCGGCGCCGACGAAATCGGTCATGTTGGTCGGGTTCGGCACGTAGCCGCGCAGGCGGTCGGACGTCGCGTTGACCGAGACCGTGCTGAGCAGCGGGATCGTCGGCAGGTCGCGCGCCAGGATCGCCTGCATCGCCGCCGCATCCTGCCGTCGCGGCTCCGGGTGCATCTCGGTTTCCAGCCGGCGCATCGCCTCGTCGAGCTCCGGGCTGGCATAGCCCTGGCCATTGTTCGGGCCATGCGTGCCGTAGAACACGCTGTACACGGGGTCCGCCGCGGTGACCCAGCGGCCGTACAGCAGGTCGTACGTGCCGCGGTAGCGTGCCTGGCGGAAACTGATGCCGGACTTGTTGTCGGCGGCAAGCTCGATGCCGATCGCGCGCAACTCGGCGATGATGATCTGCTCGGCGATCTCGTCGTCGATCTGGCCGGTCTGCGCGGTGATCCCGAACGACAAACGCTTGCCGTCCCGCACGCGAATGCCATCCGGACCGCGCGCATAGCCCGCTTCGTCGAGCAGCCGGTTGGCCTGCGCCGGATCGTAGGCCAGCACCGGGACCGCCGGATCGTACAGGTCGGTCAGCGTCGGCACCACCACCGAGCGGATCGGCAGCGGGAAACCGCCGGCCGCACGCACCAGGATGCTGCGGTCGATCGCCTGCGCGATGGCCCGGCGCATGACGGGATCACGCAAAGCCGCCGGTCCCTTGAAGCTGAAATCGAGATGTTCCCAACCAAGCGACGGACCGCGCACGATCCGGGTGCCGCGTGTGCCCTGCAGCTGCTTTGCCAGCATGTAGGGGATCAGCGGCGCCAGCCCGATCTCGCCGGCCCGGATCAACGTCCCGAGCGTGTTCGAATCCGGCACGATGCGGAACACGATGCGATCCAGGTACGGCAACTGCCGGCCCGCGGCATCGTGCTGCCAGTAGTTCGGATTGCGATCCAGCACGACATATTCGCCGCGTCGGAACTCGCGCACCATGAACGGCCCGGTGCCGATCGGCCGGGTATTGTACGGATCGTGGTTGAGGTCGTGGCCCAGCAGCAGGTGACGCGGCAGGATACCGAAGGTGAACAGCGTCGATGCGAAGGCCGCCGAGCTGTGGCGGTAGTTCACCACGACAGTCAGATCGTCGGGCGTATCGATGCCTTCGATATCCTCGCTGCCATCCTTCGATTCCGCCAGGAACGCCGGATCGCGCACCGCATCCCAGGTGAATTTCACATCGGCGGCGGTGAACGGCGCGCCATCCTGCCAGCGGACACCCGCCCGGAGGTGGTAGGTGACATGCATGCGGCCATCGGCGTCGAGCACGATGCCGCCATTGCCGACCGTCGGCACCATGGTGGCGAGCACCGGCCGGTACCTCGCCTGCGCATCCGGTGCTACCAGCCCCTCCACCACCGCCGCCTCGACATCGCCGAGAAAACCGGTGGCGTACACGTTCAGCGTGTCGAGATCGAAGGACAGCCCGACCGTCAGCGTACCCCCCGGTTGCACCGCCTCCGCAGCGCACTGCACCGCGGGAAACAACACCAGCAGGAAAACCGATGCTGCAGACGCCAGGTTTCGGAACGCCACCGGCCGGCGCCGTCGCTCGTCAGTAGCCGCGCGACCGGTCCACGACATGGCGCAACGCCATCCCGGACTCGAAGCCACGGATGTTCTGGGTGATGGCGGCGACGGCCGTTGCGGGATGCGTGGGGGCCGCGACATGCGGCGACAGATAGACGCCCGGATGGCTCCAGAACGGATGCTCCGGCGGCAGCGGCTCGGTGCGGAACACGTCGAGCACAGCCGCCCGGAGATGGCCCTCGTCGAGCAGCGCCATGACCGCCTCGTCGACCACGTGCCGACCGCGACCGCCATTGATCAGCACCGCACCCGGCGCCAGCCGCCGCAGCAGCACTGCATCGATCAGCGTCTCGGTCTCCGGCGTCAAGGGCAGCAGGTTGATCAGGAAGTCCGCAGCCTCGACGGCGGCGGGCAGCTCGTCGATCCCGCGGCACGACGCAACGCCCGGGATCGTCGTGCCGCTGCGGCTCCAGGCCCTGGTGCTGAACCCGAGCGACGCAAGCTGCTCGGCCACCGGACGTCCGAGATGGCCGGCACCCAGCACGCACACCGTCCGCTCGAAGGCCATCTTTTCCGCGAGCGGCGCCCAGCGTCGCTCGAGCTGCGCCGTCCGGTAGTCGAAAAGGTTGCGGTGCCAGGCGAGCGTTTCCGCCATCACCCATTCCAGCATGCCGGCCGCGAGCCCGTCATCGACCATGCGGACCAGCGGCATATCGTCCGGCACCTCGCCGCTCTCGAGCAGCGCCTCGATCCCGGCATTGACGCTGAACAGCGCGTCGAGCCGGCCGAGTGCCGCGATCGCACCAGCCGGCGGCTTGCCGACGACCGCATAGGACAGCGGCCCGTCCGCCTCGGACGCGTCGGTGACGACCGCGTGCTCCGGCAAGCCGAGTTTCAACAGCCGCACCCAGTCGTCGGCGTGCGCACGGAGCATGACGAGGATCGTTTTCATTCAGCGATGCTGGCACACGCTTGCGCACGCGCAACAACAAAAAACTTATGCCGATCGACGATCCACGCGGCCCGGCACTCCCGTCATTCCGCAAACTCATGCGTACAAGACAACTTTCGACATTGTCGGTGCATCACGGAGTTCGTAGAGCCGTGGTGTCCGGAGACTCGCGTCACGGGCCCCCCTCTTCCGGCAGGCGCGCATGTTCGATCCATCGCATTATCTGCGAGATCCGGGGCCGAAGGAAACGGTCACCGGCAAACGCTGTGTCTGCAGCACAGACAATGCGATCGTCACCGAGACCGTTCTCGCGACGCTCGCTGCCGGCGGCAACGCGGCCGACGCCGCCGTTGCCGGGGCGATGGTGCAGGCTGCCGTCGAGCCGTTCATGACCAACCATACCGGAACGGTCAGCCTGCTCTATCGGGAGGCAGCGACCGGCCGGTATCACCAGCTGCACAGCGCCGGCACCTTCCCGCCGCACCTGCCGCCGTTCAGGCCGACGCCGAAGACCGATGGCGGTCTCGGCCGGATGCCGCCCTCCGCGTGCATCCCGGGCTTCATGCCGGGCCTCGCCGCGATCCACCAACGCTTCGGGACGCTGCCGTGGGCGGACCTGTGCCAGGACGCGATCCGCTGGGCGGAGACCGGCCACCCGGTCTCGAGCTTCGAATACGGCGCCCTGCTGGGCGAGCTCGACTTCACGACCTACTTCCCGGAAGGCCGGCGCTTCTTCATGCCGGGCGGCCGGCTGCCCATCGTCGGCACCCTGTTCGGCAACGCCGACATGGCGGCAACGCTGCGCCACGTCGCGGCCGAAGGTCCCGGCTACATGATCGACGGGCCCTGGGCGGCGGCCTTCGTCGCGACCGCCAATCGCATGGGCTGGCCGATCTCGATGTCCGACATGAGCGCCAACCCGCCGCGCTGGATCGAGCCGCTCCGCTTCGGCCATGGCGGGTTCGAGATCGTCGGCCTGTCGGCGCCCGAGCAGCAGGGCGTGTTCCTGTCGATGGTGCTGGGGATGCTCGACGAACTCGGACTGCGCAACATGGTGCACGGGTCGGCCGAGCATCTGTTCGCGATGGGTCACGCGCTGCGGCTCGGCCTGTATTTCTGCGGGTTCCTGGGGGATCCCACCGTCGGGCCCTACGACACCGACCAGCTTCGCGACGGCGACTTCCACCGGGCGCTGGCCCGCCTGATCCGCGGCATGCGGCCGGCGCGCGACCTCGCGAACCACGTGCGGCTCACCGACGCCGCCTCGTTCCGCAGCGACGGTCATGGCCTGCCCGGTATCCCGTCTTCCGAGATCCAGTCCCGGCAGCCGTCCGGAAGCTGCGAGCTCAGCATCGTCGACGCCGATGGCAACTGGCTGCAGATGATGAACACGCTGCAGTCCGGCGGCATTCCGGGGATGGTCGTCGGCGGCATCCCGATGATCGGCTCGCACGCGACCTTCGCCGGCGTGAGCGGACATTTCGACATCAAGCTGGTCGAAGGTGCCCGGCTGCGCAGCATCGTCGGCCACAGCTTCATCCTGCAGGACGGCGAACCGATCTACGGGCTCGGCACACCCGGCAACGTCTATTGCACGGTGCCCCAGGTGATCAGCAACCTGCTGGATTTCGACCTGTCTCCCGAGGCGGCCGTCGAGGCGCCGCGCATCCTGCCGCTCGGCGAGGACAACCGCCTGATCATCGAGGACCGGGTCAGTGCCGGCACGGTGCAGGGGCTCGCCCGGATGGGTGTCGGGATGGCGGCGATGCCGGCCTATGACTGGCACATGGGCTCGTTCCAGATGTGCTTCCGCGACACCGCCGGAAGCCTCGGCGCGGTGGCCGACCCACGCCGGTGCGGGATCGCCGGCGGTCTCGACTGACCGGCATCACCGCTTCGAACGATCAGCGAAAGGACTTCGATGTCGACATTCCACATGGCGTTCCGGATCGACGAGATCGAGAGCACGCGCCGCTTCTACGGCGACCTGCTGCAATGCAGGCAGGGCCGGGAAACCGCCACCTGGATCGACTTCGACTTCTTCGGCAACCAGATCTCGGCGCATCTCGGACCACGGCCGGACTGGAAGCTCGAAACCATGGTCGACGACACAGCCGTTCCGCTGAACCATTTCGGTGCGGTCGTCAGCTGGCAGGAGTGGGAGCAACTGCATCGGCGGCTGCAGCACGCAGGCGTTCCGTTCATCCTGGAGCCGCAGGTCAGGTTCGTCGGCATGCCTGGGGAGCAGGCGACCTTCTTCGTCAGCGACCCATCCGGCAACGCACTGGAATTCAAGGCCTACCGACACGAGGACGCCGTCTTCGAGCGCTGAACCCGCGATTGCGCCGACGATCCGGGGTCATCCCCGGGAATGCCCGATCAGGACCTGTTCGCCCGGAAGGCCGCCGGGCATGACACGGTCTGTGTCACTCGGTGGCCATCAGCAGACCCTCGATGTCGTGCTTCTGGGTGATCGGGATCAACTCCTCGACCACCCGGCAGACCAGGTGCTTGTGCACCGAAGCCGGCAGCGCGTCATGGAAGTGCTGCGTGACCATCATGTCGTGGAACGCCGAATGACCGGCACCCGGGGCATCGATCCCCAGCACCAGCACGGGCCGCGAGATCGGTGACAGATGCGTGGTGCCGCGGTGAACCGTCAGCGCCGACCGGCAGGAAATGTCACCCCGCTGCGGATACTTGCGCACCGCCTTCGCCTCGAAGCGCGGCCAGACCGCCCGGTCGGGAAACATCCCGCCCTTCCAGTCCAGCCCGTCATCCCACTGCGTCCCGGGCGCCACTTCGAACGGCCCCATGTCCGGCGTCACGTCGACGCCGGTGAGGTTGAACGCGAGCGAGGTGATCCGGTGATCCCGGTAGGTCTCGACGGTGGACGGGAAATCGCGGTGCCAGGGCTGGTTCCGGGCGCCCTGGACCGGCATGTCGAAGCCGATCTCGACGATCTGGTAATCCGCGCCCAGTACCCGCTCCGCCATGCCGGTGATCCACGGATGGGTGACCAGGTCGACGAAGCCCGTGAGCGCCTCGGGATGGAGCTCGACATACCAGCGCCGCGGACCCCGGCCGATCGCGCCCCCCGGGCGCTGAATCGCATCCCAAAACGCCGTCATCATGTCGTCGCGGAGGCGGTCGGCCCACTCGGCGGTAAAGCCACGCTTCCTGCCCGCGACGCCGTCCCGCTCGAGGATGGCCACGTCCCTGTCGATACTATCGATCAGGCTGGTCTCAACCCCCGTATTCATTGTCACGGCTGGGCCTCCCTTCGGGCGCCGCCACCCGATGCCGGGGCGACGCACCGCAAGCATCGATTTCGGCGGTGGATGACTAGATCCGATCCGCCTCAAGCAGGGCTGAACGTCAGGCGAGACAGGCGGTTTCCCGCCACCCGGCCCGGATTACCCGGCGATCCGCTCCGGACCCATCGACTTGATCAGATCCAGCACCCGCTTGCGAACAGGTTGCTCGCTGATGCGATAATAGGCGCGGACGAGGTCGACTGTCTCCTTGCGGCTGAACAAATCGTCCGGAGCGCCGAAGCCGTCCTGCGATTCCGCGAAACCGCCGATCTGCATGGCGGGGCTTCGGGCGCCACCGCCATTCCCGTAAGCGGCCGGCATGTCGTCGAAGAAGAAGCTGACCGGCACGTCCAGCACCTTGGACAGGTCGAACAGCCGCGATGCGCCGACCCGATTGGCGCCGCGCTCGTATTTCTGCACCTGCTGGAAGGTCAGGCCCAGCGCATCACCCAGGCGCTCCTGCGACATCTGCAGCAGCGTCCGACGCAGCCGGATGCGACCGCCCACATGAACGTCGATCGGACTAGGCCGCGTTTCGCGATCGCCCGTCGCAGCGTCGGTGGAAGACGCGGATTTGCCGGGATTCTCCGACATTTTGGCGGAGGCACTCTTTACCATCGGACCTGCTCGCCCATTCGATGCATCCAGGCTAGAATTACAACCTTGAATTGTCAAGACGAACCAGCTGCAAGGCATGTGTTCCCACGTCGGTCAGACGCGCAAACGACATCCCGACATCCCGCCAGGCGAGCGGTAGCGGTCCAGCGACAATCCCTGGATGTGGTATATGTCCCACGCCACGCGAAGGCGAGTTTATTTTGAGACTACACGCCGATTTCGTTTCGGCGCCAAGCCGGCCAGGATGATTACGAGGCTGATCGAGAATGGAATGACCAGGCCGAGCCGGGCAAACAAGGTCAGCGGCAGCGCTCCCGGAAGCGGCACCACCAGCGTGCCGGCAGCCCCCCAGCCGAGCCTCGCAAGCTGCCGGCCGTAGCCGTCGAACGCCGCCGAGATCCCGGTATTGGCGGCCCGGGCCAGCGGCAGGCCTTCCTCCACGGCGCGCATCCGGGCCGCGTCGAGATGCTGGCGCGGCCCGGAGCTGTTGCCATACCAGGCATCGTTGGTGATGTTGAGCAGCCACGCCGGCCGGTCACCCCGACGCACCACACGACCCGGGAAGATGACCTCGTAACAGATCAACGGCCCGATCGGCGCCAGCCCGGGAACATGAAGCGTTCGGATGCCGGGCCCGGCGACGAACCCGCCACCCGGGACGATCTGCACCGGCAGCATCGCCGGCTGGTACTCGCCGAACGGCACCAGATGCGACTTGTCATAGATGCCGCCGACGCCGGCATCGGGCATCACCACGACCAGGCTGTTGCGCGGCCGCTCGTCCGCCCCGAACCGGACGCTGCCGATCAGCCCCGCGGCCGCGCCGGGAACCGCCTGCATCAGCACCTGGCGCGCCTCGACGTCGCGATCGAGCAGCCCCGGGAAGGCACTTTCCGGCCAGGCGAACACGATCGGCCGCGGCGTCACCCCGGGCGCGGCCCTACGCTCGGCCGCAGCCCGGTCCACGCCTTCCCGGGTCAGTGCCAGGTAGCGCCGATAGATGCCGAGCGCCGCCTCCCGGTCCTGCTTCTCCTGCTCCGGCACGTTGCCCTGCACCAGCACGACGATCGGACCCTGAGCACCCTCCGCCGGCGGCCATTCCAGCCGGGCACTGCCGGCCGCGATCCAGGCAACCAGCAGCGCGGCCCCGGCCGGCATCCCGGCCCGGCCCAGCACCGGCGTCGCCGCGACCAGCACGGTGAGCAGCGTCAGCCCGTGCACCGAGACCCAGGCGGCCGGCTGGATCATCACGTCGCCGGCCAGGCCCGGAAATTCCCAGACGCTGCCCCACAGGTTCCACGGAAAGCCCGACAGGATGAACTCGCGGCCGAGATCGGAGAGCGTCCACACCCCGGCGAACACCAGCACCCGCCGCCAGCCGACCCCCTGCAAGCCAGGCGGCACCAGCCGCACCGCGACGCACGGCATCGCGGTGAAGCATGACAGCGGCACCGCGCCGAACGGGGCGGCGAACGGCACCAGCCACCAGAACTCGTCCGCCCTGACCAGCACGGCGTCGGTCAGCCAGTACAGCCCGGCGGTGTGCAGCCCCATGCCGAACACGAAGCCGTAGCGCAGCGCCACCTTCCAGCTGGCAGCCTGCCCGACCAGCCGGAGCAGCATCGGCATCGTCAGCAGCAGCACGAACACCAGGTGCAGCGGCGGCAGCGCCAGTGCCGAAAGCAGCCCGAGCGCAAGCGCCAGCGCGTCATTCCTGAAGCGTCTCATCGAACCGCCGTGATGCTTTGCTAGGGGCTTCGCTCAGGCCACCAGGGGCCGGCTTAGTAGATCGCTTCGCGCAGCTGCCGCTCGTAATGGCGGTAGTACTTGTCGGTAATGAGGTCGGTCTTCACCACCACCGCGACGTCGGTGGTGTTGAACTGGTGGTCGATCACCGCGCCATCGCCGATGAAGCCGCCCAGCCGGAGGTAGCCCTTGATCAGCGGCGGCAGCGTCTGCTGCGTGCGGCGGTGGTCGAAGCTGGACGGGTCGATCCGGCGCATCTCGATGTGACGGCTCGGCAGCGCCCGCAGCCGCAGCGCCGGCGGTGCCAGGTGGTTGTGGTACAGGTAGGTGAGCTCGTTATCGAGCCTGTCCGGATCGGTCCCGGGCAGGCTGGCGCAGCCGAACATCACGTCGATCCGGTGCAGGAACACGTAGGCCGCAATGCCGCGCCAGAGCAGCTGCATCGCCGCCCGGCCGCGATACTCCCGGTCGATGCAGGACCGCCCGAGCTCCAGCAGCCGGCCGGGGAACCCGGTGATGGTGCTGATGTCGTATTCCGCCGAGGTGTAGAACCGGCCGATCCGCTCGGCGGCCTCGTTCTGCACCAGCCGGTAGGTGCCGATGATGCCTTTCGGGCCCGGGCCGATCGCATGGTCGACCACCAGCAGATGGTCGGCGACGTCGTCGAACACGTCGATATCGCGTTGCAGCCGGCGCGCCTGGTCGTCCGGAGCGGCGCCCATCTCGTTGTAGAAGATCCGGTAGCGCAGCGCCTGTGCCGCATCCCGCTCGGCGTCGGTGGTGGCGATCCGCACGCCCAGATGGCCGGCCCGGAGCTCGCCGATGCCCATCAAAGGTGGGCTCGGCGCGAGCTGCGATGCCAGGATCGGCTTGGTGATGGTCACCGGCTCTTGCCTCCGCCGCTCGCCGTTTGTGGGGTCGTTCCAGGCTGTGAGCCAGGCGCCGAAGCCGTCGTCGCGCCGGCGACCGGAGCCGTCCGGGCCAGTGCCACCGGTGCCTCGGCCCGCCTGCGTCCGAACAGCTCCATGCGGTGCGACATCAGGTCGAACCCGAGCCGGATGGCGATCTGCCGCATCAGCTGCTCATGCTCCGCATCCTCGAACTCGATGACCTTGCCGGTATCGATGTCGATCAGGTGATAGTGGTGGCCATGCTCGGTCGCCTCGTAGCGGGCGCGGCCGCCGCCGAAATCACGCCGCTCCAGGATGCCCTTCTCCTCGAGCAGACGGACCGTGCGATAGACCGTGGCCACCGAGATGCGGCTGTCGAGGGCAGTGGCGCGGCGATACAGTTCCTCGACGTCGGGATGATCCTCGGCCTCGGAGAGGACGCGGGCGATCACGCGACGCTGCCCGGTCATTTTCAGCCCGCGGTCGATGCACAGGCGCTCTATGCGCGATTCCATCGGTTCACCACCGCGAGCCATGTCAGGCGGCGTAGCCGATCAAGGGCCGTACTGTCCAATCGCCGCTCCGCATCTGTTGCCCGTGTGCAACACCCCGCTACCGGCCCTGCCGTGCCGTCCGGCCAAGGCCGATCTTCTTGGCCAGGGAAGAGCGGTGGCTGGCGTAGTTCGGCGCCACCATCGGATAGTCGGCGGGCAGCCCCCAGCGCGCACGATACGCGTCCGGGGTCATGTCGTAGGCGGTCTTCAGATGCCGCTTCAGCATCTTCAGCTTCTTCCCGTCCTCGAGGCAGATGATGTAGTCCGGGAAAACCGACTTCTTGACCGCCACCGCAGGTGCCGGCTTGTCGACCAGGACCGGTGGCTGGCCGACCTCGCTCAGGGCGCGAAACACGTCGTGGATCAGCGCGGGCAGGGATTCGCCGTCGACCGGGTTGTTGGAGACGTGCGCGGCAACGATCTGTGCCGTGAACTCAAGCAGGTCCGCGTCGCCTGCGTGATCAACCATTGCCGTTTCCCGAAACCTTATTGTTGTCCAATATTAGACACTCGTCCGACCCCTGCAACCTGTATTCCGCAACCCGATGAACTGGCTGAAATGATCGAACGTCCCGTAATCGAGGAGCTCGACATCACGCGCGAGGTCTGCCCGATGACCTTCGTGCGGACACGCCTGGCGCTCGACCGCATCGCGCCCGGCAGCATCCTGCGGGTGCACCTGCGTGGGCCAGAACCGCTGCGCAACGTGTCGGCGAACAGCATCGCACTTGGGCATGAGCTGCTCGAGACCCGCGGCCTCAAGGACGGCTCCACCCTGGTCGAGATCAGGCGTCGCTGATGCCGGACGATCGGGCGCCGGCGACACCGATGTCGCGCGCGAGCAGCAGCGCGTCGGTGCCGTCCGGGTAGTACTGCCGGCGCCGGCCGAGTTCGTCGAAGCCGAGGCCGAGATAGAGCGCCAGCGCCGCCGCGTTCGCAACCGAGACCTCGAGGAACAGCCGGACGGCGCCACGTGCCGCCGCCGCCCCGGTGAGCTCGCCGAGCAGGCGGCGGGCGACCCCCTGGCGCCTGGCTTCCGGCAGCACGCCGAGCGTCAGCAGCTCGGCCTCGTCCGCCGCGACCCGCACCAGTGCCAGCCCCGCCGGAAGCGACCCTGCCCCCATGACGACGCAGGCAAAGCTGCCCGGGACCGCCAGCAGGGCTGCCATCGCGGCCTCGTCCCACCGCTCGCCGGGCGGGAAACACTGCGCATGCAGGGCGGCCGCCAGCCCGGCCGTGGCGGCGCCCTCCAGGATCATCCGGCGGCCTGCCGTTCCTGGTGCGGCACCGGCGGCTTCGGAGCGGGTAGCTTCGCTTCGGGGGGATCCACGTAGAGCGGCTGGGCGTCGCGTGGCGGCAGTGTTTCGGCCTGACGGGCCAGCGCCGCCGCGGCAACTGCCAGCGGCGTGGGGCCCGCGAGCCCGGACGGGTGCACGGCAACGCCCAGCTGGTGCAGCCTGGCCGCCACCGCATCCGCCGCGTCGCCGCCGAGCAGCACCGGACCGGCCGGGAGCGGCAGCGCGTCCAGCATCGCCGCCTGGACGCTCCAGCCGGACGGGTGGCCGGGCGGCTGCTCGATGAACACGCGGTCCCGGCGTGCCTGGCTGACGCACCAGATCTCGGAGAGGTCGCCGATCGTTGCTGCGGCGGCGTGCAGTGCCGGTGCCAGCGTCTCTCCCACGGTGACGCCGACCACCGCGGCCGAGCCACCGAGCGCCAGGCCATGCGCCAAGGCGAGCGTTGCCCTGAGGCCGGTGAAGCTGCCAGGCCCGACCACCACGGCGATCAAGGTGAGGCTCGCGGCGCGCCAGCCCAGGACCCGCAGCTGCTCGGCCAGCAGCACCGGCAGACGTTCCGACCCGCCCTGCCCGGCAACCAGCGTCTCCGCCACCACCGCGAGACCACCTGCCGGTGCCAGCCCGGCTGCATCACCGTTCAGCAAGGCGAAAGCTGCACCGGTGCCGCTCGACGCGCCGTTCAGCACCAGGATCCGCATCTGCCCCTCAACGAACATCTACGTCTGCGCTCCCCGAGCGGAATTCGGAGCACGGTGGGACCGGCAGGACCGCGTCGAATGACCGCCGCAGGTGCATCCCCGCACGGCCCGTCAGAGCAGCATGCAGGCTTCGTCGAAGGTCAGCCGCGGACCCCGAGGCGTCGCCGGCGCACCGTCCGCGTAGCCGAGATTGACCAGGAAGTTGGACCGCCAGCCGCTGCCGGCCAGGAAGATCTCGTCGACCTTCAGGCTGTCGAAGCCGGACATCGGCCAGGCGTCCAGCCCAAGGGCGCGGGCGGCGAGGATCAGGTAGCCACCCTGCAGCGTCGCGTTGCGGAACGCCGTCTCCTCGGCCAGGCCATGGTCGGCGGCGAACCAGGAGCGCGCCTCCTCGGCCGGGTACAGCCGCGGCAGGTTGTCGAAGAACATCGGGTCCTGCGCCACGATCACCGTCACGGCGGCACTCATGGTGCGCTCGACGTTGCCCGCGGAAAGCGCCGGACGCAGGCGCTCGCGACTGTCACGGGTGGTCAGGAACACGAACCGGCCGGGCGAGCAGTTGCCGGATGTCGGCCCGAGCTTCACCAGGTCGTAGAGAGCCCGGATGGTCTCCTCGGCGACCGGCGCCGGGCTCCAGGCGGAGGGCGTGCGTGCGGTGCGGAACAGCCGGTCGAGGGCTGCCGCATCGATCGCGTCGACCGGCGGTGGTCCGAATTCCGGGGTCGCCGAAGACACCTCCAGTGGGGGGGCCGCCGGCGGGGCCACTTCGAGGCCAGGCTCCTCCAGCGGGATGCCCTCGGCCGGATGCCCCACGACCGGCGTCGCCTCGATCGGTGGCGCAACGCCGTACGCGGGCGCCGCCACCGGCGTTGATGCCACCGGAACCGCGTCCGTCACCAAGGCTGCATCGTCGTGTGTCATGTCGTCACCGGCCGTCGGACCCTCGGGAATGCGCTGCGCCCGCCTACACTATCCCGCAGCGTCGGGCCGGGGCCAGCCCGCGTCGTTCAGGCGTCGACCTGCTCGACGCTGGTGACTTCCGGAACATAGTGGCGGAGCATGTTCTCGACGCCATGCTTCAGCGTCGCCCGCGAGGACGGGCAGCCGGAGCAGGCGCCCTGCATGTGCAGCCTGACCACGCCGTCCCGATAGCCGCGGAACACGATGTCGCCGCCGTCACCCGCCACGGCCGGACGCACCCGGGTGTCGAGCAGCTCCTTGATCTGGTCGACGATCTCGCGATCCTCGGGCGCCACGTCCTCGTCGGCGGCCTCGGCGTGGCCCTCGATGAGCGGCTGGCCGGAGACGAACTGGTCGACGATCACCGACAGCACCAGCGGCTTGAGCTCGCTCCAGGCGACGTCGTCGGACTTGGTCACCGCGATGAAGTCGGCACCCATGAATACCCGCGAGACGCCGGGCTCCGCGAACAACGCGGACGCCAGCGAGGAGCGGCCGGCGGTCTCGGCCGAGGTGAAGTCCGCGGTGCCGGTGCCCATGACGTCGCGTCCGGGCAGGAACTTCAACGTGGCGGGGTTCGGGGTGTCCTCGGTCTCGATGAACATGCGATCGCGTCCTGAAATGGGAAGAGTGGGCGTGGGCAGAGCGGGCTGGTGCTCCACATGTGGCAAAGCCCGGCCCGGAGGCAAGGCACCGCCGGTATTCGCCGGAATTCGATTGACACGGTGCTGCCGTCTCTGGCCATCCATGCAGCGCAATGACGCCATGCTCCCGGTGCCGGAAAACGTGGCCGCACCGGACCTTGGCCGAACGAGCTGGTGCGATAGATGAGCAGATCCCGCCTTTCCCGCATGCTTGCCCCGGTCCTCGCGGTGGCCGCCGTCGCCGCGCTTCCGGCCGCCGCCGCACACGCGACCGGGATCGCCTTCGTGCTGAATTCCGCCGACGCGTCGATCAGCGAATTCGACATCGACACCCACAAGGAGATCCGCCGCCTCCCCGTGCTGCGCGAGCCGCACCACATGGCGCTGACCCCGGACGGCCGCTCGCTGGTGGTGGGCGACACGGCCGGCAATGCGGCCTTCTTCCTGGATGCGCAGACCGGCGAGATGCAGCGCCACGTACCGATCAGCGACCCGTACCAGCTGCAATACAGCCCGGATGGCCGCTTCCTGACGGTGGCCGGCCTGGCGCGCGACCAGATCGACATCTACGACGCCAAAACCCTCGCGCTGCTGCACCGCGTGCCCGCCGCCTCGATGCCGAGCCACATGAACTACGCGCCGGACTCCTCGGTCGTGTACGTGAGCCTGCAATCGACCGGCAAGCTGATCGCCATCGAGACCGCGACCGGCCGCGTGCTGTGGGACATGCCCGTGGGCAGCACCCCGGCCGGCGTGCTCTGGCATAATGGCCGCATCCTGGTCGGCGACATGGGCGAGACCTTTGTCGCGGTGGTCGACCCCGCGGACGGCCATGTCGAACGCAAGCTCACGATGGCGCCCGGCCCGCACAACCTGTTCGTCTCGCCGAGCCACCGGCTGCTGTACGTGACGTGCCGGGTGTCCGGCACCATCGAGCAGCTCGACTGGGACAGCCTGGCAATCGTGAAGAGCTGGCACGTTCCGGGCGGCCCGGACGACATCGTCATCGCCCCGGACGGCAAGCTGTGGGCGACGCTGCGCTGGCGCCAGAAGGTCGCGATCATCGATCCGGCGGGTGGGGCGACGAGCTACATTCCCACCGGTCGCAGCCCGCACGGCATCTGGCTGAACACCAACGCTCCCCCACGCCAGCTCAGCATGCGGTAGCCCACGAGGCGACGAGCGCCACCACTTGTTGGCGGAAACCACCCGGCCGGGCTGTACCCGCAACGGCCAAGTCGCGGATATCATGACGTAAACGCGCTGGCCTGTTGCTTGCCTTGTCGGGAGATATCCCGCCTGGCGGAACAAGGAGCCAACGTGCCACGCCCATCCGATACCGCCCCCCATCCATCCCCCGCGCGCCACGACCGTAGCCTGTTCCGGCGGCGAGCCGTCCGGTCCGTCCTGGCGCTCGGCGTCGCGGCAGGTGCCTTGGCCGCTGCGGGCGCCGCGTTCGCGCAAGCACCGCCGACGCTGCCGGCGTTCGACCAGGAGCCGTACACCCACCCGCAGCGCCTGGTTGCGATCGCGCCCGGCCGCCGGCTCAACCTCTATTGCACCGGCCATGGCGCACCGGCCGTCATCCTGGATTCCGGCTGGGGCGGCCCGACCACCGCCTGGGCCTATGTGCAGCCGGCGGTCTCCGCGTTCACCGAGGTCTGTTCGTATGACCGCGCCGGCCAGGGCTTTTCCGACCCGGGCCCGCTGCCGCGCGACACCAGGGCGCTCGTCTCCGACCTGCACGCGCTGCTGCACAAGGCCGGGATCAGGCCGCCCTACATCCTGGTCGCGCACTCGCTCGGCGGTCTCGATGGGGTGATGTTCGCCGACCGATACCGAAGCGAGCTTGCGGGCATGCTGCTGGTCGATCCCGCGTTCGCGCACCAGGGCCGGGAGATGTCACACATCCCGGGGATCGACGCGGTGATGAAGCAGACCAATCCGGACCTGAAGCCGTGCGAGGCGGCAGCGCGCGCGCATCGCCTGCCGACGACACCGCAACTGGTCGATCTGTGCCTGAGCCACGACCCAAGCTACACGCCGGCGCTGGTGTCGGCGCTCGACGCGATGGCGCTACGTCCGGAGTACTGGTCGGATGTCGCGTCGGAGACTGCATCCTTCGAGAGCGGACCGGGTTCGACGCGCAATGATCTGGATAGTCGCGAACTCGATGCGGCGGCCCGGGGGTTCGGTGCGCTGCCGCTGATCGTGCTGACGGCGGGCGACAGGATCGCGCTGCCGGGCATCACGCCGGCGCAGGCGGACGCCGAGTTCGCGGTCTGGAAACACGGTCACGACGTGATCTCGGCCCGATCGGCGCAAGGCCGCAACCAGGTGGTGCCGAACACCAGCCACTATATTCAGTTCTATCAGCCGGCGACCGTGATCGCCGCGATCCACGAACTCGTCGACAGATCCGGCAGGAAGCCGGGCAAGGGCTGAGTTTCCAGGCCCGCTCGGGCACAAAAAAAGGGACCGGCACTGAATGCCGGTCCCCCGCAGAAAGTTTTTGTCGGATCGTTAGAAGTGGGCTTTGACCGTGAAGGTGACGGCGGCGGGCTCGCCCGGCAGGCCGTCGTTGAAGGCGGCGCTGCAACCATAGTTGCTGATCGGCTTGCCCTTGAACGGACCGCTGGTGAAGTTGCCGCAGGAGGCCGGAGTCTCCTGGTTATAGAAGTACTGGAAGTAGCCCTGGTTGAAGATGTTCTGCACGTTCAGGTCGAAATCCAGGGACTTCAGCGGTCCGGCAGAGCGGATCGGCATCTTGTAGTTCATGTCGAGGTTGAAGATCGCGAACGGCGAGATGCCGCCACCGGTGGTGTTGGTGAAGGTCTGGCCGGAGGTGGCGTTGTAGTAGTTGTAGCTGCCATAGGCGTAGGGCAGGCCGGGGATCGGGCCGAGGTTCTGGAACCCATTGCCGTCGATGGTGGTGTACTGGTGCCCGGTGTACTGGCCCTCGAAGCGGACGTTCAGCTCGTCATTCGGCAGCGCCAGGCTCTTATGATCGTAATCGACGCCGAAGGTCGACAGCCAGTCAGGAATGCCGGAGATCGGAGCACCACGGATCGCCAGGCCGAACTGGTCCTCCTGCACGGTGACGGAGGCAAGCGACGTCTCGAGGTATTTGGCAAGCGTATAGGACACGTTGCCGAACACCTGCCAACGCGGCGTGATCTGATAGATCGCCGAGGCCTCGATACCCTTGAACTCGCGCTGGCCGTCGTTGGTGAAGACTTCCTGCCCGAGGAAAGGTCCGGACTGATACTGGAAGAAGCCGAAGTCGCGGGTGACGTGCTGGTAGAAGTAGTCGAAGTTCAGGCTGAGGTTGTTGCGGTTGTACTTGATACCGGCCTCATACATATGAACGATCGACGCGTTCGGCGGGCCGGCTCCAGGGACCGCATTCGGCGTGTAGTCACCGATCGGTGCGAAAAGTGCCGATGTGCCATAGCTTGCATAGAGCGAAACGCCACGCAGCGCGGGAACGACCTTGTCCAGGTCATAACTGGCGTTGAGGAACGGCAGCCAAGTGCGATCCCACTTGTGCACCTTGTAGGGGCCGTAGGCGTCGCCGAACTCCTGGTAATACGCAGTCTGCTGGGTCGCGGGGCTCGGCGTTGCGTTGAGGGTGTAGGTACCGTTCTCGCTGCTGTCGCTGGTCTGCAGGGTCACGCCCGGGGTGATGTGCAGGGTGTTGTGCAGGAGGTCGATCTTGTCCTGCGCGTAACCGTTGTAAATGGTCCGCTGGCCGCCGCCATCAAAGCCCTGGATCTGGTTGGATGTGGTATGCGCGAACTCGGAGGTTGTGCCGAGATAGGCTTGGCCGCCGTTCGGACCGTTCTCGGTCTCTTTGGCAATAATGCCACCGATGTGGATGGTATTGTTGATGCCGAAGATCTCGGGCGGCGTGATGCTCACATGCGGCTGGATGCCGTAGGTGTCGTTATGCTGCCTCAGATACTCGGAATTCGTGCCGCACGGGCTGGTCTGGCCGGCAGCGGCAAAGCTGTTCGTCACGCTTGCCGGGCAGTTTGCGGTCAGGTTCGGGTTGTACGGGTATGCGGTCGGCTCATAGAAGAAGTTGCCGTAGCCATAATCGCCCTGCTCGCCGAAACCGGCGGGAGTCTGGATGAACGGGTTTGCACCTCCGACGGCTGCCGAGCCAGGACCGCCGTTCGGGGCAAACACTGTCGGGTTGGCATAATCCTGGGTGTAGCTATCGGAATACAGGTAGAACCCGGTCAGGCCGGCACTCAGGTAGTCGTTGATGTAGGTGTCGTTCTTCAGGATCAGGGTGAAATAGTCGTTATTCTGCCGGAAGAATTCCTGGCCCGGGTTGTAGTTGCTGAAGGCGCCATTCTGCTGGGTGTACGGCGTCGGCACCGGCTCCGGCGTGATCAACGCGTTGGCGGTATTGTAGATCGTGGTCAGCTGGAACAACGACTGGCCCTGGTCGTAGGGCTTGTCGAAGGCGAACTCCATGTTGTTGTAGCGCGCCGGCGTGTAGTCGATGTAGCCGCTGGTCTGCAGGTTGGAGTATTTCAACATGAACTTGGGTGCATCGACGCCGGTGCCGAGCGGCCCATCCAAGCGGCCGGAATTGACGTCGAAGCCCTCGTTGAAGGTCTTGAACGAGCCGACCGAACCGAACAGGTCCGCGCCTGCCTTGTTGTCAGGGCGCAGGCTCGTATAGGCGACCGTGCCGCCGATGGTGCCGAAGGTGCTGTGATCGGGGAAGGCGACGCCCGGATAGATCGACACGCCGCTGATCTGGTCGAGATTGAAGTGCGAGCCGACGATGTCGCTCAGGAACGAACCCGAGCCGCCGCTCAGCAGGTCCTGCGTCGGCACGCCGTCCAGGGTGCTGGCGACCTCGCTACCGCGGATGCCGCGGATGGTCAGCACCGGCTCGTTGTCGCCGATGCCCTGCTGATAGACGTTCACAGACGGAGCCTGACGCAGCAGCGTCGCCACACTTCCCTGAACGCCGACCTGCGAAATTGCTGCAGCGCCAAGCTCGGTCACCGCACTCGGTGCATCCTTTTCACGCAGCAGGCGCTTCTGCGCGCGAACCGTAATGGTCTCGCTGCTGGACGGCGTGTTGCCGTTCGCGGTGGTCGGCTGGCCGGTGCCGGCGTTCTTCGGAATTCCCGACGGAACAGTTTCCGATGAAACCTGTGCCCACGCCGGTGCGTAGGACAGTCCGACAATGATCATGGCAGTGGCGCCATGAAGAGCGGTGCGGCGGCTGGGCCGCGGTATCGTTGGCATCAAGTCACTCCTGGCGCGGTCCGTTGGGACCTTGTGGCCCGATCGCTGTCGCAAGCGCTAGGCCATCAGTGTCAAACCATGAGCGTCACGTAATGTTCGCCATGCGTATGTTGCAATCGTGACACACCATGGACGCGTGGCCGTCTGGATCAGCCCGGCGTCGGCCCTTCCGGCCACAGGATCGACACCCGCAGCCCGCCTTCGGAACGGTTTTCCAGGGTCAGGATCCCGCCGTCGCGCTCGACTTCGCGCTGCACGATCGCAAGTCCGAGCCCGAGACCGCCGGTGGCACGTCCGCGCGAAGCTTCCACCCGGTAGAACGGCGTCAGCACGCGCTCGAGTTCCGCATCCGGGATGCCGGGACCGTCATCCTCGACCATGACCCGCATTCCGTCGGGCGTCCGGGCAAGCGTCACCACCACATTGCCTGCGTACGCGAGTGCATTGCTCAATAAATTGGCAAACACCCGCTTGGTCGCGAGCGGTCGCAACCGCGCGCTGGCATGGTCCGGCCCGATGAAGTGCGCGTTCCGTCCGGCATCGGCGGCCTCGTCCACCAGCGTCGCCAACAAGGCCGCGAGATCGATGATGCGGACCGGCTCCGGATGGCTCTCGCCTGCCAGGTAGGACAGCACCGAGTCGACCATCGCCTCCATCTCGTCCAGGTCTGCCTCGATCGCGCCCTGCACGTCCGCATCATCGAGGAAGCCGGCGCGCAGCCGCAGCCGGGAGAGCGGCGTGCGCAGATCATGCGAGACCGCCGCCAGCGCTTCGGTGCGGTCGGCGATCAACCGGCTGATCCGCGACTGCATCGCGTTCATCGCGCGGGCCAGGTGACGCACCTCGCGCGGTCCGTATTCCAGCACCGGCACCTGTGGCCCGCGACCGATCGCGTCGGCCACCCGCGCCAGCGCCCGCAGCGGCAGGCTGAGCGTGTGCACCAGCATCGCCGCCGCCAGCAGCACGCAGCCGGCCAGGATCGCGGCCGACAGCAGGCCGCGGGTGACGGTGTGGCGCGCCATCATGCCGGGCGAGGTGAAATCCAGCACGCTGCCATCGCCGATCGGCAGCACGCCGCTGACATCGCCGGCCTGGCCGGGCTCGTGCAGCATCAGCCCCTGCCGGCCGTAGGCGAGCAGCTGCTTGCCGAGCTGGCGATGCAGCCGGTGCATCTGCGCAGTTTCCGGCTCGACCGTGGCGTCCGGCCGCCACTCGAGCCGCAGGTCGCTGGTCGAGAGCATCCCGGCGAGCAGCGTCCGGTGGTCCTTGGGCGTGACGCTCAGCAGCCGGACGTCGGTGGCGAGCTGCTCGGCGGTGCGGGCGAGATGGGCATTGTCGGCGCTGTAGGTTTCGGCCTGCTCGTAGAACACCGTGCTGCCGGTGAACTCGAGCAGCACCGCGGCGAGCAGCACCACGGTGACCCGGCCAACCAGGCCACGCGGCCAGAGCTGGATCCGGGAGGAACGATCCGGTGGGCGCGCGTCCGGCAGCGTGTGCGCCCGGCTACACGCGTTCGACGGCGGCGGTGAAGATGTAGCCGAGACCGCGCACGGTGCGGATCAGCGCGTCGGACTCGACCCCCAGCTTGCGTCGCAGCCGGCTCACCAGCACGTCGACACTGCGGTCCGACACGTCGCCGAGCCGGGTGCGCGACAATTCGAGCAGCCGGTCGCGGCCGATCACCCGTTGCGGGTTTTCCAGGAAGCTCGCCAGCAGGTCATGCTCGGCGCCGGACAGCTCCACCGCGGCGCCGTCCGGATCGCTCAGCTCGCGCCGGCGCAGATCGAGGCTCCAGCCGGCGAAGCGGAAGATCTCGCGCCTGGGCTCGGCATCGGCACGCTGGCTGTTGGGACCGCCACGACGCAGCACCGCACGCACCCGGGCGAGCAGCTCCTTCTGGCCGAACGGCTTGGCCACGTAATCGTCGGCGCCGAGCTCGAGCCCGAGCACCCGGTCGAGCTCCTCGCCACGGGCACTGACCATGATGACCGGAACCTGGCTGTCGGCACGCAGCTGGCGGCACAGGTCGAGACCGTTGGTCCCGGGCAGCATGACGTCGAGGATGACCAGGTCGAACGGGGTGGACGCGAACGCCTCCCACATCTCCCGGCCGTCCTGGGCCCCGCGGACCGCGAAACCGTTCGATTGCAGCACGCGCAGGATCAGCATGCGCATGCCGGGATCGTCCTCGACGACCAGGATGCGGGGGAGAGGATTGTGTTCTGACATCGGCCGCCATGATGCCGCGTCCTGCAGCATCATGGCGATTTCAAAGTACGTCGGCGCGTGGGCCGGCGCGGCGGGTATGGATCAGCGCTTGCCGATCTGCAGGATCCAGAGCTGCGCCAGCTGGGCTGCGCCATCGGTGCCGCCCACGGTCTTGAGGATGCGTACGGCGTCGGCCTTGCGACCGGCATCCATGTTGGCGAGCCCGAGATGCAGGGTGGCGTCGTCGACCGACACCAGGTGGTCCTTGGCAATGCCCTGCTGCATCAGCGCCAGCCCATGATCGGCCTGGCCGAACGCGACGTAGTTGTAGCCCAGCACCAGCAGCGGATCACCGCTCGGCAGCGCCTGCGCCGCGGTCTCGTCGGTGGCCAGGCTGGCCTTCTTTGCCGCTGCGGTCTGGTCGACCAGCGCCTTCAGCCGGGCCTCGCGTGCCGCACCGGCATCCTTGCCGAGCGCCCCGCTGGAGTAGCCATACGCGATGATCTGCTGCGCCTGCCCCGGATAGCCGGCCTGCACGGCAAGCTCGGCCATGTCCATCAGGTCGGCGGTCGAGGTCAGCAGACCGACGGCCAGCCGGATGCGGTCGACGTCGTATTGCAGGCGGTCCGGAATGTTCGGATTGGTGCGCAGGCCGTGCACCAGCTGGGCCCAGTACAGCGGCTTCGGGTAGTACTGGACCAGCTTCACCATGGTGGCGTTGAAGCCGTTCGGATCGTTCGACAGCTGCTGCACCGAGGCCAGCAGGTTCAGCTGGTTCTCCGGCGGCACCTGGCGGGCACGTTCCTCGGCGGCGATCTGCGCCGACTGCGTGCGAGCTGCGTTCGGGTAGTCCTTCTGCAGATAATACGACTGGATCAGCAGGGTGCGCATCGACGCGTCGGTGCCGCCCGCCTTGAAGTAGCGCTCCAGGGCGGTGATCGTCCGGGCGTAATCATGTGCGGTGTAGGCGATGCTCGCCTCGGCCATCAGCAGCCGGGTCTTTTCCGCACCGGGCGTCCGCGACGAGGCGATCAGCGCGTCATCCGCGGCGATCGACTGCGCCACATCACCCGACGACTGCGCCACCGCGGCGCGCATCTGCGCGATCACGTAGGTCTCGTTCGGGGTCTTGTCGCGAACCGCGTCGGCCGTGTTCACCGCCGCCATCGCCTGCGGGAACTGCCTGGCCCGCAGCGCTGCCTGGGCGCGCTGCAGCGGCTTGCCGACCTCGGGACGCAGCGCCTCCTGGGCCTGGGCCTGGGTCGGTGCCAGCAGGGACACGGTGGCAGCGCAGCTAGCGGCGAGGATCGAGCCGGAGAGCAGAGCGGCGTGGAAGAGGCGAGCCGTCATGTGATCAATCTTGTCCGATGAACTGTTCGTTGCCGACGATGCCGAGCTTGGTCATGCCGAGCCGCTGGGCGTCGGCCAGGACGTGCGCCACGTACTTGTAGTCCGCGAGCTTGTTCGGCCGCAGATGGATCTCCGGCTGATCGGGCTGGGCTGCGGCATTCTGGAAATGCTGCACCAGCGCCGCCTCGTTGGCCATCGGATCGCCGTTCCAGGACACCTGGCCATCAAAATCCACGTCGATCGTCACCACCGTGGGCGGCGTCAGCGGCGGAGGCGGATTGCCCTGCGGCAGGTCGAGCTTCACCGCGTGCGTCTGAATCGGAATGGTGATGATCAGCATGATCAGCAGCACCAGCATGACGTCGATCAGCGGCGTCGTGTTGACGTCGACCATCACCTCCGGGTCGCCGGAAGAGCCTTCGGATCCGACATTCATCGACATGGCGGTTCATCCCTGAAAAGGCTGGCCTGGTGGCCGGCCTGGAGTGCTGCCGCGTGCCGGGCCGAGGCATGACGCCCGACCGGCACGCGGATGGAGTGGGAAGCGGGCCCGTCACCGAGCCCGCACGTGACCTAGCCGCCGTGCGGTGGCGGCTGGGTGATGAAGCCGACCTTCGAGATGCCGGCCTGCTGGCAGGCGAAAATCACCTTGCCGACGCTCTCGTAGCGCGACATCCCATCGCCGCGGATCTGCACCTCGGGCTGCGGCACCTTGACCGAGACCTGCTCCAGACGATGCAGCAGGTCCTTGGTGCCGGTGACCGGGGTCGTGTCCCAGAAGATCTGGCCGGCCTGGTCCACCGCGATGGTGATGTTCTGCGGCTTCGTTTGCGCGACCTGGTTGGCATCCTTCGGCAGGTTCACCTTCACCGTGTGGGTGACCACCGGGATGGTGATCAGGAAGATGATCAGCAGCACCAGCATCACGTCCACGAGCGGCGTGGTGTTGATGGCCGAAACGACCTCGTCCTCGTCGTCCGGGGACCCGACATTCATCGACATGGATCAGGCGACCCGTGTCACGCCGGTGGTGGTCGCAACCGGCACCGCCGGAACTGCCGTCGACTGGCTGCCGACGCGCACGCCGCCGAGCAGGATCGAGTGCAGGTCGGACGAGAAGTTGCGCACCCGCTCGACCGCGCCCTTGTTGCGACGGACCAGCCAGTTGTAGCCGAGCACCGCCGGAACCGCGGTGGCCAGACCGATCGCGGTCATGATCAGCGCCTCACCCACCGGGCCGGCGACCTTGTCGATCGAGGCCTGGCCGGCGATGCCGATGGCGGTCAGCGCGTGGTAGATGCCCCAGACGGTGCCGAACAGACCGACGAACGGTGCGGTCGAGCCGACGGTGGCGAGGAACGCCAGCCCGCCCTGCAGACGGGACTGGATGGTCTCGACCGAGCGCTGGATCGACATCGTGACCCACTCGTTCAGGTCGATGCTCTGGGTCAGCGTGCCCTCGTGGTGCTCGGTCGCGGCGATGCCGGTATCGGCGATGTAGCGGAACGGCGAGCTGGTCTTGAGGGCTTGGGCGCCGTCCTGCACCGTCGGCTTGGTCCAGAACTCCTTCGCCGCCGTACGGCTGGCGCTGAACAGGCGGGCCTGCTCGAAGTACTTGGTGATCATGATGTACCAGGTGCCGAGCGACATGATCACCAGGATGATCAGCACGCCGCGGGAGATGAAGTCACCACCCTTCCAGAGCGCGTTCAGGCCGTAGGGATTGGCGACTTCCGCAGTGGGGGTCGCAGCCTCCGGGGTCGGCGTGGTCGGCGATGCGCCGTTTGCGGTGGCGCCGGCGGCGTCCGGCGAGCCAGGCGCACCGGGGGCGGTCGGCGAGACTGCAGGTGCGGCACCCGGAGCGCCCGGAGCAGTGGCATCCGGAGCGGCGGGCGCACCGGCGGCAGGCGGTGCACCAGGGGCCGGCGGTGCACCGGGTGCGGCACCCGGCGGCACGGCGGCCGGTGCGTCCGGAGCCGGGGCGGTGGCAGCCGGAGCCGGTGCGGCCGGGGCCGGAGCGGCGGCGGGCGGGGTTGCCTGGGCGAACGCGGCCGGGGCGAACGCGACGGGAGCCGCCATGCCCAACGCCATCGCCAGGGCCGGGGCTGCAAGAACGGGAAGGCGATGCAGTCTGGTCATCGAGAGATCCTCTAGTGGCGGCCGGGGGGCGATTGGGCCCGCACCGGCACAAGGCGGCGCTGAAGGTTTCGGGAGTAGGCGGTGAGCTACTGGTCGCTGTCGGCGAGCGTGTAGTTGATGCTCCAGACGTGGTGCGGCTGGGCGGCCGGCACGCCGTTATGGATCGCCGGCTGGAACCGGGCGCGCTGCACGTATTCCAGCGCCGAGCGGGCGAACGACTGTCCACCGACGACGCTGACCACGGCGCAGTTGCTGGTCGTTCCGGCCGCGCTGATGTCGCAGGACATCACGACCTTACCCGACCGACCGGCCTCCTGCATGTCGTCCGGGAACTCCGGCTTGACGTTGTTCAGCGGCACGACGCCGGCCGAGCGATCCGGCACCGACGGGCCCGGAGGTGCCGGACGCGCTGCCACGAACGGCGCCGGGTTCGGCGTCGGCGGCGGCGTGCGCGTCACGGTGCGGATCGCGTGCGGCGGCGGCGGCTGCTGGATCTGGATGTCCGGCGGCGGGATGTAGGGCGGCGGCGGCGACGTCAGCACCGGCGGCGGCGGCGGTGGTGGCGGCGGCGGTGGCGGCGGCACTTCCTTGACGATCTTGGTGGTGATCGGCGGCTTGATCACGTCGATCACGGCGCGGCCGAGGCCGTTGATCAGCGCGTAGATCAGGATGATGTGCAGCAGTACGACGATGCCGAGGCCGATGATGTGGCGCATCGGGCTTCGTTGCTGTTGCGCGTAGTCCATTCACAAACTCCCTGGGCCGTCCCGCGGGACGATCTGATGCCACCGGCCTGCACGTCCGTGCGCAGGACCGGCCGCACGCAAATCTCTACCGGCACGTCCTGCAGACGGTCGGAGAGCCTCCGTCAGACGTGTCCTTGAGGGACAACAAACGGTTCCAGTGCGTGTCATGTCAAGAACGTTGTCCAGCCATTCGGACAAGGCCGTTCTCGCAGCAAATACACGCGCCGTGCCTAATTTTTGAGCGCACGAGAATTGTGCGTAGCAACAGGGGGTGGCCTTGGTGTCGAGGGGCATCGACGGCCGCCACCCGGCGTGGCTGCCTCTTTAGTGTGCAGATTTCGGCATTACACGTTCCGGCGAGGTGGTTGCCGCGAACCCCGTCAGGCGCGTGTTCTGCCTTGAACCGACGTCCTACTGGGCCGAAGCGCTCGCCTCGCTGCGGGTGGCGCCGACCCTGGCGGCGAGGGATGCCGCCATGAAATCATCGAGCCCGCCATCCAGCACGGCGTCCGGATTGCCCTTCTCGACGCCGGTGCGCAGGTCCTTCACCAGCTGGTAAGGTGCCAGCACGTAGGATCGGATCTGGTGGCCCCAGCCGATATCGGTCTTGCCGGCCTCGGTGATCGCCGCCGCCGCCTCACGCTTCTGCAGCTCGGCCTCGTACAGCCGCGCCTTCAGCATGCCCATCGCGGTCGCGCGGTTGCGGTGCTGCGAGCGATCCGTCTGGCAGGCGACGATGATGCCGGACGGCACGTGGGTGATGCGGATCGCCGACTCCGTCTTGTTGACGTGCTGGCCGCCGGCGCCCGACGCCCGGAAGGTGTCGACCTTCAGGTCGGCATCGTTGATCTCGATGTCGATGGTGTCGTCGACCACCGGATACACCCAGATGCTGGCGAACGAGGTCTGCCGGCGGGCGGCGGAATCGAACGGGCTGATCCGGACCAGGCGATGCACCCCGGCCTCGGTCTTCAGCCAGCCATAGGCGTTCGGGCCGGTGATCTGCAGGGTGGCGGATTTGAGCCCGGCCTGCTCGCCCTCGCTCTCCTCCATCAGCTGGATCTTGTAGCCATGCTGCTCGGCCCAGCGGGAATACATCCGCAGCAGCATCTCGGCCCAGTCCTGCGCCTCGGTGCCGCCGGCACCGGCATTCACCTCGAGGAACGCGTCGTTGGCGTCGGCCTCGCCGGACAGCAGGCTCTCGATCTCACGCCGCTTGGCATCCGCCGCCGACGCCTTCAGACTGGCGATCGCGTCGGCCACCATCGCCTGGTCGCCCTCCGCCTCGGCCATCTCGGCGAGCTCCATCGCGTCGCGCACGTCGGTCTCGAGCTTCTGCACGCCCTCCATCCGGGCGGCCAGGGTGTTGCGCTCGCGCATCATCGCCTGCGCGGCGGCAGAATCGTTCCACAGGTCCGGATCCTCGACCCGGTTGTTCAGCTCCGCGAGGCGGTCGAGGGCAACATCCCAGTCAAAGATGCCTCCTCAGCAGCGCCACCGACTGCTTGATCTGCTCGTTGAGGGCTTCGGTCTCGGCGGACATGTTTGATCCACTTGGGAAAAGCTGCGCGGTCGCCGCTGCATACTGCCTGGGGCCATCGCTGTCATCCCGGACTTGGCGTGGCCTCAATCAGGCTGCAACCCGTGCCCAATTCCGGGCGATTGCGGTTACGGGCAGCATGGTCAGGACACCCGCCTTGCCGGGGCAGCCGGCAGGATGCCGATCAGCAATACGAGCGCGTCATCGCGAGGCTTGAATGCCGCCTCGCTGCGCCATGTCCGCCCGCCCGGTCAATACAGCCCGCCCATGCCGATATCGGCAGCCCCCGGCTTGGCCGGCGCGTTGCCGGCGGCGAGCGCGCCAGGCTGCCCAGGCGGGTTCAGGCCTGGTTGTGCCGGATTAGCGGGCGATCCGAGGGTGCCGGCCCGGCTATCCACCGACTGGCCATCCACCGACACGCCGCCGGCGGATGCGATGTCGGCACCAGGTGCCGGCGCCGAACCCATGTCGCTCTCCGCATCCGGCACGTTCTCCGCGCCGGTATCCATCGCGCCGAGCTCGGCCGGCGTCGCCTTGGCGACGAACAGGTTGTTGCTGATGCCCGGGATCTGGCCCGGCTTGTAGGCGTCGATCGCGTCGCCAACCTGCACCACCGCCACGCCGTCCGGGACGCGGAACTGGACGTGCGGCCGGTTCGCCATCGCCGCCTTCATGAAGCGGTTCCAGATCGGACCGGCGACGGTATCGCCATCCTCCTTCTCGCCGAGCGACTGCGGGTTGTCGAAGCCGACCCACACGATGGTCAGCAGGTTCGGCGCGAAACCGGCGAACCAGGCATCGCGGAAATCCTGGCTGGTGCCGGTCTTGCCGGCGATCGGGAAATCGATCCCCGCCCCGGCCTTGCGACCGGTGCCGCCGGGCTTCAGCACCGCCTGCATCATCTGCACGACCTGGAACGCGGAAGCCGGATCGGCGACCTGCCGGCGGGTGTCGGTCAGCACCGGCGGCTGGCTCGGATCGGCGGAGGCCTGCACGCCAAGCCCCGCGGGACGCCAGATCACGTGGCCGTCGCGATCCTGCACGTCGTCGATCAGGCTCGGCAGGACCTCCTTGCCGCCCGAGGCGATCGAGGCATATGCCCCGGACTCGCGCAGCACCGTGGTTTCCACCGCACCGAGGGCTGCCGGCAGCACCTTGGGCATCGCGTCGACCTCGTGCAGGTCGATCGCCAGCTTGGCCACGTTGCTCATGCCGATATGCGCCGCCAGCCGGATCGTCACCAGGTTCAGCGACCTGCGCAGCGCGTCGTGCAGCGTGGTGGGGCCGCCGAAGGTCTTCTCGTAGTTGTTCGGATGCCAGGTGCCGTTGGAATACGGCTCGTCCTCGAACTTCTGGGACGGCGAGATGCCCTGCATCATGCCGGCGAGGTACACGATCGGCTTGAACGAGGAACCGGGCTGGCGCAGCGCCTGGGTCGCGCGGTTGAACTGGCTGCTCTCGAAGCTCCAGCCGCCGACCAGCGCCAGCACCCGGCCGGTGGTCGGGTCCATGCTGACGATCGCGCCCTCGACCTGCGGGATCTGCCGGATCGCCACCTTGTCGGTCGGCTGGCCGTCGGTGCCCTTGTGCGGCTCGACCATCAACACGTCGCCCGCCCGCAGGCCCTTGTAGGTGCGCATCCAGGCCATGTCGTCGCTGTCCAGAGTGGCCTGGTGCGGCGAGCCCGGGCCGCCCGCGGCGTCGGGATTGTCGAGCCAGCCGACCGAGCCGAGTGCCGGCGACAGCACCACCGCCATCCGCCAATCGGGCACCATGCCGGCCGGCCGGGCGACGGCCGCGAGCGACGCCTCCCAGCTCAAGGCGGGCGCGTCCGGAGCGTGGCCGCGTCGGGCATGATGGACGACGACCGGTCCGATCCCGTCCAGATGCGTAACCGCGCCGCGCCAGCCGCCATGTGCCCGGTCGTAATGCATCAGCCCGTCGCGGAGGTCCTGGGTGGCCTCGTCCTGCAGCGCCGGATCCAGGCTGGTATGCACCACCAGGCCACCCTGCATGGTCTGGTTCTCGCCGTATCGATCCAGCAGCTGGCGGCGCACCTCCTCGGAGAACCACTCGGAGCCCGGCACCGGACCCGGACGCACGAACGCCTTCGGCACCAGCGGCTCGGCTTTGGCGGCCTGGGCTTCGGCGACGGTGATCGCGTGGGTGTCGGCCATGCGGTCGAGCACCCAGTCGCGGCGGGTCTTGGCGGCCTCGGGATTGCGGTACGGATTGTAGTTGGTCGGCGACTTCGGCAGCGCGCCCAGGAACGCGGCCTCGGCGGCGTCGAGCTGGTCGAGCGGCTTGTTGAAATAGGTCTGGGAGGCCGCGGTGATGCCGTAGGCGCCGGCGCCGAGATAGATCTCGTTCAGGTAGATCTCGAGGATGCGGTCCTTCGACAGCGTCTGCTCGATGCGCATCGCCAGCACCGCCTCCTTCGCCTTGCGCTCGAAGGTGCGGGCGTTGGAGCCGAGCAGCATGATCCGGGCGACCTGCTGGGTGATGGTCGAGGCGCCGATCGGCCGTCGCTTGTGGAAGGTCTCCAGATCGGTGACCGCAGCGCGCAGGATCGCCAGCGGATCGACGCCGCCGTGAGTGTAGAAGTTCTGGTCCTCGGCCGAGACGAACGCCGCCTTCACCTTGTCGGGGATGGCGTTGTACGGAACGAACAGGCGCCGCTCGGCCGCGAGTTCGGCAATCACCCGGCCGTCGCCCGAATAGATCCGGCTCATCACCGGTGGCTGGTAGGTGCGCAGCACGCCGACGGTCGGCAGGTCCGACACCAGCTGCTCGTACTTGCGCCAGACGATCAGCGACGCGGTGCCGACAGCCAGCAGCAGCACCGCCAGCATCGCGCCCGCCAGCTTGCGCACGACCCGGAATCGCGGCCGCCGCGGGCCGGGGCCGCCGGGTCCGAACCGACCGCCCGGACCGCGGCCCATGGGGGTTCGGCGGCTTGCACCGGCACCGGATTCGGGCGTTGCCGACGCGCGGTCGCCCGACATGGGACGACCCGCTGTCAAGCCAGGTGGGGTCGGACGATCGTAGGGGCCGCTCATGCCGCGTTCCTTACCATCGCCGCGTGCGGTCGTCGCCCCTCCTGCACGCGTCGGCCCGGCACTTCGGCGTGGCTACCTGGCGGACGCTTTCTTCCAGGCCTCCGCCCCTTGCGCATCGAGCCTCGCCGCCTCGTCGTCGCTCAGCTGCAGGGACGCACCCGCGACGTTCTCCTCCAGGTGCGACGGGCTGCCGGTGCCCGGGATCGGCAGCATCACCGGCGAGCGACGCAGCATCCACGCCAGCGCCACCTGGCCCGGCCCGGTGCCGCGATCCTTCGCGATCTCGGTCAGCGCCGACCCCTCGCGGGCGAGCGCGCCGCCATCCAGCGGCGCCCACGGGATGAAGCCGATGTTCTCGCGCTGGCAATGCTCGAGCACGTCCTCGCTCTTGCGGTCGACCAGGTTGAAGCGGTTCTGCACGCTGACCACCGGGAAGTGCTTGCCCGCAGCCTGGATGGTCTCGACCGACACCTCGCTCAGACCCACGTGGCGGATCAGGCCTTCGCGCTGCATGTCGGCGATCACCCCGAACTGCTCCTCCTCCGGCACCTTCGGATCGACGCGGTGCAGCTGCCAGAGGTCGATGCGCTCGAGCCCGAGCCGGCGCAGGCTCATCAGCACGCACTGACGCAGATATTCCGGCCGCCCGACCGGCCGCCAAATGTTCGGACCGTGCCGGGTCAGCCCGCCCTTGGTGGCGATGACCAGGCCCTTGTACGGCCGCAGCACCTCGGCGATCAGGTCCTCGCTGACGAACGGGCCGTAGCTGTCGGCGGTGTCGATGAAGTCGATCCCGAGTTCGACGGCGCGCCTGAGCGTCTGTTTGGCGCCATCGAGATCCCTTGGCTGCTCCCAGATCCCGGGCCCGGTGATGCGCATGGCGCCGAACCCGAGCCGGGTGACCTCGAGGTCGCCGCCGATAGTGAAGCGGCCCGAAGTCCTGGCGTCGAGGTCTGGGTGTTGCGTCGGCATGAGGAGATCTCCCGGCTGGTGATCCCCTGCAGATGGGTCGCCGGAGCGCCACCGCCAGCCACGCTCGCCGCACTCGCACGCCGGCCGTGCCGCGTAGAAGCGGCACTCTCACTCGCCACACCACATTCTCGATCCGTCTCCGGACCTTGGATACAAAGCGCAGCATCGACGGCACCCGCGGGTTTCGCTAGAGCAGCGGCCCATGTCGACACCGACCCGCGCGCAACAATTCTCCGTCGTCCTGATCATCGAGCTATGGGAGCGGTTCGGCTTCTACGGCATCCAGGCCGTGCTCCTGCTGTTCATGGTCGAGCGCCTCGGCATGGACGATGCGCGCGCCACCCTGCTGTGGGGCGCTTTCACGGCACTCCTGTACTGCACCCCGGTGCTCGGCGGCTGGCTCGGGGACCGCGTGCTTGGGTCCAGGCGCTGCATGGTGATCGGCGCCACGACGCTGGCCTTCGGCTACCTGCTGATGGCGTTGCCCGCCAGCACGACCACACTCCTGTACGTGGCGATGGGAGCGGTGGTCGCCGGATACGGGCTGTTCAAGCCGAACGCCGCCAACCTGGTCCGCAGCATCTATGCCGGCGACGACAGCCGCCTCGATGCCGCGTTCACGCTCTATTACATGTCGGTCAATGTCGGCTCGACGGTCTCGATCCTGCTCTCGCCGTGGCTCAAGGACCGCTTCGGCTGGCACGTCGCATTCGCCGCCAGCTTCGTCGGACTGAGTGCCGCACTCGCCGGCTACGCGCTGCTGCATCGCCGGCTCGAGGGCATCGGCAGCACGCCCGATCTCGTCCCCCTTAATCGCGGCCGCGCGGCGGTCACGCTGGCCGGCATTCCGGTGGTGACTCTGGCGTCGGCGATCGTGCTGCAGCACCCCGCATTGGCACGCGCCTGCGTTTGGCTGGCGGCGATCGGCGTGGTGGCGTTCGCGGCCGAGCTGTTCCGGCGGTCGAGCCGCGCCGAACGTCCCGGCCTGCTCACGATGTACCTGCTGACGCTGCAGGCGATGCTGTTCTTCGTGTTCTACCAACAGCAGGCAACGTCGCTGACCCTGTTCGCGCTGCGCAACGTCGACCTGCATTTCGGGATCGGCGGCACCACGCTGTTCACCATGTCGCCGGGGCAGTTCCAGGCGCTGAACCCGATCTGGATCATGGCGCTGAGCCCTGTGCTGGCCTGGGGCTACAGCCAGCTCGGCCGCCAGGGGCGCGACCTGCCGATCGCGGTCAAGTTCCTGCTCGGCTTCACCTCGATCGGGGCGGCGTTCCTGGTCTGGATGCTGAGTGCAGGCGACCCGGCGCATCCGATCGTCTCGCCGTGGATCATGGTCGCCGGCTACGGGCTGCTGTCGTTCGGCGAGCTGCTCACCAACGGCCTCGGCTACGCGATGGTGTCGCGCTACGTGCCGAAGCAGACCGGCGCGCTGATGATGGGCGCGTATTCGGTGGCGGCCGGCGTGGCGCTGTATCTCGGCGGCATCGTGGCGAACTGGGCAGCAATCCCGCACGGCCTCGGCACCCTCGACCCGGCCATCAGCCTGCCGGTGTACCACGCGCTCTTCCTCCGGCTGCTGCTGCTGGCGCTCGGTGTGATGGTGCTGTGCGCGCTGCTGCTGCCGCTGATCGCCAGGCTCGATCGGGCGCACAAGCTGGCGCAGGCGCCGGCATCGCCCCGGATGTAGAAGCGCAGCGCGAATGCTTGCACCATGCCGGCGGTCCACAGTGCCGGAACTGCCGTCACGGGGGCATGAGCCGGTCGGCCTTCACGTGCGGCAGGCCCGGTACGAAGTAGCGGCCCTGGACACCATCGACAGAGCGGGCGCCGACACGGGTGCGGCACAGGTCGTCGAGAAGGAAGATGCGCAGGATCGCGGCGACGGCTGCAAAAGCCATGACCCCCTGCCCCGCCGGATCCAGCAGCGCACGATCGGCTCCCGACACCAGAAGTACCGCAACAGCCGGAGCCGGCCGTCCAAGAATACGCCGCCGACAATGCGACGTCGCTCCAGCCCAGCACGCCGACGAACTCCTGGAGGGAGGGCAACGCCGGTCGCGCGTGGCCGGTGGAACCGCCGAGCGCGACTGCGCCGAGCTGCCCGCTATGTCCGAGCAGGAAGTGCAGCCGGGCACCCGGGGCGACCCCGCAATAGCCGTTGGCGTCGATCAGCGTGAACCAGGTCGCGAGGGCCGCCCAGGGCACCGCCGCCGCCACCATGCCCGTCGACGCAAGCACGTGCTGGCAACGGGGCAACTCCGGCAGCAGCGGCGGCGTGATCAGGGCGGAGGTCCGGCTGCCGGCATACCGGCGCGCGAGCCATCGGCCCAACGCCACCTGTGCGGCGCGGTGAACGTGGTCGATCTCGTCCAGCGGCGTCACCAGCAGCACGGCGATCGTCGCATGGGCGAGCAGCCTCGGCCCGTCGGACCGGATCGCGCTTGGTTCGGGTTTTCCGCGGGCGGGTGATCGGCCCCCCGGCTACGGGCAGCCGTTGCGGAAGATCAGGATGATCGAGCGGCGATCATGGCCGACGCTGTATCCGGGTCCGGTGGGGCGGTAGCCGGGACAGAGCGAGGCGGCCGGGTCGGGATCGCTGAACACGATGCCGTCCTCCAGGCCGTACTGCCAGAGCAGCGCCACGCCGAACCAGGAGATCCCGTTCAGCGGGTTGTCGAACAGCGGCTGCAGTCCGCTGGCACGGTCGAGCCCGTGCCGCATCACCACCGGATACGGCATCGCACCGAGCATCTGCAGCGTGCCGATGCCGGTCGCCGCGTGCACCGTGTTGATGTCGCGGGCGATGCCGGGCAGCACGCTGGCCTCGTATCGATCGAGGTCGCGGATCAGTGCGCCATAGGCGAAATCCTCGCGCATGAAACAGCCCGCCAGCAGCATCCCGGCAATGATCGGCAGGGTGCGGAACCGGCCCGAGGGCAGCAGCCGCATCGTGCACAGGCTGGCCGCACCCACCATCGCGCCGATGCCGACGAACACCCGCGGCTGCACCACCGGATTGCGCAGCAACGCCATCGGGCCGGCGAACGCGGTCAGCAACACCGATGCCGCTGTTCCGAACAGCAGCCACGGCAGGATCCGGGTGCGCGCGCCGCTGTCGCGCAACCGGGCCCGGAGGCCAGTGCCGCACAGGATCAGGCAGCCGCCGAGCAGCAGCAGGATCAGCACGCCCTGAACGCTGCCGGCCGGGATCACCCGGGTGACCAGCGACAGCATGTCGGCCAGGTTGTCAGGCAGCAGGCGGTGCAGCTCGCGCACGCTCATCATCGACACGTGCTGGGACTGATAGGTCGGGAACACCACCAGCCCGGTCGCGCGCAACAGGACGAGGACGATGCCGTCGACCAGCACTCCGGCTACCAGAACGGCCAGCGCACGAACCGCTGCGTGCTGTGCGGTCATCGGGGTGCGCGCCAGGCGGTAGAGGATGTCGGCGGCGTTGAAGGCCAGGAAGACGTTGAGCGACGGCTGGTAGAGCATCAGCACCGCGACCAGGGACACCACACCGGCGGCCGCGTGCCGTCGCCCCGGCCGTTGCAGCAGCAGCCACGACCACAGCGCCAGCACCACCGACGTGGTCATGCTCAGGCTGTCGAACACGTAGGTGATGTTCTGCAGGTAGAACGGCGTGGCGAACAGCAGGATCGACACGATCACGATGCGGCCAGGCGAAAGAGACAGGAAGGCACGCGCGAGCAGGGTCGCGGCCACCCCCATCAGCGCGACGGCAGCGAGTTGCGGACCGGGCGAGATGTCGAACAGGCGGCCGCCGAAGCTCAGCCCCGCCATCATCGCGGCGGTGAGCAGCCGTCCGTCCTCGGCCCACAGGTTGTAGCCGACCTGCACCCGGCCGAGATCGTCGAGCTCGAGATAGCCCGTCGTCAGCAGCCGAAAGTAGCAGCAGAGGAAGAAGCCGACGACGCAACCGAACGCCGTCAGGTCGCGGATGGTGAGCCGCCCGGTCACGCGGCGCTCACTCAGAGAGGGCGGTGAGCACGGCCTGGTCGAACGGATCGGGCCACTGCAGCATCGCGAAATGACCGACATCGGGGAGGATCACCAGCCTGGCGCCGGGGATCGCGTCCGCCATGAAGCGGTCATGCGCCTGGGAGATCGCCTCGTCGTGGTCGCCGTCGGCGATCGTCGTCGGCACGGTGATGGCGGCCAGGTCGGCGCGGGTCCAGTGCGGCTCGCTCTGCCACATATGGCCGATCTGGCGCACGAACAGGTCGTACTGGTCGGGCGTCGGCGACAGAGCCTGGTATTCCTGGCGGGCGCGAAGGATGAAGGCCGCGAACACCGGCGAACGGGCAAAGCCCTTGTTCAGGCCCGACGGATCGGTGTTGGCACCGAACGCGAACAGGTGGTCGATCCGGTCGGGGTCGTGCATCGCCAGGTCGAGCCCGATGATGCCGCCATCGCTCCAGCCGACCAGGTCGACCTTGGCCAGATGCAGCCGGTCGAGCAGACGCAGGATGTCGGAGGCCATCAGGTCGTATCCGAAGGGCTGGCTCGAGCGGGTGCTTCGGCCATGCCCGCGACTGTCGGCGACGATGACCGTACGGTGGTGCGCCACCAGGAACGGCACCAGGTGGCCCCAGTAGTTCGAGTTGGCGAGACCGCCATGCAGCAGCAGCACAGGCTTGCCGACCCCGAACTCGGCGTACCACATCCGGATGCCGTTGACCGGGAGATAGCCGCTGCGCATCGTCGCGGGCAGGTCTGGTGTCGGCGGAAGCGTCTGCCAGGGTGCGGCTGCACGGGCGACCGGTGTGCCGGCTACAAGCGCCAGGAACACGCCCAGCCACGGCAAGGCTCGACCCATCGTCATGAAACGTGGGCCTTCAGCTTTCCGGCTCAAGATCCTTCGCCACCACCGGCGAGCGCAGCAGGGCGTCGATCTCCATCGCGTAGTCCAGCGCGGTATCCGGCTGGAAATGCAGCTCCGGAACGCCGCGCAGCCTCACAGAATGGCTGAGCTGGCTGCGCAGGAACGGCGAAGCCCGCTTCAACGCCGGCAGGTAGGCCTCGACGTCGCTGTGCCCGAGCCGGGTGATGAAGGCGGTGGCATGGCGGAGGTCCGGACTGATCCGCACCTCGGTCACGGTGATCTTGATGCCGACCAGCGTGGGATCGCGAAACTCGACGCGCGTGAACAGGTCCGCCAGCACGTGCCGGACCTCCTCGGCCACACGAAGCTGGCGCTGCGAGGGACCGGCCGGACCCGGCGCACGACGCTTGCCCGGGGCTTTGGGCTTGCCCTCGGCCCTTGAGTCGCGAAGGCCGGCAGGTTGCCCTGCCGGCCCTTTCGTCTCGGTCCTGCTGCGGGAGGCGTTCCGACTCACGCCGGGACGAGCTCCATCTCGTAGCACTCGACCACGTCGCCTTCCTTGAGGTCGTTGTAGCCGGCGAACGACAGGCCGCACTCGTAGCCGCGTGCTACTTCGCGAACGTCGTCCTTGAAGCGCTTGAGCTGGCTGAGGTCGCCCTGGTGGATGACTACGTTCTCGCGCAGCAGACGCACGCCACAACCGCGCTTGACCACGCCCTCGGTGATGTAGCAACCGGCGACCATGCCGGTCTTGGTGATGTTGAACACCTTGCGGATCTCGGCGTAGCCCAGGAACTTCTCCCGGTGCTTCGGCGCGATCTTGCCCTTCACGAGCTGCTCGATGTCGTCCGACACCTGGTAGATGATCGAGTAGTAGCGGATGTCGACGCCGTCCCGCGTCGCCAGCTCGCGCGCCTGGCTGGTGGCACGCACGTTGAACGCCACGATGACCGCGTCCGACGCGCGGGCCAGCTGGATGTCGCTCTCGGTGATCTGGCCGACGCCCGCGATCAGCACGCGGACCTTCACTTCCTCATGCTCGAGCTTGAGCACGGTGGCCTGGATCGCCTCCGCGGAGCCCTGCACGTCGGCCTTGATCAGGACCGCGACTTCCTTCTGCGCGCCGGCCTGGATGCGGGCGAGCATCTGGTCGAGCGTGCCGCGCGCCGCGGTGATGCCGGCCGACATGCGCTCCTTGATCTTGCGCTGGCGGAACTCGGAGATCTCCTTGGCGCGGGTCTCGTTCTCGACCACCACGAACGGCTCGCCGGCACCCGGCACCGAGGACAGCCCCAGCACCTCGACCGGCGACGACGGACCGGCTTCCTTGATCGGCCGGTTCTTGTCGTCGAGCATCGCCCGGACCCGGCCCCATTCGGCGCCGGCGACGATGATGTCGCCCTGGTTCAGCGTGCCCTTCTGCACCAGCACGGTCGCGACCGGACCGCGGCCACGATCGAGACGGCTCTCGATCACGGTGCCCTCGGCGGCACGCTCCGGATTGGCGCGCAGGTCGAGGATCTCGGCCTGCAGCAGGATCGCCTCCTCGAGCTTGTCGAGGCCGGTGCGCTTGGTGGCCGACACCTCGACGTCCTGGGTGTCGCCACCCAATTCCTCGACGACGATTTCGTACTGCAGCAGCTCCTGGCGCACCCGGTTCGGATTGGCGCCCGGCTTGTCCATCTTGTTGATGGCCACGATGATCGGTGCGTTCGCCGCCTTGGCGTGGCGGATCGCCTCGATCGTCTGCGGCATGACGCCGTCATCGGCCGCGACCACCAGGATCACGACATCGGTCACCGACGCGCCACGGGCGCGCATGGAGGTGAATGCCTCGTGGCCGGGGGTGTCGATGAAGGTGATGCGCGAGCCGGCCGCGGTCTCGACCTGATAGGCGCCGATATGCTGGGTGATGCCACCGGCCTCGCCCGCCGCCACGTCGGTCGCACGCATCGCGTCCAGCAGCGAGGTCTTGCCGTGATCGACATGGCCCATGATGGTAACGACAGGCGCACGCGGCAGACGGTCGAGATCCTCGTCGACCTCGCCCTCGATGCCGATCTCGACGTCGCTCTCCGACACGCGGCGCACGCGGTGGCCGAATTCCTCGATCACCAGCTCGGCGGTGTCGGCGTCCAGGATCTGCGTGACGTTGGCCATCACGCCCATCTTCATGAGCGACTTGATGACGTCGGCGGCACGCGTCGCCATGCGGTTGGCGAGCTCCTGCACGCTGATCGTCTCGGGCAGCACGACGTCGCGCACGACGCGGACCTGGTCCGCACGCAGGCGCTCGAGCTCGGCCTGGCGACGCTCGCGATCGCGCTGGCGACGCACCGAGGCGAGCGAACGGGTCTTGTCGTCATCACCCTCGATCGCGGCCTGCACGTCGACGCGACCGGTCACCCGTCGGTTGCCGACTGCCTTCGGCGCAACCAGGGGCGTCTTGCGGGCAGGAAGCACCGCACCACCCGGACGACGGACCGGACCGCCGCGACGGTCATCCTCCTCCGGACGGCTGGTGCGCAGGCGCAGCGTCTCGGCCGGCGCTGCGGACGGGGTGGAACCCGGACGGGTGTTGACGACCGGCGCATGGCCGATCGCGCGGGAGGCGATGGTACGCAGCACTTCCTGCGCGCCACTGACCGGAGCCGCAGCAGCACGGGGCGCTGCAGTTTCGGTCTCGGGCTCGCCACCGGCGGCAGGAGCCGAACGCTCCTCCTCGGCGCGACGGGCCTCGGCCTCGGCACGCGCGCGAGCCTGGTCGGCCACCGCAGCGCGGGCGGCTTCCTCGGCGGCCTTGCGGGCCTCGTCTTCACGGCGCCGGGCTTCCTCGGCGGCCGACAGGATGGAAATCTTTTCCTGCTCGCGACGCTCGGCATCGCGGCGGGCAGCATCCTTCTGCTGCTCCTCGAGCACCCGCTGGCGGGTCGCCAGCTCGGATGCCGTCAGGGCCCGACCGGCACCCGCCGGACGTGCGCCCGGGGCGCTGCCGGGGCGCGTCGCACCACCAGCCGGCGCCGCACCCGGCGTCGGTGTCGGCCCACGCTTCTTGCGGACCTCGACCTGGACAACCTTCGAACGGCCATGGCTGAAGCTCTGCCGCACCGATCCGGCATCGACAGTGCGTCCCACTTCGAGACGTGCCGCCGGCCGAAGCGAGAGGCGCCCCTTGCCCTGGTCCTGATCGTTACCTTCGCTCATACACCCGCCTGTTCCAACCCATCCGCCGGACCGACCACCTGACCATTGTCAGACCCGTGGCCCCGTCGGACCGGAGCCGCCAACCCGGCAAGCCCCGCAAACCGTTCACTTTCCACGACCAGGCGATCCGCCAGGCCCCCACGCGACAATGCCGCGTGCACTACATGGTCGCGCCCGAAAGCGGCAGCCAGCCTCGTTCCGGACATGACTGCCACGACCGGTAAATCGCGTGCCCCGGAGAGGAGCCGCGATCGTTCGTCCGGACTTCCGTCCGTCGCCTGCACGATGACCACCGCACGACCCTCGGTGATCCATTCGCGGGCCTTCGCGTAACCGCACACCGCCTGTCCGGCGCGTCGTGCCAGGCCGAGACAATCGGCAATACGGCGGAGCAATCCGTCCTGCAGCAACGCGGGGAGCTCGGGAGGCAGAATGACCTGCCCACGAGCAGCCCTTGCGAACGCTCCGCGCGTCCGGGCGGTTTCTAGCACATCCCTATTCGCACTCAACCAGATTCCCCGTCCGGGCAGACGCGCGCCCAGGTCTGGGGTCAGCACGCGATCGGGCGAGACGACGAAACGGATCATCCGCTCCTTCTCGATCCGCTCGCGCGTGACCACACACCGCCGCAGCGGACCCCGTTCGGGCTCGTCGGCATCCGGACCCGGATCGGCGACCGGATCCTGCATCAGTGCCGGATGCGAAAGGTCGGGCGCGTCAGACGTGAGAGGCCTCCGCATCGCCGCCGCCGACTGCTTCCTCGGCGATCGGGTCCTCGGCGTCTGCGTCCTCGGCGTCCGCAGCCTCCTCGCCCGTCGCCGCACCGGCCTCGGCCTTCACCGCGCCGTCCTCGTCCGCAAACCAGTGCGCGCGCGCCGACATGATGATCTCGTTGGCGGCCTCCTCGTCGAGCCCGTCGGCGCCCAGGATTTCCACTAGCTCGTCGCCGGCCAGGTCCGCCAGGTCGTCGAGCGACTTCACGCCCTTCTCGCCGAGGGCGACCAGCATCTGGTTGGAGAACACCTCGAGCGCGATCAGCTCGTCGCTGACACCCAGCTCACGATGCTTCTCCGCTAGCGCTTCTTCCCGGCGGCCCAGGAAACCCTCGGCGCGGCGGATCAGTTCCTCGGCCACGGTCTCGTCGAAGCCCTCGATCTCGGACAACTCCTCGAGCGGCACATAGGCCAGCTCCTCGACGGTGTTGAAGCCCTCGGTCACCAGCAGCCCGGCGATCACGTCATCGACATCGAGCGCCTCGACGAAGGTGCCGGTGCGGCGCCGGAATTCCTCCTGGCGGCGCTCACTCTCCTCCGCCTCGGTCAGGATGTCGATGTCCCAACGGGTCAGTTGCGAGGCAAGGCGCACGTTCTGCCCGCGACGCCCGATCGCCAGCGACAGCTGCTCGTCCGGCACCACGACTTCGACGCGGCCGGCCTCCTCGTCCATCACCACCTTGGACACCTCCGCCGGCGCCAGCGCGTTCACCACGAAGGTGGCGGCCTGCGGGCTCCACGGAATGATGTCGATCTTCTCGCCCTGCAGTTCCTGCACGACGGCCTGGACACGCGACCCGCGCATGCCGACGCAGGCGCCGACCGGGTCGATCGAGCTGTCCCGCGACAGCACCGCCATCTTTGCGCGGGAGCCGGGATCGCGGGCCACCGCCTTGATCTCGATGATGCCGTCATAGATTTCCGGCACTTCCTGGGCGAACAGCTTGGCGAGGAAGGTCGGATGCGTGCGGCTCAGGAAGATCTGGGGCCCGCGCGGCTCGTCCCGGACGTCATAGATGTAGGCACGCACGCGATCCGAATTGCGGAAGCTCTCGCGCGGGATCAGCTCGTCGCGACGCAGGAGTGCCTCGGCGTGACCGATCTCGACCATCAGGTTGCCGTACTCGGTGCGCTTCACGGTGCCGTTGACGATCTCCCCGATGCGGTCCTTGAACTCGTCGTACTGGCGCTTGCGCTCGTATTCGCGCACCCGCTGCACGATCACCTGCTTGGCGGTCTGCGCTGCGATGCGGCCGAAATCGATCGGCGGCAGCGGGTCGATCAGATGCTCGCCGATCTGGATCTCGGGCTTGAACTTGCGCGCGATGTGGACGGGGATCTGGGTCTCCTCGTTCTCCACGGTCTCGACCGCCTCGGTCCAGCGCGACAAGCGCACGTCGCCGCTGCGGCGGTCGATGGTGGCACGGATGTCCTTCTCATGGCCGTACTTGGCGCGGCCGGCCTTCTGGATGGCCTGCTCCATCGCCTCGAGCACTTCCTCGCGATCGATCGACTTCTCTCGCGCGACAGCATCGGCGACCAGCAGCAGCTCGGGACGGGAGACGGCAGTGTCCATGATAACCCTCTAATGCTCGTCGATCGTGAAGCTAATGCGTCTTCCGGCTCGGCTTGCCGGCGCCGCTGCCCTTGTTGCCCGGCTTGGCACCAGGCGCCTTGGCCGTCTTGCCGCCACCCACCTTGGCACCACCGACCTTGGCGCCCGTGGAGCGACCGTCTGCCTGACGGGTGATCGGCTTCACCGGATCCAGCTTCGGCACCTGCGGCGCGTCCGTGTCCTCGTCGTCAGCCTCGTGCACCACACCCATCATCTGCGCGGAGGCCTCGATCAGCGCGTCGGTCAGCACCAGCCGCGCCTTGCGGATCTCGGCCAGCGGCAACGCTACCTCGGCGCCATCGTCGGTGCGCATCCGGGCGAACCCGTCGGCTGCGCCCAGCGCCACACCGGAAAAGCGGCGGCGGCCATCGACCGGCAGGTTCGTCTCGGCCTTCGCGGCATGGCCGGAAAAGCGGTTCCAGTCCTTTTCCCGGGTCAGCGGCCGGTCGATCCCGGCTGAGCTGACCTCCAGGTTCCAGGCCCCCGGGATCGGGTCGTCGACGTCCAGCACGGCGCCGACGGCGTGGCTGATCGCCTCGCAATCGGCGACACCGATCAGCGAGCCGTCGGCGCGGTCGGCCATGATCTGCACGGTCGGCGTGTCGCGACCGAGCACCGCCACGCGCACGAGCTCGTAGCCCATGTCGAGGAGCGTCGGTCCGACCATTCCGGCGATGCGCGCCTCGAGGCCGTCAAGTTGAAGGAGATCAGTGTCCAAAGCAGAAAAGGCGGCCCGTGAAGGCCACCCTCCAAGAGAGCGGAAGATGTAGGTGAGGCTCGGAACCTAGTCCCGGCCGCGTGATCCTGCAAGCATTTGCGGCGGTTCGCCCGAACTCAGTAGGCGCAGCCGCGATCGACTAGATTGGCGACCTGCCGTCCGGCACGCAGATCACGGATTGCCTGCGCCGCGATCAGTGCCGCGCTGCGTTGGTCGATGGGCGTGACATGCGGCGCCAAGGTGATGCGCGGGTGGGTCAGGAAGGGATGCATGGGCAGAGCCGGCTCCACCGCCACCACGTCGAGCAACGCATTGTCGGGTTGCCCGGTCTCGAAGGCATCCAACAGGTCCGCCTCCCGCCGTGACAACGCCGCGGTCACATCGGACCGCACGAGATCGGCACCGGGCTGCAGGATGACCTCTCCGGGGAGCGCCACCGACAGCGCACCGAGCCAGCGCGCGTAGTCCTCCGCGTCCCCGACAACGAGCAGCACGCTCATCGGCGGAGCCCCCCGGTTATTCCGCCGCGACCGACAGCGCCGGCGCCGCATCGAGCAGGGTCTCGATGAGCGTCCGGTCGGCGGGTGTCGCCGGGTTGAAGACGATCAGGCTGAGGTCCGGCCGCCCGTCGATCGCCAGCGCCGAGTATTCCAACGCGAGCGGCCCGACCTCGGGATGGCGCAGGTGCTTCACCCCGTCGCCGTATCGCCGCACGTCGTTGTCGCGCCACATCGATGCGAACTCGGGGCTGAGACGGGATATCTCCTCGACCAGCGGTGCCACCTCCGCTTCGGCGCCCGCACGGGCCGCATCGAGACGGAAGACGCCGACCACGAAACGCGCCACGGCATTCCAGTCATACTGCGCGGCGCGGATTCGGGAATCGCTGAAGATCATGCGCAGGATGTTGCGCTGGTCGGGCGGCAGCTTGTCGTAATCGGTGAGCACGACCGCCGCGGCCCGGTTCCAGGCCACCACGTCCCAGGTCACCGTCTTGACGATCGCCGGGCTGTGGCCGAGCGCGTCGAGCAGGCGTTGCAGCCGCGGCGTGATCGGATCGCTGCGCCGATAATGCACTTCCGGCAGGCGGCCGAGACCGACCAGGAACAGATGCTCGCGCTCGATCTCGGTCAGGGTCAGTGCGCGCGCGAGTCGGTCGAGCACATCCGACGACGGGGCGCCGCCACGGCCCTGCTCCAGCCAGGTGTACCAGGTCGTGCTGATGTTCGCCCGCTGCGCCACCTCCTCGCGGCGCAATCCCGAGGTCCGCCGGCGGCCGGCGGGCAGACCGAACGACGCCGGATCGAGCTTGGTGCGCCGGTTCCGCAGATAGGCGCCGAGGGCGTTGCTATCGGCCATCTCTAGACACCCTGTTAACCATTATACCGGTATGACGTCCCTACTTTAACGGCATGGGAAGAGCGCCGACAACAGCCTCGCAAGGATCATTGGAGGCCAGATCATGAAGGTATTCGTAACCGGCGCTACGGGTTGGGTGGGATCGGCGGTGGTCGACGAGCTGATCGGCGCCGGCCACCAGGTGACCGGCCTGGTCCGTTCCGAGGACAGGGCAGCACTGCTTGCCGCGACCGGTGCCGAGGTCATCCGCGGCACGCTCGACGACCACGACACGTTGCACCGAGCCGCCGCGGCAGCCGACGCGGTGATCCATACCGCGTTCAACCATGATTTCTCGAAGTTCGCCGAGAACTGCGAGCAGGATCGCCGCGCCATCGAGACGCTGGGTGGCGCGCTGGAGGGCTCGGATCGACGGCTCGTGGTCACCTCCGGAGTGGGCATGCTGGCGCCCGGCCGACTTGCGATCGAGACCGAGACGCGGGCACTCGAACCGTCCTTCCCCCGCAAATCGGAGTCCGCGGCGACAGCGCAGTCGGCGCGTGGCGTGCGCACGACCTGCATCCGGCTGGCACCATCGGTTCACGGTCTGGGCGACCATGGCTTCATCCCGATCCTGATCGGCATCGCGCGCGAAACGGGCGTCTCGGCCTATGTCGGCGACGGCCAGAACCGCTGGTCCGGCGTGCATCGGCTGGACGCGGCGCGACTCTACCGGCTCGTGCTCGAGCACGGCGCCACCGAGGCCGCCTATCACGCGGTCGCCGACGAAGCCGTGCCCTTCAAGGCGATTGCCGACGTGATCGGCCGCCATCTCGGCCTGCCCGTGGAGGCGCGGGACGCCACGCATTTCGGCTGGTTCGGCATGTTCACAGGTCTGGACATGCCGGCCTCGAGTGCTCGCACGCGGTCCCTGCTGGGCTGGGATCCGACCGGGCCGGACCTGCTGAGCGATATCGACCAGCCCGGCTACTTCACCATGTAGTCTCGCCCGCGGCCGGTATGCGCGGCGCTCAGGGAGTCGCGCACAGCCGGTCGTAGTTGCGCCGGAACAAGGCGATCGCAGAGTCCGGACCGACGCCCTGCACCGTCTGGCAGACCCATCCGCGCTGGTACCGGAACGGCCGCGCCAGACCCTCGGCGATCAAGGTCGCGCCGAGGGCGGGGCTGGTTGCGAGGTGGATCGCGCCGTCCAGATGGATATGCCCGAGTTCCGCCTCCCCCACGTAGAAGTCGATGCCGTCCACCTGCGTCGGCTGGAACAGGTTCCAGTGCGTCGTCGCGATCACCCCCGGCCACCCGCCGATCTCGCCTGCGACGGTGCCGAGCGGACCATCCAGATGCGGCGGCGGCGCCACGGGTCCCTTGTCGGTCCGAGGCAGGGTTCCGAGTGCGTCTTCGGTCATCGGCAGGGCTCCTTTCTGAGGACGGGTCGCGACGCGCTTCCGCCGGGGGCGCCGGGGCCCGATCCTCGGTTCTTCCTCAGGCGGGTCCGATCGTAACCATTCCTTCAGTCTTTGCAGCCATCAATGGAGTGCCGGATCGGTTCGCACACTGGAGACATGCCTTTGCTTCGCGCCACCAACGTCACGATCCGAACCAGGCTCATCGCAAGCTTTGCCGCGGTGTTTCTCTGCACCGTCGGGCTCGGCCTGTTCGCCATGCAGCGGCTCGATGTCCTGAACACGGCGTCCGCGGAGGTCCGCAACAGCATCCTTACAGGCACCCGGGCACTCGGCGAGCTCGCGTTCCAGACCATGCTCTATCGCCAGGTCGAAGCCTCGGCAGCGCTGGCGCCCGATCCTGACGCCCGGCTCCGGGAAGAAACCACGCTGGCCCAGGTGCATGATCGCGCGGATGCCGCTCTGACCGCCTATGCAGCGTCACGCAGCCACGGCGCTCAGCAGACGCTCGCCGATCTGAGGCGATGCTGGACCGACTACGTGGCGCAGAACGAGAAATATTTCGCGTCCCTGCACGCCAGCGATATCGACGGCGCGAGCGCTTTGTATAGCGGCGACATGCGCAGCGGGTTCAGCCTGTTCCAGGAGAAACTCCAGGCCGAGATCGGTCACAGCGTCGGCAACGGCATCGCGGCATCCCGTCATGGCGACAAGCTGGGCCGGTCCGCCCGCACCTGGATCGGCGCAGTGCTGGGCCTGACCGCGTGCCTCTGCAGCATCATCGGCTGGTCGCTGATCCGCGGGATCTCGCGGCCGCTGACGGCAATGACATCGGCGATGCGCCGTCTTGCAGACCGCGATCTCGCGACACCGGTGCCGTATTCCGGGCGCAGCGACGAGGTCGGGCGGATGGCGGCTGCCGTCGAAGTGTTCAAGGACAGCATGATTGCCGCCGAGCGCATGGCGGTCGAGCAGGCGGCCGATCAGCAGGCGCGGCAGCAGCGGAGCGAGCGGATCGAAAGCCTCGTCGCGGGGTTCGAGCGACAGATCGGCGGCACGGTGGCGGTCCTCGCCTCGGCATCGTCCGAAATGGAGGCCACCGCTTCATCCATGACCAGGACGGCCGACCAGACCGACCAGCAGGCGATCGCGGTCACGCGGGCCGCCGAGGAGTCCAGTTCCGGCGTGCAGACGGTCGCCGCCGCCTCCGAGCAGCTTGCCGCTTCGATCTCCGAGATCAACCGGCAGGTCACCCTGTCGGCGGGCTTGACGAGCGAGGCGGTCGGCAGCGTCCGGCGCACCGACGACACGGTGCGGGCTTTGTCCGAAAGCGCCGGCAGGATCGGCGACGTGGTCGCGCTGATCAACTCGATCGCCAGCCAGACCAACCTGCTGGCACTGAACGCCACGATCGAGGCCGCGCGTGCCGGAGATGCCGGCAAGGGTTTCGCGGTGGTCGCGTCCGAGGTGAAAAGCCTGGCGCAGCAGACGGCGCGCGCCACCGGCGATATCGCCGCCCAGGTCACGCAGGTGCAACGGGCCACCCACGCCGCTGTCGCCGCGATCCAGGAAGTCGGCGGCATCATCGAACAGGTCGGCGTCATCACGACATCGATCGCCTGCTCCGTGGCGCAACAGGGTGCCGCCACGTCCGAGATAGCGCGCAACGTCCAGCAGACCGCGATCAGCGCCCGGACCGTCACCACGAGCATCTCCGGCGTCAGCCACGCCGCAAACGATACCGGCATCGCCGCCGCGCGGATGCTCGGTGCCGCCGGCGACCTGTCACGCCAGGCGGGAACCCTCTCGAGCGAGGTCGATCGCTTCATCACCTCGGTCCGGCTGGCCTGAAGAGCATGCGTGTGACAGTTCGGCCGCAGGGAACTTCGAGCGCCCCAAGGCCGATTGCACGTGCGTGGACATGCAGGTCGGCCCGCAGATCGAAACGGACGGATCATCGGGCTCACCGCGTCGCCGGCTGACAGGCTGGCTGCCGGCCCATGCGTCGCGTGGCAATGGCCGGGCGCACCGGCTGTTCCACCCGCTCTGCGGTGCTGCGCCCGATACGCTGCTGCAACTGCTGCTGAAGGGCGGCGTCCAGCCGGCGCGCGCGCATGTCGTGGCCATCGCAGTGGCGATGACGGTGCTGCGGCTGCCCTTCACGCTCGGCGAGGCCGCAACCGCTCATGCGATGCTTCGGCTCCGGACGCACCGGCACGGAACCCTGCCTGCGCCTGTTTTCATCGTCGGCCACTGGCGCAGCGGCACCACGCATCTGACGAACCTGCTGAGCAACTCGCCCGAGTTCGGCATCCTGTCGCCGATGTCGGTCGGATTGCCGGCGGAGGCGCTGGGCCTCGGACGGCTGGCGCGACCCTTCATCGAGCAGTTCTTTCCGCGCACCCGGCTGATCGACACGATGCCGCTCAGGCCCGACCTGCCGCAGGAGGACGAGCTGGCGATGGCCAACCTGTCCACCCTCTCCTGCACCCACGGCCTGTATTTTCCCGACCGCCTGCTGGCCGAGTTCGACCGCGGCGTGTTCCTGCAGGACGTCGGCGCTGCCGAGTTGGCAAGCTGGACGCGCCGGCTGGTCCACTATGTCGGCAAGATGACGCTCGCTGCCGGTGGCCGCCCCTTGCTGATCCGTAATCCTGCGAACAGCGCCCGCATCCCGCTGCTCCGCTCGATCTGGCCGGACGCCCGCTTCATCCATATCCACCGCGAACCGGCCGATGTCTGCGCCTCCTCCACGCGGATGTTCGCGACACTGATCCGTGAATTGTCGCTGGGCAAAACCGACGCCGCCGACACCCATGCGCGAGACCTGGTGGCCCGGCTCTATCCCCGCCTGATGACGGCGCTGGCCACCGACCTGGAGACGATCCCGGCCGGACACGTCACCGAGATCCGCTACGAGACGTTCCGGCAGCATCCACTCGAGGAGCTGGAACGGGTTCACGCCGAACTCGGCCTCGCGCTGAGGAACACCACCCGTCAGGCCTTCGCCAACACGCTGGCGGCAGCTCCGCCGCATGTGCCGTCACGGGCGCCGATGGGCAGCCCCGGTCTGGACTGGCTCCCGGCGCACCGGGCCATCTTCGAGCGCTGGAACTACGCAGTCCCGTCCGGCTAGCGACGCCGCGGCTGCGCCACCCCCGCCGACAGCCGGCGCTCCGCGATCCGCGCCAGCCGCACGAACGGCAGGCCAAGCAGCAGATAGGCGGCGCCGATCAGCAGGCCGGTGCCGAAATAGTCGTAGTACGTGGTCGAAAGCCGCACATAAGCCTGCGTCAATTCTGTGAGCGTGATCACGCTGACCAGGGAGGAGTCTTTCAACAGCGAGATGAAGTCGTTCGTCATCACCGGCACGACGAAGCGGAACGCCTGCGGCACCACCACATGCCGCACCGCCTGGAACTGCGTCATGTTCAGCGCGAGTGCTGCCTCCATCTGCCCGTGCGGCACCGACTGCAACCCGGCGCGGTAATTCTCCGCCTCGTATGCTGCGTAGTTCAGCCCAAGCGCGATCACGCCGGCCAGGAACGGATCGAGCCTGACGCCGAGCGACGGCAGACCGTAGAAGATGAACAGGATCTGGATCAGCAGCGGCGTCCCGCGCACGATCTCGATATAACCCGTCGCCAGCATCCGCAACGGCCAGCTGCCGTAGCGCCGCGACAACGCGAGCACCAATCCCCAGGCCACCGCCAGCACCATGGCGCAAGCCGAAACCGCCAGCGTCATCAGCGCCGCCCGGCCGATCAGCGGCAGGAAGCTCGCATACCGATCCATCCGGTCGCGCCAGCCTGGCGTCGGCCGAGTCGCCTGCAGCCAATGCTGCCATGCCGTCGCCGCCACCGGCTCGGTCGAGGCGTCGCCGGTGAATGCCGCCATCTCCGGCGTCCACATCGCCCAACGCCCGAGAATGCGACGTAGCGTGCCGTCCCGGCGCATCCCCTCGAGCCCATCATCGATCTGCTGCCTGAGCGCATCGTGACCTTTGGCGATCGCAATGCCGTAGGACAGCTCACCGATCGGGGCGCCGACGAGTTTCAGCCGCGGGTCCGGCACCGCGTAATACAGCGCGATCGGCGCATCCAGCATCACCGCATCGAGCCGGCCGTTGGCCAGATCGGAATAGGCGTTGGTCTCGTCCTCGTACGATCGCAGCGTGATGCCACCGGCCTTCTCGAGCAGACGCTGGCTGGTCGTGTCCTTCAACGTGCCGACCACATGCCCGCGCAGTGCCGCTATCGTATCCAGACCGACCGCGTCGCGTCGCACCGCGATCTGCTCGTACGTGCGATAATACGGCGCTGAAAAATCGACCGCCTCCTGGTGCTCGGGAGTGATCTCGATGCCGTCGAGCACAACGTCGTACAGCCCGCGATTGAGCCCCGGGATCAGCCCGTCCCAATCGTTCTGCACGAACACCGGAGCGCGACCGATGCGTTTCGCCAGCGTCTCGATCAGCTCGGTCTCGTAGCCGGTCAGCTTCGACTGGTCGGCCGGGTCATGGATGACGTACGGCGCCCCGGATTGCGCATCGGCGGCCCAGCGCAGCGGCTCGGCGGACGCGGCACCCGACAACAGCAACCACACCGCAGCAAGCGCGCCGCACAACGCCCTCACAGGAACTGCCGCAGGAAACGCCGTGTGCGCGGGTCGGCCGGATTGCTGAACATCACCTCCGGCTCTGCGATCTCGACGATCCGGCCGGCCTCCATGAACACGATGCGATCGGACGCGGCCCGCGCAAATCGCATCTCGTGCGTCACCACCAGCTGCGTCATGCCCTCGTCGTCCAGCGTGCGCATCACCTGCAGCACCTCCTCGGCGAGCTCCGGATCGAGCGCCGAGGTGGGCTCATCGTACAGCATCACCCGCGGCGCCATCGCCAGCGCCCGGGCGATCGCCGCGCGCTGCTGCTGGCCACCGGACAGCGTCGCCGGATAACGCCGCGCGACCGATCCAAGCCCGACCTTCTCGAGCAGGCGCATCGCATCGCGCTCGACCAGGCCACGCTCGCCCCGTTTCACCACGCGCGGCGCCAGCATCACGTTGTCCAGCACCGTGCGATGCGGAAACAGGTTGAACCCCTGGAACACCATGCCGACCTGCGCCCGCAGATCATGCGCCAGCGCCTCGTCGACACGCCGCCACCGACCACCGTTGCGCGACATTCCATGCCCGACCAGCCGAAGTTCTCCGCTATCGGGCACCTCGAGCAGGTTCAGGCAACGCAGCAGCGTCGACTTTCCGCACCCCGATGGGCCGATGATGGAGACCAGTTCGCCGCTGGCCACATCCAGCGAGATCCCGTCCAGCACGGCCTGGCCGTCGAAGCTCTTGCACAGGTCGCGCACGCACACGACCGTCTCGGGAAGGTCGATCGTCAGCGGGATGCTCCGGGCGGGCGGGCGGCGGTTCTAGGCCGCCTGCGCCATGCCGCGCAGCACGTATTGCAGGATGCCGCCGTGACGGTAGTACTCGACCTCGTCGACGGTATCGACGCGGCAGATTACCGGCACGTCCAGCGTCGAGCCGTCGGCGCGGGTGATCGCAAGCGTCAGCGTCATGCGCGGGCTCAGCTTGTCGAGGCCCTTGATGTCGATCACCTCGTCGCCGACCAACTCAAGGGTCTGGCGCGTCGTGCCCTCGTTGAACAGCAACGGCAGCACGCCCATGCCGACCAGGTTCGAGCGATGGATGCGCTCGAAGCTCTCGGCCACGACCGCACGGATGCCGAGCAGGACTGTGCCTTTCGCCGCCCAGTCGCGCGACGAGCCCATGCCGTATTCCTTGCCGCCGAACACGATCAGCGGCACGCCCTCCGCCTTGTATTCCTCGGCCACGTCGTAGATCGAGCCCTGCGTGCCGCCCGGATAATGCTTCGACACGCCGCCTTCGACACCCGGCACCATCTCGTTCTTGATGCGGATGTTGGCGAACGTGCCGCGCATCATCACCTCGTGGTTGCCGCGACGGCTGCCGTACGAGTTGAAGTCGTTCTGCGCGACCTGGTGCTCGGTCAGGTACAGACCCGCGGGCGAACTCTTCTTGATCGAGCCGGCCGGCGATATGTGGTCGGTGGTGATGTTGTCGCCGAGCAGCGCCAGCACGCGCGCCCCGAGGATATCGCCCTTGTCGACAGGCTGCATGGTGATGCCCTCGAAATAGGGCGGGTTCTGCACGTAGGTCGAGCCACCATCCCACTTGAAGGTTTCCGATCCCGTGGCGACCTGCAGCGCCTGCCACTCCTTGGTACCGCGCGACACCTGGCCGTAGCGCTCGATGAACTCGTCACGCGAGATCGAGCTCGCCATCAGGTCGGCGATCTCCTTGTTGCTCGGCCAGATGTCCGCGAGATACACGGGCTTCCCGTCGTGCGAGGTGCCCAGCGATACGGTGGTGATGTCCTCGCGGATGGTGCCGAGCAGCGCGTACGCGACTACCAGCGGCGGGCTCGCAAGATAATTCGCGCGCACGTTCGGGCTGATGCGGCCTTCGAAGTTGCGGTTGCCCGACAGCACCGACACGGCAACCAGATGGTTGTCCTCGATGGCGTCGACGATATGCTCCTCGAGCGGCCCCGAGTTGCCGATGCAGGTGGTGCAGCCATAGCCGACGGTGTTGAAGCCGAGCGCATCCAGATCCACCGACAACTCGGCCTTGTCGAGATACTCGGTCACCACCTGCGAGCCCGGCGCCAGCGACGTCTTCACCCACGGCCTCGGGGTGAGGCCGAATGCGCGGGCCTTTCTTGCAACCAGCCCGGCCGCGATCATCACCGCCGGGTTGGAGGTGTTGGTGCACGACGTGATCGCCGCGATCACCACGTCGCCATGCCCGATCGAATAGTTCGTGCTCTCGACCGCAACCTTCTTGTCGACGTCGTTGGCCGGCACACCCAGCGAACCGGTCAGCTCGGCGTTGAACGCGGTCGCGGCATTCTTCAGCGCCACCCGATCCTGCGGCCGCTTCGGACCGGCCAACGACGGCTCGATCGTGGAGAGATCCAGTTCCAGCGTGTCGGTGAACACCGGGTCCGGCGTGTCGCTGTCGCGGAACATGCCCTGCGCCTTGAGGTACGCCTCGACCAGCCGGATGCGGTGCTCGTCACGGCCGGTCTGGTGCAGATATTCGAGCGTCAGCGCATCGACCGGGAAGAAGCCGCAGGTGGCGCCGTATTCCGGGGCCATGTTGCCGATCGTGGCGCGGTCCGCCACCGGCAGCGTATCCAGGGCGGCGCCGTAGAACTCGACGAACTTGCCGACGACGCCCTTCTTGCGGAGCATCTGCGTCACCGTCAGCACGAGATCCGTGGCGGTGGCGCCCTCGGGCATTTTTCCGGTCAGCTTGAAGCCGATCACGTCGGGGATCAGCATGGCGATCGGCTGGCCGAGCATGGCCGCTTCCGCCTCGATGCCGCCGACGCCCCAGCCCAGCACGCCCATGCCGTTGACCATCGTGGTGTGGCTGTCGGTGCCGTACAGCGTGTCCGGATAGGCGAAGGTCTCGTCCCCAATGGTCGCCGTCCACACCGCCTGCGCGATGTATTCCAGGTTCACCTGGTGGCAGATGCCGGCACCCGGCGGCACCACCGAGAAGTTCTCGAACGCCTCCTGGCCCCAGCGCAGGAACGCGTAGCGCTCGCCGTTGCGCTCGAACTCGACCTCGACGTTGCGCTGCAGGCTGTCGGCGGTGCCGGAGAAGTCGACCATCACCGAGTGGTCGATCACGAGGTCCACCGGCACCAGCGGGTTCACCTTCTGCGGATCGCCGTTCAGTGCGGTGATGCCGTCGCGCATGGCGGCCAGGTCGACCACCGCGGGCACCCCGGTGAAGTCCTGCATCAGGATGCGGGCCGGCTTGAACGGCACCTCGCGCCTGCTGCTGCCGGTCTCGAGCCAACCCGCGACCGACCTCGCGTCATCGACCTTGTAGGAGCGGTTATCCTCGAAGCGCAGCACGTTCTCGAGCAGCACCTTGAGGCTGACCGGCAGCCGGCTGACGTCGCCGATCGCCTTCTGCGCCTCGGGGATGGAGAAATAGTGGTAAGTCTTGCCGTCCACTTCGAGCAGCTTGCGGGTTCCGAGAGTGTCCTGACCGACCGACTTCATGATGGCATCCCCTAGCGGCTGTCCGTGCCTGCCGTCGCCGTGCGGCGTCCGAGGCACCGAGAGAGCGGCGATACGGACGGCAGGGGCGCGGCTTGAATTCACATTCCGCTTAGAACATACCGTGGCGACCGTCCGAAACAAGCCGACGCGCCCGCAGCCCTGCCCCGGGGAGTCCATGATCCTCGCTCCAGCGGCCCCGTCTCCTCCCATCGGGCTGCGCGCGGCGGCACTGGTGGTGCTGCGCTCCGACCGGCTGGTGCTCGACGGCATCAACCTGCAGCTCGCACCAGGCGAGGCGCTGCTGCTCACCGGTCCGAACGGCGCCGGCAAGTCCACCCTGTTGCGCGCCATCGCCGGCCTTTGCCCGCTTGCCGCTGGCCGGATCGAGTGGGACGGCGCCGACATCTCCGACGACCTCAGCCGCCATGCCGCCAGGCTTGCCTATCTGGGCCACCAGGACGCGCTGAAGCCCGGCCTTACTGTCCGCGAGAACCTGCGGCTCACGGCCCGTCTTGGCGGCGGCGATCCCCTGGCCGCGCTTGGCGCGTATGGGCTTTCGGACCTTGCCGACCTGCCCGTCCGGCTGCTCTCGGCCGGCCAGCGACGGCGTGCGGCTTTGGCGCGGGTGCTGCTGGAAGCGGTCCCGCTCTGGTTGCTCGACGAGCCCTCGCTCGGCCTGGACGACGCCGCCCTCGATCGGCTCGGCACGGTGCTCGCGTCGCATCGCGCGCACGGCGGCATGGTGATCGCCACCACCCATGTCGGGCTGCCGATGCCGGAAGTGCGTCACCTGGCGCTCGGCGCATGACCGCCGCCACCGCCGGCGCCCTTACCCGCTTCAACGCAGTGCTGATGCGCGACCTGGTGCTCTCGTGGCGCCACGCGTCGGACACCCTGGCCGCGGTGCTGTTCTTCCTGCTGGCCGGCGCGCTGTTCCCGCTAGCACTCGGGCCGTCGCCGGCGCTGCTGGCCCGGATGGCGCCCGGCATCGTCTGGGTGTGTGCGCTGCTGGCGGCCCTGCTGCCGCTGGATCGGCTGTTCGGCGCCGATCTCGAGGACGGCTCGCTCGACCAGCTCATGCTCGTGGGCCTGCCGGCGCCGGCGATCACGCTGGCCAAGATCTGCGCCCACTGGCTCACCACCGGGCTGCCGCTGCTGCTCGCCGCCGCCCCGCTCGCGGTCATGTTGGGGCTCGGGCCGGCCGCGATCCCGGTGCTGCTGGCAGGGCTCCTGCTCGGCACCGCGGTACTATCCCTGATCGGCGGCATGGCCGCAGCGGTGGTGTGTGGTGCCAGGCGGGCGGGGGTGCTGTTGCCGCTGCTGGTGCTGCCGCTGGCCACGCCGGCGCTGATTTTCGGCGCGGCGGCGGTCGATGCGGCGCAGGCTGGTCTCGACTGGCATCCCGACCTGCTGCTGCTCGGCGCGTTCCTGGCACTTGCGGCGCCACTCTGCCCGCTGGCTGCCGGGGCTGGCCTGAAGGCTGCATTGGAATGAACTGCAACATCGGGGTCACCCGTCGGACCCGGTGCTGGCGGAACCGCCCGACCGCAGCCACGTCAAGACGGCACGAGAGGAATTGCGAACCATGTTGATCGAGACGATTCTGGATATGAAGGGTCACGATGTCGCCAAGCTGCGGCCCGAAAGACGGGTCTCGGCGGCGATCGCCCTCATGGCGGAGCGGCGGATCGGCGCCGTCGTCATCGAGGACAGGGGCCGTGTCGTCGGCATCTTCTCCGAGCGCGACCTGGTCAAGCTGCTCGCCCGCGAGGCCCACGCTGCCCTCGACAGCACGCTGAGCTCGGCCATGACCTCGCCGGTGATCACCTGCCGCAAGGAGGACCGGCTGGATCAGGTCCTGGCGGTGATGAGCCAGCGCAACGTGCGGCACCTGCCGGTCATGGAAGGCGAGAGCATGTGCGGGATCGTCAGCATCCGCGACCTGGTGCGGCACCGGCTCCAGGAAAAAGAGCTCGAGGCGGCGACGCTGCTCGACATCTCGCGCATGCAGGGCTGACACGCGCCGACCGGGCACGAACGAAAACGGCGGCTCCCTCAGGAGCCGCCGCATCGAACCGGGAAAAAGTCGGTCCGAGACCTATTCGGCGGGCTCGACCACGACCTTGCGGGTCGCCGCCTTCTTGATGGCGAGTTCCTTCACCCGCGCATCGACGTGCTCGTTATAGTTGTATTCGGCCGGCCGCTGGTTCGCGAGCGAGATCTCGGGAGCCATCTCGCCCTCGGTCTGCGGACCCTTGAGCGCCACCTTCAGGATGTGCAGCGGCCGCTTCACGGCGTCGATCACCGCACTCGACTCGTAGCCCGAATGGACCATGCAATCGGCGCACTTCTCGTAGTTGCCGGTGCCGTACTGCTCCCAGGCGGTGTCCTCCATGAGCTCCTTGAAGGTCGCCGCGTAGCCTTCGCCCAGCAGGTAGCAGGGCTTCTGCCAGCCGAAGACGTTGCGCAGCGGCTTGCCCCAGGGGGTGCAGTGGTAGGTCTCGTTGCCGGCGAGGAAGTTCAGGAACAGCGGCGACTGGGTGAACTTCCACTTCTTGCCCTTGCCGAGACGGAAGGTGTCGCGGAACAGCTGCTTGGTCTTCTGGCGGTTCAGGAAGTGCGCCTGATCGGGAGCGCGCTCATAGGCATAGCCCGGCGCGGTCATGATGCCGTCGACGCCCATCGCCATGACTTCGTCGAAGAACTTCGCCAGCCGCTCGGGTTTGGCGCCGTCGAACACGGTGCAGTTGATCGAGACCCTGAAGCCACGCTTCTTGGCCTCGCGGATCGCCGCCACGGCCCGGTCATAGACGCCGTCCTGGCAGACCGACGCGTCGTGCATGGCCTGGTCGCCATCGAGATGGACGTCCCACGAGAAGAACGGGTTCGGCTTGTAGTCGTCGAGCTTCTTCTCGAGCAGCAGCGCGTTGGTGCAGAGATACACATACTTCTTGCGCGCCAGCAGCTTGGCGATGATCTCGGGCATCTCCTTGTGCAGCAGCGGCTCACCGCCGGCGACGGCGATGACCGGCGCGCCGCACTCGGTATCGGCGTCGAGGCACTCCTGCACCGACAGGCGCTGGTTCAGGATCGGCGCCGGATAGTCGATCTTGCCGCAGCCGGCACACGCCAGGTTGCAGCGGAACAACGGCTCGAGCATCAGAACCAGCGGGTAACGCTGGCGCTTCTTGAGGTGCTGCTTGACGACGTAGGCGCCGACTCGGACAGCCTGCATGATCGGAACGGCCATGCGAACGTGTTCTCCTAAACCTTCCGGCGAGCGCCGGATCATCTGCTCGGGTGCGCCACGGTCGATCGCCCGCGCATCGCCGATCTCGTGTCATCAATGATGGGGGCAAACCAGTCTGCCAACAATCACGGAAACGAGACCAGATCGACGATGATGGGCGCTGGATGGCGTGAAACGCTGAATAGACGCATAGCTATAGGGCATTCACTGTTCCGGCAGCAAACGCGGCAGCTGCTTCGGCATGGCAATTCTGCAACAGGATGCACCTGGACCCCTGTCGGTCGGCGTCGCTTGGTTCTAAAGGATGCTGCATTGGGCGTATCCGTGACCAGCCACGGCTCGGCGCCCCGAACCAGACCGGACGACGGCCGCCACCGGGCCCGATGCAGCCGGCGCGAATGGACACTTCAGTGGACATGGACGAATTGGATCTTCCGGGTATGAATTCGCGCTACCCGCTTCTCGACCGCGTCTCGTCGCCGCGTGACCTCCGCAACCTCTCGGCCGAGCAGTTGCGCCAGGTGGCGGACGAGTTGCGTGGCGAGACGTTGGACGCCGTATCGATCACCGGCGGCCATCTGGGCGCGTCGCTCGGCGTCGTCGAGCTGACGGTTGCGCTGCATGCGGTGTTCGACACCCCCAGCGACCGTCTGATCTGGGATGTCGGCCACCAGACCTACCCGCACAAGATCCTGACCGAGCGCCGCGACCGCATCCGCACGCTGCGCCAGCCCGGCGGCCTGTCCGGCTTCACCCGCCGGTCGGAGAGCGAGTACGACCCGTTCGGCGCGGCGCATTCCTCCACCTCGATCTCGGCCGGCCTCGGCATGGCGGTGGCGCACGACATCCTCGAGGCCCAGGGTGCCGCCACGGTCGCCGACCGGCACGTCATCGCGGTGATCGGCGACGGCTCGATCTCGGCCGGCATGGCCTACGAGGCGATGAACAATGCCGGCTCGTCGAAGGCCCGGCTGATCGTCATCCTGAACGACAACGAGATGTCGATCGCCCCGCCGGTGGGCGCGATGTCGGCCTACCTGACCCGGCTGCTGTCGAGCCAGAAGTTCCTGAGCCTGCGAGATCTCGCCGGCAAGGTGGCCCGCCGGCTGCCCAACGGCATCGAGCGCACCGCCAAGAAGGCCGACGAGTATGCCCGCGGCATGCTGACCGGCGGCACGCTGTTCGAGGAGCTGGGCTTCTATTACATCGGCCCGATCGACGGCCATAACATGGACCACCTGCTGCCCGTGCTGCGCAACCTGCGCGATGCCGACGAAGCAGGTCCCGTGCTGCTGCACGTCATCACCCAGAAGGGCCGCGGCTACGCGCCGGCCGAAGCCTCGGGCGACAAGTACCACGCGGTCGCCAAGTTCAACGTCGTCACCGGCGAGCAGACCAAGGCGCCCCCGGGACCCCCGACCTACACCGCGGTGTTCGGCCGCGAGCTGGTCGCCGCCGCCGCCGCCGACCCCAAGATCGTGGCGATCACCGCGGCGATGCCGTCCGGCACCGGGCTCGATGCGTTCGCCAAGGCCTATCCGGACCGCTTCTTCGATGTCGGCATCGCCGAGCAGCATGCGGTGACCTTCGCCGCCGGCATGGCGACCGAGGGCTTGCGGCCGTTCTGCGCGATCTACTCGACGTTCCTGCAGCGTGCCTACGACCAGGTCGTGCATGACGTGGTGCTGCAGGGCCTGCCGGTGCGCTTCGCCATCGACCGCGCCGGCTTGGTGGGGGCCGACGGCGCCACCCATGCCGGCAGCTTCGACCTGAACTATCTCGGCTGCTTGCCCGGAATGACCCTGATGGCGCCGGCCGACGAGATCGAGCTGCTGCACATGACCGCCACCGCGGCCGCCTTCGATGACGGCCCGATCGCCTTCCGTTACCCGCGCGGCAACGGTTTCGGGCTGGAGCCGCTGCCGGCGCGTGGTTCGATCCTGGAGATCGGTCGCGGTCGGGTGCTCCGTGAGGCCGGACGCCAGCAGGGTCGCGAACAGGGCGGCATCGCGCTGCTCAGCCTCGGCTCGCGTCTCTCCGAGACACTCAAGGCCGCCGACGAGCTCGCCGCGCGCGGCCTACCGCCGACCGTGGTGGATGCCCGCTTCGCCAAGCCGCTGGATACCGAACTGGTCGAGCGCCTGGCCCGCGACCATGCCGTGCTGATCACCATCGAGGAGGGTGCCGCCGGCGGCTTCGGCTCGATCGTGATGCACCATCTGGCCCGCACCGGCCTGCTCGACCAGGTGCGCGTCCGTCCGCTCACCCTGCCCGACCGCTTCATCGATCACGACACTCCGAACGCCCAGATCATCGAGGCCGGCCTGTCCGCACGCCACATCGTGCAGGCCGCACTCGGCGCGCTGGGTGTCAGCGATGCGGCGGCAGGGGGCTTGCCGCTCAGCCGCTCGGCACCGACATCCTGACCCTGATGCGCACAACGAACCTCCTCACGGGGCTCTGCCTGGCGATGCTGGGCACGGTTTCGCTCTCCTCCTTCGGTCATGCGCAAGCGACGCAAGCCTCCGCAACCCAGCCGGCAACCTCCGGTCCCGTGGCCACGGTCTCAGCCCTGTATGCCGGGCTTACCCAGGTCGAGCATTCCACGGCGCCGTTCAGCCAGCGCGTACAGCTGCTGACCCCGGTGATCGACCGGGCGTTCGACCTGCAGACGGTGCTGCAGAACTCGCTCGGCCTGCGCTACAGGACCATCCCTGACGCCCAGAAGCAGCAGCTCCTGGAGCAGTTCCGGCAGTTCACGGTGGCACGCTACGTGTCCAACTTCGCCGCCGGGGGCAACGACAGCTTCACCGTGGATCCGGCGGCGACCGCCTCGCCGATCCCCGGCGAGCAGATCGTCCACAGCACGATCGGTGGCCATGACGGCGGCTCCGGCACGCAGATCGACTACGTGATGCGGCAAGGCCCGGCAGGCTGGCAGGTGGTCGACGTGCTGCTGAACGGGAACATCAGCCAGGTCGCCGTGCAGCGCGCCGATTTCGGTTCCAGCCTGACCTCGGGGGATGCTACCCCGCTGATCGCCAGCCTGAAGAAGAAGACGCAGTCCTTCTCCGAGGGCTGACCGAGCAGAGCCTGATCGACCGCCAGAAGTCCGACCGCCGTCATCCGATCGTCACCCCCCGACCGCCGCCCAGGGCCCAACCTGCCTCATGATGCTTCAGCACACCCCTGCCATCATGAGCGTCGTGTCGGGCGGAATTGCCGGGCTGGGGTGCGTACAGGCCATCATCGGCGCCGGATTGCTGTCAAGCTTCGGCCGCCGCGCGGCACTCCCTGACCGCTCCGGCAGCGCCGGCGGATCGTTCCTGCCGCCGGTCACGGTGCTGAAGCCGCTCTACGGCGACGAGCCGCTGCTCGAGGACGCGCTGGCGAGCTTCTGCATGCAGGTCTATCCGACGCTGCAGATCGTGTTCGGGGTACAGAGCCGCAGCGACCCGGCGATCGCCGTCGTCAAGCGGCTGCAGGCACGCTTCCCCGACCTCGACCTGATGCTGGTCGTCGACTCGACGCCGCACGGTGACAACCACAAGATCGACAACCTCATCAACATGTTGCCGCACGCGTTGCATGATGTGCTGGTGATCTCGGACTCGGACATCCATGCCCAGCCGGGGTACCTGCGCCGGGTGGTGCAGGCGCTGCATCGGCCGGGTGTGGGCCTGGTGACGACGCTGTATGGCGGTCGTGCAGCCAGCCCGAGCATGTCGCGCAGGCTCGCAGCCGGCCAGCTCAACTACAATTTCCTGCCGGGTGTTTTGATGTCGCGGCTGCTCGGCCGCCAGGATTGCCTGGGTGCCACGATGGCGCTGAGCCGGCGCATGCTCGACTCGATCGGCGGGTTGCCGGCGCTCTCGCCCCACATCGCCGACGACTCGGCGCTCGGCCAGATGGTGCGCGCCGAGGGTGGCTCGATCGCCATCGCCGACGTCATGACCGTCACCACGACCGCCGAGACCGGCGTGCGCGACCTGTTCCTGCACGAGCTTCGTTGGGCCCGCACGGTGCGCAGCGTCGAGCCGCTGGGCTATGCGCTCTCGGCAATCCAGTTCCCGCTCTTCTGGGGAGCCTTGACGGTGCTGCTGGCCGAAGGCGCCCACTGGAGCTGGGCCGTATTGGCACTGGCATGGCTGGTCCGCGGCGTGTGCGGCGCGCTGATCGACCGGATGCTGGGCCTGCCCAGGACGCTTCCGGTATTGCTGCTGCCGCTGCGCGACTGGCTGTCGGCGGCGGTGATGGCGGCAAGTTTCACCGGACGCCGGGTCGCCTGGCGTGGCCAGACGATGCAGCTGCCGGACCGTGTCAGCCTCGCGCAGACACGACGTGAGCTGGCGCCGGGCGTGGATGCCGGCGCATGATCGGCCGCGGTGAATCGCCTTACCCGCAAGAACTAGATGACGCTGGGGCTGCCAGGGCGTATTGGACCCGGCTGCCCGTTCGACCCATGTCAGCGCATTGCTCGACCCGAGGACGCCCTGCCCGATGATGAAGACCCTGTTCCTGCAGCCGCCCTCGTTCGACGGCTTCGATGGCGGCGCCGGCTCGCGCTACCAGGCCAAGCGCGAGATCAAGTCGTTCTGGTATCCGACCTGGCTGGCCCAGCCGGCGGCGCTGATCCCGGACAGCCGGCTGATCGACGCCCCGCCCGCGCGCATGGGCATGGAGCCGGTGCTGGCCGATGCCATGACCCGCGACATGGTGGTGCTGCACACCTCCACCCCGTCCTTCGCGTCCGACGTGAAGGTCGCGCAGATGCTCAAGGACGCCAAGCCCAGCCTCAAGATCGGCATGGTCGGCGCCAAGGTCGCGGTGCAGCCGGAGGAGAGCCTGGTCAAGGGGCTGCCGATCGACTGGGTCGCCCGCAACGAGTTCGACTTCACCTGCAAGGAGATCGCCGAGGGGCGTGACCTGAAGGACGTCGACGGCATCTCGTGGCGCAACAACGACGGCGTGATCGTCCACAACAAGGATCGCCAGCTGATCCACGACATGGACACGCTGCCGTTCGTCACCGACGTGTACAAGCGCGACCTGCATATCGAGGACTACTTCATCGGGTACCTGATGCACCCGTACATCTCGATCTACAGCGGCCGCGGCTGCAAATCCCGTTGCACCTTCTGCCTATGGCCGCAGACCGTCGGCGGACACGTCTATCGCACCCGCACCCCGGCCCATGTCGCGGCCGAGATCGCGCATGCGCAAAAGATGTTCCCGCAGGTCCGCGAGTTCTTCTTCGACGACGACACCTTCACCGACGACCTGCCGCGCGCCGAGGCGATCGCCCGCGAGCTCGGGAAGCTGGGCGTCACCTGGTCGTGCAACGCCAAGGCGAACGTGCCGCGCGACACGCTCAAGGTGCTGAAGGATAACGGGCTGCGGCTGCTGCTGGTCGGCTACGAGAGCGGCAACCAGCAGATCCTATACAACATCAAGAAGGGCATGCGGATCGAGGTCGCGAAGCAGTTCACCAAGGACTGCCACGAGCTCGGCATCAAGATCCACGGCACCTTCATCCTGGGCCTGCCGGGGGAGACCAAGGAGACGATCCAGCAGACCATCGAATTCGCCAAGGAGATCAACCCGCACACCATGCAGGTGTCCCTGGCAGCCCCGTATCCCGGCACCTTCCTGCACAAGCAGGCGACCGAGAATGGCTGGCTCGATGCCGCGAATGCGGAGCTGATCGACGAGAACGGGGTGCAGATCGCGCCGCTGACCTACCCGCATCTCAGCCACAGCGAGATCTTTGAGAGCGTCGAGGTGTTCTACCGGAAGTTCTATTTCCGGGCCCCGAAGATCGCCTCGATCGTCGGCGAGATGGTGCGCAGCCCGCAGATGATGAAGCGCCGCCTGCGCGAAGGCGTCGAGTTCTTCCAGTTCCTGCGGGACCGGCACGCCGCCTAGACCTTTCGGGATCCACGCGGCGATGTCGCGCCGCGTGCTGATCTCGGCGGATGATTTCGGGCTCTCGCTCGCGGTCAACGAAGGGATCGAGCAGGCGCATCGCGACGGCCTGCTGAGCACCGCCAGCCTGATGGTCGCAGGCGGAGCGGCAGCCGATGCGGTAGAACGAGCGCGGCGGATGCCTAACTTGCGGGTCGGGCTGCATCTCGTGGTGATCGAAGGGCCGGCGGTGCTGCGGCCGGCGCAGATCCCCCGTCTGGTCGATCGACAGGGGGTGTTCCCGTCGGACCAGCTCTCCCTGGGCCTGCGCTATTTCTTCAGGCCCGACGTGCGGCGGCAACTGGCACGCGAGATCGAGGCGCAGTTCGCCGCGTTCGCCGCCAGCGGCCTGCGGCTCGACCACGCCAACGCCCACAAGCACATGCACCTGCACCCGACCGTCGGCGCGATGATGATCCGCGCCGGCCGCCGGCATGGCCTCCGCGCGATCCGCATCCCCTGCGAGCCGCCGGGACCGCTGCAGGAACCCGACACTGCCGGCGCCCGCGCGCTGCGAGCCTGGACCCGGCTGCTCCGGAGGCAGGCGCGACGTGCAGGCCTCGCGACCAACGACAGCTGCTTCGGCCTGGCCTGGAGCGGCCACATGACGGAAGCCCGCCTGCTTCGCCTGGCGGCGGAGCTCCCCGATGGGTTCAGCGAGATCTATTTCCATCCCGCGGCCGGCCGCGACGCGCTGCTCGACACGCTGATGCCCGATTACGAGCATGAGGCCGAGCTGGCCACGTTGTGCAGTGCCCGGGTCGCCCGGGCCCTGCGCGAGGCCGGCGCCGCACAGGTCACCTGGCCGGACGCCTGAGCCGATCTCCCGCCGGCATCGCCACCCACCTGTCCTGCGACGGGCCTCTGCTGCCTGACACGGCATGGGTCGCCCGCCTTGCCCTCGATTGTCATGATGTTCCCCGTTGGCTCATCGCGGGACCCGGCTATGCTGGGGGCGACCGACGAACGGTCATCGCCTGGCGACGTCGTGCCGCCCCTGCCAGGTGATGCCGACCCGCCCTGCTGATCAGGTGACACTCTTGCGCAAGGCCGAGCCGCCTCCCCTTTCCGTCGGCGACACGCTGGGCAAGAGCCTGCGCCTGGTGCTCGCCGAGGGGCTGGACCATCTCGATGCCCACCGCACCGATGCGCTCGCGGGCGTCCCGGAGGCGATCCACCAGGCGCGGGTGGCATTGCGACGGCTGCGTTCCGCCCTGAAGCTGTTCCGGCGGCATCTGAACCCGGCCGCCCGCGACGGCTTCAACGACGCCTTGCGCGGGTTCGGCAGGACCCTGGGCGATGCGCGCGACTGGGACGTGTTCGTCACCGAGACCGTGCCGGGCGTGAAGAAGGCGCAGCCCGGCCTTGCCGATGCCCTCACCACGTTGCTGGAGCCGGCAGAACGCGCTCGGATGCAAAGGCATGCCGCCATGCGGGCGCTGCTCGAGGACGCGCGCACCGATGCGGTCCTGCACGACATCAGGGACTGGAGCGCCGAACCGATCGCCTTCTTCCCGCGCAAGATGGCGGGGCGGCTCATCGAGCAGGAGGCGGCGCCGCTGCTCGACGGGCTGGCAAGAACGGTGCGCCGCCGCGGTTCCAGGCTCCCGGAACAGGATGACGAGGAGCGGCATGCCTTGCGCAAGGCATTGAAATCGCTGCGCTATGGCATCGAGATGCTGGAGGCCCTGCATGATCGCGAGACCGCCAAGCCGTATCGCCAGGCCTTGAGCCGGCTGCAGGAGGATCTCGGCCAGCTCAACGACGCCATTGCCGCCGCGGAACTCGTGCATCGCCTGCCCGACCTGCCGGGGCGCGCGGTGATCGAGGCCTGGGCTGCGGACCGGCGGCAGACCGCCCTGGAGGAGCTGCCTGCCGCCTGGACCCAGTTCCGGGCGATGCCGTCGTTCTGGTAGGCCTAGGCCAGGTGCCGCTCAGCCGAGGTTCTGGCGAACCCATTCCTTGAGCTGGCTCTTGGGCAACGCGCCGACCTTGGTCGCGGCCGGCTTGCCGTCCTTGAACAGGATCAGCGTCGGCACGCCACGCACCGAATAGGTGTTCGGGGTCAGCGGGTTCTGGTCGATATCGACCTTGGCGACGGTGAGCTGGTCCTTGAACTCGGCACCGATCTCCTCGAGCGCCGGCGCGATCATCTTGCAGGGGCCACACCAGGTCGCCCAGAAATCGACCAGCACGGCGCCTTTCGACTTCAGCACGTCGGCATCGAAGGTCTCGTCGGTGACGGCCACCGTGTTCTCGCTCATCACGCTCTCCTAGATCGGTCTGGCCAGGCCGCCACGAAACTCCGCGCGGTGCAACAGGCCGTGTTTCGAAATGGTCAGTCCGGAGCTGGCGGTCAAGCTGTGCCGGATGCCGGCTGGGGCCCGCCGGCTCCACTCCGGTATGTGCCGGGCGCATGCGGCAGGAGCACAGACCCGGGCAGGCGCATGACTGCCGTCTCCTGCGTCCACACCAGGGCGCACTCGATCCGGCGGTCGGGATACAATGCCGTCAGCAGGGCGCGATAGGCCGCCATCTGACGCAGGTATGGCACCGGAACATCCTCCGGGCGTGCCGGCGTGCGCCGGTTGGTCTTGAAGTCGCAGACCAGCACCCGGTCCGGCAGCACCCGCAGCCGATCGATCTGGCCGGTGATCACGACACCGCCGACCAGCCCCGAGATCGGTTGCTCGGCCAGGGCGTCCGGGTCGAACAGCGGCGCCAGCAGATCGTGCGCCAGCACCGCCAGAACCTGCGTCGCCAGCCCGGCCGCCGCGTCCGCCGGAAGCCCGTCCGGTCCTGCAGACAGGAAGCGCCGGGCCGCCGCCTCCCGATCGGCCGCCGCGACGCCCGGCAGATGCTGCAGCAATGCATGAACCAGCCGGCCGCGACGGAACGCATCGAGACGACCGCCCCGCCCGCCGACGGCCGTGCCGTGTTCGCGATCGAGGGGCGAGCGCAATGCCGGCACCGGTCCCAACCCGACATCGTCCGGACGGCTGGGCGCCAGCGGTCGCGGGAGGTCGGGTTCCGATGGAGGTGACGCCGGCCTCCAGGCTGGTGCACGGCCCATCCATTCCGGCAGCGCCGGATCGACCCGGCCCTCGGGCGCCGATTGTTCTGCGGGCGCGACGGCCGAGTCGCGCTGCTCCAGCACCAGGCGCACGCCCGGCCAGCCGAGCCCGAACGGTTCCGCCGACGCCTCCGCGGTCGCGAAGCCCTGCCGGCACAGCTCATACCAGCAGGCCGGCGGCAGCCGGGATGCACCGGTGGCGCTCTTTCGGCCGGGCTCCCAGCCACACACCACCAGGCGATCCGCGGCCCGGGTCAGGGCCACGTAGAGCAGCCGGTTGCTCTCCTCGTGCGCCGCCTGGCGGATCCGGTCGCGCAGCCGGCGGGTCGGTGCCGAACCGAGATCGGCGCGCGGGACCCAGAACGGCAGCGTCAGGCCGCCGGCGTCGCTCCACAGCAAATTCTCGTCGGTGGGGGCGATCGAGGTGGTGTCGGGCAGCACCACGAGGCGCGCCTGCAGCCCCTTGGCACCGTGCGCGGTCATCACCCGCACGGCGTCACCGGCCGTGTCAGGCTCCCGCTTGATGGTCTCCTCGGATCGCCGCAGCCAGTGCAGGAAACCCTGCAGCGACGGCGGATGAGTGTCCGCGTGGCGCAGTGCCGCCGACAGCAGCTCGTCCACCGGTTCCGCCGCTTCCGGACCGAGCCGTGCTAGCAGCCGGGCACGGCCGCCGAGCCGTCCCAGCGCCTCGCTGAGCAAAGCGTGCGGCGACACGTGATCGACGCGGCCGAACAGCGTCGACAGCATCCCCCAGGCGCGCCGCCAGTCCGGCTGCTGCTCCGAGCGCTCGCGCAGCGCCTCCCACAGCGTGCCGCTGCGGCCGATCGCCAGCGCCATCAGGCTGTCGTCGGACAGGCCGCCGAGCGGGCTGGTCAGCACGCAGCCGAGCGTCAGGTCGTCCTGCGGCAGCAGCAGCACGTCGCACAACGCCATCAGGTCCTGCACGGCGATCTGGTCGACCAGGCCGGTCCGCACCAGCGTCGCCACCGGCACGCCCTCCGCCTTGAGCGCCCGGATCAGCGCCCGCACGAACGGACTGCGCCGCGGCACCAGCACCAGCACGTCGCCGGCGGTCAGGTTCGCGCCACCGGTCGAATGCGGCCGGCCGATCTCGCCGGCGATCCAGCGTGCCAGCGTCTCGGCCAGCCGTTGCGGCGCCGAGGCCTGGCCGCGATTGCGCGCCGGCGCGACCCAAGGATCGTCCGTTACCGGCTCCGGCTGCTCGGCCCCGTTCTCCACCACGGCCGGTGCAAGCGGCCAAAGCTCGACGCAACCGGGTGCGTCCGCGCGGGCGGAATAGTGCGTCACCGGCGCCGTGCTGCCGGGCTCGACCACGCCGGCCGCCGCGTCGGGACTCGCGAACACCGCATCGACCAGCGTCAGCACCGGCTCCACCGACCGGAACGACACGTTCAGCTCGGGCTCCCGCCACTGCTGGCCGCCATCCTGCACGCGCGATCGGAAGCGCTGGTGCCAGTCGTGGAAGGCCTTCGGATCGGCGCCCTGGAACGAGTAGATCGACTGCTTGTAGTCGCCTACCGCGAACACCGTGCGCGGCAGCGCCCGCTCGGTATCGGCGCCGGCACCGCTGAAGAAATCCTCGGTGAGCGCGCCGGCGATGCGCCATTGCAGGTCGGAGGTGTCCTGCACCTCGTCCAGCAGCAGATGGTCGATGCCGCCATCGAGCTTGTACAGCACCCAGGCCGAGCCCGGCTCGCGCAGCAGGTCCAGCGTGCGGGCGATCAGGTCGTCGTAATCCAGCAGGCCGCGCTCACGCTTGGTGCCGGCGTAGCGACGCAGCACCGGGCCCGCCATGCGCAGCAACGCCAGGGTCAGCGCCACCATCCGGATCGCGCGGCAGGCATCGTCCACCGACGCCACCCGCTCGGCTTCCGCAACCAGCGCCTCGGCGATCTCGGGATGCAACGTGGCGACCTTGCCGCGCACGAAACCGCCGGACGCGCGCGGCTCGCCGGCCGCGGTCAGGAACAGCTCGCGCCAGGCGTCCCAGGCCTGGTGCCGGTCGGGATGGCTGCGGGCCAGCCAATCGGCGATGCGCCCGGCGGTGGCCTTGAGGCCGGGCGGCCCGACCTGCATCGCCAGCCGCAGCAAATGCTGCATGCGGGGCTCGTCCGGCAGCTCGGTCGAGGCCATCAGACAGGCATTCTCGTCGGCATGGACGATGCCGGCGATCGCCCGCAGCCGCGTCTCGAGCCCGTCCGGATCCTGCTCCAGCAGGTCGAGCGCGTCCGCCAGCAGGGGCGCTTTTTCCTGCAGCCGGCGCACCAGCCGGGCGACCTCGGACGCATTGACCTGACCCGCCAGCAGGGTCAGCGCCGCCCGACCTTCGGACGAGCCGGCCCGCGCGCTCAGCACCTCTTCCCAGGCGCGGTTGAGCGCGATCCGGCTGTCGGTCTCCTCGACCAGGCGGAAATGCGGGCTAATCGCCGCCTCGATCGGGAACCGGCGCAGCAGCGACTGGCAGAAGGCGTGGATGGTGCCGATCCGCATGCCGCCCGGCAGGTCCAGCACGCGCGCGAACAACGCCCGGGCGGACTGGCGCAGGCCGGCATCGATGGCGCCGTCCGGTCCCGAGCCGCAGCCGAGTGCCGACAGCCGCAGGTCCAGCGCCGCGTCATCCAGCGTGACCCAGCGTCCGAGTTCGCGCTGCAGTCGGATCGACATCTCCGCCGCCGCCGCCTTGGTGAAGGTCAGGCACTGGATGCGCGCCGGATCGGTACCGGCGATCAGCCGACCATGCGGGTCGTCGGGTGCTGCACGCGGCAGCATCAGCCGCAGCAGCCGGTCGATCAGCAGCTTGGTCTTGCCGCTGCCGGCCGACGCCGACACGAACGCCGACACCGCCGGATCCGACGCCAGCCCCTGCTGCCGGTTGGCAAGCTGGATCGCGGTCTCGGGCACGCTGGTCATGCGCCGTCCTCGCGCGCCGCGCTCCATTCGGCCACCCGGGCCAATTGCGCGTAGTCCGGATAGGCCGGCGCCCAGTCCGGCCGCGGATGCGACAGATAGGGCTGGTCCGGCTGGTCGTAGGCAGCGACCAGGGCTGCCAGCGCGTGCCAGCTGCGCTCGACCAGCGCCTGCAACGCGTCACCCTCGAGCGGCCTGCGTTCCTCGCCCGGCGTCGCCCCGCCCGAGAGCTTCCAATAGACGATCTCGCTGGCCTGCGCCTGCAGCTCCGGGCCGAACGCACCGTGCAGCGCCATCGCCGCCTCCAGCACCAGCTGCGACGACCAGCCGGCCTGCACCGACCGATCGCTCGGCAGCGTGCCGGTCTTGTAGTCGAACAGCGCAAGCGTGCCGTCGGCGCGTTTCTCGATCCGGTCGGCGCGGCCGCTGAGCGTGAACGGGCCGCCGGGCAACCCCTCGATGGTCGACCGGCCGGCGATCTCGGTGCGCAGCTCCGCAGGTGCGGCGATGGCCCGCCGCTCGGCTTCGGTCCGCGCCACCCAGCCGGCGATCCGCGCCAGCCGCGGCCGCCACCACGCCGCCAACGCTGGCCGCAAGCCCTGGTCATCGAGCTCGGCATCGAATGCGTGCGCGAGGCCGACCGCGGCATCGGCCGGCCACCGGCCCGGGTGCGCGTCGAGGAACTTCGCCAGCCCGTCATGCACGATGGTGCCGTAATCGGCGGCGTCCGCGGGCTCCTCCAGGGCGCCGAGCGGGCGCAGGCGCAGCACGTGCTTGGCATGCACGGCATACGGGTCGCGCATCCAGGTCTCGATCTCGGTGACGCTGAGGCGACGCGGCCGCAACGCCACCGGCGGCATGGGAGATGGTGGCCGCACCGGCACCGCGGCACCCTCCGGCTGGTCCAGCCGCCGCAACCACGAGCTCGCCGGGTGCGCCGGCAGCACGAGGCCGCGACCGGCGAGGAACGCATCCAGCCGCACCAGCCAGCGTGCCGGCACCGCGGGCGCACCCTCCCGGCGGGACGGGCACGACAGCACGATCTCGGGTGCCGCACAGCAGGCCGACAGGAAATCGTGTGCCGCCTGGCCGACCGCCTCCTCGGGCGCCGGCAGCCCGACCCGGGCGCGCATCGGCCGGCTCATCCACGGCCCCGGATCGACGGCCGGCGGCCACACGGTCTCGGTCAACCCACCCAGCACCATCAGCTCGACGGTCTGCAGCCGCGCCTCGAGCAGCCCCCAGATGAACAGCCGCGGATGCTCCGCAGCACCCTCCGGCAGGCCACGCAGCACCCGGCGGCTGCGCACCGCGATGCCGGCGAGCGATGCCTCCAGCAGTCCGGCGAGGGTGCCGGGCGTCTGCTCCGGCAGGCCGTCCAGCGCGTCGCCGAGCTCGGACAGGTGCAGCGCCAGGGCGTTGCCCTCCTCGCCTGCCCAGAGAATTGCGGCACCGGGCTCCTGGTCGGTCGTGGCCAGCGCTTCCGCGGCTTGCAGCAGCGCCCGCAGCAGCTGGCCAGGTTCCGCCGCCGGCAGCGACGAGACCAGCAGCAGCGGCGACAGGCAGCGGAACACCCGGTCGAGAAACGCCGGCACGTCGGCCAGCGGGCGCGGCGCCCGCGGGTCCTCTGCCGCCTGCCGGGCCGCGTCGCGCAGGCCGTCGACGCCGGGAGTCGGTGCCGGCCCCCGCAGGCAGAGCAGTTCGAGTGCACGCGCCTGCCGACGGCATTCCGCAGGAGCCGCGCCTGCGGCCGCGAGCGGATGCTTCAGCAGCGACAGCAGCGCCACCGGAGCCAGACCCTCCGATACCGCTTCCGCCAGGAGCCGCAACAGCATCGCCGGTGGCGTCGAGACCAGCGGCTCGCCGGCGCTGTCATCGACCGCCACGCCCCAGCGCGACAGCTCGACGCCGACCCGGTTGGCCAGCGCCCGATCGGGTGTTACCAGCGCGGCCCGCCGACCCGGAACCTCGAGTGCCGCCCGCAGCACCAACGCGATCGCGGCGGCTTCCTCCTGCTGGTCGGCGGTGTGCAGGCGGCTGATGCCGTCGATGTCTGACGGGCTGCTGCGGTCATGCTGATCCAACGCTCCGCGATCATGCTGATCCGACGCTCCGCGATCATGCTGACTCGACGCCCCGCGATCATTTTGATCCGACGCTCCGCGATCATTTTGACCCGACGCCCCGCGATCATTTTGATCCGACGCTCCGCGATCATGCTGACTCGACGCTCCGCGATCATCCAGCCAGTCCCCCAGCGCCTGCTCCGGCAAGAGCGCGCGTGACAGCATCCGCACCCGTCCGGTGGAGCAGGTGACCATTTCCGCAGCACCGTCCCAGTGCTGCAGGTCGCCACGCCTGGCGCCGATCCGGTCGAGCAGACGCGCGAAACCGGCCTGCGGATGGCTGTCGGGCAGCGTCTCCCAGTCGGCATCGGCCAGCTGCTCGTCGACACCCGCAAGAACGACCTGCCCGTGCGGCATGCCGCCGATCGCCCGCAGCAGTGCCGCCACTGCCGGATTGGCCGTGGTGAAGCCGGCAGCCCAGATCGGGGGAGCCGCGTGATCCTGCGCCCATGCCTCCGACTGGGCCCGCAGCAGCGCCATCTGCCGTGCTGCCGGATTGCCCAGCCCGTTCTCGGCCAGCCATTGCGGCCAGGCGGCGGTGACGATCTGCAGGAACCGCAGCGTGTCCTGCCAGTGCTGCGCGAACCCCTCCGCCGCGTCCGGCAGGGTCCGCGCCAGGTCGCACTCGGCGCGCTCCGCCTCGTCCATCAGGTCGGCCAGCGCCTGCGCCAAGGGCCAGGCCTGGTCCAGCGTCGGCGCGGTACCGAACTGCCGCCCGGCCTTCAGCACCAGCCCGCTCAGCAACGCCAGCCGGCGCATCGGCTCGATCGCAGGGGCCAGGTCGAGCCAGCCGCCCAGTGCCAGCGGCGCCTCGTCGAGTGCCCCGATCGCCGAGATCCGCGGCAGCAGCATCACCCGGCCGTCGGCAACCCGCAGGAACGCCTCCGACAGCGCCCGCGCAGCACGGCGGGTCGGCAGCAGGATGATGCCGCGGGCCAGCGCCAACGGATCATCCGCACCCCCCGAGGCAGACGCCTGGGCGATCCAGCGCGTGGCGATCACGTCGAGGAACGGCAGGTTCTGCGCGACGAGAGCCAGCCTGGGTGCCATCTGCATGCGGCCTCGGGTCAGGTGTTGGGCGGCCCGAAGAGCGGGTCCCGCAGGGCGCGCTCGGTTTCGGCGATGTCGGCGGGGCGCGACAGGTGGAACCAGGGACCGTCATGCACCATCGCACGGATCCGGCCGCCGGCGATCGCCTCGTCCCACAGCGCGTTCATGCTGAAGCTGCCATGGCGGATGCCCTGGAACAGCGCCGGCGACAGCAGCTGCACGCCAGCGAACATGTACGGCACGATCTCGTTCTCCTGCCGGCGCCGCAGCCGGCCGTCCTCGTCGATCGCGAAATCGCCCGCACCCACCTCGCCGATCGCAGACGCGGTGCGCGCCACCAGCAGCAGCGCGTCGGTCGAGCTCTCGTCGAACCCGTCTGCGAGTCGCTGCAGCGCCGGGCGCGGACCGTCGAGCCAGAAGCTGTCGCCGTTCAGCACCAGAAACGGCGACTCCCGCGAGAGTGCACCGGAGTTCAGAGCTTCCAGCACGGCGCCGCCGGTATCCAACAGGTCGGGTTCGGACTGCAGGATGGTCTCCGGACGGGAGCCCGCCTGCGCCGCACGGGCTCGCAGACGGTCGGCCACCTGGTTGCCGAGCCAGTGCGCGTTCACCACCACGCTCTCGACGCCGATCTCGTGCAGCCGGTCCAACGCGTGGTCGAGCAGCGACCGGCCGGCCACCGACAGCAGCGGCTTCGGCGTGGTGCCGGTCAGCGGCTGCATCCGGGTGCCGAGGCCGGCGGCAAGGATCATCGCGCGCCGGACGCTCACACTCATGCGCGGACGTGCCCGAGCCCGGCCAGCACCGCCGGCAGGCGGTCCGGCCAGCCCTGCAGCATCACCCGGCGGGACGCATCCAGCGCATCGAGCGCATCGGGTGCCGCGGCACCGGGGTCCGGCATCAGCTCCAGGGTCAGGCGCAGTGCGTCCGCGGGGGCGAGTGCTCCGAGACGGTCAGGCCATTCCACCAGCACCGCACCCACCCGCGCCTCGTCCCAGCCGAGCTCCTCGAGCGCCCCAGCGCCGTCACGACTGCCAAGCGCCCCAGCGCCGTCACGACCCCCAAGCGCCCCAGCGCCGTCACGACCAGCAACCGCACCGGCACCGTCGCGACCCCCGGTCGGTTCCGGGACGCTCAGCCGCCACAGGTCGAAATGGGCGATCGGGAAGCCGGCACCGTCGTAGGCCTGGACCAGCGTGTAGCTCGGGCTCGGCACCTCCATGCCGGGATCGCCGCAGGCCGCGCGCAGCAACGCACGCGCCAGTGCGGTCTTGCCGGCGCCGAGCGGTCCCTCCAGCAGCACGCAGTCTCCGGGACGCAAGACACGTCCCAGCGCACGCCCGAGCGCCTCGGTACTTTCAAGGTCAGGTAGCTCGCGTATCCGGCCCGCGTTCATCCCGCCATCTTGCCGTAGCCCCACCTTGCTCCACAATGTGTCAGGGCCGAGACCAGGCGGGTGGCGTGCAGGAGATCGGGCCAATGCAGATCGAAACCGATGTGGCGATCGTCGGCGCCGGTCCCGCCGGCCTGTTCGCCGCCTTCGAGTGCGGCATGCTGCGCCTGGAGTGCGTGCTGATCGACGCGCTGTCGGAGGCCGGAGGACAGTGTGTCGCGCTGTATCCGGAAAAACCGATCTACGACATCCCGGCGCACCCCGCGATCGAGGCCGGCGACCTGGTGGCATCGCTGGAGCGCCAGCTCGCGCCGTTCGCAGTGCCGCGGCTGCTCGGGCGGCGGGTCGAGTCGCTGTCGGGCCTCCGCGGCGCCTTCCGGCTGCGCACCGACGCCGGCGACGAGGTGGCGGCGAAGGCGGTGATCATCGCCGCCGGAGCCGGCGCGTTCGGCCCGAATCGGCCGCCCCTGGAGGGCATCGAGAGCTTCGAGTCGACAGGCGCGGTGCAGTATTTCGTGCGCCGGCGGGAGTCGTTCCGGGGCCGCCGGGTGGTGATCGCCGGTGGCGGCGACAGCGCCGTGGACTGGGCGCTGTCATTGCGTGACGTGGCCGCCAAGGTATGGCTGGTGCATCGCCGCGACCGCTTCCGGGCAGCACCCGAAAGCCTTGACCGGCTCGACCGGGCGCACGCGCGCGGCGAGATCGAGAAGGTGGTGCCGTATCAGCTGCACGGCCTTACCGGCGAGAACGGCGTGCTGTCGGGCGTGACGGTGGCCACGCTGGATGGCGAGATCCGGACGCTGGATGCCGACCGGCTGCTGCCGTTCTTCGGGCTCGCGACCGATCTCGGCCCGATCGCCAACTGGGGCCTGCAGACCGGCCTGCACACCCTGATCCCGGTCACCCCTTCGACGCTGGAAACCACCCTGCCGGGAGTGTTCGCGATCGGCGACGTCGCGACCTACCCCGGCAAGCTCAAGCTCATCCTGCAGGGGTTCAGCGAGGCGGCGATGGCGGCACACGCGATCCATCCGATCGTCCGCCCGGAGCAGGCGCTGCATTTCGAATACTCCACCACCAAGGGCGTACCTGTTGCCTGAAGACGCGCACGTGAACCCGGGCTGGGCCGGCGGCTGGCTGTCGATCGATCTCGGCGCGATCGTCGCCAACTGGCGCGATCTGGCGGATCGGGTGGCGCCGGCCGAGTGTGCCGCGGTGGTGAAGGCCGACGCGTACGGGCTCGGCATCGACCGGGTGGCGCCGGCGCTGTCCGCGGCCGGGTGTCGCAGCTTCTTCGTCGCCCACCTGGCCGAGGCGGTGACCCTGCGTCGCCTGCTGCCCGACCGGACGGTGTTCGTGCTGAACGGCCTGCCACCCGGCACCGCGCCCGACTTCGCCGCACATCGCCTGCTGCCGGTGCTGAACAGCCCAGAGCAGATCGCGGAATGGCAGGCGCACGCGGTCATGGCCGGGCAGCGGCTTCCCGCGGCATTGCAGATCGATACCGGGATGTCGCGCTTCGGTCTGGCCGCCGCCGATCTTGCACGGCTGGCCTCCGAACCGGAGCCGTTCGCCGGCATCGACACCAGGCTGGTGATGAGCCACCTGGGTTGCGCCGATACCCCCGACCATCCGGCGAATGCGATGCAGCTGGCCGGCTTCCAGGCCCTGCGTCCGTTGCTGCCGGCAGCAGCGTCGAGCCTGGCCGCGTCGTCCGGCATCTTCCTGGGCCGGCCATTCCATCTCGACATGGTGCGTCCCGGAGCCGCGCTGTTCGGGGTGCCACCGACGGCGGGGCAGCTCAATCCGATGCGCCCGGTGGTCAGGCTGCAGGGCCGCGTGGTGCAGACGCGCCTGATCCAACCCGGCGACTGGGTGGGCTATGGTGCAACGTTCGTGGCGACCCGGCCGACCCGTATCGCCACCGTGGCGATCGGCTATGCGGACGGCTTCCTGCGGTCGTCGCAGGGCGGCGTGGCATGCGGGCCCGCGGGCGAGATGCTGCCGATCGTCGGCCGGATCTCGATGGACTGCCTGGCGGTCGACGTGACCGACCTGGCCGAGCCGCCCGTCGAGGGTGCCCCGCTCGACCTGATCGGGCCGCACCGCCGCCTGGAGGACGCAGCCGACGCCGCCGGCACGATCGGCTACGAGATGCTCACCTCGCTCGGGATGCGCTACCACCGCACCTGGAACGGCCCCACTTGACCGCTGGGCGCGACACGGCGCCGCTGCCGCAACCCGGGGTCGCCTGGCCCGCTATACCGCCCGAGGAGCACCGCCATGATCGAGTTCCATACCTGGAAGACGCCGAACGGCCGCAAGGTGGCGATCATGCTGGAGGAGCTGGGGGAGCCGTATAAGCTGCATCCGGTCGACTTCTCCCAGAAGCAGCAATTCACCCCGGAATTCCTGGCCATCTCGCCCAACAACAAGATCCCGGCGATCGTCGACACCGACGCCGCCGGTGGTCCGCTCGCCATCTTCGAGAGCGGCGCGATCCTGACCTACCTCGCCGAACGTAGCGGCCGTTTCCTCGAGCCTGCCGGGCCGGTGCGGTTCAAGACGCTGGAATGGCTGTACTGGCAGGTCGGCGGCCTGGGACCGATGCTGGGCCAGTTCGCCTACTTCGCGGTGATGTCGAAGGACCCGCCGAACCCGGCGGCGATCGAGCGCTTCGGCGCCGAAGTCGGACGCCTGCTCGGTGTTCTGGAAGGTCGGCTGCAGGCGTCGGCCTATCTCGGCGGTGAGCAGTACACGATCGCCGACATGGCGAGCTACCCGTGGATGGTCGGCGCAACCACGATGATGGCCGACGCACTCGGCGACCGGCTGGCGGGCAAGCCGGCAATCCAGGACTGGATGGCCCGGGTCGGCGCGCGTCCCGCGGTGCAGGCCGGCATGGCGATCCCGGCCTGATGGCGCTGGCTTCGAGAAGGTCCCGCGCATGAAGGTCGCGGTGCTTGGCGGCGGCGTGATCGGCGTCACCTCGGCCTGGTATCTGGCGCGGCTGGGGCACGAGGTCGAGCTGATCGACCGCCAGCCCGGCGTGGCGATGGAGACCAGCTTCGCCAATGCCGGCCAGGTCTCGCCCGGCTACTCGACGCCGTGGGCGGCACCGGGGCTCCCGCGCAAGGCGCTCGGCTGGATGCTGCACAAGCACAGCCCGCTCAGGATCCGCGCCCGGGTCGATCTGGCGATGTTCCGCTGGATGACGCAGCTGATGGCGAACTGCACCGAGGAGGCGTACGACCGCAACAAGAGCCGGATGCTGCGGATCGCCGAGTACAGCCGCGACTGCCTGGACGACCTGCGCCACGAAACCGGCATCACCTACGACGATCGCCAGGGCGGGCTGATCCAGCTGTTCCGCACCCAGGCGCAGCTCGACCATGCCGCGGACGACATGCGTATCCTGGCCGCAAGCGACGTGCCGCACGAGCTGCTCGACCGGGACGGCGTGCTGCGCCATGAACCCGGGCTGGCGCACTCGATCGACCGGCTGAAGGGCGGCCTGAGGCTGCCCGGCGACCAGTCCGGCGACGCGCATCTGTTCACCCGGCGGCTGGCCGAAAAGGCTGCGGCAGCGGGCGTTCGGTTCCGCTTCGGCGTCGGCATCGAGCGGCTGCTGCACTCACCGGACCTGATCGAGAGCGTGCAGACCACCGAAGGTCCGGTGCTGGCCGACGCCTACCTGGTGGCGATGGGGGTGCACACGGCGCGGTTGCTGCGGCCGCTCGGGCTGCATGTGCCGGTCTATCCGGTGAAGGGCTACTCGCTCACCATCCCGCTCACCGATCCGGCCCGCGCCCCCGTCTCGACGGTAAACGACGAGACCTACAAGGTCGCGATGACCAGGCTCGGCGATCGCATCCGCGTCGGCGGCACGGCGGAGCTGACGGGTTACGACCTGCGCCTGCGTCCGGAGCGGCGGGAGACGCTGGAGCTGTCGTTCGGCGAGCTGTTCGGCGGCGGCGACCTCGAGCGCGCGACCTACTGGACCGGCTTGCGACCGAACACGCCCGATGGCACGCCGATCATCGGCAAGGCAGGCCGTTATCGAAATCTGTGGCTCAATACCGGCCACGGCACGCTCGGCTGGACCATGGCCTGCGGCTCCGGCCGACTGATCGCCGACCTCATTTCGGACCGGCGCCCGAATATCGAGCACGAGGACCTGTCGCTCTCCCGCTACTGAGATCGACCGCTCGAGGATGCGCTGTGCCGGCGATCCGGCACTCTCACCCGGCACACCACATTCTCGAACCGGTCTCTTCGTGCCTCGCGAAGGTCAGGCCGCTTCGTGTTCCGTGGGCTCTTCCACCGCAGGGTGCAGCCTCGGGGTGACATGGGCGGCGATCAGGTCGCGGACCTGGGCGAACACCAGGGTCTCGTCCAGCGTGTAGTTGCTGCGATCGACACCCTCGGAGCCCGGCTCGGCAACGTCGGTGACCGCCTCGATCGCGTTGAAATACATCGGGGTCGGGTGATCCATCGCGGCCGGGTGGTGATAGATCGCGAGGTCGTGCCGGTTCTCGAGGTTCCAGCGTCCGACCGTGGCGAGGCCTGGCGTGTTGCAGACCCACCGGTACTTGGCCAGCGCCGCACCCCAGGGGGCCACGAAGAAATCCGCCTCGCTGCACCAGATGACGCTCTCCTGCACCGGGCGGTCGATGTTGCTGACGATGGTGACGTCGGTCCCGCGGTAGCGCTGCTCGAGTGAGTCCGCGATCGCCATCTCGCGCTGCATGAAGGTGGAGCCGCCGGTCAGCGTGTCGCCGAAGCTCGCATAGGTGCTGCCGGGCTGGTCACCGGCGCTGTTATGGCCGTCGATGACGATGGTGACGCGGCCGAGCTCGCGCGCCAGCATGGCCACGAGGTCGATGGTGAAGCCCTCCATGTCCTCGATGGTGCGGTTGCCGATGCGCAGGCCCACCACCACCACGGCACCCCGCGCATTCGCCTGCGCTGCCTGCAGCACCGGCTCGTGCCACCGCTCGGACCGGCGCAGTGCGGCGATGATCCGCCGGCCGACCTGGCCCGGAACGCTGATGCCGGTGGATTTTATGACGCTCTGCCGATCACGGTAGAACTGCTCGATATGGCTGACGAACGAGCCCTCGATCCGGACCACCTTGCCGGCGAGCTCGGGAAAGATCTCGTCGATCGGGCCGTAGATCTCGGGGTGGTGCGCGGTGTCGAACACATAGAAACGCGGCAGCTTCTCCGGCGGGAACGCGTCCACCAGGTAGGACACGCCGCTCAGATCCTGCCAGACGAAGTGCCCCAGATGGATCGCAGGGTAGCCGCGGAAGGCGTGAACGATCTCGGCCGGCGGCTGCAGCAGGCTGGTGGCGAGGTCGGCGCCGTAGAGCGTCACGTGGCGCAGCAGCGTCTGCCCCGCCTTGTGGGTGTAGCGGATGGAGATGTCCATCTGCAGGCGATCGGCGCCGACGACCAGGTCGGCGGACGGGAAATAAGCCGCGAAGCCCCTGAAGAAGCCTTCCTGCGCGAAGATGTAGAAGGTGAGCCCGGTGCGGTCGTCGCACATCTGGTACGCGAAGCTGAAATCGTCGATGTAGAAGGTCCTGGGGACCACCCGGATCATGTGGCCATCGACCGGCGACGGCCACATCATCGCGCCGTCCCCGGCCTGCCTGAACAGCTCGGTTCGTAGGAAATGCTGGCAGGTGGCCCGGGTATGGTTCGGATCCAGCAACACCTGGCCGGTCGGTGTCGAGGCCGAATAGCTCATCGGCGCCGGCGGCGGCTCGTCGGCGGGCCAGCGATGGGCCACCGTCTCGTTCAGGCCGGAGCTCAGGAAATAGAGGCTCAGCAGGTCGTCCCGGGTCAGCCGCTGCAGCTGCAGGAACGATGACGCAGTCTCGCTGAGCGGCAGCGCCGGGGCCATGATCAGCCGCTCGCGCAGCTCCTCGAACACCACCGTGCACACCGACTCCAGGTGCGTGCGCATGGCCCCGCGCAGCTGCTGTGCCGTGTTGCCGAGCAGCTCGACGCGCCGGTCGACGTACCAGACGCCCTGGTGACCGTCCTCATGCAGCAGCTCTAGGATCACCACCGGCGCGAACAGCGTGCTCACGCGGTCCACCCGCCACCCGGCCCCGAGATGGGTCGGCATGTCGGCAGCGGTGATCACGAGGTCGTCCGGCGGGGCGATACGGGCCTGCGCCGGCGACAGCACCAGCGGATCGTCGGCGGCGATCTCGAGCATGGCGTCGGGCAGCATCGGCTGGCCGGCCTTGGCGCAGAGCGTGCGCACGATCTCGCGCCGGACGTCGAGATGCAGCGCGAGCAGGGCGGACACCGATGCGGGCTGCATGCAGGCAAGGCCGGGCGTGCCCATCGCGGCCAGCCAATTCACCGCAGGCCCGCCACGCAGGCCGACGAGCTCGAACAGGAACGGCGGCAGCGCGGTGAAGTCGTTGCCGATGAAGACGCCTTCCGGGTTGAGCAGCCAGAAGCCGGCATGGCCGCCTTCATGCAGGAACTCCAGCAGCAGCACCGGATGGAACAGCGTCAGCACCAGGCCCGGACGCCAGCCGTCATTGAAGGATTTCAGCGGGCCGGCGGAATTGACGATCGGCACCTCGACATCGGCGAGCAGGCGCAAATGGTAGGTGTCGCCACGCAGCACCACCGCGTCGCTCAGGATCGGGTTCAGCACGGCGAGCTGCTCACGGGTCAACATGATCGCATCCTATGTCCATCGCAGCACTTCGGACGGCACGATCATCCAGCCGATCCGCGCCGTTTCGCCAGTCAAGATTTCAAGGCGTTAGGTGGTTCCGGACGATTGCCGGACCGGTCGAAGGCGCACAGCTTCACGGCAGACTGCCTCAAGGCAGTGCCAACCCGTTCCCTGCGTCGGTCGACGAGCCTGCCCAACCGGGATAGCGGCCGGAGACGCGGTCCCGTTCTTCGCCACCGGCGACACCGATCGAGAAGCCATGGCCGAGATCGGTCTCGATGCCGACCGCGGCACTGCTGCCGGTGACTTTAGGCTGATCTTTCCAGTGCGGCCCCTGCCCGGCCCCGATCGCCACGAAGGCGTGGGTGTTGCCGCCGATCAGGCCGCTATCCACCCGCATCGAGGTGCTGCTGTAGCCGTTGGAGCCGAAGGACTGGCTGACCTCGCCACCGGCGATCACCGGCGACGGGAACAGCGCTCCCGAAGGCTGGAACCCGGTTGGTTGGGGCCCGGGGGGTTGCGGCGCAAGCGAGTAGTTGCCGGGTGCGGCGAGCGGGTTGGATGCCGTCAGGCTGCTTGCCGCCCCCGGATCGGCCGCCCGGGCCGACTGCAGGGACGCATGAACCCCGAAAAGCAGCACGCCGAGCGCCAGGCGACGCCGGATCAGCGCAGCTCCGGAGCGCGGCGTGCCACCCATCAGTCGACCTTGACGACGCGAAGCGTGTTGGTGGTGCCGGCTCGCCCGAACGGAACGCCGGCGGCAATCACCAGCAGGTCGCCCGGAACCGCCAGACCCGCCTTCTGCGCGGTCTCGACCGCCGCCTCGACGACATGCGCCATGGTCTCGTTCGGCTCGTGCTCGCCGACCGCCAGCGCCTGGACACCCCATGCCACCGACAACCGGCGGGCGGCCGGCAGGTTGGCAGCCAACCCGAGTACCGGGCAGGCCGGACGCTCGCGCGAGATCCGCACCGCACTGCGGCCCGACAAGGTGTAGGCGACGATCGCCACCGCGCCGATCGACTGGGCGACCTGCTGTGCGGCGTAGGCGATCGCGTCCGCCGTGGTGCCGTCGGGGGCCGGGCGCGCGGCTTCCTGCATGGCGAGCCAGCCCTGGTCGGCTTCGACCTGCATGGCGATGCGCTTCATGATCGACACTGCCTCGACCGAATACTGGCCGACCGCGGTCTCGCCCGACAGCATCACCGCGTCGGCGCCGTCGAACACTGCCGTCGCCACGTCGGAGGCCTCGGCGCGGGTCGGCGTCGGGGCAGAGATCATGCTCTCCAGCATCTGGGTCGCGACCACCACCGGGATGCCCATCTGGCGGGCGGCGCGGACGATGCGCTTCTGCTCGAGCGGCACCCGCTCCGGCGGCAGCTCGACGCCGAGATCGCCGCGGGCGACCATCACCGCGTCGGAGAGGCGCAGGATCGCGTCCAGGTTGTCGAGGGCCTGCGGCTTCTCGACCTTGGTCATGATCCAGGCGCGACCCTGCACCAGCGAGCGGGCTTCCTCGACGTCGGCCGGGGTCTGCACGAAGGACAGGCCGATGAAATCGACGCCGTGATCCAGCGCGAAGGCGAGGTCGGCGCGGTCCTTCACGGTCAGCGCCGGGATCGGCAGGATGACGTCCGGGACGTTGACGCCCTTGCGGTCCGACAGGATGCCGCCGGTTACGATCTCGGTCTCGAGCCGGTCGGAGTAGCAGGCCCGCACGCGCAGGCTCAGCCGGCCGTCATCGAGCAGCAGCATCGAGCCGACGGTGGCGGCCTGGATGATCTCCGGATGCGGCAGCTGCACGCGGCGCTGGTCGCCTGGGGTGAATTCGAGGTCGAGCCCGAAGCTCTCTCCCGGCACCAGCAGGGCGCGGCCGCCGGCGAACGCGCCGACCCGCAGCTTCGGCCCCTGCACGTCGGCGAGGATGCCGATCGGGCGGCCATGACGCTGCTCGACCGCGCGCACCGCGGCGATCCGGGCGCCATGATCGGCGTGCTCGCCATGCGAGAAGTTGACCCGGAACAGGTCGGCGCCAGCCTCGACGAGGGCGGCGATGCGGTCCTCGGAGCTGCTGACCGGCCCGAGCGTGGCGACGATCTTGGTGCGACGGCTAAGCAGAGCGGCGGGTGACGTGTGAGCTGACAAGGACTGGCCTCCTGTCCAAGAGAGATGAACTGCCCGGTGTCCCGACAGTTTGGGAGCACCGGTCAGGGCGGCTGGATCGTCTCGCCAGGCAGAAGGCCCCAGAAGGCAGCACGCGGCAGCCAACCGGCATACTCCTTGAGGCTGACCCGGCACCAGTCGGAGCCGGCCGGACAGGCACGGATTCGGCCGATGACACCAGGCTTGAGGATCGCAACGACTGCCGCATCCTCCCGCGGCTCGCTGCGTAACAGCTGGCTCCCCGCGACGGAAGCACCTGCAGCATTCGATTCCGAACTTCCCGCGGCACTGTCCCCGGACGTCGGGGGCGATTGCGGCGCCACGACCACGAAGCTGCGGCTGCCGACCAGCGTCGCCTGGTGCACCCAGCCCTTCACGCCGTCGGAATCCTCGATCAGCCGCCAGACATCGAACTCGCGCTCGATCTCGACCGGCAGATCACGCCGCTTATACACCCATTGGATCGGATAGCGCGTGCCCGGACCGCCGCGCAGGTTGACGTCGTCGGCGCGCAGGGATGCGAAACGCGGGAGCGGCAAGCCGGTGTTGCTGCCCTTGGCCTGCACCGGCGGCACGACGGGGGCCGGCACGACCGGAGCTACCGGAGCCGGAGGGGGCGGCGGTGGTGGCGCATGCCAAGCCGGATGCAGCGGATGCGCCGGGGCCTTGGCATGGTGGATTGCAGCATGGTGGCCGGGGTCATGGTGCGCCGGCTGGTGATGCGCCGGTTCGTGAGGCGCGTGCGAGACGGGTTTGCCGTGCATCGGCGAATGCCCCGGCGTGGAGGGGTCTCCGCTCGGGGTCTGCGCCGGAACGCTGGCAGGCAGGAGGGCGACCATGAGGGCGACCGTGGGCGCGGCCAGGCGGGCGAAAGACATGGCCCCATCCGTGCCAAGCCCGGCGCCCGAGGGCAAGAGGCGGTCGCGTGTCGGCGCCGTCAGATCGAGAGCATCTGGCCGTCGCCCACGGCGTCGAGGAAGGTCGGGACGCCGACGCGTTCGACCGCACCCAGCAGCGCATCCGGAGCCAGGTCGATGGCGCGCAAGCCAGCCTCGCAGGCCATCAGCCGCACGCCGAGCAGCGCCAGCGTGTCCTGCAGCTGGCCGAAGCCTGCGACGCCGCGGGCCTGGAAGAGCGTATCGCGCTCGCTGCCGGCAAGGCCGGACCAGTCGCTGCAGAGCGCGTGCAGGCCGCCATGGGTCGCGAACAGCACCACCGGACGGTCCAGCGATGCCGCACTCGCCGCCATCACCAGCGCATGATGCGCGTGCTCGAACCGGTCGCTGACCAGCATGATGCCGAGGGTTCGTGGCGTGGCCGCGCCCTCACCCATGCGCACGGGCGCCCTCGCGCGCCACGGGTACGGTCGCGTGGGCCGACAGGTCGTGGATGCGCGGGTGGGGTCCGCAGAGCGCGCACTCCGGGTCCGGCTTCAGGCGGAACACATGGAAGCGCATCGCCAGCGCGTCCCAGGCCAGCACCCGTCCGGACAGGCCTTCACCGAGCTGCAGCACCTCCTTCAGCACCTCGGTGGCCTGCAGGGTGCCCATCACGCCGGTGACCGCACCCAGCACGCCGGCTTCGGCACAGGAGGGCGTGGTGCCGGGCGGCGGCGGCTCGGGATAGAGGCACCGGTAGCAGGGGCCGCCGACATGCGGCTTGAAGGTCGAGAGCTGGCCCTCGAAGCGCGCCACCGACGCCGACACCAGCGTCCGGCGGCCGAGTACGCAGGCATCGGCTAGCAGATAGCGGGTGGCGAAGTTGTCGCTGCCATCGCAGACGATGTCGTGCTGCGCCACCAGCCCCGCCACGTTCGCGGCATCGAGCCGCACCGGATGCTGGCGGATCCGCACCAGCGGGTTGAGGGCCGCCAGGGTCTGCGCCGCCGACCCGACCTTGGACCGGCCGATGCTGGCGGTGTGGTGGATGACCTGGCGCTGCAGGTTCGACAGCTCGACCACGTCGTCATCCACCAGGCCGATGGTGCCGATCCCTGCGGCGGCCAGATACAGCGCCAGCGGGGCTCCGAGGCCGCCGGCACCGATCACCAGCACCCGCGCGTCCCGCAGCGCCGCCTGCCCGACCCCGCCGACCTCGCCCAGGAGGATGTGGCGCGAGTAGCGGTGGACTTCGTCTTCGCTGAAATCGAGGCTCATGCAGTCGCCCGAGGATATGCGGAACAAAGGCCGCGATTAACCGCAAATTGTGATGTCCGTCGCATGATCCGGAGCACTGCGGAGAGCCGGTAGGGTTTCCCGCGACGATCAGGATCACGCAAAACGTGAAGATTGCTGCGCGATGTTACTTGACCGCCACAGGTCGGGAAGAAGACACTCCCGACATAGCAGATGCGCACGATCAACAAGGACCTGTGCCATGCCGCGTCGAACGTTGAAGTCCCGGCTTTTGCGCTCCGCCCGGCTCCCGGCCGGTTGCCTGGTGGCGTCCTTCACGCTGTATGCGGTCTCGCCGTTCGTGACGCTCTGGTCGGTCGCGGCCGCCTTGCAGAACGACGATGTCGGCACGATCCAGGAGGCGCTCGACTGGCGCACGGTCCGGACCGGATTGAAGACAGATCTTGATCCGGGTGCTCCGGTCAGCCTGGCCAGCGCCCATGCCGCTCCGGTGCAGGACGATCTGCCCGATTTCGGCGAATCCTTCGCGACGACGATCGTCTCGCACGTGGTCGATGACGTGGTCACGCCGGAACATCTGGTGGCGATGCTGGTCCAGGCCAAGCCGGCGCATCACGGCAGCACCGCCGACACCCATGCCGGCGGATTGCTCGCGATGCTGGACCGGGTCGATCATGTCAGCTTCGTGAGCCCGAACGAGTTCGAGGCGTCGGTGCGGCTGGTCGACGATCGCAATGCCGCGCCGGTGACGGTCTCGATGCGGATCGAGAAGTGGAAGTGGAAGATCACCCGCATCCACGTGCCCGACGAGCTGCTGACGCAGGGTTCGCCGCAGCGCACCTGACGCATCCGGAACCCATCTCGAGGCGTACTTCCGACGGGCAGGCGGTTGCGCCGGCCCGTGGAACAAACCAGATACGTATCGATGGACCTGCTTGCCAAGCTCGAGATCCTCGCGGATGCCGCGAAGTATGATGCCTCCTGTGCCTCCAGTGGCACCGAGAAGCGCAGCAGCAAAGGCGCGACGTCGGGCATAGGCTCGACCGAGGGGATGGGCATCTGCCACGCCTACGCGCCGGATGGCCGCTGCATCTCGCTGCTGAAGATCCTGCTGACCAATTTCTGCCTCTACGAGTGCGCGTACTGCATCAACCGGTCGTCCTCGTCGGTGCGGCGCGCCCGCTTCACCGTCGCCGAGGTGGTGGAGCTGACGCTGGGCTTCTACCGGCGCAACTGCATCGAGGGGTTGTTCCTGTCGTCCGGCATCATCCAGTCGCCGGACTACACGATGGAGCAGGTGATCGGCGTCGCCCGCACGCTGCGGGTCGAGCACGGCTTCCGCGGCTACATCCACCTGAAGACGATCCCGGACGCGGACCCTTTGCTGCTCGAGGAGGCCGGCAAGTGGGCGGACCGGCTGTCGATCAATGTCGAGCTGCCGACCGAGGCGGCACTCAAGGATTACGCTCCGGAAAAGGACATGGGCGGCATCCGCAAGTCGATGGGCCGGATGCGGCTCGGCATCGATGCGGCGCGGGAACGCACCAGGCCGGGTGCCGCGAAGCCGCCACGTTTCGCACCGGCCGGGCAGAGCACGCAGGTGATCGTCGGCGCCGACCCGAGCCCGGACCGCACTATCCTGCGCATGAGCAGCAACCTCTACGGCGCCTACGGACTAAAGCGGGTGTACTACTCGGCGTTCAGCCCGATCCCCGACGCGTCGTCCGCCTTGCCGCTGCAGCCGGCGCCGCTGATGCGCGAGCACCGGCTCTACCAGGCGGACTGGTTGCTGCGGTTCTACGGCTTCGGCATCGAGGAATTGGCCACCGACGCCACCGGCAATCTCGACCTGGTGCATGACCCGAAGCTCGCCTGGGCGCTGCAGAACCGGGCGATGTTCCCGGTCGACGTCAACACGGCCGATCGCGAGACGCTGCTGCGGGTGCCGGGCCTCGGTGTGAAGTCGGTCGATCGGATCCTGCAGGTGCGGCGGCACAAGCGGCTGCGGATGGAAGACCTGGCGCGGCTTCGGCTGTCGCTGGCCAAGATCGCCGCATTCGTGATCGCTGCCGACCACCGGCCGGCCGTGGAACTCGATAGCGCCCGGCTGTCGCAGCGATTGGCGCCGCAACCGAAGCAGCTCGCCCTGCTTTGAGTGCTCCATGCGCAGCGTCGTTCTGGCCCATCAGGTTGATTTCAATGGCTGGCGCGATGCCGCCCGCCAACTCGCCCTCGAAGGGGTAGCACCGGAGCAGGTGCATTTCTCCGTCGGCGCGCCGGACGACCTGTTCGCACAGGGCGGCGCCGATGCCGCACCTGCCGCGGCGCCCTCGGGCGTGTTCACGGTGTCCAGGGCCCTGATGCAGCTGGCCCAAACGGTGATCCAGGCGAACGAGCCGGAGCGCTTCGACCTGATGTACGGCCTGGTCTGGCGGGCCCACCAGGGTGAGCGGAAAATCGCCGAGCTGGTCACCGACCCTGCGGTTCAGCGGGCCATCCGGCTGGCGCAGTCGGTGCGGCGCGACACCCACAAGATGCGCGCGTTCGTGCGCTTCCGCGAGGTCCCCGAGCCGGACGCGACCCGCTACGTCGCCTGGTTCGAGCCCGACCATTTCATCGTCGAGGCCAACGCCGAGTTCTTCGTGCGCCGCTTCGCCACCATGATCTTCTCGATCCTGACGCCGTATCGCAGCGTGCATTGGACCGGCACCGCGCTCGAGTTCGGCCCCGGGGCGGACCCCTCGCAGGTGCCCGACGACGACGCGCTGGAGCGGTACTGGCGAGCCTATTTCAGCGCGATCTTCAACCCGGCGCGGCTCAAGGTGTCGGCGATGACGTCGGAGATGCCGAAGAAGTACTGGCGCAACCTTCCCGAGGCGGCAGCGATCCCGGAGCTGATCCGCGGTGCCCGCGAGCGTACCGAAACCATGCTGGAGACCCCGCCCTTGGCCCCGAGCGAAAGCCGCCCGCGACGGGCCCCTGCCCCTCCCAAGGCTCGGGAGAGCGAGCCGGTCACCGCGGGCCCGCTGGCCGAGCTCGCGCACCAGGCGGCCGGGTGCCGGCGCTGCCCGCTCTGGGAGCCGGCGACGCAGGTGGTGTTCGGCGAGGGCCCGACCGACGCGCGCATGATGATGGTGGGCGAGCAGCCGGGCGACCAGGAGGATCTGGCCGGACGCCCATTCGTGGGACCCGCTGGACAGCTGCTCGACCGGGCGATGCGCGAGGCCGGCATCGACCGCGCCGGCGTCTATGTCACCAATGCCGTCAAGCACTTCAAGTTCGAGCCGCGCGGCAAGCGGCGCATCCACGCCAAGCCGGACCTGACCGAGATCGGCGCCTGCTCGGTCTGGCTCGCCGAGGAGCGTCGCACAGTGCAGCCGGCCCTGGTGGTGATGCTGGGCGCCACCGCGGCGCGAGCGGTGCTGGGCCGGACCGTCACCATCTCGCGCGAACGGTCCACGCCGATCGCCCTCGGCGACACCTACGGCGCCAACACCCAGGGCCTGGTGACGGTGCATCCCTCCTACCTGCTGCGGCTGCCGGACGAGGACAGCCGGCAACGCGAGTACGCGGCGTTCGTGGCTGACCTGAAACACGCCCTCAGCCTGGTGACCGCATGACCGCCGCACTCCGCATGGTCGAGACCCCGACATTGAGCCTCGGCTGCCTGGTCGGCGGTCTGGAGACCGGGCGGCCGGTGATGCTGCTGCATGGCTGGCCGGACGACGCCACCACCTGGGACGCGCTGTTGCCGGCGCTGCACGAGGCCGGCTACCGCACCATCGCGCCGTTCCACCGCGGCCACGGCCCGACCCGCTTTCATGACGGCACTACGATGCGCTCCGGCGAGATCGTGGCGCTGGCGCAGGACATGCTGGACCTCGCAGACGCGCTGCAGCTCGAGCGGTTCGCGGTCGTCGGGCATGATTGGGGCGCACGCATCGCCTACACCCTCGCCTGCGTGGCCCCGGAGCGGATTGCCGGCATCGCGGCGCTGTCGGTCGGGTGGAACGGGAACGACCCGAACCAGCCGATCTCGCTGCCGCAGACCCAGGCCTACTGGTACCAGTGGCTGATGGCGCTGGACCGCGGCGCCGACCTCGTGCGCACCGACCGCCGCGACTACACGCGCCATATCTGGTCGATCTGGAACCCAGGCTGGACGGTGCCGGACGCCCTGTTCGACGCCGTCGCGGCCTCCTTCGACAACCCGGACTGGGCCGACATCACCCTGCATTCCTACCGGGTGCGTTGGGAGCTCGCGCCGAAAGATCCTGCCTACGCCCACCTGGCCGAGCGCGTGTCGCAGGATCCGGTCATCGGCGTGCCGACGCTGATGCTGCAGGGTGACGCCGATCCTTGCGGCCTGCCGGAGACGTCGGAGGGCAAGGAGACGCTGTTTTCGGGCCGCTACGAGCGCGTCCTGCTGGACGACGTCGGACACTTCCCGCAGCGGCAAAGTCCGGACCTGGTGCTCGACGCATTGCTGCCGTTCCTGGCCGGGACCTATCCGGCCTAGAGCATCATCCGATCGGTCCTGCTTATCGATCGGATAAAGATGCTCGCTACACAACAAGCCTGAGCTTTCTTCCGATCCTTTTCGATCGGAAAAAGCTCTAGCCCGGAGCCACGCCGCGGTCGGGCTCCCGTGTCCGCTGCAGCAGCAGCCACGCACCGGCCGCCAGCAGCGCGAACAGCAGCATCGGCCCGGTGACCGCCAGGATGCCGAACCTGGGAAACAGCGCAGAGACCAGGGCGCTGCCGAATGAGCCGCACACCATCTGCGTCGTCGTGAGCAGACCAGATGCGACGCCGGCCTGGCGCGGCACCGGCTCGAGTGCGCCGTGTGCGGCACTCGGCGCTATCAGGCCGAACGCGAAATTGGCCAGCAGCAGCAGCGGCACCAGGCGCGGCAGGGTGATCCAGTGGGCCAGCGTCAGGGCGAGCAACGCCAGGTCGGCGGCAAGCGCCAGCAACGTGCCGATGCCGAGCATCCGCGCCGGGACCGCCAGCCGCACGGCAAGCTGTCCGTTGACGAAGGCGCCGGCGATGATGCTGAAACTGGTGGCGGCGAACAGCATCGCGTAGGTCGCCTGGGTCGCCTTGAGCAGGCCGAGCACGATCAGCGGCGACCCGCTCACATAGGAGAACAGCGCCGCGAAGCCGAGCGCGTTGATCGCGCTGTGCAGCAGGTAGGTCCGGTTGTGGTTCAGGCTGATCACGTCCTGCACCAGTTGCGGCAGCAGCAGCCCGCGCCTGCGCCCGGTCGGCGGCAGCGTCTCGGTAAGGCCCCACATCACCATCGCGATCACGGCGAGTGCCAGCACGCCGGTGATGCCGTAGATCGCCCGCCAGCTGGCGACGCCCAGCACCAGCGCGCCGAGCGAGGGTGCGATCATCGGCGCGGTGGTCGACACCACGGCGACCGAGGCGATGCGCCGGTGCGCCGCGCGTCCCTCGAACAGGTCGCGGATGATCGCGTAGGCCAGCGTCGCGTTGCTGCCACCTCCGACGCCCTGCAGCGCCCGGGCCACCAGCAGCCAGCCGATCGAGGGGGACGCCGCGGCCGCCAGTCCGCCGATCGCGAACAGCACCAGGCCGGTGAGCAGCAGCCGCTTGCGTCCGAGCCGGTCGGACAGAGGGCCGGCGGCGAGCGGCCCGATCGCAAAGCCGGCCATGAACACGCTAAGGGTGAGGCCGGCGATTGCGGGGCGGATGTCGAGGCTGCGGCCGATCGCCGACAGGGCCGGCAAGCCCATGTCGATGGCCAGCGGCGAGAGCGCGCCGATCGCTGCCAGGAACAGGGTGAAGGCGAACGAGTCCGGCTTCAGGCGCATGGCGCGCACCGGGCTGGCTGTGGGTCGTCGGAACGACCAGCGGCCAGCCCGGCCCACGTCATGGGTCCCGGCGCCGTTCCGGGAGCAGCGCCGGCTCGAAGATCATCGTCGAGATGAGCGTGCAGGCGAGGCTCAGCAGCAGCAGCCGGCCCATGCTGGCGGTACCCGGGTGATGCGAGGCGGCGAGCGACCCGAACGCCGTGCCGGTGGTCAGCGCCGAGAACAGCACCGCACGTGCCGTGGGCGAGCCGAGCGGACGCGCCAGGCCACGCCGCCAGTTCATCACGAAGTAGATGTTGAACGACACACCCACGCCCAGCAGCAGCGGCAGCGCGATGATGTTGGCGAAGTTGAGCGGCTCCGGGATCAGCACCACCAGGATCACCGTCAGCAGCGCTGACAGCACCAGCGGCGCCAGCACCAGCGCCACGTGCGTGAGCTTTCGCAGGAACACGAGCAGGATCACCGCAATGGCCACCAGCGCGCTGATCGCGGCGATCGCGAACGCCCGGACGATGGTGTCGGCACTGTCGACGATGGTGACGGCAGCACCCGCGGCATCCGGCCACACCGACCTGACCTGGCGGACGAAATCATGCAGCACCGCATTGTCGTTCAGGGCGCCGCGCGGATGCACCTCCATGTGCGCCTGGCCGTTCGGCAGCAGGTAGTTCTCGCGGATCTGCTGTGGGATGTCGGCCTCGACGGCAGGGCTGGTCACCGTGAGCACAGTGCGCAACTGGTCGAGCTGCATCGGCAGGAACCGGGTCAGTGCCGCATCGGCGGCCAAGAGGGTCGCGTCCGGGGCGGTCGACAGGGTGCGCAGCGCGGTCTCGATGCGCGCCAGCGGGTCGGTGGCCGCGAGGTGGCTTACCACCGGGGCCAGGGCGGCGACGGTACTGACCGCGCTCGCCCGGATCGCGGCCGCGTCCGGTGGCGGCAGCGGCGACGGGACCACCAGGGTCGGCAGCAGGATCTGCGCCGCATCCTGGATCATCTCGAGCTTCTCGGGCTGGTCGGTCGGCACGAAGCTGTCGAGATACAGCACGTCATGCACCAGCGGCAGCGCCTCCAGCTTCGGCACCAGCGCCCGCGCGGTGGCGATGTCCGGCGTCAGGATCTCGGCGCTGTAGGGCGACGTCACCGGATCGGCCATGAGCAGGTGCAGGGTCTGCATGCTCTCCGATTTCGGGTTCTTGGTGTGCAGCGGGTCGCCGTCGAAATGCAGCAGCGGGATGCAGAACAGGCCGCCGATCGCCAGCACGGCGAACCCGGCCAGGATCGGCACGCGGCGCCGCCTGATTGCATCATCGATCGGCCGCGCCCAGGCAAACCCCATCTCGCCGGCGAGCGGCTTCGGCCGGCACAACGTGAGCAGCGCCGGCAGTATGGTCAGGGTGCAGCCGAACGCGATCAGCATCCCGAACCCGGCGATCAACCCGAGCTGGGCGACACCCACGAACGCGGTGGGGGTGAAGGCCAGGAAGCCGGCCGCGGTGGCCAGCGATGCGATCAGGATCTGCACGCCGGTCTCGCGGCCGGTCATGGAGAGTGCCGTCTGAACGTCCGGGCGGGAGCCGTCGGGCAGCGATTGCGCGCGGAAGCGGACCGAGAACTGGATGCCGAAATCGACCGCGATGCCGACGAACAGCACCGCGAACGCCACCGAGATCAGGTTCAGGGTGCCGACCGCGACGGCCGCGAAGCCGGTGGTCAGCAGCAGGCCCAGCACCAACGTGATGATGATCGGCACGATCACACGCCAGGTGCGCACCGCCAGGATCAGCCACAGGCTGACCAGCACCAGGCTGCCGATCAGCCCGGCGACCATGCCCTGGGCGACGGTGGCGAATTCCTCGTCATCCAGCGCCACCTGGCCGGTAAGATAGACGTGCGCGCGACCGGTTTTCACGAACTCGAGCTGGGAGATCGCGTGCTTCATCACGGCGGTGGCGGCCCCGCCCGGCTGGAACGAGCCGTAATCGAGGCGCGGCTGGGTGACGACGAACTGGTAGTGGCCGCCGAGCTCGCTGAGCTTGCCGGAGATCAGCCGCTGCCATGACAGCGGGGCCGGGTGGCCGGCGGCGGCGGCGCTGAGGTTGTCCGCGAACCCGTCGAGCGAGGCGGCGAAGCTGGTCAGGTTGGCCTGGCCACGCGCGACGCCCTGGCCGATCAGCGACAAGGCGCCGAACAGCCCGCGGGCTGACGGGTCGGTCGCCAGCTGACCCAGGAACGGCTGCGCGTCGATGGTCTTTTCGAGCAGGTCGCCGAGCGGCTTGGCATCGAGGAACAGCAGGCCGTTCTTTTCCAGGTATGGGACCTGGTCGGGGGTGCGGACGAGCTTGTAGTGGGCCGGATCGGCCCGCAGCGCCTCGGCAAGCTGGCTGGCGGTGGCCTGTGCCTCCTCCGGGATGTCGCCCTGGACGACGGCGACGAGCTGGTCCTCGCCCTGCGGGAAGTCCTTCTGGAACTGCTCCTGGCGCTGCTTCCAGGGCAGCTTCGAGGAGAACAGGCCGCCGGTGTCGGTGGTGACGTTGAGCCAGGTGCGGGTGGCGGTGACGGCGCCGATCCCGACCAGCACCGCCAGCAGCGTGACCAGGATGGCGTTGCGGGAGCAGAACGCCGCGAGGCGCCCGAGTGGTGTGGACAGCATGCGGGGTTCAGGTCGCCAGGCGCGGACGGGTCGGGGCGGCGTCGGGGCCCGTTCTCGGCCCACGTGGCAGCCGAAGCAGTCGCGTCAGGAGCAGCACCGCCATCACGCCGGTGCCGGCGACGGCGCCCAGCAGGATCGGCAGCAGCCACCCGAGCCAGGCGGCCGGGCCGAGCAGGTAGAGCGCGTCATCGGCGTGGAAGCCCCAGGCGCCGCCGATGATCCGGGTGTCGGTCACCTGGTTCTCGAAGCGTTCGGCGACCCAGTTGCACAGGAACAGCAGGCCGGCGGCCACCGCGCCGAGGAGCACCGACCAGCCATGCAGGGGGTGGCCGAACAGCGTGGCGTTGGTCAGGCCGACGCCGATGCTGAAGAAGAACAGGCAGTTGATGCCGTTATCGACCAGGTAGTCGTAGCGATGGCCACCCGGGCTCATCATGTTGCCGACGCGGGCGAGCTCGCCATCGGCGCGGTCGAGGAAGGCCGACAGGATCCAGAACGCGCCGCCCCAGAACGCCAGCGAGTGCGTGAGCGTGCGCGGATGCGGATGCGGCTGGTATGGAAGCAGCGCCAGCAGCAGGCACCCCGCAAGTCCGGTCAGCAACCGCAGCGTGGTCAGATGGTTGGGCGTGACGCCGGTTCCGAGCAGCGGACGGATCGCCAGCCGGGCGAGGCGATGGGTCCAGGTGTCGTTGTTCAAGACGCATCTCCAAACTCGAGGGCGGCCTCCCGGGCAGCCCCCCGCGGTAATCCCGATTGCTGCCCCGCACCGCCCGATGCCGGCTGCAGCTCCGACTGCTCGTCTCCCAGCCCTGGCAACCGCGGCCAGCGCCGGTCGAGCCACTGCCACGCCGCCAGGGCAGGCAGTCCGAGGACGATCTCGCGCAGCCGCTTGATCAGGGCGAGCGCGATCGACACGGCGGGCGGCAGGCCGAACAGCGCGCCGACGACCACGAACCCGCCCTCTGACACGCCGAGCGCTCCCGGCACGACGAACCCGGCCGCCTTCACCGCCTGGCCGAGGCTCTCGATGACCAGGCCGGTGCCGAGCCCGCGATCATGACCCAGATAGTGCAGCGCCAGGCAGACCTCGACGGCGCCGAGCAGCCAGGAGATCGTCTGGTAGATCGTCGCGAGTGCCACCTGGCGGGGCGACTTGTAGAGGGAAAGCAGGGTCTCGTGCAGGCCCTTGATCTCGCCGGCGCCCTCCCAGCCGAAATGCGCCGCGAGCCGCACCAGCCCGCCCTCGATCAGCCGCGCGAAGCCGAACCACTGGACACCGAGGAACAGCCCGCCCACCAGCACCGCGACGCCGATGCCGCCGACCACCTCGTCGGTCACCTGGCTGCGGCCGAGCAGGTGCAGCAGCAGCAGCAGCCCGCAGACGGTGAACAGGATCTGGGTCAGCATCTCGATGGTGAGGTCGCTGACCGTGCAGGCCGCCGCCTGGACCAGGGACACGCCGCGCCGGCGCAGCAGCCGGACCGCCGCGAAGTCGCCGCCGACCTGCGCCACCGGCAGCAGGTTGTTGATCCCCTCGCGCACCCAGCGCAGCAGCATGAAGTCGAACAGCGACGGTCGTGGCCGCGCCCGGCCGGCGATCGCCTGCCAGCCGAGTGCCGAGAACAGCACCTGCACTAGGTGGAACGCCATCACCACGAGGATGCCCCAGCCGGCCGCGTGCAGCAGCTCCAGCACGTGGCCGAACCCGAAGCGCATCAGCAGCCAGATCGCCAAACCGGCGCCGACGGCACCGCCGATCAGGGTGAGCAGCTTCATGCAGGAGATCCAGTCGGACAGGTTTCGGCGCTGGTCGCGGAGCCGAGTTTGAGGCAGTGAACACCGGACGTCGCCACGTTGCTCTTGAAAGGAGCAGGCGCGCCCAAGCGCCCTCATGTATCGGACACGCACCGCCTTGAGAACCACGATCGCTCCCGGCTGTCATCCTCCATCCGGCCGGATGCTGCTCCTGACCCCCGGACCGTTGACCACGAGCGACACCACGCGTGCCGCCATGGGCCGCGACTGGGGCTCGCGCGACGAGGCGTTCGTGGCGCTGACGGGACGGTTGCGCACCCGGCTGGCGGCCATCGCCGGGGGTACCGGCACGCATGAGACGGTGCTGCTGCCGGGCAGCGGGACTTTCGCGGTGGAGGCGGCGCTGCAGAGCCTGGTGCCGCCTGACGGCCATGTGCTGCTGCTGGTGAACGGAGCGTATGGCCGGCGCATGGTGGAGATGCTGGTCCGGCTGGGTCGCTCCCACCAGGTGCGGGAATGGCCGGAGGACGAGGCGGTCGACGCCGGCGAGCTCGACCGGATCCTGGGCGCCACGCCGTCGATCACCGACGTGGCGGTGGTGCATTGCGAGACCACCACCGGACTGCTGAACCCGCTCGAGGCGGTGGCAGGTGTCGTGCGGCAGCACCGACGGCGGCTGCTGGTGGACACGATGAGCAGCTTCGGTGCACTGCCGATCGATGCCGCCGGACTTGGGCTCACGGCGGTGATGGCGTCATCGAACAAGGGGCTGGAGGGGGTGCCGGGGATCGGCTTCGTGGTGGTCGAGTCCCAACATCTGGCGACGTGCAAGGGCAATGCCGTCAGCCTGAGTCTCGACCTGCATGAGCAGGCAGCCGGATTCCGACGCAACGGCCAGTGGCGTTTCACCCCGCCGGTGCAGGTGGCGGCGGCTCTCGAGTCGGCACTCGACCAGCTGGCCGCGGAAGGTGGGGTAGCGGCGCGTGGCGGGCGCTATCGTCGGCTGCATGCGCTGCTGGTCGAGGGCATGCAGGCACTGGGGTTCGAGACCTATCTGCGCCCCGAGTTGCAGGCGCCGATCATCGTCACGTTCAGCGATCCAGGGCCGCCGTTCGCGTTCGAGGCGTTCTACGACGCTCTGCAGGCGGAGGGGGTGGTGATCTATCCGGGCAAGCTGACACAGGCGCCGAGCTTCCGGATCGGCTGCATCGGGGCCATCACCGAGGCCGACATGCGGCGGGCGCTGGAGGTGATCGGCCGGCACCGTCCGAGGGCGGAGAGCGCCGGCCGAGAGGTATGACCCGTCGGCTCAGGCGCCGGAGGTGGTCCTCGGGGTAGTCCCGGTCAGCGACTGGTGGCCCGGGCCCTCGATCTCGACCTCCTCGCGACGCAGGGTGTCCCTGATCGTCTCGACATGCTCCTCGACGCCCTTCTGCACCACGACCTCCTCGACGACGTGCGCGGTCTTGGACACCACCACTTCCTCGTCGGTCTCGGTCATGACGATCTCGCGGTCGGTGAAGGCATCGGCACCGACCGTGGCGCCGGCGCCGACCGGTCGGCGGAACACCGAGACCGTCTCGTTGCGCAACTTGATCTGTTCCTCGACCGGCCGCTCCACGACATAGCGGCGCACCCGGGTGGTCCCGCGATCGACCGTCCGCTTGCCGACCTCCAGCGTCTCCTCTGACAGCGCGATCACTTCCTCGCTGCGCCGGTCGGTGCCGGCGGTGCCGGACAGGTCAGGCATCGGCAGCGCGCTCGAGGGGTCCGCGTGCGGCGCCGTCGCGGCCGGGCTGTCGAGGCTGACGGCGGCCGCGGCCACGGGTGCGGGCACGGGCACGGGCACGGGCACGGGTGCGTCGCCATAAACGCCGGTCGCGCTGTACTGGGAATGACGCTCATCGAGGTCGATCGGGTCGTGCCGATCCAGGATGTCGTTGATCTCGTCGATGCGGTCATGCTCGGCGACGACCGTCACGACGGTGCCGCCCGACCGGATCGACTGGTCATACAGCGCGTGATGCTCCCGGGTCACCTCGGAGTCGCCGGTCAGCCACGCCCAGAAACCGCGATGTTCCGGCTCCGCGGCGGTGCCGGCGGCGTCGTACGACTGGGCATAATGCTCGATCGAGTTTGCCGGGATGCCGGCAGCGATCAGGTCGTTCACCGCCGCCTCGGCATGCGGCGCGGTATCGAAGACGGCGACGATCGTTTCAGTGGGCATCTTGCTCTTCCTCGGATGGGACGGCGGGCGAATGCGAAGATGTGCCCACGGGCGATCGCGTCACCACGGCTTCCTGCGCCCGAAGCTCGACCACCTCGTGGTGGTGGCGGACGCTGCGGACGCGGGTGATGCGGACCTCCTTCGTGAGCCTGAGGCGCCGCACGACGACCGCGACTTCCTCCACGACCGGAATGATGAGCGTGTCGCCTTCCTGCCGGATGTCCGGCACCTCATCGATCAAGCGACCGATTTCGACATGCTCGATGTCCACGTGCTCGCTGGCGAGGGTCTCGTCCACCGTCTGCTGGCGCGTCCGGGTGACGGTGGCGACACGGACCTGGCCGGTCTCGTGGACACGCCGCTCGATCTCCAGGCGTTCGGCGTGGAGCCGCATGATCTCGGTGTCGGGCAGGTGCGCCGGAAAACTGTCGCTCAAACTGCACCCCCAGGGATCGGGGTCGAGGTGACGCCCGAAGCGTGAGCGCGTCCAGGGGGCCGGCGGTTGCCGCGACCTCTCGCGCGTGCAGTCACGGCGGCGTGAGCGGTGGTCAGACCTTGGTATCGGCCTTGAATGCGCCACGGCTGCCCTGCGGCTTTTCCGGCCCCACCGTGGAGTCACGCTCCGTCTGCTGCTCGAGTTCGGCGTTCAGCTCGGCGCCCATCAGCACGACGATGCTGGAGATCCAGATCCAGGTCATGAAGCCGACGACCGCGCCGAGCGAGCCGTAGGTCTTGTTGTAGCTGCCGAAATTCGCGACGTAGTAGGAGAAGGCAAGCGAGACCACGACCCACAGGACCGCCGCAACCGCACTGCCCCAGCTGACCCACTGCCAGCGGGCACGATTGCGGCTCGGGCCGTAGCGGTAGATCAGCGCCAGGGTGCCGGTGAGCACGGCCACCATGAACGGCCAGCGTGCCACGTCCAGCACCGTCCCGGACACTTCGCCGAGGCCGACGAACGCCAGCACCAGCGGCACGGCGACCACCGCCAGCAACGCCACGATGATGAACGCCACCGCACCGAGGGTGAAGGCGAGCGAGGTGAGCGTCAGCTTGACGAAGCTGCGCTTCTCCTTCTCGTGATAAACGACGTTGAGCGCGTCGAACAACGACTTCATCCCGGCATTGGCGCTCCACAGCGACGTCGCCAACCCGACGATCGCGCCGAAACCCAGCGCCTTGTGCCCGCTCGAGGTCAGCGCCGTGACCTGCGCCTTGATGATGTCGAGGCCGCCTCCCGGAATGACGCCGCCGAGACCCTTGAGCTGGTCGCTCAGGCTCGCGGGGTCGGTGATCAGGCCGTAGATCGAGATCAGGCTGGCGAGCGCGGGGAACAACGCCAGCAGGCCGTAGAAGGTGACACTGGCCGCCTCCGCCATCACCCGGTCCTGGTTGAAGCCGGCGCCGGCGCGCTTCAGGACGTTCCACCAGCCCTTGGCCGGGATCTGCCGCGGCGAATACGCATCGGCGCCGGCGCGGGACGACTCGGCGTCGGTGGCGACGGTGCCCTTCATGTCGGGCTTCGGCGAGTGCGCGGGCTGGTCGGCGTCATGGGGAAAGGTGGACCGGGATCCAGCGTGTTCGCGACGCGGGTCGGGCAGCACCAGCCCGGCAAGGGCAAGGCCTGCCAGCAATACGGGATGGGGCCGGTTCACCTGTGCCATGGAGAGCCGATCCTGCAATGAAGTGGCGACAGCGCAACAACCGGGTGGAAGTTGCCGGCGATCGGCAGAGCCACTGTGCGGGTCGATCGGGCGCGACGGCGCGCCAGGCGGGTGTCATGTCCCGGCGCCAGAGCGGCGCCTTTTCGTCATTGACCTGGTTGGTGGCACGCGGCCGGTGGCGACCCGCGCTCGATGCCGAGTTGCTGACCGCCGATCACGATGTCAGGCCATACCGGCGGGACGGTGGAAACCTGACCACCCAGAAGGGCCGTTCGGATCTCCGGGCAATCGTACGGCAGGATGAAGGATCCGGCGACGTCCCAGTTCCCACCGGGCCGGGCTTCGTAGATCTCCACCCTGCCGCCGACCGAGCCGACGAAGGCCAGCTGCTGCGATCCGTCATGCCTCAGATCGAGGAAAACCGCGTCGCACGACATGGTCCTGACCGTCAGACACGGCGGTATCCACCCGTACGAACCCGACTTCGGGGATGCGAGCGATGCAAGCAGAGCAGAAGGAAGCGTCCGACCGGCCGGATGCACCGTGACGTTATGACGGATATCCTCGGCGTCGGGTTTCGCCTGCGGCGTCCCGGTAGGATCTCCCTGCCGCGACAGGGCGATTTCAGCGCGCGCCTTGTCCCTGATGACATCGGTGTCGTGCGCCGGCGGCTCGTCCCGCAGGCGCTCCAGGGCTGCCAGGCCGTAGCGCAGGCCGTGGACCCGCAGGAAATCGTAATCGAACGTCGCTGCAGGCGCCTCGCCGGAACGCAGCCGCGCCACCTGGCTGGCGACGGCCAGTCGGGTTGGATCCAGCACCGGGCTGAGCAGGCTGACGGCGAGCAGCACCATGACCATCGACGTGGCGACGTTGACGCTCTCCAGGATCTCGAGCCAGCGCCCCGGCCGAACCGCGGCCACCGCGTAGCCGATGGCGTAGAGCGCTCCGACCAGGAGTGACGCCGCCGAGTAGATGCGCTCGATCGACCAGCCATGCTGGGCAACGCGCAGTCCGAGCGCCACGATCGCGAGCGCAACGATCGGCACCAGCAGGATGGCGCCGACCCGCCCGGCCACCAGGATCAAGGCGGGGCGGTCGCTGTTGGACAGGCCGTCCTGATATGCCCCGTTGATCAGAAGAACGAGAAGCAGGGCGGCTACGGAAAGGATGAGGCCGGCATGGCGGGTGCCCCAGAGCGGATGCAACGACACGAACAGCAGGCTGACGACAAAGACGGTCGTGATGGCGACCAGGACCGGCAGAAGCGAGGAGAGCAGCATCAGGACCAGCGAGCGGGCTCCATCGACGAGGCGGGCCCTGGATGCGGTCACATGGATCGAGAACGCCACCGCCAGCCACGTCGTGGGCTCCGCGAACCATGGCTTCGTGATGACGCGCTGAAACCCGTGCAGCCCGATCAGTGCGAACAGAGCCACTCCGAGCCAGAGGATGGCCCAGAAAAAGCCGACAAAGACGAACGTCAGGCCAAGCTGGATCGCCAGTCTCCAGGACGTCTCGAACAGGCGCGGATAACCGGGGCGCCAACGCCGATCCGCCTCGCCCGCCATAATCAGGGACTGGGTCATGAACAGCGCGGCCGTCAGGAGCAGACCGAATCCGAAGGTCTGCCCGACCGCCGCAACCCCCGCGCCCGGCGGGGACATCTGCCGCGCGCCGTGATGGAAACTCAGCGCGGCCACCATGACGGCGGCAATCGTGAGCCAGCAGGCGATCGTCCGGCCCCGGAGACTTCCGATACTGACGGACGCCAGCACAGGCAGCGCGACAACCAGGGTCAGGAGAGGCCCGAACAGCAGGGGACGCGTCGCCGGCCATGAATGTCCACGCGCAGCCTCGAACAGAAGATACAGCAACAGGCCCTGCGCCAGCCCGAGACACGCCCTCGCGACAAGATTGCGACGCGATGCAGTCTCGCCGCTGAGTGCAGTCAGTTTCATGAAGTGGTCGCCTCGCAGCCGCCCCGGCAGGTTTCCGACACCGTGCATCCCGCACGCGTGGCCGCTCCGTATCTGATCCGGCTGCGTCCGCTAGCCACATCTGGCGGGCGTTCGTCACACTTATCAAGCGTCGGCGCGGAAATCAGGTTCGCGCGCGCGGTGCTGCATCAGCAGCGCGACCCCGAGACTGATCCCGTAGCCCCAGAGCAGCCACGCGGCGCCGAGGCGGCACACCTGGTCGCTGCCGGAATACAGGCCCGGCTGCCAGCGCAGCGCCGTGGCGTCGATCAGGGTGGCGACGGTGACCACGAGTGCCGTGCCCGGCACCAGTTGCGCGGGAGCGAGTGCCGCCATCCGACGGGCCGCCAGGATGCAGAGCCAGCAACCCGGGAGGCTGGCCAGGAAGAGGAGATCTCCGCGCCACGGATCGGCGACCTGGGCGGGAAGAAAGCGGATCCAGGCAAGCGCTCCGACCCAGAACCCGATCGCGATGGCGCACAGGATGACGACCTGGCGAATGCTCAGCATCGAACGTCTCCCAACCGTGTAACACACGTTACATAGTAGATCGATGTAACGGGTGCTACAGGAATCGCATGGCGATCCGAGCAGACGGTGAAGAACCCGGAGAGCGCAAGGCGCGCCGGGCGAGCCTGACCGACGACATCGCCCGCATCGTGCTGGCGGACGGCCTCAGCGAGTTGGGATTGCGCGGGTTGGCGGCCCGGCTGTCCACGAGCGGGCGCATGCTGCTGTATTACTTCGGCACCAAGGAGGCGCTGGTCGTCGCCGTTCTGACGCGCATCTCGGAGCAGATGGGCGTGATCCAGTCGGCTGAATTCAGCGGGGCGCTGCTGACACCGGGGGCCTTCCTCGGCAGGGTGCTGGAACTCGCCCGCTCACCGGAAATCGTCCCGTTCATGCGGGCCTGGACCGAAGTGGTCGCACGTGGCGCACGGGGCGAAGCGCCCTACGACAGCTTTGCCGCGCACACGGTGGGCGAGTGGATCACGTGGATCGACAGCCGGCTGCTGCCCGCATCGCGCAGGCCGGGTCAGGCGGCCGCGATCCTGGCGATCGTCGACGGGATCACGCTGCTGGAGATGGCACGGCCCGGCACGACGATCCAGGCGCAGACTTTGCTGCCGGGGCTGCTGGACGGAACCGGGCCGACGGACGGCGTTTGAACCGTGTTGGTCCTGATGATCGCCGAGGTAGCCATGACCGAAACGCACCACCCAGCTTCCACCCATCATGCCGCCGCGACGCATGCGCGGAGGCCCGGCTTCCGGACCCTCGGCGGCAGCGCCCGCCAGCTTCCGGCGAACAGCCGGCATGTCGGCGCGGTGCCGGACGACCATTTCATCGAGACCAGCATCTATGTGCGCCGGCGCGACGAGACGGCGCTGGTGGCCAGCCTCGACCAGGCAGGCAGTGATCCGGCTGCACGGCGGGTCAAGCTCGGCGCCGGGCGCGCCACCCTGTACGCCAACGACCTCCGCGAGCTCTCCGACTATGCCAGCCTGCACGGCCTCACCGTCATCCAGGTGGACCCGGCCCGCCGGCTGATCCGGGTCGGCGGCAACGCGGCCGCGATCGATGCGGCATTCGGCACCGCGATGGGGATGTACGACGCGGGCTCCGGCCAGTTCCGCGGCCATGTCGGCGACATCCAGCTGCCGGACCACCTGCACGGGCTGGTCGAGTCCGTGCTCGGGCTCGACAGCCGGGCGATCGCGCACACCCGCATCGTGCGTCCGCACAAGGCGCAGCCGGCCGGGCTCGAGCCCAACAAGATCGGGCCACTCTACCAGTTCCCGACCGGCGTCGACGGCACCGGCGTCACCATCGCGCTGATCGAGCTCGGCGGCGGATTCACCGCGGCCGACAACACCGCCGCTTTCGGGGCGATGGGACTGGCGGTGCCGAGCATCACGGCGGTGTCTGTCGATGGCGGCACCAACATGACGGGCACCGACGCCGATGGTGAGGTGGCGCTGGACATCCAGGTCTCGGGCGGCCTGGCGCCAGGCGCGCGGATCGCGGTCTATTTCACGCCCAACACGGACGCCGGCTTCTCCGACGCGATCAGCCAGGCGGTGCATGACACGACCAACACGCCGTCGGTGATCTCGATCTCCTGGGGCGGCCCGGAGAACAGCTGGACCTCCACCTCGGTCACGACGATGAACGGGGTGCTGCAGGACGCGGCGACGCTCGGGATCTCGGTCTATGTCGCGTCCGGCGACAGCTTCGCCACCGACGGGGTGGATGACGGCAAGGCGCATGTCGACTTCCCGGCCTCCTCGCCGTTCGCGATCGGCTGCGGTGGCACCCACATCACCGTTAGCGGCACGAAGATCAGCCACGAGGTGGTGTGGAACGACGGTGCCGCGGGCGGTGGCGGCACCGGCGGCGGCATCAGCGACCTGTTCGACATTCCCGCATTCCAGAGCGGCGTGACGCTGCCACCGAGCGTGAATGCCGGGCGCAAGGGACGCGGCGTGCCGGACGTGGCGGGCGATGCGGCCCCCGGCAGCGGCTACATCGTTGTGGTTGGCGGGCAGAAGGAGGTGGTGGGCGGCACCAGCGGCGTCGCACCGCTCTGGGCCGGGCTGACCGCGCTGATCAACCAGAAGGCGTCGGTGCCGGTCGGTTTCCTGCCGGACTACCTGTATCCGCAAGTCGAGGCCGGCCAGGCGCTGACGGTCGAGATCACCACCGGCGACAACAAGCCGGAAGGCTCGGCACTCGGCTACGCTGCCGGCCCGACCTGGAACGCCTGCACCGGGCTTGGACGTCCGAACGGGCAGGCGTTGTTCACGGCCCTGACCGCCCGGACTGCCTCAGGTGGCCCGACGGCGAGCTAGGACTCGCTTATCCGGCGATCCGCTGCAGGATGGCGATGCTCTCGACGCAGGCTGCGGCGGCTTCCCGGCCCTTGTTGTGGACGTCGCCGCGCGAGCGGCTGATCGCCTGGTCCTCGGTGTAGGTGGTGAGGATGCCGAACGCGATCGGCACACCGGTGGAGAGCGTCGCCTGCATGAGGCCGGTCGCCGCACCCAGGCTGATGAACTCGAAATGCGCGGTGTCGCCCTTGATCACGCAGCCGAGGCAGATCACCCCCTGGTAGCGGCCGGTGCGCGCCAGCGCCTGGGCGATCAGCGGCAGCTCGTAGGCGCCCGGGGCGGCGATCACATCGGCATCGGCGACCGGGATCTCATGCTCGGCAAGCCATTCCAGCGCGCCGCGTCGCAGGCCGCCGGTGATGTCGTCGTTGAAGCGGCTGACCACCAGGGCGATCCGGGGCGGCGTCTCGAAGCGGAGGTCGGGCAATGCGGGCGGTGTGTTGGTCGCCATGATCGTCTTCTACTCCGCCGCGTACTGCGTTGTCTGGGCTGCATCAGGGTGCAACGTGTGGCCCATCCGGTCGCGCTTGGTGCGCAGGTAGGCCTGGTTGTAGGCGGTCGCAGGCACCTCCAGCGAACGCCCGGCCACGGTGAAGCCGCGCTCCTCGAGAGCCGCGATCTTGGCCGGATTGTTGGTCATGAGGTCGAGGTGGCGCACGCCGAGATGGCGCAGGATCGCCGCCGCCACCGACCAGTCGCGCGCGTCGGTCACGAAGCCCAGCCGGTGGTTCGCCTCGATGGTGTCGAGCCCCTCGTCCTGCAGCGCGTAGGCGCGGACCTTGTTGGCGAGCCCGATGCCCCTGCCCTCCTGGTCCCGCAGATAGAGCAGCACGCCGGAGTCCGAGGCGGCGATCTGGTCGACCGCGGCATGCAGCTGCGGACCGCAGTCACAGCGCAGCGAGCCGAACACGTCTCCGGTCAGGCACTCCGAATGCAGTCGCACCAGCGGCGATCGGCCGGGCGGAGCGGCGGCGGGATCGCCCTTGACCAGCGCCAGGTGCTCGCCGCCGGCGGCGTCGCGGTAGGCGTGCATCTCGAACACGATGTCGCCGCCGGCCTCGGAACGGATCGGCAGGCGTGTGGTGGCGACGTGCGTCACCGCCGCATCGGCGGGCGGTTCGGCATCGGCCGGCTGGCGCAGATACGCGACCAGTTCGGCGATGGTCACCACCGGCATCCCGTGCCGGGCGGCAAACTCACGCAGTTCCGGCATCCGCGCCATGCTGCCATCGGCGCTCATCACCTCGCAGATCACCGCCGCCGGCTGCAATCCGGCCAGCCGCGCCAGCTCGATCGAGCCCTCGGTGTGGCCCGGCCGCGCCAACACGCCGCCCTCGACCGCACGCAGCGGGAACACGTGGCCGGGCGATACCAGGTCGGATGGCGCCGCCGCGGGATTGATCGCGGCCTGGATGGTGCAGGCGCGATCATGCGCGGAGATGCCGGTACTGACGCCCTCGGTCGCCTCGATCGAGACGGTGAAGGCGGTGGTCCGCGGCGCCCGGTTGACGGGCACCATCATCGGCAGGCCGAGCCGGTCGACCTGCGCCGCCTCGAGCGGCAGGCACACCAGCCCGCGGGCGTGGGTCACCATGAAGTTGATCGCCTCCGGGGTCGCGAATTCGGCGGCGAGCACCAGGTCGCCCTCGTTCTCGCGATCCTCGTCATCGGTCATCACGACCATGCGGCCGGCACGGAGCGCCTCGATTGCCGCCTCGATGCCGGATGTCATTGATCTCGGGGCCATTCATCATCATCCCAGGCGGTGGTCAGGAAGTCGGAGAATTCCGGCAACAGCGACAGCGGCGAGACGTCGCCATCATCGCGGGCCAGCGCAATCGCCCAATGGTCGGGCGCGGCGTCGTCCAGGGGCGGCCGGCGGATCGTCAGCCAGTCGTCCCAGAGCCCGGCCTCGCGCAGGCTCCGCAGCAGGGTCGGGCCGGCCTCGACCATCGCCCACAGCACGCCCGCGTCGGCGAGGGTCGGCAGCAGCAGCTCGAGCCTCGGCACCGGGCGAACGTCGAAGCCGCGGGCAGTGGCGGCCTGCACATAGGCGGCCGGGAGCCGGTGCGGCTGGCCCAGCACCGCCAGCAGGCGGCGGCGGCCGGGATGGTCGGTCAGGTGGCGCACGGTGAAGGAAGGGGTGTCGGCCAGGATGGTGCCGGTGCCGGTGATGATGGCGTCGGTGCAGCGCCGCAGCCGGTGGGCGAGCCTGAGCGAGGCGGCGGACGTGAAGGTCGTGGCCCCCGGCGGCGGCGTCATCCCGCCGGTCGCATCGAGCGCCTGCTTGACGGTGATCCAGGGGCGGCCGGTGGTGGCACGATGGCGGAACGGGGCGATCAGCGCGGCACAGGCTTGGGCGGCCGCAGTCCCGGGATGGTCGTGGGCGAGGGTATGGACCGCGAGGCCGGCCGCGCGCAGGCGTTCCGCGCCATGGCCGGTGACCCGGGTGTTGGGGTCGGGCACGCCGATCCAGACGGTCCGGATCGGGGTGGCCAGGATGGCTTCGGTGCAGGGTCCGGTGCGGCCGGTATGGTTGCAGGGCTCGAGCGTCACCACCAGCGTCGCGGCCTGCGCGGTCAGACCGGCCTGGTCGAGCAGGCGCAGGGCGAGCGCCTCGGCATGCGGCTCGCCGGCCCGGCGGTGTGCGGCCGCGACCAGGATGCGGCCGCCGGCATCGAGCACCGCACAGCCGACCGGGGGGTTTGGCATGGTGGCGCCGACAAACGCGCACGCCGCCTCGACCGCAGCCCGGAAGGCCGCATCGATCTCCGGCGGCAGGTCCGGCGACGGAGCCCGGGCCGGCGCATCGGCGGACGCAAACAATGTGTCGTGCAACGGCAACGCCGCGATCATGGCCAGTCGGATCCCGTCCAGTCGGACGTTATCAGGGCGCAGCCGTCCGACCGCGCCGTCCCGCTTGCCGGGAGGGCACGTGCGTCGGCGTTCTCTCTCATCCGGACTATACCGTCGGCTCCGGGATCACACCGGATCTGCTGACCCTGCCGGGTGTGACCGGCAGGCGCTCGCGGGCTGATGGGCCGGATGACTGTCGCCACCCGATATCCAAATACCGCCGGTGGGGAGTTGCACCCCGCCCCGAGAACGTCTCTGACACCGCATATGGCCCTTTCGGCGTGCACCGCCAAGTGGTGCGGGCGGCTGGCCGCGGGTCGGGTGTCGCAGCGGCATTGCCTCGAGCGCGGGCATCACCCAACTACTGGGGCGTCGGCCGGCCTGCGTGTCTGCAGCCGCCGCGACAGGATGAGAGGCGCTCGGACATGTATAGCGGGATCGCGCAGGCGGTGGTTCCGGTGATCGACCGGACCGCGGGCGACGGCAGCACCAGCTACACGCTGCGACTGCCGGCCGAGCTGCTGGACGGGCTGAAGCTCGGCGCCAGCGTCAACGTCGATGGCGTGTGCCTGACCGTGGTGACGATGGCGGGCGACCTGGTGTCGTTCGACGTGTCCGACGGCACCATGGCGATCACCAATCTCGGCGACCGCACGGTCGGCAGCCGGGTCACCGTCGAGCGATCGATGCGGGCCGGCGACGAGAACGGCGGCCACAACGTGACCGGCCATGTCAGCGGCACGGCGCGCGTCACCGGCATCAATACCTCCACCGGGGCGCTGTTCCTGCGCGTGGCCATACCGGAGCCGCATCGCAGATACGTGTTCGTGCGCGGCTACCTGGCGCTGAACGGCTGCAGCCTGACGGTCGCCGAGGCGGACGAGGCCACCGGCGAGGTCAAGATCAACCTGATCCCGGAAACCGTGCGCCAGACCAGCCTCTCGGACTACCGGATCGGCGACCGCATCAACTACGAGGTCGAGCTGCAGACGCAGATCATGGTGGACACCATCGAGCGCTGCGTCCGGCAGTCGCTCCAGCGCGCCGCCTGATCCTGGCCATCGCCCAGCCGACGCGCTTCGGGCTGCCCTCCGACGAGGGATCGAAGGATTTCGGCATCTTCATGCCGATCGCCAATGGCGGCTGGATCCTGTCCTCGACGACGCCGGTGATCGACGGATCCTACGAGTCCAACCGCCGTGCGGCGCTCCTGGCCGAGGAGATCGGGCTCGACTTCATCATGTCGATGGCGAAGTTCCGCGGCTATGGCGGCCGCACCGACCACTGGCGCAGCTCGCTCGACAGCATGGTGCTGATGTCGGCGCTCGCGGCTCTCACCAGCCGGGTCAAGATCTGGACCACCTTCCACACGCTGCTGCAGAACCCTGCCGTGGCCGCCAAGATGATCGCCACGCTGGACCAGGTGAGCCATGGCCGCGCCGGGCTGAACGTGGTGCCGGGCGCCTTCAGGGGCGAGTTCTCGCAGATGGGCGCCTGGCCGGACACCATCAGCCACGACGACCGCTACGAGCTTGCCAGCGAATGGCTGCGTGCGATCAAGGCGCTGTGGACCGAGCCGTCGGTGACGATGCAGGGGCGCTATTTCAACTTCGAGGACTGCCAGTCGGATCCGAAGCCGGTGCAGACGCCGCGGCCCTTCATCGTGGCCGCTGGGATGTCGGAACGCGGCATGCGGTTTGCGATCGAGGAGACCGACGCGATCTTCATCGGCGGCCGCGACGATGACGAACTCCGCAGCACCAGCCTGCGCGCGAAACAACTGGCCCGCGACGCCGGTCGCCGGCTGCGCACCTACGCCATGCTGATCCTGGTGATCGAGGATAGCGACGCGGAGGCCGACGCCACCATCGAGCGGTTCCGCGCCGGCTTCGACGAGGAGGCGTTCGTCGGGATGATGCGGTCGTACGGCATGATCGATGCCGAGATCGGCTGTGAGAACGCCTTCACCGCCCGCGCCCGCACCGGCATCACCGCACCGCACGCGGCGGGCAGCCCGGCCACCATCGGCGCCCGGATGACGCAGCTGATCGAGCACGCCGACCTCGACGGCATGATGCTGATCTTCCCGGACTACCAGAGCGGCCTGGCCCGTTTCGGCGCCGAGATCCTGCCGTCGCTGCGCGCGCGGTTTGCGGCGTGACCGATGCTGCTCCGGTGGCCGGGTTCCGGCTAACGCGACGCCTGGTCTCCTGACCCGGTCGGGGCGCGCGTGGCCTTTTCCTCCGCAGCCTCCCAGCCGCCGCCCAGTGCGCGATACAACGCGACCAGGTCGGTGTCGATCTCGGTGTCGCTGGTGGCGAGATCGTTCTGCGATTGCAACAGCTGCGCCTGTGAGGAAATCACGTTGAGGAAATCCGCGACGCCCTGCTGGTAGCGCTGCCGTGCGGCGTCCAGCGCGACCGCGTTCTGGCGTGCGGCATCGGCAATCTCGCGGTGCCGCCGCTGTGCCTCGGCATATGCGGTCAGCGCGTTATCGACATCCTGCCAGGCTTGCAGCACGGTCTTCTGGAAATCGAGTGCCGCCTCGCGCTGCTGCGACTTTCTCAGGCGGAGTTCGCCGCGCAACTGGCCGCCCCGGAACAGCGGGATGCTGATCTGCGGACCGAGCTGGAAGGCGCGGCTCGGCAGGCTGAACGCGTCGGCGATGATGCGGCCGTCGGCATTGACGGCGCCGGTGAGCGACACGTCGGGATAGAAATCGGCGACCGCGACACCGGTCTGCGCGGTGGCCGCGTGCAACCTGGCTTCCGCTTCGCGAACATCCGGGCGGCGACGGACGAGCGAACCCGGCACGCCGACCGGAACCACCGGCGGCACCGCGGGCAAAGCCGCCGGCATCCGCAGTTCGGCGTCGAGCGCACGCGGCGGCTCGGCCAGCAGCAGGCCGATCGCGTTGATCAGCGCTGCTTCCTGGGTGCGCAGCGTCGGCAGGCTGGCCGCCACCGTCGCCAGCTGCGATTGCGCCTGCGCGAGATCGAGCGTGTTGGCGACGCCATTGGCAAAGCGGGTGTGCACCAGACGGTTGTTCTGGTCGGCCAGCGCCAGGTTGGTCTCCGCGACACCGATCTGCGTCTGCACGCCGCGCAGCTGCAGATAGTTCTGCGCCAGTTCCGCCAGCGACGACAGCGCGATGCCGCGGCGGTTCTCGACCGAGGCCTGCAGCTCGGCATTGGCGGATTCGACGCTGCGGCGCACCTTGCCGAACAGGTCGAGTTCCCAGGAACTGCTCAGGCCGTTCTGCCAGATGTCGTAACCGAGCGGCGCATAAGGCGCCGGCTGCACCAGCGAGATGAAGCCGGTCGGGCTCTGCCGCTCGTGCAGGTATGAGGACTGCTCGCTGATCTGCGGCAGACCCTGCGCCGCCGCCACCTGACGTTGCGCGCGGCCCTGGATGATGCGCTCGGCCGCAGTCTGCAGGTCGAGATTCTGCGCCACCAGGCGGTCGACCAGCGAGACCAGCTCGGGATCGTTGAAGCTCCGCCACCATGTCGGGTCGATCGTACCGGCCACCGTGCGGCTCGGCACGTCGGCAGTTTCCGGACCCCACACGCTCGGCGACGCCACGGTCGGCGGGCGAAAATCCGGCCCGACCGTGCATCCCGCAATTCCGAGGCAAGCGCTCACAAGGAGCGTCCGGGACAGGGAAAAACGCACCCGCATCGCTCAGTGCACGGTGATGCGGTTGGGGGAGTTCTCCTGGTCGGCGACGACGTTCTCGAGGCCGGTATGGATCGTCGTCTCCACCGAGAAGCCGACACGCAGCAGTTTCGCCAGCGGCTGGTTCGGCGAAAGCACGATCTTGACCGGCAGGCGTTGCACGATCTTGGTGAAATTGCCGGTGGCGTTGTTCGGCGCGATCGGTGCGAACGCCGCACCCGACGCCGGCGGCACGCTGTCCACGATGCCATCGAGATCGATGTCGTAGGCATCGACATGAATCGTGACATGCTGGCCGCTGCGCACGTGACGCAGCGCGAGCTCCCGGTAGTTGGCCTCGATATACACCCGGTCGAGCGGCACCACCGTCATCAGCACCGCACCCGGCCCGACATAATTTCCGACCTGCACCGAGCGGTTGCCGACCATGCCGTCGAACGGTGCGGTGATGGTGGCGTAGCTGAGATTGAGCCTGGCCTGCTCGAGCTGCGCGCGATCCGCCTTGACCGTGCCCTCCGACGAGGCTTGCTGCGCCTGCAGCACCTGCATCTGCCGGCGCGACGCCTCGAGGGCAGCCTTGGCACTATCCAGCGACGCCTGGTTTTCCGCCGTCGTGGTGTCGGCCTGCTGGCGCTGCTGCGTGGTGCCCGCACCGGTGGCGGCGAGATTGCCGTAACGGCGCGCGTCGGCCTTGGAGAATGCGAGCCTGGCTTCAGCCGATGCCACCGATGCCTGCTGCTCCTCGATCAGCGGCGGCTGCCGGGCGACGTTCGCGGACGCGTTGGTGACCTGCGCGGTATCGCGCGCCACCGCCGCCTCCGCCTGCGCCACCGAGGTCTGGAAGTCGCGCGGATCGAGCGTCGCCAGCACCTGGCCGGCATGCACCAGCTGGTTGTCGTCGACCATGACGCCGTTCACCTGGCCGGACACCCGCGGCGCCACCGTCGCGTAATGCACGGTGACGTAGGCATCGTCGGTCCAGACGTCGGGCTTCGGCACCAGGATCTGCACCAGCACCACGGCCACGAACCCCACGACGATCAGCCCGGCCACCACCCACGGCCACTTTGCCGGGGGCGCCGGCGGTGGTGGCGGCGGTGGCGGATCGGCCGGCTTGTCGTCCTTGTCCGACCCGGGCTTGTCGGACCTGAATTTTGGGGCGTCGTCAGCCATCCGGAATTCCTATTTCTTCGCGAACAGCAGGCGCGGCGGCAGGGTATATTCGGTGAGCAGGACGAGCACCACCATCAGCACGGCGGTGATTCCGGCGAAGACCAGGAACATGTCGCTGATGGTCAGGATCCGCGCCTGCTGCTCGATTGCCTGGGCGAACGCCTGCAGGCTGCCGGGCGAGCTTGGCTGGCCGTTCGGCAGCAGCGGCGGCGGATGTTGCGGCGTGATCTGTGGCGCCTGGATCAGCCGGTAGCGATCCTGCCCGACCTGGTCGACCAGTCGGTTGTAATGCAGCCCGCCGCGCCAGCGCTCGATCAGCTGCACCAGCCAGATACCGACCGCTTCGGAAATGGCGCGCGGGGTGTTGACGATGGCCGACGCGAACGGCGCCTCCTGCGGCCCCTTCACGGTGTTGGTCGCCATCATCAGCAGCGACACCACCACCATCGGCTGCCCGACGGTCTGCAACGCGAGCCAGAAAAAGAACGGTCCGCGATACCAGTCGATCGTCGCGAACGAGAGCCCGATGCAGGACGCCAGGATCATCGCCAGGCCGGCGAAATTCACCAGCCGGACATCGATGCTGGGATGTTCCAGCACCCAGGACACCGCCGGCAGCAGCACCAGCTGCGGGGCGGCGATCGCCAGTGTCACCAGGTAGAACTGCTCCGGCCGGTAGCCCTGCACCTGGCCCAGGAATGCGTTCGGCACGGTCCCGGCCGACTGCCCGATCAGCAGGAACAGGAACAGGCAGATGCCGCCATAGGCGAGGTTGCGTCGGCCCAGCAACTGCAGCTTCAGCAACGGCAGCTCGTGGAACCACTCATTGACCAGCAGCAGCGGGATCGCGACCACGCTCGTGAGCCCGAGCACGCAGATCAGCGGCGAGTTGAACCAGTCGAATCGGTCGCCCTGCTGCAGCATGGTGGTGAAGCTGCCCATGCCGACCACCAGCAGCAGCGCCCCGCGCCAGTCGAAGATGCGGAACCGCTCGAACCGCTGCGGGTCCTGCGGGATGCCGTACCAGGCAAGGGTGGCGGCTGCGGCACAGATCGGGATCGAGCTCAGGAACACGAAGCGCCAGCCGACCAGGTCGGTCCAGAGTGCCGCCATGGTCGAGGCGAGTGCGGGGGTGAAGGTCGCGGTCAGGGCGTAGAGGGCCAGGCCGTACAGCCGGATCGGCGGGTTCAGCACGCGCAGCGCGGTGGTCATCAGCAGCGGGATGGTGAAGCCGCCGGACAGGCCCTGGACGATCCGCAGGATGTATAGCGCCGACGCATCCGGCGAGAACGGGATCATGGCGCTCGACACGGCATTCAGCAGCAGCACGAACAGCGCGAACTGGCGCAGGCTGAACGTCACCAGAAGCCAGGGCGATAGCGCCATGCCGACCACCTCGGCACTGACATACAGGCTCTCGAACCAGGTGCCCGGATCGTGGCTGAGGCCAAGGCCGCCGGTCACGTCGCCCAATGCGATCGAGGTGACCTGATCGTTGAATTCGGAACCGATGGCGGCGATCAGGATACCGAGCAGGCCGAGAAATGGCCTCATCCGCGGCAGCCGTGGTCCGGGCTGTGGCGGCTCAGGATGAGTTCAAGCACGCCGTCCGATCCCCGCTCCGGTTGCGCGCAAAGAACCTCATCCGTTTCCCGCTCGTCAACCGTGCGCGGAACCCGTTTACGTGTGCGCCCGGTCGCGGATGCGGTCGGCAAGCGCCATCGCGGCAGCCGGTGCTCGGTGCTTGGCGCCGGAGATCACATAGGCGAACACGTCGCGTCCCCCGGCGGACAGCTCGCGCAGCCGGTGCGCCCAGCGATCGAGCTCGGCCGGCGCATAGCCCGCGGGCTCCGCGTCCTCGGTCCGCTGCAGCCGCAGATACACGAAGTCCGCGGTGATCGCCTCGACCAGGGCGTTCTTCTCGGAGTCGATGATCGCCCGCGCCACGCGGCGTTCGGTTAGCAGCGCGAGGGCCTCCGGGGAGGCAAAGCTCTCGTGCCGGGCTTCGATCACGTGGCGCAGCGGGAGCCCGTCCAGGGTCTCCGGCAGCAGGTCGAGGAACGGCGCCATCGCGGCCGCATCGAATTTCCGGGTCGGCGGCAGCTGCCACAGGATCGGCCCGAGCTTGGCCCCAAGCTCTGCCAGCCCGGAGTGGAGAAACCGCTCGATCGCCGGCGCCGCCTCCGCCGCATCCTTGCGCTGGGCCGCCCCGCGCGCCGCCTTGACCGAGAACACGAAGCCGTCCGGCGTCTCGTCGCGCCATTTGGCGAAGCTGGCCGGGGTCTGGGTGCGGTAGAAGGTGGCGTTGATCTCGATCGAGGCGAGCTTCGAGCTGGCATAGGCCAGCTGGTCCGCGGCCTTCACCGAGGGCGGGTAGAAGGTCTCGCGCCACGGCGGATACACCCAGCCGCCGATGCCGGTGCGGATCGTGCCGCTGTCCTTCGCCTGTTTCGCCATCGGCTCTCCCCGCTCCGGTGATTATCGTGACGCAGGCATGGCCGCCAGCACCAGCCTGATCCGGTGGCCGGGCAGCCAGCCGCCCGGGGTCGGGCTGAGGCCTTCGCGCACCAGTTCGGCCTTGATCAGGTCCGGATAGCGCGTGCAGCAGCCGGGCCGGTCCTGTGGCCGCTCGATGGTGATCTCGGTGAGGCCGGCGCGGCCGTAAGCCTGCACCGCACGCTGGACGATCCAGAGCGACTTCGCGTCGAGCGCGGCCTCGTCGTCCGCCTGCACCGCGAAGCGTACCTGCACCACCGGCGGGGGTGCGGCGGTCAGGTCCTCGCCGGGCACCTTGGGCATCGGCTTGGGCGGGTAGCCCCACTCGAACACCACGAAGCTCAGGCCGCCGACTTGCGGCACGTTCGCCGACTTGCTGGCGGCGTTGGCCACCGAACTGTTGCCATCGGTGCCGTTGAGCGGGTTGGGATAGGTGTACGCGGTGCCGAACGCGCTGGTGTCGGCACCGGTGGCAGGGTCGTGCAGGCTGTTGTCGAGCTTGGGGCGTGTCGACGGGTCGGGCAGCGGCGCGTCGTGCAGGCGCTGCGCCTCGGACGGTGGTCCGACGGCATGGAAATCGTAGCCGCCCTGCACCGGCAGGCTGAGCTTGAGCCCGCCGGGGGCTGGGTTGGTCGGGGATGCGGTGTCCGGTGACGACGCGTCCTGGCCGAGGGCCGCAAATGGTGCCAGCGAAAGCAGCAGGGCCAGCGCGCATCGGCGGAACACGGGCGCGAGCAGTGGCGTCATGCCCCGGACGCTAGAAGCAGCACGGCCTTCGGGCAAACGACGCTCTGTGTCGATCTGCAACCCGTCGACGCTTCGCGACACGACGCGGTAGGACAGGATCCTGCATCCTTGAACGAGCGCCGGCTGCATGAACACCGACGAATTCCCGATCGAGCTGCTGAAATTCCGCAGGCTCTGGATCCTGACACCGCTCGCCCAGATCGGGATCATCGCCACGCTCTACGTGCTGACGACATTGCTGTTCGCGCGCGGCTTCCGGCTGACCGGAAACATGCTCGGGGGACCACCGGAGGTCTGGATCCTCTTCGTTCCCATCACCGAAGAGATCCTGTTTCGCGGCTTCATCCTCGGGGCACTCGAGCGAGCCTACGGGGCGATATGGGCGATCGTCATCTCGTCGGCGCTGTTCGGCCTTTGGCACCTGAAGAACACGTTCTGGATGACCGATGACGACCTGGAAAGCCAGATCCTCTATACGGCTTTGGTTTTCGGCCCGATCACCGCTGCTCTCGCACTCAAGCTCCGCACGGTGTGGCTGGGCGTCATCCTGCACTACCTGAACAATTTTCCGACGGAACTGATGCCGCCACTCGGACACTGGCTCTGACGGAGCACATCGAGGCGCCTAACCGGTGCGAAACGCCACCACCGGGCCGTTGACGGCGATCCGCACCAGGTCGCCTTCATGCAGCGACAGGGCCTGTGCGCCGTTGATGCGTGCCACCAGCGGGGCGTCGAGCGTCGGCAGCATCAGGCCCAGGCTGGCATCGTGGCCGTAATAGGCGACCGACACCACGCGCGCATCGGCGCCATCCGAGAGCGCCGCACCCAGCACGATCTGCTCCGGCCGCACCATGACCTGCACGGGGCCCGCCTGTAGGGTGCCGGGCGCCAACACCAGATGGCCAAGCGCGCATTCGACACCGCCATCCTGGGCATGTCCCGGCAGCAGCACCGCCTCGCCGACGAAACGGGCGAGTTCGGCATCGACCGGGTTGCGATACAGCTCGGCGGGGGCGGCGATCTGCACCAGGCGGCCGCGGCGCAGCACCCCCACCTGGTCGCCCATCGACAGCGCCTCCGACTGGTCGTGCGTCACCAGCAGCGCGGTGGCACCGGCGCGTGACAACGCCTCCGCGACCGCGCGCCTGGTGCCGGCACGCAGCGCCGCGTCGAGGGCCGAGAACGGCTCGTCGAGCAGCACCAGGCCGGGCCGCGGCGCCAATGCGCGCGCCAGGGCGACCCGCTGCTGCTCGCCGCCGGACAGCGCCTGCGGCGGCCGCATCGCGTAAGTCGCCGGCAGCCCGACCAGTTCGAGCAGCGCTTCCGCCCGTGCCTGGTCGCGACGGCCGGTGCGATCGAGACCGAACAGGATGTTCTGGCCGACCGACAGATGCGGGAACAGCGCACCGTCCTGCGCGACGTAGCCGATCCGGCGATGCTCCGGCCGCACGTGCAGCCCCGGGCCCGACACCGGGCGGCCGGCAATGACGATGCTGCCCGCATCCGGCCGGTCGAAGCCGCAGATCAGGCGCAGCAGCGTGGTCTTGCCGCCACCCGACGCACCCAGGATCGCCACCAGGCTGCCCGGTGCCACCTGGAGATCGAGATCCGCCAGCACGGCCACGTCGCCGAACGACTTGGCGACGCCGACGATGTCGAGTGCGGTCATGCGTGACGCGTCCTGAGGGAGATCATCGCCTCAATGCGCAAAGTCGATACTTTCAATGGCAGCTGACCTGAGGATACTGCGTGATCCGACAGTTCGAGACGGTCGGCGGCAGCCTGATCGCTAGCGGCGTGGTCCTCGTCGCATAATAGCATCCGAGATAGAAGTGCCCATCGGGCGCTGCCGCCTTGTAGTTCAAGGTCCATCCGCCATCGCCCGGCTCCAGCGACGCCATTTCGGCGGGTGGACCGTCGAACACCTCGACAGCGCTCAACGAGTGTCCTCCGTCTGCCAGGGGGCACCGCGCGTCCGCACACGCTGCGGTGCCGGAGGCGATCAGGAGCAAGACGGCCTTCAGGCTACTCGACCACATAATAACGGCTCCCTTGATCAACCGGCTGAGCGTTCGAGTTCCGGAACCGCAGTATTCGTTTTTGCGGAGCATGCTTCGCCACGATCTTATGATGCTGCCGGATATTCCACTGATCGATAACCTCGAGACCCCGCGCATCCTGCCCAAGATAGATCGCCGCGTGGCTCGTTCCGTCCGTGTGGTTGCCGTAGCGCCCACTTGCATCGAACGTCGCGATCGCGGTTCCCGGCTTCAGGCCGGTATTGCCCTGGACCAGGGCCCCGCGCTTCCAGAAAGCAGTCAGGGGTGCACCCGTCGCTGTCTGGACCAACGGGACGCACTCACCCGTCCCGACGGATGATCGGCCAATGAACGAAAATGGCGCAGGGGAAACGTAGGGCACGGAACTGGGCCTCGTCGCGTGGAAAGAAGAACGGGTAACAGAACGGTTGTACGATCAGCAGAGAATGTATCAATGCGCTAGTGCTACAACCGTCTGCTCCTCATTCGAGTGGGAGAAGAACAATCAGGGTCGATCTGCCGGCACCGTTCGCCCAGGGCCGACTCCGGGTGCCACACCCTCACCCCGGGCGGAAAACACAGCATCAGATTACTGGAAGAATTCGGGATGCAGCTTTCGTAAAGCTTCCCGCTCGGCCAGAACCCGTGGAATGATTTCGCATATATCGCTGATTCTTCGGTCCAGAAGGAAACCCACCCCCGCCGCTCCTGCAAGGTCGGTTATCGCCTGTGCAGCATCGAGACATTCAACAAGAAATCGACTCTCGAGAAGAGGCCACCACTGCACTTCTCAGAGACATTTCGAACCTCGGGAACTTGGATAATGTGGATGAGCCTGTGTCTCAATCTGCGCTTCAGCGTGGCCGCCCTGCTCCAGCCGCCATAGAAGTCGGCCGAATCCTTTTTGACTGCCGGATACGGTCTTCAGAGCCTCTTCGCTCGGGCGTTCGTTGAAAAGCGCACAGGACGCCGCGTATCTAAGGTGACCCTGAAGGGCGTTGATGTTCTGGATCATTCCGACACGTTCAGCCACCTCCGCCTGCCTTCTCGCGGCCTCGGCAGGTCTCGCGAGCTACTTCAAGGCTCTGTTCCGTATCTTCCACCGCCTTCTTCGTCGCCTTCCAGAGCCGATAAGTGAAGAATCCCAGGGCGATTGTGGCAGCTGTCAGGGTGAAGGTGAAAACTGCAACCCAGACGTCCGGCTTCGTCCACCACTCTCGGTCGTTTCCGGCGGCGATTACGACTGGCCACGACGGCTCTAACGGCACTCCGGCCGCGCAACTTCCTAAGCTTGTTCCATATGCGGGCATCGCCTGCTGCTCCACGTGCAACAATGACAGCAGAGCATTTCGGGCGAGTGTATGGCCAGGGCGGTCCTCTTGAGGAAGCCCTCGACGGTCTAGCCGATCGCCGGGAGGACGCCGCCGCTGCGGCCGAAGCGGCGGGCCAGCACCCAGGTCGAGGTCAGCGAGAGCAGCACCATCATCGCGGCATACGGGGCGGCCGCGGCGAAGGCGAGCGTGGTGGTGTCGGCCCAGACCTGGGTGGCCAGCGTCTGCATGCCGATCGGCGACAGCAGCAGCGTGGTGGTGAGCTCGGTCACGATCGCCACGAATACCAGCGCCGCCGCCGCACCAAGTCCGGGAGCCGCCAGCGGCAGCACGACGCGGATCGCAACCGCGATCGGCCCGAGCCCGAGCACCCGCCCGGCCTCCTCAAGACGCACCTGCGCCTGCGCGAAGGCGGCGCGGACACTCACCAGGGCGAGCGGCAGGAACAAGATCGAATAGGCGATCACCAGCAACGGCGCGCTTTGATAAAGCGGCTGCAGCAGGCGGATGGTCAGCGTCACCAGGGCCAGCGCCACGACGATCCCGGGAACGCCCTGGCCGAAATAGGCGAGCCGCTCCAACAGGATGGCGGCGCGTCCGGGATAGCGCACCGACAGGAAGCCGAGCGGCAGGGCCAGCAGAACGGTCAGCGCCGCACCCGACAGCCCGAGCGACAGCGAGCCGCCGGTTGCCTGCAGCAGCAGCGGCCACGACACGCCCACGGCCGAGGTGGCGGCTTCGTTGTGCTGGGTCAGCCAGAACACGATCATGCCGAGAGGCACGCCGAGTGTTGCCACCGCCAGTGCTACGAAGAACGCCAGCGCCGGCAACCTGGTCCAGCCAAGATGGTAGCGCGCGGCTGGTCGCCGGGCGCCGCGGGTGAGTGAGGCATAGACGCTGCCGCCGCGCACCTTCAGCTCGAGCACCAGGCAGAGCAGGCAGAGCAGGATCAGCACGCACGCGAGCAGCGCCGAACTCGGTCCGACCAGGCCGGTGCGATATTCGGCGTAGAGCTCGGTGGTGAAGGTGCGGTAGCGCAGCAGGGCGAAGGCGCCGAACTCGACCAGCACGTTGAGCGCCACGAGAAGCATGCCGCCGAGCAGCGCCGGCCGCAGCTGCGGCAGCACCAGCCGGATGAAGCACCGCCAGGGGCTGAGCCCGAGCACGCGGCCGCTCTCCTCGATCGCCGGGTCCATGCCGCGCAGGGCGGCCGCCACCGGCAGATACACCAGCGGCATGTAGGCCGAGCCCACCACCAGCAGCGCGCCGTTGAAATCCTGCAGGCCCGCGCTGAGCGAGACCCAGGCGTAGCTGGTGATGAAGGGCGGGATCGCCAGCGGCACCGCAGCCAGAACGGCGAACAGGCGTCGCCCCGGCAGGTCGGTGCGCTCGACCAGCCAGGCGCAGAGCACACCGACCAGTGCCGTGACCGCCACCGACGCCAGCACCAGGCCGATGGTGTCGAGCAGCAGTTCACCGACCAGCGGGCGCCACAGCAATGCGACGGCATCCGCCAGCGGCTCGCCGGTCGCCTGCAGCACGGTCAGCACCAGCGGCAGCAGCACCAGCGCAGTACCGAGACCGGCGAGCAGCAGCAGCAATGGTGGCGACCGATGCGCTCCGGGCAACCGGGTTCGCAGGCGGCGACCGGCCTGGCGGACGGCGACGATCAGAGCAGCCCGGCCTCGCGCAGCAGCTTCGCGGCGTCCTGGTCGTCGCCGAGGTTCTTCACCGAGATCGAGGGCGGGTCGAGCTGGTCGAACGGCTTGAGCAGCGGGTTCGCCTTCACGTCCTTGGCCAGCGGATACTCGAAGTCGACGTTGCCGGCGGCGAGCTCGGTCTGCGTCGGCCTGCTGACCAGGAAGGCCAGGAACTTCTGCGCGATGGCTTGGTGCTTCGATGATTTCAGCACCGCCGCCCCCGACACGTTGAGCAGGCCGCCGACATCGCCGCCGCCAAAGTGGTGGATCTCGCTCTTGGTGGCGGCACCCTTCTCCTGGTGCATGCGTGCCCAGTAGTAGTTATTGACGATACCGGTCGCGACGGCGCCACGCTCGACCGCGGCGACCACGCCCTCATCGTCGTCGAACACCTGGGCATTGACCTTGAGCGCCTTGAGCCAGGCCAGCGCGGTGGCGCGATCCTTCAGCTTCACGACCGCCTCGACCAGCGGCAGGAAGTCGGCGTCCGCGGGGGCGATGGCGACGCGGCCCTTCCATTCGGGGCGCGCCAGGTCGAGCAGCGAGGGCGGCAGCTTGTCGGCGCCGATCATCGACGGGTTGAAGGCGAGCACGTTCTCGCGGACCAGCACGCCGACCCAGTCGCCGGTCTCAGCGCTGAAGCGCGCCGGGACGTCGGCGAGGGTGGCTTTGTCGACCGGCGCCAGCAGGCCTTTCTCGTCGAGCAGCACGAGCTCGGGCGAGTTCTCGGTGAAATAGACGTCGGCCGGCGAGGCGCTGCCTTCCTGGACGATCTGGCTGGCGATCTCGGGCGCCTCGCCGGCGCGGATCCGCACCTTGACGCCGGTCTGCTTGCTGAAGGCTTCGGTCAGCTGGGTGACCATCTGCGGGTGCTGCGCGCTGTAGAGCGTGAGCGTCTCGGCGCGTGCCGTTTCGCTGCACAGAGCTGCCACGCCGACCGACGCCAACACTGCATGTGCCAGCAGCATGGATGTCCTGGACGAAAGACGCATGAAGACGAATCCCCTGGGTGAGCCGAAGTGGAACGAATTGCGACTTGTTCTTAACTGCGAGCTGTCGGGACGTCAAACAAGGCCGGTGTGTGAAAGCCGTCGCGCGATTCGCCGTTTCTGACAAAGGCTTCATGTGCAAATGCGTCGCGATTCATGGATGGTTAACAATCGTCCCGTATTGGTCAGAACGGCCGCTCCGGCTCGTTTCTTGAGGCCAGAATGATCGCATCCCGTCCGCCCACCCTGCTCCGCGTCGTCCTGGGTACCGCCATGGCAGCCTGCATGGGAGCGGTCCTCCTCGTCAGCGCGCGTGATCGCGTCCCGGATGGTGCGGTTATCGTGGTCGAACAGGCTGCTCACCCCGCGATCGTTGGACCGACCCGGCCTATCCAGCTGACCGCCCTGTTCACCGGGCTGCCTGCCAACGACCCGATGCTGGCGATGCAGCACCTCATGGCACGACAGATGCGGGAGCGGATCGGCTTTCGCGCGGTGATCGCCCCTGCGTCCGATGACTGCACCCATGCCAGGCTCTGGCGCCAGGGCGCGCCGAACACCGCTCCGGTGCTTGTTCTGGATAGCGTCACCGATCGCTGCCCCGGCAGGCTCCGCCCCGGCACGGCCATGCAGCGCATCGAGCCGGGAAAGCATCCGGGCCTGCTGCCTCCGCTGTCGGCGGGCGTCGACCGGCATGTTCGCGCCCCGACGATCACCCCGACACGTCCGTTCTGAACTCAGTCGTGGCCTCGGCCGTGGCATGGGCTGTGACCTGGCGGACACAGGCGGCCGTTACGGTGACGTGAGGCTGCAACCTGGAGCAGCCGATCTCCGTTGTTGCGGAAACCTCCTGGAGATGAAGAAGATGTTTTCCGCCCCCTGCCGTATCATTGCAACGATCGGCCTGCTGATGGCGGGCTGCGCCACGCTTTCCGCCTGCAATACCGTGAGCGGCATGGGTGAGGACGCGGCTGCCGTCGGCCACGACGTGTCGCATGGCGCGACCGCGACCCAGGGCGCCGTCACCAACAACACCGGCCTGGCGACCCACTAAGCGGACTGGCGACCGGGTGAACTCTCCCGGTCGCCTTTCTCTCGTAAAGGTGACAACGGGGTAGCACTCCGTAGCCGCGTAGGGCGCATACTGATCCTGGGAAGATAAGGATTTTCCAGGAGCCGATCATGCGAAATCCGGATCCGCACAAGGCTGATCCACTGCCCGGGAACCACGGTCAGTTCGGCCAGTCGATCTCTACCGAAGATTACAAGCCGCTCATGGCGACGCAGCGGGTCCGCGTGCGACCCGTGATACCCCGGTCACATCAGGCGGAAGCCGGCAGCACCACGCCGGACACGTCAGACCCCGCCGACGACAAGTCGGAGGCGCACCCATCCTGAGCGGCGCCCCAAGGTTATTTTTCTCCTGAACCGGACAACCAGGATCGGGAGCGTTAGCCCTGGTTGGCGTGCGCCGACTTCAACTGCCACTGCTTGACGGCCTCGAGCATTCGCGCGACGTGCCCATCCGGATCCATCGCGCTGTAGGCTGCCAGGATGGTGCCGTCCGGTCCGATTGCATACGACGTGCGGCTCGCATGCCCCGGGATGATCATCATCGCCGCATCGAAGGAATGGGTGATGCTGCCATCCGGGTCCGCGGCCACCGGGAACTTGCTCTGGCAGGCGCTGACCGAGAACTTGTCCAGCTTGGCGATGCCATCCTCGGACACCCCGATGACGTGGGCACCGAGCTGCTCGAACTCGGGGATCGCCTCGGCGAAGTCATGCGCCTCGACGGTGCATCCGCTGGTGAAGGCAGCCGGGTAGAAATACACCACGACCGGGCCCTTCTGAAGCATCGCCGCCAGCGAGACGTCGAACTCCTTGCCGCCGAGCGTGGCGCGGGCCTTGAAGTCCGGAGCCTTGGCTCCTGGGGCCAGGACCGCGTTCGCTGCCGATGCGGCCAGCAAGCCGGCCCCCAGGGTGAGTACGGCGGCAAGCGTGCGGCCGCGGGAAAGCTTATGAGCGCGCATCGGGCGACACCACCATGCAGTCCGACCTTCGGCTCAGGCGCTCGCAGGCCTGCAGCGCGTCGCCGCGGGATAATCCGGTCAGCCGCGCGCGATACACTTTGCCGCCACGGGTCTGCCGCAGCCCCGCGATCTCGGCGCGTGCGTGCAACAGGCTGGGTGCATGCGACTGTGCGGCGCCGGCGGCTTCGCTGGCCTGTGCCTGAGTGCCAAACGCGCCCACCTGGACCGACCAGTTATGTGCACCGCTGACACGGCCGGCGTCACGCAGCAGCGGCGCCGGCTCGGCCATCGCCTGGCGGATCAAGCGGAAACGCTCGCGCGACACCGCCCGCGGCGGCGCGGCAGGCGTATCCGCCGCGGCGACGCGGACCGGGGGCGGCACCGGCGCCGACGCGACCGGAGCCTGCTGCACCGGATCGACCACGCCGACGACCTGCGGTGTCGGCGCAGGCGACCAATCCCGCGCGGGTTCTGCACTGGCGACCGCCATCGGGGCGGCCGGGGCCGGCTGCGTCTGGATCTGGCCGCGGGACGCCCACGCCGCCCTGACATCGTCGCTCGACGAAGCTTCTGCGACGGGCTGGGGCGGGACCGGTTGGGTGGCGATCGGCGCGGCGGCGGGGAGCGTGGTCCAGGCGCGGGTATAGGCCGGTGCGGGCGCAGGGGTGTCCGCTCCCGGGGCCTCGGCGACCTGAACCGGCTGGTCGGCGCCCTGGCTCAGGTCGCGGCGCTGGTTCCAGGCCATGCGCACCGAGCGGGTGTCGGCGCTGGTCTGGGCGGCCGCATACATCACGCCGGAATTGCCTGCGTGGCTCGCCACCAGCAGGTCCGTCTGCGACCGGTTGGCGGGCCAGATGCCGGCGATCTGCGGGCCGATGATGGACACGTACTGGCGCGTCTCCCGCGGCAGCGGCCGGTTGCGGGTCAGGAAGTCATCGAGCCGGCCGGGCCCGGTATTGTATGCGGCAAGGAAGCCGGGGGAGCCGTAGATGTCGTACATCTGCCGGACATAGGCGGTGCCGGCCATGATGTTGTCGTGCGGCTCGAAGGCGTCGTCGCCGAGATTGTACTGCTGGCGCATGTCGTCGTAGGTCGGCGCCATCAGCTGCATCAGGCCCATGGCACCCACCGGCGAGGTGGTCAGGGTGCCGGCGACATACTGGTGGCCGCCGGATTCCTGGTGCATGACCGCGCGGATCCAGGCATCCGGCACGTCGAAGCGCTTCGAGGCCTCGTCGATATAGGGACCCCACGGATCGTCCGGCGGGCCGGGCGGCGCGTAGAAGCTGCGGGCATGGGAGCGATACTGCGCGGCCTCCTGCGCGACCGGGATGTCAGGGCGGTTCGGTGTTCCGGCGCAGGCGGCCAGCAGCGTCATCAGCGACACCGACGACAGGATCCCGAGCAGCGACCGCGTTGCGGCCGGCATGTTGGCAGGTCGGGCGGGCACGGCGCGGCGAACGGCAGGTCGCGTCATCGGTCGGGCATCTCCGGCGTGCCCGGCGCGAGGCCGGACGGTCAGATCAGGGACGGCGACACGCTGCCCGGTTCCACCGCCGAACGGGCCTGGCCCCGAACAGGGACCTTGCCGATCACGGCGGAAGCTCAGCCACTTGTGCAGAAACCCCCGCTAAGTCATTACCGCGCATCCATGTCTGCCGCAACATCAACCGTATCGCGGTGGCATCCGGTATCGCCGATGTTGCCGCAATCCGGCGGATCGGCTACGCCCCCGGGATGAACGCCCTCCCGCCCGTGTCGGAGCGTCCGATCGCCATGGACGGGTCCTGGGCGGGCCGCACCGGCGACCCTAGCGCAGCAACGCGTGATCTTGCGCCGGCCAGGGCCGCGTCTGCGGACCTGCTGCTCGACGCCCGCACCGGACGCGCATCACGCGGCGCCGCTGCCCGTGCCGACGTCCGCGACGGCTTGCGGCTGTGGGGGCTGGCCGTCTCGCTTGGCTGGCTCGACATCAAGCTGCGCTATCGCGGCTCGGCGCTGGGCCCGCTCTGGCTGACCCTGTCGAGTGCGGCGATGGTCGGCTCGATGGGCTGGATCTACAGCATGCTGTTCCACCTGGTGCTGCGCGACTACCTGCCGTTCCTGGCGGTGTCGCTGGTGCTCTGGCAGGCCGGCATCGGCGCCGTCGCCGGCGATGCCTGCAACAGCTTCCTGAAAGCCGAGCAGACCATTCGCTCGATGCGCATGCCGTTCACCGTGCAGGTGCTGCGGACGGTGGTCAGCAACGTCATCGTGCTCGGCCACAACGTGATCGTGCCGCTGGTGGTGTTCGCGATCTTCGGCGTCTGGCCCGGGCTGCACGCGCTGATGTCGCTGCCCGGCCTGGCCCTCTGGCTGCTCGACGGCGCTGCCGCCTGCTACATGCTGGGCAGCATCTGCGCACGGTTCCGCGACGTTCCGCCGATCGTCGGCTCGCTGATGCAGATCGCATATTACATCACGCCGGTGATCTGGAAGCCGTCGCAGCTCGGCGCCCGCGGCTGGTGGCTGCCGCTCAACCCGTTCTATCCGCTGCTCGAGGTGGTCCGCGGACCACTGCTGAGCCAGCCGCCCAGCCTGCTGATCTGGGGCGCGGCGCTCGGCTACAGCGCCGTGTTCTGGATCATCGCCGGCGCCCTGTTCATACGCGCCCGGCCGCGCATCGCGTTCTGGGTCTGAGCCGGATGGACGGCATCTCACCGGGGCCGGCCGTGCTGTCGGGGCCGAACGCTCAAGCCCATGCCGACGCCTTCATCCATGTCGACGATCTGTCGCTGGATTTCCCGCTCTATCATGGCGGCGCGCGGTCGCTGAAAAAGACCGTGCTGTCGCTCGCATCGAACCGGGGTACCTCGAGCCGGGCCGGTTCCGGACGCGGCGGCACTCCGACCGGCGGCACCGTCGGTGCAGACCGCACCCGGCGGGTGGTGGTCGAGGCGTTGCGGCATGTCAGCTTCCGGCTGGTCTCGGGCGAACGGCTCGGCATCGTCGGCCATAATGGCGCCGGCAAGTCGAGCCTGCTGCGGGTGCTGGGCGGCATCTACGAGCCGGTGGCCGGGCGGGTGCATGTCGGTGGCAGCATCAACACGCTGCTCGACACCAATTTCGGCATGAACCTCGACCTCACCGGACGCGAGAACATCCGGCTGCGGGCCCGCTATGTCGGGCTGTCGCGCGATGGCAGCCGCGCGCTGGAGGATGATGTCGCCCGCTTCGCCGATCTCGGCGCGTTCCTCGAGCTGCCGGTGCGTCTGTATTCCTCCGGCATGGTGGTGCGGCTGGGTTTCGGCCTGGCCACCGCGATCGCGCCGCAGGTGCTGCTGATGGATGAGTGGTTCATGGCCGGCGACATGCATTTCCGCGACCAGGCGCATGCGCGTCTGGAGACCGTGGTGCGCGGTGCCGAGATCATGGTGCTGACCTCGCACACCCCGCAGGTGCTGAAAACCTGGTGCACCCGCCTGCTCTGGCTGCAGGCCGGCCGAGTCGTCGCCGACGGCCCGGTCGACGAGATCCTGGACCGCTACACCAGCGGAGCCGCGCCCAATCCCTGACAGGGGGCCCGGTAGCAGTGCCGGGGACGTTCGATACGCGCCGGGTTCTCTATGACATGACCATCGCCGAAATGCTCGCCGATCGTCTTTCAAAGCAACTTCCTCACGTCAAGCATGGAAGTCTGCGTATATCGGGTGAATGGTCTGGGCGGCCTTACGACAACGTCCACACGGTGATCGCCGCCCTTGCTCAAGGTGACACGCTCACCGTCTCCTTCGACCAGGGCGAGACGCTCGCATTTGAAAACCCGGACGAAGCCGTGTTCGACCAGAACACGTTTGAAGTCGGTGTGGCGTCGCGTGCCCGTTGAGAATGGTTTTCCCATGGCCGCAAGCGCTTACCTGAGAACCTGCAATATCTTGATTACGTGCTCGGTCCTGAGGGTTGGGCGCTGAATGGGAACGGGCTGCCCAGCAACCTCCCAATCGACAACCCCAGGTCCCGCGGCCGAACTTGTTTGACGGCGCCACCCACGCGGTGCAGCCGCGGAGGGGCCTGAGCTCTAAAACAGCTCGATGTGGGTCTTGAAGCCGAGCAGCGCTGCATTGTGCAAGTTGGTCTGCGCGTTCGGCCGGATGAAGTACTGGAAATCCGGTGCGAAGGTGACGCCGCGCATCACGTGGATCTGGTAGTTCGCCTCGATGTCCATGGTGTGGCTCTGGATGCCGGGCGTGCTGTCGTCATAGAACTGCGCGCCATTGCCGGTGATCGGCAGGCCGAGTTCCTGTTGCAGTTCCTCAGTGCGGGTCAGCGCGTTCGACACCTGCAGGTAATTGAACGCGACGCCGACCAGATCCTTCGGACGCGCCTTCCAGAAGCCCTGGTCGAGCAGCGCGATCTCGTACTGGTCGTTGCGCGTCGAGGTCGACGGATCGTTGTGGTAGTAGCCGCCGAACACGATCAGGCCGTTGGTGTCGCCGGGGCCGTTGCGCAGCAGCATCTGGTCGAACAGCACCCAGGCGGCCGTGGTGCCCTTGCGTTGGCGCGGCGGCAGTCCGGTCTCGCCGAGCGCGCTGCCGTCGATGTCGAAATAGCCATCGCTGTGATTCACGTTGTCGTAGGCGAAGCCGAGCTTGTAGTGGCCCGGCAGCTTGTCCGGCCCGACCAGCGGTTCGTAGCCAAGCTCGACGGGGAATGCCTCGCCGTTGATCTGCGCCGAACTGAAGCGGAAGCCCGAGCGGAACCCATTGCCGGCGCTGTAGATGTTCTCCTCGGAGAAGAAGATGCCGGTCTGGATGTAGGTGCTCTTGGTCGGGCGCACCCGCACCCGCGTCGCCCAGTTGCCATCCGGGTAGGAGGAGTGGGCGGGGTTGTCCGACGACGCCTTCGGGTTGCCGCAGAACGAATTGTTCATGAAGTTGCAGTAGAGCGGCGAGGAGGAGAAGTCGTTCAGGAACGGAATGCGGCCCGCGGTGATGTCGAAGCGGCCGCCGGCCAGCGTCTCCTCGCCGTAGGCATAGACCAGATGCACCGCGACGTTGCCGCCGCCGCCATAGATTTCCTGGCTCGGATTGAGGTTGTCGCCGAAGATCCGGCTCGCCGGGATGCCGTAGCGGCCGACCACGACGGTGTGGGTGGAGAAGCCGGTCAGCCCCGCCAGCTTCTGCCAGTCGATGTCGGTCTCGAACCCGTACTGGCCGGAATTGGTGGCGCCCTTCTGCGGGCCGGAGATGATGCCGGCGAACTCGTTGGTGTTGTCGAGCAGCAGGGCGACGCCGGCCGCGCGCAGCCGGTCGAGCCCGAACAGGTTGGGCAGCAGCGCTTCCGGCGCCGGCAGCGGCGGCACCGCGGTGACGTTGAGCGGCAAGGCGACGCCGAGCGGGGTCGATACGCGGGTACTCGGATTGGTCGAGGTCTGCGCGGCTGCCGGTCCCGCAGTCAGGGCAAGCCCGGTTCCAAGGGCCAGTGCGCTCATCGCCGACAGGAACAATGCGGATGCCGGGCTGGCCGCAGACCAGCGACGCCTCGCCCGCAACATGTTGGTCTCGACCATGGTGTCCCCCAGGGCTGGCGCGCATCGAGGCGCGCGGCGGGTGGTTTTTCGCGGGGCCCGTTGTGGCAGGTCGGAGCCGGGGCGTGGGTATAGTTTGCCGGTCCCGGCGCGGAAGGCTCATGGTCTGTTGCCGGATTGTCGCAATAAAGTGTGCAACCCGGAGTTGTCCTGCTCGCGGAATTCGACAGCAAGTGGCGGAGTGTTGCGGCGGCGCGTGTTGCTAAAGATCGTGCCCTGGGCGACGGGGAGGAGATGTCGATGAGCCAGCGAGCTGCTGCGGACACCGCCGCCGATCCGCGTTGGGCGCGTGTGCTGGCACGCGACGCGGCGGCGGATGGACGGTTCTGGTACTCGGTCGCCACCACGGGCGTCTATTGCCGGCCGTCCTGCCCGTCGCGCGCCGCCAACCCCGGGAATGTCAGGCTGCACGACACGACGGACGATGCACGGGCCGCCGGCTTCCGGGCCTGCCGGCGCTGCGATCCCGACGGGCCACCGCCCGGCGCCGGACCCGCTTCCATCGTCGCGAGGGCCTGCCGGCTGATCGAGCAGGCCGACGAGGTGCCGTCACTGGGCGAGCTTGCCGGCGCGGTGGGACTCAGTCCCGGCTACTTTCACCGGCTGTTCCGGAAGGCGACCGGCCTCACCCCCAGGGCCTACGCCGCCGGGCAGCGCGCCGGCAGGATCCGGGCGGCGCTGATGGCGGATCGCAGCATCACGCAGACGTTCTACGAAGCCGGGTTCAACTCCAGCGGCCGCTTCTACGAGGCCTCGACCGGCATCCTCGGCATGACGCCCACGGCGTACAGGACCGGCGGTATCGACGAGACGATCCGCTTTGCCGTCGGGCAATCGAGCCTCGGCGCCATCCTCGTTGCCTCGACGGCACGTGGCGTCGCTGCAATCCTGCTCGGCGATGATCCGGACCGATTGGTCCAGGACCTGCAGAACCGCTTCCCGAAGGCGCGCCTGGTCGGCGGCGACAGCGACTACGAGGCGCTGGTCGCCCGGGTGGTGGGCTTCGTCGAGGCGCCGCGAGTTGGTCTGGATCTGCCGCTCGACGTGCGCGGCACCGCGTTCCAGCAGCGCGTCTGGCAGGCCCTCCGCGCGATCCCCCCGGGACGGACTGCGTCATACACCGACATCGCAGCTGCGATCGGCGCACCGGATGCGGTTCGCGCCGTCGCCGGAGCATGCGCACGCAACCCGCTCGCCGTCGCCATTCCCTGCCACCGGGTGGTCCGCACGAACGGCGCGCTGTCCGGCTATGCCTGGGGCGTGGACCGCAAGCGCGCGCTCATCCTGCGCGAGAAGGATACGGACGCCCCCCTCAGCTCGTCAGCACCACCTTGATCGGGCCTTCGCGCTCGATGACGTTCAGCGCCACCTCGGTGCCGACGCGCTGCAGATGCACCGTCGCCCGGCCGCCGCCGACCGACAGGTTGTACAGGGTCAGCTCGTCGAGGAACGCCGGCAGCCGCGGGCGCTCGAAATGCACCGTTGCGGTGGAGGGATCGAAACGCAGCCCCAGCGTCGACTGGATCAGCGACGGGATGGTCGCCGCCGCCCAGGCCTGCGGGCTGCACGCCACCGGATAGCGCACCGGCCCCTCGCCGCGCTGCCGGGCAAAGCCGCAGAACAGCTCGGGCAGGCGGCGCAGGTCGGCATACAGCGAGGCGTCGAACAGGCCGCTGAACACCCGCGCCGCCTCGTCCTTGAAGCCGTAGCGGGCCATGCCGATGGCGATCAGCGCGTTGTCGTGCGGCCAGACCGAGCCGTTATGGTACGCCATCGGGTTGTAGCGCGCCTCGCCGGCCGGGATCGTGCGGATGCCCCAGCCGGAAAAGAACGTCCGGCTCATCAGCCCCGACACGATCCGCGTGGCGCGATCCCTCGGCACGATGCCCGACATCAGCAGGTGCCCGGCATTGGAGGAGCGCACCGCGCAGGGTCGTTTCTGGCCGTCCAGTGCGATCGCGTAGGTGCCGAGATCCTCGAGCCAGAAGCTCGTGTTGAAGGCGATGCGCAGCGCCAGCGCGTCGGCCTCCATGCGTTCGGCGAACACCGCATGGCCGAGCCGGCGGCCGATCGTCGCGGCGGCGCGCTTGGCGGCATAGACGTAGCTCTGCACCTCGCACAGCGCGATCGGACCTTCCGCCAGGGTGCCGTCGGCGTGGAAGATCGAGTCGAAGCTGTCCTTCCAGCCCTGGTTGACCAGGCCGTTCAGGTTGCGCCGGCCGTACTCGACGAAGCCGTCATTGTCGCGGTCGCCGTACTTGTCGATCCAGTCGATCGCGCGCTCGATGTTGGGCCACAGCCTGGCCATCATCGCGACGTCGCCGGTGCGGTCGAGATATTCGCCGGCCAGCACCACGAACAGCGGCGTGGAATCGACGCTGCCGTAATAGTGGCGGAACGGCACCTCGCCGAGCTCGGCCATCTCGCCGTGCCGGACCTCGTGCAGGATCTTGCCGGGCTCGGCGTCGGCGATCGGGTCCTCGGTCTCGGCCTGGTGGCGCGCCAGGTAGTTCAGCACGCCGCGGGCGATCGCCGGGTCGAGCCACAGCGTCTGCATCGCGGTGATCAGCGCGTCGCGACCGAACGCGGTGCTGTACCAGGGCACCCCGGCATAGGGATACGGGCCGCCCGGCTTGTCGGTCAGCAGCATGTAGATGTCGCAGATGCAGCGCCGGATCGCCTCGTTGAAGATCTCGTTCGAGGAGGCGATGCCGGCCGCGCGCGCCGACGACAGGCGCAAGGAGCGACGGGCCTCGACCATCGAGAGCAGGAACGCTTCCGCGACATCGCGATCGGGGGTGTCGGTCGGGTCGCAGGCGGTCTCGATATGGATCAGCTGGCGCTGCCCCGGCTGGAGCGTGAGGCTGAAGCGCGCGGTGCTGGCGGTCAGCCGTTCCGGCACGGGTGAGAACCGCAGCCGGGTGGTGCGCAGGCGGTTATCCAGGCCATCGTAGGCGAGCAGCACGGTGTCGGTGCCGACGACCGGCGGTCGTAGCGTGCCACGCCTCAGGCGCTTGGTGCCGCGGGCCTCGAACAGGTCGGCGAAGTCGGCGCGGAACGACAGCTCGACGACGACCGTGCGCTCGATGACGTCGTAGTTGCGCACCTGCAGCCGCTCGTACGAGGTCTCGTCGCGCAGGAACAGCGTCCGCCGCAGATGCAGCAGGTCGTGGTCGAGGGTGGTGCCGTTGATTTCGACGTCGGGGTTGGTCAGGTCGCAGGAGAGCGTCGCGTTGTTCTCGCGCAAGGTGGCGCTGAGCAGGATCGGCTGGGTGCCGCAGATCGACAGCGACAGCGACGACAGGTGGCGCGTGTCCAAATAATAGAGACCGTCGGCGATGCCGGGCCCCGACATGATGTTGCCGTTCTGGTCGAACACGCCGAACAGGTCGCCGTATTTCAGCGTGTGCAGCCGTCGCTCCGCCAGCACAGAGCTGGCCGCGACCGGATAGCCGTCCTGCGGCGCATTCGCGTCCGGTTCCGGAGCATGCGCGGCTTCGGGCTCGGCAGAGGAAGTCGGCGGCGGCAGGTCGGTTCGGAGGTCCAAGCGTCTATCCTTCGGGCCGGTGGTGCGCCAGGCACGCAACGACGACATTGGCGCGCAAAGTGCGCGACGGCAGGTCGGAGAGAACTCCTCCCTCGGCAAGACCGCAACCGCCGGATGACCCTGCACGTTCGATGTCACATGGCAGACCGTGCGGATACCACTCCCAAGGCTAGACGGATCTACGGCGAGATGCGTGATTTCACACGCACGCCCGAGCCGCGTCCGGCACAGGACGACGCACGGGCGACAGGGGCTGCGCCGATCTTCGTCGTACAGAAGCACGACGCGAGCCACCTGCACTGGGACTTCCGGCTCGAACATGACGGAGTGCTCTGGAGCTGGGCGGTGCCGAAGGGCCCGTCACTCGACCCGCACGACAAGCGCCTGGCCATGCATGTCGAGGATCATCCGGTCGAGTACGCGAGCTTCGAGGGGATCATCCCGGAGGGAAATTACGGTGCTGGAACGGTCGAGATCTGGGATCGCGGCACCTGGGCGCCGGTGGAAGCGGATGCGGCGGCAGCGCTTGCGAAAGGCGAGCTCAAGTTCAGGCTGGATGGCGAGCGGCTGCATGGCGGTTTCGTGCTGGTGCGGCTGAAGCCCCGGCCGCGGGAGAAAGCCGAAAGCTGGCTGCTGATCAAGGAGCATGACGCGTTCGAGCGCGACGGTGCTGATGCGACTGCACTCGAGGCCACGCCGCTGGGCACGACTGAGGGCGCGAAACCGGCGGGCAGGAGAAAAGTCGCAAGAAAGACCGGCACCGCGGCACTTCCGGAGGCGCAGGAGCCGCAGCTCGCACAGCTGGTGCGCACGCCCCCCACCGGTGAGGGCTGGATCAGCGAGGTCAAGTTCGACGGCTACCGCATGCTGGCGCGCAAGGACGGCGACCAGGTGCGCATCATCACCCGCAACGGCCTGGACTGGACCGACCGTCTGCCCGCATTCGCCGAAGCGGTCGCCGCGATGCAACCGGAGACGTTGATGCTCGATGGCGAGCTGGTGGCGCTGGCGAAGAACGGCGTGTCGAGCTTCTCCGCATTGCAGGACGCGTTCTCCACCGGACGCACGCGGAACCTGCTGTACTACGCGTTCGACCTGCTGCACCTGGACGGCATCGACATGCGGCCGAAGCCGCTCTCGGAGCGCCGGGACGCGTTGGAGCAGCTGCTGCAGGACGCGCCGGCTTCCGGCCCGCTGCGGTTCAGCGAACACCTGGCATCGGACGCCGCAAGGGTGAAGCAGGAGGCGTGCGCGATCGGGCTCGAGGGGATCATCTGCAAGCGGCTCGACGCACCCTACCGGCCTGGCCGGGGACGCGACTGGGTGAAGGTCAAGTGCGGCAACCGCGAGGAGTTCGTGATCCTCGGCTACACCCCGCCGGGCGGGACGCGGCAGGGGTTGGGCTCGCTGCAGCTCGGCTTCCACGACGAGGCCGGGCAGCTGTATTTCATCGGCGGTTGCGGCACCGGCTTCTCCGGCAAGGTGTTGAAAACACTGACCGAGCGCCTGGAGACGTTGCAGGCCGGGCGGCCGGGTAGCCTGCTCGGTGCCGAGAAGCCGCCGCGCGACACGATCTGGGTCAAGCCGGAGCTGGTGGCGGAGCTGAGTTTCGCGGGCTTCACCGGCGGCGGGATGCTGCGGCATGCGAGCTTCCTGGGCCTGCGCGAGGATAAGCCGGCGGACGAGGTGGTACGCCCGGTGCCGCCATCGGATGCCGAGCGGATCGAGCTCGGCAGCGGCAAGGCGCCCGCCTCCAGGGCGCCCGCCTCCAGGGCAAAGCCGGCGGCAGCGGAACAGCAGGAGGCGCCGGCAGCGCGGTCGAACATCGTCGTCGCGAAGTCGAGCGAACGGGGCGCGATCGAGATCGGCGGCCAGCGCATCAGCCACGCCGACCGGGTGTTGTGGCCGGCAAGTGCGAGCGGGGACGCGATCACCAAGCGGGATCTGGCGGAGTACTGGCAGGCGATCGGCGACGTTGCGGCGCCCGGCATCGTCGGGCGGCCGCTCGCATTCGTGCGGTGCCCGGACGGCATCGAGGGCGAGCAGTTCTTCCAGAAGCATCTCGGCCGCGGCATGCCTGCCGGCCTGCACGAGGCGGAGGCGGATGGCGCGCCGTATGTGGCGATTGCCGAGACCGCCGGGCTGATCGGCGCCGCACAGATCGCCGCCCTGGAGTTGCATAGCTGGGGCTCGAGCGAGGCCGATCCGCTGCATGCCGACCGGCTGGTGTTCGATCTCGATCCGGGTGACGGCGTGGCCATGCCGACCATCGTCGAGGCGGCGCTCGAGGTGAAGCAGCGGCTGGAAGCGGTGGGGCTCGCGGCGTTCTGTCGCACCTCCGGCGGCAAGGGGCTGCACGTCGTGGCGCCGGTCGAGACGAAAGCCGGCTGGGACGACGTGCGCGCCTGGTGCAGGGCCTTTGCGGAATCGATGGAAGCCGACGCGCCGGATCGGTTCATCTCGACCACACGCAAGAAGGATCGCGACGGCCGCATCCTGGTGGATTGGCTACGCAACGGACTGGGATCGACGGCGATCGCCTCGTTCTCGCCGCGTGCCCGGCCGGGCGCCGGTGTCGCGACCCCGCTGGCCTGGCGCGAGGTGACGGAGAAGCTGGATCCGCAGGCGTTCAACCTGCGGACCGTGCCGTCGCGGCTCGCCAGGCAGAAGACCGATCCATGGGACGGGTTCGAGGACGCGGCGCGCGACCTGCCGGGCGTTGCCGGCAAACCCGTGCGACGCAAGAAACCCGCCCGCTCCAACAAGGAAGAGTAGAAGCATGGCCGACCGTCCGATCTGGCGCGGGCAGCTTCGCCTCGCCCTCGTCTCCTGCCCGATCGCCCTCTACAGCGTGCGGCAGCCGAGCCAGGAGCTGCATTTCCACTTCATCAATCCGAAGACCGGCAACCGCGTGCGCATGGTGACGCAGGATGCCGAGACGGATGACGAATTGTCGCGCAAGGACCTCCAGCGCGGCTACGAGTTCAAGAAAGACCACTACGTTCTCCTGAACGACGAGGATTTCGAGAAGGCCCGGATCGAGAGTTCCTCTGTGTTGTCGATCGACAAGTTCGTTCGCGCCGACAGCATCGATCCGATCTACTACGACAGCAGCTACTACCTGGTGCCGGATGGCAGTGGCCGCGACGCCGCGGACGACGTGTTCGTCGTACTGCGCGAGGCGATCGCGAAAACCGGACGCGTGGCGCTGTCCCGGCTGGTGATTTCCAGGCGGGAACGGGCGGTCGCGTTGATGCCGATGGGGCGCGGCATCGTGTTGCACACGCTGAACGACACGCGAGAGATCACAGCACCCGACAAGCTGTTTGAGGGGATTTCCGAAGCGCCCGCCGATGAAGAAATGGTGGCACTCGCGGTGCAGCTGATCGACCGGCAGACGGCGAAGTTCCAGCCGGGGGACATGGAAGATCGCTACGAGGCCCGGCTGCGCGAGGTGATCGACGCCAAGCTCGCCGGCGAGGACGTGCACGTGCAGGCCGAGGAGGAGGAACGCGACAACGTGGTCGACCTGATGGCTGCGTTGCGCAAGAGCCTCGGCGAACCGAAGGGTGCGCCGTCAGCAAAGAAGCCTGCCGCCGCAAAAACCCCCGCAAAAAAGACCACGCCGAAACGCAAGACGGCTTGAACACGGCGTCCGCTTCACGGACCGTACGCTACCGTCGGATATAATGCTTTTGGTTTGCCCATGCTGGCGATGGGCTCTACATCATCGGTGCTCTTCCGTTACAGGAACCACCAGATGATCACTGTCACGGTCAACGGCACGCCACACCAGGTCGATGTCACCGCCGACATGCCGCTCTTGTGGGTGATCCGGGACGTGATCGGGCTCACCGGCACCAAGTTCGGTTGCGGCATTGCGCAGTGCGGCGCGTGCACGGTGCATGTCGCGGGCAAGCCGGTGCGTTCGTGCCTGTATCCCGTCGGGCAGCTCGGCGAGCAGCCGGTCACGACCATCGAGGCGATCGGCCAAACGCCGAACGGCGCCAAGGTGCAGCAGGCCTGGCTGGCGTCCGAGGTGGTGCAGTGCGGCTACTGCCAGTCCGGCCAGATCATGTCGGCGACGGCGTTGCTGGACGTGACGCCCAGCCCGACCGACGCCGAGATCGACCAGGCGATGGCGGGCAATATCTGCCGATGCGGCACCTACGTCCGCATCCGTGATGCGATCCACCAGGCCGCCGGCACCGCCCCGGGGCAGCCCGGATGACCGCCATGCTGTCGCGCCGGATCGTCATCCAGGGCGGGCTCGCGGCGGGCGGGCTGATGCTGGGTCTGCGGTTGCCGGGATTCGCGCGAGGTGTTGCCCAGGCAGCGACGACCGGGACGGCGCCTGCCGGGGATTTCGCCCCGAACGCCTTCATCCGTATCGATCGCCAGGGCCTGGTCACCCTGATCATGCCGAATGCCGAATTCGGCCAGGGCATCTGGACCTCGGCCTGCATGCTGATCGCCGAGGAGCTCGAGGTCGGGCTGGACCAGGTGAGACCGATCGCGGCACCTCCGGATGCGAAGGCCTACACCGACCCGGCGCTGGGCGAGCAGGCGACCGGCGGCTCGGCCTCCATCCGTGGCGACTGGATGCGGCTGCGTGAGGCCGGTGCGGTCGGGCGCACCCTGCTGATCCAGGCGGCCGCGACCCAGTGGGGCGTCGATCCGGCGACCTGCACCGCGGCACGCGCGGTGGTGACACATTCGGCGAGCGGCCGGACGCTGGCCTACGGTGCGCTGGTCGACGCGGCGGCGCTGCTGCCGGTGCCCCCGAAGGTCGCCCTCAAGGAGCAGTCGGCCTTCACGCTGATCGGCACCTCGCCGCGCCGTCTCGACACGCCGCCGAAGGTGAACGGCACCGCGGTGTTCGGCATCGACGTCAAGATCCCCGGCATGGGGATCGGCACGGTGAGCGCCTGCCCGGTGAAGGGCGGCCGGCTGCGATCGTTCGACGAGAAGGCGGCGCGGGCGATCAAGGGCGTGCGCGACGTGGTGGCGCTGGACGACGTCATCGCGGTGATCGGCGACCACATGTGGGCAGCAAAGCAGGGCCTGCAGGCCGCCGCCGCGCAATGGGACGAGGGGCCGAACGCGGCAACCAGCATGAAGCTGGTGATCGAGCGGCTCGATGCGGCCTCCCAGGGCCAGGGCGTGGTGGCCAAGAACGAAGGTGACGCACCGTCGGCGATCGCGGCGTCGGCGAAAAAACTCGACGTTGTGTATCAGCTGCCGTTCCTGGCGCATGCGCCGATGGAGCCGATCAACACGACGCTGCATGTGCGGCCGGACGGTGCGGATCTGTGGGTCGGCACGCAGGTCCCGGTGCGCGCGCAGGCGACGGTGGCGAAAGTGACCGGGCTACCGATCGAGAGCGTTCAGGTGCATTGCCAGATCATCGGCGGCGCGTTCGGTCGCCGCCTCGACGTCGACAGCATCACCCAGGCGGCGCGGATCGCCAAGCACGTGAACTACCCGGTGAAGCTGATCTGGACGCGCGAGGAGGACATCCAGCACGATTTGTTCCGCCCGTACTATTACGACCGGATCTCGGCTGGGCTCGATGCGGATGGCAAGCTCACCGGATGGTCGCACCGGGTGACCGGCTCGTCGGTGATGGCGCGCTGGGCGCCGCCTGGCATGCAGATGGGCGGCAAGCTCGATCCGGACGCGATCGAGGGCGCGGCCGAAACGCCATACAAGTTCCCCTCGCAGAAAACCGAGTATGTCCAGCACGAGCCGAGTGCGGTCACCACGTTGTGGTGGCGCGGCGTCGGCCCGACCCACAACGTGTTCGTGGTCGAGAGCGTGATGGACGAACTTGCCGCGATGGCCTCGAAGGATCCGGTCGAGTTTCGCCGGGGGCTGTTGCCGGCGGACGATCATCGCACGCATGCGGTGCTCGATCTTGCTGCCGAGAAGGCCGGATGGGGCACGAAGCTGCCCGCCGGCACGGGGCGGGGGATCGCGTTGCAGGTCGCGTTCGGCACGACGATGGCGACCGTTGCCGAGGTTGCCGTGAGTGACAAGGGCGAGATCCAGGTCAAGCGCGTGACGGTGGCACTCGATTGCGGCCCGGTGGTCAATCCAGACACGATCAAGGCGCAGGTGCAGGGCGGGATCATCTTCGGCCTCACCATGGCGCTCTACAGCGAGATCACGATCGAGAACGGGCGTGTCCAGCAATCGAACTTCCACGATTACCGCATGATGCGGATCAACGAGGCGCCGGCGATCGACGTGCATATCGTGCATAATCCGACCGGCACGATCGGCGGCATCGGCGAGACCGGCACCGTCGCGGCGGCCCCTGCCCTCGCCAATGCGATCTTCGCCGCCACCGGACGGCGGCTCAGACGCATCCCGTTCGCGACCGGCCAGCTGAACGAGGCTTGAGAGTGATGCGTCGCGTACTTGTCTCGCTGCTGGCGCTGCTGGCGGGCGGGGTTTCCGTCGCTCATGCGGCCGACCAGACGCTGCTCCAGCGCGGCGAATATCTGACCCGCGCTGCGGATTGCGTGGCGTGCCATTCGGCGCCGGGTCGGGCTGCCTGGACCGGTGGCCGGGAATTCGATCTGCCGTTCGGCGTACTGTACTCTCCCAACATCACGCCGGACCGCGACGTCGGGATCGGGCTCTACACCGACGACGAGTGGGTCGAGATGCTGCATCATGGCATCGGCCGCGGCGGCAAGCATTTGTATCCGGCGATGCCGTACAACTCCTACACGCAGATGAGCCGGGCCGATGCATTGGCGATCAAGGCGTATCTGTTCACGCTGACACCGAGCAACGCGGCTGTTCCCGCCAACCGGATGCGGTTCCCGTTCGACCAGCGCTGGCTGATGATCGGCTGGAACATGCTGAACAATCCGGATCACCGGTTCCAGCCGGTGGCCGGAAAGTCCGATCAATGGAACCGCGGCGCCTACCTGGTCGAGGCGCTCGGGCATTGCGCGCAGTGTCATACGCCACGCAATTTCATGCAGGGGTTGAGCAGCCAGCAACTCGCCGGTGCCGAACAGCAGGGGTGGCTCGCCTACAACCTGACCAGCGACAAGGACCATGGTCTGGGTGGCTGGAGCGACGACCAGCTCGTGCAATATCTCCATGCCGGACAGGCGCCCGGACACGGGCCGGCGTCCGGACCGATGGCCGAGGCGGTGCAGAACAGCCTGAGCTACATGACCGAGGACGATCTGCGCGCGATGGTGGCGTATCTGCGGGACGTGCCGGCACGGGCCGATGGTCCGGCGCTGGTGTCGGCCGCGTTGCCTGCAGGTGCCGCGAGCGACGATGCGCTGGGTGCACGGATCTTCGCGGAGGCGTGTGCCGGGTGCCACCTGCCCGACGGCAGTGGTCGCCAATCCGCGTGGGCGGCGCTCGCCGGGGATCACAGCGTGGGCGATCCCTCGGGAGCCAATATCGTGCAGGTGCTGGAGCACGGCTCACAGTTGCAGACCGACCAGGGGCTGATGTTCATGCACGGTTTCACCGGCGCCTATACGCATGAGGAACTGGCGGCTTTGTCGAATTACGTGATCCGGCATTTCTCCGGACGCGCCGGGACCGTGACGGCCAGGCAGTTCGCTCACTGATCGACCCCGGAGGGGCCTTGGCTAGAAACGCTGGCTGATGCCGGCGAGGATGGTGCGACGCAGGCCGTATTGCGGCGCACCCACGCCGATGCCGGTGCCGTCGCGAATGATGTAGCGCCGATCTAGCAGGTTCAGCAGGTCCAGGCGCAGCGTGGTGCCTCGTAATACGGCACGCTTGAAGGTCTGCGCCAGCGCCAGGTTGATCGTGTAGTATCCCGGCAGCGCGCGACCGTTCGGCGTGCTGCCGTCCGCACGCAGCCCCGAACCGACGACGAGATCGGCTGACGCACGCAGTGGATCCGGCGTGCCTGCGAAAACGGTGTAGGCAGCGCCTCCGGATCCGGTCCAGCGCTGGTCATGATCGAGATGCACCCAGCGGTTGCTGATATAGGCGAGATCGCTGGCGCTGAAATCGAACTGCGACGAGGTGATGTCCTTGCCGATCGCGCGCGACCAGGCGACGTTGCCGTACAGCGAGAGCGGCCCGCGATCGTAGGAAACGCTCGCCTCGTAGCCGTGCACCTCTCCCTTCGCGTAATTGAACGCGGACAGGATGATCGGCGCACCGAACTGTCCCTCGTCGATGAGGTTGGTCGCCTGCTTGTAGTATGCGTCGAGCCCGACATGCAGGCCGGGCAACACGATCTGGTCGATCCCGCCATCGAAATAATGATCGCGCTCCGGCTGCACCCTGCTGTTCTCGGTCACCTGGGCGGCGGCGCTCGTGTTCTGGAAGCTGCCGATGCTGGTGTCGCTCACCTGCTCGAACGGTGGTGGCGTGAACAGACGGGAATAGCCGGCATGCAGCGTGGTGCTGCCGGTCGGGCGCCACACCACGTTCACCCGCGGGCTCAGCTGCGTGGCGCTGACATATTCGCTGACGCCGTCGAACCTGACGCCATAATTGATCGTGACCCTGGGCAGGATCCGCCACTCGTCCTGCACATAGAACCCATACACCATGCCGGTCTTGCCGCTACCGTCCTGGATGGTTTCCGGCGTGCTTCCATAGACCGGGTTGCCATTGGCATCGGTGCCGATCTGCGGCGACACGACGGAGCTGGTGCGGGAGACGTTGCGCTCGACGAAAACCTGCTCGCCAGTACGGAGCGTGTGCTGGTCATCGAGGTGCCAGCTCGCATCGGTTTGCCATCCGGTCGACATCACCGAACGCGCGGCCGTCTGGCTGATGCCGTCGAACAGCAGGTCACCCACCGGATCGGGCGAATAATACAGGCTGCTGTAACGGGTGAACACCGAGCTCTGCAGCGTCAGCGTGCCGATCTCCTTCTGCAGTGACAGGATCCCGAAGTCGGTGATTTCCTTCTGGTGCTCGGCGAGGTTCCGGCTGTCGAAACTGGTGACGCCGTTATCGGAGATCCCGAGATCTGCGACCTGCCCGGGATTGTCGGGGATCTGGTATTCCGCGTCGGAGACACCGGCGATCAGGCTGACCCGCGTATCGACGTCCGCCGTGAAGGTCATTTTGGCAAGGTCGTGGTACTGGTTGCTGAGATCGTGAATGGCGTTGAAGGTGCTGGTCGGGTTCTCGATCCCGACGCGGTCATGCAGCGCGTCACCGGTGACGAACAGGTCCCAGCGCCCGCCGGCAACACCGTAGCTGAAGGATGGCTGGACATAGTCCCGCGCACCGCCATAGAGCGACACCTCGCCGCCAGGTGAATTGGCGCCGGTCTTGACGTCGATATCGATGACGGCCGCGGTCAGGAAACCATATTGTGCAGGCAGCGCGCCGGTGGTCAGCGACAGGTCGTGCGCGAACCGCGTCTGCAGGCTCTGCCCGAACACCGCGAGCCCTTCCGGCAGTTGCACGCCATCGATGCGGAACTGCACCTCGTTATGGTCGCCGCGGACATGGATCTGGCCGAAGCTGTCCTGCGCCACACCGGGTGCCTGCAGCAGCACCTGGTTGAGCGGCGCGTTGTCGCCCTGAGGGATGGTCCCGAGCGTGCTGCTGCCGAACCGATAGACCTGCGCGCCGAGGCTCGGCAACAGCTCCGACCGCGCCCGGTCCAGCCGGACGGTGACCTGCTCGGGCTGGTCGGGAACGGCGGGCGCGGGATCACCGGTGGTCGCCATCGAAGGAGGCGTCGGGACCGTCTGCGCAGCCGCGACACCGCCGGTCACGGCACCGACCGAGAGGCCCACGACGAGAAGAGCAAGCGGAGACGGAGGCGGCATTGGAACCCTCTGTTATGTTATACGGTAACGTTCCTTATGCTGCAGAGCCGGCTGTGTCCAGATGGCTCCGGACCTCCTCGTCGCGCGGGGAAGGTGTTGCCCCGCATCGGTCGTTTCGACGGGCGCTTGACCGTGCTCGGCTTCGGCCTGCACGGTGCGGACGACGCTCCGGACGGGGAACAGCGGTGGGACGGTCACAGACGCCGGTGGACGTGCTGACGCTGCGCAGCCCGATGACCACGTTGTTCCTCGGCCCGCTGGATGATCGCGGCCTCGCATCGGTCCGCCCGCTGACCGTGCTCGCGCGTCCACATGAAGGCCCGGCGGACATGCAGGCCCGCGCGGCGATGGGCTGGGTGGAACGCGATCCCAGCCAGATGAACGCGCTGCGCACCTACCTGGCACGTCATCATGTCGCGGGTGCCGCGGGGCCTCTGACCGATGCCGCCGTCATCCAGGCGCTCCGTTCGGCCCTCGCGGCGCATCGTCTCGGCATGGTCGCGGCGACGGTCTCGACACCCCACCCGGCTCAGCTGACGTCGAACCGCCCTGCGCCAGCCGCGCCCGGGGCCGCATCGCCGCCCGCTGCCCCCGCCGCCGATGTCGGCCACTGGAGCACGCAAAAGCGGCTGACGACGATGGCCGGGCGCGCCTTCAAGCGCATTCCGGGTGAGGTGGGTCACCAGATCCAGGCCATGCTGACGCCACGGAACCTGCTGCTGCTGGATGCCGGGCTACTGGCCCTGGTGATCGCGCAGGGCTTCGGCGTCGGTGAAGTCGTGGACGCCGTGCTGGTCGCAATGGCGATCCGGGCCGCCGGCTGGAGCGGCATGATCGCCCTGGTCGAGCTCACCGGCGCCTGCATCAAGGGCGCCCGCGCGACCAGCGACGCCGCTCTGGACGCTGCCGCCGACAGCGCCGCCGAAGCGCTCGCGATCCTGGGCGTGCTGTTCGTGAGCATGCTGATCACCAGGATGGCCAAGCGCGCCACCAGCGGCGGCGGTGAATCGGCCTCGGGCAGCGGCGGTGGCGCCGACGATCCCTCGTCGCAGACGGTCAATCCGAACCGCGGCCAGGGTGTCGGTGGAAAAACCGCGAGGGGCCCGACGGTCACCGAGAATGCCGCGCAGGGGAAGGCTTTCGAGGCACAGGGCCTGCAGAATTTGGAGACGACCCAGACCAACGTCGCGTCCCAGGTCAGCGTCCGGCCATACACCGATGATGGCGAGCTCGCTGATTACCGGGTACGTCTGGACGCGATCGGCCAGGACGACACCAACACCTTGAGGCTGACGGACTTCAAGTCCTCCGACACGGCCGGCTTGACGCCCAATCAGACCACCGGCTACCCGCTTCTCGAAAACAATGGCGGCCAGGTTGTCGGCAATGCGGGCGGGCCTGACTATCCCGCCGGCTTCCAGATCCCCCCCACGAAAGTCGACATCGTCCGGCCAGGAGACTTCTGAATGGGTCATGATGCTGCAGACCAGGAACACCTGAAGCGGGCAGTCTTCGACCGCCTTGCGCCTCGGCTCGCCGAACACGGCTTCAAGCTGAAACGCACCAAGGATACGTTCCGTCGCGAGCATGATGGTGTTTGCGACATGTTCCATCTCGCCTTCCTCGACAACAAGCTGGATGGAAAGCCAGGTTGGCGGGTTCAACCAACGGCCGCTGTTCGAAACGAACGTGTGGAGACCATCTTCCATCGGACGTCGGGCTTCGAGCCGAAGTATCAGCCAGACACGGCAACAATCGGCAGCTTCGTCGGACAACTGACGTCCGGAAGCAACAGCGCCTGCGAATTTCCGGTCAACTCGATCGAGGATGTTCCAGCCGCCTGCGACTCGATTTTCCACGTCTTTACCGATTTCGCGCTCGGCTATTTCCAGAGGTTCGACGTTCTGGATGAGATCGACCGGGAGCTCAATTCCGCACCGCTCGAGCACAACGTCAATCGCGGTGTATCCTACTTTCGCTGTACGACAGGCGTCATTGTTGCGAAGCTTGTAGGACGTGCCGACTACGAGCACCTGGTCGACGTCTATACCGAAATAATGCGCACTTCGAACAAGGGCTTCTACCTGAAACGGTTTCAGGCACTCGTCGCCTCGCTCGAGGCATCGGACACGTAGCACACGCGAACACCGTCGATGCTGACGACAACCTGGCGCGCCGGCGTCGTGATCGCCCTTGTGTCGGGGATCGGTGCATTGTCGATCCTGGCGCTGCCGTTGCTGCTGGTGCTGCTGATGGTGCTGTTCGATACCGTGGCGCACGGGCTGCTCGTGCTGCTGGGAATGATCGTGACGTGGGCTGCCACGCTGCTGCAATCCGGCGGGGGGTTGCCGCCCTACTCCGCGATCGCCCTGGCGCCGCTGCCGGTGGCGCTGCATGCCGCCCTGCGGTCGGCGCCATGCCTCGCCGGCATCATGCTGGTGTTGTTCAGGCCACGGCCGGGGCGGAGCTGGTGGCTGGTCGCCTTGCTTTGGGGTGCATCGGCGGCCATCGGCGGCGGGCTAGCGGCGGTGACGCTGCTGCCCGGACTGGCGGTTGCGGTGGCGCTCGCCGTGCTGCCTCAGCCCTCGGCCGCCGCCTCGCCGTCGGACGCCGCATCGCACAGGTAGGGCTCCACCGCCTTGCCGACGGCGACGCTGATCCAGCCCTCGCCGACGCAGTATGTCTCGACACCGGTCTTTTCAGGCAAGGCGGGTGGCGGCTGCATGTCACAGCCCGGCGGCGAAGCACGGTGCCGCCTTCAACGGCTGCGGCGGCCACACCACGCCGCAGGATGGATGGTCGCGGATGACGTCGCCACGCCGTATCCGGCAGCCGGACGCTCGCAGGGCGGGCCGCTGCCTCAGGCGGTTCCGGGCGAGGTCCGGCTCGTATGCGACGTCGGGCCGGTACCTGCCGGACGCAAGGTCAGGCGCGTCGCGCGGCCGGTGACAGGCGTCCGAGCAATGCTGCGTCGGTGGCGCGACGCACCTCGAGGACGCTGCGAGCCGCCCCCGCCGGCAGTGCCAGCTCGAACGCGTGGCAGCCGCTACCCAGCCCGGCGGCGCGCAGATCGGCGCGGAACCGATCGGCCATGACGCGGCCGATCACCTCACGCCCGGCAAGCACCTCCAGGCAGACCGGCATGTCGGGCCGGCCGGGGTTCTGCGCCCATCCGCGCAGCACCCTGCCCGCGATGCCATCCACATAGCCGCGCAGGGCCTCGCCGCTGCCAGGCGCGGCCAGTCCGGCCCGGCTGTCGATCTCGCGGCGGATCGTTTCCAGCAACGGTCCGTCCGCGACCCGCGGGGCGCAATACACGGCAGGCACCGGATGGCGATCCGGATAAAGCCCGTAGAATTCAGCCACGTTCTGGAACTGGCCGCGGCTATCATCATCGACGAAGCTCTCCGAGGGCGTCCCCTCGGCGATAATCAGCTGGTGCCGGTCGAGCTCGAGATGCACGTATTGCACCGCGTCGCGCAGGTCCGGCTGGGTGATCGACACGCCGTTGATCAGGGCCACCGCCGGAACCAGCACGCCGTGCAGGCTTATGGCATGCTGCGGCGACACCAACAGATCGCGGCGCGGCCGGCCTTGCCCGAGCGCCCCGGCGGCGATCCGCACCGGCAGGATATCGGCTCGCCCGGCGACGAAGCGGCTGTCGTAGGAACGGCGACCGATCCAGCGGATGGTCTCGACGCCACCAACGGCCGTGAGCACCCGGTCACCGATCGCCAGCTGCTCGATCGGCATCTCGCCGGCCTCGGTCAGGATCAGCGTTCCGGGGCAGTAGCAGGCGCTGGCGCCGAGCTCGATGTCGCTGAAGAAGCCGGCCCCGGGCGGATCGGCGGTGACCCGAAGGTCGAGGCTGACGGAGAGGAAAGTGGTCGAGGTGGTGAGCGTATCGATCGGGCCGAGGTCGATCACGTTCCCGGTGAAGAAGGCGACCGCCGCGGCGGGATCGGTGAACTGTTCGTGCATCGAGGTGCTGCCGACATCGATGTCGAGCGACACTCCGGTCACGCCGCTGCCGACCAGGGTGGCCTGGTGCAGGTCGATCAGCAGGTCGCCGGTCAGCGAGAGCTGGGTCAGATCCAGGTTGGCGGTGAGCCGCGACTCCTCGGTGACCGTTCCGGTGGCGCCGGCGGACTCCGTGCCGCCGGCATCCCAATCGAACAGATCCACCAGGCCGGCCGAAAGATCGGTCCCGCCCGGCGTCGATGCCGGCGTGCCGACGACGTCGGAAACCGCCTGGTCGGTGGTGTCGGTGCCGGCGACCCCCCCGATGCTGGCGCCGGCGCGCGCAACGGTCAGCCCGGCGACGCTCGTACTGGCGTTGGCGTCGAGCTCGGTGATCGGGTTTGCATAGTGGCCGGCCGGCGCGTTCAACTGCGTGTCGGCGCTGGCCATCACCTGGCCACTCAGGGCGGTGGCCTGGGAGACCGCGGTCGCGGACCCTGCAATCTCGGTCGAGGCGCGGGCTTCCGCCGAGCTGTCGATAGTCGCCTGTGCAGCGGCGCCGATGCCGGTGGCGCTTGCGTCGCCACCGAATTGGCCACCGCCGGCATGCGCGTCGAGGTCGATGGTCACACTGGTGGCCGCGCCGCTCTCGAGGCTGTTGCCGGTCGAGATGGTCGCGGCGAGTTCGGCCGATCCGCCGTGCCCATAGGGGGTGACGGTACCCCCGGTCCCGGCGCCCTCGCCGCCGCCAGTACCGCCATAGGCCGTCTCCGAAACGTCGATCGCCTGGCTCTGGCTGGTGCTTTGGCTGTCGTCCAGGGTCAGGCTGGCGCTCGCATTGCCGCCGTCACCGCCGGTACCCTGCACGTTCGGCTTGTAGGCATAGGACGGTGTCGGAATGCCCTCGCCGCCGTTGCCGCCCTCGACCTGCTGCCGCAGGCTGAGCGTGCCGCCGATCGTGGTGCCGCCGGCTGCGTTGACCATGCTGACGGAACCGCCATTGCCGCCCCGCCCGCCGGTGCTGCTGCCGCCGTCGCCGCCGGTCTCGTCGGTCGAAACGTCGGCCACGATGCCGCCGGTGGCGAAGGCCGACACGCCGGATGGGGCGCCGCCATTGCCCCCATCGTTGGGAATCCCGAACCCCTCATAGGCGCCGCCGGTGCCGCCGAGGGCGGACACGCTCAACGTCACGCTGCCGGTGGCCGAAAGTGTCCTCGCCGTGCCGGTGGCGCTGGCAGTGGTGCCGTCACCGGCGCGACCACCCGCGTACGTGCCGATATCCGGGCCGTTGCTGGCAATCCCCGCGGCGCCGCCCGCACCGCCGGTCGCCACGACGTCGATATTGAGGTCGCCGGCGCCGGTGATGCCGGCTGCAGCGGTGGCGCTCCCACCCAGCGCAGCACCGGTGATGCCGAGCCCGCCACTGCCGGCGGTCGCCTCGATATCGGCGTTCACCAGCGCGCTCGGCGTGGCGCTGGTGGCGTCGTTCAGCGTGAGGCTCGAGCTGGCGCCCCCGCCCGTACCGCCAGCTTCGGCCTTCGACTGACCGCCGCTGCCGCCGAACGCGAGCTGCGTGAGGGTCAGCGTCCCGGCCTCGGTCGTGCTGCCGGAGACGGCGTTTGTCAGGCTGCTGGCCGCGCCGTTGCCGCCGGTCGTGCCGCTGCCACCGGAGCCGCCGGTCTGTCTCACCGCGGCGTCCGCAAAGGTGGTGCCGGTGGCACTGGCGGTGGTGCCGGTCGCCGCGGCGCCATTGCCGCCGACATGGGCGCCGCCCAGGTAGATGCCGGTGCTGAAGGCGTCGTCCGGGGTCGAGCTGCCGCCGTCGCCGCCGGTACCCGAGGCACTGGCCAGCGCGCCTCCTTCGGCGTTGACGTCGACCGCGGAGGCTCCGGTGGACGCGGCCCCGTCGGTCCCGGAATTGCCAAGTCCTGTGCTGCCAGGTTGTCCGGCGCCTCCGCCGTCGCCTCCGGTGGCGGTGGCGAAGGCTTCGGTCAGGCTCGTGGATGCGACGCTGGTGGTGGCACTCGCACTGGCGGTTCCGGCAGCGCCACCGGCCCCGGCGTTGCTGCCGGGGACCAGGCCGTCACCGCCCTGGCCGCCCTGGCCACCGCTCGCCGTGGCGCTGTTCTCGGTGTCCGTTGCCGAACCGGCGACCGCGACGGCGCCGCTGCCGGGTCCGCCATCGCCCCCGGTCTGGCCTGCATTGGAGGCAGCGCTACCGGACGAGCCGCTGGCACCGTACGTTGTAACGTCCATGTGGCTATGCCCCACGCCGATGAGACTCGTTTCTATATCGGGACTATTGCAGACTGTCACGCCCACCCATGAGGTTGCGATGCCGTTGCAAGGCTCGATCGACGACAAGGCTCGCAGCGGTATCCGCGGCTGGGTGCGCGATCCATCGTATCCCGAGCTTGCAGTCGGCATCACGATCACAGCCGACGATATGCTGCTGGAGCGGCTGATCGCCAATCGCTACCGGCCGGACCTGCAACAGGCCGGTTTCGGCCGGGGCCGGCATGGTTTCGAGGTCGAATTCAATCCTCCGCTGCCGCCGCATCGCGATTGGCTGGTGCATGTCCGAGGCGAGCTGGACGGCCTGGACATGCCGGGCTCGCCGTTCCGCATCCCGGCCGCCACCCATTGGGATACCGATGCGCAAGCAGGGGTCGCCGCGCTGCTGTCGGCCCATGCAACGGACGGTGAGCTGGAAGCGCGGATCGATTTCCTGACGCTGCAGCGAACGCGCCTGGCGGAACTTCGTGCGGCCGCCCGACCCGCGCGGCTGACGGCACTGGATGCCCGGCAACCGCAGGCGCTGGTGATCGACGAATGCCTGCCCGATCCCCGGCGCGACGGCGGCTCGAGCGCCCTGGTCTCGCACATGCAGTCGCTGCAGCGGCTGGGGTTCGCGGTCCGGCTTGCCGCTCCGTCGATGCGCCGCGAACCGGCCGCCGCATCTCTCGAGGCGTACGGGATCACGGTCTGCTGCATGCCGGGAGTGGCGTCGGTCGAGGAGGTGCTGCGGCGCGATCCCGGGGAATACGCCCTGGTCTATCTGCACCGCATCGCCAGCGCTGCCGCCTATGCCGGGCTGGTGCGACAGACCCAGCCGCAGGCACGGCTCATCTACAGCGTCGCCGACCTGCATCATCTGCGACTGGCCCGGCAGGCGCTGGCCGAGAACCGCCCGGACCTGGAACCGGAGGCGCGTCGGCTCGAGCTCATGGAGCTGCAGGCAGCGCGGGCGGCCGATGCGGTGATCACCCACTCCGGCGTCGAGGCGGAGATGCTGCGTCGTTACCTGCCGACGGAGCGGGTGCACGTGGTGGCCTGGTCGGTGCCGGTGCGGGACAGCGGGATCGGATTTGCCGAGCGCTCAGGCGTTGCCTTCATCGGCTGCTTCAACCACGCACCGAACCAGGCGGCGGCCCGGGTGCTGCGCGACAGGATCATGCCGCTGGTGCTGGCAGCCGACCCCACGATCGAATGCCGGCTGGTCGGAAGCGGGCTGCCCGCCGCGCTCTGCGAGACACGGCCGGGGCTGCTGGCGGAGGGCCATGTCGAGGATCTGGGAGCCGTGCTCGATCGCGTGCGGCTGACCGTGGCTCCGCTCTCGTTCGGCGCCGGATTGAAGAGCAAGGTGCTGGAAAGCCTCGCCGCCGGCGTTCCGTGCGTCTGCTCTCCGGTCGCGGCGGAGGGGCTTGAGCTGCCGGGAGAGCTGGGCCGGCTGGTCGTTCCGGACATCCCAGCGGCGGCCGCATCGATCGTGCGGCTGCACGGCGACCGCGAGGAGCACGAGCTGCTGTCCGAGCAGTCGCGCGCCTATGCCGCGCAGGCATTCTCGGCAGAGCGGCTCGATCGCCTCATGGCGGGGATCGTCCGGTAGCCATGCCGCCTCGAGGTGCGATCGGATGGTGACTGCATCCTGCCGATCGCCTGTCCGTGGGCGCAGACGATGTGCCCATCCTGGAGGTCGGAACCGCGTGAGCCGAGGCCCCGACCAAACCGGCGTTCCAGCAAGTTGCCCCGCAGCTGGAGGCGTCCTGCCCGGCCGCGCGGCCAAATCCAGCCGACGCGGATTGTCACACGCTGTTTGGGTCTGGCGCAGCGGCGTCGCCCCGTCGTCCGGAGTGCGTGCGCTGTCGATCCTGGTGCCGCTGATGGCGCTGATGGCGCTGTTCGACACCGTGGCGCTCGGGCTGCTCGTGCTGCTTGGAATGATCGTGACGTGGGCTGCCACGCTGCTGCGATCCGGCGGTGGCGGGTCGCCACCCTACCCCGCCATCGCCCTGGCGCCGTTGCCGGTGGCGCTGCATGCCGCCCAGCGATCGGCGCCCTGCCTCGCGAGCGCCATTCTGGTGATGTTGAGGCCGCGGCCGGGGCGGAGCTGGTGGCTGATCGCCCGCTCCGGGGCGTGTCCGCGACGTTCGGCGGCGGGCTGGCGGCGGTGACGCTGCTGCCCGGCCTGGCGGTTGCGGTGGCGCTCGCCGTGCTGCCTCAGCCCTCGGCCGGTGCCTCGCCGTCGGACGCCGCATTGCGCAGGTAGGGCTCCACCGTGCCCTGCAGCTTCATCGTCATCGGGTTGCCGTCGCGACCCACCGTCTTGCCGACGGCGACGCGGATCCAGCCCTCGCTGACGCAATATTCCTCGACATTGGTCTTCTCGACGCCGTTGAAGCGGATGCCGATGCCCCGCGACAGCAGTGCCTCGTCGTAGTGCGGGCTCTTCGGGTTGATGGCGAGGCGGTCGGGCAGCGTGGTCGAGCTCATGCGGGAATTCCGGTCTTGACGGGTTTCGCCCGGGCGAAGCGGGCGGCGGCTGCATACCACAGGCCGGCGGCGAGGAAGCCCACATAGTAGCCGATGTCGGCGCCACCCAGCAGCCGCGCCACCGGCCCGGTATAGAGGTCGCTCGTCGAGAACAGCGCGATGGTCAGCACCGCAGTGACCAGGAAGATGGTGGCGCCGAGCGTCCAGCCGGGCGGGTCGGGTGCCGGATCCGCCTCGTGGGTCCGGCGCACGAGGTACCAGTCGGCGAGCACGATGCCGATCCAGGGCGCGATCCAGTACAGGGTCACCACCAGGTAGCTCGCATAGAGGTCGGCGTAGTGTCCGGCCCCGGCGACGGCCAGAACGTAGCCCAGGCTCGCGGTGACGATCGCGGCCAGCACGCGCGGCACCCGGATGCCGGCCGAGATCAGGCTGTAGCTGGCGGTGTTGTCGTTGACCGAGTTGCCGGTGATCGAGGACAGCGCGATCCCGGCCAGCACCACCGGTCCGAGCACTCCGGACGCGTGCTGCAGGCTGGCGATCACCGCGACCGGGGACGCCTCGCCGATGCCGCCCGCGGTCAGCAGACCGAGCAGCTGGAACGGGATCGCAGACCCCACCAGGCCAGCCATCGCCAGCCAGACCACCTTCGAGGGTGCCGTGTCGGCCGGCAGGTAGCGGGTGTAGTCGGACGAGTACGACGCCCAGGACAGGTTGAAGCTGGCCAGGATCGCGGTGGCGAGGACGAACACCGCGATCGAGGGCGGGTGTGCCGCCACCGGAACGCCGCCGGCCCGGACGACCACCAGGAGGCCGATCGCGCCCAGCACCACCAGCAACAGGCCGCCGAGGTACTTCTGCAGCGCCTGCACCATGTCGTGACCATAGATGCTGGCGACCATCTGCACCGCGGCCAGCAACCCGAGGGCCAGCCAGAACGGGGGTCCGAGCCCGATGGTGGCGACCAGGGCGATCAGGGCCGCCGCCGCCGGCACGTTGTTCACCGCGTCCCAGCCGATGCAGTAGATCCAGTTCAGGAACGCCGGCAGCCGCAGTCCCGATCGACCGAGTGCGCGTCGCGAGGACTCCATCTGTGGCAGGCCGGTGCGTGGCCCGATCGCCGCCGCCAGCGCCACCGGCAGGGCGCCGACCAGGTTGCCGACAAGGATTGCCGCCAGCCCCCAGCGGAAATCCAGCCCGAGATGCACCAGCAGCACGCCGGTCACCCAGCCCCCCGGACCGAGGTTCGGCGAGAAATGGCTCCAGAACACGCTGTCCAGGCGCATCGTCTTCAGCGCCACCGGAACCGGTTCGGACACCGTGTCGGCGCCCGTGCCCTCCATCGCGGGCAAAGGATGAGAGAGGCTGCGTGCCGTCATGATCGTCAGCCTCCGCCGGGTTCCGGCGATCATGCCAGGGCGACGCCGGTGAACAAGTGAGAACGCGCCGCGTTGACGGTTTCGGCATCCGCCGCTCCAGGCGGAGCAAGTGGAGGATTTAGATCCATGATCACGCATGGTTCGGCGGCCTGGGAGGGCGGCCTCAAGGACGGCAAGGGCAAGCTTTCGACCAAGAGCGGCGCGCTGTCCGACTACCCGTATGGCTTCGCGGCCCGCTTCGAGGGCAAGGCCGGCAGCAATCCCGAGGAGCTGATCGGCGCCGCCCATGCCGGGTGCTTCACCATGGCGTTCTCGCTGATGCTGGGCGAGGAGCACCTGAAAGCCGATCACATGGAGACCCGGGCCGACGTCACCCTGGAGCAGGTCGATGGTGGGTTCGCGATCACCAGGTCGCACCTGACGCTGACGGCGAAGATCCCCGGCATCGACCAGGCGAAGTTCGAGGAACTGACCGCCAAGGCCAAGGCCGGCTGCCCGGTCTCGAAGCTGCTGAACACCGAGATCACCCTGGACGCGACGCTGCAATCCTGAGCCTCCACTAAATCGGGGCGGCGGCGGGATGCCCGTCGCCGCCTCGTGCGGTCAGATCACGGCAGGGTAGGCCGTGGGTCGGCGGATCCACCCGGCCAAGAGCATGCGCAGGCCGCGCTGATGAAGTCGGCCCTCCCGGCGCGATGGGGTGCACGATCCAGCACGGTGCCCGGAACGTGCGCGGATTTCCGCTTTCCGTTAACCAGCGATATACGAACGCCCCTTATTCAATGTGCCGCCGCGCAAGAAGGACCGACCATGAGCCAGGACTACAAGGTCAAGGACATCAGCCTCGCCGGTTGGGGTCGCAAGGAGATCTCCATCGCCGAGGGCGAGATGCCCGGGCTGATGGCGCTGCGTGAGGAATTCGGTCCCGGCCAGGTGCTCAAGGGCGCCCGCATCGCCGGCTGCCTGCACATGACCATCCAGACTGCGGTGCTGATCGAGACCCTGACGGCCCTCGGCGCCACCGTGCGCTGGTCGTCTTGCAACATCTTCTCGACGCAGGACCAGGCTGCCGCCGCGATCGCCGAGGCCGGCATCCCGGTGTTCGCCTGGAAGGGTCTCGACGAGGAGGAGTTCTGGTGGTGCATCGAGCAGACCGTGCGCGGGCCCGCCCAGGCTGATGGAACGACCTGGGTTCCGAACATGATCCTCGATGACGGCGGCGACCTGACCGTGCTGATGCACGACAAGTACCCCGAGCTGCTGGAGGCCGTGAAGGGCATCTCCGAGGAGACCACCACAGGCGTGCACCGCCTCTGGGAAATGGCGAAGAAGGGCACGCTCAAGGTGCCGGCGATCAACGTCAACGACAGCGTTACCAAGTCGAAGTTCGACAACCTGTATGGCTGCCGCGAGAGCCTGGTCGACGCGATCCGTCGCGGCACCGACGTGATGATGGCCGGGAAGGTCGCCGTGGTCGCGGGTTACGGCGATGTCGGCAAGGGCTCGGCGGCGTCGCTGCGCAATGCCGGCTGCCGCGTGCTGGTGACCGAGGCCGACCCGATCTGCGCGCTGCAGGCGGCGATGGAGGGCTACGAGGTCGTCACGATGGAGAAGGCCGCACCGCGCGGCGACATCTTCGTGACCGCCACGGGCAACGTCGACGTCATCACCATCGACCACATGCGCGACATGAAGCACCGGGCAATCGTCTGCAACATCGGCCACTTCGACAGCGAGATCCAGATCGAGGCGCTGCGCAACTACGTCTGGGACAACGTCAAGCCACAGGTCGACGAGGTCGTGTTCCCGGACGGCAAGCGGCTGATCCTGCTGTCGGAAGGCCGCCTGGTGAACCTCGGCAACGCGACCGGTCATCCGTCCTTCGTGATGTCGGCCTCGTTCACCAACCAGACGCTGGCGCAGATCGAGCTCTGGACCGCGCCCCCGGGCAAGTACGAGCGCAAGGTGTACACGCTGCCGAAGCACCTCGACGAGAAGGTGGCGCTGCTGCATCTCGCCAAGGTCGGCGCCGAGCTGACGAAGCTGTCGGGCAAGCAGGCGGATTATCTCGGCATCCCGATGTCGGGCCCGTTCAAGCACGACCTCTACCGCTACTAGCCGCAGCGGCCGCCACACCAGCCGGAATCCCATTGGCGGCCCGTCGACCCTCTCGCCCTGGTCGCGGATCACTACGTCGGCCGCGCGTGCCGGCGACCCCCGGCGTGACGGGGTCGTTCCTTTCATGCCCTGCGGCGCAGCCTTGGTGACGACGCATCGCGACGGAGTGCGGGACGTGCCGACGGTGGCGCCCGCCTCCGAGGTCACGAACTGGGCTAGCTGGTCGTGGCGGCGGTTCGCGCCGTCCTCGGGCACGTGCAGGATGCGACGATCGGGCTCCGGTGGCGCGGCTCGATGCATCGACTTCCACCGGGGCGGCCCGAACTGACGCCCTCGTTCTCATCACGATCAGCGGCGAACATCGGAGCGTCACAGACCCGCCTTTGTTTCGACTGGATCGGTCCCATCTTATGAGCATCAGCGAATGGCCAAGGAGGCGACTATGCGCAAATCCCTGATGGTGGCGACGGCAGCTCTCGGTCTGGTCGGTGCGGTTTCCGTATCGAACGTGGCGGACGCACGGCCGGGCTATGGTGGTGGATACCGTGGCGGTTACGGCGGCGGCTATCACGGCGGGTATCGCGGTGGCTACGGATATCGTGGCGGCTACGGTTACCGGGGCGGATACGGCTACGGCGGATACGGCCTGGGTGTCGGCCTGCTGGCCGGAGCGGCATTGGGTGCTGCGGTCGCGGCGCCGTACTACGGCTACGGTTATGGATATCCGGCATACGGCTATGGCGGTTATCCGGCCTACGGCTACGCGCCGGGAACCGTCGTGTATGCCGCACCAACCTACGGCTATTACGGCTACTAAGTCCTCGGAACAGTTGACGATCGCGGCACCGTAGAAAGTTGCGGTGCCGCGGTCACGAAAGCGAATGGCGGGCAACCGGCCTGTCGAGACTCCCTTATCAGGCAACTGAAACAGGGAGAAATACCTCATGAGTTCACAAGCCTGGCTCTGGCTGACGACAGTGATCATGACACTGGGCGGCCTGGGCATTCTGCTTGTCGGCAAGCGCCGGACCCCGACCGAAGAGCTGCAGACGGTCCTGCATGGTATCGTCCCGATCATCGCAGCATGCTCTTATTTCGCGATGGCCGTCGGACAGGGCGCCGTAACGCTTCCAATCCTCCCTGGTGCAGCGGCGGCTTCGGTTGGTGACACGCGCATCTTCTACTTCGCGCGCTACATCGACTGGTTCTTCACGACGCCCCTTCTTCTGGTGTCGCTCGCCATCAGTGCGATGCATGCCGGCCCGAAGCGCAGCGGTGCGATCACCGGCATCGTCCTCGCCGACGTGATGATGATCGTGACAGCGCTGTTTTTCGGGTGGTCCGAGATCCCGGAATTCAAGTGGATCTGGTTCGCCATTTCCTGCGTGGCATTCCTTGGCGTCTATTACGTCATCTGGGTATCGCTCATGGAAGCGAACAAACTCGAGCGTGACGACGTGCAGACACATTACCGCCGCAGCGCACTGTTCCTGTCGGTGGTCTGGTTCATCTACCCGTTCGTCCTGCTGGTTTCGCCCGACGGTCTCTATGCGATCGGCGATACGGCTGCGATCGTCGGGATCCTGGTCATCGATACGTTGGCGAAGGTGGTTTACGGCTTCATGGCGGTTGCGGCCGACGGCCGGATCACCGAACGCGATTTGGCCTCACGCACCACGACCACGTCGACCACGCGCGTCGCTGCCTGATCGATGAACCGGGGCGGAGGCCTGCTGATCGGCCCGGCATCGGCACCCGCTCCGGCCACCACGCTGACCCCACCGATCCTGGTCATGCTGTTGGCCGCTTCCGTCGCTGGAACCGCGCTGCTGCCACCAGGACCGCAGATCCTCACAGCCTTGCTCGTGATCATCGCGCTGGGGGTCCCGCACGGCGCCCTCGATGGCGAGTTGGCGCGGGAGGCCCTGAGGCCCGGGTTCGGCCGGATCTGGTTCCTCGTGTTCTCGACGCCCTACCTGCTTCTGGCCGGACTGGTCCTGATCAGCTGGCAGGTGGCGCCGACCGCGACCCTGGTTGCATTTTTCGCGGCCTCGGTCTGGCACTTCGGCTCCGAAGAGACGTCCTCGCCATCGACGGTCGAGATCCTGGCCCGGGGCGGCCTGCCGATCGGCATGGCAGTCCTCGCCCACCCGGTCGCCACGGCAAGCCTGTTCGCGACCATCTCGCACACCACGATGGCGCAGCCACCGGCCTGGATGTGGTTCGGCTCGCTCGCCTGGCTCGGGTACGCCGGGCTATGGGCTGGCCGGTGCGCCGCTGCAGGCACTGGAAATCGCCTGATCCTGCCGGGCGTGCTTGCGTGCGTGTTCCTGGCACTGCCGCCGCTGACGGCTTTCGCAATCTATTTCGTCTGCATCCATGCGCCTGCGCATACCCGTGCGGTGATAACGGACCGCATGCGAGGTCGTCGGGTTCATGATGTCCGCAGCGCAGTCCTGCTGTCGCTGCCGGTGACGGCGCTGACGCTGATCCTCGGCGCAGCGCTTTGGCCGCTCTATTCCGGTCCGCCCGACCAGCGCCTGCTCTCGCTGACCATCCAGGGCCTGGCGGCGCTGACCTTGCCGCACATGCTGTTCGAGGCCTGGCTCACCCGGCGGGTGAGGATACCGCGCCCGGGCCACCTCGCGCCGCGCTGACGAAACGCCGGATCAGGTCCGCATCCTTCTGACCGGGCCGGCTCTCGACACCCGATGAGACATCGACCGCCGGGGCGCCGCTGGCTGCGATCGCAGAACCGACATTGTCGGCCGTGAGGCCACCCGCCAGCAGCCAGGGCGCCGGCGCCGACCAGCCCGCCAGGATCGACCAGTCGAACGCCACCCCGTTGCCGCCCGGCCGGTTGGCGTCCCGGGGCGGGCGGGATTCGATCACCAGGCCGTCCGCCCGGCTCTCGCGTGGCAACTGTTCCCGCCCGCTCACGCCATGCGCGAGCCAGACCGGCAGCCCGAACCGGGCACGTACGGCCGCCGCGCGATCGGGATCGGTGTAAAGTTGCAGGATCTCAAGCGGCACCGTCTCGAGCACCAGCGCGATCTCGGCATCGTCCGGCTCGACGAACAGACCCACCGACGGTATCCGGCCCTGCAACCGGGCGTGCAGCCGTGATGCCTCGCGCGGCGTCACGACACGCGGCGATCGTGCGAAGAACACGAAGCCGACCCAATCGACGCCGGCGTCGATCGCTGCATCCAGCCCGACCTCATCCCGAATGCCACAAACCTTCACGCCGACACGCCGCACACCGGAGGGCGCTGCACCGCTCACCGGCGATCAACCCGGGCATTGAAGGCTGCATGATCCTCGGCCAGCGCACGCGCAATCCGGGCTGCCGCGTCGGCGGGATCGGCGTCACGGGTGATCGGCCGCCCGACGACGATCCAGTCCGCGCCGGCCCGTTGCGCCTCCTCCGGCGTCATCACCCGCTTCTGGTCACCGACCGCCGCACCGTCGGGCCGCACCCCCGGGACCACCAGGCAGGGATCGTCGCCGAGCATGTCGCGCAACGCCGACACCTCGTGCGGGCTGCACACGAGACCATCCGCTCCGGCAGCGATCGCCAGCCGGGCGAGGCGCAGCACCTGCTGCCTCGGGCCGCCGGACACGCCGGTCGCGGCCAGCGCTTCGGAGTCCAGGCTCGTCAGCACGGTGACCGCCAGCAGGATCGGACGCTCACCCTCGGGCGCGCTGTCGTCGATCGCCTGCCGGGCTGCGGCCACCATGGCGGACCCGCCGGCGGCATGGATCGTCAGCATGGCGGGGCGGACCGGCGCCAATGCGCGCACGGCGCTCGCCACGGTATTCGGGATGTCGTGCAGCTTCAGGTCGAGGAACAGCCGGCGCCCCTGGGCCAGCCGGACAGCCGCGTCGAGCCCGCAGGCGTAGGTGAATTCCAGCCCGAGCTTGATCGCGCCGCAGGAGGGTCCGGCGGCGGCGATCCAGCGCTCGGCCTGCACCGGGTCGGTGGTGTCGACGGCCAGGATCACCCCGGTCGCAGGTCGAACCCCGGACGCTTGCCGCCTCGCGTGTGCGGCGCCCGCCATCGCCTCGTCAGTAGGACGCAGGCGGCAGGCCCGCCGGGACGATCGTCGTGCCGCCGGGATGCATGCTGCCCTGATAGGTTGCCACGCCGTTATTCGCCACGTCATGCGCGACGTTCTGGGCCACCGACTGCGCCAGCTGCCCGCGCAGCTCGGCGATCTGGGTCTCGAGCGCCCGGACCTGCTGCTCGGCACGGCGCGCCCGGCGGCGTTGGCGGAGCTCAGCGAACCACACCATCAGCGCACCGAGCAGGAAGAACAGCACCGCCGAGATCAGCGTCACCACGCCAGGCGACGACTGCCAGGAGTAGCCAGGCAGCAGCATGGCCTGCGGCGTCTCGTTGAACAGCACGAAAACGACCAGCAGGATCAGGAAAGGAAGCGTAATGATCAGGCGCAGCATCATCGGCTCCTACCGGTCGAACGGCCACTCGGCAAGCGGGCCGGCCGGAAGCCGATATGGCTCGCCGAGGCAGCTACCGCCATCGTTCAGCATCAAATCGGAACGGATGCAACGCAACGGAGGTTCCACCGGGCCCTGGGTGTCGAGCGTGCCGCTCATTCCGGTGGCTGGCGCCCTCCGCCCGGACACACTTGCATCGCACGCCGACGGCATGATCTCGTGCTGGTCGACGGCATGGTCCACGATCGAGCGACGAGGCAACGCCACATGAGCCCTTGCCAATGAGTTCCGGCGCATGAGCGACGTCGTTCCATTCCCGCGGCAGGGACGGTCCGGCGAGGACAGCCTCTGGGCAGTCATGGCGGAAGCCGGCCGGATCAGCCGCATTGCCGAGATCTTTCCGAGCCGCGACGCGGCACTGGCCGACCGTGCCTGGCGAGAGTCGCAGGTCAAGGCCTACGCGCACTTCCTGCGCAGCACCCGGCAGCCGATCCCGCGCTACAGCGTGGCGCCGATCCGTCGGGCCGACCTGCCGCGAAGCTGGACTCCGCTCCCGGCCCTCGGGTTCCTGCGCAGCCGCTTCATATAGCCTCGGCACCTGCGGCCGCGAGATCGGCAAACCCGGTGGGGGCCCAGCTGCCGCCGGTCAGGGTGGCCAGTGTTCCGCTGACGATGAAGATCCGGTTGCGCCGGTTGCTGGAATGCGGCGTCACGATGCCGAGCCGCTGCAGGGTGGCGACCGCGGCATTGGCGGTCTGGAACGACACGCCGAGCATGGTCTGCGCCGCCCCGACGGTCAGCACCGGCACGCCAAGCGCCAGCTCGGCAAGGCGGCGCGCCGTCGAGTCCGAGCGCAGGGAAAAGAGGTCCGCAGCACGGGCGCGTTGCAGGCCTTCGGTGCGGTCGAGGCGCGCGGTGGCACCATCCGCCGCCTCCGCCAGCCGTTGCAGGAAGAAGCCGACCCACGCTTCCCAGTCGCCGGTCGACCGCAATCCCGCCAGGGCCGTCTCGTAGTGCTCGCGCCGGGCTGCCAGCGTCTGGGCCACGAACAGGGGTGGCCGGTTTTCCGCCGCGGTCATCAGCGGCATCAGCAGCCAGGCCAGCTGGCGGCTCCCTTGATCGAACGACGACAAGCACTCGACCTTGGCCACGACGAGAGCCATCCGCACCGGCAGCGGCAGCCTCGGCGGATCGAGCAGAAAACGCTCGAGGTCCTGAAGCCCGGCGCCGGGCTGCACACGCGACGGGACCTGGCCGTCACCTGACCAGCCGGGCTCCCGGCGTCGACCGTCCGAGAGTGCGATACCGGCAGAGGTGCTGCCGGACTCGCCCAGCCCGAGGAATAGCAGCCGGTGCAGATCCTGCAGCAGCCCGGCCGTCAGCGCCCCGGTGCCGTTCGCACGCACACGCTGAAGCCCAAGCTCGAAGGCTGCGACCCCATTCACTGACGGCCGCAGCGACCGCGGCGCGGCCCGATCCTCGGACGCCTCGAGCACCAGCAGTCGCAGCAGGTTGTCCGACGCGGTGCCGCCGAATCCGCCAGGAAGCTCATGACGGGCGGCGGAGGGCTGTGGCAGGGCCAGCGCCAGGGCGTCGAGCCGGCTCTCCGCACGCATCAGGCTGTCGCGATACGGCACCGTCCGAAGCCTGGCGCGCAACGTGCTGCAGGCATCGACCGCCTGTTCGAGCGGCGCCAGCGCTGCCGAGAGGGCGAGGCTCCGAGGCAGCTGCAGCAGACCTGCATCAGCATTGATCTGCATGTCCATTTTTTGGTACCGCCCGTCAATGACTGGACCTCTGATCATGCGATGAGGATGGTCCATTATCGATCCGAAATTTTCTCCGGATCGATCATCCTGCTACGGCCGTCCGCCCTGATCGGATGCAGTGCGATGCGGCAACTTGCAGCTTTTCCGACGTTTGTTTCGGCACGGGCCTGCGAAACCCGGTTCATACCCTCGCCCGCCCGGATGGCCTCCTGTAGGCTCGTGGCATTCACCGCTCCGAGGCGACCTCATGTCAGACTCACCGACGGGAAGTGCCGGGCATCTGCCCCAAAACCTGGCACCTCAAAACCTGGCACCCCAAAGCTTGGCGCCCCAAAGCTTAACGCCCCAAAGCTTAACGCCCCAGGGCCTGGGGCCGTTGATCCTGAGCAATCAGTACGTTCGCGACCTGAACTTCCGGGTGCCCGGAGCACCCGCGATCTATGCGCTGCAGTCGCAGCTGAAGCCGCATGTCGCGCTGAACCTCGACATTCAAATCAGGCAGGCCCAGGAGAACCACCCGGTTTTCGAGGTCGCGCTGATCATCCGGGCCAACGCCATGATCCATCAGCCGGTGGAAGGGCAGGACCCGCCGGGCGTCGCGTTCACCGTCGAGCTGGCCTATTGCGGCATCTTCACCCTGCAGAACGTCGCGGCGACGGAGGTCGAGCCGCTGCTGCTGGCGGAGTGCCCGCGACTGCTGTTCCCCGCGGCCCGCAACGTGCTTGCCGACATCACCCGCGAGGCCGGCTTCCCGCCGGTGCTGCTGCAGCCGATCGACTTCGTGGCGATGTGGCAGGCGCGCAAGCAGGCGCAGAGCCAGGCCGCCTGACCGGCTGACAACCGGCGGGCGTCGGTGCAGACTGCACCGATGAACGCATCCCTTCCCCCCATCACCGGGGCCGGCACCGGCCCTGCCTCGGCACTCCACCATGTCGACAGCCAGCTCGAGGCGAGCCTGGAGCGGCTGTTCGCGCTGCTGCGGATCCCCAGCATCTCCACCCAGCTGGAGCATGCACCGGACTGCCGGCGGGCGGCCGAGTGGCTCCGCGACGACCTGCAATCGCTCGGCTTCCAGGCGAGCGTCCGCGACACGCCCGGGCTGCCGATCGTGGTGGCGCATGACCGCTCGGCCAGTGCCGCGGTCGAGGGTGCGCCGCACGTACTCTTTTATGGCCATTACGACGTGCAGCCGGTGGACCCGCTGGATCTCTGGACCAACCCGCCGTTCGAGCCTGTGCTGATCGACGCGCCGGCGGTGGACGGCGTGACGCCGGACCGCTGGATCACCGCGCGCGGCGCCTCGGACGACAAGGGCCAGGTGATGACCTTCCTGGAGGCGCTGCGGGCGATCCGGGCGGCCGACGGCAGCTACCCGCTGCGCATCTCGATCCTGCTGGAAGGCGAGGAGGAGAGCGGCGGCCCGAGCCTGCGCCCGTTCCTCGAGGCCCACGCCGACGAGCTCCGCGCCGATTACGCGCTGATCTGCGACACCGACATGCTGGGCGACCACACGCCGGCGATCACCACGATGCTGCGCGGCCTGGTCGGCGAGGAAATCATCATCACCTGCGCCGATCGGGACCTGCATTCCGGCCTGTACGGCAATGCCGCGCGCAATCCGCTGCACCTGCTGGTCGAGATCCTGGCCTCGCTGCGGGACGCCGAGGGTCGCGTCACCCTGCCCGGCTTCTATGACGACGTGGCGCCGCTGCCGCCGAGCGTGAAGGCGAGTTGGGAGCGCATCGGTTTCTCCGACGCCGAGCTGCTCGGCCCGATCGGACTGTCGATCCCGGCCGGCGAGGCTGGCGATTCGGCGCTGGAGCAGACCTGGGCGCGGCCGACCTGCGAGATCAACGGCATCACCGGCGGCTATGGCGGCGAGGGCTTCAAGACGGTGCTGCCCGGCAAGGCGTCGGCCAAGGTGTCGTTCAGGATGGTCTCCGGGCAGAACCCGGAAGCCGTCCGCGATGCCTTCCGGGCGCATGTGCGGTCACGCATCCCCGCCGATTGCAGCGTCGCGTTTCGCTCGCATGGGTGTTCGCGGGCGAGCAGCCTGCCGATCGACAGCGCGTCGCTGCGGGCGGCGCTGGGCGCACTCGGCGAGGAGTGGGGCACCGAGGCGGCGGTGGTCGGCAGCGGCGGCTCGATCCCGGTGGTGCGCGACCTGCAGGAGGCGCTCGGGATGGACAGCCTGCTGATCGGGTTCGCCCGCAACGACAACCGCATCCACTCGCCGAACGAGAAGTACGACCTGTCGAGCTTCCATCGCGGCACCCGCTCCTGGGTGCGCGTGCTCTATGCGCTGGCCGCCGGGGCTCCCGAGGGCACGCCTACCAGCGTGTGAGCCGGGGCAGCAGCAACCTGGTGATCACGCACACCAGGCCGCAGCCGACGCTGTACCAGACGGCGATATAGAGCGGATCGTCGGAGGGGCAGGCGAACACGAACACGAACGCCCCCCAGGCGGCCGACGCGATGCCGACGCTCCATGATGTCGCGGCGCGCTCGGTGGCGGCACCCCGGCGCATCAGCAAGCCGAGTGCCACCAGCGGGGGCACCGCCAGCAGCACCATCCGATAGGCGCATTGCAGGCCCTGCCGCCAGTCGAGCCGTGCCGTCAGGGTCGTCGCGTGGCTCCCGGGGCCGGAGCCCAGGCCGACGAGCACGAGCCAACCTGCGGCCAGCGACACCACGACCAGGCCGAGCAGCCAGGCGAGCGGCCGGGTTGCCGACTTCTCCGGGGCGAAGGACAGCAGCGCGGCAGTCCCGGCGAGCAGGGCGATCAGGCCCAGGCAGCCGAGCCGCCACCAGAAGGACGGCTGCTGCATGCCATGTCCCATGTCCGGGCGCATGCCGCTCATCTGCAGGAACAGCACCAGCTCCGCCAGGCAGACGGCGGCGAGGATCAGCCCCTCGCGGCGCACGTCGCGGGGCCGCACCGGCGCCAGGTCGGTGGCCAGGCGGTCGATCAGCACGTCAATCGGCATCGGAATGCTTCCCGACCAGGGCGGTCAGCCGGCCGAGGCCGCGATGGATGTTGACCTTCACCAGCGACATGGTCTGGCCGGTGCGGGCGGCAGCCTCGGCGATGCTCAGCCCCTGCAGCTTGACCAGGCGGATGACGTCCGCCTGCGCCGGCTTCAGCTCCCGCAGCAGCCGCTCGAGCGAGCTCGCGCTGGTGACCGCGTCCTCGTGGCCGGACACCGAAATGTCGTCGGTCAGCGCCTCGGTCGGCGCCGACTTCATCGCCCGCAGCCGGTCGATCCACTTGTAGCGAGCGATCGCCGCCAGCCAGGGCCCGAACGGCCGGGTCGGATCATAGGTGTGACGCTTCTCGTGCACTGCCAGCAACGTGTCCTGGACGGCATCCTCGACCATCGGCGGTGGCAGCCGGCGCGCAAAATACCGGTGCAGCCAGGTGTCGATCTCGCCGAGCAATTGCCGGTAGCGCACGGCGTCGCCGGCCTGCGCCGCCGCCATCAGCGCGCTCCAGTGAAGGTCGCTCACGGCGATACCGGTTTCAGCCGCACGCCATGGCGGCGAGCCGGGCGACGGTGTTGATGTTGCGTGCGGTGCCGCGAGCCGCCGCCGGGATCCGGAGCTTCGAAGCGCCGATGCCGGACCCGTAATGGACATAGATCTCGCGCCGGCCGATCCGAAGCTGCTCGTCATCGGCGCGGCCCGTCACCTGGTCGAGCAGGCCAGGCGATGCCGGCTCGTCCAGGAAGATCACCGTGACGCGGTTGCCAGGCGCCTGGCGGAACGGGTTGGCGTCCAGGATTTCGGCCAACTCGGGGCCCGTCCGCACCAGGATGCCGGTCGCCAGGCGATCCTGCAGTGCGGCCTTGATCGCCGCCTCGTCCAGGTCGCTCCTGAACACCACGTTGCCGCTGGCGATGTAGGTCTGGACCGCGTCCAGCCCGGCATCCTCGCAGATCGCCCTCAGCTCGGACATCGCCAGCTTGCCGGTCCCGCCGACATTCACGGCGCGCAGGAGGGCCACGAACCACATCATGCGATCGATGATACATCGATATGGCCGATCGGGCACTCAGCCGCGTGCGGCGGCGATGATGGGTCCGCCACCTGCCCCCTGCACCAGCACCGCGGTGTCCAGGCCGGGTAGGCGGGGCGCCGGCAGCGGATAGATCCGGGTGCCGCCGGTCCAGCTGCCGAGCGGCACGAGCTCGCGCACCACGTTGCGGTGCGGCAGCGTGCGACCGGCGTTCTCGCCGCGTCGGATCGGCACCTGGATGATCCGCGGATCGTAGCGCACCAGCAGCACCGTGATGCCAGCGCCCGTCTGTGCCGCCGGCAGCGTCCCGGACACGGTGACGTGGTCGCCGGCGATGGTCACGCCCGGGCCGTCGGTGCCGCGATCATCGCTGCGGATCAGCGCATCGAGTTCGTTCCGCTCGACGCCGACCACGTCGCTGCGACCATTCACCACCACCTCGGGCGTGAACACGTTGGTGCGGCCGAACCCGGCGGCATAGTCGTACTGGCGCCGGGTGAAGGCCGGGTCGTCGAAGGTGTCCTTCCAGCCCAGACTATCCCAGTAGGTCACCTGCCAGGACAGGGTGAGCAGATCGGGACGGCCGGCCAGCGCCATCACGTTGGCATTGGCCGGCGGGCAGGACGAGCAGCCCTGGCTCTGGAACAGCTCGACCACGGTCGGATGGGCGGCGTCGGCAGAAGCGGCTGGCCTGGCGCCGGCGAGTGTCGCTGCGGCCAGGACGCCATAGGCGAGACGGCTCCGGCGCTGGAGCCTGGTGGTCGGCGTCATCGGCTGCATCCTTGTCCGACGAAGCCGCTCCACCAGGGGGCGACGATCGTCGCAAGGGCATCCGGATCAGCCGGCCTGCTGGTTACACGACAGCAGGTTCCAGGACAGCCGCGTCGAGCAGCGCGTCGACATCGGCGGCCTCGGTGTCCAGTCCGGTCACCAGCCGCACCGAGGCCGTGCCGGCTTCAAGAGTCTGCCCGGCCGGCAGGTACCAGCGATAGAACAGGAAACCGGCCGCCTCCAGCCGGCCGATCACCGGCTCCGGCAGCACCACGAACACCTCGTTCGATTGCACCTCGTGCAGCAGCCTGGCGCCGCGGATCCGGACCAGCCCCTGCGCCAGCCTGAGCGCCATGGCGTTGGCCTGGCGTGCGTTGCGCAGCCAAAGGTCGTCCGACAGGTAGGCGATCAGCTGCGCGCTGAGGAACCGCGCCTTCGACCACAGATGCCCTGCCCGCTTGCGCCGGCGGGCGAATTCCACTGCGAGATCGCGCCGGAAGAACACCACCGCCTCCGCCGCCATGGCACCGTTCTTGGTCGCACCCAGCGACAGCACGTCGACACCGGCCTTCCAGGTGATCTCGGCCGGCGAGCAGCCGAGCGTTGCCATGGCGTTGGCGAAGCGGGCGCCATCCATGTGCAGCGACAGGCCGAGCGACTGCGCCGTCTCGCCGATCGCCTGCACCTCGTCGAGGGCATAGACGGTGCCCCATTCCGTTGCCTGGGTGATGGTGATCGCGGTGGGCTTGCTCTTGTGCACGCCGATCGCGCGGCTGGCCTCGAGATGCGCGCGCAACGCCGCCGGTGACAACCGCCCGTCGTAGCTCGGCAGGCCGAGCAGCTTGGCGCCGCCGGTGAAGAACTCGGGCGCGCCGCACTCGTCGGTGTCGACATGCGCGGAGCTGTCGCAATAGACGGCGCCGTAGGGCGGCACCAGCGCCGACAGCGCCAGGGCGTTCGCCGCGGTGCCGGTGGCGACGGAGAACACCTCCACCTCCGTCTCGAACACGTCGCGGGTCAGTGCTGCGAGCTGCGCCGTCCACTGGTCGCCGCCATAGGACGGCACGGCGCCGGTGTTGGCTTCGACCATGGCGGCCATGATGGCAGGGCTGACAGGACCGACATTGTCGCTGCCGAAATTCTTCCGTATGGGCTTCATGCGCCGCATCCTGCCCGCATCGTTCGCCGGTTTCCAGCCGCGACCCGGCAACAATTTCCGGCCCCTGCCCCCGCTACCACATCAGGAACCGCATCAGGAGAGGCGCGCATGACCGAGACACGGCTGATCGACGGCAAGGCCTATGCCGCGCGCCTGACCGCCGAGATCCGCACCGAGGTGGCGCAGCTGGGCGAGCGGCACGGGATCGTCCCCGGTCTCGCCGTGGTGCTGGTCGGCAACAATCCGGCGAGCGAGGTGTACGTCCGCAACAAGGTCGCGCATACCGGCCAGGTCGGGATGCGGTCGATGTCGCACGTGCTCAGCGGCTCGACCACGCAAGCCGAGCTGCTGGCGCTGATCGACCGGCTGAACGACGACCCGGCGGTGCACGGCATCCTGGTGCAGCTGCCTTTGCCGCGCGGCATCGACAGCGCGATGATCACCGGCGCGATCAACCCGGCCAAGGATGTGGACGGCCTCGGCCCAATGAATGTCGGGCTGACCACGCTCGGGCTGCCGGGGCTGGTGCCCTGCACGCCGCTCGGCTGCCTGCTGCTGCTGCGCGGCGAACTCGGCACCCTGAAGGGGCTGCATGCGGTGGTGGTCGGCAAGTCGAACCTGGTCGGCCGGCCGATGGCGCAGCTGCTGCTGCAGGAGGAATGCACCGTCACGGTGTGCCATGTCGCAACCGCGGATGTGGGCGCGCTGGCCAGCCAGGCCGACATCCTGGTGGTCGCCACCGGGCACAAGGGGCTGGTCAGGCGGGAATGGATCAAGCCGGGCTCGACGGTGATCGATGTCGGCATCACCCGCGTCACCACGCCCGAAGGTCGCACGCGGCTGGTCGGCGACGTGGTGTTCGAGGAGGCGATGGGGCGCGCCGGACGCATCACCCCGGTCCCGGGCGGGGTCGGGCCGATGACCATCGCCTGCCTGCTGCGCAACACCCTGACGGCGGCGCAGCGCTCGATCATCAGCTGATCGCCGGCGCCTGCATGGCCGCCTGCGAGGGACGCTTGAAACGAACCGGGGGGAAACCCGTTGTCGTGCGTGCTGCACCATGCAGAACGTCTAGCTCCGAGGAACCTCCAATGAAGTCCGCGACACTGTTCGCCGCCATCGCCTTCACGGCCCTGGCCGGCGGCGCCTACGCACAGGACACGACCGGTACCACCACCACCGGTGCGACCGCCCCAGGCACTCCCACGACCACCGCTCCCGCGGCGGGCGCTCCGGCGACCGGCATGAATGGCCCGGCCACGCCGGCCGACCACAACCAGGCCGTCGCCACGACCGCCGCCGATACCGCCACGCCTGCGAAGGGCGCCAACAGCTTCACCAAGAAGCAGGCGGCCCACCGCATCCGCAACCACCACTTCACCCAGGTGAAGGATCTCACCAAGGACGATAACGGCGTCTGGCACGGCACCGCGATGCAGAACGGCAGTCCGGTGAAAGTCTGGGAAGACTACAAGGGCAGCGTCGGCACCGAGTGATCGCGGCGATCGTCCGGCAACAGAAACAATAAGCAGCAGGGAGCCATACCATGGCACAGCGCACCATCACGCGCGCCTATGACAGCTACGAGGACGCGACTCGCGTCGTCACGGAGCTCGAGGCAGCAGGCGTTCCACATAGCGACATCAGCCTGGTCGGCCGTTCGGGCGCCATCGACACCGGCGTTCCGGGCACCGTGACGACGGCTGGCACCACCCCCGCCTACACCACGGCCGGCACCACCACGACGGGTACCACCACGACCGGCGCCACCACGACCGATCGTGTTGTCGCGCATGAGGAGAAGGTCGAGGACGCGGAGCAGGGTGCCGGAACCGGCGCCTCGATCGGCACCATCCTCGGCGGCGGCGCGGGCCTGCTGGCCGGCATCGGCTCGCTGGCGATCCCGGGTGTCGGCCCGGTCGTCGCAGCCGGCTGGCTGATCGCGACCCTGACCGGTGCCGGCGTCGGCGCGGCAGTCGGCGGTGGCGCCGGTGGCCTGGTCGGGATGCTGACCGGTGCAGGCGTTCCCGATGACGACGCCCATGTCTATGCCGAGACGGTTCGCCGTGGTGGCAACCTGGTGACCGTGCGCGTCGACGAGGACCGCGCGGCGATGGTCGAGAGCGTGCTGGATCGTCACGTTGCGATCGACACGACCACGCGTCGCGGCGAGTACCAGGCCGGCGGCTGGACCAGCCACGACGAGACCGCTGCTCCGTGGTCGCCGACCACCGACACGCGTGCCACCGACCTGCCGCCGCGTATCTGATGAAATGTCCCCGGGTGGTTCAGCCGCCCGGGGATTTTCGGCTGCCGGTGACGAACTCCCGGAAGCGCCGCGCAACGTCGTGCGGCGCGACAGTCGGCCGACCGAGAACGGCCATCGAGCCTGGCTTGATCCGGGCATGCAGCAGGACCGGACCGCCGTCTTCCAGCGCCTGGCGCAAGGCCAGGTCGAAGCCTGCGACGTCATCGACGGAGATCGCCGAGCGGTAGCCGCAGGCGAGAGCCACCGCGGCGAAATCAACCGACGCCGAGACCGTGCTCTGGCCTCCGGTGGAATCGTGGACACCGTTATCCAGCAGGACATGGATCAGGTTGCGCGGCTGCCGGGCACCGATGGTGGCGAGCGAGCCAAGCTTCATGAGCGCCGCACCGTCGCCGTCGAGCACCACGATCGGCCGCTCCGGCACTGTCAGCGCGACGCCCAGCGCCATGCCCGAAGCACCGCCCATCGAGCCGACCTGGTAGAGATGCTGCGGCCGATCCGACAGGGTGAACAGCTCGCGGCCGGACTTGCCGGTGGTGGCGATGACCGCGGCCTCCTCCGGCAGCAGCGCCAGCAGCCGCTCGAGCAGGGCCACGCGGGTGGGGCAGTCGCCGTGATGGCGCAAGTCGGTGCGGGTCCCGGCGGGCGGCAGGGAACGCGGCGTCTCGTCCAGGCTCTCCTCGGCCACGCTGCCCTGCTCCATGACCAGGCCGAAGGGCAGGCTGTCGGTATCGAAACGTACGAGAGCCGCATCGAGCGCCGGGCCGATCGCGGCAGGGTCGGACGGGAACGGCAGGTTCGGGACGCCGCACAGATCCAGCATGGACTGGGTGATCTGGCCCATCAGCACGTGCTGCGGCTCGTCCGGCCGACCGGGCTGGCCACGCCAGGTGGTGATCAGCAGCAGCGGGATCCGGAACGGTACATTCAACGATGTCAGCGGGTTGATGCAGTTGCCGAGCCCGGAGTTCTGGCACATCACCACCCCGCCGCGGCCACCGAGCCAGGCGCCGGACGCGATCGCCACCGCCTCGCCTTCGCTGGCGGCACCGACATAATCGAGGCCCGATCCGCCGCCGGAGCCACCGGCCGTGATGACCCGGTTGATCATCGGGGTCAGGAACGAGCACGGCACGCCGCTATAGAAGTCGAGGCCGCGCGCGGCGGCTGCGTCGATGAATGTCTGGGCCTGGATCATCCGCGGATTTAGACCGGATCCGCCGCCATCGGCCAGCCCGGCTTCAGTGCAGCGAAAGCTCGGGGGGCGCGACCTGGGTGGTCGATTGCGGGATGCGGCTGCCGGTCAGGGTGATCGAGCTGTTCCGGTTCGGCGTCCGGTTCACGAAGGCGATGTTCTGGGTGGTGGTGAGTTCCTGGTAGTACGGATCGCCGGTCAGGTCGACGGTGCGGGTGCCGGCGCACTCGTGTGCCGCGGTCGCGAACGGCTCCGAGCGGATCGGGTAGTCGTAGAGCCGGTGGATGCAGGCGGTGTCGCTCTCGCCCGCCAGCTTGACCGGACCCGCCTGCCTGTCGGACACGAACGAGCAGGCGGCGAGCAGCGATGCCAGCACCAGCGACAGGGCGCGGGCGCAGGCAGCCCTCAAGAGAAGTTCCGTGCGTCGGCGAGATCGGTCATGGTGTCGACGTCGAGCCAGTGGCCGGTGATGTAGTGCACCGCGACCGGATGCCGACGCATCAGCCGCTCGAGCAACGCCGGCATGTCCGCCTGGTCGGCCGAGCCATCCGCCTGCATCGCCACAAGCTCGGCGCGGACCAGGGCGGCACCCCGCGCGCTCAGCCGCATCAGCCCGATCCACTCGCCCATGCTGGCGTCTGCCGTGACGGCACCGATCGCCTGCAGGGTCGCCGGGGTGTCGTCCAGGTAGCTCGTCGAGAACGGCCGGTCGGCGAGCACCAGATCCTGCGGATGCGGGTTGTGGGCGCCGCGCTTGCCCTCGGCACGCTGCCGGAGCGCGTCCACGGCGATGACGATGTCGGCCTCGACCCCCATCAGGGCGTCCAGGATGTAGCGCCGGAACAGCACGTCCCCATACACCAGCACCGTCTCGCCGGTCAGGCGATCGGCCGCGCAGATGAGCGACGCGACCTCGCCGGTGGTCTCGTAGCGGTCGTTGTCCAGCAGGGTCAGCCCGGCCGCTGGCACGGTGTCCGGCCCGATCGCGTCCTTGGCGAACCCGCGCACCACGGCGATGTCGCGCACGCCGCTCTGCGCCAGGGTGTCCAGCAGCTGGCTCAGCAGCGGCCGGCCGCGGACGTCGACCATGCATTTCGGGCGGTCAGCGGTGAGCGGGCCCAGTGCGGCACCCTGCGAGGCGGCCAGCACGATGCCGCGGACCGGCACCTCCGGAGCGACCAGGTCGCCGGCGGCGCCGGTGGCCTCGGCAATCGCCGGGTCGGTGGCGATCGGCGCTCCGGTGACCGGCAGATAGCGGTCGCCGGCGGCTTCCAGCTCGTCATTGTCCATCAGCGCGAAGATGTCCTTCACGCTGGCGACGCGACCCTCGACCTGCACCAGGCTCTGGTCGGCGTGGATCTGGGCGGCGGTCTGGCGCATCGCGGTGATCGACGAGCGTACCAGGTGGTTGGCCCAGATCACGGTCGAGACGCCGGCGTTGCGGAAGGCGTCGGTGGGGGTGCCGTAGTACATGGTCGGCACGATCACCACCGGGCAGCGGTCGCCCCAGCGCTCCATGAAGCCGATGATCTCGTGCGCGGTACGCTTCTTGGAATGCATCAGGATCGCGTCGGCGCCGGCGCGATGGTACGCCTCGGCACGCCGCAGCGCCTCGTCCATCGAGTGGCCGGAGATCAGCGCCTCGACCCGGGCCACGATCGAGAAATCGTCGTCCGGCTGGCTGTCCTTGCCGGCCTTGATGCGGCCGCAGAATTCCTCGATGTCGGCGAGCGGCTGGGCCTCGCCGATGAAGCTGTTGGTTTTCGGGAACAGCTTGTCCTCGATGCAGACGCCGGCGACGCCGCGCTCGCACAGCTTGCGCACCAGGCGGCGGACGCTGTTGAAATTGCCGTAGCCGGTATCGCCGTCGAGCAGGATCGGCAGGCTGGTGGCGTCGGCCATGTACTCGACCTGCTCGAGCACCTGGGTCCACGACGCCTCGTTGTTGTCGCGCAGGCCGATCGACGCCGACATCGACAGGCCGGAGCCCCAGATGCCCTGGAAGCCGGCCTCCTCGACGATCTTGGCGGAGAGGCCGCTATGCGCCTCCATCAGGAAGGCGAGTTCCGGGCCTGACAGCAGCGCGCGGAGCCGGGCGAACCGCGAGGCAGGCGGCCATGCGGGCTGGCTCTCGACGCCGGCAGTGCCCTGGCGACCGGAGAAACTGGCGGAAACGCTGGTCTCCATGCCATCGGCCACGCGCGCCGGAGTGCCGCGCATCGCGTCAGTTTCCGTCGTCAATTTGCGCAATCCTCTCGAGAGTGTCATGTAAGCGCCACATCAACTGCATGATTCTGTCGCAAACGGCTACAAATAAAAATGAGCGTCACGTCCGGTGAACCGGCCTTCCCAAATGTGCTGATGCTCGCCGCCGGACGTGGACGCAGGCTCGGGCGTGATCCCGGGGAGGCACTGCCGAAGGTCCTGCTGCGCTTCGGCGGACGATCGTTGCTGGAGCGGCATCTGCAACGGCTGACCAGCGCCGGCGCCGGGCGCGTGCACCTGGTGGTCGGGTACAAATCGCAGCTGATCGAGGCGGAACTGGAGCGGCTCGGACGCCGTGCCGACGTCACCCTGATCCACAACCCGGATTGGCAGGAAGGCAGTGCCGTGTCGCTCGATGCCGGCCGCGCGGTGCTGCAGGCCGGCGGCCCGGTGGTACTGATGGACGGCGACGTGATCTACGGCCAGGCGTTGATCGAGCGGTTGTTCCGCAGCCGTCACGAGGCCGCCCTGCTGCTCGACCGTGAGCTCGAGCCGGGTGACGAGCCGGTCAAGATCTGCGTCGACGGACGGGGCCGGATCATCGATTTCGCCAAGCGACCAGAGGCCGCGCATGAATGGCACGGGGAATCGGTCGGGTTCTTCCGCTTCTCGGCCGGCGTCGCCGCCGGTCTGGCGGAGCGGTTACAGGCCACGATCGCGCAGCCGGGGGGTCGGGCGCTCGAATACGAGGAGCCGATCCGCGCGATGATACGCGAGGATGCCGAGCGGGACACATCGTCCGGACCGGCCATCTTCGGATTCGAGGACGTGAGCGGCCTGCCCTGGACGGAGATCGATTTCATGGAAGACATTGCCAAGGCGGAAGCCCTGTTGCCGTTTCTGGATGGAGTGCCGGCATGAACGCGATGTCTCAGTCACCGCAGCGCATGGGCGATCCGGCCAGCGCCCGCCTGCCGACCGCAGGCGAGATCGAGGCGATGCGGCGCGACGGCTACCTGGTCGTGCACGGGTTCTTTTCGCCGGCCGAAACCGGCACGCTGGTCGAGCTGACCGGCGAGATCGCGTCCGCGCCGGAAGTGGTGGGCGGCCAGATGGTCTATCACGAGGACAGCCTGCTGGTGCCGGGCCGCCGCGTGGTGCAGCGGATCGAGGATTTCTGCACCTACCACCCGGCGATGGACGAGGTCGCCCGGGCCGGCGCGCTGAGCCGCTGGTTGTCGGTGCTGATGGGCGGCGAGACGGTGCTGTTCAAGGACAAGATCAACTTCAAGTACCCGGGCGGTGACGGCTTCAAGGCACACCAGGACCAGCAGGCCGGCTGGACCAGCTACGCGCCGGTGTTCGTGACCGCGCTGGTGACCATCGATGCCGCCACGATCGAGAATGGCTGCCTGGAGATCGCCACCGCGCCGCGGGTGCAGGAGTTGATCGGCGCGGAGTGGACGCCGCTGTCCGAGGAGGCGCTGGGCCTGGTGCCGGTGCCGACGCAGCCGGGCGACGTCATCTTCTTCGACAGCTTCGTGCCGCATGCCTCGAAGCCGAACCTCACCGATGGCGCCAGGCGGGTGCTGTACCTCACCTACAACATGGCCGAGGCCGGCGACCACCGTCGCCGCTACTTCGACGAGAAGCGCGCGGCCTTCCCGCCGGACATCGAGCGTGCGCCCGGCGCCAGCTACGTGTTCCGGGTGTAGCTCGAGGCTTCGTTCGGGTGGGTAGCCCGCCCCTGAACGACGTCCGGGCGCCGGAACGGGCCTCCGCCTTGATCATCAGGAACGCCGAGGCCGCCGACGCGGACGCGATCGCGCGGATCATCGTGCCGACGATCCGGGATGGCACGACCTACTGCCTCGACCCCGGCATGAGCGAGGCGGATGCCCTGTCCTACTGGATGGGACCGGACAGGGAGACCTTCGTCGCCCTGGACGAGGGACGCATCGTCGGCACCTACTTCATGCGGCCCAACCAGGGCGGTGGCGGAAGTCATGTCTGCAACTGCGGCTACATGACCTCCGCGACGGCGGTGGGCCGGGGCATTGCCGGCGGCATGTGCCGGCACTCGCTCGACCATGCACGCTCGCGCGGCTACCGGGCCATGCAGTTCAACTTCGTTGTCAGCACCAATGAGCGGGCGATCCGTTTGTGGCAGCGGATGGGCTTCGAGATCGTCGGCCGGCTGCCGGGTGCGTTCTACCATCCGGCAATCGGCCATGTCGATGCCCTGGTGATGTTCCAGCGGCTTCAGGATGCGCCGTCCCGCAGCCCTCCCGGCCGTCCGACCGAGTGAATCCCCCCCGGGGTGCTTCACACTCGCCTGCACTTCGTGGCCGACCTGTGGCAGCGCTGCTCTTCCCCGCGAGCCCGGTAGCTTCTACTCATTCCCGACGAGACCGCGCCCGAACGTGCGCGACGGCAAGAGCGGGGGAGGCACGATGCGGCAGATGATCCGGGCGAGGCGAGAGGGCCGCATTGCCGGCCGGCGTGACCTCACGGCACTCGTTTCGCGAATCGCAGCCCTGGCGGTCTCGCTGTCCGTGGTCGGGTGCGCGACACCGCCGCCTGCCAGCGATCCGGAAGCGCTGGCCGACTACAAGGCCACCAACGATCCGTACGAGCCGACGAACCGGGTGTTCTACGCGTTCAATGACGGGCTGCTGACCTACGTGCTGACGCCGGTGGCGCGCGGCTACAACTACGTGTTCCCGGCGCCGGTCCGCACCGGCATCCACAACGTGCTGAACAACCTCGCCTCACCGGTGCAGTTCGCCAACGACGTGCTGGAGACCAAGCCGCGTCGTGCCGGCGACACCTTCGTCCGCTTCATCGTGAACTCGACCGCCGGTGTCGGTGGCGTGTTCGACGTGGCCAAGCTGATCGGCTACCGCGACCATTCCGCCGAGGGCGCCACCACCCTGGCACTCTGGGGGATCCCGGCCGGGCCCTATCTCTATCTGCCGGTGTTCGGTCCGTCCGGCGTGCGCGACGGCGTCGGCCGCGGCGTCGACACCCTGGTCAGCCCGTACACCTGGGTGGCGTTCAACGGCATCAACCACCTGAACGACATCTCGACCGGGCTTGCCGCGGTCGATGGCATAGCCCCGCATATCGACGACCTCAAGAAGCTCAACGAGCAGGCGCTCGACCCGTACGCGACGCAGCGTTCGCTCTACCGGCAGATCCGCCAGACCGACATCGACGCGGTGCGCAACGACCGGCGCGCCACCGTTCCGGACTGGTATCCGCAGGCCGACAACACCGTCGCCGAGGGTCCGCCGCCGGACAGCGCTAACATGGGCCACGGCACGCTGCCTGCGCCGACGGTCAGTCCGGTGGTCGGCAATCTGCGCGGCCAGGACTCGCCGGCGGCCGCACCGCAGTAGCGAACCGGTCCCGCGCCTGGCTCAGGCTGGCGCGGGTGTCGGCAGCGGGCGCACCAGTGCGGCGAGCTGGCCCGCGAGGAACTCGGCCTGCTGGCGGATGTCGGGCACCGCGGTCATTTCCCAGAAGGTGCCCTTGGTCATCGGGCCGACTGCGAACAGCCGCCTCGAGATCGACCCGTCGCGATCGAGCAGCGCACAGTTCGCGGTAACGTCGAGCCCGAGGCAGAGCGGGTCCGGCCGCACCAGGCCTTTCTCCAGCAGCGTGCGCACCAGCGGGTCGCGGATCCGGCTGTAGTCGGCATCCGGTCCGGCGCAGTTGATCACCCGGCCGACCGTCAGGCTGTCGAGCTCATCCTTGAAGCGCGGTCGGAACACCACCTCGACCAGCCCGCCCGGCAGGCCCTCCCGATAGGAACGGATCCGGCCTGCCCGCACCCGCAACTGTCCGCTGGCACGCGCCGCCTCGATGCGATCGGCGACCGGCCCGGATACGCGATGCCGATGCGTGTCCCACCACGGACGCAGGTGGCGCAGGAAGCGCTGCCGGTCCTTGAGGCACATCGCCTGCCAGATCTCGGTGGTGATCGGCCTGATCTCGTCGATCACCGAATGCCAGCTGCCGCCACACGCCGCCTGGCGCCGGCTGCTGCGGCGAAGCGCCCTGGTGAGGGTGTTGAGCCGGGTGGGGAAGGCGTCGCTTTCCGGCGCCGGACTGCCTCCGCTGGCATGCCGGTGCGGCATCAGCCCACGACGCGACAAGGCGGTGATGGGTCCGCGGTGGCCCTGGTCGAGCAGCGAGATGATGGTGTCGATGGTGGTCAGGCCGGTGCCGATCAGCATCACCGGCAGGTCGGGATCGAGGTCGGACACGGTGTCCGGGCCCCAGGGATCGGCCTTGTAGAGCGGGCTGTCGTAGAAAGCCGGGTCATCGACAGAGGGGGCCGCCGGCGGGAAGTTGCCGGTCGCCAGCACCGCGCGGTCGGCGTTGACGGTGCGGTTGCGATCCAGCGTCAGGGTCAGGCCGCCGCCGTTGGGCGTGATGTCGAGCACGTCGCCGCGCACCAGGTCGAGCTGGTCGCCGTGCCCGGGCACCTTCATCTCGAGATTGACCAGGTGGCGCACGTAGCGGCCGAACATGTGGCGGGGCACGAAGGTGCCGGGTGCCGGCGTGATGCCGCAGAGCTCGGCCGGGGTGAGCGATTGCAGCCAGTGCAGGAAGTCGAGCGGGCGGGAGTGGAACGCGCTCATCTTGCCGGCCGGCACGTTCAGCAGGTGGCTGGAGTTGCCGCTGGAGTACGCGGCGCCGCGGCCGAACTGGGCGTTGCGCTCGATCAGGATGACGCGGGTATGCGGCGGGCTGCGCTGCAGCAGGTGGAGTGCCAGCAGGGTGCCGCTGAACCCGGCGCCGACGATGGCGATCCGCGCACTGACCGGCCCGGAGGGGTTGGAAGCCGGGAAGGCGCCGGAGATGGTGCCGGGAGCGGCCATCTCGTTCATGCGCGACAGGATTTCGTCAGAGGATGCGGCATCGCCACGGACATCTCCTTTGCGGGGTCACGCAGAGCCGGGTGATCCCGTTGGCCCGGAGGCAAGCAGCTTGCGCGCGCAGGGTAAAGCAAATTCGGGCCGTGCGCCCGGTTGCGGTGTCTCAGCCGGCGACGCCCGGATCGCTTTCCGGGCCGCGGTGACTGAGATAGGCCAGCCGCTTGAACTCCAGCCGGCCGCGGGTCACGCTGTCCAGGATCAGGCCGCATACGAAGCTCAGGCACGCGATCATCACCAGCCCGACTGCGAGCACCGCACTCGGCAGCTTGGGCACACGGCCGGTGGCCAGGAACTGCAGCACCACGGGGACGCCGAAGGCCAGGCCGGCGACCAGCAGCACCAGCCCGATGACGGAGAAGAACGCGAACGGACGTTCCTGCTTCATCAGGACGATGATGGTGCGCAGGATGCGGATGCCGTCGCGGTAGGTGCGCAGCTTGGAGGTGGAGCCTTCCTGGCGCTCGATGTAGCGGGTCGGCAGCTCGGCGATCGGCATGCGCAGCTCGAGCGCGTGCACGGTGAGCTCGGTCTCGGTCTCGAAGCCGGCCGACAAGGCGGGGAACGACTTCACGAACCGGCGCGAGAACACCCGGTAGCCGGACAGCATGTCGGACAGCCGCTTGCCGAAGATGGTGTTCACGAGGCCCGTCAGCACCCGGTTGCCGAGCACGTGGCCGCGCCTGTAGGCGGCGGTACGGTCGGTCACCCGAGAGGCGTTGACCATGTCGAGGCCGCCCTCGCGCAGGCGCTGGATCAGGGCCGGTGCGGCCTGCGCGTCGTAGGTACCGTCGCCATCGACCAGCACGTAGAGGTCGGCCTCGATGTCGGCGAACATCCGGCGCACGACATGGCCCTTGCCCTGCAGCGTCTCGATCCGGACCACGGCACCGGCGGCGCGGGCGACCTCGCGGGTGCCGTCGCTGGAATTGTTGTCGTACACATGGATGGTGGCGGTCGGCAGCGCCGAGCGGAAGTCGCGCACCACCTGGCCGATGGCGACTTCCTCGTTGTAGCAGGGGATCAGCACGGCAATGCGGACGGACCTGGCTATGCCCGCCACCGCGCCTGCCGGAGCACCGCTCAAGAGAAGAATTGCTGCGTCGAGTGGGTGAGGATGGCCACCTCGACCGCGACCAGCAGCGGCACCAGCAGGTACTGCACCACGAGCAGCACGACCAGCGGGCTCAGGTCGACATTGCCGAACTGCGGCAGGATGCGACGGACCGGCGCCAGCACCGGCTCGGTCGCCCGATACAGGAATTCGCCGATGCTGCGCACCAGGCGGTTGCGGTTGTCCAGCACCCCGAAGGCGAACAGCAGGCTGAACAGGCACGAGATCAGCAACACCGCGACATAGATGCGGATCACCAGAAACAGCAACGCGAAGATGGCCGTGATCACGGCGTGGTCCTTTTAGGTCGTTCGGAGCAGCCGGAAGCTACCCATACGGATGCGCCGGTGCAACGGCCGGACGGCACGAGGCTGTCGAACCGTGCCGGCTGGCGGTGCGGCCCTTGACTTGCCCCCCGCCTTGGCTATTAACCGCTGCCTGCACGGCGGGGCTGTAGCTCAGTTGGGAGAGCGCCTCGTTCGCAATGAGGAGGTCAGCGGTTCGATCCCGCTCAGCTCCACCACCGCCTGCAGGTCGGGTTACCAAGGCCGGGCCGCTGGATGGGATGAGAACCTTGGACCTCGCCCCCGATGATGCGGCGTTCGACGCCGCTGCCGACCAGATCATCGCGGCCGGGCAGCGGATGGACCGGTTCGGCTGGGTGCCCTCGTTCGGCGGCAATATCAGCGCCCGGCTCGACGAAGAGACCATCGCGATCACCCGGAGTGGCGGGCGCAAGGGCTTCCTCGCACGCGACAACGTGATCCGGGTCGACCTGGCTGGAATGCCGTTGCGGGACGGCGACCGTCCGAGTGCGGAAACCACGCTGCATTGCCAGATCTACCGGCTGGTGCCCTGGGCCGGCGCGGTGCTGCACGGACATTCGGTGGTGGCGACGGTGCTGTCGCGGCTGGTGTCCGGTGCCGGCATCCGGTTCAGCGGCTACGAGATGATCAAGGCGTTCGAGGGTCAGGTGACGCACGACACCACGGCGATCCTGCCGGTGTTCGACAACAGCCAGGACATGCAACAGCTCGCGACCACCGTCGGGCCGCGGATCTCGAGCGAGGTTCCGGGTTACCTGTTGCGTGGTCACGGCGTGTATGCCTGGGGCCGCACGGTGGAGCAGGCGACGGCGAATTTCGAGGCGATCGAGTTCCTCCTGGCCTGCGAGCTCGAGACCCTGAAGGTGCGGCCGGCCTCCTGAGGGCGGGACTTGCTGGCGAACCGCCCGGTGGCTAAGCCTGTTGCCGGTGCAGATACCGGCGGGACGGGTTCATGCCTCTGACGGATGTCGGTCAACTCATCGGCGACTATGCGGTGATCGCGGACGATCCCGACGTGCTGACCATGCGGAATGTCATCTACACGCCATTCGGCGAAGCCGGCCCGCATTGGGGGCTGTTCGACCATGGCCGCAAGCTGATCACCCAGGCCGCGTTCTGGCAGGGTGGCGCGCCCCGCACCCCGTCGCAGGTGCCGATCACCCGGCTGTCATGGCGCGAGGTCACCGAGGAGGCACCCGACCCGTCCTATATCTATGGCGGGATCATGCACGAGCATTACGGGCATTTCCTGCTCTCGACATACTCGCGTTATTGGAACCACGCGCTTCTTGCAGATACCAGCAGGAAGATCCTGTACCATTCCGATCACAACATGGAATTCTGGTTTGCCCGCCCCTACGTCGCGGCGATCCTCGGCGGGCTTGGTCTGTCGCCGGACCGGTTCGTGCGCTTTCACACATCGTTGCGAGTACGCGAGATCATCCTGCCGGCGCCGGGGATGGAGGAAGCGGGTTTCGTCTACACGGGGTTCGCCAGCGCCAGCAACGCGCTGGGCCGCCGCATCGCCGAGCGGCATATCGGCCCGGCTTCGGATCGGCCGGCTTATCTTTCCAAGGCGAAACTCACCAGCGGTGTCGGGCACATCGTCAACGAGCAGGAATTCACCGACGTGCTGGCGGCGGCCGGCGTGCAGATCCTGCATCCGGAAGAGATGAACTTCGGCGAGCAGATCTCGGTGTTCTATAATCATCCGATCGTGTGCGGACAGACCGGCTCGGCATTGCACACCAGTCTGTTCGCGCCTGGCCGGCGAATCGTCGGGCTGTCGTTCATCAACAGCAATTTCTCCAGCTATCCGATGATCGACGAGGCGAACGGCACGCGCAGCCGCTACGTGTTTCCGAGCGAGGAGATCGTCGAGGTGGCCGATGCCGGGCAGTTCCGAAACAGCTTCCGGCTGACCGATCCGGCCAGGACCGCCGAGGAGTTCCTGGCGATCCTGGCGGACAGCGCCTGAGCCTCAGGCGAACAGCGATTCCGGCAGCCAGGCGCGGTGGGCTTCCAGAAGCTCGTTGACCAGGCTGCTGATCTGCTCGAGGTCGAGCTCCGCGGCGGTATGCGGATCCAGCATCGCGGCGTGCAGGATGTGCTCCCGCCGGCCGGTCAGGGCGGCCTCTACGGTCAATGACTGCACGTTGATGTTGGTCTGCATCAGGGCGGCCAGGTGCAGCGGCAGCTTGCCGACATGCACCGGGCGCAAGCCGTTGCCGTCGACCAGGCATGGCACCTCGACGCAGGCGTCCTGCGGCAGATTGTCGATCAGGCCGGAGTTCGGCACGTTGCCGTAGATCACCGCAGGTTCGCCGGTTTCGATCGCGTTGATGATGCGGCCGCCATACTCGTTGCTTCGCACCACCGGCATCGGCCGGCCCAGGTCCTGCAGCTCCCGCTCCTGCGCGCCCCACGCGGCGATCTGCAGCTCGCACCGGCGCGGATATTCGTCGAGCGGGATGTTGAAGCGGCCGATCAGCTCCTTGCGGTTCTGCTTGATGTACCACGGGACATATTCGGCGATGTGCTCGCTGGATTCCGTCACGAAATAGCCGAGCCGCTTGAGCAGGTCGTAGCGGACGCGGTTATGCGGCGGCACCCGGCCCTCGGCGGCGACCTGGCGGATCCGCGGATACAGGTCCTCGCCGCCGCTGGCGAAGCGCAGATAGAACGACATGTGGTTGATGCCGGCGGCCAGGTAGTCGATCGAACCCAGATCCACACCGATATCGCGCGCCAGCTCCTCGGCGGTGCCCTGCACGCTGTGGCAGAGCCCGACGGTCTGGATCCGGCTGCTGCGACTCAGCGCCCAGCAGTTCATCGCCATCGGGTTGACGTAGTTCAAATGCAGCACGTCGGGGCAACGACGCTCCATTTCCGCGGTCATGCCGACCAGCACCGGGATCGTGCGAAGTGCGCGCATGATGCCGCCGATGCCGAGGGTGTCGGCGATGGTCTGGCGCAGGCCGTAGCGGTTGGGGATCTCGAAATCGGTCACCGTGCAGGGCCGGTAGCCGCCGACCTGCACCATGTTGATGGCGTAATCCGCACCGTCGAGCGCGCGGCCGAGATCGGTGGTGGTCTCGATGCTGGCCCCTGCCCCGAGCGTCTGGACGATCCGGCCGGCCACGACCTCGGACACACGCAGGCGCTCGGGGTCGATGTCGTACAGGCAGATGCGGCTCGACGAGAGCGCCGGTTCGCTCAGGATGTCGCCGAGCAGGTTCTTGGCGAACACCGTGCTGCCGGCGCCGATGAACACGATGCGCGGGCCGGTTGCCTTGTGTCGGAGGATCTGGCCGCCCTGCTGGCGCTCGGGGTTGAGGGTGGCGTCGGCCAGCATCTGCCGGCTGCGCGCGACGGTAGCGGCAGCCGGTCCGGCCAGTGCCGGGTTGCGCGACAACGCCATGAGGGCGCGTGACACGGTGTCGGCATCGGCGCGGCCGAGGGCGTCCAGGGTGTTCGCCTGACGAGCCTCGGCCAGCACCGGCGCGTAGATCTCGAGCCCGCGGGTTCGGCCTTCCGAATCCACGGCGGCGACGTCGACGGTGCCGTCGAGCAGCTCCTCGGGCAGTGCCAGGCCGGTGAAATCGAGCGCGAAGGCGGCGTCGATCAGCTCGTCCTGGGTGACGTCGATGCGCGGTCCGGACGGCAGCACCTCGGCCAGAACCGCCTCGCCACGCCGCAGCACGACGCGCAGGTCGCTGGCGTAGTGCTCGCCGCGCCGCTTGACGACCCACCCGCTGATCCGGCCGGACAGTTTGAAGCCGTCGATCGCGCCGAAAATCTCCGGTTCGGCTTGCGGCACCGGCTCCGGGCTCGGCGCCGACGCCTGCTCCGGCTCCTGGTTGGAAGGCGGCGCGTGGCCGGTCGCGTGGTCATCCGGCATGTCGATCTCCTGGCAGGCCTCTAGACCATGGAGCATACGGCGCTGAGATCGGCGAGCCTAGCCGTGCGGCGGACCCCCGGGATCGCCGTCCGCCACCACCTCGGCCAGGATCTGCTCGAGCTGCCGCAGGTAGCCGGCGCGGTTGTTCTCGCGCTCGATGCGGTGCAGCGCGCCCTCCCGCACAGCGGTCCAGAGCTCCGGGTCGGTGTAGGCCTCGACGATGCGGTCGGCGAAACGCTGCGGGTCGTCGGTGCCGCCGGACAGGATCTCGGCGCCGTCGTCCCAGCCAACCTGGCGGCACAGCAGGTCGGTCGCCACCACCGGCAGCCCGAACGCGGCCGCCTCATGCACCTTGAACGGGATGCCACCGGCGAACCGGGTCGGTGCGACGAACACGCGGTGGCGGCCATAGATCTCGGCGAGATCGTCCACCGGGCCGTGCAGATCGACGCGCGGGTGGCGGCCGAACGGCGACATGTCGACGCGGCGATCGACGAAGCCGGCGATGGTGAAACGGACATCCGCGGGCAGCCGATCGGCCAGCAGCGGCAGCACCTCGTCGGTGAACCAGCGCAGGCTGTCGTAGTTCGGGCTCGATGCCTCGTGGAACGCCCCGAGGAACAGCAGGTTGGCGCGCCTGGCCCAGCCGGCGGGAGTCGGTGCGGCGTCCTTCATGTGGCCCAGGACGGCGACGTTGCTGTGCCCGGCGAGGCGGATCAGCGATGCGTCGTTTTCGCTCACCGCAACGATCTTCTGGCAGAAATAGGCGCAGGCCAGTTCCTTCCGGAGCAGCGTCTCGAGGTCGTCCGCCAGGGGCCGGCCGAGCACCCGTGCCTGCTCCACGGTACGCGGCGCGCTCACCGCCTCGGTGTCGAGAACGAAGCTGTGCTCGGGCAGCGACGAACTGGCGTCGCTCAGGATCGGCAGCAGGCGTTCGAGATTATGCGTCCGGCCGATCCAGACGATGTCGTAATAGCCGCTGCGCTCGGCGATGAAGGCGGCCAGCTGGTCGAGGCCACGGTCGTAGAGCACCTCGACGGTTTCCGGGAAGTCGGCGAGGGTTTCCACCACGCTGCGGACCGACGGATAGATCGGATAGACGCCGACCTGGTGGCCGAGCGCTGCCATCACCTGGATGATGTCGTTGGAGCGCACGTAGCCGGAGCCGAGATCGCGCAGGGGGATGCGGTCCTCGATGAACAGGATGCGGCTGCGGGCGGGTTTCGGCGAACGGGCGAACAAGGCGTTGCGGGACCGCGCCGGGTATTTGTAGCGCAGCCAGTCGCGGTGCTTGTCGACGAACACCTGGTGGTTGCGCTGGATCATGCGGGTGGAACGCGCCGAGCTGGCGGATCCGTACTCGACGTGCTGCACCACCACCGCGGGGTCATAGACGATGCGGTAGCCGGCCTTTTTCAGCCGTACGCAGAGGTCGGTTTCCTCGTAATAGGCGGGGCGGTAGTCGTTGTCGAAGCCGCCCAGGGTTTTCAGGATCGAGGCGCGCACCAGCAGGAAGGCGCCGGAGCAGAAATCGACGTCGCGGACGAAGTTGGCTTCCGGCAGATTCGGATCGGCGTCGCGCAGGTAGCCGACGGTCGAGCCGTCGCGCCAGATGATCGAGCCGGCCTCCTGCAGCACGCCGTTGGTGCGGATGAACTTCGCCCCGACGGCGCCGATCCAGTCGTCCGACCACAGCCGTGCCAGGGCCAGCTCCAGCGACTTGATGCCGAGGGTGACGTCGTTGTTCATGTACAGGACGGCCGGCGCGTCCGCGTGGTCCAGGCCGGCGTTGCAGGCCTCGACGAAGCCGGCATTGTGCGCGAAGCGGATGACCCGGGCTCCGGTGAGGTATCGGCCGATGCGGCAGGTTTCGTCGCGCGATCCGGAATCGACCAGGATCAGCTGGATGCCGCCGGCGTAGCAGGCGCGCAGGGCGGCCAGGGCGGTCATGGTCAGGGCGAACTTGTTGTGCACCACGACGATGACGCTGACCGCGGCGAGGCCGGAGACGGTGAAATCGAGCTTCGACCGGGCGAACTGCGGCAGCATGTTCTCGGCCTGGCGGACGAACAGTGCCTTGCTCTGGGCTTCGAGGGCGGGCTCGGGGGCCGGCTGGTCCTGGGCGGCTGCCCGGTTGGCGACCCAGTGGGTGAAGGCGTCCGGGAAGTCGCCGCGCTCGAGCTCGGCCTGGACGCGCAGGGACTGGTAGTACTTGACCAGGTCGATGTCGGGATGCGGTTTGCGGCGTTCGGCGGCGCCGTGGCGGACGAAGTGCTCGTAGGTGTTGCGGAAGGTGCCGTCGACCACGGCCTCGAGCACGTCGGGGTAGGTCTTGCCGTATTCGTCCTCGGAGAACCATTCGAGGCCGCGGAAGGCCAGGGGTGTGCGGTTGCACAGGAAATGGTGCAGCGCGCAGGTCCACCAGCCCTGGTCGATCTCGTCCTGGACCTGCGGGTAGGTGCGGAGGTACCAGGCTGGATCGAAGTACCAGGACAGCCGGGCTGTGCTGCCGGCGCGGCAGCCGTCGGCGAGGAAGCGCCGGAAGGAGGGCAGGAAGCGGGCCGGGCCGGTGTCGGTGGAGGTGTCGTTCTGGCGGTAGAGGCTCGGGTCGAAGAAGCGGTGGCCGCTGCGGAATTCGCCGTCGCCGACGGTCAGGTAGTGGTCGTAGCCGTTGACCAAGCCGTGTTGGGCGAGGAGGCCGCGGGTGACGTCCTGGTTGGACGCAATGTAGAACACCTCGCTGAACAGCCAGTGCGGGGCGCGGCCGCGGTAGCCGTCCTGGCAATAATGGTCGAAGCCGGAGCGGGCCCCCCCGGCGGCGACGTGGGCGACGATGTCCGGGTAGGCGCTGAGATACCAAGTTTCGTCGAAGAACATGTTGGGCGAGTGGCCGAGGCGGGATCCGCGCTCGCGGTAGAAGGTTTCGATGTCGGGATGGCCCTCCGCCTGCATCTGCTGGACGGCGTCCGGGTATTGCGTCACGTACCAGGCCGCGTCGAAGACCTGCCAGAGCGGTTGGCGAGACAGCACGTCCATCTGCGTTCCTGGTGGCTTCAGATCGTCTGCGATGATCATCTCTTCCACAACTAACACTCGCACTTGTGATCATAGCATGCATGTTGGTGGTGAAACACCATTCCGCGAGGAGCGACGGCGAATGCGTTAGGCGCTGCGCCTTGGGCCAGGGTAGAGCGGTGCGGCTCGAATCGGCCCGCATCGCGCCGACGGTGGATCAGGGACTGCTCTACTGGTCCTAGGCAGGCGGCGGATGGGGTTCAGATCATAGTGACGTTCAGCCAATGACGGCTGCATCCACCACGGGGTAGTATGATGATTACCGGGCGTATCACTCTGGACGGGCTGGATGAAGATGCGTTGATCATCCTGATCGAGGGAAACAAGTATCCGCCTGGCCTCGGGTTCAATGCATCAACAATGCAGATGCAGCTTCTCAGCAAGCGGCTCCAGGACCGTACTGTGCAGGTAGCGCGTTACAATGATGCGACTCTTACCTGGACTGGTCGTGAAGGCCTGAGAGCCGTCGAGATCCTCCTGGGGAAACTCCGCATCTACCAACAGACCCCTCCTGGCCTTGAGCGACCACCGCTTTAGCTTTGAGGTTAGCGCGGGCAGTGGCGGCGGGCCAGCCTGCCGCCGCCTTGGATGCGGGATAGATTGATCACCTGAGTATGGACCCAGGACCTCTCCAAAGAGTCGGCACGGTAGATGAACGACCGGATGACCAGCTACGGTAGCGCCCACGGTAGCTTCATGAGGCTGAAAGCGACACTGCGCGCAAGACGCGACACCAGAATGCCTATACGCTCAGCCAAGCTTGCATAGGCCGCCGCTGTCGGCGATGCCTTCTGTTTGTTATGAGAGTAAGACAATATGAGCGAGAGACTAATAATCTTTGTAGTAATGTTGCTTTGCTTGCTACCGTTCATCTTATACGCCATCCTAACCGATCTCACGAAGCGACAGTTTCTTGTTATAGTCGGTATGGCGGTGGCATTTGGATCCACAGCCTCTACGGCTGCCGGACGCTCGATGTTACATTGGATGGTACAGTCGGAACGTCTTGTTCCTCTTCTGCTAATTGTAGGAGGCATCCTGATTGGGCTGTTTAGCGCGAGGTTTGTCGTTGGCCGGCGAAGGCGCTATCGGTTGGCATGGCCAACCAAACCGTCGCAGCGAGATTTCGCATCAGCAGGCTACGATATGTTGGTTCGGAAGAATTGGACTTACCAGGTCGATGTTAACCATACGTTCTTCAACGTTTACTGGATGACGCTCGGTAAACAGCGAGTTATGTTCGTGTTTTCTGTTGGTCCGCTGGAAATAGATATCCTTCAGCGTACTTTTACCACCACACGCATTATGCCCGCTCAAAAGGTTGTTGTTGTCCTCTGGGATGAGCCACTAAGGGCAATGCAGGCTATTCTCGAAGAACTGGGATGGCGCTTCATGCTGCTTGACGATTTTAAGCGATCAGACACAAACCTAATCGAAACTTCTAAAGCTTCCGACAGACCGATTGTTGTTGCGCCAGCGACTGATAGCCGGGAATCACCTCGGACCGAACAGCATTAACCCGCTCTACGATCTATTTGCTTTGATTAGTAAAGGAAATATCGTCTGCATCAAAACATCTTTGACTTGTTAGGGAAGGCATTCTGACGCTTAGAGACGAGATTGCCCATCGGGCCAGGAACCTCTCGTATATCTAGCCGGGTACCGAGCGGAGCAAGCGAAGCATCATTTAGTAATCCGCCTTGAACAGCACACAAGGCAGCTATATGGGCAAATTGTGCGACACGAACAGCATTCCCAAGTTCTCCATAAGCGTAGGAGTTCTGGAATTCCGCAACGCTCGCTCCATATCTCAGCAGATCCTCGGCAGCCTGCCACCGCTCAACGGCAGCTGAGGTATCACCCCGCTCGTAGAGCAGGTAGCCGGTGATAACCACGCCGATTAAAATGTTGGTCAAAGCCTGAGGCCAGCGCTTCAACTCGATCGCGAAGCTTCCGATGTCTTTGAACTGGTTGAAGGCATCTACATCGGCACCGGCCTGATAAGCCAGATAGCCGGCGATAAGCCGGAGGGATGTATGCCATCTTATAAAAAGCCCGCGATCGATCCGCGGATTTTCGCTGAGCAGACGCTTCATCTCGTCGAGGATCACAGCTCTTTGCCGCTCGGCCTCGCTATTGCCGTCGAGGAGCCTGTATCCAAGGACACAAATCGCGGCAGCTCCAAGAACATAGTTGTCCTGGTTGCGAGACAGGACATGCAGCGCCAGGTGCACCAGCACGTTGGTGTCGCCTATTCTCGTCGACGGCGTCTGGACCATCCGGAAAAAGTCGTGCCCGGTCAGTATCTGCAGCTTCCCGAGCTGATCGTTGTCCTTCAGGACCGGCAACTCGGTCATGATCCTGCGGTCGTTGCAGGCGAAGTACCGAAGTCTGGGCGCAAACAAGCCGCCGATCAGTTTGCGCGGGATCTCCCCGACGACACCGCACAACGCCGATTCCGGGCCGAAACGCCTCGCAATGTCGCTCCTGTTGACATTGGGCGCCACCTGGATGGCCCCATGATCCGAGGCAACGATGAAGCTTCGAGCCGGGCGTGACGCCGTTCGGTCCAGAGCCCAACCGGCAAACCTGCCACCAAACAGGGTGGTGCTAGTCTCGTCGACGGATCCAATATGCAGGCCAGGATCTTCGCGGAAGGTCGTGAGATCGACCATCTCGACCTGGAGGTCTGGTTCGTTCCCACTGTTGTGTGACGGCGGCATCGTGATCCTGCTTAGACGAACAAGGCTTCGGTCCACGATACCATCACGGGCACAGGCTGCCTAACAGCCCATAGGGTCAGCCCCCGGGGTGGCAGCACACGCACAGGCTGCCTCGCTCCCATCCGCCACGTGACCCTGGATCAGGCCGAAGCCCCCTACCCCGGGGATACCTCGAAATACCCATGAATGTGATCAGGGGCCTCGATGAGCTCAATGATGAAAGCCAGCGGAGAAACGAAGAACTGCACCCTCCTCCCACCATAGGCGACGGCTGGCATGGCGGGCCCTGCCGGCAGGCAACGCAACCGGCGGATGCGCGCCGTCTCCGCCTCCAGATCCGGAACCAGGTAGGCGACATGGTTGAGGATGCGGTCCCGAGAGGCCAGCGCACGTGACACGGGACTGTCATCGCGGAGGGGTGCAACGAGCTCATAGCACATGCCGGACGGGTCGAGGCCGAACTGCACATAGACACCGATCCCGTGATCGGCAAACTCCTCGGACCATCGGGTAATGCTGAAAAGGGCCGAAAGATGATCGCGTCCTGACGCCATCTTGGCGACCACCAGGCCAGCATGGTCAAACTTCATATCATCTTCCAAGACACCTTCGGGGCACTGCACCGGAGACAATCGCCCAGTTGCACGGCCGGAGCAGGCACCGGCCGTGATCGATCACAAGCCGGCAGTCAGCCCTTGGCGGTAATCAGGCGCACGAGATCGCCGACATTCTTCATGGTATCGAGATCTCGCGTCTGGAACTTGATATCGAACTTCTCCTCGACTGCCATGATGATCTCGATCTGCTTGAACGAGTCCCAGCCATCCACGTCCTTGGCCGTCAGCTCCGGCTTCAGCGCAATGTCATCCCGCATGAACACGTCGCTGAAGATCTCGGCAAGGCCTTCATACGCCTGTGGTTCTGTGGTCATTCTATCCCTCTACCGTGGTGATGAAAATCGGACGCTCGGAGAACTGGCCGAGATCGAGGACACTGCGGCTCGCGCCGTTTTCGTCCACTTCAGCGGTCTCAAAACCGAGCTTCTGGTAATGTTTTTCAACCATCCTGTTCTTCGGCGTCGGCGCATACTCGCCGATCAGCGAGCGGGCGCCCATGCTTCTGGCGGTTTGGGCGACAAGATTCAAGGTTGCCTGCTCGACCTGCCGCCCGAGCACACGGCAGCTCATGAGCCAGGTGTCGATCAGCATCGCGCCGTCGTCCTGCAGCCGGCCGATGACGATGCCGATGATGCCGTTATCGCCGAAGCGGTCGGTGAGGCGCAGTTGCAGCCCGACGGCGCGCGGGTCGGACATGATCGACTGCACGTCGGTGTCGGTGTAGCGGCGCGTCATGAGGTTGAACTGGTTGGTCTTGTTGATCAGTTGCACGGTGCGCTGGAGGCCGATCTGGTCGAAGCGGCTCCAGATCAGCTTCATCTCCAGGCTGCGCAGGTAGGAGTCCATGTCGGTGGCGCTTTCCCGCAGCGCTTCACGCTGGGTGTTGCCCTGATACTGCGACGAGCGCTCGCGATCCTCGTCGGTCACCACCAGGCTCTCGAAATAGCCGGCATCGGCGAGAGCGTAGGGATAGAGAGCTGGATCGTCCGAGACTTCGGGCACGGCCACCATCGGCAGTTCCCGCCGGATCAGCGCGCGCTCGAAGGGATTGTCATCGAGGAAGACGAGGGAGTCGATGCCGATGTTCAGCCGCTCGGCGATGTGGCGCAGGTTCGATGCCTTGTCCTGCCAGTTGGCGACGAAACACGCGATGTCGCTGATCTTGAGCACCATGTCGGGGTGTTTCTCGAAAGGCTCACGGGCGATCGCGTCGTCGTTCTTCGAGCAGACGGCGAGGATGATGCCGCGACGTGCCTGCTCGCGCGCATACTCCTGAACGGCAACATAGGCCTCGCCGGTCGCACTGCCCTGCCCCAGGACAATGCCCTCGAGACCGTCATCGCCGATCACGCCGCCCCAGAGCGTGTTATCGAGATCGAGCACGAGGCACTTGTATGACAGGCCCTGCTTGGTGGCGAGAAGGCGTCCCACGAGATCGCCATAGACCGGGGCGGCGGCGGGTGCGACTTCCTGTTTCGCGCGATACCAGAGTGCCGGGTTGAACCAGCTGAAGATCCCGTCCTGCGCCACATGACGGTCGAGAGCCAGAAGGTCGACGCCCGCGATCTGGGTGGCCTGGCGTAGTCGGTCGTTGAGCCTGGTGATGAAGGCGGAGCGCGAGCCCGCCAGCCGATGGTCGTTCTCGCCGATGACGCTGGGGAAGACATCGAGGGCGGTTTGCTGGATGATATGACAGCCGAAGGCGTCACGCGCGAGCTTCCAGCAGGTCTCGATCTTCTGCATGACATCGTCCAGCGCGCCGGCGGCGACGGGAGGCGTCATCCCCGCGGTGGCACCCTGGGCAAGCTCGAAGGCATCGAATGCGAAGAGCAGCGCAGTCGGCTGGAAGTCATATAGGCCGGATGATGTGTCGGCGAGCTCCTGGAAGTACTGGCCGTAATCAGCCTCGTATACGTTGAGCCAGATGCCCCGCCTGAGTGCGGCAACCCGGATCGCCGGGATGAGGTGGTTCGTGGTCGAGGAGCCGAGGATTGCAAGGCGGACCGGCTTGGTGTTGAGGCCGGGAGGCGGCTCGTTGCGGAATTTCGCAACAACCGCCTGGTCGAGCGCATTGGTAGCGGTGAAGTCGAGGCGCAGCCTGGAGATGGCGATGGCCTCGGCCCAGCTCTCGCGAGGAGCCTCGCCTCCGCTGCGAAACGCCTTCAGCCGCGCGCGCAAGGTGTCGCCTGCGGGCAACCAATGCAAGGAAGGAGCAGCACTTGTCATCGGACTTGTCTCCGGCACTCCGCGTGTGTTCTAGCGCCCAAGCGTCCGAGGCGAAAGTGTTTCGAGCTTCGCCCTGAGCTTCCTCTCACCGACGGTGCGGGACGGCAACGAAGTTCCACCTGCCGCGCGCTCCTTCGGTGGCTAGCTCCCTGACCTATCGAGAGAAGATGGTCAGTCAGGCGGCAGCGGCGGCCAGCTCACCGATCTTATGGGCCCCGTGACTGGCCTGCCAAAGCGCATGGCTACGCCGGCAGATTGCGAGCCAAATATCGAAGGACGGATCGGTCGTCGAGGTCCGGTCAAAGTATCCAACAATCAGACCCGGCTCAACAACACGCACCGTGCCTGGTGCATTCGTCTCATCGGCGATACGAGCCACGACTAGAGTGTTCGGGCCGCAGGCGGAGACGGCGTGCCATAGCGGCATGATCTGCGCATCGGTGAGCGGATCGACCGCCTTGTACAGGAAGATCTTTTCCGCAGCCCGAAGATCATCCAGAAGCTTGGAGCGGAGATATTGCAGACGCTTGCAGAACTTTGGCAGCAACTCTTCGGGCGTCGCCTGTGAGGGCAGAATGAAGGTATGCATGAGCATGAAGTACCGCGTGTCTTTGGTGCGGTAGTCTGAGTCTAGCACGATCCGTGTGTATTCGGGCAGGCCGACACCCTCGAGCCGGTTGTTCAGGGCTTCCGCCAGCAGATCCGGCTCCGTTGCAGTCCAGCGCAGCAGGCTGAGCGGCTCAGCGCCGAAATGCCGCTGCACGATGCCGAACTCGCAGTTATAACCGAGCGACTCAAACTTCATTAGCAGTTCGCGCGGATCGATCTCGGGTATGGCATCCTGATCGCTTGCCGATGAGGCGGGGATTACCATTTTCGTATCGGCCAGATGAGATAACTGCTTGGCCAGATCATGTTGCTCGCTCAGGAGCGCCTTCATAGCGGCCTCGTTCGCCGCAACGGCGAAGGCGCGGTTGTCCGAATGGTCCTGGTGGGCGGCGCGCCACCGCGTCTCTGCCGCAGCCCAATCGGAGCGCTCGACAGCCAAGCGCGCAAAGGCAATCGCGGTCGCGGCGTCCTTCGGGAACCGGGCGCTCAAGTCGGCGAGGATCGCATCAGCTTGGCTGGTCTCCCCGGTAAGCGTTAGCGCTTCGGCAAAGCCGATCCCCGCCGACGGAATATGGCTCGCAAGATGGTACGCCTGCTGCCACCGCTCGAGCGCAACCGAATGCTGGCGCAGTTGCTTCGAGCACCTGGCCGCTTCAATGAAGAGCTCGCCATCTGCAGGAAATAGCTTCAAGCCGGCAAGGACCACAAGTTCGGCCTCCTCAAAGCTCTTGAGTCTGATCAGGGCTCGCGCTTCGAGCAGGTAGGCGACCCGGTTTTCCGGGAACTTGATCCGGACCCACCGCCAACGGCGCACGGCCTGGGTCCAGTTCCGGCCCTGGGAGGCCATGGCGGCGTAGCTTGTCAGCAAGTCACCATCATCAGGGAAGCGGTGGAAGGCGTGGCCGACAAGCGCTTCGGCCGCAGGCAGATCTCCGCCCTCGCGCAGAGCCACCGCACCCTGAAGGTAGCCGAGCTTCACATCAGGTGAGTAGGTGCGGAACAGCTCCCAGCGCTCCGCGGCCTGTGCCCAATTGCGGGCATGATGCGCGCTCCATGCGTAGTTAATTTTCAGAGCAGAGTCGTCGGGGAAGCGGGCGAGGCCATCCATTGCCAGGGCATCGGCTGCGTTGACTTGGCCCAGCTTGTGATGGACGTGCACCGCAGCGGAATACCCTACCGGGTTCGTCCGAGCTATAATCCGCACCCGCGCCCAGCGCTCAAGCGCCTCCTCGGGTCTGCCGCTTTGCTGAGCGACCCATGCTGAGCATATCAAAAGGCCTGGGTGGTCGGGAGATGCCCGAAGGGCCTCTGACACCACCGCCTCGGCTTCATCGTAGCGTTGGGCCTGCCGGTGCACATCGGCGGCAGCCAGGGCGTCGGCGGCCTTTGCGGCTCTGCTTTGCCGTGAAGCAAGGTCCGTCATGTGCCGCTGCTCATGATCGAAGCGCAGTCGTGGCTGGACATTACGCTGATCCTCTCCGATAGCGATGTTTACGATGCAAGGAAGCGACCGCCGGCCCAGTAAGCGCGATTGAGACTGACGACAGCAAAAGGGGTCCTCCGCTCCTGCACGGCTTACACACGACCCGATAACGCAAACCTCGACCGTTTCATAGCGGAACTGTCGGCTCGGCGAGGAACTTGGCTCGTCCCCACCGCAATCGGTGGAAGCCACAGGTTGCACCGGGGGCGCCATTTCGGCATGTTTCCATGGCATAGCTGGTGACGGATCGGTAGGCTGGACCGCTTCAGAATCCGGAAGCCGCTAGTGCGGGTGTTACTGCTTGCCTGGCGAACCAAGCCAGCAACCTGCAGGTCGACAAGATGAGGGCGTATCGTTTGGAAGCAACGGTCAAACGAACAATCTTTTATCACGGGCACCCAATCGAGGTCGAACCCGGCAGGTTCATCGGATCGGTTGAAAGCGCGGAGCTGACCCGTGCCGGGGCCAGTCTGACCGCTTGGGCCATCACCAATACCGCTTTGGGAGGGTCAATTGGGCCGCCGAGCGAATTTCTCATCGCCAGCGGTGACGAGGTGATCTACGCAGCTAGCCCAAATCAGGCTCGCCCCGATCTGGTTTGCACGCATGGTGTTGCTGCAGCTCAGGCGGGGGTCTCGATCATGCTTGACATCACCGTTATTCCACCGCCGTTGCGGCCGAGCTTCACGGTCTATGCCTTCGACGGAGAGGCCTCGGCAACGGCTTTGCCATTTGCCGAGGAACGCGATCGGCTTAGTAATATTAATATTTTCACCGGGCAAGATTTCATCCGGTTGATCCAAAGCCCGTCGACCCGGCTGTCGGACCCACACACCCTCGCATACGCCGCGTTGCACTGCATGCGACGTTTGCCGCCCGACTTTGCGATCAAGGCGGCGGCACTATGTGTTATCGGTTACCGGCTGCTCAGTCACGAAATCGACGATCTAGAGCTGGCAGCCGTGTTTAAGACTGAGAGCCAGGCACTGCTTTCTGATCGTCCAAATCTGGCCCGTGGATTGTTCTTGAGGTGGCATACCTCCGTCCGCCTGATTGCAGGCTATCTAGCTTTCCAGTCTGGCCAGGAGACGGAAGCCCTCGAGCATTTCGCTGTAGTCCCTACCTTTGTGACCGACCTTGTGGAATGGCCTCAGGCATTGACCAACATTCTGCTCGGCCTATTTATAACAGCCTATCTTCGTTATCGAGGCGGCCAGGTCGAAGCCGCAATTCAGGACTGGTCGCGGGCGGAATCCATCTTTCGCTTCGGTGCATCGATCTCCGAGTTCCAGAACTACTATGCTTATGGTGAAGTTGGTAACGCTCTGCGCGTCGTACAGGAATGCTACATAGCCATCCAGGTTATTCGCGGCGGCGGCCCGATTACCAATCCATCACTTGGACCTCCCGGCATGGACATCGATCTCCGTCGCCTGCCGAGCCCGTTTGCGAAGCTTCTCGATGAGAGTAAGGCGCGTTCTCGGTCGGAGTCCAAAACGTGAGCTTAGCGCCGGTCAAGCGGTGCGTCGTATTGCCGGAACGTTCAAGAGATCAAAACCTGAAATTTTTGTCTACCAACTCTGAATCGCTGGCCTGCAGCACGGCTGATTGGGGGCGAGACGTGCAATCTTACCGCTTACTAGAGTTGCCAGTTGTATATGATGCTAGCTACAAACCGTGAATAAAACCCGAAAGATAGCAACTTACGTCGACACCTCCGGGGTAATCGGCTTGTTCATGTACTTTATTTCGGCTGTTTTACAGTGGCACACCTTAACATCGGTCTACAGTAATCCTGCGAGCAGGACCTCAGGTGATCTTGGCTCTTTTCTTACAGGTTGTAAAACGACTATCCAGAAAGGCTTAAAGAGGGCCGGCACCTCGATCCTAGGATTTTCTTGCATGATCGTCGCATGTTCCCCGGGACATGTGTCTGCGCAGAGTAACATGATAAACCTCGCGATCGGGTCCAGAAAACCGATCAATATCGTCGACTACGGAGCGAAATGCGATGGGCACAACGATGACGCTAATTCAATTAACTTGGCGGTCGAAGCTTGGCGAAGCCAGCAAAATGCGAAAAAGAACATCGTTTTGGAGTTTCCGGAAGCCGGTTCATGCCTCATAAGAAGTCCCATCAACCTGACTAACGTTTCTCGTCGAGGCACGATCATAGAAGGTAACGGCGCCACTTTGGTGTGTGAAGGTTCTAGAATATGCGTTGATGCTACTGGAACCGTCGGGATGAACATTTTCAATCTCAGCGTGGAAGGGTCCCGTCGCGATCCGCCGGAAATCGGGATTCAGTGGGCGCGGGAGAGTCTGACCATCGGATGCTCTGAAGACAACGTGAGCAACCTCGTAGTGCAAGGTCAATTCAAATTTACTCCTGTTTATATAGAGGAGTGCGAGGATATGTCATGGACCAATAGTCATATCGAAAACGACTATGCTGGTATGTCCACGTGGCTAGTTGTAGAAGACGGGATTAATCACTGGGATGCGAGATCAACGTTTCAGCAGATTACTATCGGGCACGACGAACCTCATGGTATGGATGAATTAGTCTGGATCAACCCTTTATTCTGGCAAAAGGGCCCAGGCCATATGATGTGGCTAGCGAACAGCCACAGTACGGAACTTTTGGGAGAGGCCTATGGAAACTCTAGCTACGGCGCCGCCCCCTTTGTCTTGTATGAGACCCCAAAGACAAACAACGGAAATCTAGTTGTCGACATGTACTTCGAGGAAGTGCATCAGGAGAGTGCGTTTGAAATTGAGGGGCCAAATCCCGTGCCAATTATCTATGGCTTGAAGTGGCATGAAAGGGGCGTTCAACCTTTAAAATACATATTTTCGCACAGCCCAAACATAAAACTGATCAAACTTGAAGATGTCGATATCGGTCTTTATCAATCTTACATTGCCCACCCTCCTGTTCCAAAGATGTTCGATAATCCAACTGCATGGTCGATGAGTGGTGACATATTTTTGCCTTCTCCGACGTGGTGGAATACGCCATCTAGTTGGACCGGATGCATCACCACGCTTTCAAGTGCCAGAGAATGCAGCTTGGGCTCTGTCATCAGGATTGAACCACTAGATCCCGTCGTAAATCTCATTTTTGCTGATAGTGGTGACACTACGTACGACATAACAGCTACGAAGCCGCTAGCTCTCAATCTAACAGGCGGCACACCCGGACAAGCCCAGCGTTTAACTGTCGTACTCCGACTGCAACCAGGCGCTAGCGGACTGGTGACCCTTCCGAAAAATGTAATTTGGCCTGGATCTCATAAAATACGGTTGGGTCAGATGTCGGGGGCTATAGAAGTGATCACTTTTTTGACTGTTGATGGTGGACAGACCTATTTTGGCCTCTCGGACTAAAGTTACTTAAACTCACGAGCCCATTCAGCGGGGTCGGTGGAAAATGGCATGTACGAGTTGGTCTCGTGCAATGCAGGAAAGAGAGGTTCAAATGGCTACACTAGAAAACCATATAGCTGAGTATAACAAGGCCATTCAAAGAAAGTTCTATGAACAAAATTATTTTTCCTACAAATGGCGGAAATCAATCGAGACTGTCGAAAACGCATTAGTTTTCCCGCAGACGAAGCAGGACTCTTCACAGAAGCTGCATAGAAATCCAAACGCTGTGAATATTCATAATGGGGGCGTGTATCGTGAAGATGGAGAGATAGTCGAGTCCTCTCTTCATGTTGCCTCAGCAGCAAACAAAAATATACCCGATTTGATAATAGATAAAATCCGTTATCCGGTTGAAGAACTGACAGGAACTTGGGTGTACGGCGGATTCCTAAAGACACATATTGGACACCTAGTGACCGAAAGCTTGGGCAGACTGTGGGCCTTTGATGATTTAACCGAAAAGGTTCAGGGGCTTATCTTCATTCATATGAATGGGTTTCCTAAGGTAGTTCATGAGGAAGAATTCTCGCTTGAAGTTCTCGACCGAGCGGCCGAAAAGTCTATCAAGGCGAATGGATATGTTGAGGAGATAATTAGTTTCTTCAGTAGGCCGTGCCCTATAAAAGTTTCCGGACGTCCTTTCAAAGTCGAGAGGCTCATAGTTCCATCCCAGCTGATGGGACTTCAAAGCGCCTCTGATCTGATCGGCGGGCACGAAACATATAGATTATCTGTAAGCAAGCATATCTCGAAGAACATACCACTTGACAATGATTTAGAGCCCTTGAAGCTCTACGTATCAAGATCTAAGCTATCCGTTGCTTCCTCTTCTTTTTTTATGGAGTCGGCTTTCGAAGCAGCGTTGTCTCTGGAAGGCTACACAATCTTATATCCAGAGAAGATCGGTTTTACTGAGCAAATGGCCCTTTACGCCAGAGCATCACATGTCATTTTGGCGAGTGGGTCTGCCTGTCATGTCCTCGCCCTGGCCTGCAGCAGGCATCAACACGTAGCTTTGCTAAATCGTCACGAAGGAACCTGGGCTGGCTTCGGACGCCAGCTGCGCTTGATGGGTGCTGCATCTGTCCTCGAACTTGAGCATATTAGCGGCGTTTTTAGTCCGGAAGATAGTTCGAGTACTTCTACTCTGAAGCTACATCCTGCTCGACTTGTTCACTCATTAGACCTTGCTCTAATTTGGGGTTTACTTAGAAAGAATGGATTTGTATCATCCTTCGGAATGAAGCTTGATCCGGAAGAGTTTTCGAATGGACTTGAACTTACGTTCCAGGCGTTAAGGCTGGCTTACCCTGAACACGGATTCGTTTATCAGAGACGAGAAAGGCCTTGATCATCATTGATTGATGTGGTTACCGCATATAGCGACGCTGCGCTATACTGGACAGGTCGAATCATAAAAGTGAGTTCACAATCCTAAGCTAGTTAATGGTCCTAGGACAACAGCTACACAACGCGTGAGGTTCCACGCTATTCGACTGAATTTGATCAGAACTTGTACTGATCAATGTGTGCTTCAAAGCAGGAAAACGTCAATACTCTGCGAAAGATACCAAACCTCGTCTCACACTGACTTTAAATCACTCGGCTGATGTTCGTAGGAGTGTACTGAGTTGAAATCGACTATAGGGTCTGTAGCGGCGAACACCATTCTGACTCATCCTGCTTTCACGACACCTCCCGTCCTAGGCGGGTCCGGGTATGAACTCGATAATTTGGATAACTTGGTTGAGATCGAGGTATCAGTGACATCGATATCAACTTTGGAATCTCTCGGCATAAGGGTCCTTGGGACGTTTGGGTTAGGAAACAAGATCTGGATCTCGACCGAAACCGTACTCAGCAGCCTGCACATCCATTTTTCTAATCGGAACGACAACATGATTTTTATTGGTCGGCGGAGCCGTCTATCCGGCTCGATAAGGATGGAGGGTGATCGAAACATCGTCGTTTCGGCAGGGAACGATCAGAATGCTGTGTCTGTTAATGTTATGATGCGTTACCACGAGGCGGGCGTCTTTCTGGGATCGGGCGGTAGTTGTCCACCAGTCGGACTATGGGTCGAAGGGCCGGGGCGTTCGATCATTATAGGAAGCGACTTCATGCTGTCGTGGGGCGTCTGGATCCGAACCGCGGACTCACACGCCCTAGTCGATCTAGCTACCGGCACCGTCATAAACGAGTCGAAAAGCGTCCTGATCGAGCAGCACGTGTGGCTTGGTCAGGATGTAATTGTAATGCCCGGGGTAAAGATCGGGACGGGATCGGTTGCCGGTGCTCGCTCGATCGTCACGTCTGAGATTCCCCCATGCTCGGTGGCAGTTGGAGCGCCGGCTCGTGTTCGGCGGTCAGGAACGTCCTGGACGAGATCAGCATCACCAAAACCGGAAGCAGTCTCAGCCCTTCAAAGTAGATTTTGTAATATCAACCTCACTCTGCAGAGTGATTAAGGCCATTCATATGTCTGCGGTAATCACATCGCGAATACCGCGAAACTACCCTTAGATGAAATCTGATAAACTAATCATAGATGTAAACGACCATGTCAAAAGCATATCGACCTAAAACTTCATCACTCTCCGCGTCTGATCTTAGGCCCATCTTTTTGCCCGGCATGGCCTCTCATATCTTGCGGACTCACGCTCCGCTAGACAACACCCGCACGTAGCAGGTCATGGACGTGCACCAGCCCGGTTGGTGTGCGATCTTCCAGCACGAACATGCAGGTGATCCGCGCCTCGTTCATTTGCGCCAGGACCTGAACCGCCAACTGGTCGGGGGTTGCGGTGCGCGGGCGCTGGCCCATCGCGTCCAGGATCGAGCGGTCCTTGAAGCCAGCCTGGAAGGCGCGGCGCACGTCGCCATCGGTCAGCACGCCGACCAGGTGGCCGGCCTCGTCGACCACGCCGGCAATGCCGAAGCGCTTCGAGGTCATCTCTACGATGCCCTCCGCCAGGGTCGCCGTCGACGGCACGAGCGGCATCTGGTCGCCCTCGTGCATCAGCCTGGCCACCGTCATCAGCTTCGAGCCCAGCTTGCCGCCGGGATGGAAGCGGTTGAAATCCATCGCCGTGAAGCCGCGGCGCTCGAGCAGCAGGATCGCCAGCGCATCACCGGCAGCGAGCTGCATCGTCGTCGAGGTGGTCGGCGCCAGGCCGTTCGGGCACGCCTCCTGGGCAGCCGGCAGGAACAGCCCGATATCCGCCGCACGCCCCAGCGCACTCGCCGGCTTGGAGGTGATCGCGATCAACGGCACTCCGAAGCGGCGCGTGTATTCGACGATGTCGGCCAGCTCCGCGGTCTCGCCGGACCAGGACATCGCCAGCACCACGTCGCTGTCCCGCAGGACGCCGAGATCGCCGTGGCTCGCCTCGGCGGGATGCACGTAGTGGCTGGGCGTGCCGGTCGAGGCCAGGGTGGCGGCGATCTTCTTGCCGACATGGCCGGACTTGCCCATCCCGGTGACGATGACGTTGCCGCTGGCCCGCTCGATCACATCGGCCGCACGCGCGAACGCCTCGGCCAGGCCGCCGGACAATGCCAGGCGCACCGCCTCCAGGCCGCGCTGCTCGAGCTCGAGGGTGCGGGACACGCTCTCCGTCGCAGAGGTCACGACGGCCGGGTCGAGCTGGTCGGAGAAATCAGTCTTCGACACGACGCCGGAGATCGCAGCCATCACGCATCCACCTTGTTCTCGCAAGGATACGGATAGAAGCCGGCTGGATCCAGGATTTCACGCGCCCGCAGCAGATCCGCGCGGGTGTCGACGCCGAGCGGCACGTCCTCGACCAGCACCGCATCGACCCGCATGCCGGCCTCGATCGCCCGCAACTGCTCGAGCTTCTCGCGCAGCTCCAGGGTCGAGGGCGGCAGGGCGACGAACCGCTCGAACGCGGCGCGGCGCCAGGCGTACAGTCCGATATGGTGGTAGATCGGCCCCTCACCCCACGGCGCGCGCACCCGGGTGAAATAGAGTGCGCGGAACCGGTGCGCGTCGATCGGGCTGCCGACCATCTTCACGACGCTGGCAGCCTCGAGCTCTTCCGGATCGACGATCAGCGCCACCGGGGTCGCCAGCATGACCTCCGGATCATCGAGCAGCGCAGCGGTCTGGCGGGTGACGTGCGGCGCCACGGTCGGCAGGTCGCCCTGGAAGTTGATCACCACGTCATGCCGGCCGTCCGGGTCTGCCGTCGCCAGCGCCTCGGCAATCCGGTCGGTGCCGGAGGGATGCTCCGGGCGGGTCATGATCGCCCTGCCGCCGACACGGATCACCGCATCCGCCACAGAAGGGTGATCGACCGCCACCACCACCGGGCCGAGCTCGGTCTCCATCGCGCGGCGCCACACATGCACGATCATCGGCTCGCCGGCGATCATCGCCAACGGCTTCTCGGGCAGACGCGTGGAACTGAGCCGGGCCGGGACGACGACGATCGGGTTCATGGTGAGGTCCCTCCCCTGCGCTCCCTACTGGAAGGCCGCCTTGGTCACCCGATCATAGCGCATCAGGTTGGCCACCAAAGCCTCGAAATCGCGCAGCGCGATCATGTTCGGGCCGTCCGATGGAGCGTTGTCCGGGTCCGGATGCGTCTCGATGAACACGCCGGCGACGCCGACTGCCACCGCCGCCCGCGCCAGCACCGACACGAACTCGCGCTGGCCGCCGGAGCTGCTGCCCTGGCCGCCAGGCTGCTGCACCGAGTGGGTCGCGTCGAAAATGACCGGCACGCCGAAGCCGGCCATGATCGGCAGGCTCCGGAAGTCCGACACCAGCGTGTTGTAGCCGAACGAGGCGCCGCGCTCGGTCGCCATCACGTTCGGATTGCCGGCGCCGGTGATCTTGGCGATCACGTTGCGCATGTCCCAGGGTGCCAGGAACTGGCCCTTCTTGACGTTGACGACGCGACCGGTCTCGGCAGCCGCAACCAGCAGGTCGGTCTGGCGGCACAGGAAGGCCGGGATCTGCAGCACGTCGACCACCTCGCCGACGATGGCGCAATGCTCGCGCTCATGCACGTCGGTCAGCAGCGGGACCTGCAGCTCGGCACCGATGTCGGCGAAGATCTGCAACGCGGCCTGCAGCCCGACGCCGCGGGTGCCGGTGCCGCTGGTGCGGTTCGCCTTGTCGTACGAACTCTTGAAGACGAAGCCGATGCCGAGCTTCGTGGTGATCTCCTTGATCGCGTGGGCACACTCGAAGGCGTGCTCCCGGCTCTCGATCTGGCACGGACCGGCGATCAGCGACAAAGGCCGGTCGTTGCCGAACACCACGTTGCCGATCGTGATGACCGGATTTGGTGCGGTCTGGGACATGGTCTGGCCTCCTCGTCGCCGGCTCGGACTGTCGCCGGCCGCACACTCTACGCCTTGGCGGTGTCGCCGATGATCACCGACGACGCCGCCCGGGAGAGAACTATATCCGGATCCGGGCCCCCGAGACATGGCCGGATTCGACCCAGCTCGTGTCGCCGCTCAGGAACCGCGTGGGGGTGACGCGACGGGGTGACGCGACGGCCCGGAGCGCCGGCGCCTCGCTGGAGGCCACGACACGATGCACCAGGCCCGGCCCGACGATCGCGACATCGAGCGCGTCGAGCTCGAAGCTCTCGATCGACAGCCCGGCCTCGTTGGCGAACTGCGCGAGGTCATCGGCGCCACCGGGCGTCCAACGCGACCGGCCGGTTGCGCCGAACTCGGGCAGCTCGTGGCTCCCGCGCAGCATGTCGATCCTGACCGGCGCATGCGGGTGACCGACATAGATGGCCATGCACTCCGCGGGCGATGGCAGGTCGCTGATCGACGACAGCTGCGCGAAGGAGGCGTCGCCACTCAGGCTGTCCAGGAGATAGATCACCGGATGGTCGTCGAAGGCGGCGCGCAGAAGCCGCACGACCGGCTCGCGGAACAGGAGGCCGGCGATCGCGGTCAGCGCCGGTTTCAGCTTGCCATCGGCCTCGTCGAATGCGCCGCGCGAGGTCACTGTCCTGATGTTGGCGATGTCCTTGCTGGTCACGCCGGTCGGTGCCAGTGCGTTGTGCATCACCACGACGCCGTTCAGCAGCAGCTCCTGCAGCGCCGGCTGCAGATCGGCAGCGCACGCTCCGACAGCGACCCGGCCTGCGAGCAGCTGCGGCGCATCGGTGCGATCGGTCCAGAGGCCGCCGAGAACGGAACGATTGCGGCCCGCTCCGGCAAACCCGGACAGCACGGCGTTGATCAGGTCGAGATAGCCGGCACCCCCGGTCGGGACCGGCAGCAGCAGGTCGAAATCCTGCGGCTTGACCGTCACGAAGGACAGGTAGCTCGGGTCGATCGGGCGCTCGAAGCGGATCTCGAAACCGCAATGACCGTCGCCGAAACCCACATTCTCCAGATCGGGCCGGTGAACATTGGCGAGGCTCTCGCCGATCAGGTCATGATGAAGGAAGGCCCTGACCAGGGGAGGCGTGGAGAAATCTGCGCCGTACAGCCACCCGACAGCACCTTCGCCATCAAGCCTGTCGATCGCGCCCCTGATCATCAAACCGTTCATCCCAGCCCCTAATTTTCAAAAGCTCATGCGTCGGCGCGTGCCGAATGTTCTGTCGGCATGCATTAGCATAAGTGCTGAAATCAGATCAACTAATAACGTTTTCGTAAAGTTTGAGATGCGCATCGAGCACCTCGTCGGCGGTCGGTGGCGGGCGCACGCCGGCAGTCAGCGCGGCCAGCTTTTCGGGATAGGTGGCGAGGTCTGCGAGGATCTCGGCCAGGGCGGCCGGGCGGCTCACCTCGAAATGCAGCCCGTTGACACCATCCGTCACCTTCTCCGCCATGCCCCCGATATTGGAACAGATGACCGGCTTGCCGTTGGTGAACGCCTCCTGGATCACCACGGGAGAGTTCTCCCACCAGGTCGAGGGAAGGATCATCGCGTCGATGCGTTGCATCAGCGCATTGACCTGCGCGTTGTCGTATGCCCCGTGAAACACGACGTTCTCGCCGGCCTCCTCGAGTGCCTCCTCGACGACCTTCTGGAACTCGAGCGGCTGGCTGGAATAGTCGCCGTAGATCTCGATGACGGCGTTGCTGATGCCCATGCCGCTCAAACGCTTGGCAGCATCCATCAGCACCGTGATACCCTTGAGCGGCGACATCTGGCCGAAGAAACCGAACCGCAACTCCCGCAATGCCACCGGAGGCTTGTGTGCCAGCACCTCATCGGGCAAGCCGTGCCCGACCGAAGCACGCGCCGAAGACCTGGCCGGGCCGACGCGCCGACCTGATGCGGACAGCGCCACATCCAGCCGCTGCGGATGCGCCGGCCGCACATACGCGGCTGGAGCCGGCGCAACGCTTTCGGCTGCCACCGGTGGCGCCGAGAGCTGCTCGTCATAGGCCCGCGCAAAGGCGCTGCCGCCACGTTCCGGCGGCATGTTCTCGAGCACGGCGAGCTTTTCCGCCGGCAGGCCCCAACTGCGGAAACGTCCCGCCAGGAAATGGCTCGGCGAGATGAACAGGTCCACATCTTCGAAAAACATCTGCAGGTAGCGCTTGCGCAGGAAGAAGTCGCGCTCGCCAAGCTCCGGAAAACATGCAGCGCAGGCCGAGTAGGTTTCCTTCTCGCACAACCGGAACGTCCGGGTCTTCATCATCTGGCCGTGGTGGTTACATATCGCCAGATATTCATGCAGGCTGAGAACGATCTTGGCACGCGGCCAGCCACGCCTGATCGCACTGAACATCTCGACGCCGAACCGCACGAAATGATGCGTGTGAACGATGTCGGGTTTCAGTTCCGCGACAAGCTCCTCGATGATCTTCGGGAACTGCGGATCGGGATTCGCAAATTTGAAATAATCGAACGCGGCGTTCGGGTGATAGACGTAGTCGTCTGGCCCGTACGGCTGGGTCAGGGTGGCGCCGAGCCTGACCTCGCTCTTCGGGCTGGAGCAGCCGAGCAGCCAGGCCTTCGCGCCCCGCGCCTTCAGCTCCCGGAACAGCGTGAACGCGGAAATCTCGGCACCCCCGCGCGTGAGTCTCGGATGCGAGTGGGTCATGACCAGCACGCTGGGCAATGGCCGAGGCGTCGTCGCGGAGGACGAACTCGACAGGTCGTCCGGCATCGCCTCGCCGAGGGACGGAAAGTCGTTCATGCTGCCGAATCTGCGAGTGCATGTGGCGCAGGGTCCGAAGCCGTCAGCTCGGATGCAGACGTGACCCAACGTTTCTGGAAGCGCCAAGCATTGTACAGCGTGAGATTGAGGCGCCACGAATTGCTTTGGCCGCCCTGCGATTGCCGCTCGAGGTGATAGAGTCGTGCACGCCGATCGACGACGCAGATCAGGCCACGTTCCTGCGCCTTGCGGCAGAGATCCACATCCTCGAAGTCGCCGATCACGTAGCCCTCGTCGAAGCCGCCGACTTCGCGCGCCAGCTGCATCGGCATCATCAAGCATGCGCCGGTCACCGCCTCGACCTCCTGCACGCTGCTGTCATCGTTCGGAAAGCGCCCCTTGCGTGGATGCAGGCTGAAGCTCCAGCCGGCAAATTCCGGGAGCACTTCGTACGAGCAGCCCTCGTGCTGGATCGTCTCGTCCTCGAAGACCAGCAGCGCGCCCACTACCCCGACATCCGGCCGCGTCATCGCCGTCTCGAGCATGCTCTCGAGCCAGTCTGGGGTCTTGGGGAACACGTCTGAGTTCAGGAAACAGACATACTGCCCGCGTGCCACGGCAAGCCCGATATTGTTGGCCGGTGCATAGCCGACATTGGCACTGAGTTCGACCAGGCGGAACGGCATCCGGAACCGTGCCAGGCAGGATGTCGCGAGTGCTTCGGCAGCGCGGGTTTTCGTCGGATCATCGAGCACGTAGATGATCTCGTGGCCAGGCTCCAGCGTCCGCGAAAAGAACGCCAGTTGCAATTCCATGAAATCGATCCGGCCATAGAGCGGCACGATGATCGAGCAGCGCGGCGCATCGAGCACCGGCCCGAACACCATCTCCTTGTAGCCGACCCGGTCCATCATGCGGAAATCGTTCATCGCGCCGATCGCCGGCCCGAGCACATGATCGTAGCCCTGCGCCAATTCCTCATAGCGGAGCTCGAGATTGCTCAGCGTCTCCTTGATCGTGTCGATCCCGGGGCTGCGGACCTGTGGGATCCGCTTGAAGGCCGCGTCCCCGGATTTGGTCTGCAGCTCGAAATAGACCGTCTCGCCAGGCGTATAGACGTCAGGCACGAACGCCAGGAAGCCGCACTGGTCGGTCAGCCCGCCGAACTGCCGGGAAAAACCCTCCCGGACATCCGGCCGCGGGATCGGGATCCAGTGCTTCGTGTCGAGCAGTCGGGATTGCGCGCCACAGCGCACCCGGATGCTGGCGATCGACTTGAACGGGTCGATGAACCAGCCGCGCAGCAACAACCCGCCGGGCGGGCACAGGCAGACCGAGTCCATCTCCAGGAACAAGGGCGGCTGCACCGCCTCGAGCGTGTCGAAGCCGGCATAGGTCGGGCGGTTCATCAGGCGGAGGAAGGTGGCGCGGCGGGAGGACCGGAGGGCGCCGGCGAGGAGGCTCTTGGTGCGGGTGATTGCCTCGGCTTCCGACGGCTGCTCGAGCGGCTCCGAGGGGGTCAGCCTGAAATGCTGGCCATCGCGCGTCAGGATCAGATCCTGGAACGAGTCACGTCGCTCGCTCTTGCCTTCGACAAAGATCAATATGCCGGTGCCGATCTTGCGGACGTCGGGGCGCGGGAAGATGCAGACCGTGGCGCCCCCTTCCACGCGGGCATCACTGAATTCGAGCAGGCAGTTCGGCGCGGCGTCCTGATCATCCCAGCCCAGGTCGATCCAGCCACCAGCGATCCACCCATCCAGGCTCGACGAATATGACAGGAAGTCGATGCAGCCCTGGCTTGACGTGATGCTGGAAGGCGGGACGATCATTGCGGGCACTCATCCTCGGGCCACCCAACCTACGTGGGGCCGGGACTTTATGGAACCGCGAAGCTCGGAATCGGCCGATCCGGCGCGGCGCGTTGCGGTGGCGCCTCGGTTTCCGACGCAACCGGACGAACATCACGATAGAGACGCAGATGCCGGGCCATTGCAACATCATAGTCGCGTTCCCGGCTGGCGCCCCTGCCCAGCTTGTCGAGAAGCTCGGGGTTTGCCGCCAGGCCCTTCAGGACGTTTGCCAACGAACGCGCACTGCCGACCTGAAAGTGCAGGCCGTCCTCGCCGGCCACCACCTTCTCGGCCATTCCGCCGACGTTCGAGCAGACCACCGGGCGTCCGTTCCGCAACGCCTCCTGGATCACCACCGGCGAGTTCTCCCACCAGATCGACGGCACCACGACGACATCGATGTCGGACATCAGTTCATCGACATCGCTATTGTTATAGGCGCCGTGAAACGCGATGTTGTTCCCGAACTTCTCGACCCGGGCGAGGAATTCGGCCTGGAACGCGGCCGGTTGGTTGGTATAGTCGCCAAAGATCGACAGCTCGATGTCGGACTGCTGTTCCTGCTCGAGAATGGCCGCGGCCTCGATCAGTACCATGATCCCCTTGAGAACCGAAATCTGTCCGAAGAACCCGACGCGTAGTTCACCCGGGACGGAAGTGCGCGGGACAATCTCGGCGGCCCTGGATCGTGTCGGGACGTTCTCGATGACGCTGATCCGGTCAGGGTCGATCCCCCACTCGATGTAGCGGCGGGCAAGGAAGGCGCTCGGCGCCACGAAGCGGTCGACGTGCCTGAAGAAGTGCCGGATATAGGTCTCGCGCAGAAAGAAGTCCGACGGCTGCATCTCGGGAAAGCAGCGGCTGCACTCGACGTAGCCGGACCGGCGGCACAGCTTGCCCTGCTGGCGGGTCACCATCTGGCCCTGCTGGTGACAGATCGCCAGGAACTCATGCAGGGTCAGGATGATGCTCGCCTCGGGCACCACCTCCTTGACGTACGCAAAGGCCTCCATGCCGAAATTGACGTAGTGATGGAAGTGGACGATGTCGGGCCGCAGGTTTCTCAAAAGTGCACGAAAGTCACGGGCGAACGCCATGTCGCGGTTGGCGAACTTGAAGCCCTCGAAATCACCGACCGTATAAAGATACTCGTCGCGCTCGAATGGCTGGGTGATCGACTGCCCGGATCGGCCGAACGAGGCGCTCCGGGTGCATCCGCAATACCAGGCCTTGAAGCCGTCATGGTCCTGCAGATGCTGGAACAGGGAATACGACGCGACCTCGGAGCCTCCGCTGAGCACCCGCGGATGACTGTGCGATGCAATCAGCACCCGCATCGGCGGAGCCAGGTCGTCCTCGATTCCCGCCGGCACTCCCTGCTCCTTCATCCAAGCCATGGTGGCCGTGATGCGCCACCCTGCTGGCCCGGTGCCTGCACGTCCGCCTCGTGCAGCGGTTGTCCGGCAAGCAAGGGCACGATGCCCGCAAGGATGGTCCGATCCCGCGCGCTGTCAGGCTCCGACACGCGCGCAGCCTCGGCGTTCAGTCGCGCAGCCCACCGGCGCTGATGCAGCCAGGCGTTGTAAAGCGTGACGTTCATGCGCCACCGCTCGGCCGCCGAGGCCTGCGACTTCCGTTCCAGGTGATACAGCACCACGCCGTGGTCGACAGCGCAAGCAGCGCCAAACTCACGCGCCCGCAGGCAGAGATCGGAATCCTCGAAATCGCCGATGATGTAGCTTTCGTCGAAGCCCTCGAGGTCGAGTGCCAGCTGCCGCGGCATCACCATGCAGGCGCCGGTGATCGCCGGATGCAGCGCCAGGGTGCGGCTGCGGTTCGGGCGACTGCCCTTGCCCGGATGCGTCGGAAACAGCCAGTGGCTGAATTCCGGCAGCGGATCGTAGCGCATCCCCTGGTGCTGGATGGTGCCGTCCTCGAACAGCAGCAGCGGGCCGACGATGCCGACCGACGGGTGGCGCGCGAAATCATCGAGCAGCGCATCCAGCCAGTCCGGTTCCAGCGAGAACACGTCGGAGTTGAGGAAGCAGACATAGCTCCCCTGGGCGACGCTGAGGCCGGCATTGCTGGCGGGCGCGAAGCCGACATTCTCCTCCAGCAGCAGGAGGCGGAGCGGCAGACCGAAGCGGCGGAATAGCGAGTCGGCCAGGTAGGAGGCGGTATCCGCGCCGTCGGGGTCGTCGATCACATAGATCAGCTCATGCCTGTGCGCGAACTGCCCCTGCGCCAGCAATGCGACCTGCACCTCCATGTAGTCGATCCGGCCATAGATCGGCACGATGACCGAGCAGGTCGGGTTGGTCGGCGGCGTGCCGAAGCAGATCTCCCGGTAGGTCCGCGAGGCATCCAGCCGTTCCTGGTTCAGGAGCGACAGCGCCGGCCCGATGATGTCGAACGTCGTCTGCACCTCGTCGTAGCGGGGAGACAGGTTTGCCAGCGTGTTCCTGATGGCGTGCAGCCCGCGCAGGCGGGAGGGTTTGAGGCGGACGAAACCGGTCTCGCCGTTCACCGTCTCGATCTCGATATAGGCATGGTTGCCAGGCTCGATGCAGTCCGCGACATGCAGAACGAAGCCGCAGTTGGTGTTCCGGCTGCGCAACAGGTTGCCATATTCCGCCACCACATCGGGCCGGCTGACCCGGATCGCGTCCCGCACCTGCAAGGGCGTCGACCTGCGCCCGCTCCGGAGCCGCACCCCGCGGATGCCCGGGGAGGCCGTCATCAGCCAGCCATTCATCAGGATGTCCGAGGCGCCGCACGAGACCGCGTCGTCGATCCGGAAGGCAAATTGCCCCTCGAAGCGGTCGAGCGTGTCACGGCCGTCGAACGCGGCCCGCTTCAGGGTGACCCGCAGACGGTCGGCGGTCTCCCCCGACCAGGCGATCGGTTGCACCGCCAGCACGTCGACCAGGGCCGCGTCATGCAGTTGGACCGCTTCCGACGTCGTGCGCATCACGACCTTGCCGCCGCCATCATCGAGTTCCGCCGACCGCAGGGCCCCGAAAGACGACTGGCCGGCGGACAGATGCACCGCCACACCGCGACCGCGATTACCCAGGTCGGTGCGCACCGTCTCGACGACCAGGGCCTCGCCGGAGACGGTGCCGAACTCGAACAGGAGCCGGATCGTGTGCTGGCCGGACAGATCGCCGGACAGACCGTCGCAATCGGAGGTCGCTGCCCAGCCGCATAACAGCCAGCCGCCGGTGCTGACGGCGTATCCGTAGAAATCGATACAGCCCGTCGATGTCACCCGCTCGCCGATATCCATTTGGCCCTCCGGCTTGACGCCCCTCGAGATATCAGACGGCTGCTTCTGCTTCCGTCAATAACTCCCGAAGATCGGCTGGGACAAGGTCGACCGGTCTCTTGTTTGAGACAAAGCGTCAGCCGGCGTTCCCGTAGCCGTTGGGATGAGATTTACGCCAGGCCAGGGCCGTTGCGACGATATCGTCCAGCTGGCCGAACCGGGGTGTCCACCCGGTCTCCTCACGGATCAGGCTCGAGCTTGCAACAAGTACAGCCGGGTCACCCGCCCGGCGTTCCACGATCCGCATCGGCACCTGCCGGCCACTCACCCGTTCCACGCTGCGGATGACCTCGAGCACCGAGTGGCCGCTGCCGCTTCCCAGGTTGTAGGTGACGCTGCCGGCCTCGATCCGGGCCAGGGCGGCAAGATGAGCCTGCGCCAGGTCGGAGACGTGCACGTAGTCGCGGATGCAGGTGCCGTCAGGGGTCGGGTAATCGTCTCCGAATACGACGATTTCCGGACGCAGGCCGAGTGCCGCGTCGATTACCAGGGGGATGAGATGTGTCTCCGGCCGATGATCCTCGCCCGAACGTCCCTCAGGATCCGCGCCGGCTGCGTTGAAATAGCGCAGGCAGGCGTATCGCAGGCCGTGAATGCGATCCGCCCAGTGGAGCGCGCGCTCGATCATCAGCTTGCTCTCGCCATAGGGCGATCCCGGGTCGATCCGGGTCTTCTCGGTGATCGGCGTGTTCTCGGCGTTGCCGAACAGTGCCGCCGTCGAGGACAGGATGAAGCGGCCGACTCCGTGCCGGACGCAGCTGTCGATCAGCCTGATCCCGAGCCCGGCATTCTCCGTCAGGTAGTGGAACGGCCGCTGCATGCTCTCGCCGACAAGGGAGAGGGCCGCGAAATGCAGGACACCGTCCCAATGCCCGTCACCCAGGGCTGCGTCCAGAGCGGCGTCGTCGCCCAGCTCTGCTTCGATCAGGCGGACATCCGGTGGCAGCGCCTCTCGATGTCCCTGCCGCAGGTTGTCATAAACGACGACGTCATCGCCTCGATCATGGAGCGCCCAAACGACATTGCTGCCGACATAGCCGGCGCCACCGGTCACCAGAAGTCTCAAGGGGAAACCCGTCCTCTCGAAGTGAAACGATGAACACTCGACCGCACGCGCTCATGACCTAGCTGAACACGTGGGCCGAGTTTGTTTCATATTGTGTATCCGTCGTCCATCGCTGCCTTGTTTTCAGACGGTGGTGATGTTGGAGGCGCTGATATGGGAGAGGCCGAGCAGCGTCAGGGTGGCCCCACTCGACAACGTCAGCACGGTACCCGCGCCGCCGGCCATCTGGGTCTGGTTCTGAATGAGGCTTTGGGCCTCGGTGGCGCCGTAGCCACTGAGCGTGATCATGTCCTTGCTCGAAACGAAACCGCTTGCAACCAGCTGCTTGCTCGTCGAGACCCCGTTCACCAGCGCATAGACCTCCTTGCCCGTGCCCTCGATGATGGTGGCGCTTCCGGACCCGCCGGTGACCGTGCCGCTTCCTGACCCGCCGTTGACGGTTGCGCTTCCGGAACCGAATTGCACGGTCATTGCCCCGGATCCCGCGGTGATCGCAGCACTTCCGGCCGAGAGTTTGACTGCCAGGGTGCCGGTGCCGCCGGTTACGGTCGTCGAGCCGGCGCCGCCGAGAACGGTCTCGTTTCCAACCCGGGCATCGATGGTAGCGCCGCCGACGGACGGTCCCGTGATGACCGACCCCGCGCCGCCGCGGACGCTATTGCCCTCGCCCGCATCCATGACGGTGCCGCTGTTATCGCCATAGAGGGTGCTCGACGCACCGCCCACCAGCGTGTCGTTGGCGCCACCGGCATAGAGATAGGTCGTGCCGGATCCGGCGGTGAGCAGCGAGTGCCCACCCGACCCCGCGTGGAACGAGCCGCCACCGGCGCCGCCGGTCACCGTGTCGCCAGCGCTCGATCCGCCGATGAAGCTGAAATACTGCGACCCGCTGGCGAACACCGAACCGGACCCGGCCGAAATCGTGTCGTTCAGTCCTGCATCGACCGTCGTCGTGCCGCTCCCGGTCTGGATGGCGTCGCCACCCCCGGAGATGATGGTGTCGCGGCCCGTGTTGCTGTCGACGAGACTGATCCCTGCGCCGGACGTCGAAATCTGCAGGTTGGGCGCGGTGAGCCCGGTGCCCGGCGTGACCATCAGGCCGTCCAGGATCTGCTGGTCGGCGGCAGCCGACCCCCCGATGGTGAACGTGCCGTTGTTGACGGTCCCGCCGGCGGTGGCTTTCAGCGTGTCGTGGTCGGAGGCCAGCGGGGTGACCGCTATGGTGGTCCAGGCAGTGCTGAGGGCGGACACGGCCACGGGCACGGCCGTTCCGGCGACCGGAGTTCCGGCCGCAAGGCCTGCCGCCGCAGCGCCGGCGCCACCGGTCTCGACCTGCATCACGATTGCGCCCGCAATGGTCTGGGTGCCATCGGTCAACACCCCGTAGAGAGTCTCGGTGCCGTTGCTGGCCGAGGCGGGCACGACCAGCAGTTGGTCCAGCCAGGCCTGCAGCGTCGCCTCGTTGCCGCTCATCGTCAGGGTGCTGCCGTTGCCGGACAGGGTTGCCGCGCCGATGTTCGCAAACGAGCCGAGCGCGGTGTTGGACAGCGAGAGCGTGGCGGTGACGATGTCCGTGGTCGAGGGCGCGGTAACGACGATGTTCGGGTCGTACACCGTGCCGTTCACGACCAGGCTGTACGGGAAGCCGGACGCCATGAGCGGCACTGGCGGGGGAGCCGCCGGAGTGGCGGGTGCGCTTGGTGTCTGGACCTGCATCACGATGGCGCCGGCGATGACTTGATTGCCATCGACGAACGTCCCCGAGAGGGTCTCGGTCCCGTTGCTGCCCGAGGCGGGCACGACCACAAGCTGGTCCAGCCAGGCCTGCAGTTTTGCCTCGTTGCCGCTCATCGTGAGGGTGCTGCCGTTGCCGGACAGGGTTGCCGCGCCGATGTTCGCAAACGAGCCGAGGGCGGTGCTCGACAGCTTGAGCGTGGCGGTGATGATGTCGGAGCTCGAGGGTGCGGTGACGACGATGTTCGGATCGTACACCGTGCCGTTCACGACCAGGCTGTACGGGAAGCCGGACACCATGAGCGGCACCGGCGGAACAACCACCGGGGAGCTGACGGACAGGCTGGTGGTTCCCTGGATGGTGCCGTTGCTGTCGGTGATGCTGATGTCGAGGACAGCCTTGCCGCTGGCGCCGGCAGTCGGCGTGTAGTGGATGGCCTGCAGCGCCGCATCGATCGAAGCGGGCGTGCCGCTGATGGTGATGGTGGAGCCGTCGGCCGAGACGGTGCCGATGCCGGTGGTGGAGAGCATGCCCAGGCTGGTGCTGTTCAGCGCCACGGTCGCGGTCATCTGGTCGGTGCCGGTCTCGCCGAACACCTGGACCCCGGCATAGGGCGAGATCGCCGCGCTGCCGGTGACGGTCTCGGTCTGCTGCACACCGGTCATGATCGAGCGCACCGTCGTGCTGCCGGTCGTCGACAGGCCGGACTCAGACGTCGTCGGCAGCAGGTTCAGCCCCGCCACATACTGCGCCACCATGTTCGGCAGCTCGGAGTTGGTCGGCGCCGCGGTGCTGGAGGCGCCCAGCACGGTCACCTGGCTCGGCAGCGCGCCGGCCGCCTGCAGCTTCGACAGCAGCGACTGCGTGTCCTGCATGAAGTTGGCATCGACCAGGCCGCCGTTCAGGTCGCGCAGCGTCAGTGTCGAGCGGATGCCGTTCGCGTCCGCCCACTTGATGTCGTTGACCATCGCGGTCAGCGCGCTCGTCCCGAGCGACAGCAGATACGTCGCCGGCAGGTCGAAATCGATGCCGCCGCCATACAGTGCCGCCTGGCGCAGCTCGGCCATCGCCGTCGAGCTCGAGATGTCCAGCACCGCGGTGTTGGTGGTGACCGTGATCCCGACATTCATCGTGCCGAGGCTGCGCATCGTGTCGACATAGGCGTCCCACGATGCCAGGTCGCTGCTGGTGAACAGCGTGCTGACGCCGTAATTGGTGTCGGTCTCGGACGGTGCGAAACCCTGCGCCGTCACGAAGGTGCCGTAGCCGAGCTGGGTCAGCACGCCGGTGCCGGGACCCTCGTTGCCCCAGGTCACTGCCTGTGCCGCCGTGCTCGGGCCGGTCAGGCTGATGGCGCTCGAGCCGGCAATCACCACCCCGGTCGGCAGGTTGCCGGAGCCGGTGATCGAGTTGATGGCCGTCGTCGTCTGCGCCTGGATCTGGGCGATCACGCCGCCATCGGTCGCGTAGTTGAGCCCGTTGGCCGAGTAGATCGGCACCGTCGTGCTCGCACCCGGCGCCAGGTAGTAGTAGCCGGCGCTGTGGTCCGAGGTCTGCGAGATGTAATAGGCCGAGCTCGGGCTGTTGCCGATCTGATACGAGCCGCTGGCGTTGGTGACGACCATCCCCTCGGTGACGATCTGGTAGCTCGACGTCGTGTTGGTCAGGGTGATGGTGCCGCCGGCCACTTCCGCGGTCAGCGACAGCGCGGTCGAGCTGGTGATCGAGGCACCGGCGATGTTGCCGCCCAGAGTGGTGATCTGGTTGTTCGCCACGTTGCCGACATAACCCTGCGACAGCGCCTCGACCGGCACGGTGATCGAGCCACCGGCTGCGATCGTATAGACGCCGACCGAGCCGTCGCCGGAGCCGGCCGACCAGTTCGCGTTGGTGCCGCTATACTGCACCACCTGGAACTGCACGCCGCCGGCGGTCGAGGCCAGCGTGCCCACCGGGATGGTGATCGCACCGGTGCCGCTGTTGTGGATGGTGATGCTCTCGAGCGTCAGGTCGGCGCCCGCACCGTAGCCGAACACGCCGGCCGAGGCACCGCTCCAGGTCGAGGCCAGGGCGGCTGTGCTGCCGGTGCCGGTCGCACCGGTCATGCCGCTATAGTCCTGATACAGCCCGACCTCGCCGGTCGCCAGCAGCGGCGTCGCGATCGTCGGGTTGGCGTAGGTGGACTGGTTGCTGTCCGTGGCGCCGACATACACCGTGTCGGTCGAGACCACCTTGAGCATCGTCGTCGCGCTCTCGGTCGCGATGCCGGACCCGGACAGGGTCAGCGTCAGCGCCTCGGTGGCACTGCCGGCCGCTGCCGGAACCAGCACCTGCAGGTCACGCAGCGCCGTCTGCAGCTGGGCCGCCGTGCCGCTGTAGCTGTAGCTCAGCCCGTTCGCCGACACCGTGCCGACGCTGTCCACCAGATGCGCAATGCCGCTCGGCAGGGTCACCGTCGCCGTCAGGATCGTGTTCGGGCTGCCCGCATCCGCCAGCAGGATGTTCTGGTACGGCGCGTCCAGCGTCAGAGCCGCAGAGACGTAGCTTGATGCGAGATCGGACACTGCCAGTCCGCTGACCGTCCCGACCTGCATCGACATGCTGGCAATGATGCTCTGGGTGCCGTCGGTGATCACCGTGGATGCCAGTTCCGTGCCGTTGCCGAGCAGCGTGGGCACGAAGACGAGCTGGCGCAGCCAGGCCTGCAGCGTCGCCTCGTTGCCGCTCATCGTCACGGTGCTGCCGTTGGCCGAGACCGTGGCGCCGGCGACGTTCCAGAACGTGCCATAGGCGGTGCCGGACAGCTTGATCGTGGCGGTGATGATTTCCGAGGCTGATGGTGCGGTGAGCACCATGGTCGGGCCGGGCGAGACCGAGCCATTCACCAAGAGGGTGCCCGGGAAGCCGGTCGCGGTCAGGGTCGGCAGCACCGTGAGGCTGGTGGTTCCCTGGATGGTGCCGTTGCTGTCGGTGATGCTGATGTCGAGGACGGCGTTGCCGTTGGCGCCGGAAGTCGGCGTGTAGTGGATGGCTTGCAGCGCCGCGTCGATCGAGGCGGGCGTGCCGCTGATGGTGATGGTGGAGCCGTCGGCCGAGACGGTGCCGATGCCGGTGGTGGAGAGCATGCCCAGGCTGGTGCTGTTCAGCGCCACGGTCGCGGTCATCTGGTCGGTGCCGGTCTCGCCGAACACCTGGACCCCGGCATAGGGCGAGATCGCCGCGCTGCCGGTGACGGTCTCGGTCTGCTGCACACCGGTCATGATCGAGCGCACCGTCGTGCTGCCGGTCGTCGACAGGCCGGACTCAGACGTCGTCGGCAGCAGGTTCAGCCCCGCCACATACTGCGCCACCATGTTCGGCAGCTCGGAGTTGGTCGGCGCCGCGGTGCTGGAGGCGCCCAGCACGGTCACCTGGCTCGGCAGCGCGCCGGCCGCCTGCAGCTTCGACAGCAGCGACTGCGTGTCCTGCATGAAGTTGGCATCGACCAGGCCGCCATTCAGGTCGCGCAGCGTCAGTGTCGAGCGGATGCCGTTCGCGTCCGCCCACTTGATGTCGTTGACCATCGCGGTCAGCGCGCTCGTCCCGAGCGACAGCAGATACGTCGCCGGCAGGTCGAAATCGATGCCGCCGCCATACAATGCCGCCTGGCGCAGCTCGGCCATCGCCGTCGAGCTCGAGATGTCCAGCACCGCGGTGTTGGTGGTGACCGTGATCCCGACATTCATCGTGCCGAGGCTGCGCATCGTGTCGACATAGGCGTCCCACGATGCCAGGTCGCTGCTGGTGAACAGCGTGCTGACGCCGTAATTGGTGTCGGTCTCGGACGGTGCGAAACCCTGCGCCGTCACGAAGGTGCCGTAGCCGAGCTGGGTCAGCACGCCGGTGCCGGGACCCTCGTTGCCCCAGGTCACTGCCTGTGCCGCCGTGCTCGGGCCGGTCAGGCTGATGGCGCTCGAGCCGGCAATCACCACCCCGGTCGGCAGGTTACCGGAGCCGGTGATCGAGTTGATGGCCGTCGTCGTCTGCGCCTGGATCTGGGCGATCACGCCGCCATCGGTCGCGTAGTTGAGCCCGTTGGCCGAGTAGATCGGCACCGTCGTGCTCGCACCCGGCGCCAGGTAGTAGTAGCCGGCGCTGTGGTCCGAGGTCTGCGAGATGTAATAGGCCGAGCTCGGGCTGTTGCCGATCTGATACGAGCCGCTGGCGTTGGTGACGACCATCCCCTCGGTGACGATCTGGTAGCTCGACGTCGTGTTGGTCAGGGTGATGGTGCCGCCGGCCACTTCCGCGGTCAGCGACAGCGCGGTCGAGCTGGTGATCGAGGCACCGGCGATGTTGCCGCCCAGAGTGGTGATCTGGTTGTTCGCCACGTTGCCGACATAACCCTGCGACAGCGCCTCGACCGGCACGGTGATCGAGCCACCGGCTGCGATCGTATAGACGCCGACCGAGCCGTCGCCGGAGCCGGCCGACCAGTTCGCGTTGGTGCCGCTATACTGCACCACCTGGAACTGCACGCCGCCGGCGGTCGAGGCCAGCGTGCCCACCGGGATGGTGATCGCACCGGTGCCGCTGTTGTGGATGGTGATGCTCTCGAGCGTCAGGTCGGCGCCCGCACCGTAGCCGAACACGCCGGCCGAGGCACCGCTCCAGGTCGAGGCCAGGGCGGCTGTGCTGCCGGTGTCGGTCGCACCGGTCATGCCGCTATAGTCCTGATACAGCCCGACCTCGCCGGTCGCCAGCAGCGGCGTCGCGATCGTCGGGTTGGCGTAGGTGGACTGGTTGCTGTCCGTGGCGCCGACATACACCGTGTCGGTCGAGACCACCTTGAGCATCGTCGTCGCGCTCTCGGTCGCGATGCCGGACCCGGACAGGGTCAGCGTCAGCGCCTCGGTGGCACTGCCGGCCGCTGCCGGAACCAGCACCTGCAGGTCACGCAGCGCCGTCTGCAGCTGGGCTGCGGTGCCGCTGTAGCTGTAGCTCAGCCCGTTCGCCGACACCGTGCCGACGCTATCCACCAGGTGCGCAATGCCGCTCGGCAGGGTCACCGTCGCCGTCAGGATCGTGTTCGGGCTGCCCGCATCCGCCAGCAGGATGTTCTGGTACGGCGCGTCCAGCGTCAGAGCCGCAGAGACGTAGCCGACCGGGACGTTGTCGGCCGCCACACCTGTTGCCGAGGCGACCGCGATGGTCGTGCTGCCGCTGACCGTGTCGGTTCCGTCGGTGATCGTGACGGTCTGGGTCTCGGTGCCGGACACGCCGGGCGACGGCATGAACACCAGCTGATGCAGGAATGCCTGCAGGGTGGCGGCGGAGCCGGTGAGGGTGACGGTGCTGCCATCGGCCGAAACCGTGGCGCCGGCGGTGTTCCAGAACGAGCCGAGCGCGGTGTTCGAAAGCGTGATGGTCTCGGTCAGCGGCGCGGTCTGCACACCGGCAGAGATGACCGCCGACGGCTCGGTGATGACGGCGGTGCTGGCGGAGAGCGCCGACGTGATGCCGGACAGTGACAATGTGTTGTCGATGGTGACCGCGGTCGATCCGTTGATCGTGCCGGCGGCGTCGGTGATGGCGATGGAGAACGTGGTGCTGCCGAGGGCTCCGGCCTTGGCGGTGAAGCCGAGCGCCTCGAGGGCTGCGGTGATCTGCGCCATGTTTCCGGTGACGCTATAGACCGACCCGTTCTGCGAGATCGTGCCGCCGGTCGCCGAGGTGAAGCTGCCGAGCGCTGCGTTGCCGATCGTGACGGTCACGGTGGCGGAGGTGTTGGGGTTTTCGGCAAAGATCTGCGCGATGGAGTAGGGCAGCGCGGCGCCGGCGCCGGTGATCGTCTCGGTGCTCTGCACACCGGTCATGACGTCATCCGGCCGGGTGATGACACCGCGGGTCTCGAGGCCGGACTCCGAGTTCGTCGGCGTCAGGGTCAGGCCCGACAGCCAGTTGGCGACACCGTTCAGCGAGTCGGTGCTGGTGGTGGAATACATCACCGTGCTGGTGCCGGCGGCGCCGCCATTGTTCTTGACCACGATCTGGCTCGGCATCGCGTTCGCGGCCTGCAGGTCGGCGATCAGCTGCTGCGTCTGCACCAGGAACTGGGTGTCATTGCCATCCGCCGGCGACAGCGTGATCGAGCTGCGCAGGCCGTTCTGGTTCGCCCACTGGATCTCTTCCTCGACGCTCTGCAGGAAGGCCGGCTCGCGGTCGAACACGAACGAGGGCGGCAGGTCGTATGCGATGCCGCCGCTATAGAGCGCTGCCGCGCGGATATACTGGGTGGCCTCGGACGTGGCGAAATTGACGGCCTCGTACTCGGACATCATCGGCGCGAGATTGAGGATCCCGGCGGCGCGCGCGGAATTGACGTAGCCCTCCCAGTTGGTGAGGTCCTGCGCGGTCCAGATGTAGTTGTTCGCGGTATCGACATCGGCTTCGGTCGGCACGTAGCCCTGGTCGGTGGTGAACACGGCGTAGGTGGCGTCGCTGAAGAAGCCGGTGTTCTGACCATAGACGCCGAGGGTGCCGACGTCGGTCGGCTGCACGTAACCGGTTGCCACGATGGCGCTCGAGCTGACGATCTTGATACCGGCCGCGAGCTGGCCGCTGGTGATGGAGTTGGCGGCGGCATCCTCGGCCAGCTCCTGGGCGACGATCCCGCCCTGCGTCGCGGCGTTGGCATTGGTGTCGGAGCCGATCGGCACCGTGATGGTGCCGCCCGGCTGGATCACGTAGTAGCCGCTGCTCTTGTCGGCGTCGGTGGCGACGAAGCCTGCGACGTTGGGGTTGATGCCGACGACATAGCCGCCGCCGCTGCCCGAAACGACGGTGCCCTCATAGACCACCTGCGCGAAGGCGGAGGTGTTGGTCAGGGTCACCGTCCCCGAGCCCCACTGGGCGACGCTGCTCTCCAGGGTGGATCCGGTGATGCTGGCACCGGCCACGCCGATCTGGGTGACCTGGTTGTCGAGCAGGTTGCCGGAGACGCCGTTCTGCACCGCCTGCGCCATCAGGGTGAGCGAGGCGCCCGGCTGGATCGTGAAGTAGCCGTTGCTGCCGTCGCCCGCCCCGCCGGCGGACCAGCCATTGCCGCCATCGTCGGTCTGGGTGATCGCATACTGAACGCCACCGGCCGACGAGACGATCGTCCCGACCGGGACCTCGATCGCCGTCTTGCTCGTATTGGCGATCGTGACGTTCATGATCGCCATCTCGGTGCCCATGCCGAGCTCGGTGACGCCGGCTCCGGTACCGGTCCAGGTCTTGATCAGGGACTGTTCGGTGCCCGCGTCATAGGTCGTCACGAGGCCGTTCATGTGGCCGTAGAAGCTGACATCTCCGTCCGCCAGGAGTGGGGTCGAGATGGCAGGATTGCTCAGTGCGTCCAGGTCCAGGGACCCGCCGACAAAGATCGTCGAGATGCCGGCGGCCGGTGAGGTGGTCGTGGTGTTGGTCATCGGTGATCCCCTACAGACCTTCGATTAACGAAAGACTAACGATCAGGTCGGTTCGGCATCGATACCGTCCGGAGGGGGTAGGAGCAACCTATAAACGTTAAAATGTCGTTATTGTGATCATTCGCGAATTTGCCGCAGCGGTCAGCATTGGCGCCAGACCGCACTGGTTTCGGGGTTCCGTCGCCGGGTGTGGGAGGGGTCTTCTAAATGACGGCCGGCCCGGGAACGCGGCCGGCCGCCTGCTGGAGGCCGCTACCAGCGAGTCCAGATGGCGCGGTCGTTGTCGTAGACGAAGGTGACCGGGGTGCTGGCGGTGATGGCCGAGGGTGCTCCCAGCACCGTCGCCGTGATTCCGGCGGTCGACGTGCCGCCGGTGATGGCCAGGCTGGTCACGGCGCATTCGGAGGCGAGGTGGTAGGTCTGCTTCGGACGAGGATTGGCCGGCATGACCACCGCGAGGGAGGCGAGTGTTCCGCTGCATACCAGGATCGATCCGCCGGTGTAGTCGACCGCGGTGACCGTGCCGGCGCTGGCCGCCGCGACCGGAGCGATGGATCCGTCGACGATCCCGCCGGTCGTCATGAGACCGCCCCTGCACAGCACGTTCAAGGTGCCCTGCCCCGACGAGCCCGCTGTGCCGCCACTCGAATAGGTGCGGCAGTCAAAGTCGTTCAGGCCGCTCAGCGTGCCGTTCGAGGAGACCGTGCTGTGCCAGTCGAGCGTGCCGATGGTGCCGGTGCCGACACCGGGAATGGTCACGCCGGGCATGCCCAGTTCGAAGCCCGCGCCGAAAAATTGCGACAGCGACCCATGAATGACGGTGTCCTGTCCGGCCTCCGCGTAGAGCATCTCGTCGTTCGTCGTCATGTTCAGAAATTGCGGATTGAATCGAAAATCAGCGCCCGTGTAGGTGTTGCGAAAGCAGGTATTGGTGAAGGTGGGTGTGGCGGCGTTATTGCCGGGATAGCAGATGCCGCCCTGCACGACGACGTTCGGGCCCTGCGCCGAGAAGCTGTAGTCGCTGCCGGAAACGGTGACGTTGCTGACCATGCTCGGCTGCGGATCATAAACCGTGGGGCCATTCACGCCCTGGTTGAGAGTGACGCCATAGGAGTGGAAGCCACTACCTTGCGTGCCGGGCGCGGGTGCCACGATGGTGTCGCCGGTCTCGCTCGTCCAATCCACGTTATCCAGCCAGACCGCGTGCCAGTCATGTCCGAGCGACAGCGCCGGCGTGTAGTAGAAGCCGCCCGACGAGAACACCGTGCCGATATTCTGCACGTGGATGCTCGCGACACCGGCACCGCCGGATGCAGCATGGATCGATAGCGAGCCGCTCGATGATCCGGCTGACTCGAGCCAGGTGATGCCGGTGAGCGAGGTGATCCAGTACGGCCGCTCGAGGAAGACGCCCTGGATCCCGATGCCGCTGATGTCGAAGAACTGCGCGGCGCCGATGGTGCCGCAATCCTGGCAGACGATCTCGCCATGGCCGGTGCCGCCCGGGGGCGTGTCGGTGGTCATCTGGAAGGCGACCGTGCGGATCTGGCGCGGATCGATCACCTCGATCCGGTTCATGAACAGGTTGTCCGGATCCGTGAAGCGCAGTCCGACCGCCCACGCCTGCTGGGCAGCCGGCCAGCCGCCCCGGTTGGTGAAGACGACATCCTCGATCACCTGGGTCGGTGCGAAGTTCGAGTTGACCAGCGGGATGGCCTTGATGTTCAGCCCGACACCGGGGTTGGTGATGCCGTTGAACGCCGTGGCGAACTTGATGCCCTTGATGAAGACAGCCTGGCCCAGATAGGTCCCGCTATGGGAGATGTCGTTGCCGCCGACGTTGCCACCCGCGACCACCGGGTTGGGCGAGAAATTGACGTCCAGGCCGTCGCCCGACATCGTCCAGATCAGCTCCGTGTTCGAGGTGCCATCCCCGACCATCGAGAAGCCGGCGTTCGGCAGCATGGTCGCAACCAGCGTGGAACTCAGGATGCAGGCGCCGGCGGGAACGATTATTTTCGAGCCGCCATTATGGTTTGGGCCGACGCCGACGACACCGCTGAACTGCGACGTCACGGCGCCCGAGGGAAGCTTGCCGGTCGCCACCGAGATGGCCGCCTGGAATGCCGCCGTATCGTCGGTGACACCGTCGCATTTCGCCCCGTAGTCGCGCACGTTCAGGCTGTCGGAAAAGCGGCTGGCCAGGCTTCGCGAGGCGGTGGCGAGGGCGGGCAGCGGTGCCGCGGTCCCGATTTGCGACAGCGGAAGAGCGGCCGCCGCCTGGGCCCCGATGGTGGCCAGGGATGTGCCGCCGACGCCTCCTACGGCCGCCGCGCCATTGATGCTGCGAACGCTGAGATCACGCGCGGAGGTATCGCCCGCTTTGCTGAAGATCGGCTGCGCTTCTGCATTGAACGAAAGAGCGATGAGAGCGAGTGCCAGGAGGAGGCGCTTCATGAGATCTCCGAGTACGGCGTCCGGAGAGCCCGGTGCTTCGGCGGAGACTACGCTGGCCCAAGCGGCGGTCCCGAGAAGATTCGGGCAGACTCCTGTGCTCAGCCGAGCTGCAGCCCGTACCGGGTGAAGCCGCCGGCACTGTCGCCGAGCCGTGATACGCCCGGCTGACCCGCGAGATGCTGTGCCGTTTCGGCGGTGCCGTTGAACGCCAGCAGCACCGGACGGCCGAGCGAGCGGAACCGCCAGATCGGCTCTGCGACCGGGGACACCTGCCTGTGCTGCATGACGTAGCGCACGATCACGTCGCGGTTCAGGTCCGGCGCCTGCAGCACCAGATGCGCGTCGCCGGTGCCCGGAAACGATCCGCCGCCATCGGCACGGTAGTTGTTGGTCACCACCAGGAAGCTGTCGCGTGCCGTGATTGGACGCCCCTCGTGGCGCAGGTCGGTCACCCGGCGTGCATCCGGTCGCACCACCTGGCCCTGGCCGTCATAGCGCTCCGGCTGCGACAGGTCGATCTCGTAGGTCAGTCCGGCGATCGTGTCGAACAGGTAGCTCGGTGCGCGTGGCGGCGACAATTCCTGCGGCGTGCTGAGTGCCGGATCGATACGGTTGAAGATCGTGCAGGACCGCTCCAGCCATTCCCGCAACTCGTCGCCATTGACCTTCACGACACACACCGTGTTGGCATACATGTAGAGATTGGCGATGTCCTTCATGTCGAGGGGACCCGCCGGGATGTCGACGAAGGAATTCGGGCCGGCGCCGCCCGCCTTGAACGGGGACGCCGCGGACAGCACCGGCAGCCCGCAATCGGATGTTTCGGCCAGCAGCGGGCGCGCGTACCAGAGCTGTGCCGCATTCACCAGCGACAGCGCCGGATCGTTGCCGATCAGCGAGAAGAAGGTATTGATCGGGACCGTCGTGCTGCCGACCGGCTGCTCCATCCAGCTCAGGGTGGCGCGATGTTCGGGGGCCGCCGCCGCCAGGACCGTCGGATCGCACGGCACGAGCGCATGCGCCTCCGGACCACGGCGCTCGTAGATCGGCATGACCTCGACGTGGAAATCCTGCACGACCCACCGGCCCGGCTGATCAGCGGCGGAGTGCCGCTCCAGCACCAGGTCGATCACTCCCAGATGGCTGCCCCAGAAGCCGGGCATCACCGCCGGTATGCCACCAAGCGTGCCGCGCACGGTGTCGATGCCGTCATGGGTCCCATAGTCCGGGCCCGGAAAGACGCGGTGGGCGTGTCCGGTGAAGATCACGTCGATCCCTGGAACCGATGCGAGGTAGAGGCTTGCGTTCTCCTCGCCACCTTGTCGCGCTGCACTGGAGATTCCCGAATGGCACAGGGCAACGACCAGGTCGCAGCGAGCGCGCAGTTGCGGTACGAAACGATGCGCCGCATCGACGATGTCGCCGGTCGTCACGTGACCTTCGAGGCGAGCCTTGTCCCAGATCATGATCTGCGGCGTCACGAAACCGATCACGCCGATGCGCAGGCAATGCGTGTGTCCCGCCTCGTCCGTCACCTCGCGTTCCAGGACGACCGATCGCGGAAGGAAGGACGTCCCGTCGAGCCTGTCGATGTTGGCGCAGACGAACGGGAAGTGCGCGGACTTGATCGCGAGCTCGAGAAAATCCAGGCCATAGTTGAATTCATGGTTGCCGAATGTAGCAGCGTCATAACCGAGCAGGTTCATCGCCCGCAGCATCGGATGGCCGCTGTCATGCGTCAGGTGTCCGGCCAGCGCCATGTAATCGCCGAGCGGGTTGCCCTGGATGATGTCGCCGTTATCGAACAGCATCGTGTTGCGTGCGGCGGCGCGCGCCTGGCGGACCAGCATCGCCAGTTTCGCCAGGCCGACAGTGTTGTCCTGGCGATCCTGATAGTAGTCGTAATCGTAGATGAACATGTGCAGATCGGAGGTTTCGAGCAGGCGCAGCTTCACGACCGCCATGGCAGCGATGTCTTCATCTGTTCCCGAAGAGGCCGTCAATTCCTCTGCGACATCGATCACCACGCGTCCCGTCACCGTTCCTGCACCATCTGTCCATCACGCTCATCCGTGATCCGGACGTATCTCGCAAGTGCGAGATCATGGAGTATGGAAGATTAACGATCAGATAGCGGCTTCGAGAAAGATCCGCGTCACGTCGCCTTTCCACTCGCCATGATAACGCTGCAGCCACATCTCGGCCTGGTTGGGAGCGCCCTCCACGATCGGAAGCAACGGTGCCAGGTGACGTCGCTCGTCCTCGCCGTCCGCACCCCGGATACCGCGCGCGGCCAGTCCCTCGCCCGCAATCGACACCATGCGTGCGGCGAGGGCGCGAACCGTGCCGGTTTCCGGGCGGCTCCCCGCGGCCGCCGGCCAGGACGCGTCGAGGCCACGCGCCGGCACCTCGGCACGCAGGGCGATGTAGCGCTCCCACGGCTGCTCGCGCACCAGCGCATCGGCGGCGGCGAGGGCCGCGTCGTCGTACAGCAGCCCGATCCACAACGCCGACTGCGCGACCATCATCGGGATGCTGCCGGCATCGGCGCCACGCATCTCCAGGAAGCGCTTGATACGGACGTCGGTGAACGCGGTGGTCACGTGGTCGTCGAAATCGCCCAGCGTCGGCTCCAGGCCTTCGAGCCCGGGCTGCCGTCCGGCCATCCAGGCGCGGAACGAGCCGCCGGCGACATCGATCATGCGGCCGTCGCGGTTGACGAAGTACATCGGCACGTCGAGCACCCACTCGACATAGCGCTCGAAGCCGAACCCCTCCTCGAAGAACAATCTCGGCATGCCGCTACGGGCATTGTCGGTGTCGGTCCAGACCTGCGCGCGGGTCGAGAGCAGCCCGCTCGGCCGACCCTCCTTGAACGGCGAGTTGGCGAACAACGCCGTCGCCACCGGCTGCAAGGCCAGCGCCACGCGCAGCTTGCGCGCCATGTCGGCCTCGGACGCGTAATCCAGGTTCACCTGCACGGTGCAGGTGCGCAGCATCATGTCGAGGCCGAGCGTCCCCACCATTGGCATGTAGCGGCGCATGATGGCGTAGCGGCTCTTGGGCATGAACGGCATCTGCTCGCGGGTGGCCGTCGGGTGGAAGCCGAGCGGGGCGAACCCCAGTCCCAGCGCCTGGGCCAGCGGGCGCAGCGCGTCGGCGTGGCCGCGGAGCTCGGCCTCGGTATCATGCAGGCTGGCCAGCGGCGCGCCGGAGAGCTCGAACTGACCGGCCGGCTCCAGCGAGATCGAGCCGCCACGGTGCACACCCAGCCCCTTGAGCCCGATCAAGTTCCCGTTATCGAGGATCGGCTCCCAGGCCCGGGGGTCCGCGGCGAAGGCCTCCAGGAGGTCGGCGATCCCCCCGGGCTCATAGGGGGGCGGCGCAAAGGCTTGCGACGCATGGGACGCAGAGCCGTCGGTCGCAGCCCCGGGCAGCCGGAAGCCGAACTTCTCGTGCTCGGTGCCGATCCGCCAGTCCGCGCGGGGCTTGGAACCGGCCGCCAGATGCGAGGCGAGTGCCGCCACCGAGGCGATGGGCGTGTCGTCTTGGTCAGCAGGATTCGACATCGGGGCGCAGACAATCCCTTGGGGGTCGGCAGTTCTTCGCAACGGCCGCCCGGTTTCGTGGTGTGTCTATGGCGAGGCCGGGCGGCCGGCAACCTGGATCAGCCGAGCAGCGCCGCCAGCCCAGCCATGCAGGCGGTCTCGGCCCGCAGGATCAGCCGCCCGAGCGACACCCCTACCACGCACGGGTAGCGTCGCAGCAGCGCCAGCTCGGACGGTGCGAACCCACCTTCCGGCCCGACCAGCAGCCCGGGCTGCACCGCTGGATCGGTGCGCGCGCGCCAGGCAGCGATACCGCCCGCCGGCATCTCCGTCTTCCAGGCGCCCGGCCGCTCGATCGCCGCCAGCATCGGCCGCGCCGGATCCCACGCGGACAGCAGATCGAACAGCCGCACCGGCTCATGGATCGCCGGCACGCTGAGCCGCTCGCACTGCTCGGCCGCCTCGATGGCGATCGCCCGCCAGCGCTCGACGTTGATCCGCGGGGTGTTGGTGCGTTCGGTCAGCACCGGCGCCAGCGCCGCCACGCCGAGTTCCGTGGCCATCCGCACCACGAGGTCGGTGGCATCCCGCTTGAGCGGCGCGAACACCAGGATCGGACCCGGTTCCGGCGCCCCCGGCCTGACCTGGCGCTCGACGGCGAACTGGCCGCGGTCCTTGCGGAGGCCCTCGATCCGCGCCAGCCACTCGCCGTCGACGGCGTTGAACAAATGGACCGTATCGCCCGCCGCGCGACGCAGCACGTTCCCGAGATAATGCGCCTGGCCCGGCGCCATCGGCACGACCGCGCCGACGTCGAACGCCGGTTCGTCCCCAGGCTCCGCGTAGAGTCTCGGCAGGTCCTGCACCGTCCGGCTTCTCCTGTGTTGACCCGGCTGTGGCCGCGCCATAGCAGAGACCATGGTCCATACCGACATCGCTGCGGGCGGCTGGATCCGCCACCTGCCGGCATCCTGGCGCCCCTACGCGCTGCTCGCCCGCCTCGACCGCCCGATCGGCATCTGGCTGCTGTTCCTGCCCGGGCTGTGGGGCATCCTGCTGCCGTTCGCCGTGGCGCCACTCGAACGCCTCCGGCTGGCCCTGCTGTTCGCCGTCGGCAGCCTGGTGATGCGGTCCGCCGGCTGCGTCGTCAACGACATGTGGGATCGCGACATCGATCGCCAGGTTGCCCGCACCGCCGGTCGGCCGCTCGCCTCCGGCGCGCTGCGGATGCGCCACGCGGCGATCTTCCTGGTGGTGCTGCTCGCCGCCGGGCTGGCAGTGCTGCTGTCGCTGAACCGGCTGTGCTGGATCCTGGGCGTGGTCTCGCTGGTGCTGGTCGGGCTGTATCCGCTCGCCAAGCGCGTCACCTGGTGGCCGCAGCTGGTGATGGGCTTCACCTTCGGGTTCGGCGCACCGATGGGCTACGTCGCCGCCACGGGCCGGATCGACGCCACGACGCTGGCGATCTATGCGGCCGCCATCCTGTGGGACCTCGGCTTCGACACGATCTACGGCTTCCAGGACATGGAGGACGACATCATGGTGGGGGTGAAATCCACCTCCCGGCTGGTTGCGGCGTATCCGCGGCGCTTCATCGCCACCTGCTATGGCCTGGCACTGGCAGCCCTGGTGCTGGCGGGCTGGCTCGCGGGGCTCGGCGGGCTGTTCCTGGCGGTCCTGCTGCTGCCGGCGTTCATGCTCGGCCTGCAGGTGTACCGCCTCGATATCGGCCGGCCGGTGATCTGCCTCGGCCTGTTCCGGAGCAACCGGGACGTGGGACTGGCGATCGCGCTGGCCCTGCTGGCCGGTCAAATGGGATAGGCGGTCGGAGCGACGGAGCTGCAGGCTCAGCCGTCCAGGCTCTCGACGACGTCCCGCGGCATCACGACGTCGATGCGCAGGCCAGGCTGGTTGTCGGTCTCGGTCAGGGTGCCCCCGAGCTGTCGCACCAGTCCGTTCGTGATGCGGCTGCCGAAACCCTTGATCGTGGAGCTGCGGCCGACGCCCTGATCGGCGACGGTCATGCGCACGATGCCGCGATCCTCCGCAAGCTCGATCCGGATCGGGCCCGCAGCTCCCAGGTAGGCATACTTGTTCGCGTTGATGAGCAGTTCGGTCAGCACCAGCCCGAGCGGCACCGCCCGGTCGCTGGAAAGCTGCACCGGCGACAGGATCAGGGTCAGGTGCCGCAGCCAGTCGCGACCCATGAAGGCGAAGGTGTCGGCGCACAGCTCCTCGATGTAGTGGCCGGCATCGACCAGCTTGATGGTGTCGCCGCGATGCAGCCGCCGATGCACCAGTGCCACCGCCGACAGCCGGCGCCGTGCCTCTTCCAGGGCCGCATGCAGGCCGGGATCGGGCGACTGCTCCGCCTGCATCGCCAGGAAGCTGGAGACCAGGCTCAGGCTGTTCTGCACCCGGTGGTTGACCTCGCCCAGCGCGAACCGGTTCCGCTCGAGCAGCAGATCCTTGTCGATGATGGTCATGTTCAACTGCTGGTTCAGCTCGCGCAGCAGCTGGACGTGCTGCATCTCCAGCAGCATCACGCGCAGGCGACCCGCCGCCGCGACCTCTGCCGCCGACCACGGCTCCGCGTGCCCGGCGACGCTTTCCGACCATCGGGAGATCACACCGTGCCGCACCGGCTCACCGGTCGGGGACCCTTCCGGGATCTCGGAAGGCCTGCCGGCCCATTCCACGGTCCGTGGCTGCTCGACCCTGAACCACAGCAGCAGCCAGGGCTCGTCCTGTGACAAGGTGACAGCCAGCAGGCCGCTGCCGGTCTGTTCATAGTCCGCGGCCGCCTGGCAGACGCCTGCCAGATTGTCGCTGGAGAACACCTGTCCCGAGCCATGCTCGAGCAGCCAGCTTCCGAGGGCACGGATGTTGCTCTCGCCCGGGCAGACCCCGCAACGTGCGATCCGGGCGCCCTGCAGGACGGCAAATCCGTCGGCGCGCATCATCCGGCTGAACTGATCGACATGCCGTGCCACCGCGGAGCGGAGGGCCGCCTCGCCGGACAGGACCAGGGCGAGTCCGTCCGCACAACGCTCCAGCCGGAGCCGCTCGCGATCGATGTCGACGGTCGCGAGCACCTTGATCTGCACGCCGAGGCTCCCGGCGATCGCGCTGCAGCAGGCACGCACGTCATAGCGGATCGCCCGCGGCGTCATGTTATGGCAGGCGACCAGCCCCCACAGCACGCCATCGACGACGATCGAGAACGAGGCCAGCGAGGCCACCCCCATGGTCTGCAGATCGAGCAGAAGCTCCGAAGACACGATGCGCAGGCTGCTCTCGCTCATGTCGAGCGGCTGGCTCGCGGTCCAGGCGGGTCGCAGCGGGGCGGCAACGTAGGAGGTGTCCGGGATCACCCGAAGCCGGTTGCGCAGATACAGGGCCCTGACCAGCGGCGGCAGGGCCGAGCCGGAGAAATGGTGCCCGAGCAGCGACTGCACGCCGTCCAGCCGGTCTTCCGCCAGCACCACGCCGGCGCCGCCGTGCTGGAAGCGATACACCATGACCCGGTCGAAGCCGGTCAGGCGGCGGACCTCGATGACGGCCTGCTCACAGAGCTCGTCCAGGCGGGAAGCGCGTTCCAGTCCCGCCGCGACCAGGGCCATGCGCTGCATCAGCTGCGAGACCGGCATCTGCGGAGCCGCCCGGTCGGCGAACGCTCCGGTCCAGCTGTCGCCACCTTCGATCTCGACGATGATCTGGCTGCCGCTGACATGGGCGGTGACGTCCAGCGTCTCGCCGCCCGGCGTATGCAACAGCCCGATATGCCCGACTATGGAACCAGGTGCTGCCAGCGACGCCACCCGGATGGCGAGCGCCGCCCCGAGCACCATCTCGACCGGCTGATCCTGCCAGTGGCTCACCCCCAGGCGCCGCTCGATGTCGCCGGCGATGTGGGTGATGAGCAGGCTGTCCGCGGCCACGACCAGAATGATCCCGTGCGGCTGGATCGAGCCCGGGCCATCGGCTGGAATGGCGCGGGCCTCTGCACGAACGAGCTCAGGCAGCGCACTGCGCATCTAAAGCCCTTCCTCGCCCCGGCGGAAGCCGGCAGCGCTGTTGGTCACTTGCAGCCGGCCGTGTCAGCAAGCGATGCGCATTGTTAGCACGATGCAAATTATTAGATAGTGAATCGATCCGAATACCGGTGTCGCGAGCCGGCTCAGGCGGTCGGACGACGCCGCCTTGTGCTCATCCGGAGACGAGCGCCTCGCCCTGGGTGGCACCTTCCGGCGCACCATGAGCCGGCGCGGCACCGAACGGCCGGCTGGCCATGATGCGCGCGAACTGACGGCCACGTCGCCGCATCGCCAGGAAGGCCAGGCCGGAGGCAGCACGCGAGATGCGGCCATGCGGGGTGAAGCCGATCGTCTTGAACATCATGCCCATCGCCCGGTCGATATGGCTCCGACGATAGAAGCCCATCGCCCGCGACATGTAGGCCGCGATACAGCGCTTGTGGTCGTAGGGGACGCCCTCGCCCTCGTTAGTACAGTGATAGGCGTAGGCGAGCTCATCGTCCTCGCTCTCGGTGACACGGCCGAGGGCGATCCGGGTGCGACGCAACACGCCCAGCTTCTCGCGCTTCAGGTAGCGGTGCATGTGGTCGTAGAACAGCTTGAAATGCCTGTATTCGTCGGCCGCGATCTGCTTGCAGATGAGCTTCAGCACCGGTTCGTCGGTCGCCTCCGCCATGGCGGTGTAGAAGCTGGAGGTGCCGGTCTCGACCATGCAGCGGGCGATCAGCTCGCCGGTGCGGCTGCCGCGGACCGAGGCGTCGACCTCGAGCGGGATATGGTACGAGGATCGGTACCGCTCGAAGCTCTGCGGGTAGTCCCACGACGGATCGGCCAGCATCGCCCAGTGGCCGAGGGCGTCGCCGTGCTGCACCTCCTCGACCGCCCAGTTTTCGACGGCACCCTTGAAGTCGGGATCGCCGGTGAAGACGTTATTGAGATAGATCGCATAATCGAGACCATTGCGCTCGACCACGGAAGCCGCCTTGACCATCCGCAGCACGTCCGGATCGACCCGCGACGGCTCGAACCGGTCCCAGGCCACATCCTCGATCCGCCAATGCTTCATGCTCGGTTCCAACTCCAGACGCTCTTCCGGCTGCCTTGTCCGACAGTCCGGCGGCGCCGTTAAGGCCTCAAGTCTGTCACATTGCCATGGGTTGCCGCAAAACCGGCCCCGCGATCCCTCGCCCCGGGCGTGACTTTATTCTCTGCCGGATGCAAACATCCCCCCGCCCAGGCCCCGCGGAGGCTTTCCCCGGTGGCTCGAGCGTTGTCATCGCGCGGGCGGCTCCGTCGTCCACGACCACCCGAGAAGACGCCTGCCGGAAGGAGCCCTCGCGGCCATGAACATCCACGAATACCAGGCCAAGACTCTGCTCAAGGGGTATGGCCTGCCGGTGCTGGAGGGTCGCGTCGCGCGCTCTCCGGAAGAGGCGCTGACCGCCGCCCGCTCGCTGCCGGGCCCGGTCTACGTCGTGAAGTCGCAGATCCATGCCGGCGGCCGCGGTGCCGGGCGCTTCGCCAACGACCCGAACGGCAAGGGCGGCGTGCGCCTGGTCAAGAGCCCCGCCGACGCCGAGCAGGCCGCGACCGAAATGCTGGGCCACGTGCTGGTCACCAAGCAAACCGGTCCGTCGGGCAAGCAGGTCAACCGGCTCTATGTCGAGGCCGGCTGCGACATCAAGCACGAGCTGTATTTCTCGATGCTGACCGATCGCGAGAGCGGCCGGATCGCGATCATCGCCTCGCGGGAAGGCGGCATGGAGATCGAGGAGATCGCCCACACCAGCCCGGAAAAGATCCTGAACGCCACCATCGACCCGGCGCTCGGCTATTCCGACTACATCGCCCGCGACCTGGCGCATGGCCTCGGCCTCACCGGCAAGACCATCCAGCATTTCGCCAAGGTGGTGCGCTCGACCTACACGGCGTTCGTCGCCCTCGACGCGGCCTCGATCGAGATCAACCCGCTGGTCGTGACCGGTGAGGGCACCCTGGTGGCGCTCGACGCCAAGATGACCTTCGACGACAACGCGCTGTTCCGTCATCCCGAGCTCGAGAACCTGCGCGACGAGAGCGAGGAGGACCCGAAGGAGCTCGAGGCAGCGCGCCACGGCCTCTCCTACATCGCGCTCGAGGGCAATATCGGCTGCATGGTCAACGGCGCCGGCCTGGCGATGGCGACCATGGACATCATCAAGCTGGAGGGCGCCGAGCCCGCCAACTTCCTCGACGTCGGCGGCGGCGCCACCAAGGAGCGGGTGGTCGCGGCGTTCAAGATCCTGCTGTCGGACAAGAACGTCGAGGGCCTGCTGGTCAACATCTTCGGCGGCATCATGCGCTGCGACATCATCGCCACCGCGGTGATCGAGGCGTCGCGCGAGGTGAAGCTGACCGTGCCGCTGGTGGTCCGCTTGGAGGGCACCAACGTCGAACTCGGCCAGAAGCTGATCGACGAGAGCGGACTGCCGATCATCAACGCAAGCGACCTGTCGGACGCCGCACGAAAAATTGTGGCCGCGGTCAAGGGGAGGAAGGGCTGATGTCGGTCCTCGTCGACAGGAACACCAAGGTCATCACCCAGGGCTTCACCGGCAGCCAAGGCACCTTCCACGCCGAGCAGGCGATCGCCTACGGCACCAAGATGGTAGGCGGCGTGACCCCGGGCAAAGGTGGTGCCACCCACCTCAACCTGCCGGTCTTCGACACCGTGCTGGAAGCGCGCGAAGCCACCGGTGCCGCCGCGTCGGTGATCTACGTGCCGCCGCCGTTCGCCGCGGACTCCATCCTGGAGGCGATCGCCGCCGGGATGCCGCTGATCGTGTGCATCACCGAGGGCATCCCGGTGCTCGACATGGTGCGGGTGAAGGCAGCGCTCAAAGGCAGCGGCAGCCTGCTGATCGGGCCGAACTGCCCGGGCATCATCACCCCCGACCAGTGCAAGATCGGCATCATGCCGGGCCACATCCACCGGCCGGGCAAGGTCGGCATCGTGTCCCGCTCGGGTACGCTGACCTATGAGGCGGTGGCGCAGACCACGGCCGTGGGCCTGGGTCAGAGCACCTGCGTCGGCATCGGCGGCGACCCGGTGAAGGGGCTCGACTTCATCGAGGTGCTGGAGATGTTCCTCGCCGACCCGGAGACGGAGTCGATCGTCATGATCGGCGAGATCGGCGGCGCTTCGGAAATCAACGCCGCGCACTTCCTGAAGGACAACCCGGTGAAGAAGCCGACGGTGGGCTTCATCGCCGGTGCCACGGCACCTCCGGGACGTCGCATGGGTCATGCCGGTGCGGTCATCACCGGCGGCAACGACACCGCAGCCGCCAAGATCGAGGCGATGCTGTCCGCCGGCATTCACGTCGCGTCGAGCCCGTCGCTGCTCGGCGAAACGATGATCAAGGCGCTCGGGGGCTGACCGTCCGAACCTGAGAAACGTCCGGGAAGAAGCCCGCCGGCATGCGCCGGCGGGCTTCTCCGCGTCTGGTGCCCGGTCGTTCAGGCGCACGTGTATGCCGGCACGACCCTTGATCCGGAACCGAACAATTTTTAACGTGTTGGGCCTGTGGCTACATTCTCGTAACTAGGAAAAGATTTGTTCATCCTGCATTTGGCGCTCGGGGGGTGCCTGAGGGCGCCTCCGATCAGCTTCGGGATCACAGCTGATACGGGTGGTCATATTGCCTACGTGCTCGAGGCCGCCATGTCACAGGCGGCGATAGCGGCGGTCGACAGGATCTCCATCGTCACCCGGCTCTTCGACGATGACCAGCTCGGTTGCGTGCACGGGCTTCCTTGTGAGCCTTTCGGCGCCAAGATCACAATAGATCGTATCGCCACCGCCGATCGTCACTACCTCGAAAAGGAAGGCCTGGCAGCCGACCTGCCTGCGTTCATCGACGCCTTCTGCAAACACCTGGAGACGCTGCCGAAGCAAGCGGACATCATCCACGCCCATTTTTCCGATGCCGCCGCCGTGGCGCTGATCGCACGCAGGCGTTTCGGCATTCCCGTAATCTATACGCCGCATGCGCTCGGCATCGACAAGCGTGCCCACCGGCCCGGCAGCGATGCTCTGGACGGACGCATCGCAGCTGAACACCAGGCGATCGCGATGGCCGATGCGATCGTCGTGTCCACCCGTGACGAAGCCGACCGCCAGCTTCGTGCCTACGGTGTCGCCGATGCGACGACACGCACCCACTGCGTTGCACCGGGCGTGCCGCATCGTGTGCGATCGGGACCATCCCCATCCCGGCTCGACGGATGGGACGCGCAGCTGCTCGATCCGCACAAGCCGATCGTGCTCGCAATTGCACGTCCGGTGCGGAAAAAGAACCTGGCCGCGCTGGTGCGCGCGTATGCCGGCCACCCTGCATTGGTCGAGCGCGCGAACCTGGTCATCCTCGCCGGTCAGCATGGCAGCCCGCATGCGTCCGCGGAGGAGCGTGAGGTGATCGCCGAACTCGAGCGCCTTCGAACCGATCATGGCCTTCACGGACAGATGGCGCTGCCACCGCGACACGGTCCCGACGATGTCGACGCGCTGTATCGACAGGCGGCGCGCGGCGGTGTGTTCGTGAACCCGGCACTGCATGAACCGTTCGGGCTGACACTGATAGAAGCAGCAGCCGCCGGTGTTCCGGTTGTCGCGACCTGCAACGGTGGTCCTGCGGAAATCGTCGGCCGGATCGGCCACGGCATTCTCGTGGATCCGTCCGATGACGTCGCAATCGGCGCCGCCTGCTTCAAGATCGTATCGGATACGGTGCGACACCGGGCGCTGTCCAACGCCGCCCTGGACAATGCCGGGTTCTACAACTGGCCGGATTATGCCGGGAAAACCGTGGCACTTTACGCGTCGCTGCACCGGTCCCGGGCGCGCTCGATCCCTGCTGACCAGCCTGCGGCGGCATGACGCAACCGTTCGGCTATTTCGTCCATCACCAGGGGCGCGGCCATGCGGAGCGCTGCGCTGCGATCGCGCACGCGCTTCCGTCGGAACGCAGGCTGGTGATCTTTTGCGCCCGCAACGACATCTTCCCGACCCTGCCGACGAATGCCGAGATCGTTGTCGTCCCTTCGCTGTTCGAGGCCACCGGCGGCGAGGCGACGACGATGGATCACGTGCCGACACCGTCGACGCTGCATTGCGCACCGCTCGGATGGCCTTCGATCCGCCGCGCGATGGCAACGATCGTCGCCTGGTTCGAGAGCGCGGATCCCGCCTTGATGATCTGCGACGTGTCGGCGGAAATCGCGCAGTTGGCGCGCATCTGCAGCGTGCCGCACGTGATGGTGCTGCAGCATGGCGACCGCGGCGATGCCGGGCACCAGGCCGCCTATGATGGCGCGGCCGGGCTCCTCGCACCCTTCCACGCAGCGCTCGCACAACCGGAATGGAACGCGGTGTTCCATACCCGTATCTGTTTCGCGGGCGGCCTTGGCGTTGATACGCGCGTGGCCGAATACGAGGCTGCGCGCCAGCGCATCGGCGTCGGCGCGAACGAGGACATGATCCTGGTGATGGCCGGCGGCGGCGGCAACGGGTTCAGCCAGGCGGCACTCGGCGTCGGCGCACGCTCGCGTCCCGGCGCGCGCTGGATCACCATCGGTCCGGTGGAACGGGATTGGCATGCGACCGAGCCCGGCAATATCGAGCATCGCGGCTGGGTGGATGGCGCGGCGGACTATGTCGCGAGTGCGGATCTCGTGGTTTCGTCGGCCGGCAACACCACCTGCCAGCAGGTTCTGGCGGCGTCACGTCCGTGGCTTGTCGTTCCGGAATGGCGCTATTTCGACGAGCAGCATCGCAAGGCGGAGGCCCTGGCCGCGGCAGGCGTGGCCTGCCTCCGGCCGCATCTGCCGTCCTCGGCGCATGCCTGGCAGCGTGCGCTCGACGAGACGCTGGCGGGCCATCGGCCGGATGCGCAACGCGCGCTGATCGATCGCAGGCCGGCCGAAATCGCCGCCGCCTGGCTCGAGCAACTTGCCACCACCCTCTGGCGCAAAACGGCCGAGATCCCACCCGCACTGACCATCGGAGCCTGAAGCCGCCATGAACACCGTATCGGTCGTGACGCTGGCCAAGGGCCGACCGGACCATCTGGCCAACGTGGTTCTCGGCCTGTGCCGGCAGGTGCAGCCGCCGGCCGAACTGATCGTCGCCGTGATGCAGGACCAGCTCTACGTGCTTCCGGAAGCGCCCTTCCCGATCCGGCAGATCGTGACCACCGGTGGCGCCCTGCCGCTGGCGGCCGCTCGCAACGCCGCCGCACGCACGGCCACCAGCGACATGCTGGTATTTCTCGACATGGATTGCATCCCGGCGCCCGACCTGGTCGCCGATTATGCGGCTGGCCTGGCCGAGCTCGACGGGCTGCTGATGGGCGAGGTGATGTATCTGCCGGGCGGCGCCACCAGGGACGGGTGGAACTTCGACGGGTTTGCCGCAGTGGCGGTGCGGCATTCCGATCGGCGCGGCCCGCCGCCGGCGGGGATCGAGCGGTGCAACGATTATCGCTGCTTCTGGTCACTGAACTTCGCGATGCGGCGTGCGACTTTCCTGGCTGCGGGCGGGTTCGACGAGCGCTATTTCGGCTATGGCGGCGAGGATACGGATTTCGGCAAGATGCTCGACGGCAAGGGCATCGCGATCGCGTGGATGAAGGGCGGCCTCGCCTACCACCAGTATCACCGGCACCACATGCCGCCGATCCATCATCTCGAGAGCGTCGTCCGCAACGCGCAGCTGTTCGAGGCCAAGTGGGGCTATCGCACCATGGGGCACTGGCTGCACGCCTTCCGCCTGCTGGGGCTGATCGACGACGTCGAGGGCAGGCCGATCCGGATCCTGCGCGACCCCGACGCCGACGATCTCGCACTGACCGGCCAGCAGAGCCACCAGCCCTACTCCAACACCACCACCGTGATCCGGATCCTCGAGGAACGCGCGAGGCAGCGGGATGCCGGTCGGGAGCCGGGCACGGCGGGTGAGGCCCAGACCGCGCAAGCCGTGGCGTGAGGATCGCGCTGCTGGCGCATGTGCGCCAACCGATCGCCGAGCCGTTCATGGGCGGAATGGAGGCCCATAGCTCGCACCTGGCGAACGGGCTGCAGGCGCGCGGGCATGAGGTGGTGCTGTTCGCGTCCGGCGACAGCGACCCACGGTTCACGCTCGACCCGGTGCTGCAAGAGCATTACGAACGCACGTTTCCCTGGGCGGAACATCGCGGCAGCGCGCCGCTGATCGCGCATGTCGACGCGGGATACGCCGATGCGTGCGATCGCATCGAGGCAGGCGGCTTCGACGTAGTTCACAACAACAGCCTGCACCGGTTTCCGCTCGCGCGCGCGCGCACCGGCGCGATGCCGACCGTGACGTCGCTGCACGTGCCGCCGTTCGATGCGCTGCACTGGTTCGTGAAGGACAGTGCCAGCCCGGTGCATCGGTTGACGGTGACGTCGCAGGGGCAACTGCATGCCTGGTGGCCGGACGGCGCGCCGCCGGAAGCGTCGGTGCTGTATAACGGCATCGACCCGGCGGCCTGGCCGTTCCGCGCCGACGGTGACGGCAGCGCCGTCTGGTGCGGCCGCATCACGCCGAACAAGGGCACGCACCTGGCAGTGCAGGCGGCGCAACACGGCGGGATCCCGCTCACGCTGTTCGGCACGATCGAGGATCCGGTCTATTGGGACACGCACGTTCGGCCGTGGATCAAGGGGAATATCCGCTATGGCGGGCACCTGCACGCGGCGGCGCTGGCGCCCGAGTTGGCGCGGGCCTCGGTGTTCCTGTTCACGCCCTGCTGGGACGAGCCGTTCGGCCTGGTGGCGATCGAGGCGATGGCGTGCGGCCTGCCGATCGCCAGCACGGACATGGGCGCCGCCCGCGAGGTGATCGCGGAGGCGGGCATATTCGCGCCCGCGGATGACGTGGCAGCACTGGCCGAAGCCATCCCTGATGCGCTGGCGATCGACCGCAGCATACCCCGTGCGCGCGTGCTGGAGCTGTTCACCCGCGACATCTGGCTCGATCGCTGTGAACGCTTGTATGCCGAGGTTCTGGCCGGGAATGGGCGCCAGGCGACGGCGTGATGGGACCTGAGTCAGGTGGTGGAATTGCACACTATGTGACGCGAACCCGTCCTCGGTAGGCGACTTTTCGCAGGGTTCGCTAACAGCTGTATTTATTATTCCATCGAGTCAGTACGTTGCGGATCGGCGCGCTGGCATGGCCATTGCTCCTATCGCTCAGCCGGCGGGAAACAGTTCCGCCAGCCTAACGATCAGGAACACGGGCCAATGTTCTACCAGTCGACCGCCGGACAATGGCCGAGGCTCCTTCTTGGCATGGGGCTGACATTGATCGCGGCCCTGAGCGTGCATGTGGTGATGCTGCAGGGTCTGCATGTTCCCTACCCGGACAACAGCATCGTCGGGTGGCCCGCACGATACCTGAACGTGGCGCTCGCCATGTTCGCGACGATCCTGTTCAACAGGTTGGCGGACCCGCGGCTATCCGGATATTCGTGGCTACCGCGTTCGTTGGTGCTTTTCCTGATTTACTCGATGCTGCACGAGGCGCTGGTTCGAGCTGTCGTCATGGATGGGGTCACCACGACGGCGTGGACGTTCTCGTTGCTCAAGAACCTCCCCGCGATCATTACGAACTTCATCACGTGCATCGCGATCGTGCTCGTTTCTCCAAGGCTCGACCGGCTTTGGCAGAAGGCCCTTGGAGCTATGCTCCTCGCGGTGTTGGTCTGGTTCGTTTGCAAGCCGGCCCTCGGCTGGGCCTTCTCGGGCATCCTCGAGAGCTTGTCCTTCCTCGCTCATGAAGACGTCTATTCGGAGCCCTATGGCTGGGAGGTTCTGGTCCCGGCCTACATCACCTTTGCCGAACCCGTCGTCGCGGCTTTCCTGATCGCGGTCCTGGTCTGGGATCGGTTATCGGTGCACCCCTGGATCAGAGGCGCGCAACTCGTTGCCCTGATCATGCTGATGAAGGGCTCGGTCGCTCCGACACTGCTCTACAGCATCTATCTCAAGTCCGATCTGGGCACCGCGATGATGAGCGAGGGCCAGTTCGGCCTGGAGACGCTGACGTTGTCCGTCATGACGGCGTCGTTCTGGCACTTCAGCCGACGCCCGCCGCGGTTGGCTACCCTCCCGTCATAACCTGTCCAGGGTCCGGTCCATGACCGGCGGAGCGAGACCCGGCCTGCACGACGCCCGGATCCTCTGGCATGATCGGGTGCCCTTCCCGTTACAGGGCCGGCTGTGGCACATGGACGGACGGCAAACGAGGCTCTCGGCCCCAAGGAGACGGATCATGCCCGACGGCGCTCTCGACCACCCGATCGCGTTCGAGCCCCGGTCCGACGCCCCCCAAGCCCTCCGCCACGACTGGACCCGCGACCAGGTGCTGGCGTTGATGGCGCAGCCGTTCCCGGACCTCATGTTCCAGGCCCAGAGCACCCACCGCGCCCATTTCGATCCGCGCGACGTGCAGATCTCGACGCTGCTCTCGATCAAGACCGGCGGCTGCCCGGAGGATTGCGCGTACTGCCCGCAGAGCGCCGGCCACGAGAACCCGATCAAGGCGACCCGGCTGATGGCGGTCGAGGCGGTGCTGACCGAGGCTGCCGCGGCCAAGGCGGCGGGGGCCAGCCGGTTCTGCATGGGGGCCGCCTGGCGCTCGCCGAAGGACCACGACCTCGAGACGGTGTGCGCCATGGTCGAGGGAGTGAAGGCGCTGGGCATGGAGAGCTGCGTCACGCTCGGAATGCTGGACCAGGGCCAGGCCGGCCGGCTGCGCGAAGCCGGGCTCGACTACTACAACCACAACCTGGACACCTCGCCCGAGTTCTACGGCACGATCATCACCACCCGCACCTACCAGGAGCGGCTCGACACCCTGGCCCACGTGCGCGACGCCGGCATCAACGTGTGCTGCGGCGGCATCGTCGGAATGGGCGAGAGCGTCGCCGACCAGGCCGGGCTGATCGCCACCCTGGCCTCGCTGCCGAAGCATCCCGAGAGCGTGCCGATCAACATGCTGGTGCGGGTGGCCAACACCCCGCTCGCGGACGCCCACGCGGTAGATCCGATCGACTTCGTGCGGGTGATCGCTGCCGCCCGCATCACCATGCCGGGCAGCCACGTGCGCCTGTCCGCCGGCCGCGAGGGCATGACCGACGAGACCCAGGCGCTGTGTTTCCTGGCCGGCGCCAACTCGATCTTCTACGGCGAGAAGCTGCTCACAACCCCGAACCCGACCGAGAACCGCGACATGCAGCTGATCAGTCGTCTCGGCATGCGGCCAGTCTGAGCACGACCCGGCAACCAGCGTCCCCGAGCGACGCCAGAGGCTCCCCGATGTCCGAGCTGCAGGACGAGGAGGCGGGGCTTGCGCCGCAACTTACGGTCCGCTCGCCGATCCTGATCACGGTTTTGCTGGCGATGCTGACCGCGGTCGGTCCGATCTCGACCGACATGTATCTGCCGGCCTTCCCCGCCATGCGCGCCTCGCTGCACGCCATGCCCGGGCAGACGCAGATGACGCTGGCGGCCTGGTTCCTCGGGCTCTCGTTCGGCCAGATCACCCACGGACCCCTCGCCGACCACTATGGCAGGCGGCCGCCGCTGCTGTTCGGCACCGTACTCTACACCGTCGCCTCGATCGGGTGCGCACTCTCGGCCACGATGAACGACCTGTCCTGGTGGCGGCTCTGGGCGGCGTTCGGGGGGGCCGCCAGCCTGGTGATCCCGCGCGCGGTGATCGCCGACATCGTCAAGGACGGCGCCGAGGCGGCCCGCATGATCGGCCGCATGGTGGTGGTGATGGGGGTGGTGCCGATCCTGGCCCCGACGCTCGGCGGCCTGATCACCGAATACTGGGACTGGCGCGGCATCTTCTGGATCGCCGCCGGCTACGGGGCTGCGTGCTCGGCGCTGATCTACGTGTTCCTGCCCGACACGTTGCGGGCACACCGCCACTCGCGGCTGCGGTTCGGCGACGCGGCGATCCGCTACATCCTGGTCTGGAGCGAGAAATCGTTCCGTGCGCATGCGCTGGAAGGCGGGTTCGGCACCTTCAGCCTGTTCGCGTTCCTGGGCGGCGCGCCACCGGTGTTCCTGCAGACCTACCAGCTCAGCCCGGCCGAGTTCGGCGAGGTCTTCATCCTGAACGCGATCGGCTACATCGTCGGCGTGCAGATCAACGGCCGGCTGACCGGCCGCTTCGGCCCCGACCACATGCTGACCGGCGGCAGCGTCGGCCTGATCGCCGCCACCATGGCGATGCTGTTCATGGCGACCTTCCACCTTGGCGGTGCGGTGGGACTGGCGACCGGCATGATGATCTGCATGGCGGCACTGGGCTTCGTGCTGCCGGGCTCGGCGCTCGGCTCGGTGCTCCGGCATGGCCGCACGGCCGGGGCGGCGTCGGCGCTGTATGGGACGGTGGTGTTCTTCATCGGCGCCATCAGCACCATCCTGGTCGGCTGGATCGGGTCGGAGGATGGCGTGGCAATGACCGGCCTGATGCTGGCAGGCGCCCTCGCCGCCTTCGTCTGCGACCGCTTCCGGCCGCGCTGATGCCCCCCGCTCCGGGCATGGCCATGCTGCATCCATCCACGCCGTTGCTGCTGGCGACCCTGCTGCTGCTGGCCGCGGTTATCCTGCCGCGGCTGCGGTCGCGCTGGCCGCTCTGGGTCCGGGTGGTCGCGCGGATCGCCTACTTCATCGTGCTGACGCTGCTGGTGGACGCGGTCGTCGGCTCGACGCTGCAGCCGCACTACAGCAGCGCGGCCGGCGATCGCTTCTGGGAACAGGTCGTCGAGGCGTGCTGGTGGATCGCCGGCTCGCGCGTGCTGGTCGGGCTGGCCCGGCTGTTCGTGGTGCTGGAGAACCGGCCGCGCGAGACCCGCATCGTGTCGGACCTGGTGGCCGGCGCGATTGCCGTCGCGACCCTGCTCGCGGTGGTGAACTTCGCCTTCGAGGTGCCGATCCGCGGCCTGCTGGCGACGTCGGGTGTGATCGCCATCGTGCTCGGCCTGGCGCTGCAGAGCACGCTGTCGGACGTGTTCTCGGGCATCGCGGTCGGGCTCGAGCGGCCGTACAAGCCGGGCGACCTGCTCTGGGTCGAGGGCGGCATCGAGGGTCACGTGGTCCAGGTCAACTGGCGCTCGACGCAGATCGCCACCGGCGAGAACAACATCGCCGTGGTGCCTAACAGCATCATCGCCAAGGCGCGGCTGGTGAACCGGAGCGCTCCCACCTCGGCCCGCGGCGACACGCTGACGGTCTCGGTCGATGCGGCGGCGATTCCCGACAGGTGCCTGAAGGCGCTGCAGGCCGCGGTACTGACCTGCAGGGTGATCCAGTCCAGGCCGGCGGCCTCGATCAACTGCACCGGGATCAGGGGCGACGGCGTCACCTGGGAGATCGGCTTCACCGTGGAGACGAGCGCGCAGCTGTCGGCGGCGCGGACCGAGCTCTACACCAACATCCTGCGGCATCTGCGCCATGCCGGGATCGCCCTCGCGGTGGCTGGCCTGGCGACGCCGGTGACTGTGCCGGTGCCAACGCTGGCCGAGCTGCTGCAGGACAGCGACCTGTTCGGGGTGGTCGATGCGGCCGAGCGGGAGTCGCTGATTCCGTACTTCCAGGCCGAGTGGCTGCAGGCGGGAGAGACGCTGATCCGCCAGGGCGACAACCCGGAGGCGATGTTCCTGATCGCGGCGGGTGCTGCCGAGATCACCGTCGAGGGCGTGGGCGGTTCGCGCGTGGTGTACCGAATGAGCCCCGGGGAGTGCATCGGCGCGATCGGGCTGATCACCGGCACGCCGTTCGCGGCGACCGCGACGGCGCTGACCCCGCTACATGCCTGGCGGATCGGCAAGGCCGACATCGCGGCGGCGATCAAGGCGCGGCCGGAACTGGCCACCGCGCTGGAGGAGCTTGCCCGCCGGGGACAGAATGCGCTGCGGCGAGACGTGGGCTCCTCCGCGGACCATGCCGAAGTGCGCCCGGAGATGTTCCTGACCAGGCTGCGCAGCTTCCTTCAGCTGCTGAAGAGCTGACCAGGCCGTTCAACCCTCGGGCGGCAATGGGGTGCCCGTGCAGCCGGTTTGGGCAACAACGCCGCGGGCGCTGTGCTCGACGCCGTGCAGGTCGAACATCAGCTGGCGGATGTGGTGGTCGGGCGTGAGCTGCACAGTGGCGGTCGAGGGTGTGGTCGGGCTGAGATAGGGGTAGTGGATCGGCGCCTGCCGAACGGTCCCACCCCGGCTCACCGGAACCGAGGGGCCGATCGCGAGCTCGGCGCGTTTCTCCTCCTTGAAGCCGGGCAGGAACACCGACACGGTGGTCGCACCAGGCGGCAACAACCGCAGCCAGTAGAACGATAGGGCAAGCGGCACGCGCACTTCGGCGAGGTCATGCGTCAAATCGAGGTCTGGCCGGCGATCGGGCGCGCCTTTGGCATAGTCCGCCAGCCAGTCGTCGCCGAAGCGGGCCGGATTCCAATGCTGGACGAAGCCTGGATGGCGACGCTCGAATTCGGGCAGGCGCTTGCCCTGGAGCCGGTAGCCCTGGAGCGTGTCGCCGACCCGCCGATAGACGTCCCACTGCTGCCGGACGATATGGCCATCGAACCGATAGCGGTCGTTGACCGCGATCCAGAGGACCCCCTGCGGGCTCCAGGCGCTGACCTCCTGCATGACGTAGTGCGTGTGCACCAGTGGCAGCGGATTCGCATCGAGCTGCAGCCTGACGTCTATCTGCAGCGCGCCGGCGACGATGGTGGTGTGCGCCCCGATCGCCAGGGTGCCGTCATAGCTGGTGCGGCCAGTGAAGCGGCAGGTCTCGTCGGCAGCTGCTGGCGACGCGGCTGCCAGCAGCGTGGCCGCGAGACGAACGGCTGTGAGCTTCAACCCGGCAGGAAGTCAGCCACCGAGAGGTAGCGCTCACCGGTGTCGTAGTTGAAGCCGAGCACGACAGCGCCCTGCGGCAGCTCCGGAAGCTTCTTGGCGATCGCCGCCAACGTGGCGCCGGAAGAAATCCCCACCAGCAAGCCTTCCTCGGTGGCGGAGCGTCGGGCCATCTGCTTGGCGTCCTCGGCATCGACTTGGATCACGCCGTCCAGCACGTCGGTGTGCAGGTTCTTCGGGATGAAGCCGGCGCCGATGCCCTGGATCGGATGCGGACCAGGCTTGCCACCGGAGATCACCGGTGACAGCGCGGGCTCCACCGCGAAAATCTGCAGCTTCGGGAAATGCGGCTTCAGCACGTCGGCGCAAGCGGTGATGTGGCCGCCGGTGCCGACGCCGGTGATGATCACGTCGATCCCGTCCGGGAAGTCGGCGAGGATCTCCTGGGCCGTGGCGCGGGTGTGGATGTCGATGTTGGCCGGGTTCTGGAACTGCTGCGGGATCCAGCCGCCACGAATCTCCGACGCCAGCACGCCGGCGCGCTCGATCGCGCCCTTCATGCCGAGCTCCTTCGGCGTCAGGTCGAGCTTGGCGCCATAGGCCTGCACCAGGCGGCGGCGCTCGAGCGACATGCTCTCCGGCATCACCACGATCAGCGGATAACCCTTCACCGCCGCCACCATGGCGAGCCCGATCCCGGTATTGCCCGAGGTCGGCTCGATGATGGTGCCGCCCGGCTTCAGCTCGCCGCTGGCCTCGGCCGCCTCGACCATGGCGAAGGCGACGCGGTCCTTGATCGAGCCACCCGGATTGCTGCGCTCCGACTTGATCCAGACCTCGGCGTCGGGAAACAGCCGGTTCACCCGGATATGCGGCGTGTTGCCGATGGTTTCGAGAACGCTGTTGGCTTTCATCGGATGGCTCTCCTCGGGTGGGGTCGTTCCTGCCGGCCGCGGCCGGGTGTCAGTTGGCGGGTGCGGTGTCCTTGTCGCGCGCAGGATTGGAGGCTCCCACGAGCTCCGGCGGCGACTTGGCGGACAGCATCATCTTCTGGGTTTCGGTATCGATCCGCTTGGCGCGGGTGAACGGCTCGAGCTTCTGGCTGGTGCCGGTCTCGAGGGCGCGGATGATGCCCTCCAGCACCCGCACGTCGGCATAACCCTCCTCGCCGTCGGGCTCCGGGTCGCTGCCATTGAGGATGCAATCGGAGAAGTATTTCAGCTCACCGCCGAAATGGTCGGTGTTCTTGAAGCTCTCGTGCGACTTGGCATCGCCCAGTGCGATCGTCTGCTCCAGCTTCACGCCGTACATGTAGCCCGGACTCATCTGGATGCTGCCCTTGGTGCCCAATACTACGAAGCTATCGAGTGCATTAGCATAATAGCTCAGGGTGAATTGGGCAATCCGGCCGCCGGGGAAGCGCAGCGTGACGGCCACGGTGTCGTCGAAGTCGCCGAGGCCGGCCTGCGGATGCCGCGAGCCGATCGCCGACGCGACCTCGGTCGGCTCCTCACCGAACACGTAGCGCGCCGCGTTCACCGGATATGGCCCCATATCGAGCACCGGACCGCCCAGGACGCCGTTGCTGGCGCGGTGGTTGGCAGGCGAGACCATCTGCGAGAACGCCGAGTTGAAGGCGATCAGCTCGCCGAGGTCACCGGCGCGGATCTTGTCGATCAGCGACAGTGTGGCGGGCTCGAAATGCAGCCGGTAGGCGACCATCAGCTTCGCGCCGGTGCCCTGCTGCGCGTCGAGGATCTCCTGCGCCTTGGCGGTGCTGACCTCGAGCGGCTTCTCGACCAGCACGTGGATGCCGGCCTTCAGCGCAGGCACGGCGAACTCGGCGTGGCGCCAGTTCGGGGTAGCGAGATAGATCGCGTCGACGGTACCGGAATGGAGCATCTGCTCGAACTGCTCGTAGCCGTAGAAGGCGGTGACGCCGTACTTCTCGCCGACCAGCCGTGCCTTCTCCAGGTCGCCGCTGACGAACGCCACCACCTCGGAGTTGCCGGTATGGGCGACGCCCGGGAGCATCGCTTCCTGGGTGATGTCGCCGAGGCCGACCATGGCGTAGCGAACCTTGCGTCCGGATTCGAGGCCGAGTGCCGAGAGGATGGTCATGGCGTTGCTCCTAGAGATCGGGCCGTTCAGCCCGTGCTGCCCAGGCAACGCATTGCCGGCGGGTTCGCTCCCCCGGCGCGGATGGGGGTCAGCCCGGCTTGCCGAAGCTTGCGAACACGCGGGAGTCCTTGTTGGACCGCATCAGGGTGGAGAAGCTCGGAATGCTGTCGAAGCCGAGGCCCTGCGGCACGCCATGCTCTGGGTCGGCCACCACGCTGGCGTAGGGCGCGCCGGACACCTTCTCCCACTTGCCGGCCGGCTTCTTGACCTCGAGGTTGACCACCGTCGCCTTGAGCACCATCCGAACGATGGCCTCCTTCGGGTTGTTCGGCTTGGTCAGGCTCGGGCAGCCGGCCATCATCTGCCAGCCATTGGCCAGCGCCCACGCGGTCAGTTCGTCCTGGGTCATGTGACGGTGTCCTCGGTCGGAATCCCGCTTGTGGTAGGCGCGGGCAGCAGCACCCACAAGGCCGGGAGGTCAGCGGCAACCCTTCGGCTGCGGAACGCTTCTATCCCCTGACGCAGAGAAAGCCACGGACCCGATGACGACCTACCAGCCCGCCTCCACCCGTTACGAAGATGCCAGCTTCCGCCGCTGCGGCCAGTCCGGCCTGGTGCTGCCGCCGATCTCGCTCGGGCTGTGGCACAATTTCGGTGGTGCCGACGTGTTCGAGACCGGCCGCGCGGTGATCCGGCGCGCCTTCGACCGTGGCGTGACGCATTTCGACCTGGCAAACAATTACGGGCCTCCGTACGGGTCGGCGGAAGAGAATTTCGGCCACATCCTGGCCAAGGACTTCACCGGCCACCGCGACGAGATGATCATCTCCTCGAAGGCCGGCTGGGACATGTGGCCGGGGCCGTACGGGGTCGGCGGCTCGCGCAAGTACCTGATCGCCTCTCTCGACCAGAGCCTGAAGCGGATGGGGCTCGACTATGTCGACATCTTCTACTCGCACCGCCCGAGCCCCGACGTGCCGCTCGAGGAGACCATGGGCGCGCTGGTGCAGATGGTCCGCCAGGGCAAGGCGCTCTATGTCGGGATCTCCTCGTATGGCCCTGAGCGCACCCGCCAGGCGGCAGAAATCCTGCGCGCCGAGGGCGTGAAGCTGCTGATCCACCAGCCCTCGTATTCGATGCTCAACCGGTGGGTCGAGGACGGGCTGCTGGACACGCTGGACGAGCTTGGCGTCGGCTGCATCGCGTTCTCGCCGCTGGCGCAGGGCTTGCTGACCAACAAGTACCTCGGTGGCGTGCCGACCGATGCACGCGCCGCCAAGGGCAGCTCGTTCAGCACCGAGCTGCTGTCGGAGGACAACCTCCGCCGCGTGCGGGAGCTGAACCAGATGGCGCAGGCGCGCGGCCAGAGCCTGGCGCAGATGGCGATCGCCTGGGTGCTGCGCGACAGCCGGGTGACTTCGGCGCTGATCGGCGCGCGCCACGTGAAGCAGCTCGATGACAGCCTGGACGCGTTGCAGCGTTTGGACTTCACCACCGAGGAGCTCGCCGCGATCGACCGTCACGCCAGCGAAGGCGGCATCGACCTCTGGCGTGGCGTCTCGACCGAGTAGAGCCTGGCGCGTGCGGCTGTCCTGTCGGGTCAGCCGCGCGTGGGAGCCATGTGCCGTGCTTCGACCTCAATCTTGAGCGCGGCCAGCCATCGCCGGTTGGCCTCCAACAGGTCCGCCGAGGAATAGAGCCATCCGATCGGCCAGCCGCTCAATGACTCGCGTGTCTCGACGCGCGTTTCCCCGTCGGGCTGGGTGCGCAGGATCCAGACATGGACGGCATGGAAGACGAACAGGCTGCCTGACCACGCAAGCCGATGCGCCGGGTCGAACACGGTGAAGCGCGATCTGATCGTACCGCCTGAAATCGACCACCGAAACTTCACCCCGACCGCGGGCGCCCTGCCGATGGTCGTCGCCCGGATATCGTGCTGCCACGCAGGCCAGCTGCGGACATCTGCGAGAACTCCCCACACGTCGGAGGGGGTTGCATCGATGACGACGCTGGCGGTCGCACGGATCGGAGCATGGTCATCGATCTCCCCGCGGGAAGCCGGATCTGGGTCCCTCTGACGGCTGCATGCTGCGACCGCAACGAGCAGGAACAAGCCGGCTAGCCGGCGCGTGGTCGGGACGCTCATGTCGTCGGCTCGATCAGGACGAGGATGGGCGGGGACTCTGTCAACGGGTCGGATCCTCGGCAAGTCTCCAGTAAAGGCTTGCACGCGCGCCCCGTCTGACCGAAATCCTGCCGCCATGGCGTATGCGGTGAAGGAGATGTTCGCGACCCTCCAGGGCGAGGGGGCGCAGGCGGGTCGCGCCTCGGTGTTCTGCCGGTTCGCGGGCTGCAACCTGTGGTCCGGCCGCGAGCAGGACCGCGCCGCAGCCGCATGCCGGTTTTGCGACACCGATTTCATCGGGCTCGATGGGGTTGGCGGCGGCCGGTTTGCCGATGCCACCGCGCTGGCCGACGCGATCCTGGCACGGTGGCCCGGCGGCGAGGCGCGTCGCTATGTGGTGTTCACCGGTGGCGAACCGCTGCTGCAGCTCGACGCCGTCCTGGTCGAGGCGATGCATGCGCGTGGCTTCGAGATCGCGGTCGAGACCAACGGCACGCTTGCCGCGCCGCCGGGGATCGACTGGATCTGCGTCAGCCCGAAGGCCGGCAACCCGGTGGTGCAGCGCTCCGGGGCCGAGCTCAAGCTGGTGTTCCCGCAGGCTGGCCTTGATCCGGACAGCTTCGGCGAACTCGCATTCGGACACTTCTTCCTGCAGCCGATGGACGGGCCGGAACGCATTGCCCACACCGACGCCGCCGTCGCCTACTGCCTGGCGCACCCGCAATGGCGCCTCAGCCTGCAGACCCACAAGCTGATCGGGATACCGTAATGGCTGAACCGCCCGTCACCCGGGACGGTGCGCTGGTGCTGCTGTCCGGCGGCCAGGATTCCGCGACCTGCCTGGCCTGGGCGCTCGACCGGTTCGAGCGGGTCGAGACCTTGGGCTTCGAGTACGGCCAGCGGCACCGGATCGAGCTCGATTGCCGGGACGCGATCCGCACCGGGCTCTCGGGGATCGATCCCGCGTGGGCAACGCGGCTCGGGCCGGATCACACGCTGGCGCTCGACGCACTGGGCCGGTTGTCGGAGACCGCGCTGACCCGCGATGCGGAGATCACGATGGGCGCCAATGGCCTGCCAAACACGTTCGTGCCGGGGCGCAACCTGCTGTTCCTGACCTTTGCCGCCGCCCTCGCGACCCGTCGGGGCCTGCGACACATCGTCGGCGGCATGTGCGAGACCGATTATTCCGGCTATCCGGACTGCCGCGACGACACCATCAAGGCGCTGCAGGTGGCGCTCAATCTCGGCATGGATGCGCGCTTCGTGCTGCACACGCCCTTGATGTGGCTGGACAAGGCCGCGACCTGGCGCCTGGCCGCGCACCTTGGCGGGGATGCGCTGGTGACGTTGATCCGCGACGAGAGCCACAGCTGCTACCTCGGCGACCGCACCCACCGCCATGCCTGGGGCTATGGCTGCGGCACCTGCCCGGCCTGCGACCTGCGACGGTCCGGCTGGGAGCGCTACGTGGCGGCGAGCGGCGATGCTTGAGTTGTGCTTCACCCGACGCTTCTCGATGGGGCATCGGTTGATCGGTGGGCAGTCCGAACGTTGCGCCCTGCCGCACGGGCACAACGAGTTCGTCACGGCGACGCTGCAGCCGGTGCGGCCGGCCCGGCTCGACGGCGTATCGAACATGCTGGTGCCGTTCGAGCAGGCGAAGGCGCGCTGGCACTGTTTCGTCGATGAGCGGCTGGACCACGCGCTGCAGCTCTCCGACACCGATCCGCTGCTCGCCTGGTTCCGCGCCAACGAACCCGGGCGGGCCGAGCGCATCGTCGTCACGCCTGGCGATCCGACCACCGAGCTGATGGCATGCCTGCTGATGGCCAAGCTCTCGGCGATCCTGCTGGCCGAGGGCGGCCTACTGCGGGTGGCCGAGATCCGCATCGAGGAGACGCCGACCAACACGGTGGCGTTCAGCGGTGACCCGTCGGAGATGCTGCCGCAATTCGGCCCGGGCACCGAGGGCTGGTGGCAGCGCGCCGACATGAGCATCGCCTGATGGGGAGCACGAGATGACCATCGCTGAAACGGCGGGCGCCGAGGGACTGAGCCAGCTCGGACGGCAGACTGCACAGCCGGCAAGCCCCGAGGAGGCGCGGCTGGAGCGGGTGCCGGCGCCACATCCCGGCCGCCGCTACCTGGTGCGCTTCACCGCCCCGGAGTTCACCTCGCTCTGCCCGGTGACGGGACAGCCGGATTTCGCGCATCTGGTGATCGACTACGTGCCCGATGCCTGGATCGTCGAGAGCAAGTCGCTGAAGCTGTACCTCACCAGCTTCCGCAACCATGGCGCGTTCCACGAGGACTGTTCGCTGCAGGTGGCGACGACGCTGGTGGATCTCCTGGCGCCGGTGTGGCTGAGGATCGGCGCCTACTGGTATCCGCGCGGCGGCATGCCGATTGACGTGTTCTGGCAGACCGGCGAGCCACCCGCGGGCGTGTGGATCCCGTCGCAGGACGTGCCGGGCTATCGTGGCCGCGGCTGATCCGGCGGTGCGCTGGTCGTGCAGGCGGGCCTCGGAGATATCGCCGGGTGAAGCTGACCAGCCGTTCGCCCGACATGGCGACGTCGCCCGGGGTCATTGGGCTGCCGGTCAGCAAGTCTCGACGCCGGGGCGGCATCGGCGACGAGGTCGGCAGCTCCGGCCGTCGGGGCGGCCGACCAGCGCCGGGCACCGCTGTCATCCGCTATCGGATGGACCGGCGATACTTGGTTTCGCGGCTCGGTTAGACACTGCAGACTTTCCCGAAGGATCTGGCCGAAATCACGATGGAGCGGCGCAAGCTCTCGCCAAGGCGATGAAAACGTGCGCCGCATCCGGCATTATCGGAACAGGGTCGGCGTATAAAGTATGAACGCGGTGCGCCAGAAGTTGAACTCGTGGGCGTAACCGACCGGCGTGTAGAACTGATCCCTGAAGCCGAGCGATGTCAGCTCGTGCTGGAAATTGACGGTGTTCTGGTAGGCGATGTCGCCGGAAGCGCCCGCCGTGACGATGAACTCGCGCAACGTCTTGTTGGCCAGCGACGACTGCTTGAGGCCGTTATCGAGAACGCTACTGGTGAAACCGTCGATCGGGCCGCCGCTGAGTGAAATGATGGAGTTGAACGTGCCAAGATGGCCGAGGCCGGAAACCAGCGCCTGAATCCCGCCGAGTGAAAGTCCGGAGATGGCCCGCGAATTACCATTGGCGATCGTACGGAAGTTTCCGTCGATGTAGGGAACGACGTCCTTGATGAGCTCGGCATCGGCGGTAGCGGCGTTCTCGCTGATCGCCTGGGTCGAGTCGGTGGCGGCCTCGAGCAGTGGCTCGTCGGTTTGGGTGTCGGGCATCACCAGCATCATGGGTTTGACGAGGTGGAGTGCGAGGAGGTTGTCGAGTATTTCCGGGCCCCTGCCCTCCCGGGCCCAGCTCCAGATCGTGTCGCCGCCACCATGGTAGAAATACAGGACCGGATAACGGCCGCTCGACGCATCGTAGCCGGGCGGCGTGTAAACCAGCATGTGGCGCTCTTTCTTGAGCGCAGCCGAGTAGTAGGTCACCTCTCGGGTCTGCCCATGTGGGACGTTGTAGCTGTCATCGAGCAGGGAGCCGGGGATCAGGAAAAGACTGGTCGAGACTTGACGCTGCGGCTTCTGCAGCACTGCCCCGGTGTCGATCGAGCGGAAGCCGTCAACGTTGAAAAAGTATTCATACATGTTGGGCGCAAGATCAGCGGTTGCGGTCCAGGTGCCGGTACCGTCCCGTGTCATTGCCGTGACGGGCGGCGTAATACCTAGTCCTATATTGCCGTAAGACACGCTGACGTTCTTTGCATTAGGAGCATAGAGCCGGAACGTCACCTTACTACCGCTAACGGTCGTGATGTAGTTGATGGCCGGCGACGGCAATGCCGGTGGCTGCGGGGCCGATTGCGCGTGGGCAGAAATCACGGACAATGTCAGGCCGAGTGTGGTCAAGGCGGTTACACGCCTGCAAGCTGCAAGCGCCGTCATCTTGTTGAGCATTATGCGTCTCCCCAGGTTCCGGCTTTTTGCCGGATAGGCCGCCGTTACCCGACGACGTTATTACGTTACCGTGAGACGCAATTCGATACAATCCAGTTCGGCTGAGCTGGGGGGAGCCTGCGGACCGAGCGGGTTCTGGCTTGGGTAAACTCTCGTTACTCGGGCGCTGGCAGGTGGCTCGAAGGCCTGTCTTCATGTGCAGGTCCGGCAATCAGGCGGCGGTTCTCGACACCGGCATGATCCCTGGACCGGAGAAATGACGATTGAACCAACCAGCGCCGAGCCGGGTTACTTTCTGCATGGCTGAAGCCGGCTTGTGCGTGAGCACGACCCGGTCAGGCTCGACGTAGAAGGAGAAGCACATGCAATATCGCACTCTGGGACGATCGGGGTTGCGGGTGTCGACGCTCACCCTGGGCACGATGACGTTTGGCGGCGCCGGCAAGTTCGCGAAGGTCGGTTCGACGGATCTGGCCGGCGCGAAGCGACAGATCGACCTCTGCCTCGATGCCGGCGTGAATCTGATCGACACGGCTGACATCTATTCGACCGGCCTGTCTGAGGAAATCGTCGGCGAGGCACTCGTGGGCAAGCGCGACGACGTCCTCGTCGCCACCAAGGCGCGCTTCCCGATGACCCAGAACCCGAACGATGCGGGGCTGTCGCGCCACCACCTGATCCGCGCCTGCGAAGCCAGCCTGAAACGGCTGCGGACCGACTATATCGACCTCTACCAGCTGCATGAACGCGATGGCGTGACGCCGCTGGAAGAGACCATGGAGGCGCTCGACCATCTCGTGAAGTCGGGCAAGGTCCGCTATGTCGGGATCTCGAACTTCTCTGCCTGGCACCTGATGAAGGCCATGGGAATTGCCGAACGCCATCATCTGGCGCGGCCGATCAGCCAGCAGATCCACTACACGCTTCAGGCGCGCGAAGCCGAATACGAGCTGGTTCCGGCAGCACTCGATCAGGGCCTCGGGATCATGGTGTGGAGCCCGCTGGCCGGTGGCCTGCTCTCCGGCAAGCATCGGCGCGGCCAGGCGACCCCGGAAGGCACGCGCCAACTCGCCGAGTGGACGGAGCCGCCGGTTCGCGACACCGAGGCACTGTATGACATCGTCGAGGCGCTGGTCGAAGTGGCTGAAGCCCACCAGGTTTCCGCGGCACAGGTGGCACTTGCCTGGCTGTTGACGCGCCCCGCAGTGAGCACGGTCGTCGTCGGCGCGCGCACCGACGAGCAGCTGATCGACAACCTGAAATCAGCAGACCTCGTGCTGTCGCCTCAGGAGATCGCCAAGCTCGAGGAGGTCAGCCGGCCTCCGCTGCTCTACCCGTACTGGCACCAGGCGTGGACCGCCTCGGACCGCCTGTCGGAGGAAGATCTCACCCTGATCCGGCCGCACCTGGAGACCTAGCCGGACTCAGGACCGGCTCGGGACGGCGTCATGCCGCCGTTCCCGAGCCGCTGCTGCCTACGATCTGCCGGACCTAGTATTGCAGGATCTGGCTGGGAAGCGGTTCCGCATTCCATCCGGCACCACACGTGCTGGACTCCGGCGTGCGAAAGTCGAACACGACGTTCCCTAGGCTCCCGAGGCCCTGCAGCACCAGCATCTGGCCACCATTCGCCGCTGCGAAGTCGACGAGATAACTGCCGGCCCCCGCCTCGTATGCGCTGCCGCACACATAGCTGAAGATGCTCGGCGTCGGGGAATAAGTCAGGACACTGGTGGCAGTCATCGCCGCGGTATTGATCTGATAGGTCCGTGCGGCACTGTAGGTGCGGCTCGCGCCAGCCGGCACCTGCGTCAAGCTGCCGTAACCGTCATCGAAGAGGCCAAGATTGCCGCTGCTGTCGATCGAGACGGCATGTTGACCGATGGGCGGCAGGGTGTTCGGCCCGAGCTGCAAGGCGTATTTACGCAGGGACGGGTACTGATACCAATGCTTGGTGGTGTCGCCGAGGATCCAATGGATCTTCTTGATCCCGTCCGGCGGCGTATCGTAATCGACGTCGATCACGAAATTCTCCCGGCTCGACACGATGAGCGTGTTGTCGGCGGGGTTATAGGTCGTCGCGTTGTTGTGGAACCAGTCTGTGCCGACCGGAAGCACGAAATGACTGGGATCGTCGCCGCCCGCCTTCATGGCTGCGCTGATGATTGCGCCGAGGTCCCACTCGTTCAGGACCTTGCCGGATTCCGGGTCGATCTCGAGGTCGACCGCTTCGGTCTCCGTCGTGGTGTTGACGTCGAGCACGATGCCGTCGCGGCCGCGGTCGTAATTGTGGTGGCCGGTATAGGTCACGCCGTAGCTGGCATAATCCCCGATCTTGGTGGTGCCACCATAGAGCTCGAGACGGTCCACACCGGTGGCGCCATCGCTCACATAGATGCCGTTATTGTAGAAGATCGACGGCAGCGAGGCGTTGGACACGGTGCCGACCCAGCGGATATTGCCGTCGGTATCGACGATTGCCGGCGCGGTCTTGCTGCAATAGTCCTTCAGCAGAAAATAGTCGAACGACAGATCGCTGGTCGCATGCCGGTTCTGCTGAATGACCGGCCCGCTCGTTGCCCCACATGGGAGCGGGTAGGCGGGCGTGGTCACCGGAACGTTGACCTGGCTGATCGACCCGTCGGAAAAGCTGAACACGAGGTTCACGGTGTTCGTGGCGCCGGCATACAGACCGAAGACCGGGATGATCAGGCTGTTGCCGGACATGCCGCCCCGCGCAGCAAGGCTTGCCGCAGAGATCGACGCCGTGATCGGCCGTGTATAGGATCCGGCCTTGGGGACGACCGAGAACAGGACGTTGGTGAGCGTCCCCTGGGTAACGGTGGCGCTGATATAGTCGATGAATGGCGTAGGACCGGGTGTCTGCCCGCCGATGGCGACGACCCCCGAGGCCATTGCCTGGCCCCCCATCAACACAGCGAATGCTCCGCCTGACACGACGGCACCCAAGCCAGATTTGCCTCTGATCCGCGCTGATCGCATCGCCATCCGTCCCTCACGCCCGCCGTCATAAACCGGAATTATTGCTAGCCCGGATTCCGCGCGGAGCCTATAGGCGCGCCTGACGATCACGGCTAGTTCATGATCGATTTACCGTATCTGATGATGCCGATCTTCTTGCAGTCGATTGCAACGCGCATCGACAATACAGGCATCACGCCGTTGAAATATTCGGGAAAGTCGGGTCAGGCCCGATGCTGTTCATGCCATTCGACAGGCCGTGACGATCAGGGCGCCCAGGATTGCTGCCTGGACCTTTCCGATCCCCGCCGGTCGATGGCATCCGGCCAGCGTAGAGCCACCTCGCACCCACTGGCCATCGATGCCGAACAGCAGTTCGTCCTTTCCCTCGGGGTCGGCATGCGTTGGGTTCAGGTCCACCCCGACTACCGGAACATCCCAGCTAGGTCGCTTGCCGGCGATCGTCAGGGCGGTCAGGACCCCTGTCGCGGCGCCACCGTCTGCAGCCCGCACGCCCTTGATGTCCAGGAGGTCGATGACAGAAACATGAATATTGTCTGAGACGTGTCACGAACCAGATTGCGATCCACCTCGCGGCGATCTCCAGTTCGGGATGGTTTCCAGCGTGTCGGCAAGGCCCTTTGGCCGGTCGATGGCGGTCGAGATCCCGACGTAGCGGACGATGCCCCCGGCATCTGCCGGCCGGCATCCTCGTCGCTCGGCCCGATGAAGGCCCTGTGGCTCCGGAAATCGCCGGCTCGCGGCAGGAACCGCGGGGAGCTGTCGGTCATGATGACAGGGACGTTCGCTTCCCGGACCGGCTTCAGGCCGTGCGCCGGGATTTCCCAGCACGGGACCGTCGACCGGACGCGCAACCAGGCCCTCCAGCGACTTCACCATCCGGGTTCGGCACCACGAGGTTGACGCCGAACTCATCGGCAGCCTTGCGAATGCAGTCGACATACGTGTTCCAGAACTGCGCCGGTAGGGTCATGCTACGCACCAGCAGCTACCGCCTTATTGCCGAAACTGTAGCCCTGGATGATCGAGATCTCGCCCCCCCTGTCTTGTCATGCAGACAAGAAGCGGACGCCGCGCGGGTCAGCCTCGTCGCCGCGCAAACAGCAGCACCAACCCCAACAGGATCATCCCGAACACAACCTGGCGTAGCCCTTCCGACACGTTCAGGCTGACGAGCATCGCCTGCAGCAGGATCACCGAGAGGCAGCCGCCGATCGTGCCGAGATAGCCGCCTTTCCCACCGGATAGCCGCGTGCCGCCGATCACCACCGCCGCGACCGGGGGCAGCAGGTAGCCGTCACCCATGCCGAGATAGGCCTGCGACGCGTAACCGCTCAGCATGAGGCCGGCCAGCGCGGCGCCGATCCCGCTCGCGAGGTAGCTTGCGGCATAGATCCGCCCGACCGGGACACCGGACATCAGCGCTGCCAGCTCGCTGGTGCCGATCGAATAGACCCTCCGGCCGTACGGCATGGCGCGGAGTGCTACGATGGTGACCACCGCACAGCATGCCCAGGCGATCGCGGCGACCGGAATACTCGCGACATGGCCGAGTGCGAGCCAGCGCGCGACCGGCGGAACCGTCGGCGCCGACGCCGCGGCATTCGTGTAAACCAATGTCAGGCCCTGCAGGATCAGGTTCACGCTCAGCGTCCAGATCAGCGAATGCACGCGCAGTACCCAGACGCCCAGCGTGTTCAGCAACCCGACCGCGACACCCACCGCCAGCACCACCACGATCGGCACCCATGCATGCGGATGCGCTGCGTAGAGGTTGCTCGCCAGGATGCCCGAAAACGTCATGGTCCAGGGGATCGAGAGGTCGATCTGGCCCAGCAGGATCACCAGCGTCTCGCCGATCGCCACGATCCCGATCAGGGCTGCCTGCACGAGCTGCAGCCGGATCGTGCTCCACGACAGGAAGGCGGGGTTGACCGCGACGCTCAGTGCGAACACGACAAGCAGGATGATGCCGGACAACCCCGCGCCGGAAATCGGTCGCGACAGCCGCGACCCCCTGGCCGCCGGCTCCAGCGGCAAGCCGCTCATGCGCCACCGCGACGCAGCAGCCGCGTCCAGTCATCGATCCGCAGACGCTGCAGACCGGCTGCCGTGAGCACCATCACGAGCAGGCAGCCCTCGATGAGATCCTGCCAGAATGCCGGGACTCCGATGACTCCCAGCAGATTGAGGATCACCGACAGCACGATGCCGCCGAGGATCGCGCCGATCACTCCGCCGCGCCCGCCCGACAATGCCACGCCGCCCAGCACGGCAGCGGCGAGCGAGTTCAGCGTGTAGAGGCTGCCGATCCCGGCATCTCCGGATGTCGTTTCGGCTGCCAGGAACAGGCCCGCGGCGGATGCAAAGAAGCCGGATAGCGTGTAGGTCGCGATGCGGACGCGGCGGACCGGCAGCCCGGATGCGTAGGCACTATCGTCGCTGTCTCCTACCGCGAAAATGAAGCGACCAAGCCGGGAGCGGAACACCGGCAGCCATACGAGCACCAGCAACACCAGGAGAAGCAGCACCGAATTGGGAACGATGCCGATATTGCCGGTCAGCAGGTTCGCGAAGCTGTCGGCGATATGGCCACCCGGTTGCGGACGGATCATCAGGGCGAGACCGCCATAGATGAACAACGTCGAGAATGTGGCGATCAGCGGCTCGAGCCGGCCATAGGCGACAAGCATGCCGTTGATGGCGCCGGCGAGCGAGCCGAGCAGCAACGATCCTGCGGTGGCCAGCAGGATGCTCGACACGCTGTCGCCCATGACGGTGGCGGCAAAACAATTCACCAGGCTGACGATCGCGCCGATCGACAGATCGAGGCCACCCGCCAACAGCACGCAGGTCTGGCCGATCGCAACCAGCACCAGCGCCAGCGACGCGTTGCCCAGGCTGGTGAGCCCGAAACCGGATAACGCAAGCGGCTGCTCGATGAAATAGACCGCCAGGATAAGCCCGAGTGCGAGCGCGCAAAACAGGGTGGCGCCGTGTCGTCGGAGCAGGCGGCTCACTCGATCAGGCATCACGCCGCATCCTGCAGCGACATCCCGTCGGGGCTGCGAAACGACAATGCGAGGATGTTCTCCTCGGTGATGTCTTCCTGCTCCAGACTGCCGACGATACGACCGCCACGCAGCACCAGAACGCGCGAGCACAGGATATGGAACTCGTTCATGTCGGTCGAATAGACCAGGATCGCTTTTCCCTCGGCGGCAAGGCCGTTGATTGTCGCGTAGATCATCTCGCGTGCGCCGGCATCGACGCCGCGGGTCGGGTCACAGAACAGATAGACCTCCGCGCCATGTGCCAGCCATTTCGCGGCCACCACCTTCTGCTGGTTGCCGCCGCTCAGGCTGCCGAGGCTCGCATCCGGGGTGTCGCATTTGATCGCCAGGCGCTCGACCAGCGACCGGACGACACCGCCCTCCCGGCGGCGGTCGATAAACAGCGCGCGGCACAACCGGCCGATCACCGTGATCGACACGTTCTCGCGCACCGACAGACCGAGGAAGCCGCCCATTGCCTTGCGATCGTCCGGGATCAGCGCGAAGGACTTAGCGATGGCCTGACGCGGAGTCGTGGCACGGCAATCACGACCACCCAGGGTGACGGTACCTTGCAGGCCGTGCCGGTACAGGCCGAACAGCGCGAACAGCAGCTCCTTCTGGCCCTGTCCCTCGAGGCCAGCCAGACCGACCACCTCGCCGGGCCGCACGCTCAGGCTCAGCCCGGCCAGCCGGCCGGCCAGCCGAAGCTTGTGTACCTCCAGCAGCGGCGGCACGGAGGCGGGCGGCGGCGGACGCAACCGCTCCAGCTGGTTCTGGCTCTCGCCGAGCATCAGCTCGAGCGCCCGCGCCGGCTCGAAGGTCGCGCGGGTCATCGTGCCGACCACCTCGCCGCCGCGCAGCACCGTGACCTGGTCGGATAGTGCTGCCACCTCCTCCATCCGGTGCGAGATGAAGACGATCGCGCAGCCGCTGTCGCGCAGCCGGTCGATCACCCGCACCATGCGCTCCACATCACTGCGACCGAGAGCGGAGGTGGGTTCGTCGAGGATCAGCACGCGCGGCTCGAATGACATCGCCTTGGCAATCTCGACGAGCTGTTGCTGGGCCAGCGAAAGTTCTGAAACTGGCGTTCCCGGCGCGATATCATGAACGTCGAGTTGTGCCAGCAGGGCACGCGCGACGGCGATGGATGCGTCCTCCCGGATCCAGCCGAGCCGGTTCCGCTGCTCGCGCCCGATGACGACGTTTTGCGCCACACTCAGCTGCGGGAACAACGAAAGCTCTTGATGCACCGTGGCAACTCCAGAGCGGTAGGCAGCTTGCGGCGATGCGAACACCACTGGAATGCCCTCCAGCTCCAGGCTCCCCGTATCAGGCTGCACGATGCCGGCCAGGATCTTGACGAGCGTGCTTTTGCCGGCGCCGTTCGCGCCGAGCAGAGTATGAACCTCACCGGCTGCCAGTGCGATCGAGACGCCACCCAGAGCCGTCACGCCGCCATAGCGCTTCGAAAGCCCGACCGCCTGCAACACCGGCGCCACGGTATGGCTGACCTACTTCACCACGTCGCCGACCGGGATCATGATCCCGCATTTCGGGATATTGACGTCGGTCACGAAACTTCCGGGTTGGTCGGGGAAGTAATCGGCCCCGCTCTTCATCTGGTCGCCCGTCACCACCGTGAGCGGAATACTGGCCGACTGCGGCAGCGGTTTTCCCGACAGCGATGCGATCGCCGCGAGCACCCCGGCGGCAGCGAGGCTGGGCGACTGGCCTATCACCATGATCGGAACATGATGTTCGGCTGCCAATTTCATGAAGCCGTTATCAGATTCGCCGGTCATCGGCACGGTCGCCACGTTGAGCTGCAGGAATGCCTGCAAGGCACCCGTGGCGCCCTCGGTGCCCCACACGCCGCCGATGTCATGGTGCGTCGACAAGGCGTCCGCCGTCACCTTCTGGTTGGTGCCGACGTCCCAGTTGCCATAGACGTTGATGATCTTGAGGTTCGGGTGCTTCTGGAACACCGACATCGCGCCATCGGCCTGGCTGTTATCGACTGTTGTGCCGGCGAGACCGTGCACCATCAGGATCGACTTGCCCTCGGCGACGTGCGCGACCAGGAACTCGGCCCATTGCCGCCCCATCTCACGCTGGTCCTCGTTGACGGCGATGCCTTTCGGCGTGCTGACGACGTTGTCGAACGACACCACGACGATGCCGCGATGCGCTGCCTGGTTCAGCACGCTGTCAAGACCGGACGCGGACGCCGCATTGACGACGATCGCATCATATCCGGACAAGATCATTTCGCGGATCTGGGCGATCTGCTGGGCAACGTCGTTGCCGGCGTTATAGACCTTGAATTCCTTCAACTGTGCTGCGACGTCCGGCTGCTTTGCATATGCACCGACCGCGTTCAGCATTTCAGCGCGCCAGTTGTTTCCGTACAGCGAGTTGCTGAAGGCGATCCGGAATGGGCCGGTCTTGTGCTGTGGCGCGATGGTCGCGGTAGCGGGTGTCGCCTTCACGAAGCACTGGCTCAGCGTCGAGTCGGCCAGCAGATCGGCGCCGTTCGCGCCGCCGGCGGCAGTGAGCATGCAGCCTGCCAGGAGCAGAAGCGTCTTCCTCATCGTCGTGTTCCTCGCCTGTCGTGCCGCGTCATCCCGCACGGCCTGTTCAGGATGATGGAGCTTCGATCAGATCACGCAGCCTGTCCATCCTCTTTGCGCGGAACACGCAGCCGTTACGGCCACATCTTTTGCTGCACCGCAAAACATCCTGTCCCGCAGGCACGCTCGGTTGAAATATGCGCGAACCACGCATAAATCTGTGGAGACCGAGGGCCAGGCCATGCAGCTGCAGATCAAGCGGACGTTGGAGCGCATTCCTGGTGGGATGATGGTCGTGCCGCTCGCGATAGGCGCCCTGTTTGCGACCTTCATACCCGGCACGCCGGCGTTCTTCGGTTCGTTCACCGGCGCGCTGTTCCACGGCGCCTTGCCGATCCTGGCGGTCTTCTACGTCTGCATGGGCTCGACCATCGAGGTGTCCGCCCTGCCGCGGGTTGCCCGGCATGGCGGCGTACTGCTGGCCACCAAGATCGCGCTGGGTATCGCGTGCGGCCTCGTGCTGGGCCATTTCCTGGGTGAGGCGCCGATCGCTTCCGGCTGGTTCGCCGGCCTGTCGACCCTCGCGGTGGTGGCGGCGGTGAACGACACCAATGGCGGCCTCTATATGGCGCTGATGAACCAGTTCGGCCGCCCCGAGGAGGCCGGTGCCTACGCGGTGATGACGCTCGAATCCGGGCCGTTCCTGACCATGGTGACGCTCGGCGTCGCCGGCCTGTCAGCGTTTCCGTGGCAGACACTGGTGGGCGCCATCCTGCCCTTGGCGGCGGGGATCGTGATCGGCAACCTCGACCGGAACATGCGGACGTTCCTGGGCGCCGCGGCCCCGGCGATGATCCCGTTCTTTGCGTTTTCGCTCGGCACGTCGCTCGACCTGCACCGCGTCTGGAGCGCCGGCCTGCTCGGACTCGGCCTCGGCATCCTCGTGGTGGCGGTGTCCGGGGTCGCCCTCATCTTCACCGACCGGCTGTCGGGCGGAAACGGCACTGCCGGCATTGCCGCCGCCTCGACAGCGGGCAATGCCGCCGCGGTGCCGGCGCTGATCGCCGCCGCCAACCCGGTTTACAAGGCGGCCGCCGCGCCGGCGACGATCCTTGTGGCCGCCTGCGTCATCGTGACCAGCCTGCTCGTGCCCTTGCTGACGGCCGCGTGGGCACGGCGCATGGGGGTATCCGCGCATGCCGTGGACGGGGTGGTCCCCGCCGAGGCGCAAGACCATGCCTGAGATGGTCATCATCGCCGACGACCTGTCAGGTGCAGCGGATTGCGGGATCGCCTGCGCGGCCGCCGGTCACGCTACGCTGGTGGTGCTCGGCGAACGCGCCGACGAGCCGGACTGCACCGTCCTCGCCGTCGATGCCGATACCCGTGGCCGCAGCCGTTCGGAGGCCGCCGACGAGACCGCCCGCCTGGTACGGCTGCACGCGCCGCCCGGCCGGGTACTGTTCCGCAAGCTCGACTCGACGCTCCGCGGCCATGTCGCAGCGGAACTGGCCGCCACCCTGGCGGTGCGTCGTGAAACGGGACCTGCAGTCATCGTGCTCGCACCGGCATTCCCGGCGGCCGGCCGCACCACCCGCGGCGGCATCCAGCACGTGAACGACGTGCAGCTGCACGAGACCGAGATCTGGCGGCGCGAGCGCATCCCGGGCACCGCATCGCTGCCGGAGATGCTGGCAACCGCCGGGTTGCGCACCGCTGTGATCGGGCTCGAGCAGGTGCGGAGCGGTCGGCTGCACGAGGCGATGCTGCTGGCAGCGGACCCGGGCGCCGCGGATCAGGTCGACGTGCTCAGCTGCGACGCAGAAACCGAGGACGATCTGTACCGGATCGCCGCCGCGGGAGCCGGCCTCGGGGCACGGACGGTCTGGGCCGGTTCGGCAGGGCTTGCGCGGTTCATGCCCGAGTTCGTACTGCCACCCGTCACCGGCAATGGATGGTCGTCCGGCTTCGCCCCTGCGGAAGGTCCCGTGCTGTTCGTGGTGGGCTCGCTCTCGGCGGTCTCGGCACGCCAGGTTGCGGCGCTGACAGCGCAACCCGATGTGGAGGCGCTGGTGGTGGCCCCGGCCGTGCTCCGTGCCGGCGCCGACACGACCGCCTGGCAGCAGGCCGGACGCGACCTGGATCGCGCGATCGCGACCGGTCGGGACGTGGTGATCTCGCTCGCCGTCGAGCCCGATGCCGACCCGCGTGAAGGCCTGGTCCTGTGCCACGCGCTGGCCCGGCTGACGGCGCCGCATGCCAAGCGGATCGGCGCCCTGGTCTCTGCCGGCGGGGAGACCGCCCGTGCGGTGCTGCTTGCCTTCGGCGCCACCGGCCTGCGCCTGCTCGGCGAGGTCGAGACCGGCGTACCTCTCTCTCTTGCGGAAGGCAGCCGCCCGCTCCTGGTGGTGACCAAGGCCGGCGCATTCGGCACCGACGACACCTTCCTGCGCTGCCGCGGCGCGTTGCATGACGGCCGCATCCCTGAACCGTCCAACCCGGAGTAGCTCCCGATGAGCACCACGCACCACAACGAGCCGGTCGTCGGCATCACCATGGGCGATGCGGCCGGCGTCGGGCCCGAGATCATCATGAAAAGCCTGGCGCATGCCGAGCTCTACGACACCTGCCGTCCGGTGGTGATCGGTGACGCGAAACGGCTGCGGCGGGCGGCCGAAATCGCCGGCGTATCGGTGGCCGTGCGGCCGATCGCCACGATCGAGGAGGCGCGCTTCGAGGCTGGGACGGTGGACTGCATCGATCTCGGGCTGATCCCCGCGGACCTGCCGTTCGGCAAGCTGTCGCCGGTCGCGGGTGATGCCGCCTACCAGTACCTGCGCGTCGCCACCGAGCTCGCCGTCGCCGGCAAGATCGCCGCGATCTGCACGGCGCCGCTGAACAAAGAGGCGCTGCATGCCGGTGGGCATCATTTCCCCGGCCATACCGAGATGCTCGCGTCGCTGACCGGCACCGAGGAGGTGTCGATGATGCTGACCGCACCGAACCTCCGGGTGATCCACGTCACCACCCATGTCGGGCTGCTCGACGCGATCCGGAAGATCGAGCCGGGCCTGGTCGAGCGCACCATCGCCCGCGGCTACACGGTGCTGGAGAAGGCCGGGCTCGAGCGTCGCAAGATCGGCGTGTGCGCGATCAATCCGCATGCGGGCGAGAACGGGCTGTTCGGGCAGGGCGAGGAGGCCGAAAAAATCATCCCGGCGATCGAGGCGTGCCGGGCGCGCGGCTGGGACGTCGAGGGGCCGCTGCCCGCCGACACGCTGTTCTTCCGCGCCGGCCGCGGCGATTTCGACATGGTCGTGGCGATGTACCACGACCAGGGCCATGGGCCGGTGAAGGTGCTCGGGCTCGAGGCGGGGGTGAACATCACCGTCGGGCTGCCGGTGATCCGCACCTCGGTCGATCACGGCACCGCCTTCGACATCGCCGGCACCGGCAAAGCCGACGAGCGTTCGTTGCTGGAGGCGCTGCGCCAAGCGGTCGCACTGGCTCCGAAGCCGCACTGACCCCCCACCGGGCACCATGAAGGCCGCAAGAGCCAGGCGAGCCCGGATCGTCGACCAGATCGCGACCGGGACGACCAGCGCAGAGTCGCTGGCCGAGCGGCTCGGTGTTTCGCTGTCGACGGTTCGGCGCGACCTGGACATCCTGGCCCGCGACGGAGTTCTGCTGCGCACGTATGGCGGTGCGGTGCCGGTCGGCGCTCGGATGCCGGAGCAGTCCCTCGCCGAGCGCGCGACCGATCGACTGCCACAGAAGCGGGCCATCGCGCGTCTGGCCGCGGCGATCGTGCAGGACGGTGAATCTGTCATTCTCGATGCGGGCACCACGACTGGCGCACTTGCCGTGGAGCTGCGCCACCGCGCCGGCCTGCGCGTCATCACCAGCGGGCTGACGACCCTGACCGCACTGGCCGACGCACCGGGCATCGAGGTGCTGTCGGTCGGCGGCATGCTCCGGCCGATCAGCCTGAGCTTCGTCGGTCCGCATGCCGAGCAGGTGCTGCGTCGGGTCACCGCAGCGCGCGCCTTTCTCGGCGCGGACGGGGTCGTTGCCGGACGCGGCCTGTGCGAGGCGACCGCTACGCAGGCGGCACTCAAGGAGCTGATGACCCGGCAGGCCGACGCGCTCTATGTGCTGGCCACAGCCGACAAGCTGGGCCGGGCCGCATTCCAGGAATGGACGCCGCTCGATCGGCCCTGGACGCTGATCACCGATGCCGATGCGACGGAGGCCCAGCTGCTGCCGTTCCAGAAGCTCGGCATCGTTACGATCATAAAAGCGGATTGAGGGAGCTTAAGAAAATATAAAGGAAGGCTTGTCATTTTGCAGGGATGAACTGGCACGTAGGCGCATCCCCATGGTTAAGATACTGATCCCGACCGCCTGCGGCATGACGCGCGTTCTCCAAAGTCTTCTTCTGGGTGCTGGTGTCGGCGCCTTGGTTCACGTTCACGCAGCCGCAGCGCAGACAGCCACATCGCAGCCACCCGCCGCGGCCGGAGCCGCCGTATCGGTGCCGACAGCGCCGTCGCTGCTGGATCGTCCGCCCGCCAGCACGCTGCCGGAGACCGTGCAGCTTCCCACCAAGGCTCAGGCACCTACAGTTGTGCATCAGGGCGACTGGGGAGTGTTCAACGGCAATGATGGCACCGCCGCCGGTTTTGGCCCTGTCGCGCGCTACGGCGTCTCACGCTGGGCCGAGGATTGGCAGGTCCTGCGAGACCCCTCCAAGCGTGACGATTTCTTTGATCCGCTGAAATTCATCGCTCTCAATGACAGCAAGAGCATCTACCTGACCCTGAGCCTCGACGAACGGCTGCGCAACTGGTTCGAGAACCGGCCCTTCCTCGGCAAGCAGAAGCCGTACGATTCCGGCCGCATGACCGTGCGCGGGCTGTACGGTGCGGACCTTCATCTCGGCGAACACTTGCGGGTGTATGCCGAGTTGATCAACGGCGATGCCGCAGGCTGGGCCGGCTACGGCTACAACACCCTCTATCGAAAGCGGCTCGACCTGCAGCAGGCGTTCATCGAAGCAAAAGCCACGCTTCTCGGCGCCAGGACGGGGGTGATATTGGGCCGACAATCCTTTCTCGATGGACCCGCCTATCTTCTGAGCAACCGCGACCAATCGAATGTTCCGATCACCTGGGACGGCGTCAGGGCATACGCGATCTGGCAGCGCGCCCGTCTCGACGTCTTCGATTTCGTGCAGACCAACACGACCGAAACCAAGATGTTCCATGACAACCAGAACTGGAACAGCCGCATGTTCGGTGCCTATGAATCCTGGGCGCTGCCGAGCTTCAAGGTCGACCGGCAGCCGGGCCAGGTATTCCTGGACTTCTACTATTACGGCTACCTGCTCGGCGGTTCGTCGGCGGCAATCCCAACTGCGAAGATCAGCGCCACCCAGGCAGGCTCGACCCTCCGGCACAACCCGGGCACGCGCCTCTGGGGCAAGGCTGGCCCGGTCGAGTTTTCGCTGGGCGCCCTCTATCAGGGTGGCGAGTTTCGACCTGCAAAAAGCAACGTGAGCCGGGACGTCAGCGCGTTCGCTGCGAACAGTTTTGTGGGTGTTCGTCTTGCCCAGGTTATCGGCAAGCCGATCCTTGGCGTACAGACGGATATTTATTCCGGCGGCAACTACAAGGAGAAGACAGGCTCGGTGGGAACCTTCATTGCTCCCTACAGCCCGGTGTGCGGCTATACCGACATGACGACGTACATCACCGAAGCCAACCTCGTCGCCACTTCTCCTGTACTCGAGGTCGCGCCCATTCCCCGCCTGTTCGTGCGCGTCAAGGCACCGGTACTCTGGAGGGAGAGCACGAACGACGCAGTCTATGGTAGCGGCCGCATCTATAGTTTCCGCGGAAATTTCAGCGGTGGCTATATCGGCACCGTCCCGCAAATGAGTGCCGCTCTGAAAATTACCCGTCACCTGACCTGGACCAACGACGTGGCTCGCTTTCTGGCCTCGAGCCAGTTCCAGAAAGCCGGCGCCCAGAACGGAACCTACTATATGTCGACGGTCGATTTCCGCTTCTGATCGCCAGCCAGGCGCGAATCATCCTGCGGACAGGAGATCATCTCACGTCGATATGAAACCCGAGGTTTCCAGCCCTGCCGTCAGGCTCGATGACTTCGAGTTCGACGTAATCCGGACCGACATAGCCCGGGGCGGACTGGTACCACGCCGCCATGCCTTCAGCCGGCTGGCTGTTGCAGACCGAGCGCGAGTTGGTGTGCGGGTAGTTCGGGTAGAACAGACCGCGCTCGACGGTGGCCGTTCCATGTGCCGGCGACACCACGACCCGCACGGTCATGTAGCCTTCCAGCGAGCAGTCCGGGTTGAGTGAATGCATGCTGGCAAGGCGTGCCCGCTTGCCGCTTGCGGCGACAAAGATCGGCGGGGGCCGCCGCACCAGGACCACCGTTCGAGACACGACCCTCGGCGCGGCAGGACCGGCGGACGGCGCCACCGCGAGGTTGGTGTTGGTACTGGTCACGCATCCGGCGAGACCGGCAAGAAGGGGGACCAGCGAAATTGCCGGCATGATGGTCTTGCGAATCGATTGTTTGGGAAATCTGGTCGACATCGTCGGCTCCGGAGGCACTCCGGAGAAGTATGTCATACTATGGCTGGATCGCCAGCCAGGCTCGGTGGCCGGTCAGGAACCGCCGGACGGCGCATCCGACCAGCATACGCGATCACGGCCCTGGCCCTTGGCGTCGTAGAGCGCCTGGTCGGCGGCACCGATCAGCTTCTCCAGGCTGGACAGGAGATTTGCCTGGCTGCTGGCGACACCGATGCTGGCGGTGACGACCGGAGGTCCGCTCCTCCGCGCGTCGTGCGGGATGCCGCGCCCATGAATCGCATGTCGAATGCGTTCGGCGACGATCAGCGCGTCCGCAAGCGTGCAATCCGGCAGCAGCACCGCGAACTCCTCGCCGCCGTAACGGGCCAACAGATCACGCTCACCTCGCAACATGCGGGACATCGTTCCGGCAATATCCTGCAGGCAGTCATCGCCCGCCTGGTGCCCGTAGCGGTCGTTGAACGCCTTGAAGAAATCGACATCGATCAGCAGCACACAGAGTGGCCGCCCGGAACGCGACGCGGTGCGCCACATCTCGATCGCAACCGCATCGAACTGCCGCCGATTTGCGACCGCGGTCAGCCCGTCGGTACTGGACAACGCTTCCAGGGCCCGGCGCGCCTCCACCTGGGCGGTGATATCGACCAGATAGCCCGACAGCACTGCGGCCGTACCCTCCGCAGTCCGGACGTGGATACGCGCCCGATCAACGACCCAGATATAGCTGCCGTCGCGGCAGCGCAGTCGATACTCGCTCTGGGAGCTTTCGACGCCGTGCCGATCGTTACGGCGAATGGTAGCCAGCACGACGGAGCGATCCTCCGGATGCACCAGGTCGAGCCAGCCCTTGAGGCCCACCTGCATTTCGGAAGCGCTATAGCCGAGCATGACGTCCCAGTGCCGGCTGCGTACTACCGTGTCCGACTTGACGTCATACCACCACGCCGCGATCTCGACGTTGTCGAGGAAGCTCTCGACGTCCTGCGGCCAGGACCGATGCTGCAACACCCAGCGCGCCTCGTCGGCTTCCGACGTCAGGCCGACGAGCCGCTCGGGCATGCCGGCGGGGCAGCGTTGCGTGACCTGGCCACGCAACGTGATGCAGATCCAGTTGCCGTCGTCGCGGAGTATTTTCGGGCTGATCGAGAAGGTAGAGATGGTGCCGGAGAGCACGCTCTGGATGATGCCGAGAGCTGCCGGCTGATCGTCGGCATGCATCCGGCTCACGATCCCCTGCGGGGTCTGCGGGAATGGCGCGCTCCAGCCGGCGATGACAAGGGACTGTCGGTCGAGGCGCACCAGGTTCTCTGCAACATCCCATTCCCAGATCCCCATCCCGGTCATTCCGAGCAGGTCACAGAGCTGAGGCTTGCCGATCCCGGTGACGTCAAGCAGCGTCACATGCCGATCCGACCGGTCCGCCTGGCCGCGTTGCTGATGGCTGGCATTCACTTGAGCCGGTCCATCATGCCGTTACGTCTAGCTCCGGAAGGAAAGAGACTCTCTCGTAGCACGAGATGAGGCACGTGCCTCGTCACGGATATGTAAACACAGGTTTGGGCCACAGGCCATCGAAGCTGGCGTCTCCGAGGCCGTGGACGCGTGGAAAGCGCCGATCAGCTGCCTGAAGCGGTCTCCACCCAAGCGCGAGCGGACTGGATGCGGTCGAACAGCGGCTCGAGTGTGGTGATGTCGGTCTTGTCTGCGGCCTCGTAGGCGGCCTCCGCATCGCGCAGCCGGATCTCACCGTCAGCCCGCGACAGGTCCGACACCGGCGTCGCCAGGTCCGCCAGGATCGTGCACCGGTCCCCGGTGATCTCTGCGAACCCGCCGGCAACGAAGAAGCGATCCGTTACCTGGCCACCCTGGTGCAGCGACACCACGCCGCCGCGCAGCAGCACGATCATCGGTGCGTGCTCCGGCATGGCGGCGAGATCGCCCTCCGAGCCCGGCACCACGACCATGTCCACCGCGCGCGCCAGCAGGCGCTTCTCCGGGCTGACGATCTCGACGTCGATCGGCATCGTCCTGCTCCCTGCTTCCGCCGCCTACTTGGAGCCGCCCTTCATGCCCTCGGCCTTGGCAACCGCCTCGTCGATCGAGCCAACCATGTAGAAGGCGCTCTCCGGCAGGTGGTCGTATTCGCCGGCGACGATCGCCTTGAACGACCTGACCGTGTCCTCGATCGACACCAGCTTGCCCGGAGCGCCGGTGAACACCTCGGCGACATGGAACGGCTGGCTCAGGAAGCGCTGCAGCCGGCGGGCACGGGCGACGGTCTGCTTGTCGTCCTCGGACAGCTCATCCATGCCGAGGATGGCGATGATGTCCTGCAGCGACTTGTAGCTCTGCAGGATACGCTGCACGTCGCGCGCCACCTGGTAATGCTCCTCGCCGACGATCTTCGGGTCGAGCGAGCGCGAGGTGGAATCGAGCGGATCGACCGCCGGGTAGATGCCGAGCTCGGCGATCGAGCGGTTCAGCGTCGTGGTGGCGTCGAGATGGGCGAACGAGGTGGCCGGCGCCGGGTCGGTCAGGTCGTCGGCGGGCACGTAGATCGCCTGCACCGATGTGATCGAGCCCTTCTTGGTCGAGGTGATACGCTCCTGAAGTGCGCCCATATCGGTGGCCAGCGTCGGCTGGTAGCCCACCGCGGACGGGATACGACCCAGGAGGGCCGAGACCTCGGAGCCGGCCTGGGTGAAGCGGAAGATGTTGTCGACGAAGAACAGCACGTCCTGGCCTTCCTCGTCGCGGAAGTATTCGGCGACGGTCAGGCCGGACAGAGCCACGCGGGCACGGGCGCCCGGCGGCTCGTTCATCTGGCCGTACACCAGGGCCACCTTGGAGCCCTCGGTGGTGCCCTCGCCCAGCTTGATCACGCCGGCATCGATCATCTCGTAATAGAGGTCGTTGCCCTCGCGGGTGCGCTCGCCGACGCCGGCGAACACCGACACGCCGCTATGCGCCTTGGCGATGTTGTTGATCAGCTCCTGGATCAGCACCGTCTTGCCGACGCCGGCGCCGCCAAACAGTCCGATCTTGCCGCCCTTGAGGTAGGGGCAGAGCAGGTCGATCACCTTGATGCCGGTAACGAGGATCTCGGACGACGCAGCCTGCTCCTCGAAGGACGGCGCGTCGCGATGGATCGGGTAGTACGCCGCCGCCGGCACCGGACCGCGCTCGTCGATCGGCTCGCCGATGACGTTCAGGATGCGGCCCAGCGTGCCAGGCCCGACCGGCATCATGATCGGCGCGCCGGTGTCCTGCACCTCGGTGCCGCGGACCAGGCCGTCGGTGGTGTCCATGGCGATGCAGCGGACCTCGTGGTCGCCGATCTCGAGCGCCACTTCCAGCACCAGCTTCTGCTCGCCGATCTGGCAGGTCAGCGCGTTCTGGATGAACGGCAGCTCGCCTTCGAACTGCACATCCACCACCGGCCCCTTCACCTGGGTGACGCGGCCGACGACGTTGCTGGCCTTGGTGGCGGCGGGAGCCTCGAGAGTGGTGGACATACGATCAGCTCCTAAGCTGTGGGTCGGGGCTGGAAATCGGGGCTGGACATCGAAATCAGACGGCTTCGGCGCCGGAGATGATCTCGATGAGTTCCTTGGTGATATTCGCCTGGCGGGTGCGGTTGTAGTTCTGTGTCAGCCGGTCGATCGCCTTGCCGGCGTTGCGGGTGGCGCTGTCCATCGCCGTCATGCGGGCACCCTGCTCGCCGGCGGCACTCTCGAGCATCGCCCGGTAGAGCTGGATCATGAGGTTGCGCGGCAGCAGCCGGGCCAGGATCGTTTCCTCGTCCGGCTCGAACTCGTAGGTGGCGCCGTTCGTGTCGCCGACCTCGTTGTCGTTCGACGGCAGCGCCAGCGGCACCAGCTGGATCTCGGTCGGCGTCTGCGACATCACGTTGTTGAAGCGGTTGAACACCAGCGTGGCGACGTCGAACTCGCCCTTCTCCAGCATCGTCGTGACGCGCGCGCCGAGCTCTTCCGCGGCCGTGAAGTTCACGTCGCGACCGCCCGAGCCGGGGATGCGATCGACGATGCGGTCGCGGTATTCCCGGGCCAGATAGTCGCCGCCCTTGCGGCCCACCGGCAGCAGCTTGACGGTCTTGCCCTCGCCCTCGAGGCGCTGCACCAGCCGGCGGGTGGCGCGACCGATATTGGCGTTGAAGCCGCCGGCCAGGCCACGGTCGCTGGTCACCGAGATGATCAGGTGCACCTGGTCCTTGCCGGTCCCGGCGAGCAGCTTGGGCGCACCCTCACGACCGGCAACGTTGCGGGCCAACGCGGCAAGCATGCGCTGCATCGCCTCGGCGTACGGACGTGCCGCCTCCGCACGCACCTGGGCGCGACGCAGCTTGGCGGCCGCGACCATCTTCATGGCGCTGGTGATCTTGCGCGTCGACTTCACGCTGGTGATCCGCGCGCGCAGCTCCTTGAGCGAGGGCATGCCTTAGGTGCCCTCAGCCCTGCGTGATGCGGCGCGTGAAGTCGGTCAGGAACTTGGTCAGCTTCTCGTCGGTGTCCTTCTTGATCTCGCGCTGGTCGCGGATCGACTCCAGGATGCCGTCGCCATTGGCGCGCAGCTCCGACAGGTACTGCCGCTCGAAGCCGACCACCTTGTCCACCGGCACCTTGTCGAGGAAGCCGCGGGTGCCGGCGAACAGCACCGCCACGGACTCCTCGACCGGGTAGGGCGAGTTCTGCGGCTGCTTCAGCAGCTCGGTCAGGCGCGCGCCACGGGCCAACTGCTGCTGCGTCGCCGCGTCCAGGTCGGAGGCGAACTGCGAGAACGCCGCCATCTCTCGATACTGCGCCAGCTCCAGCTTGATCTTGCCGGCGACCTGCTTCATCGCCTTGATCTGTGCCGCCGAACCGACGCGCGACACCGATCCGCCGACATTCACCGCCGGGCGGATGCCGCGGAAGAACAGCTCGGTCTCGAGGAAGATCTGGCCGTCGGTGATGGAAATGACGTTGGTCGGGATGTAGGCCGACACGTCGCCGGCCTGGGTCTCGATCACCGGCAGCGCCGTCAGCGAGCCCCCGCCGAACGCGTCGGACATCTTGGCGGCGCGCTCGAGCAGGCGGGAATGCAGGTAGAACACGTCGCCCGGATAGGCTTCGCGAGCCGGCGGACGGCGCAGCAGCAGCGACATCTGGCGATAGGCGACCGCCTGCTTCGAGAGATCGTCATAGGCGATCAGCGCGTGCATGCCGTTGTCGCGGAAGAACTCGCCCATGGTGGCGCCGGTGTACGGCGCCAGATACTGCATCGGGGCCGGATCGGAGGCTGTCGCGGCGACCACGATGGTGTACTCCATCGCGCCGTTCTCCTCGAGCGTGCGCACGATCTGCGCGACGGTGGAGCGCTTCTGGCCGATGGCGACATAGATGCAATAGAGCGACTTCTTGTCGTCGCCGAGCGCGTTCACCGTCTTCTGCGCGATGAAGCTGTCGAGGACGATCGCGGTCTTGCCGGTCTGGCGGTCGCCGATGATCAGCTCGCGCTGGCCACGGCCGATCGGCACCAGCGCGTCGATCGCCTTGATGCCGGTCTGCATCGGCTCCGACACGGACTGCCGCGGCATGATGCCGGGCGCCTTCACCTCGGCGCGCCGGCGCTCGACATCGACCAGCGGACCCTTGCCGTCGATCGGGTTGCCGAGCCCGTCCACCACGCGGCCGAGCAGGCCACGGCCGACCGGCACGTCGACCACGGTGCCGGTGCGGTTGACGGTGTCGCCCTCGCGGATCGCGCGGTCGTCGCCGAAGATCACGATGCCGACATTGTCGCTCTCGAGGTTGAGCGCCATGCCGCGCACGCCGGCGCGGGGGAACTCGACCATCTCGCCGGACATCACGTTCTGCAGGCCATAGGCGCGGGCGATGCCGTCACCGACCGACAGCACGGTGCCGGTCTCGGCAATGTCGCTCTCGGTGTCGAAGTTGGCGATCTGCTGCTTGAGGATGTCCGAAATCTCGGCGGGACGGATCTCCATCACGCGGCTCCCTTCATGGCGTAGTGCAGGCGGGCAAGGCGGGACTGGAGGCTGGCATCATACAAACGTGGCCCGACGCGGACCACGAGGCCGCCGAGCAGCGCCGCATCCACACGCTCGCGGATGTCGACCCGGCCGTAGCCGGCTTCGGTCAGGCGGGCGCGCAGCTGGATGCGCTGCAGGTCGGTCAGCGGGGAGGCGCTCGACACCTCGGCGCTGATGATGCCGCGGCGGCTGGCGACCAGGGCGGCGAAGGCGGCCACGATGCCACGCAGGTCGGAGAGGCGGCGGTTGTTGGCCACCACGCCGACGAAGTGCTGCAGGATCTCGCCGAACCCCTGTGCCACCATCACCGCCAGGATCGCGTTGCGGCCCTGGGCGACGTCGAGCACCGGATTGGCGAGCAGCGACCGCAGCTCGGCGCTGCCGTCGATCAGCCGGCCGAGCGCGTCTGCCTGGTCGACCACGGCGTCGAGGTCGTGGCGCTCATCGGCAAGATCGTACAGCGCGGTTGCGTAACGGCCGGCCGCGCCGGAGGGACGCCGGGCGATCGGAGACGTTGTGGTGCCGTCCGAAGTCACTCTGGCTCGTCCCTTCCATCGTCGGCTTGCAATTATCTGCGGATTTTTGCCCGCCTCGACCGTTGCCCGGCGTCTAGCATGGGGCATATGACCACGCAACACGATGACCAGCCTGGCTCCGCGGCCGACCCGACCTCCTCACGCGGGCGTGCGCCGCTGCTGCTGACGGCGACGTTGGCCGAGCCTGTCCAGGCCCTGTTCCAGACCCTCCGAAACCAGCATTTTCCGGCCGATCGCAATGTGGTGCCGGTGCATGTTTCGTTGTTCCACCACCTCCCGGGCGAGGCCCGCGCCCCGATCGTACGGCGGCTGCAGGCGCTTGCGCTGGGCGACCTCCCGGAGCGCCCGGTGGTGCGTGTTGAGGCGCCGTTCCCGCTCGGTCGCGGCGTCGCGTTCCGGTTGCAGGCACCGGTGCTGCAGAGGATCCGGGCAGAGCTGGCCCGGGATTGGGCGGCCTGGCTGACACCACAGGACGCCCAGGGGTGGCGGCCGCACGTGACGGTACAGAATAAGGTGGAACCGCCGACCGCGCGGGCACTGCTCGATCAGCTGGCGCGCGGATTCGTGCCGTTCGAGACCGAGGCGGCCAGCCTGCAGCTCTGGCGCTATCTCGACGGCCCGTGGGAGCTGCTGGACACGTTCGCGCTGAAGCAGAGGGTGCCTGGGTAGCACCCTCAGGAATATTCAGGCCGGCGGTGGCAGGCGCTCGATCGTCATCTTGCCGAACTGCGCGAGCACCGCCGCGCGGTCCGGCAGGTTCGGGCCATGCTGAGCGAGCTTGGCCGCCGCGAACGACAGTGCCAGGCGTGCCACCCGTTCCGGCTCTGCCTTTTCCGACAACGCCGCCACCAGCCCCGCCACCAGCGCATCGCCGGCACCGACCGTGCTCGCGACATTCAGAATCGGTGGCCGGCCGAGCAGGACGTGGCGCTCGCTCACGAACAGCGCGCCCTCGGCGCCGCGCGACACCACTACCAGGCCGATCCCCTGGCGGCACAGCCGGTGTGCCGCCCGGACCATGTCGCCGAGGTCGGCAAACCGGCCACCCGCCCAGGCTTCGAGCTCCTGCTGGTTCGGCTTCACCGCCCACGGCATTGATTCGGGCGGCGAGGCCATGGCGTCCCGGAAGGCGCGGCCGCCGGCATCGAGGATCGCGCGAGCGCCCTGCCGGTTCAGCCCGGTGAGGATCTCGCGGTAGGTGCTGGGCGCCAGGCCCGGCGGCAGGCTGCCCGACAGCACGACGATCGAGCCTGGCACGACATCGGCTGCCAGCATCGCGCGGAACTGGTCCAGCTCGGTCTGCTCGGGGGTCAGGCCGGCCGGGTTGATGTCGGTGATGTCGCCCGTGGTGTCGTCCAGCAGCTTGATGTTGGTGCGGGTGTGGCCGGGGATCCGCACGAAGCGGTCGATGATCGCCTTGGCGGCGAAGAAGCTCTCGAAGGTCGGCGCATTATCGGCACCCAGCAGGCCGGTCGCGATGATCTGCGGTTCGTGCGACTGGCGCCAGTCGGAGAGACAGCCGGCCACGTTGATACCCTTGCCCCCGGCGGCCCACGCGGCGTCCGAGGCCCGGTGCACTGTGCCGGGGATCAGCTCCTTGAGCCGCATGGTCAGGTCGATCGCTGGGTTCAGCGTGACGGTGACGATGCCAGGCGTCGACGCGGGCTGGGTGGTCATCGGTTGGCGTCCTTTCCGGATACTGCCGGGCTGGTTCGTAGCCTCGCAGCCTACAGCCCGGACCGGAAGGGGCCACGACATGAAAGGCTGCTCATGCCCCCACCTTCATGCCGGCCACCTTCATGCCCGCCACCTCATGCCAGGCCGAGTGCCGCCCGGACCGCGATGCGGCGCAGCGCCTCCCGGGCGTCGCCGGCGCAGGCACGGGCGAGCAGCACCATCACGTGGCCACCATGATCGGGCAGCACACGATACAGGTGCGTCCAGGTCTCGCCCCCTGCCCGATGCAGCACCAGGTGCCAGGCCGCGGGGCGCGCACGGCCGAGATGGTCGGTCAGCGCGCTGGAGCAGACATACTCGGTCTCGTCACCGGCCCCGACGAAGAGCGGACGACGCAGCCGGTCATCGGCGCTGACGACGCCGGGCATGGTCGTGTCGGTACTGGTCGGGCTGGTCCGGGAAGTTTCAGCCTTGGTCGGCACGTCCAGCAGCACTATCCAACTCCGTCCGTCGGAGCCGGCTGGCCGTCGTCATGGATCGCGTGCGGCCCGCCTCGTGAGGCAGATGTCCCGTGGTTTGCCGGAAACGGCCGCATCTCCCTGACGGGACGCCACCTTGCCCGGGGAGGCAGGTTGGCGTTGGGGGCCAACCCAACTCCTGATGCGGGCGGGACGCTAGCGGCGCTGCAACTCGGGTGCAAGTCGCTTGACGCTCATCCGCACATGCCGTCCCCTCGAAACTCCCTTGTGGTCCAGGAACCCGTCTCGATGACCAACACGATCCGGTGTCGCCTCGCCTTGCTGATGGGGCTGCTGTCGGCGACGGCGCTGTCGACCGGAACCGCCCTCGCCCAGGGTGCCGCGCCCGCGGTGCCGCCGACGCTGATGCGATTCCCGAACTCGCATGGCGACCGGATCGTGTTCGTGGCGCACGGCAATCTGTGGACGGTGTCGAAGTCGGGTGGCACGGCGCAGCGGCTCACTGCCGATCCGGGCCAGGACCTGATGCCGCGCTATTCGCCGGACGGGCAGTGGATCGCCTTCACCGCCAGCTACCAGGGCAACCAGGACGTCTATGTGATCCCGGCCGGCGGCGGCGTGGCCCGGCGGCTGACCTTCCACTCCGACGTGGTGGCCAAGGCGCCGACCCGCTGGGGTCCGGACAACATGGTCGTCACCTGGACGCCGGACTCCAAGAACATCGTGTTCATGTCGCGCCGGATGGACTGGAATCCGTCGGTGCACCGGGTGTTCCAGGTGCCGGTCGCAGGCGGATTGCCGACGCCGCTGCCGCTCGATCGTGCCGGGCTGCTGACCTACGGGCCGGACGGCCACAGCATCGCCTACACCCGCATCTTCCGCGATTTCCGCACCTGGAAACGCTATGACGGCGGCCGTGCGCCGGACGTCTATACGTACGACTTCAACAGCAAGCAGCTCGTGCGCATCACCGACTTCAAGGGCAACGACACCTCGCCGATGTGGTACGGGCGGAAGATCTATTTCCTGTCCGACCGGGATGCGGCGCGGCGCGCCAACATCTGGGTCTATGACCTGGATAGCAAGCAGTTCACCCAGGTCACCCACTTCACCAATTACGACGTGGATTTTCCGTCGCTCGGCGTGAGTGCAGGGGCTGCCGCCACCATCACCTTCCAGCAGGGCGGCAAGCTGTGGTCGATCGACCTGCCGAGCCAGCAGTTGCACGAGGTCACGGTCAGCGTGCCGGATGACGGAACCCGGACGCAGACGCGTTGGACCAAGGTGGCCGACGCGATCCGCGCCACCGACACGTCGCAGAATGTCGACTACGCGCTGTCCCCGAACGGCGCGCGGGCGGCGTTCTCGGCACGCGGCGACCTCTTCACGGTGCCGGCGGAGCATGGCGCGATCCGCGATCTCACCAACACCAGCAACGCCGACGAGGACCACCCGGCCTGGTCGCCGGACGGCCGCACGATCGCCTACACCACCGACATCGGCGGCAGCCAACAGATCGCCGTGCGACCCGCGGTCCCCGGCCAGCCGATGACGCAGGCGACCGGCCAGAGCCCGGGCCAGACTGCCGGCATGCCCGCGGCTGGCGAGCGGCTCATCACCCACTTCAGGACGGGGTTCTATTACACGCCGGTATGGTCGCCGGACGGACGCACGCTGGCGGTGCCGGACGGCAACCATAATCTCTGGCTGGTCACCACCGACGGCAGCGAGCCCAGGCTGGTGGCGTCCAACACATACAACGAGATCCATGACGCGGCGTTCTCGCCGGACGGCAAGTGGCTCGCCTTCAGCACGCAGCGACCGAACCAGATGCAGGCGATCCATCTCTACGAGATCGCCGTGGGCCAGGACACGATCGTCAGCTCGCCGATGAACAGCGATTTCGATCCGTCATTCTCGCCGGATGGCAAGCTGCTACTGTTCGTGTCGAGCCGCCACGAGTTGCCGACTTTCTCCGATGACGAGCAGAATGTCGCCGCGCTGAAATCCAATGGCATCTACGCGGCGACCCTTTCCGCAACTGCAGCGTCGCCGTTCGCGCCGCAATCGGATGAGGGCATTGTCGACACCATTGCGACGCCGGCCGCTCCGCCAGCCCACGCGGCGCCTGGTCACACCACGAGCGCCCATGCTGATGCGGCGAAGGGCGACGCGAAACCATGGCAGCCGGGACTTTCGGCGCCGATCCATATCGATTTCGACGGCCTGATGCAGCGCGCCGTGCCTGTCCCGATCGAGCCCGCCGACATTACCGCAATGGATACGCGCGGCAGCCGGATCTTCTACCAGACACAATCGCCGCCATTGATCGAGGGCAACCTGCCCGGCGAGAAATCCGCCCTGCACGTGTACGACCTGACCACGCGCAAGGATGCGATCGTGGTCGAGGGGCTCGACAACTACGCGCTCTCCGCCGACGGGACCAAGGTCCTGTACAAGCAGGACAAGGAGTGGCACGTCATCGAGGCGAAGCCCGGTCACAGCAACGACAAGACCCTGGCACTCGACGCCATGCGCGCACGGATCGAGCCGACCCAGGAGTGGGCCGAGATGTTCGAGAACGCCTGGCGGCTGGATCGGGACCTGTTCTACAGCGCGGTGATGAACGGAAACGATTGGCAAGCGGTGCACGACAAGTACGTGAAGCTGCTGCCGCTGGTTGGCACGCGAGAGGACCTGAACTACCTGATCGGCCAGATCCAGGGCGAGATCGGCAACTCGCACACCTATGTTGGCGGCGGCGACGACGGCAACCCGACCGACGCGGTGAGCACGCCGCTGCTCGGCGTCGATTATGCGCTCGACAGTGCCAGCGGACGCTACCGGTTTGCGAAAATCTATCCCGGCGACAACACCCGCAAGCGCTATCGCAGCCCGCTCACCGAGCCCGGCGTCAATGTGCATGAGGGCGATTATCTGCTCGCGGTGAACGGCCAGCAGCTGAAGGCGCCTGCGGACCCGGAAAGCCTGTTCGTGGGACTGCAAGGTCCGGTGACGCTGACGGTCTCGGCATCCGCCACGGCAACGCCCCGCGACGTGACGGTGGATCCGATCCCGAACGAGCTGGCAGTGCGAGAGCAGTACTGGATCGACCACAACCGGCAGAAGGTGGACAAGCTCTCGGGCGGTCGTGTCGGCTACATCTACCTGTCCGACATGGAGAGCCTGGGGATGGAGCAGTTCATGCGCCAGTTCTATCCACAGATCGACAAGCAGGCGCTGGTCATCGACGACCGCTGGAACAATGGCGGGTTCATCGACCAGATGGTGCTGGAGCGGTTGCGTCGTGTGCTGATCGGCATGTCCACCAACCGCGAGCGCGCCGCGATGACGATCCCGCGGCAGCTGGTGGACGGGCCGAAGGTGACGCTGATGAACCACTACTCGGCGTCGGACGGCGACATCTTCCCGTACTATTTCCGCAAGTACGGGCTCGGCAAGCTGGTCGGCACCCGCACCTGGGGCGGCGTGCGCGGCATCCGCGGCGAGTGGACGATGCTCGATGGCGGCTACATCACCGTCCCCGAGGACAGCCTGTACGGCACCGACAGCCAGTGGATCATCGAGAACCATGGCGTCGATCCGGACGTCGAGGTCGAGGATGTGCCGTCGGAGTACCAGACCGACCACGACATCCAGCTCGAGACCGGGGTGAAGCTGCTGACCGACCAGCTCGGCCAGACCCCGCACGGGGTGCCGGCGCCGCCCCCGCTGCTGCCGGCCTATCCGAAGGACGGCCAGGTCCCGCCGATGAGCCACTGAACCCGGAACAGGCATCGGCCCGGCAGGCGTTCACGAGTTCGTTCGACGCCGGCTTTTGCCCGGGGGCGGGCGTTGGTTCGCACGTCGCCCGACCCAGCTGATGGTCGGGTGCGGGCCTTTGCCCGGACGTGGGGGCAGGCATGTCGGAACAGCAAACATCAGGCGTCGTCATCATCACCGGCGGCTCGTCGGGGATCGGTCTCAGCACCGCCCAGCTTTTTGCCCAGAAAGGCTGGCGCGTCGGCCTGATCGCGCGCGGCATCGCGGCACTGGACGCGGCGGCGGAGTCGCTGGCCGCGGACCCCGCAAGCGTTGCGACCGCAATCGCCGACGTGACGGACGGCGCCGCACTCCGCCAGGCGGCCGCGACGATCATCGAGGCGCTCGGTCCGGTCGATGTCTGGATCAACAATGCCGGGGTCAGCACCTTCGCGCATTTCACCAACATGTCGGACGAGGAATTCCGCCGCGTCACCGACGTCGTCTATATGGGCACGGTCAACGGCACACGTGTCGCGCTCGAGCAGATGCGGCCACGCAACGCCGGCACCATCGTCAATGTGTGCTCGGCGATCGGCCTGCGCGGCACTCCGCTGCTCTCGGCCTATTCCGGTGCCAAGTGGGCGATGCGCGGCTTCACCGAGGCGGTCCGGGCCGAGCTGATCGCCGAGCGCAGCCGTGTGCATATCAGCGTCGTCTATCCGCCAAGCGTCAACACGCCGTTCTACAGCCACGCCACCGCCCGGATCGACGGCCTGCCGCGGCCACCGCCGCCGGTCTATCAGCCCGAGCTGGTCGCGGACGCGATCCATTTCGCCGCGACCAGCCGCCGCCGCGATGTCCTTGTCGGCGGCCAGACGGTGCAGCTCGGACTGCTCAATGCGGTCGCCCCGGCGCTCGCCGACCGGCTGCTCGCCAGTTTCGGGCCGCGCAGCATGACCTCGTCGAACCAGGGCATCGCCGACGCGCGCGACGAGAACCTGTTCCGGCCGACGTCGCGCGTGTCCTCGACGCACGGCCCATTCGACCGTGAGGCGCGGTCCAGGAGCGTCCAGCTCTGGGCCACCAAGAACCGCCCCAGCCTCAAGTCGGCACTGACCTTCGGCGCCGCGGTGTGCGGGCTGATGGTGGTGGGGCGTCCGCGTTAGGCAAGGAGAGATCGCATATGTCGGATCAAGCGCAGGTTGACGCCGGTCGCATGTTTCGCCTCGATGGCAAGACCGCACTGGTGACGGGGGCTGCACGCGGCATCGGTCGCGCCGCGGCCATCGCGCTGGCCCGGGAAGGCGCGCACGTCATCGGTGCGGACGTCGCCTCCGCCGTCGACCAGACGCTCGAGGTCGTGCCGGCGACAGCGGCGGAGCTGGCCGAAACCGGCCGGCTGGTGGAGGCGGCCGGTGGGCGCTGGATGAGTGTCACCTTCGACCAGCGCGATATTGCCGCCGTTCGGCAGGCGGCGGCGCACATCAAGACCGAGATCGACGGGCTGGACATCATCTTCGCCAATGCCGGGGTGCAGGCCTTCAAGCCGTTCCTGGAGATGGCGGACGAGGATTGGCACACCCAGATCAACGTGAACCTGAACGGCACTGCCAACGTGCTGCGGGTGTTCGCACCGATGCTGGTGGAGCGCGGCGCCGGGCGGATCATCGTGACGTCCTCGACGCAGGGACGGCACGGCACGAAGTTCGGGGCGGCGTATTCGACGACGAAATGGGGCCTGATCGGGCTGGCGAAGTCGCTCGCCATGGAGCTGGGACAGCACCACATCACCGTCAACGTGCTGATCCCGGGGCTGATCGACACGCCGCTCACCCGCAACGAGGGACGCTACAAGCAGGCCATCCAGGTGGCAGGCAAGGAGCCTTCGGGGGATGAGTCGAAGGACGAGGAGACCGCCAAGGAGGGCCTGATCGCGAAGTCGCCGCTGGGCGTGCCGTGGATCGATCCGAACGACGTCGCGCCGATGGTGGTGTTCCTGGCCTCCGACGAAGCCCGGATGATCACCGGCGCCAGCTTCGAGGTGACCGGCGGCGACAGCGCCAACATGCCGTAGAGCCCAGGTTGGTTCCGCAGGCGGTCAAGGGGCCGCCTGTGTCTGCTTCCTGACTTCCGCAGCCGTCGAGCGCAGTGACCGTATCGACGGGATCGCGCGACGGATGAAGGGCTGGTCCGCGAGAACACCGATCAGGATGACCGTCCCCATGACCGCGAAATTCAGCGAACTCGGGATGCCCAGGATATTCACCAGGTTCTGCAGCACCTGGAGCAGGGCGGTGCCGAGGACGATCCCGATGATCGAGCCCTCGCCGCCACGCAGGCTGCAGCCGCCCAGCACTGCGGCCGCGATCGCGTAGAGCTCGTAGAAATTGCCGAACGAGGATGGCGAGACCGAGTTCGTGTAGAACACCAGGCAGATCGTCGCGAGGCCGGCCAGCCCGCCGCTGATGATGTAGGCGCCGGTGACGATCGCGCCGGTGCGGATGCCGGAGAAGCGCGCCGCTTCCTCGTTGCGACCGATCGCGAACAGGTAGCGGCCGAACACCGAGCGGTGCAGCAGCACGCCCATGACGACAGCAACCAGGATCAGCAGGATGAACGGGTGCGGGATCCCCCAGGTGCGACCCGATGCCAGCCAGCCGAGCCAGTCGAAATCGTCGCTGTACCCGAACCCCATGGTGGCGTCGGTGGTGTAGTAGCGGGCGGCACCACGGTAGATCAGCAGGCCGCACAGGGTGACGACGAAAGGCTGGAGGCGGGCCTTGGTGACCAGCAGGCCCTGCACGGCGCCGAGCACGATGCCGCCCAGCACGATCGCCAGGATGGCGAGCGGCCAGGGCACGCCGCGATTGACCAGCAGGTCGATGAAGATGACTCCGAGCAGCGAGAACATCGAGCCGACCGACAGGTCGATGCCGCCGGTGATCACCACCAGCCCCTCGCCGATCGAGAAGATGCCGAACAACCCGATGAGGTTGGCCATGTCGAGCAGGTTGACCGCGGACAGGAAGCGCGGGTTCAGGATCGCGGTGATGCCGCCGACGACGATCAGGAGGAGCAGGAGCCCCCAATCCTTGCGGGCCATTAGACAGACTCCAGATGTTCGGCGGGCTGGCCGATGGCGAGACGCAGGACGTTGATTTCGGAAAAGTCGGCGCGATCGAGGATGCCGCTGATCTCGCCCTCATGCATGACGGCGACGCGATCGGAAACGCCGATGACCTCTTCCATGTCGCTCGAGATCATGACGATGGCGACGCCGTCATCGGCGAGTGCGCGCATCAGCGTGTAGATCTCGCCCTTGGCGCCGACATCGATGCCGCGGGTGGGCTCGTCGAAAATAATCAGGCGCGGCGCCATCGAGAGCCACTTGGCGAGCACCACCTTCTGCTGGTTGCCGCCGGACAGGGTCGCAGCGTGGATTTCGACATTGGGCGTCTTGATCCGGAGCGAGACCTGCTGTGCGCGTGCCGTCGTCGCCTCGGCGTCGCGATCGATCAGGTTGAAGCGGGCGTAGCGGCGCAGGCTCGCGAGCGAGATGTTCTCCGAGAGCGGCATCTCGAGGACCAGGCCCTGGCCCTTGCGGTCCTCCGGCACGAGGTAGATGCCCTGCGCGATCGCCCCGCGCGGCGAGCGGACCTCGACACGCTCTCCGGCCAGGCGGACCTCGCCGGACAGGATCGGATCGACCCCGAACAGCGCCCGGGCGAGCGAGGTGCGGCCGGAGCCGACCAGTCCGGCAAGGCCGAGGATTTCGCCGCGATGGACGCTGAGCGAGATTGCGCGATCCGGAAAGGCGCTGGTGACGACACGATCGACGACGCAGAGCTCGCCCCCGGCGGGTGTGCGCGGCGGGGTATAGAGGGAGCGCAGGTCGCGGCCGATCATCAGGCGGATCATCGCGTTATGGTCGATCTCGTCCCGCGACAGCTCGCCGGCGACGCGTCCATCGCGCAGACAGACGACGCGGTCGGCGCACAGCTTCACCTCGTGCAGGCGGTGGCTGATGTAGATGACGGAAACGCCGGACGCACGCAGCTCGGCAATGACCTGCAGCAGGCGGTCGGTTTCCTGCAGGGTCAGGCTCGAGGTGGGCTCATCCATGATGATGACGCGCGCATCGACCGACAGCGCCCTGGCGATCTCGACGAGCTGGCGTTGCGCGATGAGCAGCCGCGACACGCTGGTTTCCGGGCCGAAATCGGCACCGAGGCGTTCGAGCAGCGGGCGCGCCAGGTCGTGCATGCGCCTGGTGCGGACGAGCCGCAGCGGACCGCCCGCGACCGGCTCGCGCCCGAGGAAGATGTTGGCGGCAACGTCGAGATTGTCCAGGACGGTCAGTTCCTGGTGGACGAAGGCGATGCCGGCCTGGGCGGCGTCGGCGACGGTCATGGTGCTGTGCGCCACCCCGTCGACGACGATGCTGCCGGCACTCGGCTGCACGACGCCGCCGAGGATTTTCATCAGCGTCGATTTGCCGGCGCCGTTCTCGCCGATCAGTCCGAGGACGATGCCAGCCTCGACGGTGAGGCTGACATCCTCCAGGGCTCTCACACCTGCATAGGACTTGCTGATCCCGACCAGGGACAGCAGCGGCGGGGGCGACATGCGAGGCGCTGCCCTGGAGCTATCCCTGCGCTACTTCGCAGCCAGCATCTTGCGCATGCTCTGCTGGAACTCGTGCACGTTGTCCTTCTGGATGACCCGCGTCGGAATGATGATCAGGTGGTTGGCGGGGATGAAGGACTTGTCGCCGTTGATGTATTTCACCAGGTCGGTCATCGACTGGTAGCCGAACTCGAACGGCTGCTGCACGATGGTCGACTGGATCGTGCCGTCGGCGACGCCGCGCAGCGTCTGCGCATCCTCGTCGAAACCGACGACCTTGATCTTGCCGGACATGCCGGCATCCTTCACCGCCGAGTAGATCTGCGGCGTGTTGTAGTTGTAGAGCCCGACGAGAACATCGAGGCCGCCCTTGGCGAGCGCGTCCTGTACGTTGGCTTTCGCCTTGGCGAAGTCGCCGCCATCGGTGCGGATATCGACGATCTGGATGTTGCTGCCCTGCAGGCCTTCCTTGATTCCCTCGACGCGCTCGCGAGCGTTATCGGCGTCCATGGTGCCGACGAAGGCCATCATCTTGCCGCCGTTCGGCAGCGCCTTCTTGATTTCACCGGCAGCCTGCAGACCGGCTGCCTTGTTGTCGGTGCCGATATACAGCACGCGGTTGGAGTTCGGGGCGTCGCTGTCGGTCGTGAACAGGACAGCCTTGCTGGCGACCTTGTTGAATTCCTCGGTGGAGTTCTTCGGGTCGATCGCGGAGATCGAGACGCCGGCGATCCCGTTGGCGAGCAGGTCGTCGAGTTCGCGACGCTGCTCGGCTGCCGTTGCCTGGCCGGTGACGATGACCTGCATCGTGTAATCGGGATGCTCGCCCTGGGCCTTCATGACGCCGGCGCGGGCGACTGTCCAGAAATCGGCCGAGACGTTGGTGATCAGCGCAAGGGACTTCTTCTGCTGGGCACCTGCTGGTGCACCGCACAATGACAGGGTGGCCGCCCCCATGAGAGCAGCCTGGATCAGGCGACGCATATTTCCTCCGGGTCTTTGTTTTTTATCCGGCGCTCTTGGCAGCGCTTCGGCGATGCTAGGTCACTTCATTGCGGTCTGGATAGGTGGTTCCTCGACGGCGCTCTTCACGGTAGCGAAAATCTGATGGCGATCGAGGACGGCGCGACACCGATCAGGTCGCGTTCCACCGTGCCGCCTACAGGACCTCGAACAGGCCGGCCGCTCCCATGCCGCCGCCGACGCACATGGTCACGACGACTCGCCTGGCTCCGCGACGACGACCCTCGATCAGCGCATGCCCCACCATGCGGGCGCCCGACATGCCATAGGGGTGTCCGATCGCGATCGACCCGCCATTCACGTTGAGGCGCTCCTCGGGAATCCCGAGCCGGTCCTGGCAGTACAGCACCTGCACCGCGAACGCCTCGTTCAGCTCCCAGAGGTCGATATCGTCCACCGTGAGCCCGAAGCGTTCGAGCAGGCGCGGGACGGCGAAGACCGGGCCGATCCCCATCTCGTCCGGCCGGGTACCGGCGACCGCCATGCCGACATAGCGCCCGAGCGGTTCGAGGCCACGACGCTCGGCTACACCGGCTTCCATGAGCATGCTGCAGGCGGCCCCGTCCGAGAGCTGGCTGGCGTTGCCGGCGGTGATGATGCCGCCGGGCAGCACGGTCCTGAGTGCGGCGAGCCCGTCCAGCGTCGTGTCCGGGCGCGCGCCCTCGTCCCTGGCCAGGGTGACTTCGCGCAGGCTGCTCTCGCCGCTCGCCTTGTCCACCACCCGCATGTGCGCGGTGACCGGGACGATCTCGTCGTCGAACAGGCCGGCCTCGTTCGCCGCCCGCACCCGTTGTTGCGAGCGCAGCGCGTAGCGGTCGCAGCGGTCGCGGTCGATGCCGTAGCGCTCGGCTACCACTTCGGCGGTTTCCAACATCGGCATGTAGGCGTCAGGCTGGTTCTGCGAGAGCCAGGGGTCGCGGTCCAGCCGGTATGCGTCGGTCTGCACCAGCGAGATCGATTCGACGCCGCCGGCGAGCACGACATCCATCCGGTCGACGATGATCTGCTTGGCCGCCGTCGCGATCGCCATCAGACCGGACGCGCATTGCCGGTCGAGGGTCATCGCCGGAACACTGGCCGGCAATCCAGCTCGCAGCACGGCGTTGCGCGCGATCGTGACCTGGATGCCCTGCGGCATCGCGCAGCCGAGCAGCACGTCGTCGATCTCGTCCCCGGCCACCCCGGCGCGCGCCACCGCCGCGGTGATCGCGTGTGCTGCGAGTTCCGTGGCCGGCGTGGCGTTGAAGGCGCCTCTGTATGCGCGGCCGATCGGCGTGCGTGCGGTCGAGACGATGACGGCGTCACGCATGCTCATGCCCCCTCTCCGGCCGTTGCGGCGCGTTCTGCGCTCGCCACTTCGCGCTCGGCCTGGACGAAGCCACGCTCGGGCACGATCGCCTGCGTTCGATCGGCGATGGCGCCGAGTTCCGCGACCACCCGCTCCGCCGCGTCCGCACCGCCGCCGATGAACCGGCCGGCCGAGAGATCGATGCTCGCGGCCGCGAAATGTCCGGCACCGGCGCACAGGATCATGCGTGTCGGCGCCGCATCGCCGGCCAGTGCCAGCAGCGCCGGACTGACCAACGCGGGATCGAGCCGCTCGAGGCTTTCCGGGGGCAAGACGCCCTCGGTCATTCCTGTCGCGGCGGACGGCGCCAGGCAGTTCACCCGGATCCCGTACCGCTCGCCCTCGATCGCCAGCGTCTGCATCAGGCCGACGAGAGCCATTTTCGCAGCGCCATAATTCGCCTGGCCGAAATTGCCGAACAGGCCGGACGATGATGTCGTCAGCACGATGCGGCCGTAATTCTGCGCCCGCATCGTGTCCCAGACCGCATGCGTGCAGATCACCGCACCCATAAGATGGACCTCGACGACCAGCCGGAAGGCGTCGAGCGTCATCTTGCCGAAGCTCTTGTCGCGCAGGATGCCGGCATTGTTGACCAGGATGTCGATGCGGCCGTGGCGCTCCACTACCGATTGCACGAGGGCGCCGATCGCAGCTTCGTCGGTCACCGAGGCGGCGATCGCCAACGCCTGGCCACCCGCTGCCGCGATCTCGTGCGCCACCGCATCCGCCGCCGCCTGGTCGAGGTCGTTGACCACGACCCGTGCGCCACGGCGGCCGAGGAACAGCGCGTGCTGGCGGCCGAGACCGCCGCCTGCCCCGGTGACTATCGCGACACGACCCTCGAACGCCATCGACAGCTCCTTCATGGTGCAGGACCAGTCTAGGTCCGGACTACTTCACTCTCAAGGGAGTGAATGACTGACCACCCCGAGCCTTTCTGGCACCAGCAGGAGTCCGTGGCTGGGCGTTTCCGGGCGCCGTCGGACCGCTGCACATCGCAACGAGGCCGGCTGCCATGAAGCGGGCCATCCGCGCCTTGACGGCGGGAAAGTCGTCGGACCTGCACAGCCCGCCCGAGAGCGTGTCGATCCGGCCGGTGCGGGCCAGGGTCAGCAGCAGCGCGCCGGTAATGAAGTGGTAGCCCCAGAAGATGTCCTCCGGCGGACAATCCGGCAGCGCCTGCCTGAGCAGCCCGATCAGCCGCATGACCACCGGATCGAAATGCCGGTTCATCAGGTCGGCGCCCCATTCCGGCGTGCTGGCCACCTGGGCGCCGAGCGCTCCGTAGTTCTTCCAGGACTCGCCCCCCTCGATATAGAGGTCGAAATCGGTGTCCAGAAACGCGTGCACCGCGCCCTCGACGGTGGGACTGCCGTTGCACGCCGCCTCGTACTCGTCGAGCGCCTGCATGCGCCGGCTGACCGACACTGCCGCTCGCCTGGCGAATACCGCCTCGAACAAAGCGGGCTTATCGTCGAAATAATAGTTCAGCAGCGTGTGGTGCACCCCGACCCGACCTGCAACGTCCTTCAGGGTGACGCCATAGAAGCCGTGCCGGGAGAAGAGATGCTCGGCCGCGTCGAGGATCAGCTCGGTGGTGTCGGCCCGTTGCGCGGCCTTGGTGGTGCGCTTGCGCGGGGGCGTAGGGGTTTCGGTCAAGCTGCTGCCTTATCCTGGTCGCGGTCACGACCGAGGGGGGCAAATGCCGCATGCCTTCCTCAGCCGCCTCCATATGTCGATCGCAGCCGTATCTTGTCGATCTTCCCGGTCGGTGTCAGGGGCATGGCCGGGAGCAGGACCACCGTGTCGGGCAGCCACCAGGACGCCACCCGGCCACGCAGCGTCTCGATGAGCGTCTCGCCGGCGACCGCACGGCCGTCCCGCGTCTCGACCAGCAGCACCGGTCGCTCGCCCCACTTCGCATCCGGGCGGCCGATCACGGCGGCCAACGCCACGTCCGGATGGGCGCCGACGATGGCCTCGATCTCGCCCGGATTGATCCACTCGCCACCTGACTTGATCAGGTCCTTGGCGCGGCCGGTGATGCTGAGATTGCCGTCCGCATCAATCCGGGCCAGGTCGCCGGTCGGGAACCAGCCAGACGCGTCGGTCGCCGGCTCCGCCTCCCCGAAATAGCGCTCGATCACGCTGGCGCCACGCACCCGCAAATGCCCCTCCGGCCCACGCTGGTCCGGCAACGGCACACCGTCCGCATCGGTCAGCAGCAGGTCCATGCCGATCGCGGGCTTGCCGGACAGGCCGGCGGACCGCTCCGGGGCATTTGCCGGCGACACCGTCCCGGACGGCGACAGCTCGGTCATGCCCCAGCTGGTCTGCACCTTGACCCCGAGCCGGCGCTCGAGCCGCGCCATCAGGGCCGGCGGCAGCGGTGCGCCGCCCATCAGGATCCGTTGCAGCGAGGGCAGCGTGCCGCCGGTCGCCTCGAGATGGTCGAGCAGGCCGAGCCAGACCGTGGGCACGCCGACCGCGATCGTCACCGCCTCGGCCGCGATCAGCTTGGCCAGGCTGGCGCCATCCATCTGCCGCCCCGGCAGCACCAGTTTCGCCCCAGCCGCGGGCACCGCGAAGGGCAGGCCCCAGGCGCAGGCATGGAACATCGGTACCACCACCAGCACGCTGTCCGCCGCGCTGATCCCGATCACATCGGTCTGCAACAGGCGCAGGGCGTGCAGGAAGCTCGCGCGGTGGGTGTAGGTGACGCCCTTCGGAGGGCCGGTGGTGCCGGACGTGAAACACAGGCCGGCAGGCGCCCGCTCGTCGAACTGTGCCCAGGCGGGATCCGGCTCGCTGGCCCAGCCGATGAGAGGTTCGAGCGCGCGCTCGTCGGCTCGCACAGCCTCGGGGTCCTGGCGGGTCGCCTCGCCATCAATGACCAGGACGTGCTCGATGCTGGGCGCGAGAGCTGCCAGCGCGCGGGCCAGCGGCAGGAGGTCGGCGCTGGCGATCAGCACGCGGTCGGACGCGGCGGTGGCCATGGCCCCGAGCTGGGATGCCGTCTGCCGCGGGTTGAGCGTGTGGCAGACCGCGCCGATCCCCATGATCCCGTACCAGCTCTCGACATGCGCCTGCGTGTTCCAGGCGAGCGTCGCCACATGCTCGCCTGGTCCCACACCGAGCCCGGCGAGCACGGTGGAGATGCGCCGGCTGCGATCCCGAAGTCCGGCGTAGCCGATCCGCTCGACCTGGCCCGCATTGCCGGCGGTGACCACCTCGCGACGTGGATGCCACCTGGCCGCATGGTCGAGAAACCGATCCAGCCGGAGCGGGAAGTCCTGCATGGCCCCGTCGATCATCCCGGCGTCACTCCAATGCAGCTTGCGTGACACCGGCAGGCGGAGCTGCCTCGGGATCACGCCGGATGCGGCTCAGCAGGAAGATCGGCACCAGTGCCACCGCCGAGCAGATCGCGATCACGACGAAGCCGGAGCTGCTGTGGCCGGACCAGCTTTCAGCGATGCCGAACAGATACGGTCCGACGAATCCGCCGGTGAGGCCCATCGTGTTGATGGCGGCGAGCCCGGCCGCAGCCTGCACGCCGTTCAACTGCCGCATCGCGATCGCCCAATAGACCGGGAGCACGCCCACGCCGAAGGCCGACCCGCAGATGATGAGCAGCAGCTTCAGGACATGATCGGTCGTGGTGGAGAAGCCGAGCCCGCACAGCAGGAAGCCGATCGTCACGGCTGCCAGGAACAGGCTGTCGCTCGAAACGCGGCGATGCACCCGAGGGACCACCAGCACGCCGATCAGTGCGCCGATGCCGATGCTGCTCGACAGCACGCCGACCAGGAGCGGCGACGTGACGTTCATCTGGTGGATGGCGCTCGGCGTGAAGAACACCAGGCCGAGCCAGCCGACCTGGTTCAGGAAATAGATCAGGCCGATCAGCAACGTCGTGGGAGACGCCAGCGCCCTGGCCCAGCCCTTGGCCTCGATCGCCGCATGCTGTTCCACCGTCGCGATGGCGCGCCGCTCCAGCAGGCCGGCCTCGTCGGCCGTCAGCCATGCCGCCGCGCGTGGCCGGTCCGGCAGTTTGAACCACAGGAACACGCCGATCAGGATGGTCGGCAGGCCCTCGATCAGGAACATCCACTGCCAGCCACGTAGTCCCCCGGTGCCGTCCAGGGTCATCAGTGCGCCGCCCAGAGGGTTTCCGAAAATCAGCGCGATCGGCGGCCCGAGATAGAGCCAGCTCACGACGATCGCGCGCTCACGGTAGGCGAACCAGCAGGTGATGAGATAGAGCAGGGCTGGAAACAACCCGGCCTCGGCTGCACCGAGCAGCAGGCGCAGCGCATAGAACGAATAGTCGCCGCGGACGAAGATCATGGCCGCGGACACCGCACCCCATGTGACGGCGATGCGCGAGATCCAGCGGCGTGGGCCGATCCGGTAGGCGATGAGGTTGCTGGGCACCTCGAGAAACGCATAGACGAGAAAGAACAATCCGGAGCCGAGCCCGTAGGCGGCCGGCCCGATGCCGAGCTCATGCTGGAACGCCGGTTTTGCCAGCGCGACATTGCTGCGGTCCAGGAACGAAAACAGGTAGATCAGGATGATCATCGGCACCAGCACGCGCATCGCCTTGCGTGCGGCCGCGTCGTAGGCTCGGTCCTCGGCCGGATTGGGCTGTCGTAGGGCCGCGATTTCGATCGTCATGGTATTTCCCCTCTCTCATCCGGCTCTGGCGGCCGGTTGCAAAGAATTCGTTATGGCGGCGTGGTGGTCATCTCGCCGTGCAGCACCCGGCGGTCTCGTTGCCTGTGCCGGTTTGCCGTTGGTCCGGGCGACCGGCATCGATGCGACCTTGCGGGGCCATGGCGGTTCTCCTCAGGGGGCCATCTGACGCGGTCCCTCCGACCACACATTATGTCCGCCCGGCCGCCGGACTGCAAACTCACTATCGTCCGAGTGAACATTTTTCCGGATGGTCGGGCGCGCTCCGCCGGGGTCACGATCGGGAATAGCGGCGCATTCGCATGCGTCTTGACCCTCTCGATGGGCCGATGCGTGTCGCTTGCATCATGATAGCTACTAGCCTAGGTTCCCTCCAGCACGGAAGCGATTGGATTGGACCATGCAGCGGACGAGCCTTGCCGATACGCAGTGTCCGATCGCGCGCAGCCTCGATCGGGTGGGCGAGTGGTGGAGCATGTTGATCCTGCGGGACGCCCTGACCGGACTCACCCGCTTCGACCAGTTCGAGAAAAGCCTTGGTATAGCCCCCAACATGCTGACACGGCGGCTGTCGGCGCTGGTGGATGCGGGCCTCCTCGAGCGGCGGCGCTACAGCGAGCGGCCGCCGCGCGACGAGTATGTGCTGACCGAACGTGGGCGCGATTTCCAGCCGGTGCTGTGGGCGATGGTCGCCTGGGGGAACCGGCACTTCGCGCCAGAGGGCGAGAGCCTGGTGCTGGTGGATCGGCTGACCGGCGCAAGGGCGGAGCCGGTGCTGGTCGACCGGGTCAGCGGCAGGGAGATGACGCAGGCGGAGTTCCGCGGCGCGCCCGGGCCGGCAGCCGGCGACCGACTGCGGCGACGCTATACCGCGGCAGATCCTGACCCTGGCGTGACACCATGAGCGGGACCGTCACCGCGCGCGTGATCGCACCGGCGCAACGCGAGGCCGGGCTGCGGCCGCGTGCGCGGACGGTCCTGAAGCGGGCGGCGATGCTAGCATCGGGGGTCGCGATCGCGGCCGGCATCGGCTGGTATGGCTACCAGTACTGGGCCAACGGTCAGTTCATCGTGTCGACGGATGATGCCTACGTGGGCGGCGACGTCACGACGATCGCGCCGCACGTCGCCGGCTTCATCAGCGATGTCGCCGTTGTCGACAACGAGCATGTGCGCGCGGGCCAGTTGCTGATGCAGCTGGATGCGAGGGACTTCCAGGCCGCGTACGACAGAGCCCAGGCAACGGTCCTCGCCCGGCGCGCGGCATTTCAGGGACTGCAGGCGGCGTCCGAGGCGCAACGGGCGACGATCCAGGATCGGGAGGCTGATCTGCGGGCAGCCGCGGCAAAGCTCGTGTTCGCACATGTCGAAGGCGCCCGGTATGCGGCGCTCGCCCTCACCCCGGCCGGATCACGTCAGGACGCGGAACGGACCCGGGCTACCGACCAGGAAGCGGCTGCCTCGGTCAGTGGTGCCGCGGCGGCGGTCGAAGCGGCGCGAGGTGAGTTGGACGTGCTGGCAGCGCGGGTGGCTGAGGCTCAGGCAATGGTCCAGGTGGCCGAGGCCGATCTCCGGACGGCCGGTCTCGATCTCGGTTACACGCAGATCCGCTCGCCGATCGACGGTTATGTCGGCAACCGGGCAGCACGCGTCGGCGCCTACGTGTCGCAGGCCAGCTACCTGCTTTCGGTCATTCCCGCACACGGGCTCTGGGTGGATGCGAACTTCAAGGAGGACCAGCTCGCGCGGATGAAGCGGGGGCAGACGGCCGACGTGATCGCGGACGTGGCGCCCGGGATCGTGTTCCACGGCCGCGTCGACAGCCTGGCGCCAGGTACCGGGGCAGTGTTCAGCGTGATCCCGCCGGAGAACGCCACCGGGAACTTCACCAAGATCGTGCAGCGTGTTCCCGTCCGAATTGCGCTCGACGTGGAGGATGCAACGCTGTCGAGGCTCCGCCCGGGCCTGTCGACGACCGTAAGCGTCGATCTGCGAACCAGTCACTTCCAGACGGGACACTGAACCGTGCAGCCGAGCGTGCTGCCGTTCGTCGTGATGTGCGCCGGCATGTTCATGGCGCTGCTCGACATCCAGATCGTGGCCTCGTCGCTGCAGGATATCGGCGGCGGCCTGTCGGCGGCGCAGGACGAGATCAGCTGGGTGCAGACCGCGTATCTCATAGCCGAGATCATCGTGATCCCGCTGTCCGGTTGGCTGACCCGGGTGTTCTCGACGCGCTGGTTGTTCACCGCCTCGGCAGCCGGTTTTACCGTGTCGAGCATGCTGTGCGGGATGGCGTGGAACATCGAGAGCATGATCGTCTTTCGCGCGTTGCAGGGGCTGCTTGGCGCGTCGATGATCCCGACCGTCTTCACCTCGTCGTTCCACTTCTTCCAGGGCACGAGGCGGGTGTACAGCGCCGCGGTGATCGGAACGATCGCCTCCGTGGCCCCGACACTGGGGCCGGTGATCGGCGGCTGGATCACCGACACCCTCGACTGGCACTGGCTGTTCTACATAAACCTGGTGCCCGGCCTTGTGGTGACGGTGCTGGTGCCGCTGCTGGTGGACATCGACAAGCCTGACCTGAAATTGCTGCGCGGTGCCGACTATCCCGGCATGGTCCTGATGGCGATCGGCCTGGCGACCCTCGAATACGTGCTCGAGGAAGGCACGCGCTGGAACTGGTTCGACGATGCCACGATCACCGATTGCGCCTGGATTTCGGGGCTGACGCTCCTGGGCTTCGTCGTGCGCAGCCTGGTGGTGGCAAATCCGGTTGTCGATCTCAGGGCATTCACGAACCGCAATTTCGCGCTGGGTTGCATCCTGTCGTTCATCACCGGGATCGGGATTTTCACGACGATCTACCTGACGCCGCTGTTTCTCGGCTACGTGCGCGGCTACAGCGCGTGGCAGACCGGAATGGCGATCTTCTCGACCGGCGCCGCATCGCTGCTTGGAACGCCGGCATTCATCCTGCTGTCGAAGCGTTTCGATCCGCGCTGGCTGATGATGGCCGGAATGGCGTGCTTCGCGCTCGCGATGTGGAGCTTTTCCTTCATCACGAGCCAGTGGAGTGCGGCGGAGCTGCTGATCCCGCAGATCCTGCGCGGGTTTCCGCAGGTGTTCGCGGTCGCGCCCAGCGTCAATCTCGGGCTGGGGAGCCTGTCGCCGGCGCGGCTCAAATATGCGAGCGGGCTGTTCAACATGATGCGTAATCTGGGAGGTGCGGTCGGCATCGCCGTGAGCGCTGCAATCCTGAACAGCCGGACCAACCTGCATTTCGACCGCATCGCGTCACATCTGACGCCGTCCAACGGTGCGATGAACCGGTTCGTCGCGGCGGCGAACTCCCGATACGGCGCGCTCCCCGCCGGCTCGGATCCGGGACATGCGGCGGCGCTTCACACGCTTTGGCAGACGGCATACCGTGAGGCGTCGACGCTCGCCTATGCGGACGCCTTCAGCGTCATCATGGTGGTGTTCGTCATCGGCACGCTGATGGTCCCGTTTCTCCGGTCGGTCGCGCCGGCGAAGGCTCCGTCTGCGGCGCATTGACGCGAGCCGACGGCGGTTGGTCGCGGATGCGGTCCTATCTGAGAGGCTGGTTCGCATAGTAGGCGGCCGCTTCCGCCATCTCGACCGGTGTCATGTCGTGGGCGACGTTGCGCATCTGCCTGCTGATGTCGTTATGGCGATCACCCGATGCGAAGGCATGCAGTTGAGCCAGCAGGTAGCGTTCGGGCTGCCCCTCGAGCCAGGCGCTGCCGGTCTTGTTGGCCAGGCCACCGTGGCAGGCGCCGCAGGGTGCGATGCCGCGCATCGGCGCGCCGCCCGACACGATGGCCGGCATCGGCCCCGAGCTGACCGGATGATACGGCGGCAGCGCCGGCAGGTATGCGTAGTAGGCAGCAAGATCACGCATCTCCGGATCGCCGAGATGCGCGACAAGCGGGCCCATGACGCTGCTGGGGCGAGCGCCCGATGCGAAGTCCCGGATCTGCTTGTAGAGCACCACGCGGTATTGTCCGGCCAGATTGGGCGAGTTCGCGTCGCTCAGCCCGCGCGCGCCATGGCATACGGTGCAGCGAAGGGCGAAGGTCGCGCCGCGGCCGATATCCTCGGCGGTCGGAGCGGCCAGCATCTGCGGCGTCATCACGACCTGCGAGGTCAGCACGGTCGGCCCGACCACCGGCTCGACCGAGGCGTAGCTGCGCACCAGCCCGGCCGCGCCGCAGATCTGCTGCCAGAGGGTTTCCCGATTGTCGCTCGACATCAACGTCGGAAACCAGACGAAGCCGGCTGCGATCGACAGGCCTGCCACGCCTGCGATGATGGCGGCGCTGACGACCGCCCAGCGGTCCCTCCCGGTCGGCGGCCGCTCGGCGCTCATGGCTGACCCTTCACGGCCGGGGGCTCAATGCTGGCCGGCACTGGCGATCGCCGGCACTTCGTTGCCGTGTCGGGCGAGCAGGTTGGCAACAGGAAAGCCGTAATTCAGCACGGTCAGCGCGATCATCAACCCGGACCAGAGGCCGAAGCCATTCAGTGCGGCCGGGACGTGGCGAGGAACGTGCACAGCCATGCTGAAGCGGTAGGTGCCGGGATCCGTCAGGCTGGTTCTCTGGGCGCGCAACAGCACGAGCAGGAACAAGGCGCCCGATACGACCAGGACGGCGCCACCGACGACCGACATGATGACCGGTAGCGCCATGCGGGCGATCGCCGGATCGGTGTAGTCGTAGAAGGCCATTCGCCGCGGCATGCCGATGATCCCGACATAGTGCCACGGCAGGGTCAGCACCATCATGCCGACGAACCAGGTCCAGAGTTGCGCACGGACCAGGGCCAGGTTGCCGAGCGCACGGCCGGTGAGATGCGGCCACACGTCATAGGCAATGGCGAAATACATGATGACGATGGCGCCGCCGAAAATCAGGTGGAAATGGCCGGTGACGAACTGGGTGTTGTGGATCGTCGCGTTGAGCTGGGAGCTCATGTTGATCAGCCCACCGGCGCCGCCGATGCCGAGCATGATGAACGAGAAGGCAGCGGCCAGCATGATCGGGTTCTGCCAGGGCAACGCGCGCAGCCAGCCCAGCGTGCCCTTGCCGCCGCGCAGTCTTCCGGCGATCTCCACCGAGGCGCAGATCGTGAAGACCGTCAGCAGCGTCGGCAGCGCCACCAGCGCGGTGAAGGTCGAGTGCAGGAACTTGAAGCCGGCGCCGACTTCCGGGTCGGCGAACAGATGATGGATCCCGATCGGCATAGACACGACCAGGAACAATGCGAAGGACAGACGGCCCATCTGGTCGCTATAAAGTCGGCCGCCGATCGCCCGCGGCACGATCGTGTAATAGGCGATGTAGGCCGGCATCAGCCAGAAATAGACGATGGCGTGCAAGGTCCAGGAAAACAACACCCGCGACAGGCCGGCATCGATCGTGCTTTTCAGGCCCAACGCCACCGGCAGGATCTGGAACAGGATCTCCATCGCGGCTCCGACGGCTGTCCAGCCCCACAACAGGGCGCCGGCGACGGTGGCGAACATGGCCAATGGCACCGGCTGGCCGGGGTTTGCGCGCTTCCAGGCGGCCAGGTTGATCGCCATCAAGGCGACCCAGATCCAGGAACCGACCACGACCAGCACGATGCCGAGGTAGAACCCCGGGTTTGCGATCATCGGCGGGTAGAACGTGTAGAGGACCGAGGCGAGGCCGAGCGAGATCGGGATGGTGGCCAGAACCGCGCCTGCTGCGACCAGAGCGAAGCCGGTCCATGCCCAGCGCCGGCCGATCAACGGCTGCTGCAGGGCTGTCTCGGACACGAAATAGCCGAAGCCCATGGCGACCAGCGTGGGCAGCACGTAGGCCATCGCGACACCGTGCTCGGTCACCGACCGGTAGTAGTGCTCCGCGTCGCCGAGCCAGGCATGCAGCGGGCTGCGGACGAACATCTGCCACTCGCCGAGCAGCAACGCCGCCCCGAATGTTGCGAAGGCAAGCCAGAAATGCGCGAGGATCAGTCGCCTGTTAACCACCACAGTCGTTTCTCCGCCGGTCGGCCGCCAACTGCATGAAGGTCGTCCGGTCGACCACGCGCACGCGGCCCCACATGCCTTCATGACCGATGCCGCAGAATTCGTGGCAGGGCATGTGGCGGTCACCCAGCCGGGTGAACCGCGTCGGCGCGCTCGAGATGTATCCCGGGACCAGCATGAGGTTGACGTTGGTGCCATCGATCAGCAGGCCATGCACCGCGTCGGCGCTGGTCGCGCGGATGTTCACGGGTACGTCGGCCGGCACGACGATACATGCGGGCGTGAAGGAGTATTGCTGCGCGATGAGGCGCACGGTCACCGAGCCATCCGGCTCGAGGCCGGTGCCGAGATTGCTCTCGATGAATTCGCCGGACACATGCAGCGTGCGTGGATCGACGAGCTCGACTTGCCGCTGCGGCATCGCGGCCTGGTGGATGCCACCGAAGGCAGCCATCACGACGAGGCTTGCAACGATCGCGACCGAAATCGCGGCCCAGCGACGTTCGACGCGGTTGGCTATCTTTTCTGCCGCACTGTCGATCGGCGGGATCATGGTGCGGCCGCCCGAGGCATGAAAACGACAAGATAGAAGATGAGCCAGATCGCGATCACGATCGCGGTCGTCGTCCCGGCCAGGACCAGCGCGCCGAGCGGGCCGGCGGCAACGATCCGCTCCACCTTGGCCTGATCGTCCTGATCGGGGGTCTCGCTGTTGATCATGGCATCATCAATCCAGCGATGCGCGGCGGAGCGCGTTGGCCTGACCGGCGGAGATGGAGGTGCCGCGGTTGCCCCACGATGCGCGAATGTAGGAGACCACGGCAGCAACTTCGTCATCCGATAGAGTCTGGGCGAACGGTGGCATTCCGTAGGGCGCGGGGTTGCCGGTGGTGCCGGGCGGGTAGCCGCCGTTCAGCACCATGCGGATCGGGTTCACCGCGGACGTCATCTGGATCGACGCATTGCCGGCGAGCGGTGGATAGTCGGGCGGCGCACCGACGCCGTCGGCGCCGTGGCAACTCGTGCAGTTGCCCTGGTAGATGTCGTGGCCCAGGTGCAGCAGCAGGCTGGTCTCGGTCGAGGACACCGACGCCGCCGGCGCACTGGACGGATGGCCCTGACCCAGACTTTTGAGATAGACGGCCATCGCGTTGATGTCGCTGTCGTCGAGATATTGCAGGCTGTCGTAAACGACCTCCGCCATCGGGCCGTAGACGGCGCCGCGCTGCGAGATCCCTGTCCGCAGCAAGTCGGCAATGTCCTGCAGGCTCCACTCGCCCAGGCCGGCTTCCTTGTTGGAGGTCAGCGAGGGCGCATACCAGTTCTGCATCGGAATGAGGCCGCCCTCGAACGCCCGGGCCGGCGAACTGCCGCCGAGCGCGTTGGTCGGCGTGTGGCACATTCCGCAATGCCCCGGTCCCTGCACGAGGTAGGCGCCGCGGTTCCAATCGGCCGTTTTAGTCGGGTCGGGAACGTAGCTGCCCGCACGGAAGAACAGGGTTCTCCAGCCCAGGATCAGGATCCGATTATCATAGGGAAATTGCAGCTCGCTGGCGCGGTCGATCGCCCTGACCGGTGGAACCGTGCGGAGATAGGCGAAGATGGCGTCGGAGTCTGCGCGCGGGAGCTTGGTGTAGGAGCCGAACGGCATCGTCGGGTAGATCAGCCCGCCGTCCGGGCTGCGGCCATCGTGCAACACGCCGTAGAACTGACCCGCGGTCCAGCCGCCGATGCCGGTCGGGTCCGGCGTGATGTTGGTCGAGTACATGGTGCCGAATGGGGTCTGCATCGGCAGGCCGCCCGCGAACGGTTTTCCGCCGGGGCCTGTGTGACAGGCAACACAATCGCCGGCGCGAGCGAGGTATGCACCCTTTGCCAGTTCCGGGTCTGACCTGAGCAGCGGTGGCGACGACCGCGCCGCGACCGGGATCTGCGTGCCGGCAAGCAGCAGCAGCGCAAGGCCAAGCCACCGACCGGCCAGCCGCGGCAGCGCCCACCGGCCCCGCGTCACTGCGGCTCGCTCCCGCACCGCGTCGGTATTTTAACGGCGTGTTGCTCCATCGGCGCAGGATCCGGTGGGATCGGCTGTGCGGCCAGCCATGCAGCGACAGCAGTGGTGTCGGCTTCGGTCAGGGCGGCGGCCACGACCTGCATACAGTCAGGCGCCGCGGCCGTACGCGTACCGTACCGCCATGCACCGAGTTGCGCACTGATGTAGCTGGCGCGCAGCCCGATCAGGCCAGGGATGGCGGGCTGCATGCCAGTGAAGCGGGCCCCGTGGCAGGCGGCACAGGCGAGAGTGCCGGCGGCCTGGTTACCCTCGGTGGCGATGGAACGGCCACGCTGAAGTGTTGCCGGGCTGATGTCGGACCGGACTTGCGGCCGCAGTACGGGATGGCGGCTCGCGTAGTAGTCGGCGACCTGATGCAGGAAAGCGTCGTTCTGATACTCGAGCAGATAGTTCATCGGCAGATAGCTGCGTCGACTGTCGCGAAAGGCGACGAGCTGATGCATTAGATACTCGGCAGGCTTTCCAGCCAGGCGCGGGAAGTCTTCATTCGTGGTCCCTTCGCCGTCGTTGCCGTGGCACGCTGCGCAGGCCTGTAATCGTGCGGCGATCGTATCTGGCGCCTCGGCGCGGCTTTGAGCTGAAGTCGAAGCCGGGATGCAGGTCAGCGCCAGGACAAAGACCGCAGCCCAGAGGCCGTAGCCTCTGCCGTTTGCGTGACGCAGCGGAGACGAAACTGGCACGGAACACGGGCTGGATGAAATCTTGGACATCAAGTTGGTCAGCTACTAGGCCAGACTGATCGGATCTGGAAAACAGTGCCCGTTGATCAGAGTGATTTCGGTGTTGAAGACGCCAGCCGAGCGGTTCGCCATGGCAATCTCCAGTGTCATACGCGGCGCAGATTGGGGAACGAGCAACGTTCAGTGTGCCGGACGTGTCATTCCGGTAGCGCACACTGTCCTCGGCAATCGCCGTTGGCGACCCTCGGAAAGTACCCATGCCGCGCTCATGATACATGCACCGTTACGGCCCGGCACGATGAAGGCACATCACGCTGCGCCCGTGGTGTGGCGCCTGACTTCATACGCGCGACCAGTGTCGGAGCGATAAAGCAAGGCGTTCGGCTTATGCCGCGGGCAGGCGTTCGACGTGCTGGCATATCCCGGGACGATCACTGGCGTCTCGTCGGGCGCGGATGATTATTCGTCCCAGCTGCCGTCGTGGTCCCGCTGGCTAGCGGTATCAGCGAGATGCGCCGCGGCATGGTTGGCTGGGGGACTTTGGGTCCCGCAGGCGCTGGAGCGTGATCCCCGTGCCCGCGATCTCGACGGGTGTTCCGTCGGCACGACCGGCTTGGCATGTCGTGCCATGGAATGCGGCCGGATCGCGAGTAGGGAACATTGTGTGACGCTCACGCCGGGCGCAAAATTGCCCGACGCGCTCCGTGTCGGGGCTGTCGGGCGAGCTGCGGTTGAGCCTGGTGGCCCGGCGCGTCTGCGTGATCGACGATGCGTGTTGATTACGGGGACGCATAACCACGAACGATTGATGCTCCCGTCCATACCTGCTGAAGCCCTCAAGTAACCAGCTTGAGCCGAAGCAGCTGGTTAAGAGTTTGAGCGTGTTGATCGGATCAAGCGGTCTTGACTTGCCTGAATTAGAGTGAGGCAGGCACGCCGGGCGCGACGAGCCGGAACCCGGGTCCAACGGTGACCAAAGCGCGGACCCGATCATAAGCCGCGTCAGGACGGCAGAAACTCCGCCAGTGTCGCGGGCAGAAGCCGCTGGGCAACACGCAGAGGATGTGCTGCTCTCAGCTCCAGAGCCTGGGCAGCAGCCTCGGTCGAGAGGCCAGAGGACGAGATTCGCTTGCGCGGAATGACGCCCGCATGAAAGCTCCGCCCGCGCAGGTGCTGGAACTCAGGGCGGGAGACGTCACCGTCTTCCTGGGCCCGTTATCGGCGCACGGGATGGGCGAGCTTGGAACGCTCGGGGTCCTGGACAAGCCGACCGAGACCAGCAACGACCGCCTGGCGATCAGGGCGATCGAGAGCCTGAAAAGCGACAGCTGGCAGATCGAGAAGCTGCAGAGCTGGATGGCACGGCCGGACATCGCGGTCGGCGCCAGCATCACGGTCCGGACGTCGGCACATCACGACGCCCACCACGTCGTCGAGACACTGCGCCACCACCTGCGGACGCACCGCCTGCGCGCGATCGTGGTCAGGAACCATGACCGGCATGCCGTGTCGTCGTCACCAAAGCGCGGCGGAGCGGCGCCGGTGGCCGTGGCCGCCGCTCCGGCCGGTGGATCACAGCATGCGCTCGCAACGCCGAGCGGCTCGGCACCAGGGTCCTCCGGCAGTGGCGTGCAGGCGCATGGCGGGCCGGTCAGCATCGCCGGCTGGTCGACCGGGCAGCGCCTGCAGACGCTGCTCGAGGATGCGCTGCCGCTGCTGGGCAAGGAGCTGCAGGCGCACATCCGGGCGATGCTGACCGGCCCAGCGCTGGCCCAGACGATCGCGGTCATGGGCGTGATGGCCGGGGTGCAGGCGATCCCGGTGATAGGCGAGGCGCTGGACGCCGTGTTCGTCGGCTATGCGGTCGCCTATGCCGGGTGGGACGGGCTGCGGGCGATCGTCAGGCTGACCAAGGCCGTGCGGACAGCGGTGTATGCCGACAGCGCAGCCGAGATCGCCGCCGCTGCACCCGAGGCCGCCAAGGCAATCATCGCCCTGGGCAGCGACTTCTTCGATATGGCGCTGCTGCGCGCGGCCAAGCGGAACACCAGCGGCGGCGGCGCGGCAGCTGGCGGTGCCGCAGAGGACGAGGCCGCCGCGTCCGGCGTCAACGCCGATCGAGGCAAGGGCGTCGGCGGGTCTGGGAAGTCAGGCGGAGGGAGCTCGACAACCGGACAGGGATCGACTCAACCCGGCGGCCACACGAGCGAGAACACCGCCACCTCGGAGAGCGTGGGCCATCCGGTCAATCCGGCGACCGGGGTGGTGTTCACCGAGCAGACCGACTTCACCCTCCCGGGCCCGCTGCCGCTTGCGTTCAAGCGGATCTGGATGTCGTCCTCGACCATCACCGGTGAGCTGGGCCATGGCTGGCACCACAGCCTGGATATGGCCTTGATGCCGCGCGCCGACGGTCGTCAGACGCTGCGGCTCGGCGACGGCCGCCTGCTGGTGTTGGACACGCCCTCACCCGGCAGGCCCAGCTTCGACCCCCTCGAGCGCATTCAGCTCTGCGACGTGGACGGCGACGTCGCTGCCGTCGATTACAGCGGCATCCGCTTCCGGTTCGGCCCGTCCGTCGGTTTCGTGCCCGGCATCCCGGCGATCCGGCACCTGGTGTCGATCGCCGACTCGAACGGCAACGAGATCGCTCTGACCCGCGACCGGTCCGGCCGCTTGAACGGCATCCGCGACAGCGCCGGGCGGGAGTTGCAGGTGCGGCATGACGCGCTCGGCCGAATCATCTGCATCGATGCGCCGCATCCGGACGGCGACGGCCTGCTGACCCTGACTGCCTTCGAGTATGACCGCGCGGGCGACCTGACCGCCTCGACCGATGCTGTCGACGGCCGCTTCCGCTATCTCTACGAGCGCCACCTGTTGGTCGAGGAGCGCCGTCCGGCCGGGCTCACCTTCCATTTCCGCTGGGACAACACCGCCCGGCGCACGGCCGCGCGTTGCATCGCCACCTGGGGCAGCGCAACCCTACAGGGGCTGTCGCTCTACGACCGCACGCTCAGCTATGACGACGCCGCCCGCCGCACCACGGTGCGCAGTCCGCGCGGTGCCGTCTGGCATTATGAGTGGAACGCCGAGGGCCGCGTGGTTGCGGTTGTCGACGCGCTGGGCCGCCGCGAGACCCGTCGCCTGTCGCCGGAGAACCTGCTGTTGGGCGTGGTCCGCGCGGATGGTGCCACACGGAGCCGCTCTTATGACCGCTTCGGCCGGGTGGTCGAGACCCGCGATTTCGACGGTGCGCGTCGCGTGCTGCGATATGCGGAGCCAGCGTCGGACGGGCTGGTCACTGCCCTGCCGCTCGAGATCACCACGCCGACAGGGGCCAGCGAGCAGTTCGTCTGGGACGACCGGCTGAACCTTGCCGTGCATACCGATGCAGCAGGACGCGCGCGTCGGTTCCTGCGTGACCCGCGCGGCCTGACACTTGCGGTCCAGGACGCGATCGGGCCGCTGCGTCGCTTTGGCTGGACCGAGCGCGGCGAGCTGGCATGGGATGCTGCCGGCGATGGAGTTCGGCGCACCCAGTTTACCTACGACCCGCTCGGCCGCATGAGCGAGAGCCGCCGGGCCGGAGAAGCACCAACCCGTTATGTTCGTGACGCGGCCGGACGGTTGGCGGAAATCCGGCGCTCCGATGGCGGCATCATCCGGCTGACCCACGACCCGGAAGGTCATGTCACCAGCCACCAGGCCGCTACTGGCGCGATCACACGCTGGAGCTATGACGGCTTGCCCTTCCCGATCCAGCGGCTGAACCCGGATGGTAGCAGTCTGGGCTACCGCTATGACGCCGACCTCAACCTGGTCGGGCTGACCAACCAGAAGGGCGAGCGTTACACGCTGGCCTACGACCTGGCGGACCAGCTGGTCGAGGAAATCGGCTTCGACGGCCGCCGTCGCAGCTACCGCTATGACGCGGCTGGTTTCCTTGTGGCGCATGACGACGCCGAAGCCCGCGGCGCATCCTACGCACGCGACGGGCTCGGCCGATTGCTGGAGCGCAGGCACAGCGACGGCCTGACCGACCATTATGCCTACGATGTAGCAGGTAGGTTGATCCGCGCGGCCAACGACTGGGGCGAGATTGGCTTCGCCTACGGGCCGGATGGCGCGCTGCGTGAGGAGACCAGCCCGGTTGGCACGATCCGCCATCGCCAGGACGCCCGCGGCCGCCGCGTCGCCACGACACTGCCCGACGGGCGGGAGATCGAGACCGCCTACGACACGCAGGACAATGTCGTCCGCATCGACTTCGACGGCCGTCTGGTGGCGTCGTTTGGACGGGATGCGTTGGGCCGCGAGACGGAGCGCCGCGCCGGCGCCCTGACCACCGTGTCCGAATACGACCCGCAAGGCCGCCTCACCCGGCAGACCTCTCGCAGCGCCAACGTCCAGCCGCTGATCGAGCGCCAGTATCGCTGGGACAACGCCGACCGGCTGATCGAGACGCTGGACCTCGCAAGCGGCGTGCGGCGCTACCAGTATGATGCCAATGAGCGCCTGGTCGGCGTCGAAGGTGACCTGCCCGAACGCTTCGTCATCGATCCGGCCGGCAACATCCTGGGCGCCAGCAGCGACACGGGTGCCGGCACCCCGGGTGGGGCCACCGGCGACCGCCTGCTGCTACGCGGCGATCGCAAGTTCGAGTATGACGGCTGCGGCAACCGCGTGCGCGAGGTCCGCGGTGCCGGCGGCAACGTCGAGCGGCTGTATCGCTACCGCGCCGACAACCAACTCCTGGAGGTTGAGGAACTCAGTCGCCTCGGGCGCCGCATTACCTCGTTCATCTACGACGCGCTGGGACGGCGCACGACCAAGCAGAGCGTCTTGTGGGGCCCGGTGCCGGCCAACGAGGGCCGGGCCTCAACTGTAAGCGAGACACGCACTGAATTCGTATGGTTGGGCAACCTGCTGTTCGCAGAAAGCAGTACGGCGGCCGACCCGCTGGCGAAGGTTTATCTCCACGAACCGAACGGCTTCCGCCCGCTCGCACAGATCTGCCGAACAAGCTCGGTCAGTTCCGGCACGCTCTTCCACTATCAGCTCGACCACCTAGGTACGCCACAGGAGATCACCAATGACGACGGCCGCCTGGTCTGGCGGAGCGGTTTCACCGCCTGGGGCTCCGTCACTCAAACAATTATCGAGGAGATCGCCCAACCGGTTCGGTTCCAGGGCCAATACCTCGATGCCGAGACTGGGCTGCACTATAACCGGTTTCGCTACTACGCACCGGATGAGGGCTGCTATGTCCAGCAGGATCCGATCAGGCTGGGAGGCGGCACAAATCTCGCTTCCTACGTGCCAAGCCCAACACACTGGATCGACCCATTCGGGACTTGTGATTTCGTTGACACTCCGTACGGGCCGGCTGTCCAGGATAACAGTCCCGAAGCCCTGTCGGCTCGAGCTCAGGTTGCGAATGGTGCAACACTTTATAGAACAGGCACCATGGGGACGAGTCAGGCTGGAGAAGCGCAGTTCTGGGCGCTGGAAAGTCCGTCGTCACCAGGTTACGCTGCAAAGTATGGCATTCCTCCGGAGAATGTCTCCAACGCGAATTTCGTTGAAACCGGAACCTTGAATTCAGGATCAGATTTCATCACGCGTGTGGCACCTCCGGTGGGGACAAATCCAGGGGGTGGTATTGAGGTGGTCACTCCCCCGAACGCCGTCACACTCAATTATTTCGGGACAAGATAGCATGGCGATTGATTATTACGAGGAAGCAAGAGAGATATCCGGATCCATCCACGAGATCGGACTTAACGAAGAAGGAAAGACGCTAGACGATGCATTGAAGTGTGGGTCCACAAGTACCGAAATTCTTATGGCGTTGAGATATCACCTTCAAAGGATTGTCGGCGATACCAGGCTTCCCGAAGAGCTAAGAGGCAGATGTACCGCCCTTATCGAAGATATCAACTCCGTTCTGAGCTGACTATTACGTGGACCGATGGAACTATGCTGTAAGAGAACATGCGTACCGCAGGATCCCGCCGTCTTGAACACGAAACTCACGCGAATTCCCGCCCTGGTTCGGGCAAGGATCCGGATGGTGACGTTGTCGATCTAGCGACGCTGGATCACTGGTTGCGGGGACAGGATTTGAACCTGTGACCTTCAGGTTATGAGCCTGACGAGCTACCGGGCTGCTCCACCCCGCGTGGGTGATGGTGTTGTGTGGTGTGTTGGAAGACCTGGCGGCGACCGACTTTCCCGCGTCTTAAGACGCAGTATCATAGGCGCTGGGGGTTTTCACGGCCGAGTTCGGGATGGGATCGGGTGGATCATTCCCCGCCATGGCCACCAGGTCGTCCAGCACACCCGGGTGAGCCGGTGTGTAGGACGTGTGGGGTTGGTGCGTGCGTTTGTATGTGTGTGTGGTGTCGTTGTGGTGTTGTGGATGATTTCTATGCATGTGGTTTTGGCTCGTTTGACGGAGCCGGATGTGGTTTGAGCCTATTGGGCGATTAGGACCAGTTAGCTGAGCGCATTACTGCGCGTATACATCTGGCCTATCAACGTGATGGTCTATCACGGCCCTCGGGGAGACCTGGTTTTGAGGTAAGTTTCTCGCTTAGATGCTTTCAGCGATTATCTCGTCCGCACGTAGCTACCCGGCCATGCCGCTGGCGCGACAACCGGTGCACCAGAGGTGCGTCCATCCCGGTCCTCTCGTACTAGGGACAGCTCCTCTCAAGTCTCCAACACCCACGGCAGATAGGGACCGAACTGTCTCACGACGTTCTAAACCCAGCTCACGTACCACTTTAATCGGCGAACAGCCGAACCCTTGGGACCTGCTCCAGCCCCAGGATGTGATGAGCCGACATCGAGGTGCCAAACCTCCCCGTCGATGTGGACTCTTGGGGGAGATCAGCCTGTTATCCCTAGAGTACCTTTTATCCGTTGAGCGATGGCCCTTCCACGCGGGACCACCGGATCACTATGGCCGACTTTCGTCTCTGCTCGAACTGTCGCTCTCGCAGTCAGGCGGGCTTATGCCATTGCACTCAGCAGCCGATGTCCGACCGGCCTGAGCCCACCATCGCGCGCCTCCGTTACACTTTGGGAGGCGACCGCCCCAGTCAAACTGCCCACCATGCAGGGTCCCGGACCGGGCTGACCGGTCGCGGTTAGACATCAGAAAAATTCAGGGTGGTATTTCAAGGATGGCTCCACCTGAGCTGGCGCCCCGGCTTCAAAGCCTCCCACCTATCCTACACAGCATTTTCCTGATGCCACTGCAAAGCTACAGTAAAGGTTCATAGGGTCTTTCCGTCTGACCGCGGGTACCCCGCATCTTCACGGGGAATTCAATTTCGCTGAGCCGATGCTGGAGACAGCGGGGAAGTCGTTACGCCATTCGTGCAGGTCGGAACTTACCCGACAAGGAATTTCGCTACCTTAGGACCGTTATAGTTACGGCCGCCGTTTACCGGGGCTTCAATTCAGTGCTTGCACACCTCCTCTTAACCTTCCGGCACCGGGCAGGCGTCAGACCCTATACGTCGTCTCTCGACTTCGCAGAGCCCTGTGTTTTTACTAAACAGTCGCTACCCCCTGGTCTGTGCCACCCACACATGGTTGCCCACCTATGGGTCTCGCTTATCCCGAAGTTACGCGAGCAATTTGCCTAGTTCCTTCAGCATCGTTCTCTCAAGCGCCTTGGTATACTCTACCAGTCCACCTGTGTCGGTTTAGGGTACGGTCTATACGCCAGAGCTATTTCCCGGAATGCTCAAAAAGCCCATCCAATCCGATAAGGACAGACAACATCTCGCATTCGTCACTTCTGGCAGGCTGGGGAATATTCACCCCATTCCCATCGACTACGGCTTTCGCCCTCGCCTTAGGAGCCGGCTCACCCTGCGCGGATTAACCTTGCGCAGGAACCCTTGGACTTTCGGCGACAGTGTTTCTCGCACTGTTTGTCGCTACTCATGTCAGCATTCGCACTTCCGATACCTCCAGGAGACATCACCATCTCCCTTCACAGGCCTACGGAACGCTCCGCTACCGCGCATACATCAAAGTATGCACCCACAGCTTCGGCACGTGGCTTGAGCCCCGTTACATCTTCGGCGCAGAGTTTCTATTAGACCAGTGAGCTATTACGCTTTCTTTAAAGGATGGCTGCTTCTAAGCCAACCTCCTGGTTGTTTTGGAATCTCCACATCCTTTCCCACTTAGCCACGATTTGGGGGCCTTAGCTGGTGGTCTGGGCTGTTTCCCTCTCGACGATGGACCTTAGCACCCA